>NZ_BMRJ01000001.1:1896939-1904253 GCF_014648575.1 Agromyces mediolanus | reverse complement strand
CGACGTCCGCTCCCCCGAGGAGTACTCGGGCGAGCGGACGACGGCACCCGCCTACCCGGAGGAGGGCGCGCTCCGCGCCGGGCACATCCCCACGGCGGCGTCCGTGCCCTGGGCGCGCGCCGCCGCGTCCGACGGCACCTTCCGCTCCCGCTCGGAGCTCGACGCCATCTACCGCGACGAGGTCGGCCTCGAGGACGACGACGAGATCGTCGCCTACTGCCGGATCGGCGAGCGCTCGAGCCACACCTGGTTCGTGCTCACGCACCTGCTGGGCTTCGAGCACGTGCGGAACTACGACGGTTCGTGGACCGAGTGGGGCAGCGCCGTCCGCGTGCCCATCGTCACCGGCGAGGCGCGCGGCGAGCTGCCCGCGCGCTGACCCGCGAGCGCGCGTCGGCGGCCTCGGCGGCGGCGCCGCGGATCGGTGCGAGAATCGAGGAGATGGACGACACGGCACTCCCCGCGCGGCTCGCCGAGACCCGCGACGACTTCCTCGCGCTCGAGGTGAAGGACCGCCTCCAGCTCCTGCTCGAGTTCTCGAACGAGCTGCCGGAGCTGCCCGAACGCTACGCCGACCACCCCGAGCTGCTCGAGCGCGTCGAGGAGTGCCAGTCCCCCGTCTACCTCTTCGTCGAGGTCGACGACGGCCGGGTGCACCTGCACGCCACCGCGCCGCGGGAGTCGCCGACGACCCGGGGCTTCGCCTCGATCCTCGTGCAGGGGCTCGACGGGCTCACCCCGCAGGAGGTGCTCGACGTCCCGGCCGACTACCCGCAGTCGCTCGGGCTCGGCCAGGCCGTGTCCCCGCTGCGGGTGCGGGGCATGACCGGCATGCTCGGGCGGATCAAGCGCCAGCTCGCCGAGCGCAGCGCCTGATCGGCGGCGGTCAGCGCGCGGCGAGCCAGTCCGCGATGAGCGCGCTCCAGCGCTCCGGATCCTCGTTCCACAGCTTGGTGTGCCGCGCGCCCTCGAAGATCTCGAACTGCACGAGGTCGGGACGGGCCTCCGCCAGTCGCCGCGAGCCGTCGATCGGCACGAAGCCGTCGTCGACGCTGTGCAGCAGCAGCATCGGCACCGCGAGCTCGTCGGCTCGATCTGCGGCGTCGAGCTCGGCGAGGTCGATGGGCTCGGCCAGGCCCGCGAGGCCGGAGCCGAGCCGGTCGCGCAGCACCCGGCTGACGACGACGGCGAACTCCGCCGGCAGGCGGTAGAGCGTGCCCTGGAAGCGCAGGATGTCCGCCCAGTCGACCGCCGGCGACTCCAGGATGAGGCCGCACACCGCCTCGGCGACGCTCGGCGAGCGGAGCATCGCCTGCAGCACCGTTCCGCCGCCCATCGACCAGCCCATCAGCACGATGCGCCGGGCGCCGCGCTCCTTCGCGTAGGCGACGGCCGCCTCCACGTCTCGCCACTCGGTGCTGCCGAGGCCGAAGCGGCCGTCCCCCGAGGCGGGCGCCTCGCCGTCGTTCCGGTAGGAGATCAGCAGCGTGTCCCAGCCCTGGGCGCGAGCCGGCGCGACGGCGCGCAGCCCCTCGGGGCGCCGGGCCCCCCAGCCGTGCACCTGGATGACCCAGTCGCCGCCCGGCTCCTCGGCGGGGACGTGCCAGGCGGGCGCCGGTCCGACGGGCGTCTGGATCGCGACGTTCTCGTACGGGATGCCGAGCTCCCACGGCCCCAGGTGGTACCAGCCGCTCATCCGCCCGCGCTGCGCGCGCTCGAGGCGGCCGAAGTCGATCGACTCGATGACCCGCCGGACGCCGCGCGGGCCTTCGTCGAGGACGTCCCCGAGTCGGGCGTATCCGGCATCGCGGTCGAACCAGAACCCGTAGCGGCCGGCCATCCGCGCTTCGTCCGACGGCGCCAGCAGGATCTCGTTCCTCGGGCGGTCGACGCCGAGGATTCGGACGTCCTCCTCGCGTTCCAGCGGCGGCGTGACCACCTTGCGCGCGAACCGCACCCCGATCGCGGCGGTCACCGTCGCCGCGACCGCCGCCGTCAGCGCGACCACCCCGATCGCGATCCCCACGCCCTTCGCGATGCGTGCTCCCCCTGGCATACGTCCCCCTCCGGTCGAACCCGTCGAGGTGGTGCCGGTCGGACCGGCGTGCCGCCGACATCCGCCTCGACGCAGACTCTAGTCTGCACTCGTGCCCGACTCAGCGACGCGACCGCCCCACGAGTTCGAGGTCGCGCTCGAATCCATCCGAGCGGCCTCGCCCCGAAGCGAGCTCCGCGTGTCCGAGATCCCCGCGCCCGCGGCCCTCGCCCCCTACGCCACCGCGCTCTCGGCGGACGTGCTGCCGAGCCGGCACGCCGACTCCGAGCTCGGCACCGGCCGCTTCGTGCTGCTGTACGACCCGAGCGAACCGGAGCAGTGGGGCGGACGGTTCCGCATCGTCTGCTTCGCGCAGGCGCCGCTCGAAACCGACATCGGCCTCGACCCGTTCCTCGCCGACGTGGCCTGGTCGTGGCTCGTCGACGCCCTCGACGCGAGGGGCGCGAGCTACGTGGCGGCTTCGGGAACGGCCACGAAGATCCTCTCCACAGGCTTCGGCGAGCTCGCCCAGCAGGGCGACGGCGCGCAGATCGAGCTGCGCGCCTCGTGGACCCCTCTCGACCCCCGGATCGATGCGCATGTGGAAGGCTGGGGCGAGTTGCTGTGCATGCTCGCCGGGCTGCCGCCCCGTTCCGAAGGGGTGACGACCCTACTCAGACGGAGGAACCGTGACTGACTACCGGGTGATCGACACGCCGGAAGCGTTCGCGGCCGCGGTCGACCGGATCGCCGACGGCGACGGCCCCATCGCGGTCGACGCCGAGCGGGCGAGCGGCTTCCGCTACTCGCAGCGCGCGTACTTGATCCAGCTGTTCCGTCGAGGCTCCGGCACCTTCCTCTTCGACCCGCCCGCGCTCGGCGAGTTCGATCGGCTACAGGAACTCGTGCACCACGACGAGTGGGTGCTGCACGCCGCCAGCCAGGACCTCGCCTGCCTGCGCGAGGTCGGGCTCGATCCCGATCGCATCTTCGACACGGAACTCGCGGCGCGCCTCCTGGGCATGCAGCGTGTCGGCCTCGCGGCCGTCGTCGAGGAACTCCTCGGCGTCACCCTCGCCAAGGAGCACTCCGCGGCGGACTGGTCCACCCGGCCGCTCCCCCAGCCCTGGCTCACCTACGCGGCGCTGGACGTGGAGCTGCTCGTCGACGTGCGCGACCGCCTCGCCGAGGAGCTCGTGGCCGCCGGCAAGGCCGAGCTGGCCGCGCAGGAGTTCGACGCCGTGCTGCATCGCGAGCCGAAGCCGGCCACGAACGAGCCGTGGCGCCGCCTCTCCGGCATCCACGCGCTCCGCTCGCCCCGCAACCTCGCCGTCGCCCGTTCGCTCTGGCTCGCCCGCGACGAGCTCGCGGTCGAGCGTGACGTCGCACCCGGCCGACTCGTCCCCGACTCCTCGATCCTCACGGTCGCGAAGGCGATGCCGAGGAGCCGGCGCGCGCTCGCCGACATGAAGGACTTCAACGGGCGCGCGAGCCGCAGCGAGCTCGATCGCTGGTGGAAGGCGGTCGAGGCCGCCATCCAGACGAACGATCTGCCGGCCGCTCGCGTGCCGAGCGATGCCCCGCCGCCCCCGCGCGCGTGGGCGGCGCGGAACCCCGAGGCCGACGCGCGGCTCCGGCTCGCCAAGGAGGCGGTGGCCGAGATCGCCGAGGAGTACGGGATGCCGGTCGAGAACCTGCTGACCCCGGACACGCTGCGCCGGGTCGCCTGGCACCCGCCCGTCGAGCGCGATGCCGCGGCCATCTCGGCGGCGCTCGCCGAGCACGGCGCCAGGCCGTGGCAGCTTGAAGCCACCGCACAGAGAATCGCGGAGGCCTTTAGCGAGGCCGCACAAAGCATTCTCGACGCCGAGGACAGCGCTTCGTAGGTTCCGTCAAGCGATTCCGTCGCCGTGATGCCGGCTTCGTAGGATCGAGTCATCCTGATCCGAAAGGGAGCTGCAGCGTGGCTGAACGAGCTGATGTCGTGTTCGTCGACGGGGTCCGGACCCCGTTCGGACGAGCCGGTGAAAAGGGCATGTACTGGAACACCCGGGCCGACGACCTCGCGGTCAAGACCATCACGGGGCTCCTCGAACGCAACCCCTCCCTGCCCCCGGCGCGGGTGGACGACGTGGCGATCGCCGCGACCACCCAGCAGGGCGACCAGGGCCTGACCCTCGGCCGCACCGCCGCGATCCTCGCGGGCCTGCCGATGAGTGTGCCGGGCTTCGCGATCGACCGCATGTGCGCCGGCGCGATGACCGCCGTCACCACCACCGGGTCCGGCATCGGCTTCGGCCAGTACGACGTCGTCATCGCCGGCGGGGTCGAGCACATGGGACGGCACCCGATGGGCCTCGACGCCGACCCGAACCCGCGGTTCCTCGCCGAGAAGCTCGTCGCCGCCGACGCGCTCAACATGGGCAACACCGCCGAGCGGCTCCACGACCGCTTCCCCGAGCTCACCAAGGAGCGCGCCGACCGCTTCGGCATGCTGAGCCAGCAGAAGGTGCAAGCCGCCTATGACGCCGGTCACATCCAGCCCGACCTCGTGCCGGTCGCCCTGCGCACCGAGTCGGGCTGGGGCCTCGCGACCGAGGACGAGGGCCGCCGCCCCGAGACGACCATGGAGGGCCTCGCGACGCTGAAGACGCCGTTCCGCCCGCACGGCCGGGTCACCGCGGGCAACGCCTCGCCCCTCACCGACGGCGCCACCGCCGCGATCCTCGCGAGCTCCGACGCGGCGAAGGAGCTCGGCCTCTCGACGAAGATGCGCATGGTCAGCTTCGCCTTCGCCGGCGTCGAGCCCGAGGTCATGGGCATCGGCCCGATCCCGTCGACCGAGAAGGCGCTGAAGCGCGCCGGCCTCGACATCTCCGACATCGGGCTGTTCGAGCTCAACGAGGCGTTCGCCGTGCAGGTGCTGAGCTTCCTCGACCACTTCGGCATCGCCGACGACGACGAGCGGGTGAACCCCTGGGGCGGTGCGATCGCCATCGGCCACCCGCTGGCCGCCTCGGGCGTCCGTCTGATGACCCAGCTCGCCCGCCAGTTCGAGCAGCGCCCCGACGTCCGCTACGGCGTGACCGCGATGTGCGTCGGCCTCGGCCAGGGCGGCACCGTCATCTGGGAGAACCCGCACCACAAGCGCTACGGAAAGGGTCGTTGAGCGACATGACCGACTACTCGAAGATCGACTTCTCCGAGCTCGCCGCCATGTCGGCCGACGAGGTCGTCACGCACTCGTACGTGCGCGACGTCCGGTTGCCGTCCGGCAAGACGCTGGCGCTCATCACGCTCGACAACGGGCGCGACCACACCCGGCCCACCACGCTCGGTCCGGTCACGCTGCTCGAGCTCGACGAGCGGCTCGTCGAGCTGCAGGCGCGCGCCGCGGCGGGCGAGATCGACGCCGTCGCCATCACCGGCAAGCCGTACTTCCTCGCCGCCGGCGCCGACCTCTCGAAGGTCGGCGAGATCCCGAGCCGTGAGGTGGCGCTCAAGATGGGTCAGCTCGGCCACTTCGTGCTCGGCAAGCTCGGCGAGCTGGGCGTGCCCTCGTTCTGCTTCATCAACGGCCTCGCCCTCGGCGGCGGGCTCGAGATCGCGCTGAACTCCGACTACCGCACGGTGGACTCCTCTGCGCCCGGCATCGCCCTGCCCGAGGTGTTCCTCGGCATCATCCCCGGCTGGGGCGGCGCCTACCTCCTGCCGAACCTGATCGGCATCGAGAACGCGCTCAAGGTCGTCGTCGAGAACCCGCTCAAGAACAACCGCATGCTGAAGGCGAAGGACGCCCTCGAGCTCGGCATCGCCGACGCGATGTTCGCGCCGGTGAACTTCCTCGAGGAGTCCCTGAAGTGGGCCGACGGCGTGCTCGGCGGCGCGCAGGTGAAGCGCCCGAACACGCCGGGCAAGCTCGAGCGGCTCGCGAAGTGGGACGTCGCGATCGGCATCGCGCGCAAGACGCTCGAAGCCCGCATCGGCTCCGTCGCGAAGTCGCCCTACGCGGCGCTGGACCTGCTGAAGGCCGCCAAGAGCGGCAGCAAGGCCGAGGGCTTCGCGCGCGAGGACGAGGTGCTCGCAGACCTCATCGCGGGCGACCAGTTCCGCGCCTCGATCTACGCGTTCAACCTCGTGCAGAAGCGCGCCAAGCGCCCGGCGGGCGCTCCCGACCGCGAGCTCGCCCGCAAGGTGACGAAGGTCGGCATCATCGGCGCCGGGCTCATGGCGAGCCAGTTCGCCCTCCTCTTCGTGCGCCGCCTGCAGGTGCCGGTCGTCATCACCGACCTCGACCAGGCCCGCGTCGACAAGGGCCTCGGCTACATCCGTGACGAGATCGGTGCGCTCGAGCAGAAGGGCCGCATCGACGCCGACGAGGCGAACCGGCTCCGCGCGCTCGTCAGCGGCACGACCGACAAGGCCGACTTCGCCGACTGCGACTGGGTCATCGAGGCCGTGTTCGAAGACCTGGCGGTGAAGCAGCAGGTCTTCGCCGAGGTCGAACCGCACCTCGCCGAGACGGCGATCATCGCGACGAACACCTCCTCGCTCTCCGTCGAGGAGATCGGCGCGAAGCTCGCGCACCCCGAGCGCCTCGTCGGGTTCCACTTCTTCAACCCGGTCGCGGTGATGCCGCTGATCGAGATCGTGAAGACGCCGAAGACCGACGACGCGACGCTCGCGACCGCGTTCGCGACCGCTGCGAAGCTCAAGAAGAGCGCGGTGCTCACCGCCGACGCCCCGGGCTTCGTCGTGAACCGGCTGCTCGCCAAGGTGATGGGCGAGGCGGCGCGCGCGGTCGACGAGGGCACCCCGGTGCCCGTCGTCGAGAAGGCGCTCGCGCCCATCGGCCTCCCGATGGGCCCGTTCGAGCTGATCGACCTCGTCGGCTGGGCGGTCGCCGCGCACGTGCAGGACACGATGGTGCGGGAGTTCCCCGAGCGCTTCTACGCCTCCGAGAACATGCACGCGCTCTCGAAGCTCGGTGCGCCCGTCGTCGAGAAGGACAAGCACGGCAAGGTCGTCGACCTCACCAAGGAGGCGAAGAAGGCGATCACGGTCGGCAAGAGCCCGGTGGATGCCGCGACGATCCTCCGCCGCGTCGAGGACGAGCTCGCCGGCGAGATCCGCCTCATGCTCGAGGAGCAGGTCGTCGCCGCGGCGGAGGACATCGACCTCTGCCTCATCCTCGGCGCCGGCTGGCCGTTCCAGGCCGGCGGCGCGACTCCCTACCTCGACCGCGTGGGCGCGTCGGAGCGGGTCTTCGGAGACACGTT
>NZ_BMRJ01000001.1:1713607-1896853 GCF_014648575.1 Agromyces mediolanus | reverse complement strand
GGCCCGCGACGAGATCGTCGCGGGCCGTTCCCGTTCCGGCGTGCGGGCGGGCTCAGTCGGCCGCGCGGGCGACGACCGGCTGCGCGCCGGTGTCGCCGGAGACGCCGCGGGCGTGCGGCAGCTTCGTGCCGAGCACCATCGCGGTGACGTCGTGGGCGATGTGCTGCGGAGTGAGCCCCACGCGCTCGAGGATCTCGGCACGGGAGCCGTGGTCGAGGAACTCGTCGGGCAGGCCCAGTTCGGTCACGGCGGTGTCGACGCCGGCCTCACGGAGATCCTGCCGGATGCGGGTGCCCACGCCGCCGACGCGCACCCCGTCCTCCAGTGAGACGACGAGGCGATAGTCGGCGGCCAGGCGCACGACACTCTCGGGCACCGGGACCACCCAGCGCGGGTCGATCACGGTCGCCCCGATGCCGTGCGCCTCGAGCCGCTGCGCCACGTCGAGGCCGATGCCCGCCATCGGACCGACGGTCACGATGAGCACGTCGCGGCGCTCCGACTCCACGAGCACGTCGACGCCGTCGGGCGTCCGCCGGACCGCGTGGTACTCGGTGCCGACGGAGCCCTTCGGGAAGCGGAGCACCGTGGGCGCGTCCTCGACGCGGACCGCCTCGCCGAGCTCCTCGGCGAGCCGGACCGAGTCGCGCGGGGCGGCGATCCGGATACCGGGGACGACCTGCAGGATCGAGAGGTCCCAGACGCCGTGGTGGCTCGGCCCGTCGGGCCCGGTGACTCCGGCGCGGTCGAGCACGAAGGTGACGCCGGCCTTGTGCAGCGCGACGTCCATCAGCAGCTGGTCGAAGGCGCGGTTCATGAAGGTCGCGTAGACGGCGACCACGGGATGGAGCCCGCCGAAGGCGAGCCCGGCCGCACTCGTGACCGCGTGCTGCTCGGCGATGCCGACGTCGAAGACGCGGGACGGGAAGCGCTCGGCCATGCGGTGCAGGCCGGTGGGGCGCAACATGGCCGCGGTGATGCCGACGAGCCGCTCGTTCTGCTCGGCGAGCTGCACGAGTTCGTCGGCGAACACGCTCGTCCAGCTCTTCGCACCGCTCGTGTCGAGCGGCTCGCCCGACTCCGGGTCGATCTGCCCGACGGCGTGGAACTGGTCGGCCACGTCGTTGCGGGCGGGCTCGTAGCCGCGGCCCTTCTCGGTGATCGCGTGCACGATGACCGGGGCGCCGTAGTTCTTCGCCTGCCGGAGGGCGTCTTCCATGGCGTGCTCGTCGTGCCCGTCGACCGGACCGACGTACTTGATGTCGAGGTTCGAGTAGAGCGCCTCGTTGTCGGTGAAGCGCGAGAGGAAGCCGTGCAGGCCACCGCGCACCCCGCGGTAGAACGCCTTCGCGGGCCCGCCCAGCCGTTCGAAGGCCTCGCGGCTCGAGAGGTGCAGGTTGCGGTAGGTGCGCTTCGTGCGCACGGAGTTCAGGAAGCGGGCCATGCCGCCGATGGTCGGGGCGTACGAGCGGCCGTTGTCGTTGACGACGACGATGAGCTTGCGGGTGTTGTCGTCGGAGATGTTGTTGAGGGCCTCCCACGTCATGCCGCCCGTGAGCGCCCCGTCGCCGACGACGGCCACGACATGACGGTCGTGCTGCCCGGTCATCTCGAAGGCCTTCGAGATGCCGTCGGCCCAGGACAGCGAGCTGGACGCGTGCGAGGACTCGACGATGTCGTGCTCGGACTCGCTGCGCTGCGGATAGCCGGCGAGCCCGCCGTTCTGGCGCAGGGTCGAGAAGTCCTGGCGCCCGGTGAGCAGCTTGTGCACGTAGGACTGGTGCCCGGTGTCGAAGACGATGGCGTCCTGAGGGGACGAGAACACCCGGTGGATCGCGATGGTCAGCTCGACCACGCCGAGGTTCGGGCCGAGGTGTCCGCCCGTCTTCGCCACGTTCGCGACGAGATGCTCGCGCACCTCCACCGCGAGCTGGTCCAGCTGCTCCCTCGTGAGACCGTCGAGGTCGCGAGGACCTCTGATCGTCTCCAGCAGGGTCATCTGCGCCGCCTTTCCGTGCGCCGCGAAGTGGGGGTGCGGCATCCGTCGATTCTACGCGACCGGAACGGCCGAGGCCGGGCGCTCCCTGAATGGAACGCCCGGCCTCGCCGAGTCGCCGCCCGCGTCAGACGAGCGAGCGCAGCACGTACTGCAGGATGCCGCCGTTGCGGTAGTAGTCGGCCTCACCGGGCGTGTCGATGCGGACGACCGCGTCGAACTCGACCGTCTGCTTGCCGGCCGGCGAGTGCTCGCTCGGCTCGGCGACGACGTGGACCGTCTTCGGGGTCGTGCCCTCGTTCAGCTGCTCGAGGCCCGAGATCGAGACGATCTCGGTGCCGTCGAGCCCGAGCGAGTCGGCCGACTCCCCCACCGGGAACTGCAGCGGGACGACGCCCATGCCGATGAGGTTCGAGCGGTGGATGCGCTCGAAGCTCTCGGTGATGACCGCCTTCACGCCGAGCAGGCTCGTGCCCTTCGCCGCCCAGTCGCGCGAGGAGCCGGAACCGTACTCCTTGCCGCCGAAGATGACGAGCGGAGTGCCCTGCTCCTGGTAGTTCTGCGAGGCGTCGTAGATGAACGACTGCGGCGCGTCGGCCTTCGTGAAGTCGCGCGTGTAGCCGCCCTCGACGCCGTCGAGGAGCTGGTTGCGCAGTCGGATGTTCGCGAAGGTGCCGCGGATCATCACCTCGTGGTTGCCGCGGCGCGAGCCGTAGGAGTTGAAGTCCTTGCGCTCGACGCCGTGCTCGGTCAGGTAGTGGCCGGCGGGGCTGTCGGCCTTGATCGAGCCGGCGGGCGAGATGTGGTCGGTCGTGACCGAGTCGCCGAGCTTCGCGAGCACGCGGGCGCCCGAGATGTCGGACACCGGCGAGGGCTGCATGGTCATGCCCTCGAAGTACGGGGGCTTCCGCACGTAGGTCGACTTCTCGTCCCACTCGAACGTCGAACCGGTCGGCGTCGGCAGCGTGCGCCACCGCTCGTCGCCCTCGAAGACGCTCGCGTACTGCGTGGTGAACATGTCCTCGCTGATCGACGAGTCGATCGTCGCCTGCACCTCGGCCGCGTCGGGCCAGATGTCGCGCAGGAAGACGTCGTTGCCATCGGGGTCGGTGCCGAGCGCGTCGGTCTCGAAGTCGAAGTTCATCGAACCGGCGAGCGAGTAGGCGATGACGAGCGGCGGCGACGCGAGGTAGTTCATCTTCACGTCGGGGTTGATGCGGCCCTCGAAGTTGCGGTTGCCCGAGAGCACCGCGGTCACCGCGAGGTCGTTCTGCTGGATGGCGGCCGAGACCTCTTCGATGAGCGGGCCCGAGTTGCCGATGCACGTGGTGCAGCCGTAGCCGACGGTGTAGAAGCCGAGGTCCTCGAGGTCCTGCGTGAGGCCGGCCTTCTCGTAGTAGTCGGTGACGACCTTCGAGCCCGGCGCGAGCGTGGTCTTCACCCACGGCTTGGCCTTCAGGCCCTTCTTCACGGCGTTGCGGGCCAGCAGACCCGCCGCGAGCATGACCGAGGGGTTCGAGGTGTTCGTGCACGAGGTGATCGCCGCGATCGTGACGGCGCCGTGGTCGAGCGTGTACTCGGTGCCGTCGGCCTCGACGACCTGCGTCGGCTTCGAGATCGAGGTCGGCGCGTGGCTCTTGTGGTGGTGCACGTGCTGGCTGTACTCGTCTTCCGGCGAGTTCGCGGGCGGGTCGGACGCGGGGAACGACTCGGCGATCTCGAGGTCGACGAGGTCGTGGTCGACCTCGGCGTAGTTCGTCAGGTCCTTCTCGAACTGCTCCTTGGCGGTCGAGAGGATGATGCGGTCCTGCGGGCGCTTCGGGCCGGCGATCGACGGCACGACCGTGGAGAGGTCGAGCTCGAGGTACTCGGAGAACACCGGCTCGTTCTCGGCGTCGTGCCAGAGCTTCTGCTCCTTGGCGTAGGCCTCGACGAGGGCGAGCTGCTGCTCGCTGCGCCCGGTCAGGCGCAGGTAGTCGACCGTGACGTCGTCGATGGGGAACATCGCGGCGGTCGAGCCGAACTCGGGGCTCATGTTGCCGATGGTCGCGCGGTTCGCGAGCGGCACCGAGGCGACGCCCGAGCCGTAGAACTCGACGAACTTGCCGACGACGCCGTGCTTGCGGAGCATGTCGGTGATGGTGAGCACGACGTCGGTCGCGGTCACGCCGGTCGGGATCGAGCCCGAGAGCTTGAAGCCGACGACCTTGGGGATGAGCATCGAGACGGGCTGGCCGAGCATGGCCGCCTCGGCCTCGATGCCGCCGACGCCCCAGCCGAGCACGCCGAGGCCGTTGACCATCGTGGTGTGCGAGTCGGTGCCGACGCAGGTGTCGGGGTAGGCGCGAACGACGCCGTCGACCGAGCGGTCGTAGATGACCTTCGCGAGGTGCTCGATGTTCACCTGGTGCACGATGCCGGTGCCCGGCGGCACGACCTTGAAGTCGTCGAAGGCCGTCTGGCCCCAGCGCAGGAACTGATACCGCTCGCCGTTGCGCTCGTACTCGATCTCGACGTTGCGCTCGAGCGCGTTCTCGGTGCCGAACAGGTCGGCGATGACCGAGTGGTCGATGACCATCTCGGCGGGCGAGAGCGGGTTGATCTTGTTGGGGTCGCCACCGAGGGCGACGACGGCCTCGCGCATCGTGGCGAGGTCGACGATGCAGGGCACACCGGTGAAGTCCTGCATGACCACGCGCGCCGGCGTGAACTGGATCTCGGTGTCGGGTTCGGCCGTGGGAACCCACGAGCCCAGCGCCTCGATCTGCTCCTTCGTGACATTCGCGCCGTCCTCGGTGCGCAGCAGGTTCTCGAGCAGCACCTTCAGGCTGAAGGGGAGCTTCTCGTACCCGGGCACGGTGTCGATGCGGAAGATCTCGTAGGATTCGTCGCCGACGCGGAGCGTGTCCTTCGCCCCGAAACTGTTCACTGCAGACACGATGTCCTCTCCTTCGCGAAGCCTGCCGCGAACGCATCGCGGCACTTCATCTTGCTCGTCAGACAGGGGGCCGATCCAGCAAGGGTAACCTAATGGCCCCAGCGCCGCCCCGCCCCGCGGGTTCGAGCTATTTATCTCGACGTCGAGATAACTCTATCACTCGGCGGCGGCATCCTTCGCCGGGTACACGGCGCGCACGACGAGCCAGGTGAAGACGAGCACGAGGGCGTACAGCGGGACCCCCATGAGCAGTCGGGTCGCCCCGAGCGCCTCGACGTTCTGCGCGAAGTAGAACGGCAGCTGCACCGCGAGCCGGGCGACGAAGAGCCCGACCCAGACGAGGGTGAGGAACTGCGCGGCGCGGAGCTTGCGGCGATCCTGCCGCCAGGCGAGGCCGTCGTTCATGAGGAAGCCGACGATCAGCCCGATCACCGGCCAGCGGACGAGCACCGAGACGAGCAGCACGGTCGCGTAGACGCCGTTCGTCCAGAAGCCGAGCACGTAGTTGTCCTCGGCGCGCCCGGTCCAGAGCGAGAGCCCGGCCGAGGCGAGCACGCCGACGAGGCCGGCGATCGCCTGCGTCGGCTGCCCCTTGACCACCACCCGCGCGATCGTGAAGACGACGGCGAGCCCGACGGACGCCGCGAGCGCCGGGATAAGCGCCGCCTGGGTCTCGAGGTGCGCGAAGCTCGTCAGCGAGCTGTAGACGACGAGGAAGACGAGGCCGGGCAGCAGGGCCTCGAGGATGCCTCGGACGCCGCCGATCGCGGTGAGCAGGTCGCGCCCGCTCAGGCGCTCGTCGCGAGCGAGCGCACCGAGCCCGCTGCGCTCCGCCGCCGCCGCCAGCTGACGGCCGAACTCCCCGGCGAGCTCGGAGCGCTCGCCCGGCTCCGCGGCCGATCGGGAACCGTCCGCCCCGTCGGAGCCGGCGGTACGGTGCGCCGCATCGAGGGGCGCCTCGTCGGCCGGCGCGCCATCGCGCCGCTCGGCGTCGCCCGACATCACTGCTGCGGCTGGGCGCCGGTCGCCGGCATCCGCAGCGGGATCAGGTCGCGCGGCGGCATCGGCGTCGTGCCGCGGACGACGACGATCGAGCGGAAGAGGTCTTCGACCTGCGCGGCGGCAGTGGGGTCGACCGCCGCCTCCCCCGCGATCACGCCGCGGAGGAACCAGCGCGGCCCGTCGACGCCGACGAAGCGGGCGAGGCGCATCCGGCCGGTGGCGCCGTCGGCGGCCGCGACCGGGATCTGCGCGAGCAGCTCGGGCCCGAACGCCCCGTCGCGGACGCGCGTGGTGCCGCCCTGCCGCGCGATCTGCTCGGCGATCTGCTCGCGGATCTCGTGCCAGAGCCCGCTCGAGCGCGGTGCCGCGAACGGCTGCACCTGCAGCGTGGAGTTCGCGTAGTCGAGGCCGACCGCGACGACGCGCTTCGAGCCCTCCTCGACCTCGAGACGCAGGTGCAGGCCCTCGCGAGGAAGCACCTTGACCCCGCCGAGATCGACGTAGGGGCGAACGGGGTTCGCCTCCGACTCGTCGAACGGCCCGGCGGTCTCGCGGTCCTCGGGGGCCGACTTGGGGTGGTCGACGGGGCGCTCGGCGCTCCCGGCGTTCTCGATCTCGCTCACGCGTTCGCTCCTTGCTTCTGCTCGCCGAACCCCGTCGATCCGAACCCGCCCTCGCCGCGATCGCTGCCCGGCAGGCGCTCGACCTCGACGAAGCGCGCGCGGCTCACCGGCATGACGACGACCTGGGCGATGCGGTCGCCCGCCTCGATGGCGTACGGCTCGCGTGCGTCGGTGTTCAGCAGCGCGACCTTGATCTCGCCGCGGTAGCCGGCGTCGACGGTGCCCGGCGCGTTCACGATGGTGATGCCGTGCTTGAACGCGAGCCCGGAGCGCGGCACCACGAAGGCAACGTAGCCCTCGGGCAGCGCGATGGACACCCCGGTGCCGACGGTGGCGCGCTCACCGGGGGCGAGGACGATGGACTCGGCGGCGTGCAGGTCGGCTCCGGCGTCGCCCGGGTGGGCGTAGCTCGGGACCCGCTCGGCCGTGATCAGGACGTCGACGGAATCGCTCACCGTTCGAGGGTAGTGCAGAAGTCTGGTGGGATAGAGACATGCCCGTGTACCGCGAGAAACTCTGGCCCACTCCCTGGATCTACATCGTGAGCCTGCTGCTCGTCCCGTCGAGCATCCTGGTGCTCGCCCCGGTCTCGATGCCGGCGGGCATCGTCACGGGGATCGTGCTCTACCTCGCCGTGGTCGGGGCGCTCAGCCTCACGGCGCCGATCGTCGAGGTGCGCGACGGACGACTCCGCGCCGGGCGGGCCGAGATCGACCTCGCGCACACCGGCGAGGCGGTCGCCGCGGAGGACGCCGCGGCGCGGGCGGAGCGGGGCACCGGGCTCGACGCGCGGGCGTTCCTCGTCATCCGGGGCTGGGTGCAGCCCGTCGTGCGCATCCCGATCGTCGACCCGGCCGACCCCACCCCGTACTGGCTCGTCTCGAGCCGCCGGCCCAAAGAACTGGCCGCCGCGATCAACGGATCGCGACGGCCGGAGTAGGTGCGGGTACGTCGCTCAGGCGGCGCACTCGAGGCAGATCGGCCCAAGCTTCGTCTCGTGGTCGATCTGCGAGCGGTGCTTCACGAGGAAGCAGCTGACACAGGTGAACTCGTCGGCCTGCGGCGGGAGCACGACGACGTCGAGCTCGACATCCGAGAGGTCGGCGCCAGCGAGGTCGAAGCTACCGGGGTTGTCGGCGTCTTCGACGTCGACCACACCCGACATCTTGTCGGGGACGCGTTCCTTGAGGGCCTCGATCGACTCCGAGTCGTCTTCGGTCTTCCGCGGGGCGTCGTAGTCGGTTGCCATTCCCATCCATTCCTTCACGCCGAGGATTCGGCGGCGTTAGTCTGCATGAAATCATCGGCGTAAGCAAACCATCGCCCGAGAGCCCTTCGGCTCTCGCTGCCTGGTCAACTTCCGGCACGCCCGGGGTATTCCCGGAGCACGGCCCGTTCGCGTGGCATCCTTGGCGGGAACGCAGGCACGGAAGGGTTCTCGCGATGCAGGAACTGAAGGTGATCGGAGTCGAGGACGGCGCACTCCTCGTGGCGACCGAGGACGGCGCGCGCTTCCGGATCGTGGTGGACGACGTGCTGCAATCGCGCATCCGGCAGGCCCAGCCCGAACAGCACCAGGGGCCGAAGATCCCGCCCCGCGAGATCCAGGCGCACATCCGTTCCGGTCTGTCCGCCGAGGATGTCGCGGAGATCACCGGAGCCGCGGTCGAGTACATCCGCCGCTTCGAGGGCCCCGTGGTCGCCGAGCGCGAGCACATCGTGAACTCCGCCCTCGCCGTGCCCGTCGCGACGGCGATCGAACCCGACGGCGACGAGCCGGCCTCGTTCGGCTCCGCAATCCGCGACCGCCTCGCCCGCCTGGGCGCGAGCGGTGAGCGCTGGGCGAGCTGGAAGGACGAGGAGCGCGGCTGGATGGTCAAGCTCGAGTTCACCGTCGACGAGATCGACCACGACGCCCGCTGGAGCTTCGAGCCGCGCAAGCAGGCCCTCCAGCCGCTCAACTCCGAGGCGATCACACTTTCGCAGCAGGGCGAGCTCAAGGGCGGCCTGATTCCTCGCCTGCGCGCGGTCGACGGGGACGCCTCCCGCTTCGACAGCGGCGCGTTCACGCTCGAGGAGCCGGAGCACGGCGAGTTCGACACCGCCCCGCAGCTCGAACCGCTCCCCTACGCCCGCAGCACGCCGCAGTCGAGTCCGGCCGTCACCCGCGCCGCGATCAAGCGCGCCGACGAGCCGGCTCCGGTCATGGGCGAGACGGCCGACCTCCTGGAGGCGCTCCGACGCCGCCGGGGCGAGCGCGAGTCGGCCGGCGAGGCCGCCGCGTCGAAGCCGGCCGAGGCGACACCGCTGCTCGAACAGCCCGAGCTGCCGCTCCCCGCGGAACCGGTCGCGGAGTCGAGCCCGAAGACGAAGGCCGAGCCCGGCGAGGACCGGCCCGGCAAGGCCGCACGCAGCCTCTGGGGCGGCAAGCAGCAGAGCAGCGGACGCGCGGCCGCAACCCCCGCGAAGAAGAGCTCCAGGGCGTCCATGCCGAGCTGGGACGAGATCGTCTTCGGCGCGCGCCCGGACGACGACCTCGCCTGACCTCACGCTGCTCGGACGCTCGACTGCAGCCGTCGCCGACGCCGCAGGCGCCGCGGACTGAAGCGCCCTGCCGCCAAGGCGCGGGGCGTCAGGCCGACTTCTCCTGACGGCGCTGCTTCGCCGGGACGATCGTGGGCGCCGCGTTGTCGATGACCGCCGCCTTCGTGACGACGACCCGGGCGACCCCCGTGGAGCTCGGCACCTCGAACATGATCGGGCCGAGCACCTCCTCCATGATGGCGCGGAGTCCTCGGGCGCCGGTCTGCCGGAGCACGGCGAGGTCGGCGATCGCCTCGAGCGCGTCCTGCTCGAAGTCGAGCGCGACGCCGTCGAGCTCGAACATGCGCTGATACTGCTTCACGAGCGCGTTCTTCGGCTCGGTGAGGATCTCGATGAGCGCCTCGCGGTCGAGCGGCGTGACGGTCGCCACGACGGGCAGCCGGCCGATGAACTCGGGGATGAGGCCGAACTTGTGCAGGTCTTCCGGGAGCACCTCGCTGAAGAGCTCCGCGTCCTCGCGCTTCGAATGCAGCGGTGCGCCGAAGCCGATGCCGCGCTTGCCCGCGCGCGAGGAGATGATGTCCTCGAGCCCGGCGAACGCACCCGCGACGATGAACAGCACGTTCGTCGTGTCGATCTGGATGAACTCCTGGTGCGGGTGCTTGCGCCCGCCCTGCGGAGGCACCGAGGCGACCGTGCCCTCGAGAATCTTCAACAGGGCCTGCTGCACGCCCTCGCCGGAGACGTCGCGGGTGATCGACGGGTTCTCGGCCTTGCGCGCGATCTTGTCGACCTCGTCGATGTAGATGATGCCGGTCTCGGCGCGCTTGACGTCGTAGTCGGCGGCCTGGATGAGCTTCAGCAGGATGTTCTCGACGTCTTCGCCGACGTAGCCGGCCTCGGTGAGGGCCGTGGCGTCGGCGACGGCGAACGGCACGTTCAGCTGCTTCGCGAGCGTCTGGGCCAGGTAGGTCTTGCCGCACCCGGTCGGGCCGATGAGCAGGATGTTCGACTTGGCGATCTCCACGTCGTCGTGGGCGCGGTCGGCGGTGGTCAGCGTGGTCTTCGCGCGGATGCGCTTGTAGTGGTTGTAGACGGCGACGGCGAGGGCGCGCTTCGCGGGCTCCTGCCCGATCACGTACTCCTCGAGGAAGGAGAAGATCTCCTTCGGCTTCGGCAGCTCGAACTCGCCGGCCTCGGTCTCGCCGGCCTCGGCGAGACGCTCCTCGATGATCTCGTTGCAGAGCTCGACGCACTCGTCGCAGATGTAGACGCCGGGGCCCGCGATGAGCTGCTGGACCTGCTTCTGGCTCTTTCCGCAGAACGAGCACTTCAACAGGTCTGCGCTCTCTCCGATGCGTGCCATCGCATCCTCCCTCTCAGCGGTCTGCTCCGAGCCTAACCCGTGCCGGCGTCGTTGCGGCGGAGCGGCGCAGGATCGGCGACGGCGTGGCGATCCGCTTCAGTCGATCAGGTGCCGGAAGTACCGGCGGGGGTCGTCGAGGAACGAACTCCACGCGGCGCAGCCCCCATCCGGCCGGACGAAGAGACGGCGAACGGCGCGCCGGTCGTCCAGCGCGCCGTTCGTCATCGGAGGTGCCGGGCTCAGCTCGTGAGCGCGGGCAGCGTCTTGCGGGAAGTCAGCACCTGGTCGATGAGACCGTACTGCAGGGCCTCCTCGGCCGAGAGGATCTTGTCGCGGTCGATGTCCTTGTTGACCTCCTCCTGGCTGCGCTTGGAGTGCTTCGAGAGCGTCTCCTCGAGCCAGGTGCGCATGCGCAGGATCTCGGCCGCCTGGATCTCGATGTCCGAGGCCTGCCCGTGCCCCGCCTCGCCCATCGCGGGCTGGTGGATGAGGATTCGGGCGTTGGGCAGCGCGAGGCGACGACCGGGCGTGCCGGCAGCGGCGATGACCGCAGCCGCCGAGGCGGCCTGGCCGAGCACGACCGTCTGGATCTGCGGACGGATGTACTGCATCGTGTCGTAGATCGCGGTCATCGCGGTGAAGGAGCCGCCCGGCGAGTTGATGTACATCATGATGTCGCGCTCGGGGTCCATCGACTCGAGGACGAGCAGCTGCGCCATGATGTCGTCGGCCGACGCGTCGTCGACCTGCACGCCGAGGAAGATGATGCGGTCCTCGAAGAGCTTCGCGTACGGGTCCTGGCGCTTAAAGCCGTAGGCCGTGCGCTCCTCGAAGCTCGGCAGGATGTAGCGCGAGCCGGGCGCCTGCACGCCGGAGAAGGCGGTGCCGCCGTTCGCAGGACCGGTGAAGGCTTGCATTGTCATTCGCTCGTTCTCTCTCTCGTTACGCCTGGTTCGTTCCGCCGCCGCCCGCGACGTCGAGCGCGGACTCGCGGATGTGGTCGACGAAGCCGTACTCGAGCGCCTCCTGCGCGGAGAACCAGCGGTCGCGGTCGCCGTCGGCGTTGATCTGCTCGACCGACTTGCCGGTCTGCGCCGCCGTGATCTCCGCCAGGCGCTTCTTCATGTCGAGGATGAGCTGGGCCTGGGTCTGGATGTCGCTCGCGGTGCCGCCGAAGCCGCCGTGCGGCTGGTGCAGGAGCACTCGCGCGTTCGGGGTGATGTAGCGCTTGCCCTTGGTGCCCGCGGTCAGCAGCAGCTGCCCCATCGAGGCCGCCATGCCGATGCCCACCGTGACGATGTCGTTCGGCACGAACTGCATCGTGTCGTAGATCGCCATGCCCGCCGTGATCGAACCGCCCGGCGAGTTGATGTAGAGGTAGATGTCCTTCTTCGGGTCCTCGGCGGCGAGCAGCAGGAGCTTCGCGGCGATCTCGTTCGCGTTGTCGTCGCGCACCTCGGAACCGAGCCAGATGATGCGGTCCTTCAGCAGTCGATCGAATACACCCGGCTGCGGGGTCTGTTCGGCCATGGATGTCGCTCCGTTTCGTTGTCGCGTTGAATCGAATCTATCCGGTGCAACGGCGCGGAACGGGGCTGTTCGCCCTAGGCGGATGACGCGTCGCCGCCCAGGGCCGCGGCGTACGCGGCCAGCGAACGGCGGTACTGCGGCAGGTGCGGAACGAGGGCGGCCACGAGCTCGGCCGCCGCGTGCCGCTCGCGCCCGAGATCGACGAGTGCGAGCGCCCGGAACGCCGTCACCGCGTCGCCGAGGTCGTGCGGGTCGGCCGAGGCCTCGTCGAGCAGCGCGAGCGACTCGCTCGGCCGGCCGAGGTTCCGCAGCGTCGAGGCGAGCTGGATCAGCGCCTCCACCCGCGACCGCCCCGCGAGCCCGAGGGCGAGCGCCCGCCGATAGCCGGCGACGGCCTCGTCCTCCAAGCCCGCCGCGTCGCGGGCTCCCGCCGCCTCGAAGGCGCCGCGAGGGTCGCTGCCGGGCAACTCGGCCGCGAGCGCGTCGATCCTGCGGATCACCTCGGCGTCGCCGAGGACGTCCGCATCCGCCCAGACGGCGTCGACGGTGTCCTGCCAGTCCGCTGCGGTCATCGTGCGTCCGTCCCTTCGCCGTCGTGGCGGAATGCGAGCGGGGGCCGGGCCATCGGCCCGACCCCCGCTCACGGAATCAGCTGCTTACGCGTCCGACTTCTTGGCGGCGCGCTTCTTCGGCGCGGGCTTCTCGCCCTCCGCCTCGTCGCTCGCCTTCTTCGTGGCGCGCTTCTTCGGCGCGGGCTTCTCGGCCTCTTCGGCCTCCTCGACGATCTCCTCGGCCTCGGCGACGACCTCGGCCTCGGCCTCGGCTTCGTCCTCGCCGACGGCGGTGAACTCGCTGAGGTCGACGGCCTTGCCGTCGGCGTCGGTGACCTTCGCCTTGCCGAGCGCGATCGCCAGCGCCTTGTTGCGGGCGACCTCGCCGACCATCGCCGGGATCTGGCCCTGCTCGCTGAGGATCTGGACGAACTCCTGCGGGTTCATGCCGTACTGAGCAGCACCCTGCACGAGGTACTGGGTGAGTTCGTCCTGGCTGACCTGGACGTTCTCGACCTCGGCGATCTTGTCGAGGATGATCTGCGACTTGAACGACTTGGTGCTCGCCTCGGTGACCTCGGCGCGGTGCTCGTCGTCCTCGAGGCGGTTCTCGGACTCGAGGTGGCGGTGCACCTCGTCCTCGATGACCGAGTCGGCGACCGGGACGTCGGCGAGCTCGATGAGCTTGTCGACGAGCAGGTCGCGCGCCTGGGTGCCCTGACCGAAGGTCTTGTTGCGGCCGACCTGCTCCTTGAGCGACTCGGTGAGCTCGGCGATGGTGTCGAACTCGCTCGCGATCTGGGCGAAGTCGTCGTCGGCCTCGGGGAGCTCGCGCTCCTTGACGGCGGTGACGGTGACGGTGATCTCGGCCTCGGCACCCTCGTGCTCGCCGCCCAGCAGGCTCGAGGTGAAGGTGGTGGTCTCACCCGCGGTGAGCGAGTCGAGCGCCTCGTCGATGCCCGCGAGGAGCTCGCCCGAGCCGACCTCGTAGGAGATGCCGTTGGCGGTGTCGACCTGGGCTCCGTCGATCTCGGCGACGAGGTCGAGCGTGACGAAGTCACCGGTCTTCGCGGGACGGTCGACCGTGATCAGCGTGCCGAAGCGGCTGCGCAGACGGTCGAGCTCCTCGGTGACCTCGTTCTCGTCGATCTCGACCGAGTCGACGGTGAGCTCGAGGCCGTCGTAGGCGGGCAGCTCGATCTCGGGGCGCACGTCGACCTCGATCGAGAGCAGCAGGTCGCCCGAGAAGTCCTTCTCGTTCGGCCACTCCACGATGTCGGCCGCGGGGCGGCCGAGCGGGCGCAGCTCGTGCTCGGTGACGGCGGCGCGGTAGAAGCCGTCGAGGCCCTCGTTGACGGCGTGCTCGAGCACGGCCGCCTTGCCGACGCGCTGGTCGATGATGGGCGGCGGCACCTTGCCCTTGCGGAACCCGGGCACGTTGATCTGCTCGGCGATGTGCTCGTACGCGTGGGCGATGCTGGGCTTCAGCTCCTCGGGCGTCACCGTGATGGTGAGCTTGGCGCGCGTCGGGCTCAGCTTCTCAACCGAAGTGGTCGGCATGTGGAAGTTCTCCTGTTGTGTGGAAGTTCGTGTCGAGCCAGGCGACTCGTCGGGGCGACAGGATTCGAACCTGCGACCTCCCGCTCCCAAAGCGGGCGCTCTAGCCAAGCTGAGCTACGCCCCGAGTCGCTACTCAACTCGTCGCCACCCGCGAGGGCATGCCGAAGCAGGCCGGGACGCGGATGACCCGAGAAAGTCTACTGCACGGCGCGGGGCTGCTCATGACACCGGAGCGATGCCGCGGCCGAGCGCGGACGGAGCTGAATCGGAGGGGATGACGGGAATCGAACCCGCGTAATCAGTTTGGAAGACTGAGGCTCTACCATTGAGCTACATCCCCGATGCGCCTGACGGCACGGTTCGATCGTAGTGCACATCGGCGGGGTCGCCGCGCACGGGGTGCGTGCGCGGCTCGTTTGAGTGCGGCATCCGACCGTAGTGAGGTACGCCTCCCCTTCGCAAGCCCTGCCTTCCCTTGCTTGAAATAGATCGTGAGCTGCGTAGCGTTGAAGCAGACAACGACCAAGGGAAGGCGGAACAGATGACCGACACCATGGCTCCGAAGACCGGCGCGAACGCCGAGGTCGCCTCCGGGGTGGCCCAGTTCTTCACCCCGATCGTGCACGAGCTCGTGACGCTCGCCGTGAACGGCAAGCAGGCGCATTGGCACGTCCGCGGTATCAACTTCCTGCCGGTGCACGAGTTCCTCGACACCGTCGTGGAGCACGCGCAGGGCTGGGCCGACGAGGCCGCCGAGCGCGTGATCGCACTCGGGCTGCCGATCGACGCCCGCCTCGCGACCGTCGCCAAGCAGACCGCGGGCGCGAACCCCAAGGCGGGCTTCAAGCCGTCCGAGGACACCATCGCCGACGTGATCGCGCAGATCGACGTCGCGACCGAGAAGGTGAACGCCGCGATCGAGGGCCTCGAGACGCTCGACCCGTCGAGCCAGGACATCGCCATCGCGATCCGTCAGGGCCTCGACAAGGACCGCTGGTTCCTCTCGGCGCACCTCAGCGTGAGCTGAGCCTCGGCACCGACGACGGGGGGGCCGGGATCCGCGAGGATCCCGGCCCCTCCTCATGCCCGGACGCCGGCCGGGGATCAGCGCTGCAGCCAGGCGAGCACGGCGAGCACCCGGCGATGATCGGTGCCGGAGTCCTCGAGGCCGAGCTTCTGGAAGATCGAGGTCACGTTCTTCTCGACCGCGCCGACGCCGATGAACAGCTGTGCGGCGATGCCCGCGTTCGTGCGCCCCTCGGCCATGAGCTCGAGCACCTCGCGCTCACGGGGCGTGAGGCTCTCGAGCGGATCGGCACGACGGCTCAGCAGCTCGCGGACGACCTGCGGGTCGAGCACGGTCCCGCCGTCGCTGACCCGGCGCACGGCGTCGTCGAGCTCGTCGAGCGAAGCGACGCGGTCCTTCAGCAGATAGCCCATGCCGCCCTCGCCGGAGCTCAGCAGCTCGTGGGCGTAGGTGCCCTCGACGTACTGGCTGAGCAGCAGCACCCCGAGCCTCGGATAGCGGCGGCGCAGCTCGATCGCCGCGCGCACGCCCTCGTCGCGGAAGCTCGGGGGCATGCGCACGTCGAGCACCGCGACGTCGGGCAGATCCTCGGCGACCGAGGCGAGCAGCTGCTCGGCATCCGGGTAGGACCCGACCGTCTCGAACCCGGCCTCGTCGAAGAGCCGGACGAGCCCTTCGCGCAGGAGCACCGAGTCCTCGGCGAGCACGACGCGGAGCTGGCCGCGGGCGGGGTCTGGCATGCCCCAACCCTAGCGGCGCGGGGCGACCCGCCATGCGTCAGACGCCGTCGACGCTCGGCGTCTCCGGCAGGAACGGGATGTGCGCGCCGATGATCGTCGGGCCGCCCGGAGGGCTGTCGACGAGGAACTGGCCGCGGAGTCCGAGCACGCGCTCGTGCAGCCCAGCGAGCCCGTGCCCCGCCTCCAGACGCGCGCCGCCAGAGCCGTTGTCGGTGACCCAGAGGTCGAGCCAGTGCCCGGCCGGGCCCGCGTCGCGCACGGCGACCCGCAGCCGCACGCTCGTCGCGTCGGAGTGCTTCACGACGTTCGTCAGCAGCTCGGCCGCCACGAAGTACGCGTTCCGCTCGATCGCCGCCGGCAGCCCGCTGGCCGCGGGCAGGAGGTTCTCGAACACCACCGGCACCGGGCTCCGGGAGGCGAGCGACTCGAGTGCGCTCGCGAGGCCCCGGTCCTGCAGCAGCGGCGGCGCGAAACCCCGCGACAGGGCGCGGAGCTCGTCGAGCGTCTCGCGCGCCTGCTCCCGCGCCTCGCCGATGAGCTCCCGGGCGGCGTCCGGGTCGCGCTCCATGCGCCGCTCGATCGTCGCGAGATCCATCTGCAGCCGGACGAGCCGCTGCTGCGGGCCGTCGTGGATGTCCCGCTCGAGGCGTCGCAGCGAGGCATCCTCCGCCTGCACCGCGGCGCCGCGCGAGGCGGCGAGCTGCGCCACCTCGACCTCGAGCGCCTCGGAACGCCAGGCGCCGAGCAGGCCGCGCGCCGCGGCCTCGTGCAGCAGCGTGAGCCCTCGGAACACGTACGGGAGGGTGAGCAGGAAGATCACGCCGAGCACGAACTCGAGCAGCCGCTCCCCCGCGACGACGTCGTAGGAGAAGTCGTTGCCCGGGAAGAACCGGTCCAGCAGCCACTCGTTCAGCCAGAAGCCGCGGTCGCTCTCGGGGATGAAGCGCTGCCAGAACCAGCCGGTGGTGCCGCCGAGCGCCATCGACACCCAGACGATCGTGACCGTCCACGTGAAGATGCTCACGATCGGATTGACGATGAGCGTGTGCAGCACGTACAGCCAGTAGTGCCCGTCGACGAAGGGCACGAAGGCGGCCCGCCAGAATCCCGCCTCACGCCCGTCGCGGGCCCAGTCCGGCCGCTCGATGCGGGGGCGGCCGGCCCACTCGAGGCGGACGAGCTCGAGGGTGCCGAAGCCGCGCGCCACGTAGAACGCGCCCACCATCACGAACACGCCGACGACGAGGGCGAGCAGGCCGACTCCGGTGAAGAACACGGTGGCGGCGAAGCTGAGGCCGACGACCGCGATCGGCATGGTGAGGATGAGGAAGCCGAGCTCCCGCGGCACCGCGGCCCAGAGCGCGCCGTAGCCGCGTCCGCGCTTCCGCGGCGACGTCTCGGCGGATGGGCTGTTGGCCGGTTCGGTGCTCATGGCCTCGCGATTCGTGTGGGTGGTCGGCTGCTCGGTGTCGGGCGCATCAGTGGTGGTCATGGTCGGTCCCCTCGGGAATCGTCGCACGCTGACCCGGCTCGACGACGGCGAACTGCCCCATCATCCCCTGATCCTCGTGCCACAGCAGGTGGCAGTGGTACATGTACGGCGTGTCCGGGTCGGCGTAGTCGGCGAAGCGGAGGAGCAGCACGTACTCGGTCTCGGGCTCGACGAAGATCGTGTCCTTCCAGCCCGCGAGCTCCGGCGGCGGGGGCTCACCGGCCACCGCAGCCAGTCGGAACTGCACGTCGTGCACGTGGAAGCTGTGCGGGAGCGCGGTGTCGTTCACGACGGTCCAGCGCTCGAGCGTGTCGACCGTGACGGTCTCGTCGATGCGGCCGAGGTCCATAGCGTGGCCGTTGATCTCGAAGCTGTCGTCGAGGACGAAGCGGCGATCGGCGGCGAGCTCGCCGTCCTCGAGCGGCGGCAGCGGGATGAGCGCGTCGGGATCGGCGGTCGCTGCTCGGAGCTGCTCGGCAGCGCGCAGCTCGAGCACGTCGAAGCCATCGGCCGCCCCGTTCGTCTGCGCGACCGGTCCGACGAGCCCGGCGAGTTCCGGCGTCATGCGGGACTGCAGCACGAGCCGCTCCCCGGGGGTGAGCCGAACGAGCACCTCGGCCCGCTCCCCCGGCGAGAGCCGGAGCTCCGGCAGCTCCACCGGCGCGTCGAGCAGTCCGCCGTCGGTCCCGATCAATCGCACCGGACGGTCGTCGGCCCAGGCGAAGGCGTAGCTGCGCGCCGTCGACGCGTTCAGCAGCCGCAGCCGGAGAAGCTCGTCACCGGCCTCGAAGTACGGCGAGCGGGTGCCATTCACGAGCAGTTCGTCGCCGAGCGCTCCCGCGTAGCCCCGCTGCGCCGCCTCGCGACGGCCCTCGGCGCTGAACCCGGTGTCCTGCACGATCACGGGCACGTCGTCGACGCCGTACTCGGCCGGCAGCCCGAGGGCGCGCTCGGCGTCGTCGTGCAGCAGGACGAGTCCGGCAAGGCCTCGGGACACGTGCGTCTCGGTCTCGCCGTGCGGATGCGGGTGGTACCAGAGCGTCGCGGCCTGCTGCGCGACGAGCCACTCGGGCGCCCAGGTGGCGCCGGGCGCGACCATCTGGTGCGGACCGCCGTCCATCGCCGCGGGCAGGTGCATCCCGTGCCAGTGCACCGTGGTCGGCTCGTCGAGCGTGTTGCGCACCTCGACACGCACCCGTTCGCCGCGGTCCGCGACGAGCGTCGGGCCGAGGTAGCCGCCGTTGAACCCCCAGCTCTCGCTCGGCACGCCGGGCTCGAACTCGGTGGTGCCGGCCTGCGCGGTGAGCGCGAAGACCCGGGTGCCGTCGGCGTCCACGCTCGACTCGGCGATCGGCGGGATCGCGAGCGGGCGATCGAAGTCGATCCGCCCGATCGTCGAAACCGGGCCGGGCGTCACGACGCCGCAGCCCGCGAAGGCGAGCGCCACGAGCCCGCCGGCCGCGAGCGCGGTGAGCCCCGAGACGAGGGTCGCGCGAGGACGCCGGATCGGCGAGGGTCTGGCTGGTCGCGTGCTGGTACCGAGCATGCTTCCAGCCTCGCGAGCGCGATCGCCCCGCCCCATCCGGCACCCGTCCGGATCGTGGCGGGGGTTATCCCCCGCCGCTCAGCCGCGACGCAGGCTCACGCCTGGCAGGAGGGGCACCAGTAGAGCTTCCGCGCGCCGAGTTCCTCGAGCACGATGTTCGTGCCGCAGACGCGGCACGGCAGGCCCTCCCGCTTGTAGACCCAGTGGCGGTCGTCGCGGTTCGCCATCGCGGCGCGGTAGGCCTCGCCCTCGAGGCCGTCCATCGTCATCATCTGCCCGGTCTCGACGCCGACGCGCAGGAGCCGGCCCCAGTCGTGCCAGAGCTCCCGCACGGTCTCTTCCGGCACGAGCCGGCCCGGGGTGTGCGGGTTGAGGCCCGCCCGGAACAGCAGCTCCGCGCGGTAGACGTTACCGATGCCGGCGACGACGTTCTGATCCATGAGCAGCAGCGCGATCGGCGTGGGCTTGCGCCGCACCGTCGAGACGAAGCGCTCCTCCGCCTCGGCGCTGTCGTCGAGCAGCGGATCGGGGCCGAGCCTCGCGACCGTCGCCTCGACCTGGGCCGGGTCGAGCACCTCGCACGCGGTCGGCCCGCGCAGGTCGGCGCAGACGGTGTCGGTGAGCAGACGCACCCGCACCTGGCCGACCGGCTCGGGCGGGAAGGACCAGGCGGTGTCCCCCTCCTTCTCCGACTCGGCCATGCGCAGCCGGGTGCGCCGCGGCGCACCGATGGAGGTCAGCGAGTTCTCGCCGGCGGCGTCGAGCACGACGGCGTCGGGGTTCGGGCCGTCGAGGAAGGTGCCGCGCATGTTCGTCTGCCCCATGCGACCGTTCGCGGAGGCGATCGTCGGGTCGAGGAGGATGTCGCCGGCGAAGTCCCAGGCGCCGTAGATGCCGAGGTGCACGCGCAGCCAGCGGTCGCCCTCGAAGCCGAGGAACATCTGCTTGCCGACGGCGCGCGCGTCGGTCATCCGCCGGCCGTCGAGGAGCGCAGCCCCCTCGGCGAATCGCCCCTGCGGGCTCGACACGTGCACGAGGTGCCCGACGAAGTTGCGCTCGAACTGGCGGGTGATGCGATGGACGGAGTGGCCCTCTGGCATCCGGCGCGCCCTACGCCTCGGGCTCCGACACCTGCGCCGAGCCGGCCGAGGTGTCGACGCCCTTGCCGGCGATGTCGCCGGTGGTCTCGTACTCGGCGAGCTGGGCGATGCGGCGCACGTGACGTTCATCGCCGGAGAACGGCTCCGCGATGAAGGCGTCGATGTACCGGATGGCCTCCTCCACGGTGTGCTGGCGCGCACCGATGGAGATGACGTTGGCGTCGTTGTGCTCGCGGGCGAGGATCGCGGTGTCCATGCTCCAGACGAGGGCGGCGCGGATGCCGCGCACCTTGTTGGCCGCGATCTGCTCGCCATTGCCGGAACCGCCGAAGACGACGCCGAGCGCGCGGACGCCGGCCGCCTGGTCGCGGGCGACGCCGAGGGCGGCGTTGATGCAGAACGCGGGATAGTCGTCCAGCGCGTCGTACTCGGCCGGGCCGTGGTCGACGACCTCGTGCCCGCCGTTCGTCAGGTGGGCCTGCAGGGTCCGGCTGAACTCGAGGCCGGCGTGGTCGGTCGCGATGTGGATGCGCATGCTGACGATTCTAGGGAGTGCCGATCCAGCGGATGGCCCGGCCGTGCGGCTGCACCCACGCGAGCTGCTCCCCGTCGAGGGCGAGCACGAAGTCGCTCGAGGCATTCGGCGCGTCCTCGCGCGCCGCGATGCCGGGGACGACGCTGCGCCCCTCGACGGAGAGCCAGTGCCCGTCGAGCCGCCGCACCTCGGCGACGAAGCGCCGCTTGGCCTCCTCGTCGAGGTACGCGATGACCGCGGTGTGCAGCACGACGAGCGTCGCCCCGGCCGGCGCCTCGGCTGCGAGGCGGGCGAGTTCCTCGACGAGATCGCCCGCGACGAGGCGGGGCGGCTCGGCGGCGACGATGGCGGCCGCCTCGCGGAGCCGGGTGCGGCGGTCGTCGTGCTCGGGCCAGATCAGCGCGTCGAGCCAGGCGAGGTCGTCGGCGTGCGTCACGTCGAGCGGGTTGAGATCGATGCCCGCCCGCCAGACGACCTCCGGCAACCGCTCGGGGATGGGGACCCGACCGTTGGTCTCGCAGTCGAGCACGACCCGGCTCGGGCCGTCGCTCGGCTCGATCGGCGGCCGCTCGTCGTAGCGGTAGGCGTAGCGATCCGGGTACAGGCAGAGCCCGGCGGACGCGCCGACCTCGAGCAGGGCGAGGGGGCCCGGCAGCGCAGCGAGCACCGGGAGGTGCAGCGCGCAGCGGCCGGCCTCGTTCGTCTGCGTGGCGTGGTCGAGCACCGTGGCGCGGACCTCGATCCAGTGCCGGTGCAGCCAGTCCCGCAGCACGGCGTACGGGCCGAGCGGCGCGCCCTGGAACCGCGCCGCGCTGAACACGAGGTTCGGCTGCCGCTTCGCGACCGGCAGTTCCTCGATCAGCGCGATCGTCGGGCGGTCCCCGGCCACGCCCGCGGCCCACGCCTCGTACGTCGCGGACATCCCGCGCGCCTCGACCTCGGCGAAGGCCCGGTAGCGAGCGGCGGTCGAGGCATCCGGATTCATGGTCTCGCGCATGCCGCCACGCTACGTCGGGTTCGCCCGGAGCGGAACCGCTGCGACCGGGCGCGAGCGCGGTCGCGCGAGTAGGCTGGTCGGCGTTGCCTGCGGCCACGAGCCGCGTCGATGAAGCGAAGGAGCGCACGTGCCCGGAGAGAACCTCACCCGCCTGGAAGCCGAGGAGCGTGCCGCGCTCGTCCAGGTCCACGACTACGACGTCGTCCTCGACGTCACGACGGGCCCCGAGGTGTTCCGTTCGACGACGACCGTCCGGTTCCAGGCGACGACGCCCGGCGCCTCGACGTTCATCGACGCCATCACCGCCGAGGTGCACTCGGTCACCCTGAACGGGGTCGCCCTCGACCCCGCCGAGGTCAGCGACGGCGTCCGCATCCAGCTGCCCGGCCTCGCCGCCGAGAACGAGCTCGTCGTCGTCGCCGACGGCCGCTACATGCACACCGGCGAGGGCCTGCACCGCTTCGTCGACCCCGCCGACGGCGAGGTCTACCTCTACACCCAGTTCGAGGTGCCCGACTCGCGGCGCATGTTCGCCGTGTTCGAGCAGCCCGACCTCAAGGCGGCCTTCCGGTTCACCGTGACCGCACCGTCGCACTGGCAGGTCGTCTCGAACCAGCCGACCCCCGAGCCGGTCGCCGCAGGCGAGGGCACGGCCACCTGGGCGTTCGAGCCCACCCCGCGCATGTCCAGCTACATCACGGCGCTCATCGCAGGCCCGTACGACGTGGTGCGCGACGAGCTCACGAGCTCGGACGGCCGGGTCATCCCGCTCGGGGTGTTCAGTCGGAAGAGCCTGTCGCAGTACCTCGACGCGGACTACATCTTCGAGAAGACGAAGCAGGGCTTCGCGTACTTCGAGGGCAAGTTCGACGTGCCCTACCCGTTCGCGAAGTACGACCAGCTCTTCGTGCCGGAGTACAACGCGGGTGCGATGGAGAACGCGGGCGCGGTCACCTTCACCGAGGTGTACGTGTTCCGCTCGAAGGTGACCGACGCGATCAAGGAGCGCCGCGTCGTCACGATCCTGCACGAGCTCGCGCACAT
This sequence comes from Agromyces mediolanus, assembly GCF_014648575.1. Lineage (GTDB taxonomy): Bacteria > Actinomycetota > Actinomycetes > Actinomycetales > Microbacteriaceae > Agromyces > Agromyces mediolanus. Next base: position 1,874,262 of record NZ_BMRJ01000001.1, on the reverse strand, counting down.
GTGGTTCGGCGACCTCGTCACGATGAAGTGGTGGAACGACCTCTGGCTGAACGAGTCGTTCGCCGAGTGGGCCTCGACCATCGCCACCGCCGAGGCGACCGAGTGGGTGCACGCCTGGACGACGTTCAACTCGATGGAGAAGAGCTGGGCCTATCGACAGGACCAGCTGCCCTCCACGCACCCCATCGTCGCGGAGATCCGCGATCTCGAGGACGTGCTGGTGAATTTCGACGGCATCACCTACGCCAAGGGCGGCTCGGTGCTGAAGCAGCTCGCCGCGTGGGTCGGCATCGAGGCGTTCTTCACGGGCGTGTCCGCGTATTTCAAGAAGCACGCCTGGGGCAACACGACCCTCGCCGACCTGCTCACCGAGCTCGAGACCGCGTCGGGCCGCGACCTGTCGGGCTGGTCGAAGCTCTGGCTCGAGACGGCGGGCGTGAACACCCTGCGTCCCGAGATCACCTCGGACGCCGACGGCGCGATCACCTCCTTCGCGGTGCTGCAGTCGGCGCACCCCGACTACCCCACGATCCGCCCGCACCGCCTCGCCATCGGCTTCTACAACCTGGTCGACGGCAAGCTCGTGCGCGAGCACCGGGTCGAGCTCGACGTCGACGGCGAGCGCACCGAGGTGCCCGAGCTGCTCGGCCGCGCCCGCCCCGACCTCGTGCTGCTGAACGACGACGACCTCGCCTACGCGAAGATCCGCCTCGACGTGGCCTCCCAGAAGATCGCGATCGAGAACCTGTCGAAGATCGAGGACCCGCTCGCCCGGGCCATGGTGTGGTCGAGCGTGTGGGACGCGACCCGCGACGCCGAGACCGGCGCGAGCGACTACCTCGAGCTCGTGCTCGGCAACATCGCCGCCGAGACCGAGTCGACGACGCTGCGCATCGTGCTCGCGAACGCACAGCTGGCGGCGAGCTCCTACGTGGCACCCGAGCGGCGCGCCGACGCGCGCCGCTCCCTGGCCGACGGCCTCTGGGAGCTCGCGCAGCAGGCGGAGGCCGGCAGCGACGCGCAGTTCCAGTTCGTGAAGTACTTCGCCGCCCTCGCGGAGTCCGGCAGCCACATCGACGAGCTCGCCGCGCTCTTCGCGGGTGAGCGCAGCCTCGACGGCCTCGACATCGACACCGACCTCGGCTGGGAGCTGCTCATCGCCCTCGTCGCCGCCGGTCGTGCCGGCGATGCCGAGATCGATGCCCGCCTCGAGTCCGACAAGACCGCGACCGGGCAGGAGTCCGCGGCGCACGCCCGCGCCGCCATCCCCACCGCCGAGGGCAAGCAGCGCGCCTGGGACTCGATCGTCGAGGCGGACACCGCCACCAACTCGGTGGTGCGCACCACCGCCGCGGGCTTCGTCCGCGCCGGCGACCGCGAGCTGCTCACGCCGTTCGTGCCGCGCTACTTCGACATGATCGGCCGCGTCTGGACCGAGCGGAGCTACGCCATCGCCGAGAAGCTCGTCGAGCTGCTCTACCCCGCGACCCTCGCCAACCGCGAGCTCGTCGAGGCGAGCCACGCCTGGCTCGCGGCGAACGCCGACGCCGCGCCGGCGCTGCGCCGCCTCGTCGTCGAGAACGTCGCCGGCGTCGAGCGCGCCCTCGCCGCGCAGGAGCGCGACGCGGCGTAGGCGGCGCAGCGGCACCGTGGACGGGCAGTGCGGTAGTACCCGGGTACCACCGCACCGCCCGTCTGCCATTCCCGAGGGCGATGCGCGGAGCTGGCGGGCTGCGTACCGTCGAAGGCATGATCACCGCAACCGCGCTCACCAAGCGCTACGGCGCGAAGACCGCCGTCCACGATCTGTCGTTCGAGGTGCGCCCCGGGCAGGTCACGGGCTTCCTCGGCCCGAACGGCGCCGGCAAGTCGACCACCATGCGCATGATCGTCGGCCTCGACCGACCCGACACGGGATCCGTCACGGTCGGCGGCAAGCCCTACGCCGAGCACCGCGCGCCCCTGCACGAGGTCGGCGCCCTGCTCGACGCGAAGGCCGTGCACACCGGGCGCACCGCCGAGAACCACCTCCTCGCGATGGCCGCGACGCACGGCATCGCCAAGCGCCGGGTGCACGAGGTCATCGAGCTCACGGGCCTCGAGTCCGTCGCCCGCAAGCGCGTCGGCGGCTTCTCGCTCGGCATGGGTCAGCGCCTCGGAATCGCCGCTGCGATGCTCGGCGACCCGTCAGTGCTGATCCTCGACGAACCCGTGAACGGGCTCGACCCCGAGGGCGTGCTCTGGGTGCGCCAGCTCGTCCGGCACCTCGCCGGGGAGGGCCGCACGGTCTTCCTGTCCTCGCATCTGATGAGCGAGATGGCGCAGACCGCCGACCACCTCATCGTGCTGGGCCGGGGCGAGATCATCGCCGACGCGCCCGTCGAGGAGATCATCGCCGCCGGCACCCGCCAGCGCGTGCGGGTCCGCTCGCCGCATGCCTCCCAGCTCGCGGAGCTGCTCGCGGCGCCCGACGTCGTCATCATCCGCTCCGAGGCCGGACTGCTGGAGATCACCGGCCTCGAAGCCGCCGGCATCGGCGATCTGGCGGCGGCCAACGGCCTCGCCATCCATGAACTCACCCCGCAGAACGCGTCGCTCGAGGAGGCCTATCTGGCCCTCACGGCGGACGCCGTCGAGTACCGTACGGAGGCCGTCCGATGACCACCGCCACCACTGCGGCCCGCCCCGTCCAGGGCGGTCCCCGGCTCCCGCACACCGCCCGGCTGAGCTTCGGCGGCATCCTCCGCTCGGAGTGGATCAAGCTCCGCAGCCTCCGCTCGACCGTCTGGTCGTACCTCATCGTCGTCGCGATCTCGCTCGGCATGGCCGTGCTCATGTCGTTCAGCCTCGCGAACGGCATGAGCGGCATGGACGTCTCCGCCGCGCCGCCGGCCGAGCAGACCGGCATGGTGCTGCAGTCGGCCGTCTTCGGCACCTACTTCGGGCAGCTGGTCGTCGCGGTCCTCGGCGTCCTGATCATCAGCGGCGAGTACACCACCGGCATGATCCGGTCGACCCTCTCGGCGGTACCGAAGCGACTGCCCGCGCTCGCCGGCAAGGCGGTCGTCCTGTTCGTCGCCACCCTCGTCGTCGGGGTCGTGACGAACCTCGCGGCGTTCGGCGTCGCCGCGGCGATCTTCGCGGGCAGCGGCGTGCACGTCTCGCTGTTCGCCGAGAACGTGCTGCTCGTCCTCGGCGGCGCAGCGCTGTACCTCGCGCTCGTCTCGGTCTTCGCGCTCGGCATCGGGACGATCATCCGGTCCAGCGCCGGCGGCATCGCCGCCGTGCTCGGCATCCTGCTGCTCCTGCCGACGGTGCTCGGGCTCATCCCCGCCGAGTGGGCGTCCGACCTCATGCCGTATCTGCTCTCCTCGGCCGGGATGACGATGTTCATGACGATCGGCGCGGACCCCGCGACCCTCCCGGGGCCGAACGCCTGGCAGAGCCTGCTCGTCGTCCTCGCCTGGCTGGCAGTCTCACTCGCCGGCGCCGCCGTGCTGCTGAAGCGCCGCGACGCGTAGAGTCCTGCCTATGCCGGACGCGCCACCGCTCACCCCCGACCGCCCCGTTCCGGCGGTCGGGGGTGAGCTCCGTCTGCCGAAGCCGCCCGGGGTCATCCGACAGTTCTGGGCCCGCCATCCGCGGCTCACCGACTCGATCCTCGCCGCGCTCTACGTCGTCCCGACGTTCATCGCCACGATGGTCATCGCCTCGGACTCGCCCACGCCGCCCCTGGTCGCCACCCTGCTGCAGGTCGTCGGCATCGCGATCGGCGGCGCGGCCGTGCTGCTGTTCCGGAGAACCCGACCGTGGCTGCTGACCGGCATCGCCTGGTCGGTCTGCCTGATGGTCGCGCCGTTCGGCATGAGCGACGGATTCCCGATCCTCTACGCGCTCTACGCGCTCGGGGTGTACCGCTCGACGAAGGCCGCCTGGATCGGCTTCGGCGGCTCCGTCGGGGTGACCACGCTGAGCGCCTACCTCGAGGCGTGGGTCGCCCCTTCCCCGTTCGGCGGCCCGGTGGCCACCTCTTCGCAGTACGCCGCGATCATGCTCATCGTCACGCTCATCGGGGTCACGGTGGGCAACCGGCGGCGGTACCTCCTCGCGCTCATCGCCCGCGCGCACGACCTCGCACGGGAGCGCGACCAGCAGGCCCAGCTCGCCGCGGCGGCCGAGCGGGCCCGCATCGCCCGCGAACTGCACGACATCGTCTCGCACGGGCTCACCGTGATGGTGACCCTCGCCGACGGCTCGGCCGCGACCGCCTCGCGCGACCCGGAACGCGCCGCCGAGGCCATGCGCTCCGTCGCCGAGACGGGGCGCAGCGCGCTCGGCGAGATGCGCCGCATGCTCGGCGTCCTCCGGGAGCCGGGCGGCAGTCCGGCCGAGCTCGCGCCTCAGCCGGGTCTCTCGGCCATCCCGGAGCTGATCGACGGCTTCCGCGAGGCCGGCATGCCCGTGCGGCTCACCACGAGCGGCGTGCCGGAGGCCGACCCCGCCGTCGCGCTCGCGGTCTACCGCCTCGTGCAGGAAGGGCTGACGAACGCCCTCCGCCACGGCAGGAACGCCCAGCATGTGGAGGTGCGCCTCCAGCACCGCCCGGGAGAGGTCGAGGTGCTCGTCGAGGACGACGCCCCGCCGCCACAGGGCGACGCGCCGGTGACGCGCGGCGCCGGACGCGGCCTCGCCGGGCTGCGCGAGCGCATCGCACTGTACGGCGGCACGCTCGACGCGGGGCCGCGGGGCGCCCGCGGTTGGCGGCTCCGGGCGACGCTCCCGGTCACACCGGCCGAGCCCTGCGGCACCGAAGACCCCCACGAACGAATCGACGACGGGACCCCGGAATGACCATCGAAGCCCTGCCCACCGCCGGCCCCGTCCGGGTCGCGATCGTCGACGACCAGGCCCTCGTCCGCACCGGCTTCCGCCTCGTGCTCGACGCGGAGCCCGGCATCGAGGTCGTCGGCGAGGCGGGAGACGGGCTCGCCGCGCTCGCCCTCGCGCGCGAGACCGCGGTCGACGTGCTGCTCATGGACGTGCGCATGCCCGGGATGGACGGCATCGCCGCGACGGCCGAGCTCAGCGCCCGGCATCCCGAGGTCCGGATCATCGTGCTCACCACCTTCGACCTCGACGAGTACGCCTTCGCGGCGATCCGATCGGGCGCGAGCGGCTTCCTCCTGAAGGACGTGCGACCGCAGGAGCTCGTCGCCGCCATCCGCACGGTCGCGAGCGGCGAGGCGGCCCTCTCGCCGCGGGTGACGCGGCGCATGCTCGAGCTCTTCGCCGCCGAGCTGCCCGCATCGGACGATGCGACGGGCCAGCGGGCCGCACGGCGTCCGGAGCCCGGCCGCTTCGACGCGCTCACCGCGCGCGAGCGGGAGATCCTCCTGGCGATCGCCGAGGGGCTGAACAACGCCGAGCTCGCCGAGCGGTTCTTCCTGTCCGAGTCGACCGTGAAAACCCACGTCGGGCGCGTGCTGCAGAAGCTCGGCGCGCGCGACCGGGTGCAGCTCGTGATCCTCGCCTACGAGCAGGGGCTGCTCGGCTGATCGCGCCGCGCCGACGCCGCGCGAGCGGCCGCCGGCGCTGCACGAGCGGCCGCCGGCGGCCGGGCGCGGCTCGCTAGGCTGGTGCGGCGCCATCGCTACGAAGGGATCGTCCATGCCTGCTGCCAACCTCACCCGCGTCGAAGCCGAGGAGCGGGCCGCGATCGTCGGCGCGCCGAGCTACGAGGTCGTGCTCGACCTCACCGACGACGGCGAGACCTTCCGCAGTGAGACCACCGCCCGCTTCGCCGCCGTCGCCGGCGCCGCGACGTTCATCGAGGCGAACACGGAGACGATCCACGAGCTCACACTGAACGGCCGAGCGCTCGACCCGTCCGTCGTCAGCGACGGCGTGCGCATCCGCCTCGACGGGCTCGCGGAGCAGAACGAGCTGCGCGTCGTCTCGACGAACGCGTACTCGAAGACCGGCGAGGGACTGCACCGCTTCGTCGACCCGGTCGACGGCGAACGGTACCTCTACACCGAGTTCGCCGTCGCCGAGGCGAACCGGGTCTACGCCGTCTTCGACCAGCCCGACCTCAAGGCCGCCGTGCGCTTCACGATCAGCGCCCCGGCGCACTGGTCGGTGCTGAGCAACGCGCCGTCGCCCGAGGCCGAACCGATCGCCGGCACGCCGAACGCAGTCTGGCGCTTCGAGACCGGCCCCGTCATCTCGAGCTACATCGTCGCCGTGGTCGCCGGACCGTACGCGAGCTGGCACGGCAGCGCCGCGAGCGTCGACGGCCGAGAGGTACCGCTCGGGCTCTTCACCAGGGCCTCGCTCGCCGAGTACGCCGACCCCGAGATGATGTTCGGCACGGTCGCCGCGGGCCTCGCGTTCTACGAGGAGGCCTTCGGCGTGCCGTACCCCTACGGCAAGTACGACCAGATCTTCGTGCCCGAGTACAACTGGGGCGCAATGGAGAACGTCGGCGCGGTCACGTTCAACGAGTCCTACCTGTTCCGCTCGCGGGTGTCCGACGCGCGCCGCGAGCAGCGCGCCATCGTCGTGCTGCACGAGCTCAGCCACATGTGGTTCGGCAACTCGGTGACGATGCGCTGGTGGAACGACATCTGGCTGAACGAGTCGTTCGCCACCTGGGCCTCGACGCTCGCGACCTCGCGCGTGACCGAGTTCACCGGTGTCTGGGCCACCTTCGCGAGCGACGAGAAGACCCACGCGGCCGAGCAGGACCAGCTGCCCTCGACGCATCCGATCGTCGCCGAGATCCCGAGCATCGCCGACGTCGAGGTGAACTTCGATGCGATCACCTACGACAAGGGCGCCTCGGTGCTGAAGCAGCTCGTGGCGTGGGTCGGCCTCGACGCCTTCCAGCAGGGCGTCGGCGCGTACCTCGCGAAGCACGGCGGCGGCAACGCGACGCTGGCGGACCTCCTCGCCGAGCTCGAGCGGGCGAGCGGCCGCGACCTCGCCGACTGGTCGGCGCGCTGGCTCGAGACCGCGGGCGTCAACACGCTGCGCGCGGTGATCGACACGGATGCCTCGGGCCGCATCACCGCGGCACGCGTGGAGCAGACCGCGGCCGCCGAGCACCCGACGCTGCGTCCGCACCGCGTCGCGATCGGCGCCTACGAGCTCCGCGACGAGCGTCTCGTGCGGGTGCACCGCGTCGAGCTCGACCTCGACGGGGCGGCGACGGAGGTGCCGGAGCTCGTCGGACTCGCCCGCCCCGCGCTGCTGCTCGTGAACGACGACGACCTCAGCTACGCGAAGGTGCGTCTCGACGACGAGTCCTTCGCCACCGCGGTCGACCACCTCTCGGCGATCGACGACCCCGTCGCGCGGGCCGTCGTGCTCGGCTCGGCGTGGGACGCCGTCCGCGACGCCGAGCTGCCCGCCTCGGCGTTCGTGCGGCTCGTGCTCGCGAATATCGGGCGCGAGACCCAGTCCTCGGCGCGCGGGCTCGCGCTCGCCCGGCTCGAGCTCGCGCTCTCGCAGTACCTCGCCGACGAGCACCGCGAGCGGATCGTCGGCGAGGCCGGCGACGCGATCTGGGCGCTCGCCGAGCTCTCCGAGGCCGGCTCCGACGCGCAGCTGCAGCTCGTGAAGGCGTTCACCCGCATCGCGTCCAGCTCCGCCCACGCCGAGCTGCTCGCCGGGCTCGCCGACGGCGGCACCGCCCTGCCCGGCCTCGAGGTCGACCTCGACCTGCGCTGGGAGCTCGTCATCGCCCGCTCCGCGCTCGGCGTGGCGAGCGACGCCGAGATCGACCGCGCCCTGGCCGCGGACGACACCGCGAAGGGGCGTCAGCTCGCCGAGACCGCCCGCGCCGCGCGCCCCGACCCCGCGGTCAAGCAGGCGGCGTGGGAGCGGGTGATGCGGGATGCCTCGCTCTCCAACGACCTGGCCCGCGCGATCGCCGAGGGCTGGCGACGGGCCCGCCCCGCCGAGCTGCTCGCCCCGACGGCGGCCGCGTACTTCGACGAGCTGCAAGAGGTGTGGGCGAGCCGCAGCTTCAACATGGCCGCGATCATCGTGCGCGGGCTCTTCCCCGTCGCCCTGGTCGACGAAGGGCTCGCCGAGCTCGCCCGCGACTGGCTCGCCCGGAACCCCGAGCCGGCCCCGCTCGCGCGGCTCGTCACGGAGAAGCTCGCCGAGCTCGACCGTGCGCTCGCGGCCCGCGAACGCGACGCCGCGTCCCTCACCGTCGATGCCCAGTAGCGCTCACTAGACTCGGGCCATCATGCTCGTGTTCGCTGAAACGCCCCCGGTCGACGGTGAGGACACCCCCGTCGACCCCGGATTCTGGACCGATATCGCGACGTTCTGGTCGGAGCACTGGGGCACCATCGTCGGCAAGCTCGTGGCGATCCTGCTCATCGTCGGCATCGCGCTGCTGATCCGCTGGGTGCTGCACTTCGTCATCGACCGCGTGGTGAAGCAGATCGTCTCCGGGGTCAAGAAGAAGCAGGACGTCACCGACACGCAGGCGCTGCAGGCCTCCCCGCTCGCGGCCGTGCGGCTCGTGCAACGCACCCGCACGCTCGGCTCGGTGCTCCGCAACATCGTCAACGTCACGCTCTTCATCGTCGTCGTGCTGATGATCGTGAACACGATCGACAACACGCTGCTCGGCTCGTTCGCGCTGCTCTCCGCGGCGATCGGCGCGGGCCTCGGCTTCGGCGCGCAGAACATCGTGAAGGATGCGTTGAACGGCCTGTTCATGGTCGTCGAGGACCAGCTCGGCGTCGGCGACGTCGTCGACCTGGGACCGGCGACGGGCATCGTCGAGGAGGTGCGCATCCGGGTGACCACCGTGCGCGACGTGAACGGCACCCTCTGGTTCGTCCGCAACGGCGAGATCCTCCGCGTCGGCAACATGTCGCAGGGCTGGGCCCGCGTCATCCTCGACCTGGCGGTGCCGTACGACGCCGACGTCGAAGCCGTCGAGACCGAGATGCTGCGCACCGCCACCGAGATGGCGAAGTCGAGCAAGTGGCGCAGCCGAATCCTCGAGAAGCCGGAGATCTGGGGCCTCGAGTCGATCTCCGCCGAAGCGCTCGTCATCCGGATCGTGATGAAGGTGCGCACCTCCTCGAAGGACGACGTCGCGCGCGAGCTGCGCGTCCGCCTGAAGCACTCGCTCGACGAGATGGGCGTGAAGCTGCCGAGCATGAACTCCGTGGTGCTCGCCGGCTTCGACAGCGTCACCAGGGTGAAGGGCGCTCGCCCGCCCCGGACGGCGCCGAACGCCGTGGTCCCCGGCGCCGAACCGTACACTCCGAAGGCGAAGCCGTCTCGCGCCGCGAAGCGACGCCCGGCCGACGACGAAGGGACCACGCTGTGAGCGAAGCGAACGAGCCGACGAAGCTCCCGCCCGCCGGGGTGCAGCTGCGCGGCAGCGAGCACGGCCCCGGGCTCGGCCAGACCTTCTACGAGTCGGTCGGCGGCAGCCCCACCTTCGAACGGCTCGTCGCCGAGTTCTACCGCGGCGTCGCCGACGATCCCGTGCTGAAGCCGATGTACCCCGAGGAGGATCTGGGTCCGGCCGCCAGGCGCCTGCAGCTCTTCCTCGAGCAGTACTGGGGCGGGCCCGGGACTTACAGCGAGGAGCGCGGCCACCCGCGACTGCGGATGCGGCACCTGCCCTTCAAGGTCAACCCCGACGCGCGCGACCGATGGCTCGCGCACATGCGCCGCGCCGTCGACTCTCTCGAGCTGCCGCCCCTCGCCGAGGCCACGCTGTGGGATTATCTGCAGCGAGCCGCATTCGCGATGGTGAACACCTTCGACGACTGAGCCCTGCACCGCCACCACCCGAAGCGACGAAGGAGTCCACGTGGCAGCATCCGACCGCACCCCCGACGCGATCATCGTCGGCGCCGGCCTCTCCGGCCTGGTCGCCGCCTCCGAGCTGGTCGATGCCGGCCGCCGCGTGCTGATCCTCGACCAGGAGCCCGCCGCGAGCCTCGGCGGGCAGGCGCACTGGTCCTTCGGCGGCCTCTTCCTCGTCGACTCCCCCGAGCAGCGGCGGATGGGCATCCGCGACTCGCTCGAGCTCGCGAGCGAGGACTGGGCCGGCACCGCAGGCTTCGACCGCGAGGAGGACGAGTGGGGTCGCCGCTGGGCCGAGGCCTACCTCGAGTTCGCCGCCGGCGAGAAGCGCGACTGGCTGCACGGCAAGGGCGTGCGCTTCTTCCCCGTGGTGGGCTGGGCGGAGCGCGGTGACGGCCGCGCGCTCGGGCACGGCAACTCGGTGCCCCGTTTCCACATCACCTGGGGCACCGGCCCGGGCGTGCTCGCCCCGTTCGTCGCCCGGGTGAAGGCCGGCGAGGCGGCCGGCCTCGTCGAGTTCCGGCACCGCCACCGGGTCGACGAGCTCATCGTCGAGGGCGGCGCCGTCGTCGGCGCGCGCGGTGCGGTCCTCGCCGACGACGACGCGGAACGCGGGGCGCCGAGCAATCGCGACGTGGTGGGCGAGTTCGAGGTCCGCGCCCCCGCGGTCGTCGTCGCCTGCGGCGGCATCGGCGGCAACCACGAGCTGGTCCGGCAGTTCTGGCCCGAGCGCCTCGGCACCCCGCCGGCCGAGCTGCTCTCCGGCGTGCCGGCCCACGTCGACGGGCGAATGCTGCAGATCACCGCCGACGCCGGGGCCCGGCTCGTGAACGGCGACCGCATGTGGCACTACGTCGAGGGCATCCAGAACTGGGATCCGATCTGGCCGCTGCACGGCATCCGCATCCTGCCCGGGCCCTCGTCGCTCTGGTTCGACGCGACGGGCTCGCGGCTGCCGGCGCCGCTCTTCCCCGGCTTCGACACGCTCGGCACGCTCGAGCACCTCGTCGCGACCGGCTACGGGCACTCCTGGTTCGTGCTCACCCAGAAGATCATCGAGAAGGAGTTCGCGCTGTCCGGCAGCGAGCAGAACCCCGATCTCACAGGCAAGGACCTGAAGCTGCTCGCCCAGCGGCTCGGCTCGGGCGCCCCGGCGCCCGTGGAGGCGTTCAAGGAGCACGGCGCCGACTTCATCGTCGCCGACACCCTCGACGAGCTCCTCGCCGAGATGGGTCGCCGCTCCCCTGACGTCGAGCTCGACACCGCCAACATCGCCCGCGAGGTCCTCGCGCACGACCGGGCGCTCGAGAACGACTTCGGCAAGGATGCGCAGCTCGCGGCGGTCCGGGGCGCGCGCGCCTCGCGCGGCGACAAGCTCATCCGCGTCGCCGCGCCGCACCGCTTCGTCGACCCCGCCAACGGTCCGCTCATCGCGGTGAAGCTGCACCTGCTGACGCGGAAGTCGCTCGGCGGCATCCAGACCGACCTGTCCTCGCGGGCGCTCGGCGCGGACGGCGAGCCCGTGCCCGGCCTCTACGCGGTCGGCGAGGCCGCCGGCTTCGGCGGGGGCGGCGTGCACGGCTACCGCGCGCTCGAGGGCACCTTCCTCGGCGGCTGCCTCTTCAGCGGGCGAGCCGCCGGGCGCGCGATCGCGGCGGGCTGAGCCGGGGTCAGCTCTTCAGCGACCAGGGACGCTGGCGCACGAGCACGTGGCCGCGTTTCGTCGAGAGCCTGGTCCACGGACCGGTCTCGAACATCGACACCTCGTCGTCGCCCAGGAAGCCGAGGCTGAACGTCGCGAACGCCGCACCCGCGGGGACGTACTCGAGCCCCTCGACCCCGCGCCCCCAGACCTCGGAGCGGACCCGCTGCACGAGCTGCTCGCCGGTGCCGTCCGGGATCGCCTCGGCGACCTCGTCGATGCCTGCGCGCGCGGCTCGTTCGAGCGTGGCGGCGTCGGTCGAGCCGATCGAGCGCCAGCCGCCGCGCGGCGGCGAGATGCCGGCCCAGGTCACCGTGCTTACCTCGTGCGGGCGGGACATGGTCACCGGCCGCGACGGGTCCTCGGGGTCGACGTCGGCCTTCGCCCGGGCGATGCGATCGGTGAGGGAGCGCAGCGGGACGACGATGTCGAAGTCCTCGGTCTCCTCGAGCCCGAACGTGCGCAGACCGAGCACGGTCGGCGTCTCGTCGAGGATGCCGCGGGGGTAGAGGATCGCGGAGTACACGGCGAGGATGCCGGAGCCGGCGATGAGCCGCACCGAGCCCTCGTCGACGCGAGCTGCCCGCTGCAGATACGTGTGCAGGTCGCCGAGCGACAGGCTGTCGGCGAGCGTGAAGTGCTGAACCATGTCCTGTCTAAACTACCAAGGGGCGGCGGCCGGACGTCCGCGCCGCGCGCTCGATCCGGAGCGCGCAGGAGCTTTTCGCTGGAGGCACGGGTGAACGGACCCATCGATGGACTGCTGAGCACGCTCCACCTGACGACCACGGGCGCGCGCACCACCGAGGACATCTTCACCGGTCCCTCGCAGTGGATGCCGCTCGGGCGCGTCTTCGGCGGGCAGGTGCTCGCCCAGTCGCTCATGGCGGCGATGCACACGGTCGAGCCCGAGCGGGTCATCCATTCGATGCACGGGTACTTCCTGCGCCCGGGCGACGTCGAGCACCCGATCACCTTCTCAGTGGACCGCCTGCACGACGGCCGGTCCTTCTCCACCAGGCGAACGCACGCCTTCCAGAACGGCGAGCCGATCCTCTCGCTCATCGCGTCATTCCAGACCCGCGACGACGGGCTCGAGCACCAGCTCGCGATGCCGAGCGATCTGCCGGACCCGGAGAGCCTGCCCTCCACCGCCGACGTGCTCGGCAAGGTCGACCACGACGTCGCCCGCTACTGGGCCAGCGAGCGGGCGTTCGACATGCGCCACGTCCCCTCCCCCATCTACCTCGAGGTCGAGGGCGAGCGGGTGCCGCGGCAGGCGGTCTGGATGCGCGCCTTCGGCCGGCTGCCCGACGACCCGAACCAGCACCGTGCGGCACTCGCCTACGCGAGCGACTACTCGATCCTCGAGCCCATCCTGCGCGCCCACGGCGTCGCCTGGACGACGCCCGGCCTGAAGATCGCGAGCCTCGACCACGCCATGTGGTGGCACCGCGACGCGCGCGTCGACGAGTGGCTGCTGTACACGCAGGAGTCGCCGTCGGCGGCAGGCGGGCGAGGGCTGTCGCTCGGCCGGATCTACACGCGAGACGGCGTGCTCGTCGCGAGCGTCGCCCAGGAGGGGATGGTCCGGGTGCCGAACCCGGGTTCCTTCGACTGATCCGGTGCTGCGGGCGGTGCGGATGCGGATGCGGGTGCCGGTGCCGGTGCCGGTGCAGACTGGGACGCGCCGGGAGCTGGACGCACGCTGAGCATTCCTCCGCCGGCCGTCGACTTGGGGCAGAATCGCCTCACCGGCCCGCCGAGGTCGGGGACGAGGAGGTCGCCGATGTCCGATGCCACTCGACTCAGCCGACGCGCGCTCATCGCGCTCGGCGGATCCGGCGGAGCGCTGGTGCTCGCCGCCTGCGCGACCGGCGGCGCACCGTCCGGCGACGCGGACGGAGGCTCCGACTCGACCACCGGCTCAGGCAGCGGGAGCGGGGGCGAGTCCGCTCCGGCCCTCGCGCCGGGCAGCGAGCTCGCCAAGCTCGCGGACGTCCCCGTCGGCGGCAGCGTCGCGGCGACGGTCGACGGGGAGGCGATCCTCCTCTCGCAACGCACCGCCGGGGCCGTGATGGCGTTCAGCGCCATCTGCACCCACCAGCAGTGCGTGGTCGCCGCGGCGGGTGCGGAGTTCGACTGCCCCTGCCACGGATCGAAGTTCGATGCTGCGACCGGCGACGTGCTGCAGGGACCCGCCTTGAAGCCGTTGACCGCGATCCCGGTGGAGGTCGACGGGGATCGCGTCGTCGTCTCCGGGTGACCCACGGTGGACTACGAGATTGCGGGACTGCCGCTGCACGTGCTGCTCGTGCACGCCGTCGTCGTGCTCACTCCGCTCTGCGCGCTGCTGCTCGTCGTGCTCGCGGCGTGGCCCCGCGCACGTCGGACGCTCTGGCTGCCGGCCCTGATCGGGACCGCACTGCTGCTGCCGCTCGGCCTCGTCACCATCGAGGCCGGAAAATGGCTGGAGGTGCGGGTTCCGCCCGCGCCCCTCATCCAGGACCACACCGCGCGGGGCGAGTCGATCGTGCCGTGGCTCGTCGGATCGCTCGTCGTCGCGGTGGCGGTGTCCGCCTGGGCGCTCCTCGAACGGCGGCCGAGGGGACGCGGGGCGAGCGTCGCCGCGTCCCTCGTGCTGATCGTCGCGAGCCTCGCCGTCGGAACCGGGACCGTCATCACGCTCGTCGCGATCGGCGAGTCCGGGAGCCGAGCCGTCTGGGAGGGCGGCTTCAGCGAGACTCCGCTGGAGCGGTGAGCCGCGACTCGCTCAGCCTCGCCGGAACGCGACCGGGGCTTCGAGGTACGGCTCCCAGGCCGCGCGCTCGTCGTCGGTGATGCGCCGAGGGCGCTCGCTCGCAGCGTCGACGAGCACGATCGTCGTCGAGGCTCGCGTGTAGAGCGTGCGCGGTTCGGCTCCGAGCGGCGAGTACACCTCGTAGCAGACGTCGAGGCTCGCCCCGCCCATGTGGCCGATCCAGAGCTCGATGTCGAGCGGGAGCCGCTGGTACGGGATCGGCGCGAGGTACTCGACCTCCTGCCTGGCGATGAGCGTGACCGTCGTCGCCCCGGGCGTCGCGTCGAGCACGGCCGTGGACGCGCCCACGGCGTGCTCGACGGAGCCGTCGTCGTTCACCCAGAACGCCTGGATGCGAGCCTCCTCGAGGAGGCTCAGCATCCGGGCGTTGTTGACGTGCCCGTACGCGTCCAGGTCGCTCCAGCGGAGCGGGGTCGGCACGTGCAGCCGCATGTCAGTCGCGGGTGAGCTTGCGGTAGGTGGAGCGGTGCGGCTTCGCGGCGTCGGCACCGAGGCGCTCGACCTTGTTCGCCTCGTACGCCTCGAAGTTGCCCTCGAACCAGTACCAGTTCGCGGGGTCCTCCTCGGTGCCCTCGTAGGCGAGGATGTGCGTCGCGATGCGGTCGAGGAACCACCGGTCGTGAGTGATCACCACGGCGCAGCCGGGGAACTCGAGCAGCGCGTTCTCGAGGCTCGAGAGGGTCTCGACGTCGAGGTCGTTCGTGGGCTCGTCGAGCAGGAGGAGGTTGCCGCCCTGCTTGAGGGTGAGCGCGAGGTTCAGGCGGTTGCGCTCACCGCCCGAGAGCACGCCCGCCGGCTTCTGCTGGTCGGGGCCCTTGAAGCCGAAGGTCGAGACGTAGGCCCGGCTCGGCACCTCGGTCTTGCCGACCTGGATGTAGTCGAGCCCGTCGGAGACGACCTCCCAGAGGGTCTTCTTCGGGTCGATGCCGCCACGGCTCTGATCGACGTAGGAGATCTTGACCGTGTCGCCGATCTTCAGGTCGCCGGCGTCGAGCGGCTCCAGGCCGACGATCGTCTTGAAGAGCGTGGTCTTGCCGACGCCGTTCGGGCCGATGATGCCCACGATGCCGTTGCGCGGCAGCGAGAAGCTCAGACCGTCGATCAGCTTGCGGTCGCCGAAGCCCTTCTGCAGGTTCTTGGCCTCGAGGACGATGTCGCCCAGACGCGGGCCCGGCGGGATCTGGATCTCCTCGAAGTCGAGCTTGCGCGTGCGCTCGGCCTCGGCCGCCATCTCCTCGTAGCGGGCGAGGCGCGCCTTCGACTTCGCCTGGCGCCCCTTCGCGTTGGAGCGGACCCAGTCGAGCTCCTCGCGCAGGCGCTTCTGGAGCTTCTGGTCCTTCTTGCCCTGCACCTCGAGGCGCTCGGCCTTCTTCTCGAGGTACGTCGAGTAGTTGCCCTCGTAGGGGTAGAGGCGACCGCGGTCGACCTCGCAGATCCACTCCGCGACGTGGTCGAGGAAGTACCGGTCGTGGGTGACGGCGAGCACAGCGCCGGGGTACTTGGCGAGGTGCTGCTCGAGCCACAGCACGCTCTCGGCGTCGAGGTGGTTGGTCGGCTCGTCGAGCAGCAGCAGGTCGGGCTTCTGCAGCAGCAGCTTGCAGAGCGCGACACGACGCTTCTCACCGCCGGAGAGCACCGACACCTGCTCGTCGCCCGGCGGGCATCGCAGTGCGTCCATCGCCTGCTCCAGCTGCGAGTCGAGGTCCCACGCGTCAGCCGCGTCGATCTCCTCCTGCAGCGTGCCCATCTCCGCCAGCAGGGCGTCGAAGTCCGCGTCGGGCTCGGCCATCAGGAGCGAGATCTCGTTGAAGCGGTCGATCTTGCCCTTGATCGGGCCGACGCCCTCCTGGACGTTCTCGAGCACCGTCTTCGATTCGTCGAGCTCGGGCTCCTGCATGAGGATGCCCACCGAGAAGCCGGGCGTGAGCCGGGCCTCGCCGTTGGAGGGCTGGTCGAGTCCGGCCATGATCTTCAGGATCGTGGACTTTCCCGCCCCGTTCGGGCCGACGACACCGATCTTCGCTCCTGGGAGGAACGCCATCGTCACGTCGTCGAGAATGACCTTGTCGCCGACCGCCTTGCGGGCGCGCACCATCGAGTAAATGTATTCAGCCATGTCGCCTACCAGTCTATGGGCCGGGTCTGTCCGATGAGGCATCCGCCGTCGCCGAGCACCGGGCGCACCGCTCCGTGGTAGCCGCCCGATTTCGGGCCGTACTGACCGACCAGGCAGGCGCCCTGGAACGCGACGGCGAACTGGATCGAGTCGGCGGGCTCGCCGAGCGTCGTCTGGTCGGCCGTCACCGACATCGCCGCTTTGTCGAACCCGGCCGCGACGAGGGCGTCGATGAAGTCGCGCCCGCCCGCGGCGGCATTCGCGGCGACGACGCCGGTGTTCACCTGATCGAAGAAGGGCAGGTTCTCGTCGGCCGAGGCGTCGGGCTGCAGCACGAGTGGCTCGACCGCGGTCGGCGGGGTGCTCGCGTCAGGGCTCGGCCGTGCGCTGTCGCTCGGGCTCGGGGCGCCCCCGAAGCATCCGGCCAGGAGGACCGCGGTCGCGAACGTCAGCGCCGCTGCACCCGTCACCTGACTCGCTCGCCGTCGCATCGCTCGCTCCTCGCTCGGGGCGGCGATCGCCGCACCCCACGAGTCTAGGTGCTCGGGCCGGCGAGGGCCTGGAAGGCCTCGTCGAACGCCGCGTCGAGCTCCCCCTCCTCGAGCTCCTCGAGCTGCTCGGTGCGCGAGTCGCGTGCCTCAGACGCGAATCCGACCGCGTCGGCCTCGCGGTCCTCGCGCACCGTCTCGCCGTTCTGCCGGGCGCCGTCGTTCGGCCCGGGCTGGATGCGCCGGGGGCGGGTCATCGCCCAGTTCAGGTCGTGGCCGATCGCCTCGGCATCGATCTCCGCTGTGGTGCCCTGCCGTTCCGCGGTCTGCCAGGCCCGGATGCGCAGCCGTCCGGTGACGACGACGTGCTCGCCCTTGCGCACCGAGAAGCCGACGTGATCGGCCAACCGCCGGAAGGCCGACACGGTGTACCAGTTGGTCTCGCCGTCGTGCCACTCGCCCCGCTCGCGATCGAACACGCGTCGCGACGACGCGAGCCGGAACGACACGATCGGCACCCCCTTCGCCGTCACATAGGTTCGCGGGTCGCTGCCGACGATCCCGGTCACGGCGATGTTGTCCTCGTTCATGGTCTCCTCGCTCTCCGGGCGCCGCCAGCCGGCGCCCTGGCGGCATCCGGGGCGCTCGTGCCGGGATCGCCCCGGATGCCGCGTGCGATTCAGCCTGCTCGGGACCGCGCGCTCTGAGGGCCCCAGAGCCTGCTTCTGTGGAGAGTCTCCGATTGGCGCGCGCCGTTGGGGACGAGCGTCGCGAACCGGGCGATGCGATCGAGATCCCGGTGTCCCCCGTCGCCGCTCGGATCGGCCAGGATGAGGGCATGACCCACATCGCCGGCTCCGCGCGCTACGACCGCATGCCCTACCGCCGCGTGGGGCGGAGCGGGCTCCGCCTGCCGTCGCTCTCGCTCGGGCTCTGGCACAACTTCGGCGACGCGCGGCCGCTCGATCGGCAGCGCGCGATCGTGCACCGCGCCTTCGACCTCGGCATCACGCACTTCGACCTCGCCAACAACTACGGGCCGCCGCCCGGCTCGGCGGAGACGAACTTCGGCCGGATCCTCACCACCGGGCTCGGCCGGTACCGCGACGAGCTCATCGTCTCGAGCAAGGCGGGCTACGACATGTGGCCGGGACCGTACGGCGAGTGGGGCTCCCGCAAGCACGTGCTCGCCTCGCTCGACCAGAGCCTCGCTCGACTCGGACTCGACTACGTCGACGTGTTCTACTCGCACCGCCCGGACCCCGACACCCCGATCGAGGAGACGATGGGCGCCCTCGCCACGGCGGTCCGCCGGGGCAAGGCGCTGTACGTCGGCGTCTCCAACTACTCGCCGGAGGAGACCGCGCGTGCCGCCGAGGCGCTCGCCGCGGAGGGCGTGCCGCTCACCCTGCACCAGCCGAGCTACTCCATGTTCGACCGCCACATCGAGCGCGGCTTCCTGCCCGTGCTCGACGAGGTGGGCGCCTCGGCGATCGTCTACTCGCCGCTCGCGCAGGGGCTCCTCACCGACCGCTACCTCGACGGGGCGATCCCCGCGGACTCACGCGCGGCGACGAGCCGCTTCCTGAGCGCGGAGCGAATCGGCGAGACGTACCTCGAGCGCGCCCGCGCCCTGAACGGGATCGCGCAGCGCCGCGGGCAGACGCTCGCCCAGCTCGCCCTCAGCTGGGTGCTGCGGCAGCCGCAGGTCGCGAGCGCCATCATCGGCGCGTCGAGCGTGCAGCAACTCGAGCAGAACGTCGCGGCGCTCGACGCACCGGCGCTGGACGAGGCGGAGATCGCGGCCATCGAACCGCTCGCCGTCGACGGCACCGCGCGGGACTGAGACAGTTCCGTCCGGATGTCGGTGGTCGCCCGTACCTTCGAAGCAGACGCAGGGCCGGCTGCACGAAGAGAGGAGCGACATGTCCATGACCATCTCCATCCGTGAGCCGTTCCCCGACCGCATCCCCGGTCTGAACTTCGCCGCGGCCGCACCCGATCTGTGGCGGGTCGCGGCGAGCGACGGCGCGCTGCTCGGCCACATCCGCCGCCGCGAGATCGGCGGCGTCGAACGCTTCAGCTCGCGGCGGGTGCTCCCGGGCGGGCGGCAGGGCATCGATCTCGGCGAGTTCTGGTCACCCCGCGACGCGGCCGAGGTCTTCCGCTGATTCGGCAGCAGAGCGTGGCGGCTTCATGGCACGCCGCGCGCACGTGCGAGCGCACGCCGGAGCGCCGGTTACGCTGCGCTCATGCAGTGGTGGACTGATCTCATCTCCTGGCTCGACTCGAGCGCTTCGCGGCCCGCGGTCTTCTCGGCCGTCGTGCTCTTCTTCGCGGTGCTCGCCGCCGGTCTGCTCGCGGCGTGGATCGCCAGCGGAGCGGTCAAGCGAGTGGTCGCCCAACGCGACCGCGAGCTCAAGACGGCCGCGATCGCCGCGCTCGTCGATGCGGCGACCGAGGCATCCGTCTGGAACTCCCTGACTCCGCAGGAGCAGGTGCTGGCCGACCGCGCGGTCGGGCAGGCGGACATTCTCGTCCGGACCCTTCCGATCCGCGGTGCCGATGTCGCCGCGAACTGGTCGGCGCACCAGCTGCACGAGCTCAAGCGCGCCTCCGCGACGTTCGGGTACCAGCTCGACCCCGCGGTGGCCGAGTTCCGCGACCGCCTGCTCGAATGGCAGCGCCGTCCTTCACGCACCAAGCGCCAGTTCCAGAACGATCTCGAGCGGTGGCGTTCGCAGCGCCAGGCGCCGGAGCAGTCGGTCATGGACGAGCAGGACGCCTGGGTCGCGACGCAGCATCACGAGCGGTTCCGCGACAGTGACGCGGTGGCGGACGCCCGCACCGTTCCCGTGGCGACCGCGGCTCAGTCGTCGTCCGTACCGGAGTCCGCTGCCACGACTCCCCTCGCCCCCAGCGACTCGGCGCGCTGAGCGCGCCCACTCGGCGGCGGCCGCGTGCCGCAAACCACCACGGAAGAAGCCCCGTCGGACCGAACCGGTCCGACGGGGCTTCCTCATTCTGCGCTCGAGTCGCCCGGCGCAGCGGCTACCGCCACCAGTCGTCGAACTTCGACGCCGGGGTCTCGCGCTTGTGCCGGGTCTGCAGATAGCGGGCCTCGATGCGCTCGGCGACCGCGTCATCGACCTCCCCACCCTCGAGGTACTCGTCGAGATCGCGGTAGCTCAGCCCGAGATTCGCCTCGTCGGACTGGCCCGGGTCGTCGTCGAGGAGATCCGCCGTGGGAATCTTCAGGTAGAGCCGCTCGGGCGCCTCGAGCACCTCGAGCAGCGAGCGCCCCTGGCGCTTGGTGAGGCCGGTGAGCGGAAGCAGATCCGCACCGCCGTCCCCGAACTTCGTGAAGAAGCCGGTGACCGCTTCGGCGGCATGGTCGGTGCCGACGACCAGCATCCGGCGCTCGCCCGCGATCGCGTACTGCGCGATCATGCGCATCCGGGCCTTCACATTGCCCTTGCCGAAGTCGCTCAACTCGGTGCCGAGCGCATCGGCGTACTCCTCGTCGACGCCGTCGACGCCACGACCGATGTCGAAGACGACCCGCTCGTCGGGGCGGATGAAGTCCAGCGCGAGCTGCGCGTCGGCCTCGTCGTGCTGCACGCGATAGGGCAGGCGCACGGCGACGAAGCTCGCCTCGAGCCCGTCCGCCCGCAGGCCCTCGACTGCGAGCTGGCAGAGCCGGCCGGCGAGCGAGGAGTCCTGCCCGCCGCTGATGCCGAGCACCAGGCCGGCAGCCCCCGTTCGGCGCAGGTAGTCCTGCAGGAACCGCACCCGTTCCGCGACCTCCTCGGCTGCGTCGATCCGGGGGCGGACATGGAGTTCCTCGATGATCGTGGCCTGCATCGCTCGCATGCCTCGACCCTAGCGCTCGCGTGTTTCGGCCGTGCTACGCGGCCGCGCGCTACGCTCGGCGACAGCGCAGCGCCCGCGGCATCGGATACGCCGGTCCCGGGCGATCGGCGCCGGAGGGGGAACCATGGATGTTTCGATCGGCACGCTCGTGCTCTTCCCGGCCGTCGCGGTCGCCGCGCCGCTGCTCGTCCGCGGCGTCGGCAGGCTCGTCGCGATCCCGCTCGTGGTCTTCGAGATCGTGCTCGGCCTCGTGCTCGGCCCCTCGCTGCTCGGCTGGATCCGGCCCGACGACTTCACGGGCATGCTCGCCGACTTCGGCCTCGCCATGCTGTTCTTCCTGGCCGGCAACGAGATCGACCTGCGCACGATCCGGGGCCGGCCGCTGCGCCGCGCGACCATCGGCTGGATCGTGTCGCTCTGCGCCGGCGTCGGCATCGCCGCCCTCCTCGCCCCGTCCCTGCCAGCCGCCGCATTCATCGGCATCGCGCTCACCTCGACCGCGCTCGGCACGATCATGCCGGTGCTCCGCGACGCCGGCGAGCTGCGCACTCCCTTCGGCATCGGCGTTCTCGCGATCGGCGCCGTCGGCGAGTTCGGCCCGCTCATCGCGATCTCGCTCTTCCTCAGCGGGCGCGCGCCCGGCGTCGCGACCCTCGTCCTGCTCGCGTTCGCGGTGATCACGGGTCTCGCGATCTGGGCCGCCGCGAGCGGCGCCGGTCGTCGCCTGCACCGAGTCATCACCGCGACGCTGCGCACGAGCGGACAGTTTGCGGTGCGACTCGTGCTGCTCATCCTCGCCGCCCTCGTCGCGCTCAGCACGGTGCTCGACCTCGACATGCTGCTCGGCGCGTTCGCGGCGGGTGTGCTGTACCGATTGCTGCTGAACGGCGCACCCGAGCCGGACACGGAGCTCATCGAGCGCAAGCTGGAAGCGATCGGCTACGGCTTCCTCGTGCCGATCTTCTTCATCAACACGGGCGTGACCTTCGACCTCGCCGGCCTCACCTCGGACCCGCGGAACCTGCTCCTGCTCCCCATCTTCGTGCTGCTCCTGCTCGTCGTGCGAGGCGTCCCCTCCATGCTCGCCGCCCCGCAGGGAAGCGACTGGCGGGACCGCGGCGCGACCCTGCTCTTCGGCGCGACCGGCCTGCCGATCATCGTCGCGGTGACCGCGATCGGCGTCGATCGCGGCGAACTGCCGAGCGGCACGGCGGCGGCGCTCGTCGGCGCCGGCATGCTCTCGGTGCTCGTGTTCCCGCTCGTCGCGCTCTCGCTCAGGCGTCGCGCGGCGGACGCCCCGAGCGCTCCCAGCCCCGACCGCCTCGACGTGCCGACGGAGGGGTGAGGCTCCGGGCTCGCTATGCTGTCTTCGGCGGTCGTGCCGGCCCCCCGTAGCTCAGTGGACAGAGCAGGTGGCTTCTACCCACTTGGTCGGGAGTTCGAATCTCTCCGGGGGGACGCCGGCGCACCGCCTCCGGAGACCGCTCCCGGCCGCCGCCCCGCTCGCCGGTAGACTCGCCGCATGGCAAGCGCGAGCGACCGACTGGTCTGGATCGACTGCGAGATGACCGGACTCGACCTCGAGGTCGACGAACTGGTCGAGATCGCCGTCGTCATCACCGATTACGAGCTGAACCCCGTCGACGACGGCATCAGCATCGTCATCAAGCCCGATGCGAGCGCGCTCGAGCACATGAACGACTTCGTGCGCGCGATGCACACGGAGTCCGGCCTCATCGACGAGATCCCGAGCGGCGTCTCGCTCGCCGACGCCGAGTACCAGGTGCTCGAGTACGTGCTCCAGCACGTCCCCGAGGAGCAGAAGGCGCCCCTCGCCGGCAACTCGATCGGCACCGACCGCGCCTTCCTGACGAAGTTCATGCCCCGGCTCGACGCCCACCTGCACTACCGCAACGTCGATGTCTCCTCGATCAAGGAGCTGGCGAAGCGCTGGTTCCCGCGCGCGTACTTCAACGCGCCGGCGAAGCACGGCGGGCACCGTGCCCTCGCCGACATCCTCGAGTCGATCCTCGAGCTGCGCTACTACCGTCGCGCCGTCTTCGTCGCCGACCCCGGTCCCACCAGCCAGGAGTTGCAGGCGATCTCGGCCGCCGTAGTGGACGAGTTCACGCCCGACGTGGTGTAAGCTCGTGGAGTTGCCTCCCGCGTTCTGCGGTGGCGCATGGTGGGTATAGCTCAGTTGGTAGAGCGCCTGGTTGTGGTCCAGGAGGTCGCGGGTTCAAGCCCCGTTACTCACCCCATCCGATGGCCCCGACACCGCGTCGGGGCCATCGCTGCATCCGGGTGAGGAGCACGCATGGAACTCGACGCCGAGGCCTTCGAACGCATCGTGGTCGACGAGCTCGACCAACTGCCCGACGACATGGTCGACGGGCTCGAGAACGTCGTGTTCGTCGTCGAGGATCGGCCCGAGGACGGATCGCTCGACCTGCTCGGCCTCTACGACGGCACGGCGCTCACCGACCGCGACCGCTACGGCTTCGGCGAGATGCCCGATCGGATCATCCTCTACCGCGAACCGCTGCTGGCGATCTGCGACGACGAGGAGACCCTGCGCGACGAGATCCACGTCACGCTCGTGCACGAGATCGCGCACTTCTACGGCATCGACGACGAGCGACTGCACGAGCTCGGCTGGGCCTGAGCGACGCCCGGCGCCGTCGAGCGGAGTCGCAGGCGCACGCCGGTAGCCTGGTGCCATGAGTTTCTCGCCCGGCCGCACGATCGGCATCGTCGCCGGAGCGATCGCGATCCTCGGCGTCGGCGTCTACGCTCCGGCCATGCTGCTCGGGCCGCTGCCCGAGGTGCAGGTGGTCGCCGCTGCTCCGCCCGCGGTCCAGTCGCCGTCGTCGCTCGCACTCCCCGGCGATGGGGCGAGCGCGGTCGCGCGCGTGGCGGAGGAGCCGGTCGTGCTGGCGACCGCGGGCGACCCCGCGCCGCTGCCGATCGGCGCCGCCGCGAAACTCGTGACGGTGCTCGTGACGAGCGAGGCGCTGCCGTTCCCCGCCGACAGGGCCGGCGCGGAGCTGACCATCGGACCGCAGGACTACAGCGAGTACCTGCAGGCCGAGAAGGACGGCACCCGCACGCTCCCCGTCTCCCCCGGCGATCGCTGGTCGCAGCGCGACGTGACCCGGGCCGTCCTCCTCGCGAGCAGCAACAATCACGCGGACACGCTCGCCCGGTGGGCGTTCGGCAGCGTCGATGCCTACGTGGAGCGCGCGAACGGATGGCTCGAGGAGCACGGCTTCGAGACGCTCCGCGTCGCCGATGCGACGGGACTCTCAGGCGGCAGCGTCGGCACCGCCGAAGACGTCGCCCGACTCGCGGCGCTGGCACTCGCGCAGCCGACCATCGCCTCGATCGTCGACGGCACGACCCTGCCGGGCGAGCGCGACATCCCCCTGACGGTCGACCACGCCGGCGACGACGGGGTGGACGCGATCGTCCGCGGCTACACCGACCAGGCCGGCCTCGTCTTCGTGGGCCGTGCGCCGCTCGGGGCTGCCGACGATGCGGAGGACGCGGTGGTCGCCTTCGTGCGGATGCCCGACTACGAGACGCTGGACCCGGCGATCGCGGGCTTCGTGCAGAGCGTTCCCGCGGCCTCGGCCGCGGTGCCGGTCATCACCGAGGGCGGCCGCTACGGCGAGGCCAGGGCGCCCTGGGGCGAGCGCTCCGCCCTGCTGGCCGCGGGGACGCGGGAGGCCGGCGCGTGGGGCGCGGCCCCCGGCGACCCCGAGCTCGTGGTCGAGCCGTTCTCGACCGCTGCTGCGGATCGGATCGTCGGCGAGGTGCGCGTGCCGGTCGCCGGCGAGACGCTGTCGACCGGGGTGCGGCTCGAGACGGCCATCGGCGATCCCGGCCCGATGTGGCGGCTGCTGAACCCCGGCGCCATCATCGGCGCGTTCATCGAGGGCCAGCAGGCCCGCTGAGTCCGCGCGGAGGCCGTCGACGCCGCGCCGCTCGGCTCAGTCGTTCTCCTCGTCGGCCTCGACGGGGTCGGAATCGCTCGGGTCGAATCGGAATCGTGCCCGGAGCTCCCCGGCCACCTCACGCTCGTCGATGCGGTCGTACCAGAACAGGGACTCGAGGCCGTCGACCGCAGCCACCATGCCGATCCGGGCCTCCGACCCGTCGCCCACGAGGGCGCGACGGTCGAACTCGCCTTCCAGAGGGCCGTCGACGAACTCGGCGAGGTATTCGGCGGGTGCGCTGTCTGCAGTCATGGCACTACCGTAGCCCCGGTGCCGCGTCCGCGGGAGAGCGCGCGCCATCAGGCGCGGATGACGAGGTCGGGAACGACCCCGCCCCGCCCGCGCGAGAGGTGGCGCCGCCACTGGGTCTCCCACAGCTCCCAGTACGGGTCGAAGGCGCCCTCGTCGCGCCGGAGCGCGCGGCCGCGCCGTTCGCCGAGCGGCGCAGCGGCCAGGATGCGCACCGCCCCGGGCTGGTCGGCGACCGCGGCGAAGGCGCCGCACCCCTCGATGAGGAGCGGGCGACCCGGACGGAAGCTGCGCCCGTCGACGACGCGCGAACGCGACCAGTCCCACCCGCGGACCCGGCCGACCCGCCCGGCCTGGATCGCCGGCACGAGGTGGCGACGAAGCTCCTCGGCGCCCTCGTCGAGCCCCTCCCACCCGCGGTACACCTCGTCGAGGTGGACGAGCACCGGACGGCGACACCACTCGGCCGCCACGGACTCGGCGAGCGTCGTCTTCCCCGCACCGCTCGGCCCGTCGATCGCCACGAGGGACGGCCGACGGCGCCGGAGCAGCTCGTGGACGCGGGCGAGCGCCGCCGCGCTGGGCGCGGGCATCGCCGCGCTCACGACCACACCGGGTGGAAGGTGCCGGCGAGGATCGCACCGCCGATCGCGCACGCGGCCACCGCGAGGGCGATGGCGAGAAGCACGGCATCGGCCGCGCCGACCGTCGATGGGCGGGCCCAGCTCCGCGCGGTCCGCGCGCCGAACCCCCGAGCCTCCATCGCCGTCGCGAGCTTCGAACCGCGCCGGATGGCGAGGACCAGGAGCGCGAACGCCATCGTCGCGAAGCGCCGCACGGCGCCGTGATCGCCGATGCCACGGGCGCGCCGCGACATCGCCATCGCCCGCCAGTCGTCGAGGAACAGCCCGATGAGGCGCGCTCCGGCAAGCGCGCCGAGGACGAACCTCGACGGCAGCCGCCACACCTGGGCCAAGCCGTCGGCGAGCTCGGTCGGGTCGACGTCGAGGAAGAGCAGCACCGCGGGCAGACCGATGGCGAGGACGCGCAGCGTGACGGCGATCGCGAGCTCGATCGAGCCGTCGGTGATTCGCGCGAGCCAGAAGCTCCAGTACTCGGTGCCCGCCGGACGCCCGTAGAGCAGCATGGACACGCCGGCGAGCGGCGCCGCCACGAGGATCGGCCAGCAGCGTCGCAACATGGCCGACGGCCGCACCCCGGCGGCCAGGAAGAGCGCGAGCTGCAGCACGAGGGCGATCGCGGCGCTCAGCCAGTCGATCGTGAAGAGCAGCGGCGTCGTCACGAGGATCGCGGCGGCGAGCCTCGTGACGGGATTCACCCGGGGCAGGAACCGCAGGCGGGGGCGCCGCGAGGCATCCGTCCCCTCCTCGGAAGGGCTGATCGGCGGCCGGCCGACGATCGTCGTGACCGGCTGGGCACGCCCGACCCGGCCCGTCATGCCGCCCTGCCTGCTGCCAGAGCATCGGCGCCGAGGGCGTACCTGACGTCGCCGAGCGCCTCGCGGTACGCCGAGTCGTGCGTCACCGAGAGCACGGCGACGCCGTCGTCGGTGAGCTCACGCACGAGCCGGACGAGCTCGATCCAGGTCAGCCGGTCCTGGCCGAACGTGGGCTCGTCGAGGATCACGACGCCGGGGCGGGCGACGAGGACGGAGGCGACCGTGAGCCGGCGCTGCTCGCCGCCGGAGAGCGTGAACGGGTTCGCCTCGGCGAGATGGTCGAGCCGGAGGCGCTCGAGCACCGGATCGATGCGCGCCGCCGAGTCCTTCGCGCCGAGCGCATGGAGCGCGACACCGAGCTCGGCCCGCACCGTCCGGGCGACGAATTGATGCTCCGGCTCCTGGAACACGGTGCCGATCCGACTCAGCAGCTCGCGGGAGCGCCAGCGCGCCGGATCGGCGCCGAGCCCCCTCGCGAGGGAAGGCGCCGCGGCGACCCGGCCGGCGAGCGGCCGGATCAGGCCGCCCATCGTCAGTGCGAGCGTCGACTTGCCCGCCCCGTTCGGCCCGGTGAGCACGGTCGAGGCGCCGGCCGGGACGGCGAGCTCGATTTCGGCGAGCAGGGGCCGACCGGCGGAGCGGCCGATGGTCAGCTCGTGCCCGAGCAGCAGCGGATCGTCGTCCGGCATCGCGACGGCGCGCGCCGAACCGACTTCGAGCGGCTCGCCGGGCACCCAGACGCCGGCCGCGAGCAGTTCGCTGCGCGCGGACACCAGCACCTCGGCCGGCCGGCCGTCGGCGATCACCCGGCCGTCGCGACCGAGGACCACCATCCGCTCGACGAGCCGGTGCCAGACGTCGACGCGGTGCTCGACGACGACGAGGGTCGCCCCCGTGCGATCGAGCACGCGGGATACGGCGTCGCGGACCTCGGCGACCCCGGCCGGATCGAGGTTCGCCGTCGGCTCGTCGAGGAGGAGCAGGCCGGGCTGCATCGCGATCGCCCCCGCGAGGGCGAGCCGCTGCTTCTGCCCGCCGGAGAGCCGGCTCGTCGGATGATCCAGCGGCAGCTGCAGGCCGACCGCATCCAGCGCGTCCCGGACGCGGGCCCAGATCTCCGACCGCTCGACGCCCAGGTTCTCGCAGCCGAATGCGACATCGTCGCCGAGCCTCGAGAGCACCACCTGCGAGTCAGGGTCCTGCAGCACGAGGCCCGACCGTCCGCGTCGATCGGCCGGGTGGAGGCCGTCGATGAGCAGTTCGCCGACCGACTCGCCCTCCTCTGCCCCGCCGTTCACGCCGGCAAGGGCGTGGAGCACCGTCGACTTGCCGCTGCCCGAAGGTCCGACGAGCAGCACCCGCTCCCCCGGCGCGATGCTGAGGTCGAGCCCGTCGATCGCCCAGCGACGGCGGCCGGCGTGCCGCCAGCCCCAGCCGCGGGCCTCGACGCCCGCGGGCGCTACGCGCCCGCTCACCGTGCCGCTCATACCCGCTGGGTCACGTCCTGTCCGGCGGCGAAGCGGCTGAGCGCCCCCGTCGCGGCCAGCGCGCGCACGATGATCCAGCCGAGGACACCGGCGAGCACCGCGCCGGAGATCACGATCGTGGTGAAGTACAGGCCGAGGAACTCGGGCGACTTCTGGAGGTTGCCGGAGGTGAAGAGCTCGAGCAGCCAGGCCGCGGCGCCGGCGGCCGCGCCCGCGAGGATCGCGGGCACGAGGCCGAAGCGGCGGTAGGCGAAGAGCGCGAAGACCAGCTCGGCGCCGAGGCCCTGCGCGATGCCCGAGTAGAGCGTCTCGATGCCCCACTGGTTTCCCACGAGGGCGGAGACGACGGCTGCGAGGAGCTCGACGAACAGCGCCGCACCGGGCTTGCGGATGATGAGCCCGCCGAGGACGCCGCCGATGAGCCAGATGCCGACGGCGATGCCGCCGAGGCCGGGGGTGAGGGCGTCGGCTGCGGAGAACCAGGCGTAGCCGAGGTTGTTCCAGAGCAGGAAGAGGAGGCCCGTCGCGACGCCGATGACGGCGGCGACGACGATGTCGACGACCCGCCAGCGCAGGTCGCGGGCCCGCTTGGCGGGCCGCTCGATGGTGGACTGCTGGTTCGCGTTCGCGTGCACTGTACGTGCCCTTTCTTCAGTGGAAAGCGGCACGGGATTGAAGAGATCGATCTCCCTGCGCTGGCATGACCCAGATCAGGTTCGACGGTCGAAGGTTGGAGCACCTTCCTCTCAGCCCGGCTCACCGGACTCCCGTGTTCGAGCACGAGTATACGCGGACGCCGGCCGGCATGGGCCGACCGGCGTCGTCGCACGTCGTCGCGGCGCGACGTGCGTCGTGCGCGTCGCTCAGCGCTTCAACGCGCGGATGACGCCCTTCAGCGCCTTGCCGGCGACCCACACGAGGGGCGTCGCGGCGAGCAGCAGACCGATGAGGTTCGGCTCGAAGCGGACGTCGCCGCCACCGCGGGCGACGTATGCGCCGAGCGGAATGGATGCGCCGCCGCCACCCCCGCCCGAGGCGGACTGCCCTTCGTCGTCGGTGCCCGAGCCGCCGCCGAAGCCGTACCAGCCCAGCGCGACGGGGATCACCGTGGTGCCGTCGAGGTCGACGGCGTCTCCGTAGGAGGTCTTGACGCCGACACCGGCGACGTTCTCTGCGAGGTCGAGCACGAATTCAGCCATGCGACCACGGTACCCGCGCCGACGATCGGACTCCAGGGCTTGCGCTCGGCCCGGTGCGCCGCTTCAGTGGTCGGCCGGGCGATCGCCGCCCTCGAACGGCTGCCTGAATCGCGCGCCCGCCGCCGATCGCTCGGGCGCGCGCCCCACGAGCGCCGCTGGCTTCACCGCACCCGTGCCGAACTTCGCCACGACCTGATCGATCGTGCGCTCGGCATCGCGCCACTCTTCGTCGGGGTCCCACAGTGCGAAACCGCCGTCCGCGGGCCGGAGTTGCTCGCCCCGCACCCCGATGAGTCGCACCCGCTCGCCCCGGCCGACGAGCCCGGACATCGCCTCGACTGCCTCGTCGTAGATGCGACGGGCGACATCGGTCGGTTCGGCGAGCGTTCGCGAGCGCGTGATCGTGCGGAAATCGTCGTAGCGCAGCTTCAGCACGACCGTTCGTGCCACCATGCCCGCCCGTCGCAGCCGGACCGCGACGTTGCCCGAGAGGTCGAGCAGGGAACGCCGGATCTCGGCGGGATCGGCGAGATCGTGCCCGAAGGTCGTCTCGTGCCCGATGGACTTCTCGACGCGGTGCGTCGACACCTCGCGCGGGTCGTCGCCGTTGGCGAGGCGGAGCAGGCGCTCGGCCAGCGCCGGCCCGACCGCGCGCTCGAGCGCCTCGGGCGGCATGGCCGCGACGTCGCCGACGGTGTGCAGGCCGAGCTTCGCGAGCGACTGCTCGGTGACCCGGCCGACGCCCCAGAGCGCGGACACCGGCAGCGGGTGGAGGAACGCGACCGTCTCGTCGGCGGGGACGACGAGCATGCCGTCGGGCTTCGCCCGACCGGAGGCCACCTTGGCGACGTACTTGGAGGCCGCGACGCCGACCGAGCAGGTGAGCCCGGTCTCGGCCCGCACGCGCTCGCGGATGCTCCAGGCGATCTCGGCCGGACTGCCGTGCAGTCGCCGAGCCCCCGAGACGTCGAGGAACGCCTCGTCGATCGAGAGCGGCTCGACGAGCGGGGTGACCGACTCGAAGATCGTGAGCACCCGACGCGAATACTCGCTGTACTTGCGGTAGTCGCCCCGGAGGACGATGGCGTTCGGACAGCGCTGCAGGGCGACCGACATGGGCATCGCGGAGTTCACGCCGTAGCGGCGCGCCTCGTAGCTCGCCGCCGACACCACCCCTCGCCCGGCCGTGCCGCCGACCAGCACGGGCTTGCCGCGCAGCTCGGGTCGGCTCAGCAGCTCGACGGAGACGAAGAACGCGTCCATGTCGACGTGGAGGATGGGGGTGCCGGAGTCGTCGACGGGGCCGGTGGTGACCTGCCTCGACGAGCCGTCCTGCTTGCTCATGCTGCGACCCTATCCCCCGCCGCCGACATCGCCGGCCCGGCGGTCAGAAGCCGAAGTCGCCGCCGCCGAAATCGCCGCCGCCGAAGTCACCGAAGCCGCCGTCGCCGAAGCCGCCCTGATCCGCGCCCGAGGCATCGACCGAGCCGGCGTCACCGCCCTGATCGGCCCCGGCGTCGCCGCCCTGATCGGCCGAGCCCTCGCCACCGGCCTCGAACGCGCCGGGGTCGGGCAGGAAGGCCTGGGCGATCGCCGAGCCGACCACCACGCCCGCAATGGTGCCGAGCATGGACCCGCCGAGCATCTGTCCGAACGAAGGACCGCCCGCCGCGGCGGCCGCGCCGCGCCCGCCGCCCTGGAACGCGCGCTCCATGCTGCCCGGAGCCCGGAGCTCCTGGCGCGTGGCCGCCCGGGCGAGCGCGCTGGGCTCGTCGGACACGAGGCGCTCCCCCGCCGGCGCCTGCTCGCTGAGGGCCTGGAACACCTGCTGGCGCTGCTCGGGCGTGAGCTTCGCGAAGGCCTCGGCGTGCACCTGCTCGATGGACTCGGGCGGGGCCGTGCGCAGCAGGTAGCGGTAGCGCTCGACCGCGAGCTCGTCGTCGCTCAGGGCTCGGGCCCGCGGGGCGGGCTGGGCGGCGGGGCGCTCCTCGGGAGCGCCGAAGAGTCGGTCGAAGAATCCCATGCTGTCCTCGTCAATCCTGGTGGGGAAGGCGATCGTACCGAGCGCGGCCCCGAAACGGCTGAGAGCCGGTGCCGAGGACTCGGCACCGGCTCCCGCGGGAGTGCGGCGACTACTCCGCGGCGGCCGCGCGCTCGAGCACAAGCTCGCGGACGCGTGCGGCATCCGCCTTGCCCTGCATCGCCTTCATGACGGCGCCGATGACCGCACCGGCGGCCTGCACCTTGCCGTCGCGGATCTTCGCGAGCACATCGGGCTGCGCCGCGAGCGCCTCGTCGATCGCCGCGATGAGGGCGCCGTCGTCGGAGACGACGGCGAGCCCGCGGGCGTCGACGATCTGCTGCGGCGAGCCCTCGCCGGCCACGACCCCCTCGAGCACCTGGCGGGCGAGACGGTCGGTGAGCGTGCCGGCCTCGACGAGGGCGGCGAGTTCGGCGACGTGCTCGGGCGAGGCCAGCGACGCGGCATCCGTCTCGCTCGCGTTCGCGAGTCGGGTGAGCTCGCCCGTCCACCACTTGCGGGCGGCGGCGGGGCTCGCACCGGCGGCGACCGTGGCCGCGACCTCGTTCAGCAGGCCGCCGTTCACGACGTCCTGGAACTCGAGGTCGGTGAAGCTCCACTCGGCCTTGAGCCGGCGACGGCGGGCCGCCGGCGGCTCGGGCAGCGCGTCGCGCAGCTCGGCCACGCGCTCGGGCGACGGGACCACGGGCACCAGGTCGGGCTCGGGGAAGTACCGGTAGTCGTCGGCGTCGGACTTGGGGCGGCCAGGGCTCGTGGTGCCCGTGTCCTCGTGCCAGTGCCGGGTCTCCTGCGTGATCGCGCCGCCCTTCGCGAGGATCGCCGCCTGCCGCTGGATCTCGTAGCGCACCGCCCGCTCGATCGAACGGAAGGAGTTCACGTTCTTCGTCTCAGTGCGGGTGCCGAGCTGCTCGGCGCCCCGCGGACGCAGCGACACGTTCGCGTCGCAGCGCAGGTTGCCGCGCTCCATGCGGGCCTCGGAGATGCCGAGCGAGATCGCGATGTCGCGGATCGTCGACACGTAGGCCTTGGCGAGCTCGGGCGCGTCGCCCTCGGCGCCGAAGATCGGCCGGGTGACGATCTCGACGAGCGGGACGCCGGCACGGTTGTAGTCCACGAGCGAGTACTCGGCGCCCTGGATGCGGCCAGTGGCGCCGCCGACGTGCGTGAGCTTGCCCGCGTCTTCCTCCATGTGCGCCCGCTCGATCGGCACCTGGAAGGTACGGCCGTCGGCGAGCTCAACCTCGACCTCGCCGTCGAACGCGATCGGCTCGTCGTACTGCGAGATCTGGTAGTTCTTCGCGAGGTCCGGGTAGAAATAGTTCTTGCGGGCGAAGCGGCTCGACTCGGCGATCGAGCAGCCCAGGGCGAGGCCGAGCGAGATCGACTTCTCGACCGCCTCGCCGTTGACGACCGGCAGCGAGCCGGGCAGCCCGAGGCAGACCGGCGACACGAGCGTGTTCGGCGCCGCGCCGTGGTACTTCTCGTTCGCCGGGTTCGGGGCGGGCGAGAACATCTTCGTCTCGGTGTTGAGCTCGACATGCACCTCGAGGCCGATCACCGGCTCGAAGAGCTCGAGCGCCTGCTCGTAGTCCATCAGTTCGACGCGCGCCATCAGAGTGCGCCCTCCTCGGTCGCGGTGAGCTCGTGGGTCGAGAGGTCGGGGGCCTTCGCGATCAGCGGGCCGCCCCACTCCGCCTCGAGCAGCCGCTCGAGGGCGCCGCCGACGTTGTAGAGGCGGGCGTCCTGGCGGGCCGGGGCGAGGAACTGGATGCCGACGGGCAGGCCGTCCTCCGGCGCGAGGCCGGCGGGGAGCGAGATGCCGGGCACGCCGGCGAGGTTCGCCGGGATGGTCGCGATGTCGTTCAGGTACATCGCGAGCGGGTCGTCGAGCTTCTCGCCGAGCTTGAAGGCCGTCGTCGGCGCGGTCGGCGTGGCGAGCACGTCGACCTTCGCGAAGGCCTGGTCGAAGTCGCGCTGCACGAGGGTGCGCACCTTCTGGGCGCTGCCGTAGTAGGCGTCGTAGTAGCCGGCCGAGAGGGCGTAGGTGCCGAGGATGATGCGGCGCTTGACCTCGGGGCCGAAGCCCGCCTCGCGGCTCGCCGCCATGACCTGCTCGACCGTGCCGCCGCCCTGCGGAGTCACCCGGAGGCCGAAGCGCACCGAGTCGAACTTCGCGAGGTTCGAGGAGGCCTCGGCGGGCAGGATGAGGTAGTACGCGGCGATCGCGTGCTCGAAGTTCGGTGCCTCGACCTCGACGATCTCGGCGCCGTTGCGCTCGAGCAGTTCGAGCGACTCGTGGAAGCGCTGACGGACGCCGGCCTGGAAGCCGTCGGTGTCGAGTTCCTTGACGACGCCGATGCGCAGGCCCTGCACGTCGGCCCGGCGCACCGCCTCGGCCATCGAGGGCCAGGGCTCGGCGATCGAGGTGGAGTCGTGCGGGTCGTGGCCCGCGATGACATCCTGCAGCAGCGCCGCGTCGAGCACCGTGCGGGTGACGGGCCCGATCTGGTCGAGCGAGGAGGCCAGGGCGATCGAGCCGTAGCGGCTCACAGCGCCGTAGGTGGGCTTCACGCCGACCGTGCCGGTCACGTGCGCGGGCTGTCGGATCGAGCCGCCCGTGTCGCTGCCGAGGGCGAGCGGCGCCTCGAAGGCCGCGACGGAGGCGGCGGAGCCGCCGCCCGAGCCGCCGGGGATGCGGTCGAGGTCCCACGGGTTGTGCGTCGGGCCGTAGGCCGAGTGCTCGGTGGAGGAGCCCATCGCGAACTCGTCCATGTTCGTCTTGCCGAGCGGCACGAGGCCCGCCTCGCGGACCTTGCGCACGGGGGTGGCGTCGTACGGCGGGATCCAGCCCTCGAGGATCTTCGAGCCGGACGTCGAGGGCATGCCCTCGGTCACGAGCACGTCCTTGATGGCGATGGGCACGCCGGCGAGCTCGCCGAGCGACTCGCCCGCGGCACGGGCCCGGTCGACCTCGGCGGCGGCGCGCAGGGCGCCCTCCGCGTTCACGTGGAGGAAGGCGTGCACGGCGCCGTCGACGGCGGCGATGCGGTCGAGGTGCGCCTGCGTCGCCTCGACGGAGCTCACCTCGCCGCGACCGAGGCGGCGGGCGAGCTCGGCGGCGCTGAGACGGATCAGCTCGTCGGAGTGGCTCACTGCTCCTCCCCCAGGATCGCGGAGACCACGAAGCGGTCGCCGTCGCGCTCGGGCGCGCCGGAGAGCGCCTGCTCGGGGCTCAGCACGTCGTCGGTCACCACATCGGCGCGGAAGACGTTCTGCATCGGGATCGGGTGGCTCGTCGGCGGGACGTCGGGGGTCGCGACCTGGTTCACCTGCTCGACGGCCTGCATGATCTGGCCGAGCTCGGTGGTGAGGTGCGCGATCTCCTCCTCGGTGAGCGCGATGCGAGCGAGGTTCGCCAGATGGGCGACCTGCTCCGCACTGATTTCAGGCATGCTGCTCCGAACGTGTCGTGACGGGGATGCCTGCCAGTCTATTCGAGCGCGTCGCCGGGCATCGAGTCGCCGAGCGCGGACGGGCCTTCCGTCACGAGCAGCCGGAACTGCTCGGCGTCGAGGACGGGGATGCCGAGCTCCTCGGCCTTGGCCAGCTTGGAGCCCGCGCCCGGGCCCGCGGCCACGTAGTCGGTCTTCTTCGAGACGCTCGACGCGGCCTTGCCGCCCGCGGAGATGATGGCCTCCTGGGCGCCCTCCCGCGTGAAGCCCTCGAGGCTGCCCGTGGCGACGACCGTCAGCCCGGCGAGCACGCCACCCGCCGCGACGGCCGCGCCCGGGCCAGGGTGTCCGGGCGTCGCCCACTGCACGCCCGCGGCGGCCCAGCGCTCGACGATCTCGCGGTGCCAGTCCACCTCGGACCACTCGAGGAGCGAGTCGGCGATGATGCCGCCCACACCCTCGACCTCGGCGAGCTCGGCCCGGTCGGCCGCCCGGATCGCGTCGAGCGAGCCGAACCACTCGGCCAGGGCACGCGCCGCGACCGGGCCGACGTGCCGGATGTTGAGCGAGACGATGAGTCGCCACAACGGCTTGGTCTTGGCCTTCTCGAGCTCGGCGAGCAGCTTCGTGGCCGCCTCGGAGGGACCGACCTCGCGGTAGTCCTTGCGCACGCCGGCGGCGCGGCGCTCGGCGGGGCTCATGGACTCGGTACCCGGCGGGTAACTCGCGGGGCCGAGCTTCTGGAATGGCAGCCGCCGGACCGGTTCGCCCGTCTGCTCGTCGATCTTCACCTCGCCGGTCTCGGCGTCGCGCACGACGACCTCGATCGGCACGAGCTCGTCGAGCGTGAGCTCGAACAGGCCGGCCTCGGTCGCGAGCGGGGGCTCGGCCGGCACGGTGGGCTGGGTGAGCGCCGCCGCGGTCACCTCGCCGAGCGCTTCGATGTCGAGGCCGCCGCGCGAGCCGATGTGCTCGATGCGACCGCGCACCTGCGCGGGGCAGGACTTCGCGTTCGGGCAGCGGAGGTCGATGTCGCCCGCTTTCATGGGCCGGAGCGGCGTGCCGCACTCGGGGCACCGCTCGGGCATCTGCCACTCGCGCTCGGTGCCGTCGCGCAGTTGCTCGACCGCGCCGAGGATCTCGGGGATGACGTCGCCGGCCTTGCGCAGCACGACGGTGTCGCCGATGAGCACGCCCTTCGCCTTCACGACCTGCTGGTTGTGCAACGTCGCCTGGCGCACGGTGGAACCGGCGACCTTGACCGGCTCCATGATCGCGTAGGGCGTCGCACGACCGGTGCGGCCGACCCCGACGGCGATGTCGAGGAGCTTCGTGTGCACCTCCTCGGGCGGGTACTTGTACGCGATGGCCCAGCGCGGCGCCCGGCTCGTGGCGCCGAGCTCGTCGTGCAGCGCGAGCTCGTCGACCTTCACGACGATGCCGTCGATCTCGTGCTCGACGTCGTGGCGGTGCTCGCCCCGGTCCGCGATGAACTCGGTGACCTCGTCGACGGACGAGAACAGCCGGGAGTGCGGCGAGACGGGCAGGCCCCACCCCGCGAGGAGGCCGTAGATCTCGGACTGCTCGCGCACCTCGGGATGCTGCCAGGCGCCGATGCCGTGCAGATACAGTGCGAGCCGGCCGAGTCGTTCGCGCATGAGTTCGAGCTCGAGGGGGCCCTTCTTCTCGCGCCGCTGCCGCAGGCTGCCCGCCGCGGTGTTGCGGGCGTTGGCGAACTCGGGGTACTTCGTGGGGATCTCGTCGGCGGGGCGGCCCTTGGCGAGCTGCTCGGCCTCGTACGCCGCCTGCAGCTCGTGCTGGCGCTCGTTCAGCGCTTCGAAGTCGACCGTGCGCAGGAACACCTCGCCGCGCACCTCGAAGAACGCGGGGAAGCCCTCGCCGGTGAGCTCGCGCGGGATCACCGGGATCCAGTCGACGTTCTCGGTGATGTCCTCGCCGACCCGGCCGTCGCCGCGGGTGGTGGCGGTCTCGAGCACGCCGTCGCGGTAGGCGAGGCTGATCGCGAGCCCGTCGATCTTGAGCTCGGACAGCCAGTGCACCGGCCGCCCGGCAGCGGCCTGCGTCTTCGCCGCCCAGTCGCGGAACTCCTCGATCGAGAACACGTTGTCGAGGCTCAGCATGCGCTCGGCGTGCTCGTGCTCGGGGAAGCCGGCCGAGACGATGGCGGCGCCGACCTGCTGCGTCGGGCTGTCTTGGCCGGCGAGCTCGGGGAACGCGCGCTCGAGCGCCTCGAGGCGATGGAAGTCGGCGTCGTACTCGGCATCGGAGAGCGTCGAGTCGCCGTCGCCGTAGTAGGCGAGCCGCGCCGCCTCGATCCGCTCGGCCAGCCGCTCGGACTCCGCCCGCGCCTCGTCGAAGCTCATGCCCTCGAAATCGGCCGGGAACTCGCTCGCAGTCGTGGTCTCGCTCGCCGCATTCGTCTCGCTCACAGGCCAATCCTACGGAGGACCGGCGACACTCACTCGGCGTCCCAGAGGGCGCGGTAGTAGGCGAGCCGTGGCTCGTCGGGCTCGACGCCGTACGCGGCGAAGAACGTCGGCTGCCAGCCCGGCCCGTAGTTCCAGTCGAGGCTCAGGCTCGCCACCGCGAGGTCGGCCCAGCGGTCCGCGACGCCGAGCCTGGCCGCATCGACGATCGCCGCGAAGCGGCCGTCGTCGCCGAGCAGCGTGTTCGGCGCGCACGGATCGCCGTGGCAGACGACGGGCTCGACCGGCGGCGGGTCGCGCAGCTCCGCCGGCACCGGCAGGCCGTCGCGGCGCAGGACGTCGAGCCGGTGCGCGACGCCCCAGTCGTACGGGCAGTCGGCCAGCTCGAGCGCGTGCAGCCGCCGGAGCCCCTCCGCGATCGCCCGCACCGCGGCGCCCGGCTCGGCCAGCCAGCGCTCGTCGACGGCGGACCGGGCAGGGATGGCCTCGCTCAGCAGCCATTCGCCGGAGGCATCCGCTCCCACCTCGAGTACCTGCGGCGCCGGCAGCCGGCCCGCGAGCCAGCGCAGCCGCTCGGCCTCGTCGGCGAGCGACTCGCCCGAGCCGGGCGGGTTCCACTTCACGACGCTCGCGCGCTCGCCCTCGATGCGGAAGGTCAGTCCGCCCGCCTCGTTCCGCCACAGCGGGGTCGTCGGGCGTCCTGCGGCGAGCTCGAGCACCTTCGCCGGCCGCACGACCTCGGCCTCGGGTCGCTGGCCCGCGAGCTCGGGTTCGCCCATCTACGCGCCGACCGGGACGGCGCTGACCGTGCGGTCGATGGTGCACTGCCCGAGCACCCGCGTGCCGACGTACACGACGGCCGTCTGGCCGGGCGCGACGCCGTCGAGCGGCTGCGCGGGGCGCACCACGAGCTCCGCCGAGCCGTCGTCGTCGCGATCGATGCGGGCGACCGCGGGCACCGGGTCGGCGTGCGCCCGGATCTGCACCTCGCAGTCGAAGTCCTCGCCGTCGGCGGCGACGAGCCCGGAGGCGACGGGGTCGAGCCCGGCCCAGCTGAACCGCGACCCGGCGATCTCGGCCGTGGCGAGCGCCTCCTTCGGGCCGACGACGACGGTGTTCTCCTTCGGCCGCACCTCGAGCACGAAGCGGGGCCGCCCGTCGGGCGCCGGCGTGCCGAGGCGGAGGCCGCGGCGCTGGCCGACCGTGTACGCGTGCGCGCCGTCGTGGCTGCCGACGACGGCGCCGGTGCGGTCGACGATGTCGCCGGGGGTCTCGCCCACGCGATCGGCGAGCCAGCCCTTGGTGTCGCCGTCGGGGATGAAGCAGATGTCGTAGGAGTCGGGCTTGCGCGCGACCGCGAGCCCGCGTCGCTCCGCCTCCTGGCGCACGAGCTCCTTCGACGGGGTGTCGCCGAGCGGGAACCAGGCGTGCGCGAGCTGCTCCGCAGTGAGCACGCCGAGCACGTAGCTCTGGTCCTTGGCCTCGGCGCTCGCGCGATGCAGCTCCAGCTCGCCCGAGGCGCCCGGCAGCACCTTCGCGTAGTGGCCGGTGACGACGGCGTCGAAGCCGAGCGCGAGCGCCTTCTCGAGCAGCGCGGCGAACTTGATGCGCTCGTTGCAGCGCATGCAGGGGTTCGGCGTGCGCCCGGCGGTGTACTCGGCGACGAAGTCGTCGACGACGTCCTCCTTGAAGCGCTCGGAGAAGTCCCAGACGTAGTACGGGATCTCCAACAGGTTCGCGACGCGCTGGGCGTCCATCGAGTCCTCGATCGTGCAGCAGCCGCGACTGCCGGTACGGAGCGTGCCCGGCATGCGGCTGAGCGCGAGGTGCACGCCGACGACGTCGTGGCCGGCCTCGACCGCGCGCGCCGCGGCGACGGCGCTGTCGACGCCCCCGGACATGGCTGCTAGCACTCGCATGCGTCCCAGTCTACGAAGTCACGGCTGGGCGGCGGCCGGATGGCGCGGATCGGTCGGGCTCGGCACGGATGCCGCGCGCCGGCCTCAGCGATCGAAGGAGGTGCGGCGGGCGGCGAGCCCGGCCTTGGCCGCCCGCTCGTGGGCCGCCGGCAGCGCCGCGAGGAAGGCGTCGACGTCGGCCTCGCTCGAGTCGTGGCCGAGGGTGATGCGGAGCGCACCGCGCGCCTCGCTCTCGCTGCGGCCCATCGCGAGCAGCACGTGGGAGGGCTCGGGAACCCCGGCCTGGCATGCCGAGCCGGTCGAGACCGCGACGCCGGCGGCGTCGAGGAGGAAGAGCAGCGAATCGCCCTCGCAGCCCGGGAAGGCGAAGTGCGCGTTTCCGGGCAGGCGGCCGGCGGGCGCGGGGTCGCCCGACAGCACCGCACTGGGCACCGCCTCGGCGACGCCCTCGATGAGCCGGTCGCGGAGCGCCGCCATGCGGGCGGCGTCGTCCTCGAGCCGGAGCGCCACCGTCTCCGCGGCGGCCGCGAAGGACGCCGCCGCCGCGACATCCTGCGTGCCCGAGCGCACCCGCCGCTGCTGTCCGCCGCCGTGGATGAGCGGCTCGATACGTCCGGTGCGGTCGAGCACGAGGGCGCCGATGCCGGCCGGTCCGCCGATCTTGTGCGCCGAGACGCTGATCGCGACGAGTCCCTCGCCCGGCTTGGCGCCCGTCTCGCGGCGCAAGGCGTGAAGGCCGACGGGCAACTGCCCGTAGGCCGCGACCGCGTCGAGGTGGAGCGGCACGCCCGCAGCGGCCGTCAGCTCGGCGACCCGGGCCACCGACTGCACCGTGCCCACCTCGTTGTTCGCCCAGAGCATCGTGACGAGTGCGATCCGCCCGGCGTCGGCCTCGAGCTCCGCGGCGAGCGCGTCGATGTCGAGGCGGCCGAGCTCGTCGACCGGGAGCTCGACGATCTCTGCGCCCTCGTGGGCGGCGAGCCATTCGACGGTGTCGAGGGTGGCGTGGTGCTCGCCGGCGGGCAGCACGATCCGCGGCCTGACGGCGTCGTGCTGACGCTGCCAGTAGAGGCCTTTGATGGCGAGGTTGATCGCCTCGGTGCCGTTCCCGGTGAAGACGAGCTCGATGGGGTCGGCGTCGAGGGTCGCGGCGACGACGGCGCGGGACTCCTCGAGGGAGCGTTTGGCGCGCTGGCCGGCGCTGTGGATCGACGCCGGGTTGCCGACCGTGGCGAGCGCGGCGGTGAGTGCGGCGACGGCTTCGGGCCGCATGGGGGTCGTCGCGGCATGGTCGAGGTAGACGGGCACGCCGCTCTCCTCTCCTGCCGGTGGCATGTGGTCCACGAACTACTGTAGATCGCATGTCGGCCCCCGATCCCCTGCGCGAGCTCGGCGCCTCCCCCGGCGTCGACGGCGGTGCGGTGCGCATCTGGTCGGCGCATGCCTCGGCGGTGGAGCTCGTCGTCTTCGACGACGGG
The DNA here is from genome assembly GCF_014648575.1 of Agromyces mediolanus. GTDB lineage: Bacteria > Actinomycetota > Actinomycetes > Actinomycetales > Microbacteriaceae > Agromyces > Agromyces mediolanus. The sequence continues at coordinate 1,833,684 of NZ_BMRJ01000001.1, read as the reverse complement.
GATCTGGAGTGGGCGGTCGACCGGGTCGCGCTGGAGCGCGACGAGCACGGTGTCTGGTCGGGGCGTTCGGGCGCGCTCACGCCCGGCGCGCGGTATGCGATCCGGGTGGACGGGCCGGCCGGCGTGGAGCACGCCTTCAACCCCGTGCACGATCTGCTCGACCCCTACGCGCGGGGGCTGGTGCGCGCCGACGCCGGGTCCTGGCGCGGGGTCGCGCTCGGCCGCTTGGGCGACGGCGACGGCTTCGAGTGGGGCGGCGTGGCCGCGCCTCGGATCCCGCTCGATCGCACCGTCGTGTACGAGACCCACGTGCGCGGCTTCAGTAAGCGCAATCCGGCGGTGCCCGAGGCGTTGCGCGGCACCTACGCCGGGCTCGCGCACGACGCCTCGCTCGACTACCTGCGCGATCTCGGGGTGACGACGGTCGAGCTGCTGCCCGTGCACGCCTTCGTCTCGGAGGAGCGGCTCGTCCGGCAGGGGCGGGTGAACGCCTGGGGCTACAACACGCTCGGCTTCTTCGCGCCGCACGGCGCGTACGCGAGCGCGGCGGCGCAGGCGGAGGGCGCTGCGGGGGTGCGACGCGAGTTCGCGGGGATGGTGCGGCGCCTGCACGAGGCGGGCCTCGAGCTCGTGCTCGACGTCGTCTACAACCACACTGCGGAGGAGCACCGCGAGGGGCCGACGTACAGCTTCCGCGGCATCGACAACGCCGCCTACTATCGGCACGACGCGCACGGCCGCTACGTCGACACGACCGGGTGCGGCAACACGCTCGACTTCGGCCGGGAGCAGACGGTGCGTCTCGCGCTCGACTCGATGCGGTACTGGGCGGGCGAGCTCGGCGTCGACGGGTTCCGGCTGGACCTGGCCGCGACCCTCGGCCGCGACGACCACGGCGCGTTCACCCCGGAGCACCCGCTGCTGCGCGGGATGCTCGACGATCCGGTGATCGGCGCGTCGAAGCTCATCGCGGAGCCGTGGGACCTCGGTCCCGACGGCTGGCGCACGGGCGGCTTCCCCGCCGGATTCAGCGAGTGGAACGACCGCTATCGCGACCGCATGCGCGACTTCTGGCTGACGGATCTGCGCCAGGAGCGCGAGACGGGTTCGGCGGGCAGCGGGATCGGTCGCTTCGCGACACGGCTCGCGGGCTCGGCGAACACCTTCTCGCCGGAGCGGGGCCCGCTCGCGAGCCTGAACTTCATCACCGCCCATGACGGCTTCACCCTCGCGGACCTGACCGCGTACGACGTCAAGCACAACCTCGGCAACGGCGAGGACAACCGCGACGGCGCCGATCACAACCGCTCGTACAACCACGGGGTCGAGGGCGAGGCCGCGGACCCCGAGGTGCGCGCCGCGCGGCGGCGCAGCATCCGGAACCTCCTCGGCACCCTGCTGCTCTCGGCGGGCGTTCCCATGCTCACCGCGGGCGACGAGTACGGGCGGACGCAGCGCGGCAACAACAACGCGTACTGCCACGACTCGCCGCTGACCTGGCTGGCGTGGTCGGACGAGGACCGGCCGCAGTCGGCTGCTGCGCTGCACCGCACGGCCAGGGCGCTCATCCGCCTCCGCGCGGAGAACCCGGCCCTCCGCCCGGTCCGCTACGGCGTGTTCGGCGAGACGACGCCGAGCGCGACGCAGATGGACTGGTACAACGCCGAGGGCGAGTCGATGGGCATCGACGACTGGAATTCGCCGGCCGAGCGCACGCTGCAGTACCTCGCCGCTTCGACGCCGGAGCACGAGCCGCCGAACCGCATCCTGCTCGTCGTGCACGCCCGTTCCGAGGACACTGAGGTGGTGCTGCCCGCGCACGCGGGCGTCGCCGGCTACACGCTGCTCTGGGACTCGGCACTGGAGGAGCCCGAGGCCGTCGCTCGGACGCTCGCGCCGGGCGCCGGGCTGCCGGTCGCCGCATGGTCGATGCAGCTGCTGCGAGCCGAGCCGGAGGGCGCCGAGCCCGAGAGCGGAGCCGTCTGATGGCCAGGCGCGCCGAACCCGCGGCCGGCACCCCGGCGACGGTGGCGCTCACCGCGGCGGGAGTCGCGTTCGTGCCGCGGGCCTACGATCACGACCCCCGTGCCGCGGCGTTCGGCCTCGAGGCGGCGGAGAAGCTCGGCGTCGAGCCCGAGCGCGTGTTCAAGACCCTGCTGGCGTCCGTCGACGGCGCCCTGGTGGTCGGCATCGTGCCGGTCGCCGAGCAGCTCGACCTGAAGGCGCTCGCGCAGGCGGTCGGGGGCAAACGGGCGGAGATGGCCGACCCCGCCCTCGCGGAGCGGAAGACCGGGTACGTCGTCGGCGGCATCAGTCCGATCGGCCAGAAGGCGGCGCTGCCGACGGTGCTCGACGAGACCGCGATCCTCTTCGAGTCGATCCTCGTCTCCGGCGGGCGACGCGGCTTCGACCTCGAGCTCGCGCCCGACGACCTCCTCCGCGTGACCGCCGGGAGCTACGCGCCGATCGCCCGCGCGCGCTGACCCGGCCTCAGCCCTCGGCGAGCGCGACGAGGCCGAGTTCGGCCGGCCCCGCGAGCAGCGGGTTCGAGGGCACGACGCGCACCGTGTAGCCGAAGGCGCCGGCGCGGTCGAGCGTGACGGTGCCGCCGTACGCTCCGTCGCCGAGCCGCGCGAGCCGGGTCGTCCGCGGTTCGGCGAGGGAGTCGTCGGCTCGGCTGCGGCCGGAGACGAGCTCGACGGCGACGTCGGTGTCGTCGAGGCCGCCGAGGGCGAGCTCGGCGCGCACGTGCAGTTCGTCGCCGACCGCGGGCTGATCGAGCCCGCCGGACTCGACGTGCAGCACGCGCACCTCCGGCCAGGCGGCGCGCACTCTGGCGCTCCACGCGGCGAGATCCCTGGCGCCCCGCGCACCGTCGGCGACGAGGGCCCGGCGTCGCTCGGCCGCGGGGCCGTAGAGCCGCTCGACGTACTCGCGCACCATCCGGTCGGCCCCGAGCTCCGGGACGAGCCGGGTGAGGGTGGCGCGCAGCATCCGGAGCCACTCCCCCGGGACGCCGTCGGCGTCGCGCTCGAAGAACCCGGCGGACTCCGCGGGGTCCGGCCGGTCGTAGAAGGCCGGGACGATCCGGTGCTCGAGCAGTTCGTAGAGCGCTGCGGCCTCCCGCTCGTCGCGCTCGCCCTCATCGCCCGCCGAGTCCGCGGAAGGGATGACCCAGCCGAAGTCGTCCGAGGCGTACTCGGCCCACCAGCCGTCGAGGATGGAGAGGTTCAGCGCGGCGTTCATCGCCGCTTTCATGCCGGAGGTGCCACAGGCCTCGAGCGGCCGCAGCGGGGTGTTCAGCCAGACGTCGCAGCCCGGGTAGAGGAGTTCGGCCATGCCGATGTCGTAGTCGGGCAGGAAGACGATGCGTTCCCGCAGCTCCGGTCGGGCGGCGAACTGCACGAGCCGTTGGATGAGCCGTTTGCCCTCGTCGTCGGCCGGGTGCGCCTTGCCGGCGATGACGAACTGCACGGGGCGCACCGGGTCCGTGAGGATCGCGGCGAAGCGCTCCGGGTCCTGCAGCATGAGGGTGAGTCGCTTGTACGTCGGCACCCGTCGGGCGAAACCGACGGTCAGCACGTCGGGGTCGAGTGCTCGGCTCATCCACTCGGGTGCCTGGCCGCCGGGATGCTGCTCCTGCCAGCTCGCGACGAGGCGGCGCCGCGCCTCGTCGACGAGTCGCGCGCGCATCTCGCGCTTCACGGCCCAGAGCTCGGCGTCGCCGAGGGCGGGGTTCTGCCAGTCGGCGTGTTCGCTGTCGTCGGTGCCGAGGGTGCGTTCGGCGAGCGCGATGAGCGCGGGGTCGGTCCAGCTGGGCGCGTGCACGCCGTTCGTCACGGAGGTGATCGGCACCTCCTCGGCGTCGAATCCCGGCCAGAGATCGGCGAACATGCGGCGGCTCACCCGTCCGTGCAGTTCGGAGACGCCGTTCGCGTGCTGCGCGAGGCGCAGCCCCATCACCGCCATGTTGAACGCGCTCGTCGCGGGGTCGGCACCGGGTTCGACGCCGAGGGCGAGCGCGTCGGCGGGGGCGACGCCGGGCAGCAGCTCGGAGGTGACGTAGCGCTCCACCAGCGCACGGTCGAAGCGGTCGATACCGGCGGGCACCGGGGTGTGCGTCGTGAACACGGTGCCGCCGCGCACGAGCTGCAGCGCCTCGGGGAACGTGAGCCCCTCGCCGATCGCGGCGGAGATGCGCTCGAGGCCGAGGAAACCGGCATGCCCCTCGTTCATGTGGAACACCTCGGGCTCGGGCGCGCCAACGAGCTCGCTCCAGGCGCGCAGCGCCCGCACCCCGCCGATGCCGAGCAGCAGTTCCTGCAGGAGCCGGTGCTCGCTGCCCCCGCCGTACAGCCGGTCGGTGACGCCGCGGAGCTCGTCGCCGTTCGCGGGGACGTCGGTGTCGAGCAGCAGCAGGGTGACCCGGCCCACCGCCGCGCGCCAGACCCGCGCGGTCAGGGTGCCGCCGTCGGGCAGTGCGAGGGAGACCTGCACCGCGCTGCCGTCGGGCCGGCGGAGCACCGCGAGCGGCAGCCCGTCGGGGTCGAGCGCGGGATAGCGCTCCTCCTGCCAGCCGTCGGGCGAGAGCGATTGCGAGAAGTACCCGGTGCGGTAGAAGAGGCCGACGGCCACGAGCGGGACGCCGAGGTCGGAGGCGGCCTTCAGATGGTCGCCGGCGAGGATGCCGAGGCCGCCCGAGTACTGCGGTAGGGCCGCCGCGATGCCGTACTCCGGCGAGAAGTACGCCACGAGCTCCGGCCGCTCCCCCTCGAGCCGCTGATACCACCGCGGTTCACCGAGATACGCGTCGAGTTCGGCCTGCTCGCGTTCGGCGCGGGCGACGAACTCGTCGTCGGCGGCGAGCTGCTCGAGCCGGGCGGGCTCGACCTCGCCGAGGAACGTCACCGGGTCGTGCTCGGAACGCGCCCACGCCTCCGGGTCGATGTGCTCGAACAGCCGGCGCGTCGGCTCGTGCCACGCCCAGCGGAGGTTCGCCGCGAGTTTCTCGAGCGCGGCGAGACGCTCGGGGACGACGGCACGGACGGTGAACTTCCGGATCGACTTCACCCCCTCAGACTAGGAGGCCCTCGTGTCCGCTGTGTGAACTCCGCATCACCGCTCACCGCCGAGCGTGTCGAAACCGGGCTGCGCTAACGTTCGGAGGGTGACGTTCCGCCTCGCCGCCGACCGCATCCCCGTGACCGGGCTCACCCCGGCCCTGCCAGACCCGCGCTGGCATCCGAAGGCGTTCGAGGGCGAGGTGGTGCCGTTCGGGGCGACGGTCTTCCGGGAAGGGCACGACCTCGTGGGGGCGCTCCTCGTGCTCACCGCGCCGAGCGGGCGCGTCCTGCGCCGACGGATGCGGACCGCCGGGTCGGGCACCGACCGCTGGACCGCCGAGGTGCAGCTCGACGAGACCGGCCGCTGGCACTGGCACGTCACCGGCTTCGACGACGAGATCGGCACGTGGCGGCACGATGCCGCCGTGAAGATCGACGCGGGCGTCGACGTCGACCTCATGTACGAGCTCGGCGCCCGGCTCCTCGACCGCGCGGCAGCCGAGCGGGAGCGACCGGCCGCCGCCCGACGGGCGATCGCCGCGCTCGCGGCCCGGCTGCGCGATCCGCAGCTCGATCCCGCGGAGCGCCGCGGTCTCGTCGACGACCCGGCCCTCGCGGAGTTCGAGCTGCGACCGCTCAGCCGCCTCGCGGGCGACTCCCCCGAGCGCGAGCTGCTCGTGGAACGCCGCCGGGCCGGGGTCGGCAGCTGGTACGAGTTCTTCCCCCGCTCGGAGGGCGCGAAACGGCGCCCCGACGGCAGCTGGAAATCGGGCACCTTCCGCACCGCGGTGAAGCGCCTCGACGGCATCGCGGCGATGGGATTCGACGTCGTGTACCTCCCGCCGATCCATCCGATCGGGGTCACGAACCGCAAGGGGCGCAACAACACCCTCGACCCCGGGCCGCACGACCCCGGCTCGCCCTGGGCGATCGGCGGACCGCTCGCCGACGGCACCCCGGGCGGGCACGACGCGATCCACCCCGATCTCGGCACGCTCGCCGACTTCCGCCGCTTCGTGCGCGAGGCCGCCGCGCGGGGCATCGAGGTCGCCCTCGACCTCGCCCTGCAGGCCTCCCCGGACCATCCCTGGGTCGCGGACCACCCGGAGTGGTTCACCGTGCTGCCCGACGGCACCATCCGCTACGCGGAGAACCCGCCGAAGAAGTACCAGGACATCTACCCAGTGAACTTCGACGACGACCCGGAGGGCCTCTTCGCCGAGGTCCTGCGGATCGTGCACCACTGGATCGCCCAGGGCATCCGCATCTTCCGCGTCGACAACCCGCACACCAAACCGCTCGCGTTCTGGGAGCGCCTGATCGCCACGGTGAACGCCGAGGAGCCCGACGTCGTCTTCCTCGCCGAGGCGTTCACCCGGCCGGCCATGCTGCAGGCGCTCGCCATGGCGGGGTTCCAGCAGTCCTACACGTACTTCACCTGGCGGAACACGAAGGAGGAGCTCGAGGAGTTCCTGCTCGGCCTCGCCCGGGACACGGCCGACTTCCTGCGGCCGAACCTGTTCGTGAACACCCCCGACATCCTCACCGAGTACCTGCAGTTCGGCGGCCCGGCGGCGTTCACCGTCCGGGCGACGATCGCCGCGACCGCCGCCCCCACGTGGGGCGTCTACTCGGGCTTCGAGCTGTTCGAGTCCGTCGCCCGGCCCGGCGCGGAGGAGGCCATCGACAACGAGAAGTACGAGTACAAGCCCCGGGACTTCGCGCTCGCCGAGTCGGAGGGCCGCTCGCTCGCGCTCTACCTCGGCATCCTGAACCGCATCCGAGCCGAGCACCCCGCTCTCGGCCAGCTCCGCAACCTGCACGTGCACCGCAGCGACGACGAGGCCGTCCTCGTCTACTCGAAGCGGCTCGCCGCCGAGTTCACCGGCACCGGGGCGGACGACACGCTGATCGTCGTCGCGAACGTCGACCCGCACTCCGTGCGCGAGACGACCGTGCACCTCGAGCTCGACGCGCTCGGCCTGCCGCCGGGCAGCACCTTCGACGTCGAGGACCTCGTGACGGGACAGCACTGGGAGTGGGGCGCGGACGCCTACGTCCGGCTCGACGCGTTCACCCGGCCGGCGCACGTGCTGCACGTGCGGCCTCGCGCCGCGGATGCCTCGGAGAGGATCGCCCATGACTGACGCCGTCCCGCACGAGCTCCTGACCGCCGTCGCCGAGGGTCGCTCGGCCGACCCGCACGCCGTGCTCGGCCAGCACGGCGGCGAGACGCCCGGCGCTGCGCGCACCCTGATCCGGGCGCGCCGACCGCTCGCAGACTCCGTGGACGCGCTCCTCGACGACGGCCGGGTCATCCCGCTCCGTCATCTCGGCGAGGGGATCTGGTCGGGCGGCGACGACGGCGCGCCGAGCGGGTATCTCCTCCGCGCCCGGTACGCCGACGGCAGCGAGTGGACCGCCGACGACCCGTACCGCTTCGAGCCCACCATCGGCGAGCTCGACCTGCACCTCATCGGCGAAGGACGGCACGAGGAGCTCTGGCGCGCGCTCGGCGCCCACCTCCGCAGCCACCGCGGCACCGGGGCGACCGTCACCGGGACCGCGTTCACGGTGTGGGCGCCGAGGGCGCGCGCCGTGCGCGTCGTCGGCGACTTCAACCGCTGGGACGGCCGCGGGCACGCCATGCGCAGCATGGGCGCGAGCGGCGTCTGGGAGCTGTTCGTCCCGGGCGTCGAGGCCGGCGCACGGTACAAGTTCGAGCTGCTCACCGCGGACGGCAGCTGGATCATGAAGGCCGATCCCATGGCCAGGCAAGCCGAGCACGCGCCGGCGACGGCCTCGGTGGTCTCGACGAGCGAGCACCGCTGGGGCGACGCCGCGTGGCTCGCCGAGCGGGCCGCGCACTCGGTCCACGAGCGCCCGATGAGCATCTACGAGCTCCACCTCGGCTCGTGGCGCCCCGGGCGCGGCTACCGCGACGTCGCCGACGAGCTCATCGAGTACCTCGACTGGCTCGGCTACACCCACGTCGAGTTCCTCCCGCTCGCCGAGCACCCCTTCGGCGGGTCCTGGGGGTACCAGGTGACGGGCTACTACGCGGCCACGAGTCGCTTCGGCACGCCCGACGACCTCCGGTACCTCATCGACCGGCTGCATCAGGCCGGCATCGGCGTGATCATGGACTGGGTCCCAGGCCACTTCCCGAAGGACGAGTGGGCCCTCGCCCGCTTCGACGGCGAACCCCTCTACGAGCACGCCGACCCGCGGCGCGGCGAGCAGCTCGACTGGGGCACGCTCGTCTTCGACTACGGCAATCCGCGGGTGCGGAACTTCCTGGTCGCCAACGCGCTGTTCTGGCTCGAGGAGTTCCACGTGGACGGGCTGCGGGTCGACGCGGTCGCCTCGATGCTGTACCTGGACTACTCGCGCGCCGAGGGTGAATGGCTCCCCAACGAGCACGGCGGCCGCGAGCACCTGGAGGCGATCGCGTTCCTCCAGGAGGCGACGGCGACCGCGTACAAGCGGAACGCGGGCATCGTGATGATCGCCGAGGAGTCGACGGCGTGGCCTGGCGTCACCGCGCCGACCTCCTCAGGCGGGCTCGGCTTCGGCTACAAGTGGAACATGGGCTGGATGCACGACACGCTCCAGTACGTCGCCCACGATCCGCTGTACCGGGCGCACCACCACCACGAGCTCACCTTCTCGTTCCAGTACGCGTTCAGCGAGCACTACGTGCTGCCGATCAGCCACGACGAGGTCGTGCACGGCAAGGGCTCCCTCGTGCGCAAGATGCCGGGCGACCACTGGCAGCAGCTCGCCACCACGCGCGCTTACCTGGCCTTCATGTGGGCGCACCCCGGCAAGCAGCTCCTGTTCATGGGGCAGGAGTTCGGCCAGCTCTCCGAGTGGAGCGAGGAGCGCGGGCTCGACTGGTGGATCCTCGATCAGCCCTCGCACCGCCAGCTCGCCGAGTTCGTGGCACGGCTGAACCGCGTCTACCGCGAGCTGCCGTCGCTGTGGCAGCTCGACGACGACGCGAGCGGCTTCGAGTGGGTCGACGGGGGCGCAGCGGCCGAGAACGTGATCGCGTTCCTCCGCTACGACCGGGAGCGCACTCCCCTGCTCTGCGTCGTCAACTTCGCCGGCCGGCCGCACGAGGGCTTCCGGCTCGGACTGCCCGCAGCCGGCCGCTGGGTCGAGGTGCTGAACTCGGATGCGCTGGAGTTCGGCGGCTCCGGCGTCGGCAATCTGGGCGCGGTCGAGGCGGTCGACACGCCCTGGGCGGGACGGCCGGCGTCGGCCGCCGTCACGCTGCCGCCGCTCGGGGCGCTCTGGTTCCGCCTGGAGGGATGACCCGAGGGTCGGCCCGCCCGCCTCAGTACAGCAGGCTCGCGAGCCGGCGGCGCGCCACGGCGACCCGGGGGTCTTCCGTGCCGACGACCTCGAACAGCTCCACGAGACGCTCGCGCACGGCCGCCTTGCCCTCCGGGTCGAGCGTCGGGAACAGGCTCAGCAGCCGGTCGAAGGCGTCGTCGATGTGCCCGCCGGAGAGGTCGAGGTCGGCGACGGCGAGCTGCGCGTCGAGATCGCCCGGGGCGGATGCCGCGGCGTTCCGGATCTCGTCGAGGCTCTTGCCCTGCAGGCGCCCGAGCAGGCGCACCTGAGCCAGCCCGGCGACCGCGAGCTGGTCGCGCGGGTCCTGCGCCATCGCCGTGCGGTACGCCGTCTCGGCGGCCGCGTAGTCACCGCGCTCGATGGCGTCGTACGCCTCCTGGTGGAGCGGCGGCAGCGGGGCCTCGACCGGCTCGGCCGACTCGTCTCCAGCCGTGGCGCCGGGATCGATCCGACCGTCGGCGCCGTGCTGCGCGCCGAGCTCGAGGAGCTGGTCGAACAGCTGCTCGATGACCTCGTCGGGCTGCGAGCCCGCGAAGAGCGGCACCGGCTGCCCGGCGACGAGGGCGACGACGGTCGGCACGGACTGGGCCTGCAGCGCCTGCACGAGCTGGGGGCTCCGCTCCGCGTCGACGGCGGCGAGCAGGAGCCGGCCGTCGCGAGCGCGGACCAGTCGGGCGATCCGGTCGACGAGCTCGATGGAGGGCTCGCTGAACCCGGCCCAGAGGGCCGTGACCACCGGGACCGTCTTGCTCTGCTCGAGCACCCGGCCGAAGCTCTGGTCGTCGGCCTCGACGATCAGCGGATCGGAGCCTCCGCCTGCCGCAGCCGTGCCGTCCGCCGACGGCTGAGGGCGCTGCGCGAGCGAGGAGAGGTCGACCGCTCCGCGCAGGCCGATCGGGTCGTTCGAGTTCGTCATTGGACCTCCGAGGCGCTGACGAGGCTCTCGGACCAGCCGAGGAGCCGAATGGGTTCATCCGTGCCGACGGCCGGCACGTAGAAGAGCAGCTGCAGATCGCGAGTGGACTGCACGCCCTTCGCGCTCTGCTCGGTGAAGCCGGACAGCGCGCGAGCGGGCGTGTCCTCCTTGAAGCCGGTCGTGCCGCCGTCGTTCGGCCGCGATTGCTCGGTGCGGCGCACGAGCGTCGAGACGAGCGCGCCCGCGTCGTTCGTCGCGAGCGCGACGACGGGGGCGTCGCCCGCGACGGCGGAGACGCTCAGCGTGATGGTCGGGTTCGCCCCCTGGACCTCGTTCGCCCGCGCGGTCGCGTTGAGCGTGTCGTCCAGGTCGGTGCCCTCGAGGTCGAACAGCGGTGCGTACTCGCTCTCGGCCCCCTTCATCAGGATGTCGGCGAACGCGGTCGAGACCTGGGACGGTGCGAGCGAGAGACCCTTGTACTCGGGCGCGATGATCGGCGCGCCGATCGACGCGGGCGCGACGTCGGGGAACTCCGGCCCCGGCACGAGCGACATCGTGTACAGCACGTGGTACTGGTCGCGCGGCGAATCCTGCTGGAGCACGAGCGCCGTCGGGGCGACCGCGGCGTCGTCGGAGGACTCCATGACCGTCAGCACGGTGCGCGGCCATCCAGTCGTCGGATCGGCGCTCGTCTGCTGCGGGAGCATCACGGACAGCGGACCCGGCGGGATGGCGAGCACCTGCGTCTGATCGGGCAGGGTGCCGCGGATCGTGTAGTCGGCCGCCCGTGCCTCGAGCGCAGGGCCCGTGAAGCGGGTCTCGAGCTCGTCGCTCGCCCGCGCCTCGTCGTTGGCGACGGTGAACTCCGAGATCGTGCGCATGATGCGCTCCATCTGCGGTTCGGTGACCGCGGGCACGGTCGCCTCGGTGGGCTCACCCTCGGCGGGCGCCTCGCTCTCGGTCGGACCGGGCGTCGCGGTCGCCTCCTCGCTCGGCGCCGGCTGCTCGAAACTCGGCCAGTAGTCGGACGAGCACGCGGAGAGCGCGAGCGCGGGCACCAGCACGAGCGGGGCGAGGAGCGCCCGACGCCCGCGGCCGAGCGCCTGCGACTGCTCGGCCTGACTCGGCGCAGGGCGGCGGCGGAGACCGCGCGGCCCCTTGGGGAGGTTGCGCCGCGGGCCGCGCGAGCGGCGGTGGTGGCGGATGCCGAGGAGGAGGAGCACCAGGCCGACGAGGAACATGACGCTGCCCCCGACGAGCAGGGGACCCGCCCAGGGCGTGGAGTTGTCGAGCGGCCAGGCGACGGCGAGCCGGTCGGGCACCGCGTCCTCCGAGCCGGAGGCCACGATCACGGAGATGCCCTCGGGTGCCGCGATCGTGGTCGTGACACGGCCGTCGCCCGTGAACTGGTCCAGCCAGAGGTCGGACCCCGCCGGCGAGACGGTCGCCGTGTCGGCCTCCGTCTCCGGCGCCTCAGGCGTCGCCGGCGTCGCCGGCTCCACCGCGCCGGCCACGGGCGGCTCCTCGGTCGGGGTGTCCGTCACCCCGTCGACCCGTTCGCTCACGAGCTCGTCGGTCTCGGCGTCGTAGCCGATGGTCACGTGGTCGCTCGCGCGCACCCAGGCCTCCACGTCGGACGAGCGCCCATAGGCGAGGAAGACCGAGCCGTCGCCGGCGGCGCTGAGCGTCTGCTTGCCGGGGTGCGCGGCGAGCGCGTCGGGCTCGATCACGACGTAGTCGACCGACTCGTCGACGGTCGCCGTGAGCGACACCCGGGCAGGCTCGAGGAAGACCGTGCGCTGGGCGATGCCCAGCCCGATCAGCACGGCGGCAGCGACGAACGCCACGATGGCGAGGACGAATCGCACGGAGGACCTCCAGGGGCAAAGACATTCCACACTACCCAGCGCGCCTGAGCGTCTCCTAACCGCCAGCTGAAGACGAAATCCCCGGCTGCGCCTCCTACCCGTACAATCGGAGGCGATTCCCGCGCGCCTTTTCGCCGTCGCGGGACCGACACGGAGGAAGAATGGCCGTCGAAGAGACCGAGTTCACCCAGGTGTTCCGCGGATACGACAAGGACGAAGTCGACAAGGCGATCAACGGCCTGCGTCGCGACATCATCGCCGCGAACACCCAGTCGGCCGAGGCGTCGAAGGAGAACAAGCGGCTCCTCGCCCGGATCGAAGAGCTCACGGCCGAACTCGAAGAGGTCGGCAGCCCCACCTTCTCCGGCCTCGGCACCAAGCTCGAGAACACGCTGCGCGTCGCCGAGGAGCAGTCCACCCGGCTGATCGCCCAGGCCGACATCGACGCCGAGAAGCTCCGCCGCGCCGCCGAGGACGAAGTGCACGTCCTGAAGTCCGACGCCAAGGAGCTCGCCGAGCGGAGCGTCTCCGAGGCGCGCGCCCAGGCCAGCCGCGTGCTCGAGAACGCCCGCGCCGAGGCCGACGACATGGTCGCTCGCGCGCACGAGACGAGCGAGCAGCTGCGTCAGGAGGCCGCCCGTGACGCCGCCGCGATCCGCAGCTCGGCCTCGACCGAGACGGCAGAGCTCCGGGCGAGTGCGAAGCGCGAGGCCGCCGCGACCCTCTCCGAGGCGGAGCGGCGCGCGTCCGAGCTGCTGGCGGAGGCGCACGCCGAGGCGAACGAGGCGAAGACCACGGCGGCGGGGCTCGCGCAGGAGACCGAGCAGACCCGCGCCGAGGTCGCGGTCGAGCTCGACCGCGCCAGGGCCGAGCTCGCGAAGGAGAGTGAGCAGGTCCGTCTGGACCTGGCCGCCGAGACCGAGCAGTCACGACTCGACCTCGCCCGCGAGAGCGACGAGGCGCGCGCCGCCGTGGCCGCCGAGGCGGCCGAGAAGCGCACCGCCCTCGGGCACGAGCTCGAGCAGGCCCGCGCCGACCTCGCCCGTGAGCTCGCCGCCGGTCGCGAGGAGCTCGAGCTCGCCCGCGAGCAGGCCGCCATCGATCGCGCGCGCGAAGCCGAGGCCGCGAAGCAGAAGCTCGCCCACGAGCTCGAGCGGATCCGGGCGAGGCACGCCGCGGAGCTCGAGCAGATGCGGGCCGACCTCGCCCTCGAGCAGGAGCAGGCCCGAGCGGACTTCGAGGCCGAGGCGGAGCAGGCCCGCATCGACCTCGACAACCAGCTCACCTCGATGCGCAAGAAGACGACGCACGAGGTGAACCGGAAGACCCGCGAGATCGAGCAGGCCCGCATCGACCTCGAGACCGAGCTCGCGACGAAGCGCGACGAAGCCGAGCAGGAGCTGCTCGCCGCCCACCAGCAGGGCGTCGCCGAGACCAAGAAGTTCCTGGACGAGGCGAACGCCGAGCTCGCCGACGCGGTCGCGCGGACCGCCGCGAGCCGGGCCGAGGTCGAGCGGCTCGAAACCGAGGTCCGCGCCGAGATCGCCGAGCTCCGCACCCGTGCGGAGGACGAGGCGCACTCCCGCGTGCAGGCCGCCCACGACCAGGCCCGCAAGCTCATCGCAGACGCCGAGGAGCGCACCCGCGCCCTCGTCGCCGACGCCGAGGACCGGCTCTCGCAGATCCGCATCGAGCGCGACGCCGTCGCCGGGTACTTCGAGAGCCTCCGCGGGGTCCTGACCCAGGCGGAGCAGGTCGCCGCGGACACCAAGTAGCGAGGGCGGGGCTGCACCCGGCATGAAGATCCAGAACGCGTTCCGGGTCGGGCTCGTCGGCACGCTCGGCGTCGGCGTCGGGCTGCTGATCCTGATGTCGCTCGCGAGCCTCTCGACGATCCTCACCTATGTCGGGGCGGCCCTCTTCCTCGCCCTCGGGCTCGAGCCGGCGATCGCCTGGCTCGAGCGGCGCGGACTCCCCCGCTGGAGTTCGATCCTCGTCGTCATGGCGGGCGTCGCGGCCCTCGTCGCCGCACTGCTCCTCGCGGTCATCCCGATCATCGTCGAACAGGTCGGCCAGCTCGTGCAGCGGGTGCCGCTGCTGGTCGCCAATCTGAACTCGACCGAATGGGTGTCCGGCACGCTCGAGTCGCTGCAGGAGCAGTTCCCGCTCCTGAACGTCCAGGAGATCTGGGACAGCGTCTCGAAGGGCGTCGTCGACTTCGTGAGCGACCCGGACAAGATCAGCGAGCTCGCGGGCGGCGTCTGGCAGGTCGCCGTGGCCCTCGGATCCGGCCTCTTCGCCGTCATCATCGTGGTCATCCTCACGCTCTACTTCACGGCGTCGCTGAACACCATGAAGCGCGGGATCTACCAGCTCGTGCCTGCCTCGCGCCGCCCCCGCTTCGCCGACCTCACGGAGCAGATCACCCAGTCGGTCGGACGCTACGTCATCGGCCAGGTGTCGCTCGCAGCCATCAACGGCATGGCGAGCTTCGTCTTCCTCTCGGTGATCCAGGCGCCGTTCTCCGCGGTGCTCGCCTTCGTCGCGTTCGCCTTCTCGCTCGTCCCGCTCGTCGGTACGCTGACCGGTTCGATCCTGATCGTGCTGGTCTGCCTCATCCCGGGGCTGGGTTCGCCGCTCACCGCGCTCGTCGCCGCGGTCTACTACGTCGTCTACATGCAGGTCGAGGCATACGTGCTGAGCCCGCGCATCATGAATCGGGCCGTCAAGGTGCCCGCAGCGCTCGTGGTGGTCGCGGCGCTCGCGGGCGGTGCGCTCCTCGGCGTGCTGGGCGCCCTGGTCGCCATCCCCATCGCCGCGTCGCTCCAGCTCATCATCAAGCAGGTCGTCATCCCCCGCCAGAACGAGCGCTGAGGCGCGCAGCAGTGGGTCAGGCGCTCGCGAGCGGCCAGCTCGTGGGCAACGGCGCGGCCGCGGGGTTCACCACCGCGACGATCTCGTCGAGGACGCGCCTGGTCTGCGTCTCGCCGACCCACAGGTGCCGACCCCCCGCGACGTCGATCCGCTCGAGCCGCGGCACGCCGGCGAACCTGGTCGCCGCCTCCGCGGGGCGCAGGTAGTCGTCGAACTCCGGGATGAGCGCGACGAGGCGAGGGGCGGCGTCCTGCCAGCGCCGCAGTTCGGCCTCGCTCGTCCGGTGCAACGGCGGCGACAGCAGGATGGCGCCGTCGATGCGATGCTCCAGGCCGTACTTGAGGGCGAGCTCGGTGCCGAACGACCAGCCGAGCAGCCACGGGTGCGGGAGGTTCCGCGCCTCGACGAAGTCCATCGCCGCGGCGACGTCCGCCCGCTCGGCATCCCCCTCGCCGAACGCGCCGTCGCTCGTCCCCCGCGGGGACGTCGTCCCCCGGGTGTTGAAGCGCAGGACCGCGAGATCCGCGAGAGCCGGAAGCCTGGCCGCCGCCTTCCGCAGGATGTGCGAGTCCATGAAGCCGCCGGCGGTGGGCAGCGGATGCAGCGTGACGAGCGTCGCGACCGGCGGGCGCCCCTCGGGCACGGCGAGTTCACCGACGAGCCGCAGCCCGTCGCTCGTGACCAGTTCGATCGGTTCTCTGACGGCGGGGAGTTCGACGCCCGCGCGGATCTCCACCGGGGCGCTCTCGGCCGAGTCGTGCTGCGTCATGTGCCCGCCTTCCAGCAGTGGGTGTGCCAGTGCCGGCGTGCGGAGAGGTCCGCCGCATCGCCGAGCACGCCGTCCGCCCGCCACGCCACGAGGTGGGCGGTGCCCGGTGCGATCTGCTGACCGCAGCCCGGGCAGGCGTACGCCTTCTGCGCCTGCGCTTCGGAGACCGGCTGGACGTTCCACTCGCGGCCGCGCCGGGTCTCGCTCCGACGCCAGCCCGAGGTCAGCCGTTCGACGTCGAGCTCCTGGTGCGGCTCGCGTGCGCGCGCGGCCCGCCCACGGGAGCGGTGCGAGGGTGCCATGCGAACCAGTCTATGGCGAGGTGGCGAGGGCGCCTGCCGGACGGCGGCGCCGGCGTCAGTACCAGCCGGCGGACTCGGAGTGGGCCCACGCGCCGCACGGCGAGCTGTAGCGGCCCTGGATGTATCCGAGGCCCCATTCGATCTGGGTGGCGGCGTTCGTCTCCCAGTCGTCGCCCGCGCTGGCCATCTTCGAACCGGGCAGCGCCTGCGGGATGCCGTACGCCCCGCTCGAACTGTTGTGGGCGTTCACCCGCCAGCCCGACTCGCGATTCCACAGCGCCACGAGGCAGTCGAACTCCCCGGAACCCCAGCCGCGTGCGGCGACCGCGCCGGCGGCGTATCCCTGGGCCGACCCCGGATCCGGGGTGACCGCGGGCGGCGCCCAGGCGACGGCGGCGGGGGCCTCGACGATGGGCTCGGGCTTCTTCTCGACCGCGTAGTCCTCGCGGCCCACCGACAGCGTGTACTCGCCCGCGAGCTCGAGGTCCTGCACCGCTCGTCCGTCGAAGCGGTCGCCGGCCGCGGCGAACTCGACACCGGACGCCGTGGCGCGCGCGTCGACGGTCGGGTCGACGAGGTTGACGAGGATGATGCCGATGCTCGCCGCCGAGGCGAAGCCCACGGTCAGCGCCTGCTTCAGCCTGGAGCGTACGGCGGAACTCGAGCGCGGCGCTGCCGGAGCCGATGCCACGACCGCGCCGCTCGCCGAACCGGGCGAGGAGGGATCGGATGCGCGTGGCGCGCCTGCGTCAGAGTGCCTACCCACGATGCTCCGAGTCTAGCCAGACCGCGTGGCTCATCGCACGGCCAGCATGACGTCGACGACGGCGTCGAGCACGAGGTCGACCTGCGCCTCGCGGTAGCCGCCGCGCTGGGGCCGGAAGGTCACCGTGCGCACATCGTCGACGGAGATCGGCCAGCCGTCGCGGAAGTACCGCGTGAGCTTGTCCGCGAAGCGGTCGACGTCCTCGACCCGGTACCCCGTGACGAGCGGGTTCACCCGCTCGAAGCGGTGGTGCTCCGGACGCCCGAGGCGGTTGGCGATGACCTGCGCCGTGGTGCGCGCCTCCCGCAGCCACGCCTCCTGGCCGTACAGCAGTGCGGAGGTGCGGCGCTCCTGCGCGGCGAAGGCGTCTTCCAGACGTTCGAGCGCGGCATCCACGTGGTCGGTCGAGTAGCCGTGCTTCTGCATGCCGAACGCGGTCAGCCGGATCGACTCCGCCGTGATCGCCCGGTCTCCAGGCGCCGGAGTGCCGTCGTAGGCGCGACGCGCCAGCCTCAGGAACTCGTCGACCTCGCCGGTGTGGTACCCGAGCTTGGGCTTTCGTGCGCGCGGAAAGGGAGAAGACACCGCTCCAGTATTGCGCACGCTCACCCGAAGAGCTGGAAGGCCACGAAGGCAACTGCGGCGGACGGCAGGATCGAGTCGAGGCGGTCGAGGAAGCCACCGTGCCCGGGGAGCCACGAGCTCATGTCCTTGATGCCGAGATCCCGCTTGATGAGCGACTCCGCGAGATCGCCGAGGGTCGCCGTGAGCAGCACCGCGGCGCCGAAGATGAGCCCGAACCACCACGTGTTGCCGAGCATGAACACCGACAGCAGCACACCGGCGACGAGGCTCGCCAGCGCTCCCCCGGCGAAGCCCTCCCACGTCTTCTTCGGGCTGATCACCGGGGCCATCGGATGCTTGCCGAACATCAGTCCGGCGGCGTAGGCGCCGGTGTCCGCGCCGACCGCGATGATGATGAACGCGAGCGTCCACCACTGCCCGCCGTCGGCCGCCGTCAGCACGACGGCGAAGGACGCGAGGAACGTCACGTACCCCTGCACGAACGCCCCGGCGGCGAGATCGCGCACGAGGCCTCTGGAGCCTGCGACCGACTTCGGGAACGCCTGCTCGACGAGACGCCAGAGCGTCACCAGCAGGATGCCGCCGAGGACCGCGAGCAGCTGCCCGCCAGGTCCGCCATAGTACGCGACGGGCACGGCCACCACGGCCGCGACGACGGTCGGGATGCGCGGCACGAGGTACGAGCCCTTGCGCAGCGCCTGCGCGAGCTCGTAGCTCGCGAAGCCGACCATCAGCACGGCGAGGAGCATGAACAGCTCCTTGAGGAACAGCAGGCTCAGCAACAGGGCGCCGCCGAAGACGACGCCGATCAGCACCGCCAGGATCAGGTTGCGCCCGGTGCGCGCCTGGATGCGCTCCTGCGCCTGATCGAACTGGGCCTTGCCGGCCTCGAACTGCCGTTCGAAATCGGCCTTCCTCGCCCCGAACTGCCGCTCGAGATCGGCCTTCCGCGCCTGCACTTGAGCGCGGAACTCACCGCGCGACGCGGGCTCCTGCCCCGATCCCCCGTCGCGCTCCTCCTCGGGAACGCCCGACATCCGCTGCCCTCAGACCTCGAGGAGTTCGGCTTCCTTGCGCTTCAGCGCCTCGTCGATCTGGTCGACGTGCGCCTTGGTCACCTGCTCGAGCTCCTTCTCACCGCGAGCCACCTCGTCGTCGCCGACCTCGCCCTTCAGCGCGTCGAGGTCGTCCTTGGCCTTGCGGCGCACATTGCGCACCGAGACCCGGGCGTCCTCCGCCTTCGAGCGGACGATCTTGACGAACTCCTTGCGGCGCTCCTCGGTGAGCTCGGGCAGCGTCACCCGGATGACGTTGCCGTCGTTGTTCGGGTTGGCCCCGAGGTTCGGCGTGTCGCGGATGGCCTGCTCGATGTCCTTCATCGCGCTCTTGTCGTAGGGCGTCACGACGAGCGTGCGCGCCTCCGGATTGGCGAGCGAGGCAAGCTGGGCGAGCGGGGTGGGCGTGCCGTAGTAGCTCACCATGATCTTCTGGAAGAGCTGCGGGTTCGCACGACCCGTTCGCACGGTGGCGAAATCCTCCTTCGCCGCCTCGACGGCCTTCTGCATGCGCACACCGGCGTCGGAAAGTACATCCGCGATCACGTCGAACTCCTTACGGTTCTAAGCCTCTGGTCAGTCTATCGACTGACGGGTTCCACGCCGTTCGCCACGACGGTGCCGAAGTCGGCGCCGAGGATGGCCGCGGTGACATTGCCGGCCGGCTCCATGCCGAACACCTGCATCGGCATGCCGTTGTCCATGCACAGGCTGAACGCGGTCGAGTCGACGACCTTGAGGCCGCGCTGGAGCGCCTCCTGGTAGCTGATGCGGTCGATCTTGTGCGCGTCGGGGTTCGTGCGCGGGTCGTCCGAGTAGACGCCGTCGACGCCGTTCTTCGCGACGAGCACGAGGTCGGCGCCGATCTCGAGGGCGCGCTGCGCGGCGACGGTGTCGGTCGAGAAGTACGGGAGACCGGCGCCGGCGCCGAAGATGACGACGCGCCCCTTCTCG
The DNA here is from genome assembly GCF_014648575.1 of Agromyces mediolanus. Classification (GTDB taxonomy): domain Bacteria; phylum Actinomycetota; class Actinomycetes; order Actinomycetales; family Microbacteriaceae; genus Agromyces; species Agromyces mediolanus. The sequence goes on along the minus strand of NZ_BMRJ01000001.1, from coordinate 1,814,170 downwards.
AGGTGGCGCTCGGCGCGGCGCGGGATGTACGGCTCGGCGACCTGCGTCATCTCGATGGCCGACTGCACCCGGGTCTCCGCACCCGCCTGCTCGAGGAAGTCCTGCAGCGCGAGCGAGTTCATGACGGTGCCGAGCATGCCCATGTAGTCGGCGCGCCCGCGGTCCATGCCGCGCTGGCTGAGCTCGGCGCCGCGGAAGAAGTTGCCGCCGCCGACGACGATCGCGATCTCCACGGTGCGCGCGGCATCCGCGATCTCACGGGCGATCTGGCTGACGACGTCGGGGTTGACGCCGAGGGCGCCGCCGCCGAACGACTCGCCGGAGAGCTTGAGGAGGACCCTGCGTCGCTTGGGCGTCTCGGTCATGGGTGTCGGTTCCTTCCCGCTCGTCTGAGTTCAAACTAGTGCGTCGGCCTCGTGGTGGAGCCGTACGGAGCCTGGGAATCCCGCCCGACGAGGAGGGCGGGGCCAGGCGTGCGCCCGTCTGGGCACGTGCGCGCCTCTCGGGCGCACAGAAAAGGAGTCCGGATCGACGAGCGATCCGGACTCCTCCTCATCGGCGTTACGCCGTGGCCTTGAACCGGGCGAAACCGGTCACGGTGAGGCCGGCGTCGTCGAGCACCTTCTTCACCTGCTGCTTGTTGTCGCGGGCGTAGTCCTGCTCGAGCAGGGCGACCTGCTTGAAGAACGCGGTGAGACGACCCTCCACGATCTTCGGCAGGGCGGCCTCGGGCTTGCCCTCGTTGCGGCTGATCTCGGTGACGAGCTCGCGCTCCTTCTCGACGATGTCGGCCGGCACCTCGTCGCGCGTGAGGTACGTCGGGTCGAACATCGCGATGTGCTGCGCGATCGCCCGCGCGGTCTCGGCGTCGTCACCCGTGTAGGCGACGACGACGCCGATCTGCGGGGGCAGGTCCTTCGAGGTCTTGTGCAGGTAGACGGCGAACTGCTCGCCGCTCAGCGTGGCGACCTTCGAGAGCTCGACCTTCTCGCCGAGCGTGGCGGCCTGCTCGTCGATCAGCTCGCCGACGGTCTTGCCGTCGGCGGGCGCGGCGAGGGCGGACGCCACGTCGGTGGCGCCGGCGGCGGCGACCGCGTCGAGCACCTTGTCGGCGAGGGCGATGAACTTCTCGTTCTTCGCGACGAAGTCCGTCTCGCAGGCGAGCTGGATCATCGTGTAGCCCGCGGCCGACTCCTTGGCGGCCACGAGGCCCTCGCTCGTCGAGCGGTCGGCGCGCTTGGCGTTGCCCTTGGCACCCTTCAGGCGCAGGATCTCGGTGGCCTTCTCGAGGTCGCCACCGGCCTCCTCGAGCGCCTTCTTGGTGTCGACCATGCCCGTGCCGAGCTGCTCGCGCAGGGCCTTGATGTCAGCGATGCTGATTGCCATGTCTGGCTGTCTCCTTCGGGGACTTATTCGGCGGGGGTGGCGGCAGCGGCCTCGCCCTCGGCGTCTGCCTCGGACTCGGTCGCGGCGATCTCGGTCGCGGCCTCGTCGACGATCTCGGCGGCCTCGGCCTTGGCCTCAGCCTCGGTCTCGACGGCCTTCTCGGTCGCGGCGCCCTGCTGCAGGAGCTCCTGCTCCCACTCGGCGAGCGGCTCGACGGCGGAGACGTTGCCGCTCTCCTCCGGCTTCTGGTGGCGCTCGATGAGCCCCTCGGCGGCGGCGTCGGCGATGATGCGGGTGAGCAGGCTCACCGAGCGGATCGCGTCGTCGTTGCCCGGGATCGGGTACTGCACCTCGTCGGGGTCGCAGTTCGTGTCGAGGATGCCGATGACGGGGATGCCGAGCTTCTTGGCCTCGTCGATCGCGAGGTGCTCCTTCTTGGTGTCCACGACCCAGAGCGCCGAGGGCGTCTTCGAGAGGTTGCGGATGCCGCCGAGCGACTTGTGGAGCTTGTCGAGCTCGCGCTTCTTGAGCAGCAGCTCCTTCTTCGTGAAGCCCGAGGTGGTGCCCTCGAAGTCGAGCTCCTCGAGCTCCTTCATGCGGGCGAGGCGCTTCGACACCGTGCTGAAGTTGGTGAGGAGGCCGCCGAGCCAGCGCTGGTTCACGTAGGGCTGGCCGACCCGGGTCGCCTGCTCGGCGATGGACTCCTGCGCCTGCTTCTTCGTGCCGACGAAGAGGACGGTGCCGCCGTGGGCGACCGTCTCGCGGACGAAGTCGTACGCCTTGTCGATGTAGGCGAGCGACTGCTGCAGGTCGATGATGTAGATGCCCGAGCGCTCGGTGAAGATGAAGCGCTTCATCTTCGGGTTCCAGCGGCGGGTCTGGTGCCCGAAGTGCACGCCGCTGTCGAGCAGCTGGCGAATGGTGACGACGGCCATGAGCCGTTCTCCTTCTGTTCTCAGTTGTACGCTGCCGACCGGCGGCCGGAAGCCCTGGTGCCCGGCGCGATCCCGCCGCACCGGCGATTCGCTGCTGAGCAGCGACTCGCGTGGAGTCGGACTGAGTGGGATCGGCGGCCGAATGGGCACGCGGAGTCACCTCGACATGCGAGGTGCGGCTCCACTCTACCAGTTCGCCGGGCGGGCCACGGTCGGACGCGGGATCGACACCCGTGTCGCTGGGGGCGGGCGGATGCCTCGTCCTCCACAGCACGCGCGCCAGCCGGCGACTGCACGAGTTCGCGCGCGTCCGGCTGACGGCCCGTCCGGCGGGAGCAGAGTCGAGGCATGCCCCGACTGCATCGCCCCATCCCCCTGCTCCTCCTCGTGTGCGGCGCGCTCACGATGGGCGCCCTCGCCTCGGCGCACTCCGCGGAGGCCCGAGCGGACGCTCCCGCGGCCCCCACCGCATCCGGAGGCGCCTCGCCGACTGCGGACTCCACGGCAACCGCGCGGTGGCGCTGGCCGCTCGATCCGCCTGCGACCATCACCGCTCCGTTCCGGGCGCCGCCCACTCCATACGCGTCGGGCCATCGCGGCATCGACCTCGCCGCAGCGGCGGGCACGCCGGTTCGCGCGCCCGCGGCCGGCACCGTGAGCTTCGTCGGCGCGGTCGCCGGGCGGCCGCTCGTCGCCATCGATCACGGCGACGGCTACGTGAGCGCCGTCGAACCGGTGTCGGCGCTCGTGGAGGCCGGATCGGCAGTCGCCCCGGGCGAGCCGCTCGGCACCGTCGCGAGCGGCGGCCACTGCGACGGGGCCTGCGTCCACTTCGGCGTCCGATTGCACGGCGAGTACGTCTCGCCGATGCTGCTGCTCGGCTCGGTGCCCCGTGCGGTCCTGCTCCCGCTCGACTGAGCTCTCCGCCCGGGCGCGCCCCGTCAGGCTCGAGGATGGGCGGTGCGGTAGCTCTGCTTCAGCCGCTCGGCCGAGACGTGCGTGTAGATCTGGGTCGTGCCGAGACTCGCGTGCCCCAGGAACTCCTGCACCGCTCGCAGCTCCGCCCCGCCGTCCAGCAGATGCGTGGCCGCCGTGTGGCGGAATGCGTGCGGACCGGCCGGGCCGCCGCCGGGCACCTCGGCGAGGAGGCCGGCGACGAGGCGGTGCACGCTCCTCGCGTTCAGTCGGCCGCCCCGGGCCCCGAGGAACACGGCGGGACCGGGGCGGTCCGACGCACCCCGACCGCCCGCGCGGCGAGACGTCCGGGCCGTTGAGGCCGCTGCGGAGGGATCCGTTCGGGCGGCCGCCCGCGCCCGCAGTGCCGGCCGGCCGAACTCGAGATAGCGGTCGAGCGCACGCGCCGCCGGGGCGCCGTACGGCACGACGCGTTCCTTCGCCCCCTTGCCGAGCACGCGCACCGTTCGGTTCGAGCGGTCGAGGTCGTCGAGATCGAGGCCGACGAGCTCAGAGACGCGCAGGGCGGCCGCGTAGAGCAGTTCGACGACCGCATGGTCCCGCAGGGCGTTCGGGTCCCCCTCGGCCGCGGCCTCCTCGAGTTCCGCGAGCAGGCCGTCGGCGGCGTCGCGGCTGAAGACGCGAGGGAGCGTGCGCTGCGGTTTGGGAGCGCGGAGCCTGGCGCCCGCGTCGCTCGCGGCGCGACCGCTCGCGGCCAGCCAGGCAGCGAAGCCTCGGGCGGTGGCGGCTCGTCTGGCGAGCGTTGCACGGGCGAGTCCGCGTTGATCCGCATCCCAGAGCCAGTCTCGGAGCAGCGCGAGATCGAGCTCGGCGCCCGCCGCGTCGTCGACCGGCGCGTCGTCGACCGGCGCCGCGTCGTGGGCAGACCCACCGTCGCGGGCGGGCCCACCGTCGCGGGCGGGCCCAGCGTCGCGGGCAGACTCATCGTCGCGGGCGGGCCCACGGTCGCGGGTGGGCCCACCGTCGCGGGCAGACTCATCGTCGCGGGCGGGCCCACGGTCGCGGGTGGGCGCGCCGTCGCGATCGGGCGATCCCGCTTGGCCGGCTGGCGGTTCACTCGCCGTGCCGCGCCGCCCGTCTGCGAAGCGGGCGAGGTCGGCGAGATCGGCCGCGTATGCCGCGATGGTGTGCACCGAGTATCGGCGTTCGTCTCGGAGGTGGGCGAGGTAGTCCTCGATGACGGGGTCGAGCGCACTCATCGGCGTCACTCCGTTCGCTTGCGCGAGAAGCGTTCGAGCCTCGCCGGCGGATCGAGCGCCGAGAGCTCGTCGAGGAACCTCTCGTCGAAGCGGGAGATCACCGTATTCGGCCCGAGCGGCGCCACGGAGACCAGGTGCCCGTCGTCGAAGAGCTGCACGAGCGAGAACGATCGGCCGCCGTCGACACCCTGCAGCTCGCGCGGCGGGGCGCTGACATCGAGCGTGTAGGCGGTGGCGCCGGCGATCGAGACGGGGATGCCCGCGAAGCTCCCGGCGCTCGGATAGTGCAGGTGCCCACCGAGGATCAGGCGGACGTCGCTCCCCCGCAGCACCTCGGCGAGTCGTGCTTGGCCCTGCAACTCGAGCACGTCCATCAGCGCGATCGGCGTCGGGATCGGCGCGTGGTGCACCGCGAGCACGGTGCCCATGGGGGCGGGCTCCGCCAGCACCGCGGACAACCAGTCGGCGCGCGCCTCGTCGACGGCGCCGTGGTGCCAGCCGGGCACGGAGACGTCGAAGGAGACGAGACGTACTCCGCCGAGCTCGACCACGCGGTGCAGCGGCTCGAGGCTCGGTGGAAGGTCGAGCAGCTCGGCGGCGAAGGGCTCGCGTTCGTCGTGATTGCCCATCACCCAGACGAGTTCCGCGCCTGCGCGCTCGGCGAGGGGATCGAGTGCGGCACGCGCCAGCCGGTAGGCGTCGGGCTCGCCGAGATCCGCGATGTCGCCGGTGACGACGATCGCGTCGAGGACGGTGCCGAGCCGATCCAGCTGGTCGACGGCCCGATCGAGCGCCGCAACCGTGTCGGCTGCGCCACCGAGCGGGGCACCGCCGGCGAGCAGGTGCATGTCGCTCAGGTGCGCGATCGTCGTGTGCGCTGCCGGGTATCTGCCGAGTTGCATCCGTCTGGCCTCCCAGGCACAGCCTACGGCGGACCCCTGCCACCGGCGGGCGGCGCCTCGGCGTGGTCGGGAGGAGTTCCGCTCATCGTCGGATGAGCCACCCGTCGGTGGTGCGCCGAACCCGCCCGAGCGCATCCAGCGTGCCGAGCGCCCCGAGCGCGCGGGACGGCTCGAGCCCGGCTCGGGCGGCGAGCTCGGCGACGCTGCGCGGCACCCGGACGCTCATCGCGTCGAGCAGCCGGATCTCGACGCCGCGCAGGCCGGCGCCGACGACCTCAGGGCCCGCCTGAGCCTTCCGGCCCGCGTCCCCGCTTCGCGACCCCGCCCACCGCTGCGACGCGTCATCGGGAAGCGCGAGAAGCCCGTCGTCGCCCCGACCCACGAGCTCCGCCATCTCGGCGGCGTCGGTGACGCAGACGGCATCCTGCTCCCGGAGCAGGCGATGGCACCCCGCGGACGCCGGACTCGTGACCGGCCCCGGCACCACGCCGACCGGACGACCGAGCGATGCCGCGTGGTGCGCTGTGTTGAGCGCGCCGGAGCGCCACCCGGCCTCGACGACGACGACGGCATCGCTCAACGCGGCGATCACCCGGTTGCGCGCGAGGAACCGCCATTTCGTCGGCGCAGCGCCGCACGGGAGCTCCGAGACGACGGCCCCGCGCTCGACGATCTCGCCGAGCAGCGCCGCGTGCCCCTGGGGGTAGAGCCGATCGGGTCCGCCCGCGAGTACGGCGACGGTCGCTCCGCCGCGGCGCAGTGCGGCCCGGTGCGCCGCCCCGTCGATGCCGTAGGCGCCGCCGGACACGATCGTGCAGCCGCGATCGACGAGCCCGGCGACCGCGTCGAGCGTGAGCTGCTCGCCGTAGCCGGTCGCCGCGCGAGCCCCGACCACGGCGAGGCTCGCCTCAGCGCCGACGAGTCCAGGGTCGCCGCGGACCCAGAGGGCGAGCGGCGCATGCATGCCGAGGTCGTCGAGCCGGACGGGCCAGGCGTCGTCCCCGGGGACGAGCAGGCGGGCGCCGAGACGTTCGGCCGCCTCGAGGGAGCGCAGGAACGCGCCGGCGTCGAGACGCTGCCGCCACCGCTCGAGCCCGTCCTCGACGGCACGAACGCCCGGATCGAGGGCGAGATCCTGCCGCGCACGGAAGACCTCCTCGGCCCGACGCTCCCCTGCGACCAGCGCCACCGTTCCCTCGGCCCCCAGCGACGCGACGAGGGCGCCGAGCGTGCCGTCGCCGGGCTCGGCGAGGACGCCGAGCAGGGCTCGACGCGCCGCATCGCCGGACAACGGCTGCGCGGGTGTGCGCGGGGCCGCCCGCATCGCGGTCACGAGCGGCTCGGCCTGCTGCAGCGCGGCGGACACGAGGTCGCTCACGCCGCCCACAACGGGGCCCTCCGCAGCACGTTCGCCTGCCCGACATGGTCGCCATCGGGCACGCCGGCGCCATCGAGATCAGCCAGGGTCCAGGCCAGCCGCAGCACTTTGTCGTAGCCGCGCATGGTGAGCCCGCCGCTCTCCAACGCCCGGTCGATCGCGACGGTCGCCCGGTGGCCCGGATGCATGCCTCCGGTGCCGCGCAGCCACGGTCCCGGGACTTCGGCGTTGGTCCGCCACGGCGTTCCGCGGTAGCGCTCCGCGGCCACCGTCCGAGCGAGTTCCACCCGTCGTCGGGCTTCGTCGCTGGACACCCGCCCGCCCTCGCCCGCGCTCGCCGTCGTCGTCAGCCGCGGCACCCAGAGCTCGAGATCGAGCCGGTCGCGCAACGGGCCGGAGATCCGGGAGAGGTAGCGCCGCTTCACGCTCGGTGCGCAGGTGCACGACTCGCCCTTCGGCGACCACTGTCCGCACGGGCAGGGGTTCGCCGCCAGCACCAGCTGGAAGCTCGCCGGGAACGAGGCGATCGCACTCGCCCGGTGGATCGAGATCGAACGGGATTCGAGCGGCTGGCGCAGCACGTCGAGCACCGAGGCGGGGAACTCGGGCGCCTCGTCGAGGAAGAGCACCCCGTGGGAGGCCCGCGCCGCCGCGCCGGGTCGGATGAGGCGGCCGCCTCCGCCGATGATCGAGGCCGCGCTCGCAGTGTGGTGCGGCGCCTCGAAGGGCGGCCTCGCTGAGAGGCCACCGACCCCGAGCCCTGAGAGCGAGCGCAGCGACGCCACCTCGAGCGACTGGTCGAGCGCGAGGTCGGGGAGGATGCCGGGCAAGCGCGATGCCAGCATCGTCTTGCCCGCGCCCGGCGGCCCGTAGAGCCCGAGGTGATGGCCGCCGGCCGCAGCCGCGATGAGCGCCGCCACCGCCTCGGGATTGCCCACCACATCGGCGAGGTCGCCGGTATGGACGAGCGGCGGCTCGGGCGCGTCAGCCGGGAGGACCGCGTCGACGGGGACCACTTCGACATCGCCGCCGTGCCAGGCCACCGCCTCGGCGAGCGAGGCCACCCCGACCACCTCGATCCCGTCGACGAGCGCCGCCTCGGGAGCGTTCGCCGTCGGCACCATGACCCGATCGGCCCCGGCCCGGCGCGCGGCGAGCACCGCGGGCAGCACGCCGTCGGTCGGCCGAAGGCGGCCGTCGAGGCCGAGCTCGCCAAGATGCACGAGCGATCCCGCGGAGCTGGCGTCGAGGCGCCCCGCCGCGGCGAGGCAGGCGATCGCGATCGCGAGGTCGAAGCCGGAGCCGTGCTTGGGCAGGGTGGCCGGTGACAGGTTGACGGTGAGCCGGCGTGCCGGGAGGGGGCATCCGGAATTGGCCGCGGCCGCCCGGACGCGCTCGCGCGACTCGCCGATGGCGGCATCGGGCAGGCCGATCACGAGGAACGCCGGCAGTTGGCTGCCGAGGTCGGCCTCGACCTCGACGATGGATCCGCTGAGGCCGAGGAGCGCCACCGACCGCGTGCGTGCGACCGGCATCAGCCGATGCCTTCGAGGTGCTCGATCACCGCGGACTCGCCCGGTCTGACGAGCACCGCGACGGCGTCGATGCGGGGAGGCCCCGCGATGGCGCCCTTCGCCTCGCACCACATCGCGGCGAGACGGCGGAGCCTGGCGAGCTTCACCGGGGTGATGGCCTCGAACGGATGGCCGAAGCGCTCCCCCGCCCGCGTCTTCACCTCGATGAACACCGTGCAGGCCCGATGGGCCGCGACGACGTCGATCTCGCCGTGCCTGCACCGCCAGTTGCGCTCGATCAGCCGGAAGCCTCGAGCCTCCAGGTGCGCTGCGGCGAGGTCTTCGCCGAGGCGTCCGAGTTCTGCGTTGTGGGACATCCGCACCACCTCCGCGACCCAGCCTCGCCAACGACCGGCGCGGGCACGGTCGTGCCGGGCGGATCGGTGGAGGGGGCGCCGCGCATAGCAGCAGGTGCGGACGAGCGCGGACTACTCGTCGAGCGCGAGTTCCTTCGGCAGCTCGAACTCGCGGGTGGCGAGCTCCTCGATGTTCACGTCCTTGAAGGTCAGCACGCGCACACTCTTCACGAAGCGGTCGGCGCGGTAGACGTCCCAGACCCAGACGTCCTTCATCGTGAGCTCGAAGTAGAAGTCGTGCTCGGTGTCGCGGCGGACCAGCTCCACCTCGTTCGCGAGGTAGAAGCGACGCTCGGTCTCGACCACGTACTGGAACTGCGACACGATGTCGCGGTACTCCCGGTACAGGGCCAGCTCGACCTCGCGGTCGTAGTCGTCGAACTCGTCTTCATCCATCGCTGATCATCCTACGCCGAGCTCGAAGAGCGCGGCGGCAGGTTCAGCCTCGCGCGAACGATCGTGAAGCCAGGTGCGGCGGTGCAGCTCGCTCGGGCCGTGCTCCGCGATCGCCTCGAAGTGCGCGCGCGACGAGTAGCCCTTGTTCTCGTCCCAGCCGTAGACCGGCCAATCGACGTGCGCCGCTCGCATCGCCCGGTCGCGATGCACTTTCGCGATGACCGAGGCCGCCGAGACGGAGGCGCAGTCCCGGTCCGCCTTGATGCGCGTGATGACGCGGGCGTGATGCTCGATCGCCTGACTCAGCCAGTCGTAGTTGCCGTCGAGCACCAGCGGTGCGCCGAAGGGCACGTCGACGAGCTCCCGGACGGCGGCGAACGCGCGCGCCCCGGCCAGCCCGAGGCACGCCATGATGCCGAGTTCGTCGATCTCGGCCGCGCTCGCCTCGCCGACGGCGGAGGCGCGCACCCACGCAGCGGCCCGCGGCGCGAGCAGCTCGCGCTTGGGCTCGGCGAGCAGCTTCGAGTCGCGGAGCCCGGCCGGCATCCGTCGCATCCCGGCGTCGACGACCACGACCCCGACCGCGACCTGGCCGGCGAGCGCGCCACGACCGACCTCGTCGCAGGCGACCACGAGCGAGGCGCCGCCGTCGAGCAGCTCCCGCTCGAAGCGCATCGTGGGCGCGGCGGCGGCCATCAGCCCGAGCCCTCGTCGACGCCGGCGAAGACCTCCGGGTAGTTGTCGAGCCACGCCCACCGCGACAGCGGCCAGCTCACGACGAACGCGCGCCCGACGACGTTGTCGACCGGCACGTAGCCCTTGAGCGGGGTGTCGCCGTTGTAGCGGCTGTCCTTCGAGTTGTAGCGGTTGTCGCCCATCACCCAGAGCGAGCCCTCGGGCACCGTGACGTCGAAGTCGTCGCGGGAGACCCGCGTCTCGCCCGGGGGCAGCGCCACGTAGGGCTCGTCGAGCGGCACGCCGTTGACGCTCATCTGGCCGAGCGCGTTGCAGCAGACCACGTGGTCGCCCGGCAGCCCGATGATGCGCTTCACCAGGTGGTCGTTGGAGTCGGGCGCCGAGAGGCCGACGAAGGCGAGGAACCAGTCGACCGCCGCGACGAGCGGCGGCTGCTGCGGCTCTTCGCGCACGGGCAACCAGCCGCCCGGATCGCGGAACACCACGACGTCGCCGCGCTCGAGCGGGACGACGTCGGGGACGAGCTCGTTGACGATGATGCGGTCGTCGACCTCGAGCGTCTGCTCCATCGACTGCGACGGGATGAAGAACGAGCGGATCAGGAACGTCTTGATCAGGAAGGACACCAGCACCGCGACCACGAAGATGATCAGCAGATCGCGGAGGAACAGTAGCACCCCGCGCTTCCTGCCCTGCTTCTGCTGCCCGCGGTCGTCGGTGGTCGCGGTGGACTGCGTCTCGTCTGTCATGGAACCCCGTGTCATTCGCTCGGAAAAACGCCGAGCTCCCCGTCCCAGTGTAGGGGCGGGGAGCTCGGACAGGCGCTTCGACGCGAGCGGTTCAGCTCTCGCGCTTCTCCTTGATCTTGGCCTTCTTGCCGCGGAGCTCGCGCAGGTAGTAGAGCTTCGCGCGACGCACGTCACCGCGGGTGACGACCTCGATCTTGTCGATGATCGGCGAGTGCACCGGGAACTTGCGCTCGACGCCGACCTGGAAGCTGATCTTGCGGACCGTGAAGGTCTCGCGGACGCCCTCGCCCGAGCGGCCGATGACGACGCCCTGGAAGACCTGGACGCGCGAGCGCGTGCCTTCGACGATGTTGACGTGCACCTTGACGGTGTCGCCCGGGCGGAAGTCGGGGATGTCCGACTTCAGGCTCGCGGCGTCGACGTGGTCGAGGATGTGCATGATGGTTCGCTCTCTGCGCCCGCCACCGGTCGAACGCGGATCAGAATTGGAAAGAGTGCGGTGCCGCCTCGCGCGTGAGCGCGTCGCAGGCTCCCCGGAGGCAGGGCCGAGCAGCGGCACAAGCGTCTATTCTGCCAGATCGCGGCGTCGCCCGCCAACACGGCACGGCGGCGGATGACTCGGACGCGCGTCCGGTCTCAGTCGCGGACCTCGTGCACGATGATGACGTCGCCGTCACCGTCGTCGAACGGCGGCTTCTGCGGGCCGGGCACCGGCTGCCCGCTCTGCGCGGCGGCCTGCCGCTCGAACTCCGCCATCGTGGCGCGCATCCGCCGGGAGCCGTCCGCGACGAGCTGCGACAGCGCGACCCAGAACGCGGCGACGGCGCCGACGATGGCGAGCACGCTGAACAGCGTGGCCGTGGCACCGTAGAACCCGGTGCCGATGATCGCGAGCTGCCAGGCGCCGAGGACGCCGACGTCGAGCCAGGACGCGGCCCGCTCGGAGCGGGCGGTCGGGCGGGCGTTCACGAGCAGCGCCACGACGAGCAGCGTGAGGAACGCGGCGGGCACCGTGATCACGAGCCCGAGCGTGCCCCAGCCGCCGGCCCCGAAGAACGCCCAGCCGATCACCAGCCAGAGCGGCAGCGCGATCACCGCGACGAACTGCCAGCGGTAGAAGAGGCGCCTGAGGAGCATGCCGACAGGCTAACCTCGGCGCGCTGTGAGCGCACCGGGTGTTCACTCAGGGCGGAGCCTGGAGACTGGACGGCGAGGCCGCGCCCGCGGCATCCGCCAGAATGGTCTCGGAGAGGATGATCGTGATCGAACTGAGGACCCCCGCCGAGATCGAGGAGATGCGGCCCGCCGGCCGCTTCGTGGCCAGCGTGCTGCAGGCCACCTCCGCCGCGGCGAAGCCGGGCATGAACCTGCTGGAGCTCGACGCCCTCGCGCACGAGATGATCCGCAAGGCCGGCGCCGAGAGCTGCTACATCGACTACCACCCCTCTTTCGGTGCGAGCCCCTTCGGCAAGGTCATCTGCACCTCCGTGAACGACGCGGTGCTGCACGGCCTCCCCCACGACTACGTGCTGCGCGACGGCGACCTGCTGAGCCTCGACTTCGCGGCCTCGGTGAACGGCTGGGTCTCCGACTCCGCGATCTCGGTGGTCGTCGGCACGCCCCGCGAAGCTGACCTCCGACTCATCTCCACCACTGAGGAGGCGCTCGCGGCGGGCATCGACGCGGCGCGCGTCGGCAACCGGATCGGCGACATCTCGCGGGCGATCGGCGACGTCGCGAAGGCGTCGGGCTATCTCGTGAACACCGACTTCGGCGGCCACGGCGTCGGCCGCACCATGCACGGCGACCCGCACGTGCCGAACTCCGGGCGGCCCGGGCGCGGCATGCCGCTGAAGGCGGGGCTCGTGCTCGCGATCGAGCCCTGGTGGCTCGAGACGACCGATCGGATCTTCACCGACCCCGACGGCTGGACGCTGCGCAGCGCCGACGGCTCGCGGGGCGCGCACTCGGAGCACACGATCGCCATCACCGACGGCGACCCGATCGTGCTCACCGCCCGCGGCTGACGCGGGCGCGCCCTACTCGGGCGGCAGCAGGTCCGGACGGACCGCGCGGGTGCGCTCGAGCTGCTGCTCGTGGCGCCACTCGGCGACTCGGCCGTGATTGCCGGAGAGCAGCACGGGCGGCACCTCGAGGCCGCGCCACTGCTGCGGCTTCGTGTAGCTCGGGTACTCGAGCAGGCCGTCCTCGTGGGACTCCTCGACGAGCGACTCCGGATTGCCGACCACGCCAGGGACGAGCCGGCCGGCGGCCTCGATCATCGCCATGACGGCGACCTCGCCGCCGTTCAGCACGTAGTCGCCCAGCGACACGAGGCGCACCCGCATACGGGTGGCGTAGTGGTCGACGACGCGCTGGTCGATGCCCTCGTAGCGGCCGCAGGCGAAGACGAGGTGGGACTCCGCGGCGAGCTCGCGGGCGAGCTGCTGCGTGAACGGCTCGCCGGCCGGGGACGGCACGACGAGCAGGGCGTCGGAGGGGCCCTCGCCGACGATCGCATCGAGGGCTTCGCCCCAGGGTTCCGGCTTCATGACCATGCCGGCGCCGCCGCCGTAGGGCGTGTCGTCGACCGTGCGGTGCCGGTCGTGCGTGAAGTCGCGCAGATCGTGGGCGGCGACCTCGATGAGGCCGGACTGCCTGGCCTTGCCGAGCAGCGACAGGTCGAGCACGTCGAAGAAGCTCGGGAAGATCGTGACGATGTCGATCCGGATGGCCCCGTCTCCTTCGTTAGTCCGCGTCGTCGCCGTCAGCGGATGCCTCGGCGTCGCGCGGCGCCGGCTCGGCGTCGTCCGGCAGCTCCTCGAAGAGCCCGGCCGGCGGCGTCACCGTGAGCGTGCCCGCCTCCAGGTCGACCTCGGGGACGATCGCGGCGACGAACGGCACCATGACCTCGCCCGACGCGGTCTTGACGACGAGCAGGTCCTGCGCCGGCAGGTGGTCGACGTGCGCGACCTCGCCGACGCGGACGCCGTCGCGCAGCACGGCGAGTCCGACGAGTTGGTGGTCGTACCAGGCGTCCGGTTCGGCGTCGGCGGCTTCGGCGGCCTCATCGATGTCGACCCAGAGGATCGCCTTGACCAGCGTCTCGGCCGCGGTGCGGTCGTCGACGCCGTCGAAGAAGCCGACCGGCTGCTGGTTGTACCAGCGGAGCTCCCGGAAGACCAGGTGCTTGCCGTGCCACGGGGACTCGGCAGGCACCTGGAGGGAGAACTCGGCTCCGGGGACGAACCGCCGTTCGGGGTCGTCCGTGTAGAGCTCGAGCTTGATGGCGCCCTTCAGCCCGTGGGCCTTGGTGAGGCGCCCGACCCGCAACTGCTGGGGGCGCTTGTCGCGCGCCACGTCAGGCGTCGGTGTCGACGACGTCGACCCGGACACGGCGACCGTCCGCGAGGGCGGTCACCACGGTGCGGAGCGCTTTGGCGGTGCGGCCGGCGCGTCCGATGACGCGGCCGAGGTCCTCGGGGTTCACATGAACCTCGAGGACCTCGCCACGTGCGCTCGACGCGGAGACGACCTTCACCTCGTCGGGGTGTTCGACGATGCCCTTGACGAGGTGCTCGAGCGCGGACCTGAGCAAGACGTTACGCCTCGTCGGTCGCGGTCTCGTCGGCGGGGGCCTCGGCCTCGGCGGCCGCGGGGGCCTCCTCGACCTTGGCCGGCTTCTCCGCCTTGGGCTTGAGCACCGGCTTCTTCTTGTCGTCGGCCACGAAGGCCTCCTTCGCCGCGGCGACCTTGACGGTCGAGACGGCGTCCTTGTCGCCCTTGAAGCGACCCCAGTCGCCGGTGAGCTTGAGGATGGCCCGGACCTGCTCGGTCGGCTGCGCGCCGACGGAGAGCCAGTACTGGGCGCGCTCCGAGTCGACCTCGATGAACGAGGGCTCCTCGGTGGGGTGGTACTTGCCGATCTCCTCGATCACACGACCGTCGCGCTTGGTGCGCGAGTCGGCGACGACGATGCGGTAGTACGGGGCACGGATCTTGCCGAGCCGCTTGAGACGGATCTTGACAGCCACGATTCTCCTGGAAGATGTAACGAGAGTTGAACCGATCGCCTGGAGCGTGGGGTGCACACCCGGCGGAAGCTCGAAATGGGCGGACCACGGCCTGATAGAGGGTCGGGCGGCGGTCCAACCGCCTATTCTGCCAGATCCGGGCGGCCGCCGCGAACCAGAGCGGCGCCGTGTCGCCCGCGAGTGTGCGCACGGTCGATCGGGTCCCCGTCATGCGGCGTCGTACGTGCGGCCGGGGGCACCGGCCGTGTCATGATGGGCCGCACGGCATCCGTCCCGAGAAAGGCCGCCCATGCCAATCGAGTTCGCCGACTCCCCCCGTTCGACCGTCGGCCTCGAGTGGGAGATCGCCATCGTCGATCGGGAGACGGGCGAGCTCGCCTCGGTGGCCGACCGGGCGCTGCAGCTGCTCGACTCGATCAGTCCGGGCGGACAGCACCCCTTCATCACCTCGGAGCTCCTGACGAACACGGTCGAGCTCGTGAGCAGCGTGCACGCGACCGTGCCCGCCGCCGTCGCCGATCTCGAGGGCCAGCTCGCCGAGGTGCGCGCCGTCGTCGAGGAGCTCGGCGACTACGAGCTGATCTGCAGCGGCTCCCACCCGTTCAGCCAGTGGTACGACCAGCAGCTCACCGACAAGCCGAGGTACCACAAGCTCATCGAGCGCACCCGCTGGTGGGGCCGCAACATGATGATCTGGGGCGTGCACGTGCACGTCGGCATCGAGGACCGCGACAAGGCGCTGCCCATCCTCGACGGCCTGCTCACGTTCCTCCCGCATCTGCAGGCGCTCAGCGCATCGAGCCCGTTCTGGGCGGGCGTGGACACCGGCTACGCGTCCAACCGGGCGCTGATGTTCCAGCAGCTGCCGACCGCCGGGCTCCCGTACCCGTTGCCGGACTGGGCCGCCTACGAGCGCTACGTCGAGGATCTCCGCCGCACCGGGGTCATCGAGGACCACAGCGAGGTGCGCTGGGACATCCGCCCGTCGCCCCGCTGGGGCACGGTCGAGGTGCGGGTCTGCGACGGTGTCTCCACCGCTCGGGAGCTCGGCGCCATCGGGGCGCTCGTGCAGTGCCTCGTCGAGTGGATGAGCACCCGCCTCGACCACGGCGAGGCGCTCACGGTGCTGCAGCCCTGGTTCAGCCGGGAGAACAAGTGGCGCGCCGCCCGGTACGGCCTGCAGGCCGTGGTGATCACGGATGCCTCGGGCACCGAGCGCCCCGTCGCCGAGGACCTGCTCGAGCTGGTCGAGCGCCTCTCCCCCGTCGCCGAACGGCTCGGCTGCAGCGCGGAACTCGCCGGGGTGACCCGCATGGTCGCCGAGGGCGCGAGCGCCCAGCGTCAGCTGCAGGTCGCCGAGGCGAACGCCGGAGATCTCAAGGCCGTCGTCGCGCATCTGGCCCACGAGCTGCGCTCGGGGATGGACGCGGCGCGGCGCTGAGCCTCAGCGGCCGCCGAGCAGCTTCTGGAAGTTCGCCAGGTCGTCGGCCGAGGGGGTCGGCGCCTTCGCGCCGCCGAGGCCGAACCCGGCTCCCTTCGGCTCCTCGGCGTTGCCGGCGACCGGACGGCCCTCGGCGATGGCCTGGTTCTCGGCCGCCCGCTTCGCCGGGTTGCCCGAGCGCGAGCCGCCCGACTTCTTCTTGTTCTTGGCCGACTGCCGCTTGCCGCCGCCGTAGCCGCCGGCGCCGGGGATCGGCCCCATGCCGGGGATCTGCGGCACGCCGCCGCGCGCGACCGTCTTCATCATCTTCGCGGCCTGCTCGAAGCGCTGCACGAGCTGGTTCACGTCGGTGACCGTCATGCCGGCGCCCTTCGCGATGCGGAGGCGGCGCGAGCCGTTCAGGAGCTTCGTGTTCTTGCGCTCCGCCGGCGTCATCGACTGGATGATCGCCTCGGTGCGCACGATCTCGCGCTCGTCGAAGTTCTCGAGCTGCTGCTTCATGCCGCCGGCGCCCGGCAGCATGCCGAGCATCTTCTTGATCGAGCCGGCGCCGCGGAGCTGCTGCATCTGCTTCAGGAAGTCCTCGAGCGTGAACTGCTCGCTCGCGAGCTTCTCGGCGACCTTCATCGCCTCTTCTTCGTCGAAGGCCTGCTGCGCCTGCTCGATGAGCGTGAGGATGTCGCCGAGGTCGAGGATGCGGCTCGCCATGCGGTCGGGGTGGAACGGCTCGAAGTCGTCGAGCCCCTCACCGGTCGAGGCGAAGATGATGGGCCGGCCGGTGACCGAGGCGACCGAGAGCGCGGCGCCGCCGCGCGCGTCGCCGTCGAGCTTGGAGAGCACGACGCCGGTGAAGTCGACGCCGTCCTGGAACGCCTTCGCCGTGGCGACCGCGTCCTGACCGATCATCGCGTCGATGACGAACAGCACTTCGTCGGGGTTCGTCGCCTTGCGGATGTTCGAGGCCTGCTTCATGAGCTCGGCGTCGACGCCGAGCCGACCGGCGGTGTCGATGATGACCACGTCGTGCTGCGCGCGAGCCGCGTGCGCGACGCCGTCCTTCGCGACCTTGACCGGGTCGCCGACGCCGTTGCCGGGCTCCGGCGCGTAGACGGGGACGCCGGCCTGGCCGCCGACGACCTGGAGCTGGTTCACGGCGTTCGGGCGCTGGAGGTCGCTCGCGACGAGGATGGGCGTGTGCCCCTCCTTCACGAGGTGCTTCGCCAGCTTGCCGGCGAGCGTGGTCTTGCCCGCGCCCTGGAGGCCGGCGAGCATGATCACCGTCGGCGGGTTCTTCGCGAACTGGAGGCGCCGCTGCTGACCGCCGAGGATGCCGACGAGCTCCTCGTTGACGATCTGGACGACCTGCTGCGCGGGGTTCAGCGCCTTGTTGACCTCGTCGCCGAGCGCCCGCTCGCGCACGCGAGCGGTGAACTGCTTGACGACGTCGAGCGAGACGTCGGCGTCGAGCAGCGCCCGACGGATCTCCCGAACGGTGCCGTCGACGTCGGAGGCCGACAGCTTGCCCTTCGTGCGGAGGTGCTTGAAGGTGTCGGCGAGGCGGTCAGACAGGGTTCCGAAGGTAGCCATAACAGGCCGATTCTATCGGGATGCCCTGGACCTCGCGGGCCAGCGCGGCGCCGCGCCCGGCTCAGCCCTCGAAACGGACGTCGACGATCTCGCGAGCGACGTCGATGACGGCGACGAGCCGCTCGTCGGTGTCGTCGGGCGCGAGGCCGTACTCGAACTCGGCGAAGGGCTCGCCATCGCCGTCGGCCTCGGGGCGGAGATCGACCCGCACGAGGCTCAGCGAGCGCAGCGCGTCGACCTGTCGGTCGCCGGATTCGCGCCCGATCGCGGCCTCGATGTCCTCCGCCTGCTCGAGATCGGCGTCGAGCAGGGTGTCGAGGAACCGCACCACGGGCGAGGAGCCCGAGTCGAGCTGGCCGACGAAGGCGCCGCGGAGCTCGTCGTCGACGAGCTCGAGCTCGCCGACGAGGGTGGCTGCCGCGTCGAGGGCCGCGGTCGAGGCGGACTCCCCCTCGGCATCCAGGACGACCTCGACCCGCTGATCCGCGTACTCGACGTCTTCCGACCAGTAGTCCCCGACGACGCCGAAGTAGTCGTGCTCGGTGGCCATGTCGCGCCCCTCTCTTCCGCGCCTACCCGACGAGCTTCTGCGCGAAGACGTGCGGGGTGAATCCGGTCAGGTCGGCGATGCCCTCGCCCTGACCGACGAGCTTGATCGGCAGGCCGGTCTTCTCCTGCACCGCGAGCACGAAGCCGCCCTTCGCGCTGCCGTCGAGCTTCGTCAGCACGAGGCCGGTCACCCCGCCGTGCTCGATGAAGGCCTCGGCCTGCGCGAGGCCGTTCTGCCCGGTCGTGGCGTCGAGCACCAGGAGCACCTCGCTGATCGGCGCCTGCTTCTCGACGACGCGGCGGATCTTGCCGAGCTCGTCCATGAGCCCGCCCTTCGTGTGCAGCCGGCCCGCAGTGTCGATGACGACGATCTCGGTGCCGTCGCGCTTGGCCTGCTCGACCGTCTGGAACGCGACGGATGCCGGGTCCTGCCCCTCGCGCTCCGGGCGTACGATGCCGACGCCGGCGCGCTCAGCCCAGGTCGCGAGCTGATCGACGGCGGCGGCGCGGAAGGTGTCGGCCGCCCCGACGACGACACTGCGGTCGTAGCTGCGGAGGAAGCGGGCGAACTTGCCGATGGTCGTGGTCTTGCCGACGCCGTTGACGCCGACGACGAGGACGACCGCCGGCCGCTCGGTCAGCCGGAGCGTCGGGTCGTACTTCGCGAGCCGCTCCTCGACGACCTCGCGGAGCATCCGCTGGACGTCGCGCGGGTCGGTGGTGCGGTACCGCTCCACCTGCGCCTTGATCTGCTCGACGATCTCCTCGGTCACGGCGGGGCCGAAGTCCGCGGTGATGAGCGCCGCCTCGAGATCGTCCCAGGTCTCGTCGTCGATCGTCTTCGCACCGAAGATGCCTCGGAGCGCCGAACCGAGCGACCAGGATGCGCGTTCTGCCATGCGTCGAGCTTATTCGTTCAGCGATGCCCGTCGGAGCACGCGCCGAGTGCGCTCAAGGCACCACGGCGATGGCCGAGAGCTCGTTGAGCGCGTCGAGCACAGCCTCCGGGTCCTGCCCCGTGCAGTCGATCGTGAGCGTGAATCCGAGCCCGGGCTGGGCGAGGGCGCGTCCGGCGACGACCCACTGGACCGTGCCGTCGTCGCCCACGACGTAGCGGGTGTCGACGTCGTCGTTGCCCGGCACGCCGAGCGCGAAGCCGCCGTCGACCGCCACCTCGCCGACCTCGGCCGCGGTGGCTCCGAACACGACGGCGAGCATCTCGTCGGTGGCGATGCGGTCGTCGCCCGAGCTGGTGTCGACGTCACCGATGAAGCCCTGCCAGTAGGCGGCCGTGCAGGCCCCGTCGGCCGAGGTGTAGCCCCAGTTGCCGTTGCCGTCGTCCGGGCTGGTGAGCGTCCACCCGTCGTCGAACATGAGCCCGTCGGCCCACTCGGCGGTCGAGGCGGAGGTGAGCAGCGCGCCGTCCTCGAAGGAGAGCTCGTCGAGCTCGGCGGCGTCGGTCTCGACGATCGGGTCGTCGCCCGCGCTCGTGCCGCCGCCGTCGATGCGCTGCGCGTTCGTCACGTCGATCGGGAAGCAGCCGCTGAGCGCGAGCGGCGCCGCGACGGCGGCGACGATCGCGAGGGCGCGGAGCGCGGAACGAGGTGCGGTGCTGACGGTGCTCATGCGGCCAGCCTAGCCATCCGCCGGGATCCGGCAATGGGGAGCGCTCCCCGCCGCCCGCGCGTCGCTCAGCTCGCCGCGCGCTCCTCGCGGACCCGCTGACCGACGACGGCGGAGACGCCGTCCTGGCGCATCGAGACACCGTAGAGGGCGTCGGCGATCTCCATGGTGCGCTTCTGGTGCGTGATGACGATGAGCTGGGACGCCTCGCGGAGCGACTCGAAGGTGGTCAGCAGCCGGCCGAGGTTCGCGTCGTCGAGCGCCGCCTCGACCTCGTCCATGATGTAGAACGGGCTGGGGCGCGCCTTGAAGATCGCCATCAGCAGTGCGACCGCGGCGAGCGAGCGCTCACCGCCGGAGAGCAGCGACAGCCGCTCGATCTTCTTGCCGGCCGGCTTCACGCTGACCTCGATGCCCGTGCTCAGCAGGTCGTCGGGGTTCGTGAGGAAGATGCTGCCCGTGCCGCCGGGGAACAGCACCGGGAACACCTCGGTGAAGGCGTCCCTGGTGTCCTCGAACGCGGCGCGGAAGATGGCCTCCATCTTGCCGTCGATCTCCTCGATGATCGTCAGCAGGTCCTTGCGGGTGTTCGCGAGGTCGGTGAGCTGCTCGGTGAGGAACTGGTGGCGCTGCTCGAGCGCCGCGAACTCCTCGAGCGCGAGCGGGTTCACCCGGCCGAGCTGGGCGAGCTTCCGCTCCGCCTGCGCGAGCCGCCGCTGCTGCACCTCGCGCGAGTACGGGGTGGCTTCACCGTCCTCGGTCTCCGGAGGCACCTCCTGCTCCGGGCCGTACTCGGCGACGAGCACCTCTTCGGTGAGCCCGAGCTCGGACTCCGCTCGCTCGGCGAGCGAGGCCGCGTGCAGCTTCTTCTCGTAGATCCGCAGTTCGAGGCCGTGGACGTCCTCGGTGACCGACTGCAGGCGCTCGCGCACCTGGGACTCCTCGCGACGCACAGCCTGCAGCTGCTCGTTGCGGCTCGCCCGCTCGGCCTCGGCCCGGCCGAGCGCGACGCGAGCCTCGGCGACGGAGGCGTCGACGGAGGCGAGCGCGGCGGGCAGCGCCTCGGCGACCCGGCTCGCCGCCTCGAGCTGGGCCCGACGGATGACGGCGCGCCGGGCTGCCTCGACCGCCTGCTGCTGCTCGGTGTCGAACTGGCGCTCGAGCTGGGCGATGCGAGCCTCCTCGGAGCGCACCCGCTCGCGGATCGTCTCCACCGCGAGCTTGGCCTCGACCTCGCGTTCGCGCGCGGCGTCGAGCGCTGCGACGGCACCGTCGCGCATCGAAGCGTCGAGCACGGGCCTAGGCACCGCGCGCGCCGCCTCGTGCGCCGCCTTGGCCGCCTCGGCGGCGGTCTCGGCCTCGCCGACGCGCCCCTCGGCGCTCGCCGCCGCCTGGCGCAGGCGATCGAGCTCGGCGTCGGCCGCCTCGAGCTGCACCCGGGCCCGGTTGAGCCGTTCGGTACGCTGGGCGAGCTGGGCGTCGAACTCACGGAGCGCGGTCAGCGCCTGCTTGGAGACCTGCTTCGCCTGCTCGTGCGCGGTGCGCTCCTCGGCCAGGGCGGTGCGGCTGCGCTCGAGCGCCCCGCGCAGCTCGTCGAGGGCGTTCTGGGCCTCGTCTCGCTCGGCGACGAGCTCGATGCGGCTCTGCTTGCGGCCGGAGCCGCCGCGCAGCACGAAGCGGCCGACGACGGTCCCGTCGCGGGTGATCACCGTCACCAGGCGATCGAGCTTCGCGAGCGCGGGCTCCGCGGCGCGCACCGCGTCGAGGTCGTCGGCGACGAGCACTTCCGCGAGCAATGCACGCACGCCAGACGGCGCCGTGACGACCTCGGCGGCCGGCGTGAGCCCCGGCACGTCCGGCGGCGCGGCGGCGGCCGGGACGCCGCCCGCGTCGGCGAGGGTGATCGACACGCGCCCGAGATCGCCGTCCGCCGCCGCGGCGACGGCGCGGAACGCGGCATCCCGGTCGTCCACCAGCACGGAGTCGGCGAGCGAGCCGAGCGCCGCGGCGATCGCGGCCTCGAAGCCGGAGCGCACCTGCATGCCCTCGGCCAGCAGGCCACGCACACCCGGCACACCGGCGGCGACGAGAGCGGCCGAGCCGTCGCGCTGATCGAGGGCGAGCGAGAGCGCCTGGGTGCGCGCCTGCAGGGCGCCCTGCTCGCGCTCGAGCCCGTGCAGCTCCTCCCGGAGGCGCTCGATCTCGGCCTCGGATTCGAACACCGCCGCCTGGGCGAGCTCGTACGCCTCGTCGAGATCGGTCTCGCCGGCGTCGTCGCTCTCGGCCTGCTGCTCGGCCTCGGCGAGCGCGGCGGCGGCCGCGGTGCGGCGGGCGTCGGCCGCCTCGAGGGCATTGCCGTGCCGGAGGACTTCGCCGCGGGCGGAGGCGAGCTTCGACGCGGCCGCGTCGGCCTGACCGGCGAGCTTGGAGAGCTCGAGGTCGTAGGCGGAGACGAGTGCGCTCTGCTTCGCGATCTCGGCGTCGACCTCGTCGAGCGCCGCGCGGGCGACCCCCGTGGCCTCGTGCGCGAGGTCGAGCTCGGCGGCCGCCGTGCCGATGCCGTCGCGGAGCGCTTCGAGGGCGTCGATGGCGTGCACGATGTCCTGCCGGCTGACGGTCGGCGCCGTCTCCTGCGTCTCGCTCTGCCCGCCGAGCAGGGCGATCCGCTGGCGGGCGAGCGTGTCGACGGCGCGGAGGGCGCTCTGCGCCTGCTCGAGCTCGAAGCCGAGCGAGCGCGCCCGATCGACCTCGTCGCCCTCGAAGGTCTGCTCGAGCGCGGTGACCCTGGCCTGGTGCTGCTCGAGCTTCTCCTGCAGGACGAGCCGTTCGGCGTGCCGCTCGTGCTCGCTGCGGCCGTGCTCCTCGAGGGCGCGGCGCAGGCCGGTCAGTTCGTCGGCGAGGAGCCGAGCCTTTGCGTCGCGGACGACGGCGGCGATGCCTGCCGCCTCGCGCGCGACCTCGGCCTGGCGGCCGAGCGGTTTCAGCTGCCGGCGGATCTCGCCCGCGAGGTCGGAGAGCCTCGTGAGATTGGTCTGCATCGCCTCGAGCTTGCGGAGGGTCTTCTCCTTGCGCCGACGGTGCTTCAGGATGCCCGCCGCCTCCTCGATGAAGCCCCGGCGGTCCTCGGGGCTGGCGTGCAGCACCGAGTCGAGGCGGCCCTGGCCGACGATGACGTGCATCTCCCGACCGAGCCCGGAGTCGCTCAGCAGTTCCTGCACGTCGAGGAGCCGGCACTGCTCGCCGTTGATGGCGTACTCCGACTGCCCGCTGCGGAACAGGGTGCGCGAGATCGTGACCTCGCTGTACTCGATCGGCAAGGCGCCGTCGGCGTTGTCGATCGTGAGGCTCACCTCGGCGCGGCCGAGCGGGCCGCGGGTCGAGGTGCCCGCGAAGATGACGTCCTCCATCTTGCCGCCGCGGAGGGTCTTGGCCCCCTGCTCGCCCATCACCCAGGCGAGGGCGTCGACGACGTTGGACTTGCCGGAGCCGTTGGGCCCGACGATGCAGGTCACCCCGGGCTCGAAGGCGAAGCTCGTGGGCTGGGCGAAGGACTTGAAGCCTTTGAGCGTGAGGCTCTTGAGGTACACGTCCCACCTTCCTGCTCCGGGCGCTGCGGACTACCGTAGCCGAGTTCTCCCGCGCGGGCGCGGCGGAACGCCGCAGGATGCCGGACAGGCGCGGGCCCGCTCGCGGCCGCCCCGTACGCTGAAGGGCATGGAGATCCGTCAGATCCCGGTCCCCGAGCGCCTCGGCGTCCCCGCCGCCCGCGAGTTCGAGCAGGCGGCGCTACTGCTCGCGGCGATCGAGCACGAGACGTGGGGCGACGACGACTTCGCCCTCAGCGCGGCGGAGCTGCTCGCCGCGGCGCGCGGCACGCACCTGCGTCGGGTGGCGTTCGGCGCCTGGGAGGGCGATGAGCTCCTCGGCCGTTCGTCCGCGGTGTGGGACGAGGACCCGGAGGCCGAGTCCGCCGAGGTGCACGTCGTGGTCGCCGCGCGGCACCGCCGTCGCGGCATCGGCCGCGCGCTCCTCGAGGTGGCGGAGCGCGCGGCGCTCGATGCCGGCAAGCTCGCCCTCGACTCCTTCTCCGACCACCCCGAGGCGAGCCTCCCCGGACCGGGCGACGGGCTCAGGGCGCCCGCCGAGACGGCCGGCGACGCCGAGATCCCCGCGAACTCGGCCGCGGCCGGCTTCGCCGCCGCCACCGGCTACGAGCTCGGCCAGATCGAGCGGGTGAGCCTGCTGGACACGGCCGGCCGCGCCACGGAGCTGCAGGCGCAGCTCGGCGCGGTCGAGGCATCCGCGGCGGACGCCGGCTACCGCGTGGTGGCCTGGCGGGATGCCGCGCCGGATTCGCTCGTCGACGCGTACGCCGCGGCCCGCGAGCACATGAGCCGCGACATCCCGGCCGGGGCGCTGCAGATCGACGCGGAGCGTTGGGATCGCGCCCGCGTGCGCGCCTGGGAGTCGGAGCTCCTCTCGGGCGGCACGACGCTGCTGAGCTGCGCCGTCGTCGACGCGGGCGGCGACGTCGCCGGCTACACCGTGCTCGAGCTGCCGCCCGGTCGCCCCGTCGCCTACCAGGACGACACGATCGTGCTCGGCCCCCACCGCGGCCACCGGCTCGGCCTGCTGCTGAAGCTCGCGAACCTCGTCGCACTGCACGAGGCGGCGCCCGAGCGCACCCGGGTGCACACCTGGAACGCCGACGAGAACGCGCACATGCTGCGCATCAACCTCGGACTCGGCTTCCGGCCGTACGGGCTGTCGGCCGTGTGGGAGCGGCGGGTGGCAGCAGACCGCCGTCCCACGTCGCTCAGCTGACGCGCGGCAGAGCCGGCGGACGCGGCCGGGCCCCTGGGTAGAGTTGCGGGCGTGACCGGAGCCCCCGATGACCCCGAGCTGATCGCCGCAGGCAACCCTGCCACTCCCCCGCAACAGCTGGCCGACATCGCGACCCGGCGTCACGATCTCCACGCCTTCATCCTCGCCAACCCGAGCACGTACCCCCGGCTGCGTCAGTGGATCGCCGAGGTGAACCCCGGCTCAGCGCAGACGCAGATCACCGCGCCGTCCGCCTTCGGTCTTCCGCCCCACGCCGGCGCGCCGCACCGGAGTGGTCCGGCCGCGCCACCGGTCGCACCGCGCCGCACGGGACTCGGCTGGATCTTCGCCGGCTGCGGGTGCGTGACCCTCGTCGCGGTCATCGTGATCGCCGCCGTGGCGATCACCGGGCTCGCCACCTCTGTCGCAGCGGGTGGAGGGTCAGGCGGGACCGGTCCCACCGCCTCGACGTTCGAGGACCAGCTCGCCGTCATCCGTACCGAGAGCGCGGAGTACGAGAGGCTCGCAGCCCAGCTCGACGGGAATCCCGTCGCTCCCCTGGTCACGCAGCCCGCCAGGTTCCAACGGCTCCAGGCCGATGTGGGAGCACTCGAGGCGAGCACAGCCCTCGAGACGGTGAGAGCGGCGCAAGCACGGCTGCTCGCCGAGCGCGCAGCGCAATACCGCTCCGATCTGCAGGGCCGCATCACGGCCGCGGAGGGTCGTCGCGCGAACGCATCTGGGACCGACGAGGAGCAGCTCGTCGACAGCGCGGGGAACGGCTTCATCGACATCCAGTGGAATGCGGACTCGAAGTGCAGCGCGTCGAAGAACCCGGAGCGCACCACGGCGGGCTGCGTGACCAACACGCCGGAGCAGCTGATCGTGCACGTCCTCCCGCGGGAGCACCGACTCGGCGGCGGCGAGGCCGCCCGACTCACCACGCTGCACGAACTGGCGCACCTGTACCAGAGCATCGACGCGGCGACCACCGCCGGCGGCGAGGATGGGCCGGCGATGAAGCTGAAGAACGCGGGGCTGTTCCAGGGCAGCAGCGAGGTCATGTCGGATTGCTACGCGCTGAGCTACCTCGGCCTGCAGTCCCTCACCGTCGGAGACGCCACGCTCGGGTACGGCTATGTCTGCACCGACGCCGAGCGGCAGGCGATCCGGGACTGGGCGAAGGAGATCCACGCCCCGATGCCGGGCTGAGCAGCGCGGTCAGCGCAGCCGCTGACAGCGCGGACAGAAGTGCGAGCTGCGGTTCATGAACGGCTCCCGCACCATGAGCGTGCCGCAGCGCGGGCAGGCCTTGCCCTCGCGCCCGTACGCGTTCAGCGAGTGCGCGAAGTACCCCGAGGCGCCGTTCACGTTGACGTACTGGGCGTCGAAGCTCGTGCCGCCCTCGGCGAGGGCCTTCTGCAGCACCCCGCGCACGGCCTCGAGCAGCTCGCGGGCCCGGCGCGCGCTCACACTCGACGCCGGCTGCTCGCCGTGCAGGCGCACCGCCCAGAGCGACTCGTCGGCGTAGATGTTGCCGATGCCGCTCACCAGGGTCTGGTCGAGCAGCACCCGCTTGACGGCGGAGTGCCGCTTCGCGAACGCCGCGAGGAAGGCCCGCTCGTCGAAGGCCGGATCAAGGGGGTCGCGCGCGATGTGCGCGACCTGGCTGGGGACGTAGCCCGCCCACTCCCCCGTGACCTCGGCTGAGAATCCGGCGGGGCGGCCGTCGGGCGTCGGCGCCATGCGGTCGATCGCCATCGAGCCGAAGATGCGCTGGTCGACGAAGTCGACGCGGAGCTCGCCGTGCGCCTCGTGCTCCAGATGGATGCGGATGCGGGCGTGCGCGTCGCCGCCGGGATGGTCGGGAGTGCGCAGCAGCACCTGACCGCTCATGCCGAGATGGGCGACGAGCGCGCGCGGGGCGGCGGGAGCGTCTGACGCCTGAGTCCGCCCGGCCGGTTCCCCGGGCAGGATCGGCAGCCAGAGGAACTTGCCGCGGCGGACCGCGGCGGCGAAGCGGGTGCCGACGAGTCCGCGCTCGAAGTCGCCGCTCGCCGGGTCGTGGCGCTTCAGCGAACGCTGGTCGAGCACCTCGACCCCGGTGACGAGGGCGCCGGTGACGGCGGGGGCGAGGCCGGCGCGGACGACCTCGACCTCGGGAAGCTCGGGCACCTCAGCTCGCGTTCAGCGAGGTCCAGGCCTCGAGCGCCGCGGCCATCTCGGCCTGCTTCTTGCTCGATCCTTCGCCGGATGCCCGGACGAGTTCGCCGACGGACACGGTGGCGAGGAAGTGCTTGCTGTGATCGGGGCCGCTCTCGGCCACTTCGTACACGGGCGGCGGGGCGCCGAGGCGGGCCGCGGCCTCCTGCAGACTCGTCTTCGGGTCCATCGCCGCACCGAAGCGAGCGGGGTCGCTCATGAGGGGGCTGACGAGGCGGAGCACGAGCGCCGTCGCCGCGTCGTCGCCGGCGTCGAGGTAGGTCGCGCCGATGATGGCCTCGACCGTGTCGGCGAGGATCGACGGCTTGTCGGCGCCGCCGGTCATCGTCTCACCGCGGCCGAGCCGGATGAACGGACCGAGCCCGATCGCGCGGCCGACCTCTGCGAGCGCGGCGCTCGAGACGAGGCTCGCCCGGCGCTTGGCCAGCTCGCCCTCGTCGAGCTCGGGGTGATCGCGGAACAACCGCACCGTGACGGCCTGCCCGAGGATCGAGTCGCCGAGGAACTCGAGTCGCTCGTTCGTCGGGATGCCGCCGTTCTCGTACGCGAACGACCGGTGCGTGAGCGCGAGCAGCAGCAGCTCGGGGTCGATCTCGATCTGCAGCGTCTCCTGGAGCGCTACGAGGTCTCGATCCGCAGGTCCCGTCTGCCGCGCGCGCGCCACGACCGGTCGTTCGGAGTCCGAGGGCCGACTAGACGTCGGCGACCTTCCGGCCCTTGTACTCGAGGAAGAGCGGGGTGCCCGCCGAGTCCTCGACCACGCGTGCGCGGTGCGGGAGGCTGTAGGTCACCTTGCCGTTCTCGACGGTCTTGACGAGCGTGGGGACCTCGGCCTTCCACTGCGAACGGCGCGCGTGGGTGTTGGCGCGTGACTTCTTCCGCTTGGGAACAGCCATGTCTCTCTCTCAATCTCTCTCAGAATCAGCACTGCCCTCGGCAGCGCCCTGGTCTTCGGAAGCCTCGAACCCCGCGAGCGCGGCCCATCGCGGGTCGCGCTGCTCGGGGGTGACGAGTTCCGGATGATCAGCCAGACGCTGCCCGGTCACAGGGTCGAGACCCGGGCAATCAGGCCGGCACACCGGCTGGAAGGGCAGTGCCAGCACCACCGCATCTCGGATGAGCGGTTCAAGATCCACGTGGTCGTCTTGAACCTCATACTCGAAAGCTTCCCCAGAATGATACGCGAAAAGCTCCTGGAACTCGACTTCGACCGGCAGGGCGATGTCGATGAGGCACCGGCTGCACTCCCCCTCGGCCACCGCGTCGAGCTCGACGCTCGCGAGAATCCCCTCGTGCACGGACTCGAGTCGGACGTCGAGCTCGAGTTCGGAGCCCTCGCGGACGGCGACCAGGCCCTCGCCGAGCTGGGCGGGGGCGGCGAGATCGAGCTCGACCTCGCGCATCTCGCCCGGGCGGTGCATGAGGTCGCGCACGGTGATGCGGTACGGGGAATCGTGATGGGCCACGATCGGCCATTCTACGCGCGCGCAGCCGCCCGCCGGCCCGCCCGCGCCGTATCGAGCAACGACGCCGGCAGCAGCCGGGCGCGCCACCGGGCGACGGGCGACGCGACGGCGCGCAGCGCGGCGACGAGCTCGACGAGCGCTTCCTCGGACGCCGGCGCCGCGGTCCCGGGCGGACCGTACCTGGCTCGCTCGACCGAATCCCGCAGCGCGTGCAGCGCCCTGCGCGCCCCCTCGTCGACGCCGCCCAGCTCGTCGAGCAGTGCCTCGGCGGCCTCGCGCGGGGTCAGTGCGTCGTCGGCCCCGGCGGGGAACCCGAGGTCGCTCGCGGTGGCCATGGCCTCCCGCCACGCGGCATCCGCCCCGCGATCGCCGCGGCGGATCCGGCGCACGCGCACCCGACGCACCCAGCTCCGAACGGCCGCCGGCAGGAGCAGGAGTACCACGAGCGCGAGGGCGACGAGCGGCCAGACCGCCGGGTCGTTCGTCGCCGCGGACGTCCGGCCGCCCGAGAGCTGCCGCTCCGGGTCGAGATCGGGCCGGGCGCCGGGCGTGGGTGCCGGCGTCCCCGGCACGCGCTCGGGCGCCGGGGCGGTCTCGCTCGCGCCGGGGCGGGAGTAGTCGGGCACCGTTCCGCGGCCGGGCGTCGGCTCGAAGGGCACCCAGCCGACGCCCTGGAAGTAGAGCTCGGGCCAGGCGTGCAGGTCCTGGCTGTCGACCTGGACCACGGAGACGTTCTCGACGCGCTTCGTCGTGGGCGTGCCCGCGGTGTAGCCGACGGAGATGCGCGAGGGGATGCCGAGCTCCCGGGCGAGGACGGCCATCGTCGAGGCGAAGTGCACGCAGTACCCCTCGCGCTGCTCCAGGAACTCCGCGATCACGTCGAGCCCGCCGCCGTCGTACCCCTCCTCGACGGGCGCCTCCACCGAGTAGCTGAAGTCCGCGCCGCGCAGATACTCCTGGATGGCGACGGCCCGGTCGTAGGCGGTACCTCCGCGCGCCCCCAGCTCCCCGGCGAGTTCGCGGATCGACGCGGGGACGTCCTCGGGGAGCGCGGTGAACTCCTGGATCGACTCGGGGATGCGGTCCCCCGCGGCACGGAGCTGCTCGGCGGTGGGCTCGATCTCGAGCATGGTCGCCCGGTACTGCTGCCCGCTCGTGTCGCTGTCGGCGCTGCGCACGGCGAGGGAGCCGCGATCCCAGAACCAGGAGCCGTCGAGCCCCTCGACCGAGGCGACCGGGTACGGCAGCGGCAGCCAGGTGGTGCGCAGCTGCTGCACCGTGACGTCGATGGGGTGCTGCGAGCGGGCCACTTCGTCGCCGAGACCCGTCGGGGTGGGGAACTCCGCGACCGCGTTGTCGCCGTCGATGCGGCGCTCGCCGGGGCCCCAGACCTCGCCGTCGAAACGATCGATCGTGAGCAGCCGGAAGTACGGCCGGTCGCCATCGCGCGCGACGTAGCTGAAGGCAGGCACCGCGTCCGGCCGGCGCAGGTCGCGCCCGAGGTCGAGGAACGGGCTCACGCCGCGCGCGAACAGCGCCCCCTGGCCCCCGGTGCCGAGCAGCAGGCTCGTCGAGACGCTCGGGGTGGAGGCGGTGAGCAGCGAGGCGGCGACGAGCCCGGCGGCGGCGAGCCCGACGGTCGGCAGCAGGGTCGATCCGATCGGCATGCGCTGCGGCGCCGTGATGCGCACCTCGTCGTCGTCGTGCTGGGCGAGCGCGGCGCGGCGCCGCACCCGCACGTCCACGCGCAGCAGGAGGAGGAACGCGGCGGCCGCGAGCACGAGCGTGCCGACCTCCGCGCCGTCCTCGATGAGGAATCCGGGCACCAGGATCGGCACCATCGCCGGGGCCGCGGCCAGCGCCGGGAGCCTGAGCGTGTGCACGGCGAGGTCGACCGCGACGGCGAGCAGTCCGGTCCCGAGCGCGAGCGCGAAGGCCAGCGGCGGGACGACCACGGCCGGGACCGACTGCTGCTGGATGGTCCGTTGCGCCCCGCCCAGGAGCTCCCCGAAGAGGCCGAAGGTGTCGGCGGTGGGGATCAGGAGGAGGAACGAGCTCGCCCCGCCGAAGAAGAGGGTCAGCACCAGCAGGAGGACGCCGAGCTCCCCCACCGGCACGAGGGAGGCGGGGACGCGGATGGCCCGGAGGCCAGCCCCGCCGAAGAGCACCGCGGCCGCGGTGGCGGCGCAGAGCCACCACCAGCCGGCCCCGGCGAGCAAGGGGCCCAGCGCCATTACCGCGCTCACGAGCAGCAGGAAGGCGGATCCGCTCAGCGCCACCGACTGCAAACGGCTGAGCGGGGCCCGGTCACGGCGCATCGCGCTCACCCGCCAGGAACTCGTCCCACGTCGTCTCGCGGGCGGCCGGCGGCACCGGCATCCGCCCGGGACCGAACGCGGTCGTCAGCTCGGCGGCGCGACGGATGCGGACCACCCGCCAATCCGCCCGTTCGAGGGCATCGACCGAGCGTTCCGCCACCGTCGGCAGCACCACGGCGACCGCCGGGGCGAAGGCGGGACGGAGTGCGGCGAGTTCGGCCAGCCGTTCCTCGGTCGGCCGGACGAGGACCGCGAATCCCGGCATGGGTGCGCGTCGGTCCCGCGTGGCGGTGAGTCGTGCCGCGCCGCCGGCGCGCTCGTCGCGGGCGGGGCGCGCACCGCCGTGCTCCCGCCGGCGCGACGCACCGGGTGCGGGGATCCGGGCGAGGTCCTCGAGGAGCACGGCGGCCCCGCCGCCAGGTTCCCGGTACTCGCCCCGCCCCGGCGCGCCCTCCTCGAGCGGGTCGAGCCGCAGCCGGTATCCGCGGTCCAGCAGGTGGATGCCGATCGACGCGGCGACCTCCACGGCGAGCTCGAACTCGAAGTCCGGCGCGTCCCCGCGATGCGCGTCGTCGCCCCGGCTGCGCGGCGCCGAGTCGAGGAGGAGTCGCGCCTCCGCGTCGCCCCGCTGCTCCTCCTCGCGCACCATCAGCTCGCCGCGCCTCGCCGTCGCCGCCCAGTTCACCCGCCGGAGCGGATCCCCGTAGCGGTACTCGCGAGCGATCAACTCGTCGGAATTGGGGTGGGTGCGCCGCTGCAGACCGTGCCGGGTGCCGTCCACGGACGCCGTCCGGGCGACAGCCCCGTCGATCGCCGTGACCCGCGGCGTCACCAGCAGCTCGCGCTCCCCGCCGACCGCGCGCCGCATCACGGCGAGCCCGAACGGGTCGCCGAGCGAGAGCTGCAGCGGGCCGACGGGGTACGCACCGCGCCGCGGGGTGCGGAGCAGGTAGTCGAGCCGGACGGTGTCGTCGCCGCTCGGCAGCGTCCGCTCCCACGGTCCGACGCCGGGGAGGATCTCCTCCCCCGGTGCGAGCAGGGGCGCCGGCGCCTCGTCGCGCCACCTCGCCCCGTCGAACGGTCGCCGAGAACGGTTCTGCACGGTGAGCCGCACCCGCGTCGACCCGCCCGCCGCCACCGTGGCGGGCGCGAAGACGCGGGTCACCGCGAGCTTCGGCATCCGCAGCGCCGCGTAGCAGAGCCCGACGACGGGCATCGCGATCGCGACGAAGGCGAGCAGCAGCACGTCGCGGAGATCGAACCGGAGGCTCACGCCGGCGAGCACCGCGCCGATCACGACGAGCGCCGTGCCGCGCCGCGTCAGCCGCGGGACGGTGCGCGGCTGACGGCGGGTGGATGCCGGCACGGCTAGTCCCTTCGCGCGCTGCCGATCGGCACCGGCGTGTCGGCGACGATGCGGCGGACCACCGCGTCGATGAGCGGCCCGCTGTCGTGGTCGTGCGAGCCGAGCGCCCGGCTCGTCGGCACCAGGCGGTGGGCGAGCACCGGCACGGCGAGCGCGTCGATGTCGTCCGGGAGCACGAAGTCCCGGCCGTGCATCGCGGCGTGCGCCTTGGCGGCGCGGACGAGCTGCAGCGTCGCCCGCGGGCTGGCGCCGAGTCGCAGCTGCCGGTCGTCGCGCGTGGCGCGGGCGAGCTCGACCGCGTACTCCTTGACCGGTGCGGAGGTGAACACCCGCGACACCGTGCGGATCATGCCCTGCAGCTCCTCCAGCCCGACGACGGGGTCGACGAGCTCGATCGGACTCGCCGTCTCGCGGGTCGACAGCATCGCGAGCTCGTCGGCCTGCGCCGGATATCCCATCGAGATGCGCGCCATGAAGCGGTCGCGCTGCGCCTCGGGCAACGGGTAGGTGCCCTCCATCTCGACCGGGTTCTGCGTCGCGACGACGACGAAGGGGCGGCCGAGGCGGTGGGTCACGCCGTCCGCGGTGACCTGGTGCTCCTCCATGCACTCGAGGAGGGCCGACTGCGTCTTCGGGCTGGCGCGGTTGATCTCGTCGCCGATGACGAGGTTCGCGAACACCGGGCCCGGCTTGAAGGTGAAGCTGCGGGAGGACTGGTCGAACACCGAGACGCCCGTCACGTCGCTCGGCAGGAGGTCCGGGGTGAACTGGATGCGGCTCACGGTGAGATCGACGGAGCGCGCGAGCGAGCGCGCCAGCATCGTCTTGCCGACGCCCGGCACGTCCTCGATCAGCAGGTGCCCCTCGGCGAGGAGCACGGTGAGCGCGGCGACCACGGCGTCGCGCTTGCCGCTGATGACCGTCTCGACGTTCTCCACGATGGCCGCGGCGCGGGCGCCGACCTCGTCGATGCCGGGATCAGG
Source organism: Agromyces mediolanus (assembly GCF_014648575.1). Lineage (GTDB taxonomy): Bacteria > Actinomycetota > Actinomycetes > Actinomycetales > Microbacteriaceae > Agromyces > Agromyces mediolanus. The sequence goes on along the minus strand of NZ_BMRJ01000001.1, from coordinate 1,781,210 downwards.
CATCCCCGTCATGGTCGCAGCGCCCGCCTCGCTCACGGCGTCATCGCCGCCGCGAGGTAGTCCGCGACGGAGGCGGGCACGTAGGGCCCGACGTCGCCGCCGAGGGAGGCGACCTGCCGCACGAGCGAGCTCGACACGTGGGCGTTCGCCGGATCCGGCAGGAGGAAGACGGTCTCCACGCCGGCGAGGTGGCGGTTCACGATCGCCATCGGCGTCTCGTAGGCCACGTCGAGCTGGGAGCGGATGCCCTTGACGAGCACGCTCGCCCCGACATCGGTGCAGTAGTCGACGAGCAGCCCCATGCTCCAGCTCGCCACGACGATGTCGCCCTGGATGCCCGCGTCGGAGATCGACTGCTCGATGAGCGAGACGCGCTGCGCGATGGGGAGGAGGGCGCTCTTGTCGGGGTTGTGCACCACGACCACGTGGACTTGGTCGTACAGCCCGGCGGCACGCCCGATGACATCGAGATGTCCGAGGGTGACGGGGTCGAACGAGCCGGGAACGACGGCGATCCGCTGCATGGCTCCAGCGTAGTGCCCGGCGGAGCCGCCGAGCCGGCCGCCTCAGCTCTTGCTCAGGAACTCGCTCGCCTCGTCGTCGAGCCGCCGGCGCACGGCCTCCGCGAGCGCCGGGTGCCCGGCGAGGCCCGGGTCGGCCGCGAGGACCTCGGCGGCGTGGCCGCGTGCCTCGCCGATCAGCTCGGCGTCGCGCACCACCCGCAGCAGCTTCAGCGAGGAGCGCCCGCCCGACTGCCGCGCGCCCAGCACGTCGCCCTCCTGGCGGAGCTCTAGGTCGACCTGGGCGAGCTCGAAGCCGTCGAGCGTCGCCGCGACCGCCTCGACGCGCTGCAGCGCGACCGAGCCGGGGACCGCCCGGGTCACCAGGAGGCACAGCCCCGGCACCCCGCCGCGACCGACGCGACCGCGCAGCTGATGGAGCTGCGAGACGCCGAAGCGATCGGCGTCCACGACGACCATGGCGCTCGCGTTCGGGACATCGACGCCGACCTCGATCACCGTGGTGGCGACGAGCACGTCGATGTCGCCCGCGGCGAAGGCGCGCATCACGCGGTCCTTCTCGTCGGCGGCCATGCGGCCGTGCAGCGGCTCGATGCGGGCCGAGCCCAGCTGCGGATGCTCCCGCAGCTCGGCGAGGGTCGCGAGGACGGTGGCCGCCGGCGCGGCGTCCGTCTCGGCGGGCTCGAGCGGCTCGCCGTCGTCCTCCGTCTGCTTCTGGTCGATCGCCGGGCAGACGACGAACGCCTGCCGCCCCTGGGCGAGCTCCTCGGCGAGCCGTTCCCAGATGCGGGACCGCCAGGCCGGACGGATGGCGAGCGGCACCACCTGCGAGGTGATGCCGGCGCGACCGGCGGGCAGCTGCCGGATGGTCGAGACGTCGAGATCGCCGAATACCGTCATCGCCACCGTGCGCGGGATCGGGGTGGCCGTGAGCACGAGCACGTGCGGCGCCGTGCGGCCCTTCAGGCGCAGCGCCTCGCGCTGCTCGACACCGAAGCGGTGCTGCTCGTCGACCACGACCAGGCCGAGGTCGGCGAAGGTCACCCGGTCGCCCATGAGCGCGTGGGTGCCGACGACGATGCGGGCCTGGCCCGCGGCGACCCTGAGCAGCGCCTTGCGCCGCTCGGCGGCCGGCAGCTGGCCAGTGACGAGCGTCGGGATGAGCTCGGCGGAGAGCTCGGGGCCGAGCACCTTCGCGATGGAACGCACGTGCTGGGCGGCGAGCACCTCCGTGGGGGCGAGCAGCGCCGCCTGCCCGCCCGTGTCGGCCACCGCGAGCATCGCCCGCAGCGCGACGAGGGTCTTGCCCGAGCCGACCTCGCCCTGGACGAGCCGGTTCATCGGCGCGGCGCTCGCGAGGTCCTCGGCGATCTCGCGACCGACCTCGTGCTGGTCCTCGGTGAGTTCGAAGCCGAGCGCCGCGTCGAAGCGTTCGAGCAGCCCGCCCGGTTTCGGCCGGCGCTCGATCGCCGCGTGCGAGCGCAGCGCCGCCCGACGCTGCAGCAGCGCGGTCTGCAGGACGAAGGCCTCGGTGAAGCGCAGCGTGCGCCGCGCCCCCTTCCAATCGCCCTCGGTCGAGGGCCGGTGGATCAGCTCGAGCGCCCGGCGGTGCCCTTCGAGCCCGCGCGCCTCGCGCACCTCGGCGGGCAGCGGGTCGTCGACGCGGCCGAGGCCGTCGAGCACGAGCGCCATCGACTTCGCGAGCTGCCAGCTGGCGATCGTCGAGGTCGCCGGGTAGATCGGGATCGGCGCCTGCGCCCAGCGCACCGCTTCGGCCTCGTCGACGGTGCGCGGGGTCTGCTCGTCGAAGAGCTCGTAGTCGGGATGGGCGAGCTGCCTGGCGCCCTTGTACGAGCCGACCTTGCCGGCGAAGATGCCCCGCCGGCCCGGCTGCAGCTCGTTCTGCCGCCACGACTGGTTGAAGAACGTCAGGATGAGCACGCCGTTGCCGTCGGAGATCTTCGCCTCGACGATCGAGCCGCGGCGCTGCCGCATGGGCCGCTCGCGGACCTCGAGCACCTCGGCCACGATCGTCACGTTCTCGTCGAGCGGCAGCGAATCGAGCGCCGTCAGTTCGCCGCGCATCGCGTAGCGGCGCGGGTAGTGCGAGAGGAACTCGCCGACGGTGCGGTAGCCGAACGCGCGCTCGACGGCCTGCGCCGTGCGCGAGCCGAGCGCCGTCGCGAGCTTCGACTCCAGGGCGAAGGAGCCGGGCTCCACACTCGGCTCGGCTGCGGCGACGGTCATGCCTCGATCGTAGGCCGTACCCCCGTCAGCGCCTCGATCTCGGCCGTCACGAACGGATCGTCGGGGCGCTCGGCGTCGAGCGCGCGCTGGATGGCCAGCGCCTCCTCGGTGCGCCCCAGCGTGCGCAGCGCCCGGGCCATCGACCAGCGCGCGACCCGCAGCTGCTCGGCGCTGCCGTACTGCTCGGCGGCTTCGGCGGCGAGGGTGAAGTGGTGCAGTGCGGCGACCGGGTCGTCGGCGTCGTGCTTCGTCCAGCCGAGGTTGTTGTGCAGCGCGATGCCCCAGCGCAGCACGCGGGGGTCGCGGGAGCCGGCGAGCACGTCGAAGCCCTCCGCGGCCCACTCCTCCTCGTGTCCCCCGTCGGTCAGCGCGAGCATGTGCAGACCGTCGAGCACCAGGAAGGCGGCGCCCGCGGCGGCGGCCTCTCGGACGGCACGGGTGAGCTCCGGCAGCGCGTCCTCCGGGCGGCCCGCGGCCGCGTGCAGTCGCCCGCGCTCGAGCGCGACGCGGGCGCGCAGCTCGGCGGCTTCCGGCCCGGACTCGGATCCGGGAGCCGCGGCGGCCACCCCGTCGAGCACCGCGAGGGCCTCCTCGGTGCGGCCCTGCAGCCCCACCGCCCGGGCGAGCTGCGCCGCCATCACGGCGCGCTTGTGCGGGCTGCGCTCGGGATCCGCGGATGCCGCGCGGAACCGCTCCTCGCTGGCCACCGGATCGGCGAAGTCCCACAGCCGATCGATCTCGCGCTGCTGCGTGCCCCGGTGCTCGGACGAATTGGCTGAACGTTCGGTCGATTCCTCCACGGCACCATCATGACAGCGCGACCCCCGAACGGGCGACCCCTTGACGACGGATGACGAGCCCGTCCCGGGGCCGCCGCCGCTAAGCTGCCTGGAGCATGACGCGCATCATCGCCGGCTTCGCCGGCTCCCAGACCCTCGCCGTCCCCCGCTCGGGCACCCGGCCGACGAGCGACCGCGTGCGCGAGGCGATCTTCTCCGCGCTGGAGGCGCGGGACGCCATCGACGGAGCCCGCGTGCTCGACCTCTACGCCGGGTCCGGGGCCCTGGGCCTGGAGGCCGCGAGCCGCGGTGCCGCCGAGGTCGTGCTCGTGGAGCGCGCGAAGCCCGCCGCGGACATCTGCCGCAGGAACGCCGACGCCGTGCGCCGTGCGGCGCCCCGCGGCGCCGCTCCGAACGTCCGGGTCGCTCAGCGCAGCGTCGCGGCCTTCCTCGAGCCCGGCGCGGCGCCCGGTCCCTGGGACCTCGTCTTCATCGACCCGCCGTACGAGCTGGGCGAGCCGGAGCTCGCCCGCGAGCTCGCCGCGCTCGCCCCGGTGCTCGCCGAGGGCGCGCTCGTGGTCGTCGAGCGCAGTTCGCGCTCCCCCGAACCTGCCTGGCCCACGGGGATCGAGCCCGAACGTCGCCGCGACTACGGCGAGACGACGCTGTGGTGGGCCGTGGCCGAGGATCAGCCCGCGCGCCCGTCCCAGCCCGAGTAGGGGTCCCAGCCCAGCGCCGCCACGGGCTCGCCGTCGAGCGTCAGCCGGCCGTGGCCGTCGACCACGCGTCCGATCCGCTCGAAGGGGGCCGGCAGCGCGGTGCCCGGCGGGAAGGTCGCGAGCAGCCCGTGGTCCTCAGCCCCCGCGAGGGCGAGCCTGGGGTCGGCTCCCAGTGCGGCGGCGTCGAAGTCGAGGCCGACGCCGCTCGCCACTGCGACGCGCCGCGCGTCGCGGGCGAGGCCGTCGGACACGTCGAGCATGGCGGTGGCGCCGGCCGCCGCCGCGGCGACGCCCGCGAAGACGGGCGGCCGCGGGGCGAGCTGCGCGGCGAGGAGCTCCGGCTCGCGCCGGCGCAGCTCGGCGGCGAGCGAGGCATCCGGCTCCCCCGAGCCGTCCCGCGCCTCGCCGAACAGCAGCGCCAGCCCGCGCGCCGCATCGCCCCTGGTGCCCGCGTGCGCCAGCACGTCGCCGACGCGGGCCCCCGAGCGCAGGACCGGCGTGCGCCCCTCGAGGTCGCCGAAGGCGGTCACCGCGAGCGTCAGCACGGTCGAGACGGAGAGGTCCCCGCCGACGACGCCGGCCCCGGGGGCGAGGCACGCGAGCGCCTCGCGGAGGCCGTCGGCGATGCCCTCCAGCACGGCGACGTCGAGCTCCGGCGGGGCCGCGATCGCGACCGTCAGCGCCGTCGGGCGCGCCCCCATCGCGGCGACATCGGTGAGGTTCGTCGCCGCCGCCTTCCAGCCGAGCTCGTACGGCGTCGACCAGGCGAGCCGGAAATCGGGCCCGTGCACCATGAGGTCGGTCGTGACGACGAAGCGGCCGTCGGCGGCGGCGACCACCGCGGCGTCGTCGCCCGCGCCGAGCAGCGCGGACTCCCCGGGCGCGAGCCTCGGCAGCACCCTGGCCAGCACCGCGTCCTCGCCGAGCCGTCCGATCGAGGTCGCGGCGCTCAGAGCGTCTTCCATGGCTCCCACGCTAGCCTGGCCTGGATGTCTCTCCGCTCCGCCCGGCTCCGCCGCGCCCTGCGCGCCGCAGCCGTGACCGCCCCCGCCGCCCTGCTGCTCGCCGCCTGCGCCCCGATCGTGCCCTTCGACCCCGCCCCCGAGGCCTCGGACGCCGACTGCGCCTCGCTCGTGGTCCGCCTGCCGGACACCGTCGCCGAGCTGCCGAAGCGGGAGACGAACGCACAGGGCACCGGAGCCTGGGGCGAGCCGGCCTCGGTCCTGCTCCGCTGCGGCGTGCCCGTGCCCGGGCCGACGACCGACCGCTGCGTGAGCGTCGACGGCATCGATTGGATCATCGACGAGTCCGACGCCCCGCGCTACCTGTTCACCACGTACGGCCGCACGCCGGCCGTCGAGGTGCTCGTGGACAACGACGTCGTCGGCGGCACCACGGCGATCGCCGACCTCTCGAACGCCGTCGGCGTCATCCCCGCCGACGGCGGCTGCACCTCGGTCGACGACCTCAGCGAGGTGCCCAGCGAGGGCTGAGCCGTCCGCTCAGCGCGCGCCGCGCGCGTGCCCGACCTCGATGAGGCGGGTGATGAGCTCGGGATAGCTGAGCCCCGAGTTCAGCCAGCACGTCGGGAACATCGAGATCGGGGTGAAGCCGGGCATCGTGTTCACCTCGTTCACGACGTAGCCCTCGTCGGTCAGGAAGACGTCGACCCGAGCGAGCCCCTCGGCGCCGAGCGCCTCGAAGGCGCGCCGTGCGACGCGCTGCAGCTCGAACAGCTCGCCGTCGCCCAGATCGGCCGGACAGACGAGCTCGACGCCGGGGGCGTCGAGGTACTTCGCCTCGAAGTCGTAGAAGTCGCGGCCGGAGACGATGACCTCGCCGGCGACGCTGACGCCGACCTCGCCGGGCTCAGGTCCCTCGAGCACCGCGATCTCGATCTCCCGCCCGGACACGGCGGACTCGACGAGCACGCTGCGGTCCTCGGCGAACGCGACATCGAGCGCGGCGTCGAGCCCGGACCAGTCGCTCACCTTCGTGACGCCCACGGAGCTGCCGGCGCGGGCCGGCTTCACGAACACGGGCAGACCGAGCGCCTGCACCCGTCGCTGCCACAGCACCGGATCGGCGTCGAGCGCCGCACGGGTGAGCGTCACCCAGGGGGCGACCTGGATGCCGGCGCCCTCGAGCAGGGTCTTCGTCGCGTGCTTGTCCATGCCGGCCGCGGAGGCGAGGACGCCGTTGCCGACGTAGGGCAGGCCGAGCAGCTCGAGCAGGCCCTGGATCGTGCCGTCCTCACCGAAGCGGCCGTGCAGGATCGGGAACACCACGTCGACGTCGCCGAGCGAGCGCGTGTCCGAGCCGCCGTCCGCGGACGCGGTCGTGACTCGCAGTTCGCGCGAGACGGCGCTCTCGGGCCAGCTCACCCGGGTGCCGTTGTCGACGACCTCGGGCAGCTGCGCCGGGTCGAGAGCGAAGCGCGCCGGATCATCCGACTCGAGCACGAACGCTCCGTCGCGGGTGATCCCGACCGGGATCACCTCGAAGCGGTCACGATCGATCGCCCCCAGCACTCCCCCCGCCGTAGCGCAGCTGATCGAGTGCTCGCTTGAACGCCCGCCGAAGAGCAGAACCACCCTGAGCTTGTCCATCGTTCGTCCTTTCGCCCTGGGGCTCGTCGTCGGTCGTGAGGTGCGGGGCGATGTCGCGCGGAGCCAGCGTGCCGGCGAGCACCTGGCGCACCTGCTCGACGATGGGCATCGCGACGCCCTTCGCCTTCGCCAGCTCGAGGATCGGGCCGACCGAGGCCAAGCCCTCCGTCGTCTGCTGCATGCGCTCGACGACGTCCTTCAGGTGGTAGCCCTGCCCGAGCAGCCGACCCGCGGTGTTGTTGCGCGACAGCGGCGACTGGCACGTGGCGATGAGGTCGCCGAGTCCCGCGAGGCCGGAGAGCGTCTCCGGCTGCGCGCCGTACGCGACCGAGAAGTCCGTCATCTCGACGAGGCCGCGCGTGAGGATGGAGGCCTTCGTGTTCTCGCCGTAGCCGGCGCCGTCGACGATGCCGATCGCCACCGCGATGAGGTTCTTCAGCACGCCGCCGAACTCGGTGCCCGGCACGTCGGTGTTCACGAAGGAGTGGAAGTAGCGGTTGCGCGACACCGAGGCGACGGCCTGCGCCGTCTCCAGGCTCGAGGAGGAGACGACGGCCGCCGTCGGCTGCTCCTTCGCGATCTCGAGCGCGAGGTTCGGGCCCGAGATGACCGCGATGCGCGATTCGTCGATCGGCAGCACCTCGGCGATGACCTGGCTCATGCGCAGGCCGCTCGCCTTCTCGACGCCCTTCATCAGCGAGACGACGATGGCCTCGGCGTGGAGGTGGGGCGTGATGGCCTCGAGGTTGTCGCGGAGCGACTGGCTCGGCACCGAGATGTACACCTGCTCGGCCCCGGCCAGGGCCAGGTCGAGCCGGCTGGTCGAGCGGAGCCCCCGCGGCAGGTTGATGCCGGGGAGGTAGTCGCTGTTGCGCTGCGCCTCCTGGATCTCGCGCGCGAGCTCGGGCCGCCGGGCCCAGAGCATGACGTCGGCGCCGCCGTCGGCGAGGATCTTCGCGAAGGTCGTGCCCCAGCTGCCCGCCCCGAGCACCGCGACGCGCGTGCCGTGGGGCTTGCGGGGGCCGCTCCTAGTCTTCAATTCGGCCCGTCTCCTTCTGACCGTGCACGACGGGGTCCCAGCGCTCGGCGGGCGCCGGCTCGCCGCGCAGCTCGGCGAGCAGCTCCGCGATCGCATCCATCAGATCGGCGGTGGCCGCGACCATCGTCGCCTGGTCGAGCGGCCGGCCGCGGTAGGGGGTGAGATCGACGGGCTCGCCGATGGCGACGTCGATCGTCTTGCGCGGGAACAGGCTCAGCTTCTTGCCGTAGCGGGGCATGAGGGCCTGCGTGCCCCAGTGGGCCGCGGGGACGAGCGGGATGCCGCGCTCGAGCGCGATGCGGACCGCGCCCGTCTTGCCCCGCATGGGCCAGAGCTCGGGGTCGCGGGTGAGCGAGCCCTCGGGGTAGACGATGACCATCCGCCCCTTCTCGACGAGCTCCTCGGCGGCGCGGAGGGCGTCGTGCCCACGGCTGCCGCTGCGCTCGACCGGGATCTGGCCCGAGGCGCGGAGCGCCCAGCCGACGACGGGGACCTTGAAGAGCGAGGCCTTCGCCAGGAAGCGCGGGGCGCGCCCGAGCTTCCAGCTCGCGGCGCCCATCACGACCGGGTCGATCTCGCTGTAGTGGTTCGGCGCGAGCACGAAGGCGCCCGACTGCGGCATCCGCTCCCGGTGGTGGAAGCGGAACTTCACGCCGAGGTTGATGATCGGCAGGATGACCGCCGCGAGGAACCAGAAGAAGGAGGGCCGCCGGGTCTCGGACCGCGGCTTCGCCCCCGCCGTGGGCGGGTCGCTCACCGGCTTCGATTCACCCGCGCCGTCGTCGTTCGCCACCTGGCCGTTCACCCTTCGAGTTCGAAGTCCGCCCCGAGCAGCTCGAGCTTCCCGATGAAGTTCTCGTAGCCGCGGGCGATGATGCCGACGTTCGACACGGTCGATCGGCCCTCGGCCGTCAGCGCCGCGATGAGGTGGCTGAACCCGCCGCGCAGGTCGGGCACCTCGATGTCGGCACCGGTCAGCTTCGCCGGGCCGGAGATGACGGCCGAGTGCTTGAAGTTGCGCTGGCCGAAGCGGCACGGCTTGCCGGTCAGGCATTCCTTGTGCACGTCGATCTTCGCGCCCATCTCGACGAGCGCGTCGACGAAGCCGAAGCGCTGCTCGTACACGGTCTCGTGCACGATCGAGACGCCCTTCGCCTTCGTCAGGGCGATGACGAGCGGCTGCTGCCAGTCGGTCATGAAGCCCGGGTGCACGTCGGTCTCGATGATCGTCGAGCTCAGCTCGCCGCCCGGGTGGAAGAACCGGATGCCGTCCTCGGCGATGTCGAACGCGCCGCCGACCTTGCGGAAGACGTTCAGGAACGTGAGCATCTCGGCCTGGCGGGCGCCGCCGACGAAGATGTCGCCCTCGGTCGCGAGGGCCGCCGCGGCCCAGCTCGCGGCCTCGTTGCGGTCGAAGAGCGCGCGGTGGCGGTAGCCGGAGAGCCGGTCGACCCCCTCGATGCGGATGACCCGGTCGGTGTCGACCGTGATGATCGCGCCCATCTTCTGCAGGATGTTGATGAGATCCATGATCTCGGGCTCGATCGCGGCGCCGGTGAGCTCGGTGATGCCGTCGGCGAGGGTCGCCGTCAGCAGCACCTGCTCGGTCGCGCCGACGCTCGGGTACGGCAGCTCGACCTTCGCGCCCTTCAGGCCGTTCGGGGCCGACATGCGGATCCCGCTCGGCAGCTTCTCGACGATGGCGCCGAAGTTGCGGAGCACCTCGAGGTGGTAGTCGATCGGGCGGTCGCCGATGCGGCATCCGCCGAGGTCGGGGATGAACGCCTCGCCGAGCCGGTGCAGGAGCGGCCCGCAGAACAGGATCGGGATGCGGCTCGACCCGGCGTGGGCGTCGATGTCGGCCATGTGCGCCTGGGCCACGCCGGACGGGTCGAGCACGAGCTCGCCGGGCTCCTCGCCCTCGGTGACGGTCACGCCGTGCACCTCGAGCAGGCCGCGGACGATGCGCACGTCGCTGATGTTCGGCACGTCCTTCAGCACGCTGGGCGTATCGCCGAGGATCGCCGCGACCATCGCCTTGGTGACGAGGTTCTTGGCGCCCTTCAGCTCGATGCGGCCGCGCAGCGGCTTGCCGCCGTTGATCGTGATCTTGTCGACCTCGAGTCCCACTGCGCTCCCGTGCTGCTTCGCGTCATCAACGAGTGTGTTCACTCAGTTCCCTGCTTCCGCCGGCTCCCGGATCGGGAGCGTTGTTGGCCGCCACGCCGCTCGATGCTGTTCGAACTCGGCGATGGCCTCTTCTTCGCGCAGAGTGAGCCCGATGTCGTCGAGTCCCTCCAACAGCCTCCACCGAGTGTAGTCGTCGATCTCGAACGGCACCGTGAGCTCACCTGCGCTCACCGTACGCTCAACGAGATCCACCGTGACCGGCATTCCCGGCTCGGCCTCGACGACCTCCCAGATGCGCTCGATGTCCTCGTAGGCGACGAGCGCGGCGAGCAGGCCCTGCTTGCCGGCGTTGCCGCGGAAGATGTCGCCGAAGCGGCTCGAGATGACGACCTGGAAACCGTAGTCGCGGAGCGCCCAGACGGCGTGCTCGCGGCTCGAACCGGTGCCGAAGTCGGGGCCCGCGACGAGCACGCTGGCGCCCTGGTAGGCGGGCTGGTTGAGGATGAACTCCGGGTCCTGGCGCCAGCCGTGGAACAGGGCGTCGTCGAAGCCGGTCTTCGTGACGCGCTTCAGGAACACCGCGGGGATGATCTGGTCGGTGTCGACGTTCGAGCGGCGCAGCGGGACGGCGACGCCGGTGACGGTGCTGATCTTCTCCACGATTACTTCGCCTCCGCCTCGGTCACGGCCTGTTCGAGATCCCACGGGCTCGAGAGCGTGCCGCGGATCGCGGTCGCCGCCGCCACGAGCGGGGAGACCAGATGGGTGCGGCCGCCCTTGCCCTGCCGGCCCTCGAAGTTGCGGTTCGAGGTCGACGCGCAGCGCTCCCCCGGGGCGAGCTGGTCGGGGTTCATGCCGAGGCACATCGAGCAGCCGGCGAAGCGCCACTCGGCGCCGAAGGCCTCGAAGACCTTGTCGAGCCCCTCGGCCTCGGCCTCGAGGCGCACCCGCGCGGAGCCGGGGACGACCATGACGCGCACGCCGTCGGCCTTCCGCTTGCCGGCGACGATCGACGCGAAGGCCCGCAGGTCCTCGATGCGGCTGTTGGTGCAGGAGCCCATGAAGACCGCGTCGACCTTGATCTCCTTGAGCGGCACGCCGGGGCGGAGGTCCATGTACTCGAGCGCCCGCTCGGCGGCGGCGCGCTCGTGCTGGTCGTCGATCGTGGCGGGGTCGGGCACGGTGTCGGAGAGCGAGACGCCCTGGCCGGGGTTGGTGCCCCAGGTGACGAAGGGCTCGAGCGCGTCGGCGTCGATGAAGACCTCGGCGTCGAACTCGGCGCCCTCGTCGCTCGGCAGCGTCTTCCAGTACTCGACCGCGGCGTCCCAGTCCTCGCCCTCGGGCGCGTGCGCGCGACCCTTCAGGTAGGCGAAGGTGGTCTCGTCGGGTGCGACCATGCCGGCGCGGGCCCCGGCCTCGATCGACATGTTGCAGATCGTCATCCGGCCGTCCATCGACAGCGCGCGGATGGCGCTGCCCCGGTACTCGAGCACGTAGCCCTGGCCGCCGCCGGTGCCGATCTTCGCGATCACCGCGAGGATGATGTCCTTCGCCGTGACCCCGGGGCGCAGCGTGCCCTCGACGTTGATCGCCATCGTCTTGAACGGCTTCAGCGGCAGCGTCTGCGTCGCGAGCACGTGCTCGACCTCGCTCGTGCCGATGCCGAACGCCATCGCGCCGAACGCGCCGTGCGTCGAGGTGTGCGAGTCGCCGCAGACGACGGTGATGCCCGGCATCGTGAGGCCGAGCTGCGGGCCCACGACGTGGACGATGCCCTGCTCCTTGTCGCCGAGCGAGTGCAGGCGGATGCCGAACTCGGCCGCGTTGCGACGCAGCGTCTCGATCTGGGTGCGGCTCGTCAGATCGGCGATGGGCTTGTCGATGTCGAGCGTCGGGGTGTTGTGGTCCTCGGTCGCGATCGTGAGGTCGGGGCGGCGCACGGGCCGCCCGGCCATCCGCAGCCCGTCGAAGGCCTGCGGGCTCGTCACCTCGTGCACCAGGTGCAGGTCGATGTAGATGAGATCGGGGGTGCCGTCCTCGCCCTGCTTGACGAGGTGGTCGTCCCACACCTTCTCGGCGAGGGTGCGGGGGCGTTCGCTTGACGCGGTCATGCGGTGGTCATCCTTCGGTTCTGCTCTGAATCAGCCGTCGACGGACTCCGCGGCGGGGAAGGGCCTAGAACGAGGCCCCGCCGCGGCACCGAAGCAGAAGTCGCCGTGCACGCACCCTGACAGATTACACGTTCGGCGAGGGCAGTCTCGCCACGAGCAGCCGCAGGCGGCCGAGCACGAGCACCTCGCCGTCGCCCACGAGTCCCGTCGCGCCCGGTGCGAGCTCCTCCGGCTCGGCGCCCGCGCGTTCGATGCGGACGCCGTTCGTGGAGTGCAGGTCGGTGACCGCGAGCGCCTCCCCCGCCGGGACGGCGAGCGCGTGCGTCTTCGACACGGTCCGGCTCGCATCGTCGATCGGCACCGCCGCCCGAGCGCCCTCGGCATCCTCGACGCGGGGCGCCCGGCCGAGGACCGAGGGGCCCGTGATGACCGCGTCGACGCCGCCGGAGGCGACGAGGCGCCAGCGCACCCGCTCGCCGGTGACCTCGTACGCCGGGTCGAGCGGCGGCGGGACCTGCACGACCGGCCCGGCGGGCGTCGGCACGAGCGGGGGCGGCCCGCTCCGCCCCGGCGCGAACGAGGGCAGCGTGCGCTCGACCGGCTTGGCGGCGCGCTCGGGGGCGGCCGGCGGCTCGCCGGGCACGAGGCCCGGCGGCGGCACGATGAAGTCGGACCCGTCCACGCCGCAAGCCTAGCGGCGGCCGCGCCGCTTCCGGCGTCTCGCGTAGCGGTACCGGCTCACGATCCTCCGGACCCGACCGGCCGCGGCCGTCGCGGCGGCGGCCACGGCATCCGCTTCCGTCCAGCGCTGGGTCGCCACCGCCTCGTCGAGCTCCCGGCCCTCGAAGACGTCGCGGTCGACCGATGCCGCGAGGGTCGCGAGCGACTCGGCGCCCGCGAGCCCCTGCTCGCTCGACTGCCCGGCGAGTGCGGCCGCCGTCTGCAGGCGGGTGGCCCGCTCCGGGGGCTCGAGCCCCAGTTCCGCGTAGCGGTCGACGAGCTCGTCCCACGCACCGGCCGAGCTGCGATCGGGCCGTTCCCGGAGCCGACGCGCCCGCCGCCGGCGCTTCGCGAGCGCGACGAACAGGAGCGGGAGGAAGACGATCGCGAGCGGGATGCCGAGCGAACCGGCGAGCACCCACACCCAGCCCGGCACCTCGAAGGGGTGGTCCCGCTTCTCGTCCTCGGTGTCGTCGATCTCCACCGTCGTCAGCAGCTCGTCGTCGGTGGCCTCGTTGCGCGGCGGCTGGCGCACCTGCGGCTGCGGCTCGCTCTTCGGCCGCGGCGTCTGCTCCTGCGGCACGTCCACCTGGTCGGGGGTCGGCCGGAAGCTCACCCAGCCGACGCCCTCGAACGGGACCTCGACCCAGGCGGTGACGTCCTCACCGCGGACCTCGACCTCGTCGGCACCCTCCTGGACCTCGGGCGCGAAGCCCATCACGACCCGGGCCGGGTAGCCCAGGTGCCGCACCATGAGCGCCATCGCGGCGGCGTACTGCTCCTCGTCGCCCACCATCTGGGAGCGGGTGAACAGCTCGATGAGCCGGTCGGCGCCGTGCCCGGCGCGCGAGGCGACCGAGTCCGAGGCGAGCCCGTGGCTCAGGAAGCCGTTCGTCTTCAGGCCGGTCTCGATGGCGCGGATCCGGCCGATCGCACTCTCCTCCTCGCCCGCGTACTCCTCCGCCTTCGCGGCGACGACGTCGGGGAGCTGATCGACGGGCGGCAGCTCGAGGCGCGCCACCGGCACATCGACGAGCGACTCGGGGTCGGGCTGGAGCTGGGTGCGCGCGTCGAGTTCGTAGCGGCCGCCGACCGGGAACCCGCTCGTCAGCACCGCGGTGCCCGCGTCGGCGTTGTACCGGAGGTCGCCCGCGCGGGCGGCGGTGGCGCCGTCGAGGAGCTGCAGCCGCTCGCCGTACCCCACGGTCGGCAGCCAGACGTCGTGGTAGCCGAGCGACTCGACCTCGATGCGGCGTTCGCCGCCGAGGTCTGCGAGCGCGGGCTCGGGGAGCGTCGCGCCGACGATCGCATAGCCGCCGTCGATCGCCGACTCGGGTCCGGCCACCGTGAAGAGCCGGCCGGTGTAGGCGTCCATCGACGCGAGCCGGAGCACATCGCCGGGCTCGAGCCCCCTGACCCGCAGCACGGGCTCCTCGGCGAGGTCCTTCGTGTAGCTGCGGAAGCCGGCGAGCGGGCTCGAGAACTCCCGGGCGTCGAACGGCGGCACGATCTCGTCGCGCAGCACGAACCGCTCCGCCGCGGTCGGCGCGAACGCGAGTCCGGCGACGGTGCCGACCACGACCGCCCCGCCGACGACCGCACCGGCTCCCCCGATGCGGCGGAGCAGCGTGCCGCCGTCGGCGCCGCCCTGTTCGATGCCGGAGCGGCGGCGCCACGCCAGCCAGAGGAGCGCGATCGCACCGAAGGCGACCCCGCGCACCGCGGCGAGGAAGGCCTCGTCCGTGCCGAGGAGGATGCCCGAGAGATAGAGCAGCACGGGCCCGATGAGCAGAACGGCCGCGCGGAGCACCGTCCGGCGCGCAGGCAGCCAGCGCAGGACGAGCAGCCCGCCGACGAGCGAGACGAGCCAGGTCGCGACGTACGGCACCGCGGCGACGTAGTAGGGCGCCTCGACGGGAGCCGCGATCGTCACGAGGTCGGCCCAGCCGTAGACCGCGCCGATCGCGAGGCCGGCGAGCGAGTCGAGGCTCGGCAGCACCACGGCGATCCCCTGACCGGGCATCGCGAACGGCGTACCGAGCAGGAAGTAGGCGGCCAGCGCGAGCAGCACGGTGTTCAGCACCCCGAGGCGCAGCACCGAGCCGAGCAGGGCGGCGCCGGTGCCGACCACGAGGCCGCCGACGGCCGCGAGCAGGAAGTCCATTCCGCCGAAGCTCGTCTCGTACCCCGCCACCGCGAGCAGGCACAGCGCGGCGAGGACGCCGAGGTCGACGAGCTGGGTGCTCGTGACCCCGCCGGCCGACGGCCGCCGCTCGGGCGAGGCGGGCGCGAGGATCGGCTGCGATGCGGTCATGGCCGGACCCTCCGCATCACCGCGGCGAGCTCGCCGAGATCGCCGATCGTGGCGACCGTGCTCCGGCCGACCTTCGCGATGCGCGACTCGGCGCCGCGCTGCACCCGGATCGCGACGAGCGGCATCTCCGGCGGCAGCACCGTCTGCACGGCGCGCACCTCGCTGAGCGGCTGGGCGCCGCCCGTGACGAGCACCACGACGCTCGCGGCGGGCGCCAGGCGGATGCGGTCCCGGACCAGTTCGCGCAGTCCGCCGAGCGCCGGACCGCCGCGGCGGGCGTAGGGCTGGATGCGGCAGCTGTCGTCGAGCAGGCTCGTCGTGCTCGTCGTACGCAGCCGCATCCGCTCGGTGGCGCAGACCGTCTTCGTGGCGTCCTTGATCAGCTGCACGGCGATCGACGCGAACACCGAGACCCCGAGCTCGAACTCCGCCTCGTCGTCGTAGTGCGATTCCTCGGTCGACTGCAGCAGGACGAGTTCGGAGCGTCGGGTCTCCTCGTACTGGCGCACCATCAGCCGGCCCGTGCGGGCCGAGCTGCGCCAGTGCACGTTCCGCAGCGGATCCCCGGGCTCATACGCGCGGAGGGCGTGGAACGAGAGGTCGTGGTCGGTGATGACCTTCGTGACTTCGCCCTCGAGGTCGCGGACGAGGCCCGCCGCCGAGGGCCGGAGCCTGGCGGTGACCGGGTGCACGAAGAGCTCGACCGGGTCGTTCCAGCGCACGGTGCGGCGGAGCAGGCCGAGCTCGTCGCCCCGGACGGAGATCGCCGGGCCGGCGACGATCACGGCGCGGCGATTGGTCGGCACCGCGAAGAGCTCCTCGTGCCCGGCGCGCGGCTCCAGCGAGGGGATGCGGAACACCGCCGAGCCCGCACCCACCGGCAGCTCGATCCGGGAGGAGACCGACTTCGCGGTGCCGTCGTTCACGACGCCGAGCCGGCCCAGCGCGCGTTCCCCGGCGACGACGCGTCGCGGCTCGAGCTCGACGCCGACGCGATAGCGCAGTCGACCGAACACGAAGGGCACGGCGAGCAGGAGCGCGCCGGCGAGGGTGGCCGCGAGGAACGCGAACTCCACCCAGTCGAAGACGACGGCGACGAGGGCGGACACGAGCGCCGCGACGAGCACGAGCCATCCGGTCGTCGAGACGAGGCTCGTCGCCGGCCGCGCGAACGCCGCGACCGCGCGCCAGGCCCCCGCGATCCGCGTGCCGAGCTCCCCGCCCGTGCGCGCGAGCGAGCGCCCGACGGCCTGGAAGGCCAGTCGGGACTGCGAGGGCTGCGGCGCGGTGCCGGCGTCGCCCGTCATGCCGCCCGGTAGGCGGGCGGGGCCACGTCCGCCAGCGCGCGGGCGACGATGTCGTTCGCGGTCACGCCGGTGAACTCCGCCTCGGGGTCGACGATGATGCGGTGCGCGAGCACGGGCACCGCGAGCTCGCGGATGTCGTCCGGGGTGACGTAGCCGCGCCCCTGCGCGATCGCCCAGGTCTTCGCCGCGCGGGCGAGCGCGAGGGCGCCGCGCATGCTGACGCCGAGCGCGGCATCCGGGTGCTCCCGCGTCGCCGTGACGACCTCGTTCAGGTAGGACACGACCGACTCGTCGACGTACACCTCGGCGGCCAGCGCCGCCATCGCGGAGATCGAGCTCGCGGCGATGATCGGCGTGATGCCGTCGGCGCGGGCCCGGTTCGCCGAGTCGAGCAGCACGGCGACGGCCGCGGCGTGATCGGGATAGCCGAGCGAGGTCTTGATGAGGAAGCGGTCGAGCTGCGCCTCGGGGAGGGCGTAGGTGCCCGCCTGCTCGACCGGGTTCTGCGTGGCGATGACCATGAAGGGCCGCTCGACCTCGTACCCGACGCCGTCGACGGTGACGCGGCCCTCCTCCATCACCTCGAGCAGCGCGGACTGCGTCTTCGGGCTGGCCCGGTTGATCTCGTCCGCGAGCACGACCGAGGCGAAGATCGGACCGCGGTGGAACTCGAAGCGCCCCTTCGTCTGGTCGAAGATCGTGACGCCCGTGACGTCGGAGGGCAGCAGATCGGGCGTGAACTGGATGCGCGAGTTCGTGCCGTCGAGCGTGTTCGCGAGCGCCTTCGCGAGCACGGTCTTGCCGGTGCCCGGCACGTCCTCGAGCAGCACGTGCCCCTCGGAGAGCATCGCGGTCAGCACGAGCGCGATGATGTCGCGCTTGCCCAGGATAGCCCGGTCGATGTTCTCGACCAGGCGCCCGAAGGCGTCGCGGAACCACTCCGCCTGCTCCTGCGTCACTGCCATGTCGTTCGTTCCTCCACGGTCGAAATCATCAGAGTGCGCCCCAGTTCGCGACGCTGCTGTAGAAGGTGCCGCCCGGCCCCTGGAAGCGGATGCGCACGGCCGGGAACTCCGCCGGGTTCACCTCGCCCAGGTAGCTCAGCGTCTGGAAGGTGCCGCCGGTGCCGAGGTTCACGTTCATCGGCGACATCGAGGTCCAGCCGGCGCTCGTGCTCCAGTGCTTGTACTCCACGGTGACCGTGTACGAGCCCGGGGTGAAGTCGGAGTACCGGCCCGCGACGTAGCGGCAGCAGCCGCTGTCGCCGCCCTTGTAGACCGAGGCGCTCGGCGACGGCGGGGGCGGGTTGTTCACGGTCACCCGGTCGGAAGCGCCCGGTCCGGCGTTGTTGCCGCCGTTCACCGCGCGCACCTCGACGGTGTGCGTGCCCGCGCCCTGGTTCGGGAAGCTCGCCGCCCGGGCCGGCACGTCCTGCCAGCCGCCGCCGTCGAAGCGCACCTGGTACCTGAGCTGGCCACCGCCGTCCTCCGTCGGGGCGTTCCAGCTCGCGCGGACCGTCGTCGGGGCGTTGCCGTCGGCGGTCACCCGCACGCTCGTCGGTGCGCTCGGCGTGCCCCACGGGGTCACCGAGGCGGAGGCGTTGGAGTAGTCGCCGTCGCCCATCTTGTTGATCGCCCGCACCTGGAAGGTGTACGCCCGGCCGTTCGTGAGCCCGTCGATCACCTGGTTCTTGCCCGCGGCGTCCGCGCCGAACGCACGGGTCCCGCCCGCTCCGAGCACCTCGTAGCCGGTGATGGCGGCGTTGTTGTTCGCCGGCGCGCTCCACTTGATGGTCGCCCGGCCGTCACCGCCGCTGACGATCGCCGGGGCGCCCGGGGCATCCGGCACGTCGCGGACGACGACGGTCACCTGGCCCTGCGCCTGCCGGCTCGGGTCCTTCGTGCCGTCCTCGATGCGGTAGTTCACCGTGACCGTGCCGGTGAACGCGGAGCCGGTGCGGATCGTGACGTCCTCCGGGGTGAAGCTCGCCGTCGCGTTCGCGCCCACGCTCACGACTTCGGCGGCGACGACGCGGAGCGGCACGCCGTCCTGCGCGAAGGGGTTGAAGTCGTTCTCGAGCACCGGGACGGTGACCGAGCCGCCGCGCTGCACCTCGAGCTCGCCGGTGTTGGGGTCGGCCACCGCGCGCGGCTTCGCCCGCGTCGAGGAGACCACCTTCACGTCGACGTAGCCGGGCACCGTGAACTCGTTGAAGCCGAGCTGGAAGGAGAGCCTCGTCGATGCGCCCGGCTGCACGCCCAGCGGCGCCTGCATCCGGAGGGTCGCACCGTCGACGATCTCGGCCTGGATCTCCTGGGTCTGCCCGCTGAGCCCCGTGTAGCTCACCTTCGCGATGTTGTCGGGGTTCGGCTGATCGGTCATCTGGCGCAGGTCGATCTCGAGCGGCGCCTCGCCGGCCTCGATCGTCTCGTTCCGCGGCGTGAAGGTCGGCGCGACGTCGTTGAAGCCGGGATCGCCGACGGTCACCGGGAAGCTCAGGATGGCGCGGCGGCCCACCGGGTCGTCGGCCCCCTTGCCGTCGGTGACCTCGAAGGTGACGGTCGCGGGACCGCGATAATCGGTGGCCGGCTGGAACCGCAGCTCGGTGCCGCTCTGCATGACGTCGGAGCGCGAGTTCGTCGCGGAGGCGGAGAGCACGGTCGCGGGCTGGCCCGACGGCACCTCGACGAGCTGGGAGACGCTCCACTCGATGCTGCCGTTCATCGGCACGACGATCTCGCCGAGGTTCTTCAGGTACGGCGCGGGGAACTTCGCGCGCTCCTCCGCGGCGATCTCCTCCGGCGTCTTCGGCCGCTGCGTCTCCTCGGGCACCGCGTCGCCGTCCGGCACGGGCGGCACGATGACGAAGGCCATCGCCGACAGCTCGTCGAGCTCGTTCGTGAGCCGGAACGCGACCGCGTAGCGCTCGCGGCCGGGCCGGACGGAGATCGTGCCGTCGGCGGCGACCTCGGCGCGGTTCGCGTTCGGGCCCTCGACTGAGACGACGAGGTCCTCGACCAGGCCGCCCGGGTTGGTCGCGTCCTTCAGCGGATCGACGACGGCGTCCTCGCCCGCGACGAGCCGCTCGGGCTCGAGCACCTGGTCTTCCGCGGTCGGCGGGTCGATGACGGCGTCCTCGCTGACCGCGAGCTGCAGGAACGCGGTGTCGGTGCCGCCGTGGCCGTTCGAGATCGCGTAGCGGATCGTGTAGGCGCCCTCGCCCTCCGGGGCGGTGACCACGATCCGGCGCCGGTCGCGGATCTCGGCCTCGATGCCCTCGTCGATCTCGGGCAGCTCGGCGACGTGCAGGCTGTACCCGCTCGGATCGGAGTCGTTCAGCAGCACGTCGACGCCGACCGTCCGGCCCGGCTTCATCTCGATCGCATCGTCGACGGCGTTCGGCGGCGCCTGCACCTCGGGACGCGGGATGACCCCGATCCGGATCGTGCCGACGGCCTGTTCGCCCTTCGTGTCCTGCAGCACGTAGCGGAACTCGTCGGTGCCGCTGCCGCCCGCGAAGGCCTGGTACGTGAAGGAGGTGCTGGTGCGCTCGAGGATCCGCCCGAGCGCGGGCGCCTGGTCGATCCCGGTCAGGACGACGGAGTCGCCGTCGGGGTCGATGCCGTCGAGCGGAACGTCGATCGTCACCGCCGAGCCCGCGAAGGTGCGGGAGGTGAGCGGCGTCGGCAGCGGGGCGCGGTTCTCGGCGTCCGTGCCGACCACGGTGAACGTGACCGTCGCACGGGCGATCTGCTCGTAGTCGTCGGTGATCGTGTACACGACGGTGTGCACGCCGGCCTCGCGCGGCGCCTGGAAACGCAGCTGCTCGCCGTCGGTGAACGCGAGGACTCCCGGCGCACCGCTGAGGTCGAGCTCGGGATCGAGGTGCAGCGGCGCGGCATCCGGGTGGTAGTCGTTGGCCAGCACGGGCACGGTGACGATGTCGCCGGCCCGGACGATCGCGGAGTCGTCGAGCGCGACCGGCGGCTGGTGCTTCACGAGGGGCGGCACCGGCACGACGGTCACCGTCGACGTCGCCGTGTTGACCCCGTCGGAGACGGTGTAGGAGAACTGCAGCTGGCGGTCCAGCGCCTCGGAGGCGCTCACCCGGGCGACGGTGTTCGTGAGGAGCTCGACCGAGACGAGGTCGTCGGTGCCGGAGTCGTCGATCGACTGCACCGCGAGCACCCGGCCCGACGGCGAGACGTCGTTCGCGAGCACCGACACCGAGGTCGGCTCCCCGGGGCGCAGATAGGCCGTGTCCTTGACGGCGATCGGCGGCGGCGCGTCGGCCGGCGGCTCGACGACCTGCACCCGGATGAGCCCGACGCTCACGTTCGCGCCGGCGCCGAGGTCGTACAGGAAGACGTACTCCCCCGGCGTGTTGCTCGAGAACGCGATCGTGCCGCGCTCGGGGTTCGGGGTGACCGTCGCCCGCTCCGGCGGCTCGGGGACGCCGAGCAGCTCGACCGGTGCGCCGGAGGGCGAGAGGTCGTTGAGCAGGGGTTCGATCAGCACGTTCTCGCCCACGAAGGCCTGCGCGAAATCGGGTGTGCCGATGGGGTTCAGCTCGCCCGCCGGTTTCACGTCCACGGTGAACTTCCCCGTCGAGGCGGTGCGCCCGTCGGAGACCGTGTAGGCGACCTCCTTGAGCCCGAGCTCGGCGGACTTGTGCTCGAAGGTCACGAAGCCGTCCGGGCTGGCGCGGACGACGTCGCCGCTCGTCGGTGATGCGTCGACGAGGAAGAGGTCGTCGCCGTCGGGATCGGTCCAGTCCGCGAGCAGGTTGTAGGAGATCTGCTGGCCCTGCTCGACGCTCGTGGCGCCGTTCCGGAGCGGAGCGGGCGGCTGGTTCTCACTGTCGGGGACGATGCGCAGGTTCACGTTCGCCTCGGCGACGCCGCCGCGCCCGTCGTCGGCGGTGTACCGGAAGCTGACCGTGCCCGCGGCGCCCTCCACGGGCGTGAACTGGAGCGCGCGACCGCCGTCGATGAGGTCGAGCCGGCCCGCGGCCTCGGCGATCTCGCTCGTGCGCGCGACCGTGAGGACGTCGCCGTCGGGGTCGGTGTCGTTCGCGAGCACGTCGACGATGGTGGTGCGACCCGGTCGGACGCCGAAGTCGTCGTCGCGCGCGACGGGCGGGCGGTTCTGCTCGGTCCGCTCGGCGAGCGTGTCCTCGAAGGTCTGCTGGGCGCTCTTCTCGTCGCCCTCGAGCTCGTCGGTCTCTTCGGGCGGCGTCACCTCTTCCCAGTTGTCGACGAGCCGGAGCTCGGAGTCGAGCAGCCAGGCGTCGCCGTTCGCGAGGTTGTTCAGCACCACGACGTCGCGGTTCACCCGGAACTCGAGCCGGCCGCCCGCCGTGGACTGCTCGAGGTCGACGCCGCGCGGCTTCTCGCCGTCGCAGACGGCGAGGTACCGACCGGACTCCGCCCAGGCGCCGTGCACGCAGCTGCCGACGCGGACCGGCGCCGCGACGCTCGAGAGCTTCTCGGTGGCGGGCGCGCCCTCGCGCGCCACCTCGCGCACCTCACCGCCGCCGAGCGGCGCGAACAGCAGGGCATCGTCCGTCGCGATGACCGCCTCGGATGCCTCGGGGCCCGACTGCTGCAAGCGCAACGCTCCCTCGGGCAGCTCGATCCGACGACCGTCGACGATGAGTTCGCCGCGCTCGCGCTCGAGGACGACGGCCCGTTCGCCGACGGCGGCGAGTTCGTGGTCGCCGAGCTCGCCGATCTCCCGCACGGCGGGCGTCTCGGAACCGCGCTCGATCGAGAGCAGCTCGCCGGCCTTCGGGTCGCTGGCGAAGATCGTGCCCCGCTCGCTCACCGCGACGTCGGCGCCGGCGCCGAGCTCGGCGAGCGGTTCGGTGCCCCGCCAGTCGAAGGACAGCGTCCCGCCGGCCGGGACGGCCCAGAGCTCGCCCTTCGGCGACAGCACCGCGAGAACGTCGCCGCCGTAGGCCACGGTCGACGCGGGCGGAACATCGATCCGCTCCACGAGCGTCGTGAACGCGGGGTCGATCCGCTCGAGCGATCCGACGGAGGGGTCGTAGGCGAAGGCGTCGAGACCGTGCTGGAGCACGTCGGTCTCGCTCGCGGCCGTGGCGACGGCGGCATCGAGCTCGTCGATCTGCCGATTGAGCCGGCCGATCTGGAGCTCCTCGGCGTTCGTCACCCAGACCTCGCGCACTCGGAGGTCGGGATCGGTCACGGGAAAGCCCTGATGGAGGACCGCGAATCCGACCGGCACGCCTGCGAGGACCGCGAGCGCGGTCGCCGTGGCGATCGTGCGGCGGCGGGCGCCGAAGAACCCCATAGCGCTCCCCCCTCGGTGCCGTCGTCGGGTCGTCGTCGAAGGCCCGGTCTCCTCAGACGGAGCGTGCCGGGCCGCGCATCAACCTAACACGCAGGGAGGGGCCCCCCAAACGGGGAGGACTCCCCATGCCCCGTCGACCTGAGGCTCGGCTCAGGCCTCCGCGGCCCGCGCGCCGTCCGACTCCTCGCGCGCCCGATCGAGCAAGGGGAGTTCGTCGGCGCTCACGAGCCGGGTGGCCACCGCGTACTCGACCAGGCGCGCGCGACGGTTCGTCGCGAGCTTGCCCCGGCCGCCGCGGAGCCCCTCCACGCCGATCTTGTCGAGCTTCTCGCACACGTTGTCGAGCTTGCGGTTGAAGGTCGTCATGCTCCAGCCGATCCGTTCGGCCGCCTCGGCCGAGCTCGGCACGGTCGCCCGGCCCGCGGGCTGCACGAGCACCTGCTCGGACAGCGCGAGCACCAGGAGCCGCTGGCTCGGCGTCAGCGTCACCGGCATGATGGTCGTGCCCGCGGTGGAGATCTCGGCGGTCAGCGAAGTGTTGTAGAAGTCGTCCTCCGCGTGCACCGTGAAGTCGTAGGCGGTCGATCCGGCGCTGAACATGACGTGCATCGTCTGGAAGACGATCGGCAGGCGGGCCCCCGGCGCGAGCCACGCCTGCACGCTCCCCGTCGCGTCCGACACGGTCGCGGACAGCAGCTGACCGACGTTGTCGAGCCACCACAGCCCGTACTCCGCCCGGAGCGTCAGGAACACCCGGTGCAGGTACGGGTTCTCGTCGATCACGAGGTCCGCCTCCCGGCCGATGCCGAAGGGCACGCCCTCCTCGACCGTGTACCACTCCCCGCAGAACTCGATCCGCAACGGCCTCATGGTGTGCACCCCCGCACGCGCTCGCTCGTCTTGCTCCCCCGCTGCACCTGCACGTCGATGCAGACGTTCTGCCCCGGCGCCACCGGCGCCACGACGATCTCTGGGCCGTCGGCCACCGCCGTCGTCCCCGAGCCGTCCGCCGGCGCCCAGCGGTACCGGTCCCCGTCCGCGGCATCCTTATGCGAGACGCGGAACGTGACCGAGGTGCCGTCGGCCGAGGCCACGCCCGGCTCGATCACGGGCGACGGCACCTGCGCACCGGCGATCGCGTCCTCGGTGTCGGCCACCGGCGGCCGGCTGGCCTCGGGCGGCCCCGCGAGCTGCCCCGACAGGGCCACCGCGATGCCGACCGCCGCCACCACGACGAGCGTGGCCGCGATGCCGATGATCAGTCCGAGGCGCGAGCGTCGTCGCTCGGCGGGCGGCGTCGCCTTCGCCGCCGGCGTCGAGGCCTCGACCGGCTGCGGGCTCGGCTGGGCGGGCACCTGACGGGGCCGCACGAGCGTCTGCTCCTCCGCCGGTCGCGGGACGGCCGCCACCGGAGCAGCGGGCGGCGGGGCCTGGGCCGTCACCGTCACGGGCCCCCGCGCCCGCGTCGCGTCCGCGTCCGGTGCTGGAGGCTGGGCCTGAATGGAGGCGACCCTGGCGCGGGTCGCGTCGGCGGCGTCGTCCGGCTCGGGCTCCGCTTCGGCCGGCGCGGCGAGCAGTTGCGTCGGCACCTCGATCGCCGTCGCCGCGTACCCGAGCTCGAGCTCGACCCGCTGCAGCGCCCGCGCGAACTCGACGGCGCTCGCGTACCGATCGTCGCGGCGGACCGCCATACCCCGACGGAGGACGCTCTGCAGGCTCGGCGGCACGTCGTCCCGGTCCATCGGCGTGATGGCCCCGCGCTCGATGCGACCGATCAGGTCGAGCGAACCGTTCGACCGCCCCGGCAGCTCGAACGGCGAGCGCCCGGCCAGCAGCGTATGCACGGTCGCGGCCAGCGCGTAGACGTCGCTCCGCGTATCGGGGCGCGGGTCGTCGTCGAACATCTCGGGCGGCGACCAGGGCACGCTGAGCCCGATGGCGGACTGCCCGCCGCCGGTCGATCCGCCGTCGCCGCCACCGCCGAGGAAGGTCATCGTGTGCACCGGCAGTTCGCCCTCCAGGGTGGAGGAGATGCCGAAGTCGGTCAGCGCCGGCCAGCCGTAGTCGTTCGTCAGCACGTTGGCGGGCTTGATGTCGCGGTGCAGGATGCCGGCGGCGTGCGCGGTCGCGACGGCGCTCGCGAGCCGTATGCCGGTGCGCAGCGCCGCGTCGACCTGGAAGGGCTCGCGCTTGAGCTGGGCGGCCAGGCTCGGGCCGGAGCAGTACTCCATCACGAAGTACGGGCGTCCGTCCGCGGCCACGTCGGCGTGGAAGATCGTGACGATGTAGGGGTGGGCGGAGAGCTGCGCCATGAGGTTCGCCTCGGCGACGAACTGCGCCCGGGTATCGCGGGAGAGCTCCTCCGCGACGAGCACCTTCACGGCGACCCGGCGGCGGGGCAGGCGCTGCTCGTAGAGGAACACGTCGGCGAACCCGCCCGAGCCGAGCAGGTCGACGTACTGGTAGCCGGGGAGCTCCGGCGGGGCGCTGGGCGGACGGCGCATCAGCCCGCCACCACGCGCATCGTGCAACCGCCCCCGAGGTCGATCACGGTCCCGGCGAGCACGGGCGTGGGCTCTCCGGCGCGCAGCTTGACCGGCGCTCGATCGGGCTGCACCACGGTCGTGCCGTTCCTCGACTGGAGGTCGGTGACGACGACGGTGCCGCCCTCGACCGTGAGCCGCAGGTGGGAGCGCGAGATGTCGGGGTCGCCGAGGCCGATCTGCACGAGCTTCGGCAGGGAGGATCCGCTCGAACGGCCGGCGCTCGGCGAACGGCCGAGCACAAGCTCGCCGATCAGCGGCTCCTCGCGTCCGTCGGCGAGCACGAGCCGCAGCGCGGGCGTCTCCGGCTCGGCCGCCGGGGCATCGGCGAGCGGGCCGGTCCCCCGCTCCCGGCGGAGGCGCTGCAGCTTCGTGACGGCGACGGTGAGCCCGTCGTGGTCCCCCGTCACCGGCGCCGCGGGAGTCGCGTCTCGCGCGCCCTGGCTCGCGGCCCCGGTCGCGATGACGATCGTCTCGTCGTCGGCGGGGACGAGCGTGTGCTCGGGCGCTGCCGGGCTCGCGGGCGCCTCGAGCGGTGCGGGCTCGGGCTCGGGCTCGGGCTCGGGCTCGGGCTCGGGCTCGGGCTCGGGCTCGGGCTCGGGGCCAGGCTCCACGGCATCCGCTGCGGCATCCGCTGGCGGGGACGCCGGAGCGTCCAGCGCGCCGCGACGGAGCGAACGGGCGGGGACCGCGCCCTCGACGAGGGGCAGGGGCGCTGCGCCGCTCGCCCGCGCGAAGGGGGCGAGCACCTCGTAGACCGCCTCGGCCTCGAGCGCCCGCTCGTGCCAGGTCGAGACGCCGGCCGCGGTCACGCTCTCGTCCGCGGTGCGCACCCGGAACCCGCCGCGGACGACGACCCGCAGTCGGCCGGGGACGGCGACCACGAGCGCGAACTCCGGCAGGGCGGTGATGCCGTCGCGCGCGAGCTCGCCGAGCACCGCCTCCACGGGGTCGGGGGCGCCGAGGGCGTCCCAGAGCCCCGGGTGCGCCTGCCAGGCGGCCGCGGGAAGGAGAATGGCCGCCTCGCCGCGCGCGGCGGCGAGCGTCTTCGCGGCGGAGTCGGGGATGTACTCGATCATGCCTCGCCCCTCCTGGGCAGCGTGTCCTCCGGGGCCGGTGCACGGTCCCTGGTCGTCTCCTCGTCGACCCCGTGGTGGCCGCTCTCCGCCTCGACGACGACGACCGTGACGTTGTCGCGGCCGCCGCGGGCGAGCGCCTGGTCGACGAGCTCGCCGGCGAGGCCGTGCGCGTGGCCGCGGCCGGTCGCGAGCACCTCGGCGATGGCGTGGTCGTCGAGTTCCTTGGTGAGGCCGTCGGAGCAGATGAGGAACACCTGGCGTCCCTCCGTGGGCAGCAGCCAGACGTCCGGCTCCACGGACTCCTCGGCGCCGAGCGCTCGGGTGATCACGTTCCGCTCCGGATGCCGCTCCGCCTCCGATTGGCGGATGACCCCGGCGTCCACGAGCTCCTGCACGGCGGAGTGGTCGACGCTCACCTGGCGGAGCCGACGGCCGTCCCAGGCGTAGACCCGCGAGTCGCCGACGTTGAAGGCCATCCAGCGGAGCCCGTCGTCCGCTCCCGCGTCCACGAGGGCCACCCCCGCGAGCGTCGTGCCTGCCACCGCCGTGCCGAGCTCGCCGTCGTCGCTGAGCGCGCGGACGGCCTCGTTCGAGGAGTGGATGGCGTCGAGGATCTGCTCCGGTGTCGACACGCGGCCGAACTCGAGGTGCCGCCGGAAGGTCTCGAGCACGGCCCGGCTCGCGGCATCGCCCTTCGCGTGCCCGCCCATGCCGTCGGCGACCAGGTAGACGGGGGCCTCGGCGAGGTAGGAGTCCTCGTTCACCTGCCGCACCCGACCGACGTCGCTCGACGCGCTGTGGGCGATCACCGCCCCGCCGTGCGGCAGTGCTGTGCGCCCCTCGTCGTCGATCGCCACGCTCGCCTCCCCTGGCCGGCTCGATCACGCCGGTCGCGGGCGAGCCGGAGACCACGCTACCAAGAGGAACGGGCCGGGCCGCGCGGCCCGGCCCGTTCGGCTCGGTCGAGGTGACGCCGCGGCGTCAGTCCTCGGTGAAGTGCGGCACCTCTTCCATCAGGGTGTGCCCGCGACGGCGCGCGTCGATCCGCGCCTTGACGAGGCTCGCGACGGTCGCGACGAGCATGGCCGAGAGGATGACGCCGAGAGACATCCAGGTGGAGATCTCGGGGGCCCACTCGATGTGCTGGCCGCCGTTGATGAACGGGAGTTCGTTCACGTGCATCGCGTGCAGCACGAGCTTCACACCGATGAAGGCGAGGATGAAGGCGATGCCGTACTTGAGGTACTCGAGGCGCTCCAGGAGACCGCCCAGCAGGAAGTACAGCTGGCGCAGGCCCATCAGCGCGAAGACGTTCGCCGTGAAGACGATGAACGGGCTCTGCGTGATGCCGAAGATCGCCGGGATGGAGTCGAGCGCGAACAGCAGGTCGGTGGTGCCGATCGCCACGAAGACGATGAGCATCGGGGTGAAGAAGCGCTGACCGTCGATCGTGGTGCGCAGCTTCACGCCGTCGAAGTCGTCGCTGAGGCGCACCCGGCGACGAAGGCCCCGGATGAGGAACGAGTCCTTCTGCTGCTCGTCGTCGTGCCCGCCGCGGATCTGCCCGATCGCGGTCCACACCAGCCAGGCGCCGAAGAGGTAGAAGATCCAGCTGAAGTTCTCGATGAGCGAGGCGCCCAGCAGGATGAAGATGCCGCGCAGCACCAGGGCGAGGATGATGCCCACCATGAGCACCTCCTGCTGGAGTTTCCGCGGCACCTGGAACCTGGCCATGATGATGACGAAGACGAACAGGTTGTCGATCGAGAGGCTGTATTCCGTCAACCAGCCGGCGAGGAACTGCCCGCCGTGCTCGGCGTCGCCGAGGAGGAACATCAGGCCGGCGAAGATCAGCGCGAGCACGACGTAGAAGACGACCCAGAGGGTGGACTCCTTGAACGAGGGCACGTGGGGACGCTTCACGACCAGTAGCAGGTCGGCGATGAGGATCAGGGTCAGGACCACGAGGGATCCGACTTCGAACCAGATGGGGAGCTCGAGCACAGGCGGCCTTTCGGGGAGTTGTGGGGTTGACGGAACCCGAAAGTCTCTCCTCCGCGCTCTCGCGCTGCCACGCCCGGAACGTCTTCATCGGCGTTCGTACTGACGATCGTGGCTCACGGCGCTCGCGCACCGCGGGATACTCCCCTTCGCTCCGGGAAGTCTAGCGGAATCGCGGACATAGACTCGTACCCCCGGAAATCGAGGAGACCGATGAGCGCCCAGACGACGCCGCCCACCTACCGAACCGCCCCGTGGTCGAAAGCCATCGGGCTCTTGATCTTCACCAGCCGCTGGCTGCAAGCCCCGCTGTACCTCGGGCTGATCGTCGCCCAGGGCATCTACGTGTGGGTGTTCCTGAAGGAGCTCTGGCACCTCCTCGAGGGCGTCTTCAACCTCGAGCACGCCCTCACCGAGGCGCAGATCATGCTCGTCGTCCTCGGCCTCATCGACGTGGTCATGATCGCGAACCTGCTGATCATGGTCATCATCGGCGGCTACGAGACCTTCGTCTCCCGCATCAAGGTCGACGGGCACCCCGACCAGCCCGAGTGGCTCTCGCACGTCAACGCGAACGTGCTGAAGGTGAAGCTCGCGATGGCCATCATCGGCATCTCGTCCATCCACCTGCTCAAGACCTTCATCGGGGTCGGGGCGATCACCGAGCAGGGCGCGGTCGAGAACGGCGAGAAGTACACCTCCACCGGCGTGATGTGGCAGGTCATCATCCACTGCGTGTTCATCCTGTCGGCGCTCGCCCTCGCCTGGATCGACCGGATGTCCTACCACCGCGCCCACCCCGGCGAGACCCACGACGGCGTCCCGGTACCGGTCGCCGGAGCGGAGCACGGTGCGGCCGTCGCCGCGTCGCCCGCGCCGCAGGAGCACGCGGCCGCGCCGCCGCGGCACTGACCCGGCCGAGGAACGGCGGATGCCCCGGAGCAGCACCTGCCCCGGGGCATCCGCCGTTCCGGCGCCGACGCGGCGACGGTCTGGAACCGCGCCCGGAAACGCTGCCCGGAAACGCTGCCCGATAACGCCGCCCGGAAACGACGAAAGCCCTCGCTTTCGCGAGGGCTTTGCGCCGTGTTGCCGATCGTGACCCCAGCGGGATTTGAACCCGCGCTACCGCCGTGAGAGGGCGGCGTCCTAGGCCGCTAAACGATGGGGCCGTGTCTTCGGAATCTCGTTCCGTTTCCGGCAACTCGAAGAGTATGACACACGTTCGGAGCACATTCCAAATCGAGCCCGGCCCGCCGCCGAGACCCCGCCCGCGGACCGGAACGGAGGCCGGAACCACGCGCTCCAGCGCTGCTTGCGCACGGCGCCGCGCGGGTGTTGGCTCGAGGCATGCGCCTCACCAAGCTCGAGCACGCCGCCCTCGTCCTGGAGGACTCCGGGGACCGGCTCTTCATCGATCCGGGCAAGTTCACGACGCCGATCACGGAGGCGCAGGGCACGCTCGCCGTCGTCATCACGCACGAGCACGACGACCACTGGACGCCCGCCCAACTCGACCGCATCCTGGAGCAGAGCCCGGACGCCCGCATCTTCGGGCCGGCCGGGGTCGCCGCCGCCGCGAGCGGGTACGCGGTGGAGACCGTGCGGGCCGGTGAGGAGCGCGAGCTCGGCCCGTTCCGGCTCCGCTTCTTCGGCGGCCGGCACGCAGTGATCCACCCGGCCATCCCCGTCATCGACAACCTCGGCGTGCTCGTGAACGACGCGCTGTACTACGGCGGCGACGCGTTCACCGCCCCCGAGGGCGTCGACGTCGACGTGCTCGCCGCCCCCGCGGGCGCGCCCTGGATGCGGCTCAGCGAGGCGATGGACTACGTCGAGGCGGTCGCACCGCGCCGGGCGTTCCCGACCCACGAGATGCTGCTCTCGCGCGCCGGCAAGGACCTCGCGAACGCGCGACTCGCGTGGGCCGCCGAGCGGGCGGGCTCGGCGTACCTGGCGCTCGAGCCCGGCGACACGATCGACTTCTGAGCGGCGACCTCTGAGCGGCGAACTCAGACCGGCGAACGGCGCCGTACGGCGCCGTGCTCCGCGAGCGGGGCTCAGTCGTCGGAGTCGTCGCCCTCGTCGCCGCGTCCGGGCTCGTCGCCGCGATCCGCGGAGTCCTGACCGGCACCGGTGGGGTCCGCCGTCGGCGTGGTGCCCGCGCGCGGCGCGACCGGCCCGGGACCGGCCATCGAGAACTCGCCGCCGCCGTACTTCGCCGCGGCCACGGACATCACGCGCGGCCACATCCGGTGCCGGGCGGTCGCGGCCTGCCCGCTGTCGAAGTAGATGCCGCGCTGGTTCGCCTCGCCGTTCACGCTCACCAAGGCGGCGGCGGTCGCGACCGCGGTGGACGCGCCGACCATCCAGGTGTCCTTGTTGCCGTCCGTCGTGCCGGTCTTGCCGATCAGCGGCACGTACGGTTCGACGGCGCGGTTCGACGCGGTGGCCGTGCCGCCGGACATCACCCGGCTCATCGCGTAGTGCATGGCGCCCGCGACCTCAGGTGAGACCGCGGCCGTGCACGAGGTCTGCGGCACCGGGAGCTCCTCGCCGTTGCGGTCCACGATGCGGTCGATGACGACGGGCGTGCAGGTCACACCGTCGTTGGCGATGCCCGCGTAGGCGATCGCCATCGTGAGCGGCGCCACTTCGTTCGTCCCGAGGATGGTCGAGGGGTACTGCTCGAGCGGCCCGCCGTTCGCCCGGTGCACGCCGAAGGCCTCGGCGGTCTTGCGGATGCCGCAGAGGTCGAGCTGCTTCGCCATCCCGACGTAGCCCGTATTGATGGAACCGGTCGTCGACTCGAGCGCCGTGTAGTTCCCGCCCGACTCGTTCGCGTCGTTCTTGGGGTTCCACCCGGTCGCCACCTGGGTGCCGTCGCAGCTGTCCCGGAACGAGCCCCAGTTCGCCTTCGGCTTCGAGTCGACCCGCTCGGTGAGCGCGTGGCCCTCCTTCAGCCACTCGGCGAGGGTGAAGACCTTGTAGGACGAGCCGGGCTGGAAGCCGCTCGATCCGCCGTGGTCGAAGTCGGTGTTGTAGTTGACGCTCGAGTACTGCGGCCCCTGGGCCAGCACGGACGGGTCCTGGCTGTAGATCTTGTTCTGCGCCATCGCGAGGACCCGGCCGGTGCCGACCTGCACGCTCGAGATCACCGCGCCGAGGTCCCAGCCGGGGTAGGTCTGCGGCACGTTCTCGGCGATGGCGGCCTCGGCGGCGGCCTGGAGGTCGAGGTCGAGGGTGGTGTACACGTTGTAGCCGCCCCGTCGGAAGTTCGCGAGGCGCTCCGCGCTGTCCTCGCCGAAGGCGGGGTCCGTCTCCAGGATCGTCTTGACGTAGTCGCAGAAGTAGGCGCTGCCGCCCGCCGTCTGGCAGCCCGTGCTCGGCTCGACGATCGTCGGGGTCACGGGCGTGGCGATGGCCTCGTCGTACTGCTCCTGGGTGATCTTCTTGAGCTTCAGCATCTCGCGCAGGATGTAGTTGCGCCGGTCGGTGTTGTTCCGGTAGCCGTCGGCCGCGCCGTTGCGCTCGTTGTCGGGCTGGTCGATCCGGAACTTCTCGGGGTTGTTCACGATCGCGACCAGCGAGGCGGCCTGCGCGAGGCTGAGGTTCGCGGCCGTCGTGCCGTAGTAGTAGTTCGCGGCCGCCTCGATGCCGTACACGGTGCCGCCGAAGCCGGCGATGTTCAGGTACGCGAGCAGGATCTGATCCTTCGAGTAGCGCTTCTCGACGCCGATCGCGTAGCGCGCCTCCTTCAGCTTGCGGTCGAGGCTGGTCTCGGTGACCTTGTCGTAGCAGCTCTCCTTCGCGTCCGCGACGAGCTGGTCGCGCTCCTCGCTCGTGAGCTCCCGACCCTCCGCCGTCGCCTGCTCCTCCGCCTCCGCGATCGCCGCGTCGCCGGACTCGGTCTCGCACTCCTGCACCCGGACGTTCTTGACGTACTGCTGAGCGATCGACGATCCGCCCTGGGTATTGCCGCCGGTGACGGTCTTCACCGCCGCGCGAAGCGTGCCCTGCACGTCGACGCCGCCGTGATCGTAGAACCGCGGGTCCTCCCCCGCGACGACGGCGTCCTTCACGAACTGCCCGACCTGGTCCCAGCCCACCTCGACGCGGTTCTGCTCGTAGAACGAGGCGAGCAGTACCTGGCTGCCGTCGGACGCGGTCGCGTAGATGTTGCTCTTCTCCGAGGGCTCCTCGATGTCGAGATACCCGGGAAGGCTCTCGAACATGCCGATCGACTGCGTGGCGGAGGCGCCGACGAGCCCGATCACCGGGGTCATGCCGGCGACGATGAGCGCGCCCGCGGCCGCGGAGGCGACGACGAGCCCGAGCAGCCCGCCGAGCACCCCGAGCGGTGTGCGCCGGTCGATGAAGTCCCGATTCCGGAGATTCCGATCCATCCGCGTCTGTCTCCCCGATGCTGCGTCGCGGTCGCCCGCCGTCCCCCCGGACGAGGGCCCCTCGTTCAATGGAACCCCAGCACCTCCCCCATGTCCAGCCTCGGCGGGAACGCGGCGTGTCCCTGAGCTTCGCTCGGCTGGACCCCGGCCGGCGGCTCGTCAGCCGAGCAGCGGGAACGTGCCCGGGAACAGCGGACCGTCCCCCGGTCGCACGTCGCGCTCGGCGTAGGCCGCGCGAAGCTGCTCGAAGATCCGCTGCGCCTCGACCGCGAGCGCGGCGAGGTCGACGCCCGGCAGCGCCCCGTCCACCACGACAGGCCGGCCAGCGACCATGCTGAACCTGGTGTCCCGCGCGGATCCCGCGAGCACGAGCGCGCGCAGCGGATCGTCGACCGGTCCGGTGCGGAACTCGTCGAGGCCGAACGCGACGAGGTCGGCGCTCGCACCGGGCGCGATCCGGCCGAGATCGGGACGGCCGAGTGCGTGCGCACCGCCGAGGGTCGCCGCCTCGAAGTACTCGGCGAGCGATCCCCGCGACAGCTCGCCGTGCTGCGCCTTCGCGAGGTGCACCCCGGCGTCGATGCCGCGGATCAGGTCCGGCGGGAACGAGTCGGTGCCGAGGGCGATGTTCACCCCCGCGTCGAGGTAGTCGGACAGCCGTTCGAGGAGGAAGGCGTATCTGGCGTTCGTGAGCGGGCAGTGGATGATGCTGGCCCCCGCTCCGGCGAGCGCCGCGAGGTCGCCGAGGTCTTCGCCCGCGACGTCGGGATGCACGTCGAGGTAGACCCCGTGCGCGAGGACGAGGCGCTCGTTCAGCAGGCCGGCCCGTTCGATGAGGCCGAGCGGCGTCGTGCCGCTGGCCGCCGCGATGAGCTCGCGTTCGGCGTGGTCCTGGAAGGCGTGCACCCGGACCCGGACGCCCCGCTCGGCCGAGACCCGGCCGGTCTCGTGCAGCAGCTCCTCACGCAGCGTCTCGATCCGGCACGGGGCGAGGATCCCGGTGACGAGCGGGTCGTCGAGGCGTTCGACCGTGTCGAGGAAGCGCACCGCGTCGGCGAAGCCGGCTCGGCCGAGCTCGTCCTCCCAGTGGATCGCGGCGACGCCCCGTTCGTCGGTGACGTGCACCCCTGAGCGGTAGCTCGGGCCGAGGAAGGCGCGCAGTCCGAACGCCGAGGCAGTGCGCGCGACGTCAAGGAGATCGTCGTGCCGCTCGGCCCAGGCCGAGTGCACCTCCGAGGCGATGGGCGCGAAGCTCGTGATGCCGTGCAGCGCGAGCTGCGCGAGCGCGTACCGCCGCATCGTGGAGCGGTCCTCGGCCGAGAGCACCTCGCGCCGGCCGTGCGCGGCGTAGTCGGCCGACCAGCCGAGGCGTTGCTCGTGGGCGGCGTCGCCCCAGGCGTCGAGCTGGAGGTGGTCGAGGTCGGCGAGCGCGTCGAGGTCGATGAGGCCGGGCATGAGGACGCTCCGGCCGAGCTCGATGCGCTCGTCGACCGCTCCGGCGAGCGCGGGATCGCCGGGTCGGCCGACGGCGGCGATCCGTTCCCCCTCGACGAGCACGGCGCCCTGCCTGAGCAGTGCGGTCCGCTCCCCGGCCCGGGCGACGACCCAGTCCGCGGTGACGAGCGTCCGTCGCGCGGTCACGAGGCGAGCCGTTCGCGCCGCACCGGGCGCCATCCCGGCCGCGGCACGGCGGCGCGGAGCGAGCGGGTGTAGGGGTGCACTGGCTCGGCGAGGAGTTCCGCGGTGCGGCCGCCGTCGACGACCCTGCCCTGTTCCATCACGATCATGCGGTCGGAGATCTGGTTCACGACGGCGAGGTCGTGGGAGATGAAGAGATAGCTGACCTCACGGGCGGCCCGGATGTCGGCGAGCAGGTTGAGGATCTGAGCCTGGATGGAGACGTCGAGGGCGGCGACGGCCTCGTCGAGCACGATGACCGCGGGGTCGGCGGCGAGCGCCCTGGCGATCGCGACGCGCTGGCGCTGGCCGCCGGAGAGCTGGTGCGGGTGCTTCGCGGCGAAGCGCTCGTCGAGACCGACGCTGTCGAGGATCTCGAGCGCGCGGCGCTGCACGGCGCGCCGCGTCGCGGTGTCCCCGGCGTGGAGCGCGACGCTCGTCGCGACGATGTCGCCGATGCGCTGGCGGCCGTTCAAGGAGGAGTACGGGTCCTGGAAGACGTACTGCACCTCCTTGGCCCAGCGGCGGCGGTCGGCGAGCCGCTTCACGCCGGCGGCCCGCGATTCGCCGCGCACGGCGAGCTCGCCCGCGGTGACCGTCTCGAGCCCGACGAGCATGCGGGCGACGGTGGTCTTGCCGGAGCCCGACTCCCCGACGATCGCGAGGCACTCGTTCGGGAAGAGCTCGAAGGAGACGTCGTCGACGGCGATGACGGGCTCGTCCCCCGCCCGGCCCGGGAAGATCTTGCGCAGCCCGCGGGCGACGACGATGGGCTCGGCCCGGCCGGCCGTCGCCGGGCCGGTCGCGCGGGTCTCGTTGGGGGTCATGACGCCTCCGCCTTCAGCAGTTCGTGGGCGGCCCGGTCGTAGCGCAGCACCGGCAGCCGCTCCACGCGGTGCTCGATGCTCGGCCGGGCGCCGAGGAGTTCGATCGTGTACGGATGCCTCGGCGCCTCGTATACGTGCGCGCCCTGTTCGACGATCTCGCCGGCGTACATGACGGCGAGCCGGTCGCAGCAGGCCGCGGCGAGCTCGAGGTCGTGCGTGATGAACAGCAGGGAGAGGCCTCTGGCCCGCCGTTGCTCGTCGAGGATCGCCATGACGTCGGACTGCGCGGTGACGTCGAGCGCGGTCGTGGGCTCGTCGGCGAGGATGAGCTTCGGCTCGGCGAGCAGCACGCTCGCGATCATCACGCGCTGGAGGAGCCCGCCGGAGAGCTCGTGCGGATATTGGCGGAGCCGCTGCTCGGGGGTGCGCACCCCGACCTCGTCGAGGAGCTCGACGGCCCGCCGCTCGGCGTCGCGGCGATCGACGCCGCGGTCGCGCACGAGCGCCTCGGTGAGGAAGTCGCCCACCCGGTGCACCGGGTTCACGTGGGCCCGCGGATCCTGGAAGATCATGCCGACGTCCCGCTGCCGGTAGCGGCGGAGCGCCTGGGCGTTCATCCGCGGCACCGAGGCGCCCTCGAAGGCGATGTCGCCGGTGACCCGGAACGCGGGGTCGAGCATCCGGGTGATGGCCCGGGTCGTGAGGGACTTGCCGGAGCCGGACTCGCCGACGAGGCCGAGCGCCTCCCCCGCACCGATCGTGAAGCTTACGCCGCGCAACAGCTCCTGTTCGCCGCCGCGGAGGCGCAGGGCGGCTCGCACGTTATCGAGCCGCAGCAGGGGGTCGGTCATCGCATGCTCCTTGCACTCGAGGTCAGGCGGTCGCCGATGACGGTGACGCACCAGACGATCAGGACGATGAGGGTGCCGGCGGCGATCGCCTCGGTGGGCTGGCCGCGCAGCACGGAGTCGAAGCCGCTCTTCACCATGAGCCCGAGGTCGGCCGTCGGCGGCTGCACCCCGAGCCCGAGGAACGACACGGCGGCGAGGTCGATGACCGCGAAGCCCAGTGACGACACCGCCTGCGCCACGACGATCGGCTGCACGTTCGGCAGGATCTGGGTGAAGGTGATGCCGGTGGCGGACTGGCCCTGCAGCCAGGCGGCCGACACGTACGGCATGTTCCGCTCGCGGAGCGCCGCGCCGCGCACCACGCGGGCGACGTACGGCACGTAGGCGATCGCGAGCCCGCAGACCACGGTGATGAGGCTCGGGCCCCAGATCGCGACCGCGATGAGCCCGAAGACGATGCCGGGGACCGCGAACAGCACGTCGAGCAGCCAGCTGATCGCGGTGTCGATGCGCCCGCCCCGCCAGGCGGCGAGCAGCGCGAGCAGCGTGCCCACCACCGTGGCGATGAGGATGACGAGCCCGGGCCCCGCGAGCGTGATGCGGGCGCCCCAGATGAGGCGGGACAGGATGTCCCGGCCGAGCGCGTCCGCGCCGAGGAGGTGCGCGGGGCTCGGCCCGGAGAGCGAGGCGAGCAGGTCGGGGTAGTCCGGGTCGTACGGCGCCACGACCGGGGCGAACGCCGCGGCGAGGGCGATGACGAGCAGCACGGACGCGGCGATGCAGCCGACGACGCCGAGCCGGTCGCCGGCGGCTCTCGCGAGCCCGGCCCCGCGTCGTTCCCGGGCGACTCTGGCGACGGCCAGGCTGGTGGTCGATGGGGTGGTCATTTCCGGCTCCCGAGGGCGATGCGCGGGTCGATGAAGGTGTAGAGCACGTCGACGACGGCGTTCACGAGGACGAAGGCGACGACGAGCACGAGGATGACCGCCTGCACCACGGCGAAGTCGCGCTGCAGGATGGCGCGCACGAGCAGCGAGCCGAGGCCGTCGAGCGCGAAGACGTTCTCGACGACCACCGCCCCGGCGATGAGCGTCGCGATCGTCAGCCCCAGCACCGTGACGATGGGGACGAGCGAGTTGCGCAGCACGTGGTGGCGGACGATGTAGCCGGGCGCGAGGCCGCGGACCGTCGCGGTCTGCACGTGCTCGCGCCCGCGCTCCTCGAGCACCGAGGCCCGGGTGATCCTGGCGAGGTACGCGGCGCTCGCGACCGAGAGCGCGAGCGCCGGGAGCGCCAGGTGCACGAGGGTGTCCAGCCCGCCGCTCCCCGAGCCGAACGTGGGGAACCAGCCGAGTCCGACGGCGAAGACGCTGATGAGCGCCACACCGATCACGAACGACGGGGTGGACAGGCCGATCGCCGCGATCGAGGAGGTGAGCTGGTCGGTCCAGCCGCCGCGGAGCGCGGCGAGGGTGCCGGCCGAGATGCCGACGACGGCGATGATCAGCGCCGCCATCGACACGAGGGCGAGCGTGGTGCCGACGCGCCCGGCGATGAGGTCGGAGACGTCCTGGCGGTACACGATCGAGTAGCCGAGGTCGCCCCGAAGGAGGTCGCCGAGCCAGGCCACGTAGCGCACGAAGAACGGGTCGTTCAGGTGGTACTGCGCGGTGACCGCCGCGATCTGCTCCGGGGTGCCGCCGCGGGGCCCGAGGATGAACGCCAGCGGGCTTCCGGGGGCGAGGTAGAGCAGCCCGAAGACGAGGAAGGAGGTGACGAGGAGCACGAGCAGCAGGCCGCCCGTGCGCCGCGCCAGATACGCGCCGAGGGACATCCGGCTACTCCACCCCGCCGATCGTGGCCGCCCACGGCGCGTACAGGTAGGCGAAGGACGCCGTCGCGCCCGAGATGCGGTCGTTCTGCACGAGCGTCACGGGCTCGTAGGCGAGCGGGATCCAGGGCAGCTGCTCGGTGATGATGCGCTGCGCCTCGATGACGTGCGCGGCGCGCGCGGCGTCGTCGGTCTCGGCGCGGGCGGCGAAGAGCGGCTCGTCGGCGAGGTCCCACCCGGTGTAGTTGTGGCTGTCGGTGCTCGCGAAGAACTGGTAGACGTCGAGCGCGTCCGCGAAGCTGCCGTAGTTGGTGGTGAAGAAGCCGTCGATGCCGTCCCGGGCGGCGGGGTCGAAGTAGAGGTTGCCGAACTGCTCGACGGGGATCACCTTCGTCTGGATGTCGAGGCCGATCGCCTGGCCCGCGGCCTGGATGACGTTCGCCGTCTGCTCGTGCACGGCCGAGCTGCCCTGCACGGCGAGCACGATCGGCGGGACGGTGCCCGCTTCGGCGACGAGCGCCTTCGCCGCGGCGAGATCCGGCTCGGCGGAGAACTCGCCGTACGCCTCCTCGAAGGCGTCGCGCTCGTACCCCCAGTAGTCCGGGCCCGCGAGGCTCGTCGCCGGGATGCCTGCGCCCTGGAAGACGACCTTCGTGAGCGCCTCCCGGTCGATGGCGAGCGAGAGCGCCTGCCGGATGCGCTCGTCGCCGAGCGCGCCGTCGAAGTCGGTGGTCGTCATGGTCCAGAAAACGAGCGACTTGCCGTAGGTGGTGGTGACCTCGTCACTCTGCTCGAGCTGGGTGAGGCCGGCCGGCGGGAGGTAGAAGAACTGCCCGTCGACGTCGCCGGAGCGCAGGGCGTTCACCGCGGTCGACTCGTCGGCGATGAAGCTGAACTCGAGGGCGGCGGCCTTCGGCGCGAGCGCCTGGTCCCAGTAGCCGGGATTGGCCGCGAGCCGGAGGTTCTTGCCCGAGCTCCAGGATTCGAGCGAGAACGGGCCGGTGCACTGCAGGCCGCCGTTCGGCGTGCCGAAGGCCTCGCCCGCCGACTCCGCGGCCTGCTTCGACACGATCGCGCCCGCGGCCGTCGCCATCGCCTGGGTGAACAGCACGTCGGGCTGGCTGAGCGTCACCGTGACCTCGTTCGGCGCCGTCGCGGCGATCGAGGCGACGTTCTGGAAGTAGCTCGCGAAGTAGCTCGTCGTGGTCTCGCCGGTCTGGCGCTGCAGCGAGTAGACGACGTCCTCGGCGGTGAGCGGGGTGCCGTCCCAGAAGGTCACGCCGTCGCGGAGGGTGTAGACGACGGTGGTGTCGTCGGGCTGCGTGACCGCTGCCGCGAGTCCCGGCTCGGTGCTGAGGTCGGGCTTCATGCGCACGAGGCTGTCGCAGAGATTGGCCACGACGGTGTTCTCGGCGTAGTTGAACGTGTACATGGGATCGAGCGACATCGGCTCGTACGGGAGGTTCCACTTCACGAGCTCGACGGGCGCGGCGCCCGGCTCGGTGGTCGTGGCGAGGTTCGAGAGGTCGACCTCGAGGCCGCCCTCCCCGGTCGCGGTCTGCGCGGTGCAGCCGGTGAGGGCCAGCCCCGCGGCGGCCAAAGCGGCCGTCGCGAGGGTGATGCGGCGTCGGGACACGGGAACTCCTTCGTCGGTGTGTCGGTTCGATGGGGGGATGGAGCGAAACTGGGTCGCGCGGCTTCAGCGCGCGGCAAGGGTCCGTCCGTCGCGGACGACGCGCTCGGGGGCCGGGCGGTCGACGACGAGCTGGGCGAGCGACTCGCCCGCGAACTCCAGCCGGGTGGGGGCGTCGGCGGCGGCCGGGGCGGACAGTTCGGGGATGCCGAGGAGGCGGCCGCCCTGCTCGGAGGCGATGCGGTAGGCGCGTTCGAGCTGGGCGTCGGTCATGGCGCCCGTCCGATAGGCGAAGAGGTGGGCGCGGTCGACCATGCTGCCCGTGCCGAACGGGGTCCAGGAGTCGCGCACGCCGTCCGAACCGAGCGCGAGCTCGACGCCGTGCGCTTCGAGCAGCTCGGGGTCGAGCACGGGGTCGTCGCCGAGCGCGCAGGTGGTGACCCAGAGTCCGGCCTCCGCGACCCGGTCGAGCGTCTCGCGGAGCGACGGCGCGCTCTGCTCGGCGAGCGCGAAGGCGTGGCTCACGGTGACGCGGCCCTGCATGCCCCGCGCGACGGTGCAGGCGGCGATCTCGCGGATCTGCGCGAGGCCGGGCTCGCCGCCGTCGTGGAGGTGGATGTCGAGATCGCGTCCGCTGCGCTCGGCGAGACCGAACACCGCGTCGAGGTGGGCGTCGACGTCGCCCTCGAGCCCGAGCGGGTCGATCCCGCCGACGAGGTCCGCGCCGGCGTCGAGCGACGCGGCCATCACCTCGAGCGTGCCGGGATTCGTCAGGAGGCCGAACTGCGGGAAGGCGACGATCTGCACGGTGAGCCACGGCGCGAGCCGCGACGCGGCCGTGCGCACGCCCTCCACGTTGCGCAGGCCGAGCTCGCTCGACACGTCGACGTGAGCGCGCATGGCGAGTGTGCCGTTCGCGAGCGCGGTGCTGAGCAGCCCGTACGCGCGCTCCTCGACGCTCCGCGTGTATCCGCGCTGCGTCGCGAGATCGTTGGCGATGAACTCGGAGAGTCCCGCGGCGGCGGTGCGCGACATCCATGGTCCGCCCCAGTTGGACTTGTCGGGGTGGATGTGGGCGTCGACGAGGCCGCCCGCGACCACGCGGCCGGGAGCGGGCGCGCCGTCGTGGTGTGCGGCGGTGCCGGTGGTGGCTTCGGGCATCCCTGCTGAACTCCTTCGTTCGCGCGGCTCGACCGCGTGGCGATCTCCCAGGCGATTTGTCAGATGTATGATAACCATACATTCACGAGAGAAGAGAATGGAATCGTGAAACCCATCCAGCGCCGCTCCCTCGTCGACACCGTGGTCGACCGCCTGCACTCCGAGATCACCTCCGGGTCCTGGCCCGTCGGCACCCGCATCCCGACCGAGGCGGAACTCACCGAGCAGCTCGGCGTCAGCCGCCCCTCCGTGCGCGAGGCGGTGCGCTCGATCGTGCAGCTCGGCCTGCTCGAGACCCGGCAGGGCGACGGCACCTACGTCGTCGCCGACGACCCCACCGAGGTCGCGCTCCGGCGCACCATCGACGTCGCCGACGCCCGGGAGGTGCTCGCCGTCCGTCGCGCCCTGGACATCCTCGCGGCCCGCGAAGCGGCCGGGAACCGCGACGACGACGACCTGGCCGCGCTCGCCGACGCCCTCGCCGGGCGCCGTGCGGCCATCGAGGCGCAGGACGTCGACGCCTTCGCCGACCACGACGTCGCGTTCCACCTCGGCGTGGCGGGCGCCTCGCACAACCGGCTCCTCGTCGGGCTCTACGCGAGCTTCGACGCCTCGCTCCGGCACTCCGTCGCGCAGAACTCGTGCCTCTCGAACAACGCGGACCCGAACACCGCCGATCTGCACGAGGCCCTCTTCCGCGCCATCGAGCGGCGCGACGTCGACGCGGCCTCCGCCGCAGCGGTCGGCGTCCTCGACCAGAGCGAGCAGTCGCTCGATGGCTGACCGGCGCGCCGCTCTCGGCGCGCCGTTCGCGGCCGGCGCCCTCGTCGTCGGCATCGGCCTCTCCGTGCGCTCGCCGATCACGAGCGTCGCCGCGCTCCTGCCGGAGCTGGAGCACGACTTCGAGCTGGGTGCGAGCGGCGCCGCGTGGCTCAGCACCATCCCGGTCCTGCTGTTCGGGCTCGCGGCGCCGATCGCTCCCCCGCTCGCCCGTCGGCTCGGCGCCGACCGAGCGGCGGCGGTCCTGCTGAGCGCCCTCGCGCTCGCCATGCTGCTGCGCCCGCTCGGCACGGTGCCGCTGCTGCTCGGCACCGTCGTCGTCGGCGCGAGCATCTCCCTCCTCGGCATCCTCACGCCGCAGCTCGTCCGCACCCACCTCGACCGACGCCACGGACTCTGGTCCGGGGTGTACACGGCCGCCTTCGGCGCGAGCGCCGCACTCGGCGCCTCCCTCGCCGTGCCGATGCTCAGCCGCACCGGCGACAGCGCGGCCATCGCGGTCGGGCTCTGGGGCCTGCCCGTCGTCGCGGCCGCCGTGCTGGCCTGGGCGGTCCTGCCGCGGCTGTCGGGCGCGGCCGCCCGCCTGCCGGAGCGCTCGACCCCGCGCGCTCCGGGCTCGATCCTGCGCGCGCCGCGCATGTGGTCGGTCACCGGGTTCTTCGCCGCTCAGGCGCTCATCTACTTCGCCTTGACCGCCTGGTTGCCGACCATCGCCGTCGATCGCGGGCTCGCCCCCTCCCAGGCGGGCCTGCTGCTCGCCTGGATGAGCGTCGCCGGCATCCCGGCCGCCCTGCTCGCCCCGACCATCGCCGCGGGCTTCCGCACCCAGTCGGGCGTCATCGCCGTCGTCTCCGCCTGTTCCGTCCTCGGCATCCTCGGCCTCGCCTTCGCCCCGATCGCGCTCGCGCCCGCCTTCGTCGCGGTACTGGGCATCGCCCAGAGCGCCGCGTTCGGCCTCGCGGTCGGGCTCATCGTGGCCCGCGCGCCCGACGCCGCGCGCACCTCGGCGTTCTCCGCGGTCGCCCAGGGCGCCGGCTACGCCGTCGCCGCGCTCGGGCCGCTCGCACTCGGTCTGCTCTCCTCGGCCGGCGTGCCGTGGACGCCGCTCATCGCAGGGCTCTCGCTCGTCGCCGGCGCACAGCTCGCCTTCGGCCTCGCCGCCGGGCGCCCCGCGCCCCGGGGTCCGCTCGCGTCCCCCCGCGTGCCGCGTCGCGCGAATCGACGGTCCACCGCCGACCCCGCCACCACCAGGAGGTCCCCATGAGGTCCACACGCGCTCGGACGGCCGCGGCCGTAGCCCTCGCCACCGCGGCCGCACTCACCCTCGCCGGCTGCGTCGCCGCCGGTCCGAGCCCCACGACTCCCCCGCCCACCACCGCACCCGCCGAGGAGGCCACCCCTATGCCCGCGACCCCGACCCTGCCGTCCGCCGAGGCGACCGCACTGCTCGTCACCGCGACCGCCGCCGGCGACCTCGCCGAGACACGGCGCGCGCTCGACCAGGGCGCCGACCCGAACGCCCGAGATGCCGAGAACCGACCGGTCCTCGTCACCGCCACCCGCGCCGACCGCGCCGATCTCGCCGAGGCGCTGCTGGAGGCCGGGGCCGACCCGAACGCGAAGGACGCGATCGAGGACTCCGCCTTCCTCTACGCCGGCGCCGAAGGCCTCAACGAGGTCCTCCGCCTCACCCTCGAGCACGGCGCCGACGTCGCGAGCACGAACCGGTACGGCGGCACCGCGCTCATCCCGGCGAGCGAGCACGCGCACGTCGAGACGGTGCGCATCCTGCTCGCGGCCGGCGTCCCCGTGAATCACGTGAACCGGCTCGGCTGGACCGCCCTGCACGAGGCGATCGTGCTCGGCGACGGCAGCCCCGAGCACGTCGAGACCGTGCGACTGCTGCTCGCCGCGGGCGCGGACCCCTCGATCCCGGACGGCGACGGGGTGCTGCCGCGCCGGCTCGCCGAGCAGCGCGGCTTCAGCGCGATCGTCGCCGAGATCGACGCGGCCGGCTGAGCGGACGGTCCGGGCCCGCGAAGCCGGGCCCGCCGCACGTCAGTCGCGCGGCGTCGCCGGCTTCGCGGGCGGCGGAGGAGGCATCCGCCGCAGCTGGCCGAACCGGCCGGCGAGGCCCGCCAGCAGCAGCGGGCGCGCGAGCACCCACGCCCCGACGAGGGCGAGCAC
This sequence comes from Agromyces mediolanus, assembly GCF_014648575.1. Classification (GTDB taxonomy): domain Bacteria; phylum Actinomycetota; class Actinomycetes; order Actinomycetales; family Microbacteriaceae; genus Agromyces; species Agromyces mediolanus. The sequence continues at coordinate 1,737,423 of NZ_BMRJ01000001.1, read as the reverse complement.
GGAGACGGCGAAGATCGCGAAGCCGACCCAGTCGCTCGCGTCGCGCGAGGCGTACATGTGGTTCAGGTTGCGCAGCGCCCCGGTCGCGAGCACAAGCACGACGTGCACGAAGGTGAAGAGCAGGAAGAACAGCATCACCGGGAAGTGCACGGCTCGCGCGAGCCGCTCGGGGAACACCCGGGCGAGCCGGCCCTGCATCGGCCAGACGGGCGAGAGCCGCAACCCCGTCAGCACGGCGAGGGGCGCGGCGAGGAAGACGACGGCGAAGTACGAGAGCACCTGCGCGTCGTTGTACGCGACCCAGGAGTTCTCGACGGGCCAGTCGAGCGAGAGGTACTGCAGCACGACGGAGATCGAGTTCGGCACCACGTCCCAGCTCGTCGGCACGATGCGCAGCCACTGCCCGGTCGCGAAGAGCAGCACGACGTAGAGGAGCCCGTTCAGCACCCAGAGCGCGTCGACCACGAGGTGCAGCCACACGGAGATGCCGAGCCGGCGCGGGGCGCCCTTCGTGCGCGGCCAGCGCGTGTTGTCCCGCGTCCAGAACGCGGGCGGACGCGCCTTGGACCGGATGATGAGCCCCGTGCGCACGAGCAGCACGAGGAAGAACGCGTTGAAGAAGTGCTGCCAGCCGAGCCAGGCGGGGATGCCGACGGGCGCCCCCTGCGGCAGCGGGCTGTGTCCGGGGTAGCTCGCGACGAAGGCCTCGACCTCGGGCAGGGTGCGCAGCCAGCGCGCGAGCAGCACCGCGAGCCCGAGCAGCACGACCGCGCCGGCGGCGAGGATCGCGAGGCGCTTCGGCGAACGGAGATCGAGCGCGGAGCGCGGGGAGGACGGCACGGTACTCAGCGTGCCGAAACTGCCCGACGGGTGCAACTCGGTCGCGTCACACGCCGCCCCGATGTCGCGCACCCGCCAGGGTGGGCGCCGGGGCGGCTCATTGCGGGTATGGGGTCTCGCCCCTGGCGAGCATGCCGACGAGCTTCTCGAGGCGGTTGCGGCGACTCGTCTCGCTCGGGGCGGTCGCGATGCGGTGCAGCACCGCGAAGCGGTTCGTGGCGTTGAGCCTCGCGAAGAGCTCGGCGGCCGCGGGCTCCGCGTCGAGCGCCGCCTGCAGCTCGGGCGACACCTCGGCGGTCTTCGAGCCCGCGTAGGCGCGGTCCCAGCGGCCGTCGGCCTTCGCCCGCGCGATCTCGGCCTCGCCGCGCGGCCGCATGCGGCCCGCCTCGATGAGCGCGGCGACGAGCCCGATGTTGCGCTGCGACCAGAGCGAGGCGCGGCGCCGCGGAGTGAAGCGCTGCAGGAAGGTCGCCTCGTCGTAGCTGCGCTTCTGCCCGTCGATCCACCCGCTGCAGAGGGCCTCGTCGAGCGCCTCGGCGTAGCTCAGCGAGGTGGGCGTGCGCGTGCCCTTCTTCGCGAGCAGCAGCCAGACCCCGTCGGACTCGTGCTCGTTGGCGTCGAGCCAGGCGCGCCAGGCTGCGGCGTCGGGGACGACGAAGGGCTCAGGGGACTCTGCGGGCACGTGCCCACGATAGCGACGACCGGCGACACGGAGGCGTGCTTCACCGTGCGCCGCGGACGGCCCGGGCGATCGTGGCGATCGCCCGTTCGAAGCGCGCGGGATGCGTCGCCGCGTAGTGCACGATGAGGCCGGGCGGGCCGGGGCGGTGCCGCTGCACGCTGAGCGGCTGCACGAGCACGCCCAGTTCGCGTGCCGCGGCGGCGACCCGGGCATCGTCGACGCCGCCGGGGAGCTCCAGCAGCAGGTGGAGGCCCGCGGCCACGCCGTGCACGCGTGCCTCGGGCAGCTGGGCGCGCACCGCCGCGACGGCGGCATCCCGGCGCAGCCGGTGTCGAGCCCGCATCGCCCGGAGGTGCCGTTCGAGCGCGCCGGAGTCGAGCAGCCGTGCCAGCGCGAGCTGCGGCAGCGCCGGCGACCCCAGCCCGCTCGCCCACTGCCGTTCGACGAGCTGCTCGACGAGCCGCGTCGGCGGCACGAGCCAGCCGAGCCGGAGGGCGGGCGCGAGCGTCTTCGACAGACTCGAGGTGTAGGCGACGCGCTCGGGCGCGAGCGGCTGCAGCGCGCGCACGGGCCGCCGGTCGTATCGGTACTCGGCGTCGTAGTCGTCCTCGACGATGAGCCGGCGGGCCCGTTCGTCCGCCCACGCCACCAGCTCCCGCCGCCGCCCGGGGGCGAGCACGACGCCGCTCGGGTACTGGTGCGCGGGCGTCACGAGGACGGCGTCGGCGTCGCGCCGTCGGAGCTCCTCGACCACGAGGCCGTCCGCGTCGACGGGCACGGGCTCGACCCGCGGCATCCAGTACTCCAGGATGCGGCGATTGCCGGTCGCGCCCGGATCCTCGAGCGCCACCGAGTCGTGTCCCTCGCCGAGGAGCGCCCCGGCGAGCAGCGCGAGCGCCCCGGTGACGCCGGCGGTGACGATGACGCCGCCCGGTTCGGTGACCACGCCGCGCGAGCGGGCGAGCCAGGCCGAGAGCGCCTCGCGGAGCGCCGGGGCGCCGGCCGGGTCCTGATAGCCGAGCGTGCGCCGGGATGCCTCGGCGAGCACCTCGCGCTCCGCGCGCAGCCAGGCCGCGCGGGGGAACGCCGTGAGCTCGGGCAGGCCGGCGGCGAGATCGATCGGCTCGTGCGCCGGGCCCTGCGGGGAGTGCGCCGGTGCGACGCGCCCGTCGCCGCGCGATGAGGCCGAGCGTGGCCTCGCCGTTCGCGGCGCCGCCGCCCGCGTGCTGCGCGCGCTCGATGCGGCGACGACCGTGCCGACGCCGACGCGGGGCTCCACGAGGGCCTCCTCCGCGAGCCGGCGATACGCCTCGGCGACGGTGTTCCTGGCGAAGCCGAGTTCGCCCGCGAGCACCCGGGTCGCCGGCAGCCTGGACCCCGCGCGCAGGGCGCCACCCGCGATGGCCGCACGCAGTTCGCCGGCGAGCCAGTCCGCGCGACGTCCGCGCGGCACCGCGGTCGAATCCAGCAGGAGGAATCCGTCGCCCGGCATTGGCCCAATCTATCCATCATCGATGGCACCTGTCGATGGTCCATTCGAGCGGGCAGGCTCGCGGCATGCCCACTACCTCTCTCACGGCGACCGCCCCATCCCGCACCGCCGGGCTCGGCTGGTGGGCGCTCTGGCCGGGACTCGCCGCGATGGCGCTGCTCGGCAGCAGCGTCGCGGTCATCGACGCGACGCGCACCCTGCCGGTGTTCGCCCTGCAGTCCGCCCGCTACGCCGTGGCCGTCGCGGCCATCGTGGTGTTCGCGCGGATCTTCCGGGTGCGCCTCGTGCTGCCGCGACTCCGCGATCTGGGCTGGGTGCTCGGCGGGGCGGCGACCGGCCTCGTCGGCTTCAATCTCGCGACGATCGTCGGCACCGCCCACGCCGAACCGGCGTTCCTCGGCGCGGCGGTCGGCTGCATCCCGCTCGTGCTCGCACTCGCGGCTCCGCTCGCGGCGGGCCGGCGCCCGTCGCCCCGCCTCGTCGTCGGCGCCGTCGTCGTCAGCGTCGGGGCGATCGCCGTGACCGGCTGGGGCCGCGCGGACCCGCTCGGGGTGCTGATGGGCCTCGCCCTCGTGGCGGGCGAGGCGGGCCTCACGCTCTTCGGCGCCCGGGCGCTGCCGCGGATGGGCGCGTGGAGCTACTCGGCCGCGACGTGCGCCGTCGCCGCGATCGCGTTCGGCGTGCTCTCGGCGTTCACCGAGCATCCGGAGCCCGCCCTGCTCGCCTCACCGACCGCGCTCGGCGCGATCGCCTATCTCGGCGCGATCGCCACCGCGCTCGCCTTCGTGCTCTGGTTCACGGGGGTCGGCCGGATGGGCGCCGCCGCGGCCGGCCTGTGCGCGGGCACCGCCGCCCCGGCCGCGGCCCTCATCGCCGCGGCGCTCGGCGCACCGCTCCCCTCGCCCGGCGCCTGGCTCGGGATGGCGGCCATCGCCCTCGGTCTCGTGATCGGCTTCGCCCCGCGCCTCAGCACGCCTCGAAGACGTACGCGGCATCGCTAGCGCGGCGGCAGCAGCCGACGATGCTCTCGGGGCCGGGAGGCGATGGTCGCGAGCCGAATCCAGTCCTCGTCGGTGCGCGGCCGATGCCGAATGGTCGCCGCGAGCGGTCGACGCGCGCGAGCGCCGCCGCGGCCGAGCCAGATTCCGAGGGCGAGGCCGACCACCGCCGCTCCGGCGAGCAGCCAGATCGGCGCAGCGAGCGCGGCGAGCACGCCCATCGCCGCAGCCGCACCGCCGAGCGCCGCGACGAACTGCCAGCGCGCGCGACGCCGCACCCGTCGGAGCACCCGCTCCGCGAGCGCTCCGGACGCCAGTGCGTACAGGGCGCGCTGACGCTCGAGCTGGATCTGCGCGCGCTGGAGCTCCTGTCGGAGCCGCCCGAGCTCGTCGCGGCCAGCCGCGGTCCAGTTGCGACGGGAAGCTTCGTAGGGCGCACCCGGCGAGGCGCTCGCCGCGCGCTGACGCCGTCGTCGACCGGCTGCCGCGCGCAGCTCGCGTCCGACGGCTGTCGGCGTGCTGAACCGACCTGCACCCGCTCGATTCGCGAGCAGCTCATCGTCGCTCCGGTGCCCGACGCCGAGCACCACGGGCACCGGGCACGCGTGGATCGCTCGAATGAGACGCTCGTCGTCGAAGAGCGCGAGGCCGCGCCAGTCTCCACCGCCGCGCACGAGGACGACGAGGTCGACGTCACCGGGGTCGGCGAGGCGCCTCGCGAGCTCGGGCGCCGCGGCCTCCCCGTTCATCCGCACCGCGATCTCGCGCACCTCGAGGTCGCGGGCAGGACGAACCTCGCCCAGGAAGTCCGCGCGGCCAGCGCTGCCCGGCGGCGAAATCAACAGCACGCGGCGAGCCGCGTCCAGCAGGGCCCGCGGCGGTTCGATGGCTGCCGCCCGCAGAACGCCCTCGGCGAGCAGGCGCTCACGCGCCGCGCGTCGGGCACGATGAATCGGGCCGTCGCGCGGAGGGCGACGCGCGACGAAGCCGATCTTCAGGCGCAGGCCCGCCGAAGCGTCGACGGAGAGCCGCCCGCGCACATCGAGGACAGCCCCAGGGGCGAGTCCCTTCGGCAGGTACGGCCGACAGTGCGAAGCGACCGCCGCGTCGACAGTGCGGAGCTCGCCGCGCTCGTCGCGCGCCCCGAGCAGCAGGCGCACGCCGCTCGCACCGTGCTCGACGCGCAGGACCTCGGCTTCGGGGAGGTGCAACTCTCCGGCAGCGGCAAGCGCGTCACCCACGATCGCGTGCACGCCCGGCACGTCGCAAGGCGCGGAGCTACGACGTTCATCGCTCACTGGTGAACTGCGGGCGCCCGCGCCATCGATCGCAGTCCGTGAAATGCGGGAACACTGCTCCATGGGATCCCATGATTCCGTATGCCGCCGACATTCCGGCCATGAAAGCTCAAATCAAGGTACGCATAGGTATCCCTTTCTCGGCGGCTCCTCAACACGTCTCGAAGACGTACGCAGCATCGCCCGGCACGGTGAGCTGCCGGTCGCGCAGCACCATCGAGCCCGGTGCGCCGGGCGCGCGGCAGAGCTCGCCGAAGGGCACGGGCAGCTCGTCGCTGTACTCGATGTCGATGACCTCGTCGCCGTAGACCGCGGCGTACGCCCCGCACTCCGCGTAGGCGGCGCACTCCTCGGTCACGGCGAAATCGAAGCCGCCGCGGTCGCGGAGCACCGCGGCATCCTCGGCGGCGTTCTTCTGCCCGGCGGCGAGCCCGGCTTCGTGCGCGGCGGAGACCAGCAGCCGCGCGAGTTCGACCGCCCCGTCGAGTGCGAGCGCACCGCGCGAGCGGGTGTAGCTGTCGAGATTGTCGAACTCAACGGCGTCGTAGCCCGCCGCCGCGCAGCCCGCGATCCAGGGCGAGACGATCGCCGCGATGGCCTCGCGACGCTCGGGCGTGGAGTGGTCGAGCAGCGCCTCGTCCGGCCAGTCGGGGTCGAAGACGGGGGCGCCGTCCCGCTGCAGGAGAAGCTCAGCGGGCCAGTCCTGCAGCTCGCCGGGCTGCGTCTGAAAGCCGTTGACGTAGCAGATCGAGTAGCGACCCTCCGCCGGAGAAGCACTACGGTCCCGCGCGACGATGCTGACCTCGTCCGCCGGCTCGTATGCCCCGCCGAGCTGATAGTCCGGCAGGCCGCCCGCCGGCGGCAGGGCGATGCCCGGTGCGGTCGGCGCGACGCCCGACGCGGACGCCTCGGCACCCCCTGGCCCGTCGGCTCCCCCGCTCGGCGCGCAGGCGGCGAGCAGAATGAGGATCCCGGCGGCGGCGAGCCCACTGCCCAGTCGACGCCATCGTCCGCGCCCCGCCGCCCCTCCCCGCATGCGCCCCACCCTAGCCGCGATCCCCGACCAGGCGACGCCCGTCGCGGGCTCCGGCCCACCGCGCCGCCGCCCCGTGGCTGACGTCGAACCCCGCGCCTTGACTTCCAACAAGAATCCAATATTATTTGAAGCAACGGGAGCAGAACGGCCGGTCGACAGGCATTTTCCGCCCCGGGCCGCACTCGCGGCCGCCGTTCGGCGCGTGTGCGCCGAGCGGACGAACCCCGTCGACGCAGCGTCGCCCGGCCGATGGCGGCCGCGCGCCCGCGTCCCATCCCCTAGGAGCCCTCCCATGAGCTACCCCTACCTCGACCGCTTCAACGGCGTCTTCGGCGGCAAGGCCCCCGTCATCGGCATGGTGCACATGTACGCCCTGCCCGGCGCCCCCGCCTTCTCCGGCGATCTGAACGACGTCATCGACCGCGCGGTGCAGGACGCGAACACCCTCGCCGAGGGCGGCGTGGACGCCCTCCTCGTCGAGAACTTCCACGACTACCCCTTCTACCCCGTCACCATCGAGCCGGAGACCGTCGCCGCGGCCGCCGTCGTCGCCCGCGAGGTGCGTCGCCAGACCGAGCTGCCGATCGGCATCAACATCCTCCGCAACTCGTGGAAGGCCTCGCTCGGCATCGCCGCGGCGGTCGACGCGCAGTTCATCCGGCTGAACATCCTCACCGACGCCTCGGTCACCGACCAGGGCATCATCAACAGCGAGGCGCATCTCGTGGCCCGCTACAAGAAGCACATCGGCGGCGAGCACATCCTCACGCTGGCGGATCTGCTGACGAAGCACGCGCGCCCGCTCGTCGAGCGCCCCGTGCCGGTCATCGCGGCCGACATGCTGCACCGCGGCGGCGCCGACGCGATCATCCTCGCCGGCGACGACACGAGCATGCCGCCGAGCCTCGACCGTCTGCGCCAGGTCAAGGACGCCATCGCGGACGCCCCGATCATCCTCGGCTCGGGCATGACGGCGAAGCACGCCGCCACCTACGCGGAGGTCGCCGACGGCGCCGTGTTCGGCTACGGCTCGAAGCCGAACGCCGACATGGACCTGCCCGCGAGCGGCGAGATGACCCGCGAGTTCGTGCAGCTCTGGCGTTCGGGTCAGGTCAAGAAGGCGGCCTGAGCCGTCCAGCTCCCGCCCGCAGCACCTCGGGGCCCGCGCCGCTACGGCGCGGGCCCCGAGCCGTGCGCCGGCGACGCGATAGGTTCGAGCAGGCACGACCGACCACCCCCGAGGAGCCCGAGTGAGCGAAGAGCGCGTCCCGCCGTCGCGACGGCGGTCCACCCGCGTGCCGTACGCCGACCGCGCCTACGACGAGCTGCTGCTGCAGATGATCGGCGGGCGGCGCGAACCGGGCGACCGGCTCAACATCGGCGCCCTCTCCCGCGAGATGGGCCTGTCGGCGACGCCGATCCGCGAGGCGCTCGCCCGACTCGAGCCGACCGGCTTCGTGCTGCGGCATCCGCTCCGGGGCTACGAGGTCGCGCCCCTCCTCTCCCCCTCCGAGATCGTGCAGCTCATGGACGCCAGGCTGCTGTTCGAGCCGAGCTTCGCGGGCGAGGCGACGACGAAGGCGGATCCCGAGTTCCTGGGCCGGCTGCTCGCGACCATCGAGACGATGGAGCGGGCGGGAGAGCTCGCCGACCCCGAGACGCTGAAGGCGAGCTGGGTCGCCGACGAGTCCTTCCACACGCTCATCAGCGCGCAGACCGGCAACCCATTCACGCACCGCGCCTTCGCCGCGCTCGGCAGCCAGTTGCAGCGCTTCCGGCTGAGCGGCCGGGCCGGCCGCACGCACGCGCTCGAAGCGGCGGCGGAGCATCGCGGCATCTACGACGCGATCGCGGGCGGCGACGAGGAGGCCGCGGTGCGGCTCATGCGCGCGCACATCGAAGAAGCCAGGCGCCGCACGCTCACCGACGAGCGCGCGGCGAGCGCCGGCACGGCCGAGCCGCCCGCGCGCTGAGCATGCCCGGCGTCATGGGGCGCCGGCCCCCGGGCGCACGAACGCGCCGCCGGTCCCCCACGGTTCGCGGAGGACCGACGGCGCGGCCGATCTGGATGCCTAGTCGGCCTGCTTGCCCTTGAAGACGCCGTTCTTGCGCTTCGCGACGAGGTAGAGCACGACGCTGATGGCGCAGAGCGTGGCGACGTAGAACGGGAAGACGTTCCCGAGGCCGACGCTCTGCAGGTAGACGAACAGGTACGAGGCGGTGCCGCCGAAGAGCGCGACGCCGATGCCGTAGCCGAGACCGACGGCGGTGCCGCGGAACTGCTGCGGGATCATCAGGTTCGCGACGGTGCTGAAGATCGTGAGGTTCAGCAGCAGCACGAGGGAGCCGCCGAGGAGCACGGCCGCGAGCGGGCCCACACCGTTGCCCGTGTAGAGCAGCACCAGGAAGATCGTCGGGATCGCGAGCAGGCGGCCGAGCACGAACCAGCGCGAGAGGTCCCACTTGTCGAGCACGCGGCTGAGCACGAAGGCGCCGACGGTGAGGATGACGCCGAGCGAGGTGGACACCGCGAAGACGCCCGTGGGGTCCTCGCCGTAGGTACCGGTCGCGATGGACGGCAGCCCCGAGAGCCAGGTGTAGTTGTACGCCTGGATGGCGCCGACGATGAAGACGACGGCGAGGATGCTGAGCCAGTACTTCCGGACGCCCTTCCAGACCTCGCCGGTCTGCTGACGGGTGGTGACGCGGCTGCCCTCGGCGACGCTCGACGCGGCGGGCAGGGTCTCCGGCAGGGTGCGGCGGAGCCACAGCACGATGAAGCCGAGCAGGCCGCCGAGGATGAACGGCACGCGCCAGCCGTAGTCGGCCATGCCCTCGGGGCCGATCAGCGAGCTCGTGACGAACGCGGTGAGCGGGGCGAGCATGTTGCCGAGGTTGTTGAACGTCGCCATGAAGCCGGCGACGTAGCCCGGGCGGTCCGGCACGAGCTCGACGCCGTAGGCCGCGCCGAGCGAGCCCTCGATGCCCGTCGAGAAGCCCTGCATGATGCGGCAGAACAGCACGATGACGCCGGCCCAGATGCCGAGCGTCTCGTGCGTCGGCAGGATGCCGATGACGAGGCTCGCCGCCGCGGTGACCGCCACGGCCCCCACCATGACGGGCTTGCGGCCGAGCCGGTCGGCGACGAGGCCGAAGACGACGCCGCCGATCGGGCGCACCACGAAGCCGACCGCGAAGACCGCGAGCGAGTTCAGGGTCGCGGCGACCGCGTTCTCCCCCGGGAAGAAGGCCTGTCCGATGTACACGGACAGGAGCCCGAACATCGCCCAGTCGTACCACTCGAGCGCGTGGCCCGCGCTGAGGGCGAACAGCTGCTTGGCGTGCCCGGGCTTCCGGACGGGCGAGGCCTCGGCGCGCGACGCGGGCGCGGGGTCTTGGAGTTTCGACATCGGGGGGAGCTCCTTCGCTCGATGCCACCTTCGCAGAAGCGGGGTGAGGTTGTCGGTAATAAAATAGTATAGCGGGCGCTATAGGATTAACGCCAGGGCAGCGGGCGGCGGAGCGTCTCCCCGATGAGCTCCAGCACGCCGTCGAAGTCCATGTCGAAGATCACCCGATGGATCGGGCGGGTCTCGCCCTTCACCGGGTGCACGCCGGCGAGGAACCGCTCCCCCGTCGCCTCGTCCTCGAAGGTCTGCAGCGGGCGCTGCACGGCCCCCGCGACGAGCTCCGGCCGCAGCAGCGTCGCCACCGCGAGGCTGTCGTTGATGCCCATCACGCGCGCAGTGTCGGGCCGGCCGTACGAACGCGAGTAGAAGCCCGCGTAGTCGTGGCTGATCGCGGTGATGAGCTCCGCCGGCGGCGACTTCGTCTCGGCGGCGAGCTCGAGGAAGAAGTCCTCGGGCACGAGCGCCTGCCGGGTCACGTACGGACCGCACCAGGTCACGTTCCCCTCGTGGCTCGCGACGATCTCGGCCGCGTCGATGTCGAAGGACACGTTCGGGTCGCGCGAGACGCGGAAGCGACGGTCGGCCCACGGCTCGGTGTCGTGGTACAGCGCCGGGCCCAGCGTGCCGACGATCGTCGTGCTGCGCAAGCGCTCGAGCAACCTCGGCTCCTGCTGGAGCGCCTTCGCGAGGTTCGTCTGCGGACCGAGGGCGAGGTAGTCGATCTCGCCCTCGTGCTCGGCGACGAGGTCGAGCAGGATCGGGATGCCGTTCGGCTCGGCGGGCACGCTCGTCTCCGGGCGCAGCCCGGTGTTGCCGAAGCCGTCGTCGCCGTGCACGCCGGACGAGAGCTTCAGCTCCTGCTTCAGCGGCACGTCGGAGCCCCGGTACACGGGAACATCATGGCGCCCGCAGGTGTCGAGCACGTAGCGCGCGTTGTCGGCGGCGCGGTCGCCGTGGCAGTTGCCGAAGACGCTCAGCACCGCGAGGATCTCGACCTCGGGATCGGCGGCGAGCAGCATCAGCGCGAGGGCGTCGTCCACACCGGTGTCGGTGTCCACCACTACTTTCCTCATTGTCTGTTCCTTCTGTTCTCTCGTTCTCGTCCGGCCTGCGGGCCGTGGTCGGATGCCGGCTCTGGCCGGCACGGTTCAGGGGGCGCTGAGCCCCACGGCTTCGAACGCCGCCAGCGCCCGCTCCCCCGCGAGCGACGCCGCGAAGTCTCGCGCGGCGGCCGGCGCACCGATGCGCGCGCCGATCGCGAAGCGCGCGTAGGACTGCAGCTCGTGCGGGATCGGCTCTACGAGGTGGGGCCCGTCCACCGAGCGCAGTTCGCTCAGCTGCTGGATGGCGAGCTCGGCGCGGCCGTCCACGACGGCCTCCGCCGTGAGCCCGGCCGGGAAGCGCACCGCGCGCTCGTCGAGGCGTTCGAGCAGGCCCCGCTCCCGCAGGAGCCCGGCGAAGTGCAGCCCGCTCGCGCCGGAGAGCGAGTAGGCGACGGCCCGGGCCTCGAGCAGCCGGTCGAGGAACGCCTCGGCCGAGGCATCCGCCAGCGACGGTGTCTCCGGCAGGCGCGCCACGCCGATCGCCGAGACGGCGAGTTCGGTGACGGTCTCGGGGTCGAGCACGCCCTGCGCCGCGAGCTCGCCGACCGAAGCGGCGACACCGAGCACGAGATCGGGGCGCTCGCCCGCGGCGATCCGATCGAGCAGCACCGTCGTCGGCTCGAAGGTCGCCTCGATGCGCTCGCCCGTCTCCGCCTCGAAGGCGGGGATGAGCGAGTCGACGAGCGGCTGGCGCACGACGAGGCCGCTGTAGAGGGTGATCATGCGGCGGGGGTCCTTCCCTCGAGAGGCGGCTGGATGGGCGGTTGGGCGAGCGCCGCGACCCGCTCCGCGCTGAGCGGAGCGGTGCGGTGCCCGGCGGTGAGGAAGAAGAGCTGCGCGGTGTGCTCCAGCTCCTCGAGCGCGTCGAGCGCACCATCGAGATCGCTACCGGCGACGACGGGCCCGTGGTTGCGCAGCAGCAGGGCGTGGCTCGCGGCGGCGGCCTCCTCGACGAGGGCGGTGCCCGAGGCATCCCCCGGCGCGAGGTACGGCAGCAGGCGCAGCGCGCCGACCCGCATCGCGAAGTAGGCGGTGAGCGGCGGCAGCGGCGCCTCGGGGTCGAGCCCGTCGAGGCACGACAGCGCGGCGGCGTACGGCGAGTGGGTGTGCACGACGGCGTTCAGCTCGGGCCGGGTGCGGAGCACCGCGAGATGCAGGAACGCCTCCTTGGTCGGGCGGGGCCCGTCGAGCCGGCGCCCCTCGGCATCGAGCACCGAGAGCGCCCCCGCCTCGACCTCGCCGAGACTGACCCCGGTCGGGGTGAGCAGGATGTGCTCGCCGTCGCGCACCGCCAGGTTGCCGGTGCGTCCGTGGCTGAGGCCGCGCCGGTGGATGGCGTGCGCGATGCGCTCGACCGCGAGCGCCGCGGGCCCGGCGCCGCTCACTCGCCGGCCCCCGCTTCGGCGACGTCGACGAAGAACCCGGGCTCGCCGAAGTTCCCGGACTTCAGCACGAGGTGCAGCGATCGGTGCGGGTCATGGATCCAGGGCGCGCCGAGCGCGGCCTCCTCGCCGACGACCGCGGTGCCCATGCGGAGCGCGCGCACGACCTCGCCCGAGGTCTCGCCGCCGGCGACGAGGAGCCGCTGCACGCCGCGCGCCGCGAGGCCCTCGGCGATGAGTCCGGCGGTGCGCTCGTAGAGCTCGCCCGCCTCGGGGAATTCGGCGTCGCGCTCGGCCGCGGGGCTCGACGAGTAGATCAGGGCGGAACGGTCGCCCGAGTGCGCATCCCACCAGGCGAGCGCGCCGGCGGCCAGGCCCTCGGCGGTGTCGCCGCGCTCGGCACGCAGGCGGTAGCTGGGCGCCCCGGAACGCTGGAAGCGATCGATCTGCTCCAGCGTGCGGCGCGAGCAGCTGCCCGCGATGATCGCGGTGCGGCCGGCGGGCGGGGCGCTCGCCGAGCGCCCGCTCGCGGGGCGACGCCGGGCGAGCGCGCCGACGAGGCCCGCCGAGCCCGCGACGAGCGGTGCGCCGTCGATCGCCTCCGCAATCACTTCGAGGTCGGCGTCTTCGGCCGCGTCGGCGACGAGCTGGACGACGCCGGATGCCTCGGCGGCCGCGACCGCGTCGCGCACCGCTGCGGCGCCCGCCCGGACGACCTCGAGCGGCAGCAGGCCGACCTCGCCGGCGAGCTGCGGCGCGAGCAGCCGCGGCACCGAGGAGTCCCGCATCGGGGTGACCGGGTGCTCGCGCATGTGCGTCTCGTCGAGCGGCACGCCGCCGACGAAGAGCCGCCCGCCGGTGACGGTGCGTCCGTGCAGCGGAGCCGCCGGGGTCGTCACGACGAGGGCCGCGCCGAGCTCGGCGGCGAGCGCCTCGCTGACCGGCCCGATGTTGCCCTCGGGCGTCGAGTCGAAGGTGGAGCAGTACTTGAAGTAGGCGCACTCGGCACCGGCCGCGCGCAGTGCCGCGAGGGCCGCGAGGCTCTGCGCCACCGCGTCGGCGACCGGGATCGAGCGGGTCTTCAGCCCGATCACGATCGCGTCGGCCTCCACCTCGCCCGGCTCGAGCTCTGTCGTGAGCGAGAGCAGGGTGCGCAGTCCCGCTCGACTGAGCGCCGCCGCGACGTCGGTCGCACCCGTCACGTCGTCGGCGATGACGCCGATCATCGGCCGCGCCTCGCGATCTCCGCGGCGAGTCGGCTCGCCGCCGCCGTGGGCGCGTCGAGCACCGGCACGCCGAAGCGCTCGGCGAGGGCGGCGGCGGCCGGGGCGAGCGAGAACTGGGCGAGCACGACGGCGTCGTAGCCCGGCGCGGCCGCCTCGATCGCCGCGGCGAGCACGGCCGTGAGCTCGGCTTCGGGCTGCGGCTTCGCGGCGGCCGGTACGACGAGCGTGTCGAGCTCGGTCGCGACGCCGGCCGCGTCGAGGGCGGCGGCGAGCCGGGTCGAGCTGTCGGCGGCGGCCGAGTCGAGCGAGGCGACGAGGAGCACCCGGGCGGCGCCCAGCGCCACGGCGGCGTCGAACAGTGGGCCGTCCGCGGCGAGCACGGCCACCCCGTCGGCCGCGGGGTCGCGCAGCTCGGCGCGCGCGCCGTACTGCGAGCAGGTGAGCAGCACGCCGTCTGCGCCGCCCTCGATGGCGAGCTCGATGAGCCGGTCCATCCGGGCGGCGAGCGGCGCGGTGATCCCGCCCTCGCCCTGCGCGTCCGCGAGCAGGCGGTCGTCGAGCAGGTTCCAGACCGTGCCCTCGGGGAACTGCGCGGCGATGGCCGCGGCGGCGGGTGCGATGGCGAGCGGCGTCGCGCTGATCAGCGCGATCCTCGGGTCGGTCATCCTCGGATCCTCTCCGTCCAGCCGAGCCCGTCGACGGTGCCGGCGACCGGCCCGTACTCGAGCCCGATCCAGCCGTCGTACTCGCTCGCGGCGATGCGTGCGAGCACGCGCTCGTAGGCGATCTCCCCCGTGCCGGGCTCGCCGCGGCCGGGGTTGTCGGCGATCTGCACGTGCCCGATGCGCGGCACGAGCCGTTCGAAGCGCTCGATGACGTTCCCGCCGTCGATCTGCGCGTGGTAGACGTCGAAGAGCACGCCGACCGTCTCCGGGTCGACGGCCTCGGCGACGGCCGCGGCGGTCTCCATCGTGGCGAGGCCGTAGCGGGGTTGGTCGCGCTTGTTGATCGCCTCGAGCACGAGGCGGATGCCGGTGCCGCGGGCCTGCTCGGCCGCCCAGCCGATGTGCGCGACGTAGCCGGCGAAGGCGAGCTGCGGGTCGACGCCCTCGGGCCGGAGCCCGGCCATGACGTGCACGACGGGCGCACCGATGGCGGTCGCGTAGTCGAGCGCCTGCAGCACGCCGGCCCGGAACTCCTCCCCCGCACCCGGCACGAAGCCGGCGCCCATGACGGTCGCCGAGCCCGCGGGCCCAGCCGGGGTGTTGATGAGCGCCTGGGCGAGCCCGGCACCGGCGAGCAGCTCGCGGATCCGCTCGGCCGGCAACTCGTACGGCGAGGCGTACTCGACGGCGGTGAATCCCGCCGCGGCGGCCGCGTCGAAGCGCTGCTCGAACGGCAGCTCGGTGAACATCCACTTGAGGTTCGCCGCGAGGCGCACGGGCCCCGAGGCCGTCTCGACGATCACGCGGGCACCCCCTCGTAGCCAGGGTTCACGACGAAGCGGGGGGCGCCGGCGGCGCTCAGCACGTCGATGACGTTGGCCGCGGCCATCCGCCCGGACTCGCCGCGGGCTTCCCGCGTCGCGCCCGCGACGTGGGTGGTCGCGAGGATGCCGGGGGTGTGCAGCAGCGGGCTGTCGGCGGGCAGCGGCTCGGTGGCGAAGACGTCGAGCGCCGCTCCCCCGATGACCCCGTCGCGGACGGCGGCGACGAGGGCGTCCTCGTCGACGATG
Organism: Agromyces mediolanus; assembly: GCF_014648575.1. Classification (GTDB taxonomy): domain Bacteria; phylum Actinomycetota; class Actinomycetes; order Actinomycetales; family Microbacteriaceae; genus Agromyces; species Agromyces mediolanus. Next base: position 1,722,221 of record NZ_BMRJ01000001.1, on the reverse strand, counting down.
CCTCCGCGGGCCGTGTTCACGAGCACCGCGTCGCGCTTCATGGTGCGGAGGCGTGCGGCGTCGATGAGGTTTCGGGTGGAGTCGTCGAGGAAGAGGTGCAGGGTGACGAAGTCGGACTCGGCGAGCACCTCGTCGAGCTCGGCGCGGCGGATGCCGTTGGCGGCCGCGAACGCCTCGTCGAAATAGGGGTCGTAGGCGACGACCGACATGCCGAAGCCCGCGGCGATGGTGGCGACGGCCTTGCCGATCGAGCCGAGGCCGAGGATGCCGAGCGTGGCGCCGGCGAGCTCGCGCCCGGTGAGCTGCTGCCAGCTGCCCGCCGCCAGGTTCTGGATGTTCTCGGGCACGCGGCGGGCGACGGCGAGCATGAGCGCGAAGACGTGCTCGGCGACGGCCTGGCGGTTCGCTCCGGCCGTGATGCAGACGGGGATGCCGCGGGCGGTGGCCGCGTCGAGGTCCACGCTGTCGTAGCCGACGCCGGTTCGCACGATGAGCTGGAGGCGCTCGGCCGCGGCGAGGTGCTCGGCGGTGAGCGGCAGGGTGCCCGCGATGATGGCGCGGACGCCGGCGAGCAGTTCGGCGCGCTCCGCCTCGCCGAGGGCGGCGAGGTCCGGCACGTGCCGGGTGGAGAGCCCGGCGGCGCCGAGCATCAGGTCGACCTCGTCGCCTGGGCGGAGGAAGGCGGTCGTGATGAGGACGTCGGCGGTTCCGGTCACCAGATCCCTCCCTCGTAGTCGGCGGCGGTGAAGGCGCCGCCGTGGAAGGCGGGCACGGTCTTGCTGCGGTCGACCGCGTCGGCGTGGTCGGCGGCGTCGTCCTTCGGCCGGTAGCCGATGGCGTTCCAGCCGGCGTCGGCGTTCCACCAGCGCTCCGAGTTCGCCGACGTGCCGTAGACGACCTGGCAGCCGACCGGGCCGCCCTCGATCGCGCAGCGGACGAGCTCGACGCCGTCGGGCCAGCTGAGCCAGAGCGCGAGCTGACGGGTGTCCTCGGGTGCGGGGCGGAAGGTGCCGATGCGCAGCAGCACCGACTCGACGCCCCACTTGTCGTGGTACAGGCTCGCGAGCGCCTCACCGAAGGCCTTCGAGACGCCGTAGTAGCTGTCGGGGCGGAGGGCCGCCGACTCGTCGAGCAGCTCCGAGGAGGGGTGGAAGCCGACGATGTGGTTCGAGCTCGCGTACACGACGCGGCGGACGCCGGCCCGGCGGGCGGCCTCGTACACGTGGTATGTACCGTCGATGTTCGCGGTGCGGATGGCCTCGTAGGGCGCTTCATCGGCGACGCCGCCGAGGTGCACGATCACGTCGACGCCCGCGGCGGCCTCGGTGAGCCGGTCGAGTTCCGCGAGGTCGCCGAGCACGAGCTCCTCGCCGGGGAACAGCTCGCCCTCCGGGGCGCGGCGGGCGAAGAGCACCACCCGGTCGTAGCGGCCGGCGAGGCCCTCGCGGATCACCTGGCCCATGCGGCCGGTGCCGCCGGTGTAGAGCACGGTCGTCATCGTCGTCCTTTCGTTCGCAGCGGCGTCAGCCGATGCTCCGGTCCTGTTCGCCCTCGGCATCCGCGAAGTAGCCGATCTCGGCGCGTTGCGGGCGCACGCGGCGCACGGCCCCGTCGGCGAGCGCGAGCCCGACGTCGTGGCCGGGCACGAGCAGGCCCGCGGTGTCGCCGAGGAGCGAGCGCAGCCGGTCGATCGTGGCGGTGCTCGCCTCGTCGTCCAGGCTCGAGTCGGCGCGGAGGGTGGTGAGCTCGTGGAGGTTCTTCACCGCGTCGCCCGCGAAGACCAAGCGGTCGTCGGTGCGCTCGGCGAAGAAGGCGAGGTGGTGCGGGGTGTGCCCGGGGCTCGCGAGGGCGTGGATGCCGGGGAGCACCTCCTGCCCGGCGCGCATCCGCTCGACGCCCTGGCGGCGGCGCAGCAGCTCCTGCACGTGCAGATCGGGGATGAACTTCGTCCCCGCCGGCTGCTCGGCGGCCCAGGCGAGCTCGTCCTCCCCGACCCAGGTGGTCGCGTTGGCGAACATCGTGAAGTTCGCCACGTGGTCCCAGTGCAGGTGGGTGATGAGCACGTCGGTGACGTCGGCGGCGGTGAGGCCGAGCCGAGCGAGCCCCTCGTGGATGAGCGGGATGTACGCGGGCTGGCCCGCGTCGATCAGCACGCGGCGTTCCCCGTCGTCGAGCAGCCAGAGGCTGCTCCAGCCGAAGGCGCCGTGCGAGGCGGACTTGCCCGGGAAGCCCTCGACGAGCGGCGTGGCCGTGTAGCCGCCGCCGCCGGTCACCGCCTCGGTTCCTTCGCGCTCCATCGCCGCCTCCTCAAAATAGTATGGACTATAGTATTGCACAATCTCGGGAACTGACCCGACGGCTGCCCCACCGGCACCGCCCGACCCGCTCGGTCGCCGAGCGCTCGATCAGTCGCCGAGTAGTCGCTCCGTCGCCCCGATCACGTGGGCCCGCATCGCCTCCGCGGCCGCCGCACCGTCGCCGGCCTCGATCGCCTCGAAGATCGCCGTGTGCTCGGGCGCCGCTCGCCGCGCCCCCGTGCGGCCGAACTTCGAGAACAGCCGGAAGCGCTGGATCTGTCCCCCGAGCGCGCCGTACGCCATCTCCAGGAAGCGATTGCCGGCCTGCGCCGCGATGCACATGTGGAAGCGGTCGTCCGAGCGCCAGTACAGGTCGAAGCCCTCGGTCTCGATGTCGGCGAGCTCGGCGGACTGGTGGAACTCGTCGACCGCCTCGCGCAACTCGGCGATGAAGGCATCCGTCTTGCGGAGCGCGGCCTGCTCGGCGAGCTTCGGCTCGAGCAGCAGTCGCGCCTCCATGAGCTGCTGCACCTCGGTGCGCGTCATCATCGGCGCGACCCGGTAGCCGCGGAGCGCCTCGCGCTCGACGAGGCCGGTGTGCTCGAGCCGGGCCAGCGCCTCGCGCAGCGGCGTCTGGCTGACATCGAGCTCGCGCGAGAGCGCGCCGATGTTCAGGCTCTGGCCGGCGCCGCGCTCCCCCGACATGAACTGCTGCAGCAGGACGTCGTACATCTGATCGGCAATCGGCCTCTTCGTGGGTGTCCGCTCGATCATCCCCTCAGTGTAGGGCCACGCCCCCGGTCCGGAGCGCGATCTCCGCCGGGGCGCGCCACTCCCCGAGCGGCCCGTCACCGCCGCTCGAGCGGCGCCGCTCAGGCCCGCATCCCCCGCCAGATCAGCTCGATCGCGGCGCGCATCCGCGCGACGACCGCGGGCTCGTCGATCCGCTCGCCGCGCACGACGAGCTGGTAGTAGGCGACGCCCGCGATGGCGTCGAACGCGGCCTCGACGTCGAGATCCGCGCGCAGCTCGCCGCGCGCGACGCCCGCGGCGAGCGCGCGTTCGAGCGGCACGCGACGGCGGGCGACGTGGGAGGTCCAGTACGCCCGCTGCAGCGCGCGGTCGGCCATGACGAGGCGGATGCGCTGGCGGAACCGTGCTTCCGGGTAGCCGGGGGCCGAGGGGGCCACGCCGTCGGCGCCGAGGCCGAGCCCGGTGAGCAGCAGCTCGTGGAGGCCGACCGCGTCGCCCACCTCGGGCGGCACCTCGCGGCCGACGTCGAGGGCCGCGGCGATGAGGGTCGTGAGCGAGGGCCAGCGGCGGTACAGCGCGGCTCGGCTCACCCCGCTGCGGGCGACGACCCGGCCCACCGTCACCTCCTCACCGGCATCGATGAGTGCGAGCGTGGCCGCGACGAGCTGCCCGTCGAGCTCCTCGTCGCGCGGCCGACCGGGACCGCGGCGGTGCGCGGCCCCGGTCGAGGCGGCTGCTGGCGGCGCGACCAGCGGAGCGGGGCTCGTCACGCGGCGAGCGCCCGCGCGCGGAGGCGAGCCACGGTGTCCGCCGAGAGCCCGGCGTCGCGCAGCGGGGTCAGCGGGTCGCCGTAGCGAGCGCGGAGCGTGCCGAGCAGGATCCGCATCGAGACCTCCATCGGCCCGTCGGGCAGCGAGGCGCGCAGGCGCTCCTCGTCGAAGCCGAGCCGGGCGAGCAGCGGCCCCATGACGCCCTGCGTGCGGCGCATGATCGCGGGCATGTTCTCGTCGGTGCGGGCGTAGTCGATGACGATGTCCTCGTCGTCGGCGCCGAGGGCGAGCAGCAGCATCGCGGCGAGCACACCCGTGCGGTCCCGGCCGGCCGCGCAGTGGAACGCGGTCGCCCCGGGGGCGTGCGCGACGACGTTCAGCGCCGTCACGAGCTGCGGCGCGGCGGTCTCGACCATCGCGACGTAGGACTCCCCCATCGACTCGTGCGTGAACGGCAGCTGCGTCCGCATCGAGTCGCCCACGTTCGCCATGAGCGCGAGGTGGTGGTACGCGACCGGACGGGAGCCGAACGGGCCGCGCCCGCTGATGGCGACCTCGTCGGCCGAGCGCAGGTCGATGATCGCGGTGAGACCGGCGGCGACGAGCTCGTCGGCCGCCTCCTCCGTCACGAGGGCGAGATCGTCGGTGCGGATCGCGAGCCCGGTGCGCAGCACTCCCCCGTCGATCGGGATGCCGCCGAGGTCGCGGAGGTTGACCGGGGCGCTGAGGGCGAGCGCGGGGCCGTCGATGATCGTCATGTGATTCTCCTTCTGATGAGGGCGCTGCCCTGGTCGATGGCCGTCACCAGCACGATGATGCAGATGATGATGGCGCTGAGGTGGCCGTAGTCGTACATGCGCATCGCCGTCGTGAGCTCGAGGCCGATGCCGCCCGCCCCGACGAGGCCGAGGATGGTCGCGCCGCGCACGTTCCCCTCGAACAGCAGCAGGCTGTAGGAGGTGAGCAGCGGCGCCGCCTGCGGCAGCACGCCGTACTGCACGACCTGGCGCTTGGAGGCGCCGACGGCCTGCATGGCGACGACGGGGCCGCGATCGACCTGCTCCATCGCCTCGGCGAAGATCTTGCCGATCGAGCCGATGGAGCCGAGCGTCATCGCGAGGATGCCGGCGAAGGGCCCGAGCCCGACGGCCGAGACGAACATGAGCGCGAAGACGAGGTCCGGCACCGAGCGGATGATGTTCATCAACCAGCGCGTCGGGTAGTACAGCCACTTCGGGGCGATGTTCGAGGCGGCGCAAACCGCGACGAAGAGCGAGAGCACGGCGCCGAGCACGGTGCCGACGACGGCCATCTGGAACGTCTCCAGCAGCAGCGCGAGGATCGTGCCGAGCTTCGAGAAGTCCGGCGGGAACAGCCGGGAGAGGAACTCCCCCATGTTCACCGCGCCCTCGCCGAGCTTCACGAAGTTGAACTGGGCGCCGTTGAACGACCAGATCAGGAGTAGCGCCGCGACCGGCAGTCCGATCAGGAAGCGGGTGCGAGGCATCCGGAACGCGCGCTCCAGGCGCTGCCGCTCGGCGGCGGCGAGCACCGGGTCCACGGCGCTCGGGCCGCCCGCCGAGGTGCCGGTCGCGACCCTGCTGCGCGGCTCAGTGCTCGTCATCGCCGGGCTCCTCATCCTCGTAGAGCGGCGCGAGCGCCGAGGCATCCAGCTGCGATGTGCGACCGGAGACGAGGATCTCGCCCCGGCGCAGGCCCACGATGCGGTCGCTGTGCGCGAGCGCGAGCGGCAGCACGTGCAGGCTCACGAGCACGGGGATACCGTCCTCGCTCGCGATCTCGCGGAGCAGCTCCAGCACCGAGTCGGCGAGCTTCGGGTCGAGCGAGGCGACCGGCTCGTCGGCGAGGATCACCTTGGGCCGCTGCATGAGCGCCCTGGCGATCGCGACGCGCTGCTGCTGCCCGCCCGAGAGCGATCGGGCGGGCTCGAGGGCCTTGTGCGCGATGCCGACCCGGTCGAGCAGTTCGAGCGCACGCCGGCGGTGCGCGCTCGAGAAGCCGCCGACGAGGTTGATGGGCCCCCCGTCGTGCAGCGCGCCCGTGAGCACGTTCGTCAGCACGCTGAGCCGCGGGATGAGGTTGAACTGCTGGAACACCTGCCCGACCTCGCTGCGGAGCGTCCGCAACTGCCCGCGGCGGAGATTCGTGACGTCGTGCCCGGCGACCCGCACCGCGCCGCCCGTGATCGGCGCGAAGCCGGTGAGGCTCCGCATGAGGGTCGACTTGCCCGAGCCGGAGGCGCCGAGCAGCGCCACCATCTCGCCCGGGAACAGCTCCAGGTCGACGCCCGCGAGCACCCGCTGCGCGTCGTAGGCGACCTCGAGGCCGCGCACGGTGACGAGCGGCAGGGCCTGGCGCAGTTCGGCCGTCGTCACCCGCGGCTCGACCTCGTGCGCGCCCGCCACGAGCGTCACTTCAGATCCTTGAGCTCGACCCCGGCGACGGCCGCGATCTCGGCGAAGCCGGCGAACTCCTCGGCCTTCGGGTCGACAGTCTGCGGGGCGGCGGCGAAGGAGCCGTACGCGCCGAGCCGCTCGGCGTTCTCGGGCGAGAAGACCTCGGCGATGCCGTCCTGGATGACCTTGCGGGTCTCGGCGTCGAGCGACTGGCGGCCGAGCACGGCGCCCGCGATCGGCATGGCCGGGCTCTCGCCGACCGCGCGCCACTCGCCGTCCTCGAAGGGGAACATCGGCTTGCCGAGCTGGGTCAGCATGACCGCGGTGCAGGCGGCGTCGACCTGGCCCTGCGCGAGCGCGGCGAAGCTGCCCTCGTGGCCGCCGGCGAAGATCGCCTCGTAGTCCGCGTCGCGCTCAAGGCCCGCCTCGTGCAGCATGTACACGGGCATGAAGTAGCCCGAGCTCGACGCCTGGTCGGCGAAGGCGACGGTCTTGCCCGCGAGGTCCTCGACCTCCTGGATGGGCGAGTCGTCGAGCACGACGCAGGTCGACACCGGCGCATCGTCGCCCTGGAACGCGACGAGCGCGTCGACCTCCCCCGTGTTCACGGCGAGGGCCGAGGGGAAGCCGCTCATGATGCCGATGTCGACGTGGTCGGCCCGGATCGCCTCGACGACGCTCAGGTAGTCGGGCACGTCGGTGATCTCGACGTCGCGGCCCGTCGCCGCTTCGAGGAGCTCGGCGAACACCTCGACGGGGTTCTCGGCGGTGGGGTCCTCGCCGACGGGGATCGTCGCGATCGTGATCGGCGCGTTCGGGTCGGCGGCGGCCGCCTCTCCGGCGGTGCTCTGGCAGCCGGTGAGGGCGAGGGCGGCGACGCCGAGGACGCCGACGGCGGGCAGGGTGAAGCGGCGCATGATGACCTTTCGGAAGGGGGATGCCTCGGCATTCCGAGACCACCGGTATTCCAACTCCCGAAGGTGTCCGGCAATTACGAGACCGGCGGACTCCGAATCGAACGGATCGTGAACGACCGGTGACCCCGCTCGGGTAGCGTGCTGGCATGGGGGAAGCGCGGCGGGAGTTCTGGCGCGTCGCCCTGCCGGTGGCGGGCGTCGTCGCACTCTGCGGGACCGTCTGGGTCGCGGTGGCGGTCACCGAGGCGCAGCAGACGCGCACCGTTGCTCAGGCCGCCTCGGCTGTCGCGGCACAGCTCGACGCGATCGAGGCGACGGTCCCCGCGGCGAGCGCGCTCGATCGCACCGCCGAGGTCATGACGCAGCCCTGCCCGGTTGCCGGCAGAGGCGAGCAGACCGTGCACCGGCGTCACGTCGAGCTCGATCCGGGCTTCGACCGGGTGGAGTGGGCCGCGACGCTCGGCGACGCGTTCCCCGAGGCGGAGGGGTGGCAGCGGCGAGTGACGGCGCTCGACCGCCGGGAGAACCTCGACATTCGGATCGTCGGGCGAGAGCTCATCACGGTCGATGTCGTCGCAACCGGCGACGACGAGCGCGCCCGGCTCACGATGCGGGCGACGAGCGAGTGCGCGAACGCGGAGGACGACGATGCGAGCCAGTGACACCGTGCTGCCCGATGGGCGCACGATCCGCAGCTTCGAGACGGGACCAGTGGATGCCTCGGCCGCGATCGTGTGGCATCCGGGCACGCCGCACACCGGCCGCCCACCGGCACCGCTCGTCGCGCACGCGGAGCGTCTGGGGCTGCGGCTCGTGTCGATCGCCCGGCCGGGCTTCGGCGGCTCGACGCCGCACCCCGGCCGCACTGTGGCGAGCGCCGCGCGCGACGCCCTCGCCGTGCTCGACGCCGCCGGCGCCACCCGGGCGATCGCGGCCGGCTACTCGGGCGGTGGGCCGCACGCCCTCGCCCTCGGCGCACTCGCCCCGGACCTCGTGGGTGCCGTCGTCGCGGTCGCGAGCCCGGCGCCGTTCGAGGGCGACACGGGCGTGGACGGCGCGGGATGGTTCGCCGGTATGCGTGCGCCCGGCGGACTGCTCGCGGCGCGCGACGGCCGGGCCGCCCGCCTCGCCTACGCCGAGCACGAGGTGTTCGACCCCGAGCAGTTCCTGCCGGTGGACTGGGCCGCGCTCGAGGGCGAGTGGGGCGCGGTCGGCGAAGACGCCCAGGCCGCCGACGCGTTCGGACCGGATGGCGGGGTCGACGACGACGTCGCCTTCGTGAACGATTGGGGCGTCGCCCTCGCCGAGGTGACGCCGCCCGTGCTGCTCGTGCACGGAACGGGCGACCGGGTCATCCCCTTCGCGCACGCCGAGCGGATCGCCGCCGCGCTCCCCCACCCCGAGCTGCACGCCCGCGAAGGCGACGGCCACGTCGCCGTGCTCGCGGGCCTCGGCCCGGC
>NZ_BMRJ01000001.1:1700415-1713546 GCF_014648575.1 Agromyces mediolanus | reverse complement strand
CCACCGACTTGCCCGACTTTCATGAAAGTCGGGCAAGTCGGGAGGCGGCGGCCGCTGCCCACACCGGAGACGGGCGAGTGACGTCAGTATGTGCGGGTCGGCGAGGCTCCGCACCCGCAAATACTGACGTCACGCGAGCGCCAGGGCGGACCGGCTCGACTGGCTACCCGGCCCGGGGTCCGCTACGGTCGAACGAGGCTGCGCCGGACTTCCACGGGAGTCCGGCCTCGTCATGGCGGAGCCCAGGAACCCGTTTCCGGCATCCCGATTCCCGCCGTCTCGCCAGCCCCGGTGCGTCAGCGATCCCCGGATCGCGCCGCGCGTTGCGCGCGCCACGCACCGCCCCGACCACCGACGAAAGGGACCGCGTGCTCGTAGCTGCGCAAACGTTCTTCCCGCCCTGCGGGGCCCGCCTCGGCACCACCGGGCGGCACCACGAACACGCCGCAGCGACCCGCATCCCTCCCGACTGACCGCTTCTCGTCCCTGCCTCCCGCGTCCCGCACCGACGCGGGACGCCCTGACGAAAGCGAGTCGACATGGACCAGCTCCAACAGCTGTCCGGACCCATCGTGGTCACCCTCATGCTGCTGTTCTTCGGCGGCAGCCTCTACATGTCCATCCGGATCAGCCGGAAGCGCGAGAACGCCGACGGCTACATGACCGGCGGCGGCAAGATCGGCTTCGGCATCTCGGCCGCCTCGATGACGGCGACCTGGATCTGGGCGTCGTCGATGTACGCCTCGGCGACCTCCGGCTTCACCTACGGCATCTCCGGGCCCATCCACTACGGGCTCTGGGGTGCGCTGATGATCCTGTTGATCTACCCCTTCGGGCGGCGGATCCGGCAGGTCGCGCCACGTGCGCACACCATCGCCGAGGTCATGTTCGCCCGGCACGGCCGCTCGAGCCAGCTCATGCTCGCCGGCTCCAATGTGCTCGGCAGCGTGATCAGCCTCACCTCGAACCTCATCGCGGGCGGCGCGCTCATCGACATGCTGTCGCCGTTCACCTTCACGCAGGGCATCATCGCGATCGCCGCGGGCGTGCTGCTGTACACGCTGTGGTCGGGCTTCCGCGCCTCGGTGCTGACGGACTTCGCGCAGGTCGTGGCGATGCTCGGCGCGGTGGTCATCATCATCCCGGTGGTGTTCTTCGCCGCGGGCGGGCCGTCGCTCTTCGAGACGGGCGCCCACAACCTGACGCCGCAGCAGCAGGACTTCTTCTCCTCCGACGCGTTCTTCAACCAGGGCGCACCGTACATCGCGGCCGTGCTGGCGTACGCGATCGGCAATCAGACGATCGCGCAGCGCCTCTTCGCCGTGCGTGAGGACCTGATCAAGAAGACCTTCGTCACCGCGACGGTCGGCTACGGGGCGACGATCATCGGCGTCGGCATGCTCGGCGTGCTCGCGCTGTACGCCGGCATCCAGCCGCTGAACGACGACGTGAACAACCTCATCCCCCAGCTCGCGGCGAACTACCTGCCGCCGGTGCTGCTGTGCGTGTTCTTCGTGATGATCATCGGCTCGCTGTCGTCGACGGCGGATGCCGACCTCACCGCCCTGGCCTCGATCATGATGGCCGACATCTACGGGCAGAACATCGCCGGCAAGAAGCGGGCGAACCCGCAGACGATGATCTGGGTCGGCCGCATCACGATGATCATCGCGACCGCCGCCGGGCTGTTCTTCGCGAGCTCGCAGTTCAACATCCTCGACCTGCTGGTGTTCGTGGGCGCGCTCTGGGGTGCGCTCGTGTTCCCGGTGATCTCGAGCTTCTACTGGAACCGGGTCACGAACCTCGCCTTCACCGCCGCGGTCATCGCCGGACTCGCGTGCTTCCTGCCGGTGCGCTTCGAGTGGATCGACCTCTCCGGCGGGCTCGGCATCGCGAGCGACGTGCTCGCGACGATCGGCATCGGCGTGGTGCTCGGGCTCATGGCGTTCGGCTTCTTCGGGCGCCCGGTGGCGCTCGTCATCGGCACCGTCTCGACTCTCGCCGCGGCGCCGTTCGCGATCGGCTTCCTGCACACCTACCCGGTGCTCTCGGGATCGCTCGTCGCCTACGCCGCGTCGACCATCGTCTGCGTCGCGCTCACCATAATGAACACCACCAGACGCTTCGACTTCGCGCTGATCAAGGAGCGCACGGGCGACTTCGACACCCGCGACGGCGGGCCGGATGCCTCGGCCGACGCCGGCGTCGCCGGTTCGTCCGGCCCTGCCGAGCTGGATGACCGGCTCGAACTCGCGAACGACGGAAAGGACCGCGCATGACCGCCCTGCTCACCCTGTACGTGCTGATCTGGCCCGTGATCGTGCTCGGCGTGCTCGCCGTCATCGTGCGCGCCTTCGTGAAGGAGTGGCGGCAGGCCAAGCGCGAGGGTCGCAGCATCATCTAGCCGCGGGCGGCGGCGGACGCGGCATCCGGCTCGCGTCCGCCCCGCTCGCCTGCCGTGCTGTCCACCCCTCGCCGCCGACGCGGGCGGGGCGTATCGTGGCGCGCATGTGCCGGAACATTCGCGTGCTCCACAATTTCGAACCGCCCACGACCGACGACGAGGTGCGCGAGGCCGCCCTGCAGTTCGTGCGCAAGGTGAGCGGTTCGACGCATCCCTCCCGGGCGAACGCCGAGGCGTTCGAGCAGGCGATCGAGGAGATCGCCGTCGCGACCAGGCGGCTGCTCGACGGGCTCACGACGAACGCGCCGCCGAAGAACCGCGAGACCGAGGCGCTCAAGGGCCGCGAACGTCACGAGAAGCGCATGGAGCGCGAGGTGCGCATCCGCACGACGGTCGGATGACCCGCGCCGCCGTCGGCCGTGCTGAGTAGCATGCGCAGTATGGCCATCAGACTCGAGAACGTCGCCATCGCCGTGCGCGACCTCGACCAGACGATCGCGTTCTTCACCGACCTCGGGCTGAGCGTGATCGGCCGTGACACCGTCAGCGGCGAATGGACCGACACCGCCGTCGGTCTCGACGGCAACCACGCGAAGATCGCCATGCTGCAGACGCCCGACGGTCACGGCCGCCTCGAGCTCTTCGAGTACCTGCACCCCGACGCGATCGAGACCGAGCCGACGTTGCCGAACGAGATCGGCATGCATCGCGTCGCGTTCTCCGTCGACGACCTCGACACCGCGCTCGAGATCGCGGCGAAGCACGGCTGCTTCCCGCTGCGCGGCGTCGGCACCTACCAGGACATCTACCGGCTCACCTATCTGCGCGGCCCGAGCGGCATCATCGTGATGCTCGCCGAGGAGCTGCACAAGTGACGGGCGCGGAGCCCACCGGTGCCGACGTTCCCGGCGGCGGCGCTGCCGCTCCCGCCGCTGGGGGCAAGGATGCCGCGCTGACGCCGCCCTCGCGGGCGCAGCGGCTCGTGCTGCTGATCGCCATCCTGGCGTCGTTCGTCTCGTTCCTCGACGGCACCGTCGTGAACGTCGCACTTCCCGCGATCCAGCGGGAGCTCGGCGGCGGGCTCATCACCCAGCAGTGGGTGGTCGACGCGTACCTGATCACCCTCGGCGCGCTCATCCTCGTCGCCGGCTCGCTCAGCGACGTGTTCGGCCGCATCGTGATCCTGCGGGTCGGGTTGATCGGCTTCGGCCTCACCTCGATCGCGATCGCCGCCGCCCCCGACCCGCTGTTCCTCGTGATCGCGCGCGGCCTGCAGGGCATCGCCGGGGCGCTGCTCGTGCCGAGTTCGCTCGCACTCATCACCTCGAACTTCCGGGGCCCGGCGCAGGCCCGCGCGATCGGCATCTGGACGGCATCGACGACCGCGGCGATGCTCGTCGGCCCGGTGATGGGCGGACTGTTCGTCGACTACCTGTCGTGGCGCTTCGTGTTCCTCATCAACGTCGTGCCGATCGCGGTGACGCTGTGGCTCCTCGTCGTGCTGCGTCAGCGCGACGTGCGTCAGCCCGGGGCCACGATCGACTGGGCCGGGGCCGTGCTCTGCACCGTCGGCCTCGGCGGCACCGTGTTCGCGCTCATCGAGCAGCAGAACCTCGGCTGGTCGAACCCTGCGATCTGGGGCACACTCACGCTCGGCATCCTCGCGCTCATCGGCTTCGTCGTGCGCCAGGCGACCGCGAAGCAGCCGATGCTGCCGCTGTCGCTCTTCAAGGTGCGCAACTTCTGGTCCGGCAACATCGCGACGATCTTCATCTACGGGGCGCTGTCGCTGAACGGTCTCGTCGTCGCGCTGTACCTGCAGCAGGGGGCCGGGCTGTCGGCGACGCTCGCCGGACTCGCGAGCCTGCCGACGACGCTCATCATGATGGCGCTGAGCTCCCCGATCGGCACGCTCAGCGGCAAGTGGGGCCCGCGGCTGTTCATGACCGTCGGCCCCGCGATCATGGCCGTCGGCTACCTGCTGCTGCTCACCGTGACGCCCGAGTTCAACTACTGGACGCAGGTGCTGCCCTCAGTCGTGCTCACCGGCTTCGGCCTCGTCATCACGGTCGCGCCGCTTACCTCGGCGATCCTCGGCTCGATCGAGCCCGCCCGCTCCGGCATCGCCTCGGCCGTGAACAACGCCGTCGCGAGGATCGCCGGCCTCATCGGCGTCGCCCTCCTCGGCGTCGTCGTCGGTGGCGTGCTCGACCTGGAAGGGTTCCACCGCATCGCGATCTTCACCGCGGCGCTCATGGCGGCCGGGGCGCTGGTGTCGTTGCTCGGGATTCGGAACTCGGCGGTGCTCGACTCGGAGGGGTGAGGCGCCACTCTCGTCTCGTTTATCGCTGCCGCCGCCCCGGGATCAGCATCGCGATGCCGAGCCCGAGCGCCACGACGAGCGCGATGAGCTGCGCCGCCGCCTCCACCGGCCCGAGGTGATCGAGGTGCCCGACGTGGTACGCGAAGTGCAGCACCCCGAACACCACCCACACGATGCCCAGCACCCGATACACCGGGAGTGAGGGGCGGACGAGCCCGTACACGCCCACTGCGCCGAGCGCGAGATACATCGCCCCGTGGTCGCGCACCAGGTGCTCATTGAACGGGCCATCGGTCGACACCCACTCCCCCAGCACGATCGGAAAGTGATCGAAGAACGCCTGCGGCAGGAAGTACGCCCAGATGCCGAGGACCGCCGAGAGGACGACGGTGCCGGCGAGGGCCGCGTACTGGTGGGTGGTATGAGCGGGGGACGTGGTGGCTGCGGGCGTCGACATGGGGCTCCTCGTCAGGAGGTGTTTGCGGGGTCACCTCTTCGACGACGGAGCCCGGCGAAGTGTCAGGCGACGGCACGCTTTGGTCTGCAACCGCCCGCGAACGAGCGGCCGGAGGACCAGCGACCACTGGCGTGCATAACTGCTGGCTATGTGTACGGTCGCGTCGTTCGCGCCGGTCTCGAGCCGGCCAGGCCCAGAAAGAGCCCCGCACAGCAAAAAAGCCCCGGAAAACCGGGGCTTCATTCACTTCAAAACTTGCTGGGGTACCTGGACTCGAACCAAGAACAACTGAACCAGAATCAGCCGTGTTGCCAATTACACCATACCCCAATGGCCCGAAACCGGAGTACCGGGCCGAGAGTCAACTGTAGCCTACGCCGCGGCCCCGGCCAAACTGAGCGGGGCTCAGCGGGCCGGGGCCGCGGGACAGGAAACGAGACCGCCTACGCCCCCGCGATCTCCCCCGCGAGGCGGTCGATCCGGGCGAGCGAATCGATCTTGCCGAGGATCTGCATCGACTCGAAGAGCGGCGGCGACACCCGGCGTCCGGAGACGGCGACGCGCACCGGGCCGAAGGCCACACGGGGCTTCAGGCCGAGCCCGTCGATGAGGGCGCCGCGCAGGGCCTCCTCGATCTCGAGGTGGGTCCACGACTCCGCGGGCAGCGCGCCGAGGGCGGCACGGGCCGCGTCGAGCACCTCGGCGGCGTTCGCGGGCAGGCCCGACACGGCGTCGGCGTCGTACGCGATCGCCGAGGCATCCGTGAACAGGAACGACACGAGCCCGGGCACCTCGCCGAGCACGGTGATGCGCTCCTGCACGAGCGGGGCGACCTCGACGAGCACGGCCTCCTGCGCGGGCGTGATCGGCGTCTCGACGACGCCGGCGGCCTGCAGGTAGGGCACGGTGCGGGCGGTGAAGTCCGCGAGCTCCAGCAGGCGGATGTGGTCGCCGTTGATGGCGTCGGCCTTCTTCTGGTCGAAGCGCGCGGGGTTCGGGTTCACGTCGGCGACGTCGAACTTCTCGACGAGCTCCTCACGGCTGAACACGTCGCGGTCGGCCGAGAAGCCCCAGCCGAGGAGCGCGAGGTAGTTCACGAGCCCCTCGGGGATGAATCCCCGGTCGCGGTGGTGGAACAGGTTCGACTCGGGGTCGCGCTTGGAGAGCTTCTTGTTGCCCTCCCCCATCACGTACGGCAGGTGCCCGAAGCGCGGGATGAAGCTCGCGACGCCCACGTCGATGAGCGCGCGGTACAGCGCGATCTGGCGCGGCGTCGAGCTCAGCAGGTCCTCGCCGCGCAGCACGTGCGTGATGCCCATGAGCGCGTCGTCGACCGGGTTCACGAGCGTGTACAGCGGCGCGCCGTTCGGGCGCACGACGACGAAGTCCGTGGTCGATCCGACCGGGAAGTCGATGCGGCCGCGCACGAGGTCGTCGAAGCCGAGGTCGGCCTCGGGCACGCGCAGGCGCAGCGCGGGCTCGCGGCCCTCGGCGCGGAACGCGGCCTTCTGCTCCTCGGTGAGCTCACGGTCGTAGTTGTCGTAGCCGAGCTGCTTGGGGCGACCGGCGGCCTCGTTGCGGGCGTCGATCTCCTCCGCCGTCGAGAACGACTCGTAGAGGTGCCCGGAGGCCTTCAGCTTCTCGATCACCTCGGCGTAGATGCCGCCGCGCTGCGACTGCCGGTACGGCTCGTGCGGACCGCCGACGCCGATGCCCTCGTCCCAGTTCAGGCCGAGCCATCCGAGCGCTTCGAGGATCTGCTGATAGCTCTCCTCGCTGTCGCGCGCGGCGTCGGTGTCCTCGATGCGGAAGACGAAGGTGCCGCCGGTGTGCCGTGCGTACGCCCAGTTGAACAGGGCGGTGCGCACGAGCCCGACGTGCGGGGTGCCGGTGGGTGAGGGGCAGAAGCGGACGCGGATGTCGCTTCCGCTCGCCGTGGTCGTGGGGTGGGCCGTGTCAGACATCACCGTCAATCGTAGTGGCGGCGCCCTCCCGCAGCACGGCGAGCGCCGCAAGCGCCGCGGCGATCGCGGGCACCCGCTCCGCACCGCGCGCGGTGACGAGGTGCAGGGAGCGCTCGTCGCCGTGATCGGTGGGCCGGGTGACGACGGCCGGATGCCTGGGCGCGGCCGCGAGCGCGAGCGCCGGCAGCAGCGCCACTCCGAGGCCCTGGGCGACCATGCCCTCGACGGCGACGAAGTTGTCGGTCTCGAAGGCGATGCGCGGCGAGAAGCCCGCCTCGGCGCAGAGTTCGAGCAGGTGCCCGCGGCAGCGCGGGCAGCCGGCGATCCACGGCTCGTCGCCGAGCTCGGCGAGCGACACGACATCGGAACCGGCGGCAGGATGGTCGCCGGGCAGCACGAGCCGCATCGGCTCGTGCGTGTACGAGCGCACCTCGAGTCCGCGGGCGCTCTCGCGGTGCGGGTCGTTGCGGTCGCCCGGGTAGCTGAAGGTGATCGCGAGGTCGGCACGGTCCTCGCGCACGGCGGCGACCGCCTCGGGCGGCTCCGCCTCGACGTAGGTGACCTCGACGCCGGGATGGCTCGCCGTGAGCGCCGCGATGAGCCGCGGCACGAGGCTCGGCGACGCCGAGGGGAACGCGACGAGCCGCACTCGTCCCGCCCGCAGCCCCCGCAGCGCGGCGAGCTCCCCCGCCGCCGCCTCGAGGCTCGTCGCGACGGCGTGCGCGTGCCGGGCCAGTGCGCGCCCGGCTTCGGTGAGGCGGATGCCTCGGCCCACCCGCTCCACGAGCGCGACCCCCGTGCGCTGCTCGAAGCGGCGCAGCTGCTGGCTCACCGCGGGCTGGCTGTAGCCGAGGGCCGCGGCGGCGGCCGTGAGCGTGCGGTGCTCCGCGATGGCGCGCACGACCCGCACGGTCTGCAGCTCGATCGCGTCGGCGAGGGCTTCGGTGGAGGCATCCGACATACCTGAATCATAAGCAGATGGCATGTGATTGATCGAATACCTGGCCTTGTCGAATGAATCGACCGCGGCGGAGACTCGAAGCATGCATCCGGTTCGATCAGCATTCCAGGCGGGGCGCGGCTACCTCGCTGCCTGCACCCTCGGCCTGCCGGCTGCCGCGACGCGCGACGCCGTGCGCGCCGATCTGGAGCGCTGGAGCGCCGGTCAGGCCACCGCCCCCGACTACTCGGCCGCCCTCGAACGGGCTCGCGGGCACGCCGCGACGCTCCTCGGCACCACCGCCGAGCGCATCGCCACCGGATCGCAGGTCTCCGTCTTCACCGGCATCGCCGCGGCCTCCGCCCCGGCCGGCGCCGAGGTGCTCTGCGTCGACGGCGACTTCTCTTCCGTCGTCGCGCCGTTCCTCGCCCGCGGCGACCTCCGCGTGCGGCACGTGCCGCTCGACGCCCTCGCCGACGCGATCAGCGAGCGCACCTGGCTCGTCTCCTGCTCGCTCGTGCAGTCCGCGACCGGCGAGGTGGCGCGGATGGCCGAGATCTCCGCCGCCGCCCGGGCGAACGGCGCGCTGCTGCTCGTCGACACGACGCAGGCGACCGGCTGGATGCCGACGACCGGCATCGACGCCGACCTCCTCGTCTGCCACGCCTACAAGTGGCTCGGTGCGCCGCGCGGTGCCGCGTTCGCCGCGTTCTCCGACCGGGCCATCGCCGAGTTCGCCACGCACACGACGGCGGGCTGGTACTCGGGCGGCGACCCCTGGGCGTCCTGCTACGGCCCCGAGCTGCACCTCGCCGAGGGGGCGCGCCGCTTCGAGGTCTCCCCCGCCTGGAACGCCTGGGCCGGAGCCGAGGCCGCCCTCGGCTTCGCCGCCTCGCTCGACCTCGCGGGGGTGCGCGACTTCGACCTCTCGCTCGCGAACGCGTTCCGCGCGGCGATCGGGCTCGAGGCATCCGACAGCGCGATCGTGAGCTGGCCCGACGAGACGGGCTGCGATCTCGCCGCGCTCACCGCCGCCGGGATCGTCGCCTCCGGCCGCGCCGGGCGCGCCCGCGTCGCGTTCCACCTGTGGAACGACGGGGAGGATGTCGAGCTCGCCGCCCGCGCCCTCCGCGGCGTGCCCGTCTCGGTGCGGTAGGTACCCCGCCCGGGTGACGGCTATTGCACGGCGGCGCGTACCGGGTTCTGCAGCGTGCCGATGCCCGACACCGTCACCTCGACGGAGTCGCCGTCGACGAGCGGGCCGACGCCGGCGGGCGTGCCCGTGAGGATCACGTCGCCGGGCAGCAGCGTGAACACGCTCGAGGCGTACGCCACGATCGCGGGCACCGAGTGCACGAGGTCGGCGAGCCGGCCCTGCTGACGCACCTCGTCACCCACGCGGGTCTCGATCGTGCCGGCCGCGAAGTCGACGTCGGTCTCGATGACCGGGCCGAGCGGGCAGAAGGTGTCGAAGCCCTTGGCGCGGGTCCACTGGCCGTCGCGGCGCTGCAGGTCGCGGGCGGTGACGTCGTTCGCGATCGTGTAGCCGAAGATGACGTCCTCGGCGTCCTCCTCGCGAACGTTGCGGGCGATGCGGCCGATGACGACGGCGAGCTCTCCCTCGTGCTCGACCTGCTCGCTCTGCGGCGGCAGCACGATCGCGTCGCCCGGGCCGATCACGGAGGTGTTCGGCTTCAGGAACAAGAGCGGTTCGGCCGGCGCCTCGCCGCCCATCTCGGCGGCGTGCTCGTGATAGTTCTTACCCACGGCGACGATCTTCGAGCGCGGGATCACCGGCGCGAGCAGCTTCACGGCGGAAAGCGGCACGCGCTCCCCCGTCGGGTCGAAGCCGGCGAACAGCGGGTCGGCCTTCAGCACGACGAGCTCGTGCTCGTCCTCGTCGACGATGCCGTAGGAGATGGTGTCGTCATGGCTGAACCGCGCGATCTTCATACGCCAAGCCTAGCCGCGTGCCGCCGAGGCATCCGGCCCGTCGGGGATGAGCCGCTTGCCGAGACTCACGGCGTCGTCGAGCCGGTAGCCGAGCCGCTCGTAGAACGCGATCACCGCGGTGTTCGAGGTGCGCACCTGCAGGTTGAGCTTCGGGCAGCCGCGCTCGAGCAGCAGCCGCTCGACCTCGGCCATGAGCGCCCGCCCGAGCCCGGTACCCCGCTCGGGGTCGGCGACCGCGAGGTAGTTCACCCAGCCGCGGTGCCCGTCGTAGCCCGCCATCGCGGAGCCGACCACCCCGGCCGGGCCGGTCGCCTCAGCCACGAGGAAGAGCTCCGGCTGCACCGTGAGTTTGCGCTCGATGTCGAGGTACGGGTCGTTCCAGGGCTTCACGAGCCCGGCCGCGCGCCAGAGCGCCACGACCGCTTCGGTGTCCGAGACGGCGAACGGCCGGATCCGAAGGGACCCGGCCGTCGCGCGCTCCGTGGGAGCCGTCGTCATGCGTCGAGCCGGACCATCCAGCCGTGGCGGTCCTCGACTCGGCCGTACTGGATGCCCGTGAGCTCGTCGCGCAGCGACAGCGCGAGCTCGGCTGCGGCGTCGCCCTCGTGCACGATCTCGAAGTCCTCGGCGAGCAGGCGCCCGATCGGCACGACCACCGCGGCGGTGCCGCAGGCGAAGGCGCCGACGATCTCGCCGGATGCCGCCCCCTCGCGCCACTCGTCGATCGAGACCTTGCGGTGCTCGACCGTGAGGCCGCGGTCGCGGGCGAGCTGCAGGATCGAGTCGCGCGTGATGCCCTCGAGGATCGAGTCCGACTCGGGCGTGATGAGGCGGCCGTCCTTCGTGACGAGCACGACATTCATGCCGCCGAGCTCCTCGAGGTTGCCGTCGTCGTCGAGGAACAGCACCTGCTGGCAGCCGCGCTCGGCGGCCTCGGCCTGCGGCAGCAGGCTCGACGCGTAGTTGCCGCCGGTCTTCGCCGCGCCCGTGCCGCCCTTGCCGGCGCGCGCGTACTCGGTCGAGAGCCAGATGTTCACGGGCTTCACTCCGCCCGGGAAGTACGCCGTCGCGGGGCTCGCGATGAGGTAGTACGCGACCTTCTTCGCCGAGCGGACGCCGAGGAACGCCTCCTTCGCGAACATGAACGGGCGCAGGTACAGGCTCGTCTCGTCGGCGCTCGGCACCCAGGCGCCGTCGACGGCGATGAGCTGGCGGATCGAGTCGAGGAAGATCGACTCGGGCAGCTCCGGCAGCGCCATGCGCTTGGCCGAGCGCTGCATCCGCGCGGCGTTCGCCTGCGGGCGGAACGTCCAGATCGAGCCGTCGGCGTGACGGTAGGCCTTCAGGCCCTCGAAGATCTCCTGCGCGTAGTGCAGCACCGCGGCGGCCGGGTCGAGCTGAATCGGACCGTACGGCGAGACGCGCGGGCGGTGCCAGCCGCCCTTCTCGCTCCAGCAGACGTCGACCATGTGGTCGGTGAAGTGCTGGCCGAAGCCCGGGTCGGCGAGGATCGCCTCGCGCTCGGCGTCGGACTTCGCGTCGGGGTTGCGCACGGTCTGCCAGATGAGACCGGCGGCGGTGGGGGCCTGAAGGGGAAGGTCGATGGTCATGGTCGTCTTCTTTCGGATGCTTCGGATGCTACGAGTGCGCGGGCTGCAGGGCCTGGATGCGTGCCGCGATCTGGTCGCCGATCTCGGAGGTCGATCGGGGCCGGTCGCCGCGCTCGGCGACGTCGGCGGCGATCGCCCGCTCCACCCGCTCGGCCGCTTCGGCCTCGCCGAGGTGGCGGAGGAGGAGCGCGACGGAGCCGATGGCGGCGGTCGGGTCGGCGATGCCCTTCCCGGCGATGTCCGGCGCGGAACCGTGCACCGGCTCGAACATGCTCGGGAACGTGCCGTCGGGGTTGATGTTGCCCGAGGCCGCGAGTCCGATGCCGCCGCTGATTGCGCCGGCCAGATCGGTGAGGATGTCGCCGAAGAGGTTGTCCGTGACGATGACGTCGAATCTACCAGGATCCGTGACGAGGAAGATCGTCGCGGCGTCGACGTGCAGATAGTCGACGGTCACCTCGGGGAACTCCTCGGCGACCCGGTCGACGGTGCGCTTCCACAGGGAGCCGGCGAACACGAGCACGTTCGTCTTGTGCACGAGGGTGAGCTTCTGCCGCGGCCGGCTCGCCGCGAGCCCGAACGCGTAGCGCACGACCCGCTCGACGCCGTACGCCGTGTTCACCGAGACCTCGTTGGCGACCTCGGCCGGCGTGCCGGTGCGGATGGCGCCGCCGTTGCCGACGTACGGGCCCTCGGTGCCCTCGCGGACGACGACGAAGTCGACCTCGCCGGGCTCGGCGAGCGGGCTCCGGACGCCCTCGTACAGCACCGAGGGGCGCAGGTTCACGTAGTGGTCGAGGTCGAAGCGGAGCTTCAGCAGCAGGCCCCGCTCGATGTTCGCGCCGACGAGGCGCGGGTCGCCGGGCACGCCGCCGACCGCGCCGAGCAGGATCGCGTCGTGGGACTTGATGGCCGCGAGGTCGTCGTCGGTGAGCACATCGCCCGTCTCGAGATAGCGGGCGGCACCGAGCTGGAACTCGGTGCGGTCGAACTCGATCCCACGGTCGGCCGTCGCCGCGTCGAGCGCCTTCAGCGCCTCCGCCACGACCTCGGGACCGATGCCGTCACCAGGGATGACCGCGAGTTTGACCGTCGTTACCATGAATTCTCCTTCGAGCGCCAGCCCCTCCAGCGTAGTGTCCCGCGTGCCGCGCTGCGCGCTACGCTCGGCCCCGAACGAGGCATCCGCCTCATCGAACTGGGGCACGATCTGCCCCGGGAAGTGAAAGGGGTCCGTCATGAGTATCGGATTCGGCATCCTGCTGTTCGTCATCGGGGCCATCCTCGCGTTCGCGCTGAACCTCACGGTCGACTGGATCGACCTGCAGCTCGTCGGCTACATCCTGATGGGCGCCGGCGTCGTCATCGTGATCATCGGCATCGTGCTGCTCGCCCGCCGCCGCCGTTCGATCGCGACCTCGCAGACGAGCATCGACCCGGCCACCGGCGACCGCGTCACGCGCACGGAGCGCAGCGCGCC
>NZ_BMRJ01000001.1:1656837-1700319 GCF_014648575.1 Agromyces mediolanus | reverse complement strand
CGCCGCCCGTTCGCCTGTCGGGGATGCCGAGCTCAGCGCCAGCCGGACTCAGTGCTCGGCGGGCTCCCGCGACGGGTCGGGGTTGCGCAGCGTGAGCGCCGCGATCGTCGCCGCCACGAGCATCAGGCCGAAGCCGATCAGCGAGGTGACGAGCACGCCGCCGTCGAAGGCGACCGCCGCCGCATCCATGAGCTGCTGCGCCTGGCTCGCCGGCAGATCCGCCGCCACCGCCGCCGCCCCGGCGAGCGTCTCGCGGGCGGCATCCGCCTGCTCGGCCGTGAGCGAGGACGGCACGAGCATCGAGCTCGCGTAGTGTGCGGCGATGATGCTGCCGAGCACCGCGGTGCCGAGCACCGCGCCGAGCTCGTAGGCCGTCTCGGACACCGCCGAGGCGGCACCGGCCTTCGCCGGCGGCGCGCTCGTCAGGATGAGCTCGTTCGACACCGTCTCGGCCATGCCGATACCGATACCGAGCATCACGAAGGCGATGATGACCGCCGACATCGAGCCCTCGGAGGCGCCGAAGGCGACCACCAGGTACCCGCCGGCCGACAGGGTGAGTGCAGCGGGCACGAGCACCCGGGCGCGGACCCGGCGCGAGATCGGCACGACCACGAGGCCGGCGATGATCATCACGACGAGTCCGGGCAGCAGCGCGAGGCCGGCGTTCACCGGCGACAGGCCCGCGATGATCTGCAGGTGCTGCGAGACGAAGTAGAGGAAGCCGACGAGCGAGACGACGCTCAGCAGGTTCACGAGCACCGCGCCGCCGAACGGCCCGGTGGTGAACAGCCGCACGTCGAGCATCGGCGTCGCGCTCGCGAGCTGGCGGCGCACGAAGACGTAGCCGGCCACGAGACCGATGACGATCGCCACGATCGAGACGAGGTCGACGCCCTCGGTCGCGATGTGCTTGATGCCGTAGACGATGGGGGCCATCGTCGCGAGCGAGAGCAGGATGCTCCACACGTCGATGCGGCCGGGCGCCGGGTCGCGGCTCTCGGTGATCAGGATGGGCACGAGCACGAGCAGCGGCACGAGCACCGGCACCGCGAGCAGGAAGACCGAGCCCCACGGGAAGTGCTCGAGCAGCACGCCGCCGACGAGCGGGCCGAGGGCGCTGCCGGCCGCGAAGCCGGAGGCCCAGACCGCGATCGCGAGCCGGCGCTGCTCACGGTCGGTGAACAGCGAGCGCAGCAGCGAGAGCGTCGAGGGCATCAGCATCGCGCCGAAGAAGCCGAGCGCGGCGCGGGCCGCGATGAGCGCGGCGGCCGTGGGGGCGAAGGCCGCGAGCACCGACACGACGGCGAAGCCGATCGAACCGATGATCAGCATGCGGCGCCGGCCCCAGCGGTCGCCGGCGCTGCCCATGGCGACGAGGAGCGCGGCGAGCACGAGCGGGTAGGCGTCGATGATCCAGAGCTGTTCGGCGGCGGTCGGCGCGAGGTCGCGCGAGATCTCTGGCAGCGCGAAGCTCAGCACCGTGTTGTCCACGGAGACGAGCAGGGTGGGCAGCATCAGCACCACCAGCGCGAACCAGGCGCGGCGGGGCGCACGGCCCGTGCTCGCGGGATCGCCGACGGCGTTCGGCCGGGCGGCCGTTCGGGGCGTCGGATCCGTCGAGTGGCCGAGGCGTTCGGTCGACGACGTGCTGGTGTTCTCGTTCATTTCCATCTCAGTTTCTGTACCGTCCGGCTGGTATAGTAACAGATATGCGCCCTGCTTCGCACCTAGGATTGTGCCGATGAGCCGTCCCCCAGCCGCCCGAGAGGCGGTGCTCGACGCCTTCGAGCAGCTGATCGCGAGCGAAGGCGAGCGCGCTGCCACGATCGAGGCGACCGCGCGCGAGGCCGGCGTCTCCAAGGGCGGCCTGCTCTACCACTTCGGCACCCGCCAGGCCCTCATCGAAGGGCTCATCGAGCGGCTCCACCGCCTCATCGAAGAGGACATCGAGCGCATCGACACGGCCCCCGACGGGCCGATCTCCTACTTCGTGCGCTCCTCCGTGCAGATCGAGACCCCGCTCGACCGCAGCTTCATCGCCGTCGTCCGGCTCGCCCAGGGCGGCGACCGCGAGGCCGGGCGAGCCATCGACGAGGTGCGCCAGCGCTGGCTCGACGTGCTCGGCCAGTACGTCGCCGACCCCTCGCTCGCCATCGCCATCGCGCTCATCGGCGACGGGCTCTACTACCACGCGGCCACCCGCGCCGAAGCGGTCGATCGCCCGGTTTCGACGGGCGACTTCACGCCCAAGCAGATGGACGAGCTCGTCGCCCTGCTCGAGCGGCTCGCCGCGCGCGACTGATCCGCCGCTCCCCCGGCTGTGCATGCCACCGCCGCCAAGCGCCGGCGCGCGCCATCCCCGAAACGGCGACTTGCCCGACTTTCATGAAAGTCGGGCAAGTCGAATGCGGTGCGGCGGGGACGCCTACTCGGTGATGTCGATCTCGACGAAGACCTGCGCGTCGATCGCCTCGCGCACGCGGTCGAGCACCTCGGTCGGCACCGGGGAGTCCACGGTGAGCACGCTGAGCGCGGTGCCGCCGGCCTCGCGGCGCGCGATCTGCATGCCCGCGATGTTGATGCCCGCCTCGCCGAACTCCTGGCCGTAGATCGCCACGATGCCCGGGCGGTCGGCGTACGTCATGACGATGTGGTGCTTCGCGATCGGCACCTCGAGGTCGTAGCCGTCGATGCCGACGAGCTTCTCGGACTGCTTCGGCCCGGTCAGCGTGCCCGAGACCGACACCTGGGTGCCGTCGGCGAGCGCACCGCGCAGCGTGATGACATTGCGGTACTCGGGGCTGTCCGACTCGGTGATGAGGCGCACCTGCACGCCGCGCTGCTCGGCGAGGAGCGGGGCGTTGACGTAGGAGACGCTCTCCGAGACGACGTTCGTGAACACGCCCTTCAGCGCCGCGAGCTTCAGCACGCTGACGTCGTAGTCGACGAGCTCGCCGCGCACCTCGACGTCGAGGCTCGTGAGCGCGCCGTGCGCGAGACCCGAGAACAGCTGGCCGAGCTTCTCGACGAGCGGGATGCCGGGACGCACGTACGGGTCGATGACGCCGCCGGCGACGTTGACCGCGTCGGGCACGAGCTCGCCGGCGAGGGCGAGCCGCACCGACTTGGCGACCGAGATGCCCGCCTTCTCCTGGGCGTCGTCGGTCGAGGCGCCGAGGTGCGGCGTGACGATGAGGTTCGGCAGGCCGAGCAGCGGCGACTCCTTCGGCGGCTCCTGCACGAAGACGTCGAGCGCGGCGCCGGCGATCTCGCCCGAGACGAGCGCGTCGTGCAGCGCCGCCTCGTCGATGAGGCCGCCGCGCGCGACGTTCACGACGTACGCGGTCTTCTTCATCTTCTGCAGCTGCTCGGTGCCGATCATGCCGAGCGTCTCGGGCGTGCGCGGCATGTGGATCGTCACGAAGTCGCTGCGCTCGAGCAGCTCGTCGAGCGAGACGGTCTGCACGCCGAGCTGCTGCGCCCGGGCGGCCGTGATGTACGGGTCGTAGGCGATGACCTCCATGCCGAAGGCCTGCAGGCGGGCGGTGATGAGCGCGCCGATGCGGCCGAGGCCGATGATGCCGACGGTCTTCTCGTAGAGCTCGGTGCCGGTGTAGGCCGAGCGCTTCCACTCCCCCGCCGAGAGCGAGACGTGGCCGGCGGGGATGTGCCGGGCGAGGCTCAGGATGTGGCCGATGGTGAGCTCGGCCGCCGAGATGATGTTCGAGGTCGGCGCGTTGACGACCATGACGCCCGCGGTGGTCGCCGCCTTGACATCGACGTTGTCGAGGCCGACGCCCGCGCGGGCCACGACCTTCAGCTTCTTGGCTGCGGCGATCGCCTCGGCGTCGACCTGGGTGGCCGAGCGGATGAGGATCGCATCGGCGTCGGCGAGCGCGGACAGCAGCGCCGCCCGGTCGGTGCCGTCGACGTTGCGGACGTCGAAGTCGGGCCCGAGGGCGTCGACGGTGGCGGGCGAGAGTTCTTCGGCGATCAGCACGACCGGCTTTGACACGAACGGTTCCTTCGGGGCATGCGCGCAGCGAAGCGCGGGTTGCGGTGGGGGTGCATGCGCCACACGCCGTGGGGGCGCCTTGCGCCAATGCTACTGGAGTGTGACGAAGCGTCTCGTTCTGTGACGCCGGGCCGGCGGCCGGTCTCAGCCCAGGTCGAGGCCGTTGAGCCCGAACAGCACGGCGACGTCGGCGCTCAGCACCTGCACGAGCGCGTAGCCGACGACGAACAGGGCGAGCTGGCCGAGCGGTCCGCGTCGCCGGCCGACCCAGAAGGCGATGGCATAGACCAGGAACGGCAGCACGACGCCGATGATCAGCACGACGACGCCGTAGGCGGTGAGCCCGACGCCGAGGCTGTCGGCGTAGAGGTTCAGGCCGACGAGGTTGCCGACCGCCTCCCACACGTCGTAGGCGTAGAAGAGGCCCGTGACGGCGGCGATGACGACGGCGAGCCAGAGCGGCGTGGCCGGACGGGCGGATGCCTCGGCTGCGTCGGCGCCCGCGACGTCGGTGCGGGGCTCGCTCGAGGTCTCCGGCTGCTCGGCGGGAGCGGATGCGTCGGTCATGTCAGCCTCGCAGCAGGAACGGGATCGGGACGAGCAGGATGGCCCCGGCGACGAGCCAGAGCAGCCGGGCGCGATGCCGCTCGGCGCAGAGCCACATCGTGACGCCGAACCAGAGCGCCGGCGCGAGCACCGCGAACCAGCGGCCGAGGCCGTACATGAAGGTCGCCACCGGGTCGGCGAGCTCGGGGGCCGGGGTCGTCGCGACGATCAGCCAGCCCACGGCGTAGAGCAGGTAGACCCCGCCGAGGATGCCGAGCACGACGAGCTCGACCGAGCCGGTCTGCCCGGTGCGGTCCTCCTCGACGGGCCGGTCGTCGGACGCCTGGTCGACGGCCGTCGCGGCGTCGCCCGCGGGTGCGTCCGGCGCGGCGGCTGAGGGAGCATCCGATGCGCGCTCGCCGCTCGCCGGCGTCGGCGTGCCGACGCGCTTCCAGCCCGGGGCGAGCGTCGCGTCGTCGTCACCCGCCCAGCTGAGGGCCTCGTCGTCGGAATCGGGGTGGGCCATGGCTCCCAGCCTAGGCGGTGGCGTCCGTCGCAGCCCAGCCGGCCGCCGCCACGGCGGCTGCGACGAGCGCCGCATCGGTCTCGTCGAAGCCGTCGACCCCGCCCCCGGGACCGCTCGCCCCGCCGCGGAGGGCGCGGCCGCGGGCCGAGAGGTGCACGGCGTCCACCCCGGCGGCGGCGAGCGCCGGGATGTCCTCGATCCGAACCCCGCCGCCCGCCATGATCTCGAGCCGCCCCTCGACGGCACTGACCATCCGCTCGAGCGTCGGCAGGCCGGCGCGGCAGTCGGCGCCCCCGCCCGAGGTCAGCACGCGGCGCACGCCGAGCTCCGCGAGCGCGGCGACGGCGGCGAGCTGGTCGGCGGCGGCGTCCACCGCGCGGTGGACGGTGACGTCGGCGTCGCCCGCGGCATCCCGGAACTCGGCGATCGCGTCGAGATCGAGCCGGCCCGTCTCGTCGAGCGCACCGACGACCACGCCGTCGGCGCCGAGCCGCACGGCCAGGCGGATGTCGCGCACGATCTCCCGGCGCTCCTCGGCGTCGTAGACGAAGCCGCCGCCGCGCGGGCGGATGAGCGCGTGCGTGAAGCCGGCGACCCCCCGCTCGGCGGCGAGCTCGGCGCTCGCCTCGATCAGCCCAGCTGACGGGGTCAGCCCGCCGAGGCCGAGCGCGAGGCACAGCTCGACGCGGGCGGCGCCGCCGTCGAGGGCGGTCCTGGCGCCGGCCGCATCCTGCACGGCGATCTCGACGGGAAGCGGGCGACGGGGCTCCTGGCTCATCGGGCCAGGGTACCGAACGGCCGGGATGCCGATTCGACCGGCGTTGCGGCGCGTGCCACGGGGGCTACTCGCACGCCCCGCTCGTCCAATAGGCTCATCGCGACATCCGAGCGCCTGGAGGGAAATCGCGTGGCTGAGCAGCGGAAGAAGAAGGTCGTCCGCGTCGAGACGGCGGCGTCGAAGGGCGCCTCCGGACGCACGAGCGCCGCGGGCGGGTCCGGCGACGCCACCGAGCCGGCCCCCGGGTGGACGCCGACGCCCGAGGCGAAGCAGCAGGCCACCCGCTTCCGCATCATCGCGGGTGTGCTGTGGCTGCTCGCGATCGCGGGCGAGGCCGTCGCGATCTTCTGGGTGCTCCGGCAGACCCCGGTCAACCTCTGGCTGCTGATCGGGCTGACCGTCGTCATCGGCGCCCTCGCCATCACCGGCTCGGTGCTGTGGAAGAAGGCGAACCGCCTCGACCCGGCGTCGAAGCAGGACACGGTCCGCTTCTTCGTGCAGAACCAGCTCGGCGCGATCATCGCGGTCATCGCCTTCCTGCCGCTGATCGTGCTGATCTTCACGAACAAGGACATGGACGGCAAGCAGAAGGCGATCGCGGGCATCATCGCGATCGTCATCGGCGGCGGCGCCGTCGCGCTCGGCGTCGACTACAACCCCCCGTCGGTCGAGCAGTACACCGAGGAGTCGAACCTCGTCGCCCAGCTCACGGGCGAGGACCTCGTCTACTGGACGAAGTCCGGCTCGGTGTTCCACGTCTGCGCCGACGTGCCCGACGTGAACAAGGAGTCGCAGGACAACCAGATCTACGAGGGCACGGTCGCCGAGGCGCACGCCGCGGGCAAGGACCGGCTCACCAAGCGCTGGGAGAGCGAGGCCGTGAACTACTGCGGCTACTCCGAGGCGGAGGTCGAGGCCGTCAAGGCCGGCACGGATGCCCCGGCGAGCGACGCGCCGGCCCAGACGCCCGCCGAGGAGGAGCCGGCCGAGACGCCGGCGGCGAACTAGCGCTCGTCACTCGGCCGGTGCCATCGGCCCGGCGGCGCGCACGACGCCCTTGCGCAGGATGAGGTTGCCGTACGCGCGCAGCTCCCCGCTGCGCACGACGAGGCGGGCCCGCGCGGCGCGCTCGTAGAACGCGAAGCGCTCGAGCGAGTCGACGCGGCCGGGCGCCGCCGCGGCGGCCGTCACGAGTTCGCGCTGCACCGCGGGCGGCTCCGGGTCCTCGGAGGTCATCAGCAGCACCGCCGGCCCCTCGTAGGCGTCCACCGGCAGTACGGTGCGGATCGCCGCGACCAGCTCGGGCGAGGCGATGCCCGCCGCCTCGACGACGGGCGCCCCCACGGAGTACGCGGGGAAGTTCGCGTCGGCGACGACGAGCTCGTCGCCGTGGCCCAGCCTGTCGAGGGCGGCGAGCAGTTCGCCGGTGAGCAGCGGGTGGATGCCGTGCAGCATGAGGGGTCCTCTCGTGGGGCGCGATCAGCTCGCGGTGCGCAGGGACGCGACGTCGCCCAGACCGTACACCCGGGTGGCCGTGCCGCCGAGGACGGCGGCCGCCTCGTCGGGGCTCAACCGGTCGACGGCCGCGCGCATCGCGGCGTACGTGGCGGCGTAGCCGCCGTGCGGCACCGACATTGGCCAGTCCCCGCCGTACATGACGCGGTCGGCGCCGAAGAGCTCGAGCGCGAGCTCCAGCAGCCCGGAGGCGAGCGCCACGTCGAGCACCGTCCCCGGCAAGTGGAGGCCGGAGAACTTCGCGACGGTGTTCGGCAGCGCGGCGGACTCCGCGAGGGCGGTGCGCCAGGCGTCGAGGCCCGCCCGCCCGAGTGGCGGTTTGCCGAGGTGGTCGATGACGACGGTCAGCTCGGGGGTCGCGCGGGCGGCGGCGGTCGCCGTGCCGAGGTGGCGCGGCCAGGCGTCGGGCACGTCGAGCACGAGCCCGCGGCGGGCGAGCTCGACCAGGGAGGCGCGCACGGCGGGCAGCGCGAAGAACTCGTCCCGCGGGTCGTCGTGCACGAGGTGGCGGATGCCGCGCAGCCGGCTCTCCCCCGCGAGCTCCCCGTCGAGCGCGGTCCGCGCGGCGGCCTCGTCGTCGAGTGGCACCCAGCCGACGACGCCGGCGATCCACGGGTGTGCGTCGGCGGTGCGGAGCATCCACCGGGTCTCGGCGAGCGAGTCCGCCGCCTGCACGAGCACGGCCGCGTCGACGCCCGCCCCGCGCAGCTCCGCCGCGGCCTCCTCGGCGCCGAAGCTGCGGTGCAGCGCGCCGAGGGACGGCGTGAGCCACGGGATCTCGACGGCGTCGAGGTCCCAGAGATGCAGGTGGGCGTCGATGACGGTCACGGGATGAGTCCGGCCTCCCGCAGCTCGGCCCAGAACCCCTCAGGCACGGGGGTGTCGAATCGAGCGAGGTTCTCCTGCACCTCGGCGGCGCGGGCGGAGCCGACCACCACGGCCTGCACCGCCGGGTGCTGGAGCGGGAAGTGCAGTGCGGCGACCGGGAGCCGCACGCCCGCGGCCCGGCAGGCCGCGGCGAGCCGCTGCGCCCGCTCGAGGATCGCCGCGGGCGGCGGCGCGTAGTTGTAGTGGGCGGCGGCGGAGGGCTCGTCGGTGGCGAGCAGCCCCGAGTTATAGGCCGCGGCGGCGACCACCGCGACGCCCCGCTCCGCGCAGGTGGGCAGCAGCTCGGCGAGCGCGGGCTGCTCGAGCAGCGTGTAGCGGCCGGCGATCATGACGACGTCGAGCTCGCCCTCGCGCACGGCGCGGGTCGCGGCCGCCGCGTCGTTCGTGCCGATGCCGATCGCGTCGACGAGCCCCTCGTCGCGGAGCCGCTGCAGGGCGGGCAGCCCCTCGGCGAGCCCCCGGTCGAGGTCGTAGACGTCGGGGTCGTGCAGGTAGGCGAGGTCGATGCGGTCGACGCCGAGGCGTTCGAGCGAGTCCTCGATGCTGCGCCGCACGCCAGCCTCGCTGGGATCGAAGCGACGCACCGTGCGGTCGGGCACGGCGAACTCGTTGGCCCGGTCGTCGCCGCCGGCGAAGTCGGGATTCGGCTCCAGCACGCGGCCGACCTTCGTGGAGAGCACGTAGTCGCCGCGAGGCATCCGCCCGAGGAAGGCGCCGAGGCGTCGTTCCGAGAGCCCGAGCCCGTAGTGCGGCGCGGTGTCGAAGTACCGGATGCCCCCGGCCCACGCCGATTCGAGCGCGGCCTCGGCCGCCTCGTCGCTCACCTCGCGATAGAGGTTGCCGATCGAGGCGGCGCCGTAGCCGAGCCGGCCCATGCGGGCGGCGAGCGCGGGGGCGCGGCTCATGCGGTGGCCTCGGCGTGCGCGCCGCGCCAGGTGTGGGTCTCGATCGAGGCGGCGAGCATCTCGGTGCCCGCACCGGCGGCTGTGGGCGCGAGGTAGCGCCCCCGCTCGATGACGACGGGGGTGACGAAGTGCTCGTGGAGGTGGTCGACGTACTCGATCATGCGCCCTTCCATCGTGCCCGACACCGCGACGAAGTCGAACATCGAGAGGTGCTGCACGGCCTCGCAGAGCCCGACGCCGCCGGCGTGCGGGCAGACCGGTACGCCGAACTTCGCCGCGAGCAGCAGGTTCGCGAGGTTCTCGTTCACCCCGCCGACGCGGGCGGCGTCGATCTGCATGATGTCCATGCCGCGCGCCTGCAGCAGCTGCTTGAACACGATGCGGTTCTGCACGTGCTCGCCCGTCGCAACGCGCACGGGCGCGATGCCGCTGGCGATCGCGGCGTGGCCGAGCACGTCGTCGGGGCTCGTGGGCTCCTCCACCCAGGCGAGCTCGTACTCGGCGAGGGCGCGCACCCAGGCGATGGCGTCGGCGACGTCCCAGCGCTGGTTCGCGTCGATCGCGATCGGGTAGCCGGGACCGACGGCGCGGCGGGCGATCGCGAGGCGGCGGCGGTCGTCGTCGAGGTCCGCGCCGACCTTGAGCTTGATCTGCGGGAAGCCGTCGGCGACGGCCTCGCGGCAGAGGCGCTCGAGCTTCTCGTCGGAGTAGCCGAGCCAGCCGGGGCTCGTCGTGTACGCCGGGTAGCCGAGCTCGAGCAGCGTCGCGATGCGCTCCTCGCGGCCGGGCTCGGCGGCGCGGAGGATCGCGAGCGCCTCGGCGGGCGTGAGCGCGTCGCTCAGGTAGCGGAAGTCGACGAGGGAGACGAGCTCCTCGGGCGAGAGCCGGGCGAGGTGCAGCCAGAGCGGCTCGCCCGCGCGCTTGGCCCGCAGGTCCCAGAGCGCGTTGACGACCGCGCCGATCGCCATGTGCATGACGCCCTTCTCGGGCCCGAGCCAACGCAGCTGCGAGTCGGTCATGAGCACCCGCGAGGCGGCCCCCATGTCGCCGAGCAGCTCCTCGACGTCGCGGCCGACGAGGTGCTCGCGGAGCGTGTCGATCGCCGCGACCTGCACGTCGTTGCCGCGCCCGATCGTGAACACGAAGGCGTGGCCCTCGAGCCCGTCGCCGGCGTCGGTGCGGATCGCGAGGTACGCGGCCGAGTAGTCGGGGTCGGGGTTCATGGCGTCGGACCCGTCGAGCGTGCGAGAGGTCGGGAAGCGGATGTCGCGGGTGACGACGTCGGCGATCGTGGTCATGGCGTCCTTTCTGGCGCTCTGAGCATAGACATCCGATGTTTAGCGCGTCAAGCGGAGCGAATTGTGCGAGAATGCCGGAACCGGCCCGGATTTCGCGGTCGAGAGAGCTGACCTTCCGTCGAAAGGACCCCGATGAGATTCGCCCGCCTCGGAGCCCCAGGAGCCGAGATCCCCGTCGTCGTCGACGAGGGGCGCCACCTCGACCTGCGCCCGCTGACCGCCGAGCTCGACGGGGCCTTCCTCGCCGCGGACGGCGTGGAGCGCGCGCGGGCCGCCGTGGCCGCCGGCGAACTCCCCGAGCTCGCCGACGCCGCCGCCCTGCGGGTCGGCGCGCCGATCGCCCGGCCGTCCGCCGTGTACTGCGTCGGCATGAACTACGCGGCGCACGCGGCGGAGTCCGGCTCGCTGCCGCCCGAGCACCTCGTGCTCTTCATGAAGGCGCCGAACACGATCATCGGACCGGACGACGAGGTGCAGATCCCGCGCGGCAGCACGAAGACGGACTGGGAGGTCGAGCTCGGCATCGTGATCGGCCGGCGCACCTCGTACCTCGACTCCCCCGCCGACGCGCGGGCGCACATCGCCGGCTTCGTGCTCGCCAACGACCTGTCCGAGCGCGACTGGCAGCTCGCCGTGTCCGGCGGCCAGTGGTCGAAGGGCAAGAGCGGTCCCGGCTTCTGCCCCACCGGCCCGTGGCTCGTGACCGGCGACGAGATCGACGCCGACGACGTGCGGCTGCGCAGCTGGGTGAACGGCGAACCGCGACAGGACTCGCGCACCGCCGACCTCATCTTCGGCATCGACCGGATCGTGCACGAGCTCAGCCAGTTCCTCGTGCTCGAGCCCGGCGACCTCATCCTCACCGGCACCCCGGAGGGCGTCGCGCTCTCCGGCCGCTTCCCCTACCTCGGCGCCGGCGACGTCGTCGAGCTCGAGATCGACGGCCTCGGCCGTCAGCGCCAGCACTACGTGGAGGCCGCACGATGACTCCTGCACCCGTCGTCTCATCGACCGCTCCGCTCGAGGGGCTCGTCGCCGTCGTCACCGGCGGCGCCAGCGGCATCGGCGCGGCCATCGCCGAGCGCCTGCGCGCCGACGGCGCCAAGGTCGCGGTGTTCGATCTGCGCCCCGATGGCGCCGAGCACGCCGACCTCGCGGTCGCCGTCGACGTCGCCGACGACGACAGTGTGCGCGCGGGCGTCGCCGAGGTCGCCGAGCACTTCGGTCGGCTCGACCTGCTCGTGAACAACGCCGGCATCGGCGCCCAGGGCGACGTCGCCGCGAACGAGGACGCCGAGTGGCACCGCGTGCTCGACATCAACGTCGTCGGCATCGCCCGGACGAGCCGTGCCGCGCTGCCGTACCTGCGCCGCTCCCCCGCTGCGGCCATCGTGAACACCTCGTCCATCGCCGCGACCGCGGGCCTCCCGCAGCGCGCCCTCTACAGCGCGAGCAAGGGCGCCGTGCTCTCGCTCACCCTGGCGATGGCGGCGGACCACCTGCGCGAAGGCATCCGCGTGAACGCCGTGAACCCCGGCACCGCGGACACCCCGTGGGTCGGTCGCCTGCTGGACTCCGCAGAGGATCCTGCTGCGGAGCGCGCCGCGCTCGAGGCCCGCCAGCCGCACGGCCGGCTCGTCTCCGCGGCCGAGGTCGCGGATGCCGTGGCGTACCTGCTGAGCCCGCGCGCGGGCTCCACGACGGGCGTCTCGCTCGCCGTCGACGGCGGCATGCAGGCCCTGCGGCTCCGACCCGCCGGCGCACGCTAACATCGCCCCATGGCCGTCACCGATGAAGCGATCCTCCGTATCAAGGAGATGATCACCGGGGGCCAGCTGGCCCCCGGTGACCGCCTCCCGCCCGAGAAGGAGCTCAGCGAGCAGCTCGGCCTCTCGCGTTCCTCGCTGCGCGAGGCGGTCAAGGCGCTCGAGGTCATCCGGGTGCTCGACGTGCGGCGCGGCGACGGCACCTACGTCACGAGCCTCGAGCCCTCGCTGCTGCTCGAGGCGATGTCCTTCGTCGTCGACCTGCACGACGACCAGTCGGTGCTCGAGATCCTCGCGGTGCGCCGCATCCTCGAGCCGGCCGCCTCGGCCCTCGCCGCCCGCAACGCCGACGCCGACGCCATCCAGCTGCTGCGCGAGGCGGTCGACGCCGTCGACCGGCAGGCGAACGTCGAGCAACTGGTCGAGCACGATCTCCACTTCCATTCCGGCATCGCCCAGGCGGGCGGCAACGGCTACCTGGCGAGCCTCATCGACTCGCTCTCGAGTCACACGATCCGCGCGCGGATCTGGCGCGGCATCACGCAGGAGAACGCGGTCGACCGCACGCTGCACGAGCACCACGCGATCCTCGAGGCGATCGAGGCCGGCGACGCGGAGCTCGCCCAGGCGCTGACGACGGTGCACGTCTCCGGCGTCGAGCAGTGGCTCCGCTCCGCGGCGCTCTGACTCAGGCCGGCACCGCGAGCACGGCGATCGGCGCAGCGCGCAGCGCCTCGGGCACCGCGACCCAGGTGCGGCCGTCGCGCACGGCGGACTCGACGGCGCCGCCGTCGCCCAGCCAGTGCGCCCCGGCGACCGCGGCGGCCAGCTCGGCCGGCAGGGCGAACTCGCCCGCCGCGGGATCGAGCGCGTGCACGAAGGCGCCGCTCGGGCCGCTCGTGTACCGCAGCGGGGTGCCGTGCTCCGAGGCCGCGCGCAGCCATGGGCGGGTTCCGTAGACGCCCTCGCCGTTCAGCCGGAGCCACGCGCCCATCTCGGCCATCGCCGCGGCCTGGAGCTCCGGGATCGAGCCGTCGGCGCGCGGACCGACGTTGATCAGCAGGTTGCCGTTCTTCGCGACGACGTCGACGAGCAGCCGCACGAGCGCCTCGCCGGAGAGCGAGTGCTCCGGCCCCTCGGCCTGGTTGTACCCGAAGGAGAAGCCGAGCCCGCGGGTGGACTCCCACGGCGTCGGCAGCGCGTGCTCGACGTGCGTGTACTCGCGGGTGAGGAAGCCGTGGTACGGCACGCCCCAGCGGTCGTTCACGACGCCGTCGGGCACCCGGGCGAAGTAGCGCGCGAGCAGCGCGGCGACGCCGTAGTCCTCGCGCCCCTTGCCGCCGTCGGGCCACTCGATGTCGTTCCAGAGCACGTCGGGGCCGAAGCGCTCGACGAGTTCCTCGAGCTGGGCCGCGGCGTAGCGCGAGAAGCGCTCGTCGTTCCGCCGGTACCGGAAGAGGTCGGTGTCGGACTCGATCGGCGGGAAGTCGCTCACGTGCCAGTCGAGCGCGCCCGAGAAGTACACGCCGAAGCGGGCACCGGCGGCGCGCGTGGCGTCGTGGAACTCGGCGATGAGGTCGCGCTTCGGACCGCGCCGGGCGGAGTTGAACGGCGTCGTCGCCGTGTCCCAGAGGCAGAAGCCCTCGTGGTGCTTCGTCGTCGGCACGACGTAGCGGGCGCCCGCGTCGACGAGGGAGCCGACGAAGGCGTCCGGGTCGAAGGCGCTCGCGTCCCAGAGATCGGCGAGGTCCTCGTAGCTCGTGCCGGTGCCGTAGACGTCCTGGTGGCGCTGCCAGGTGGGGCTGCCGGCGATGCGCACGGTGTTGCCGTACCACTCGGCGTACTGGTGGTGCGCGTAGGCGTCCTCGGTCGGCACGCCCCCCGGCCCGTGGGCGGTGCCCCAGGCGGGCACCGAGTAGAGGCCCCAGTGCACGAAGAAGCCGAGCTTGGCGTCGCGGTACCACTCGGGCACCGTGTTCGCCGGGTACGTGGGCGCGAGCGCCCCGAAGTCGGGGCCGGTGCGGGTCTCGAAGTTCAGCATGGTCGGTCCTCTCAGTGGGCGGCGAGGGCGGTCGGGACGGATGCGCCGGCGGGCATCGTGTGCGGCGCGTCGGAGTAGGCGAGGGCGGCGGCGCCGAGCACGACGCCGTCGGCGCCGAGTTCGGCGGGGCGCACCTCGAGCGGGAAGCCGGAGACCGGCGGGTTGCCGTCGATGCCGGCGCGGATGGCGGGCTCGAGCACGTCCCAGGCGGCACGCACCCCGCCGCCGATGACGACGAAGGAGAGGTCGAACATGCTGGCGGCCGAGGAGGCGGCGAGGCCGACCGCGCGCCCGGCGGCGTCGAAGACGGCGAGGGCCTCGGGCTCGCCCGCACGCGCGCGGTCCGCGATCTCGCTCCCCCGGACGATCGGCGCCGCGGCGCCCGTGCGCTCCGCGTAGCGCGCCTCGATCGAACGGCCGGAGGCGAGGGTCTCGAGGTGCCCGACGCGGCCGCAGGTGCAGACGAGCTCGCCGTAGCCCGGCGTGTGCCCGATCTCGCCGGCCGCGCCGCGGTGCCCGGCGAACAGCCGGCCGTCGAGCGCGATCGCCCCGCCGACCCCGGTGCCGAGCATGATGCCGAGCACGTCGGCCTGGCCGCGGGCCGCACCCCAGCGCAGCTCCCCCACGAGGAAGGCGTTCACGTCGTTGTCGACCGCGACGGGCACGCCGAGCCGGTCGGCCAGGGCCGCGCCCAGCGCGAAGCCGGCCCACTCGGCGAAGGTCGCGGACGCGGCGACGACGGTGCCGCTGCGCTGGTCGATGACGCCCGCGGCGCCGACTCCGGCGATCCCGACGGCGGCGCCGGCCTCGGCTTCGAGCCGGCGCACGAGGGCCGCCGCGGCATCTGCCATCGCCGGCCCGCCCGCCGCGGCGGGCGCCGGCACGTGGTCGAAGGCGAGGCGACGGCCGTCGTCGTCGGTGATGACCGCGGAGATCTTCGTGCCGCCGATGTCGATGCCGGCGGCGAGCGGGGTGCGAGGCATGGGGTGTCCCGTCTGCGTCTGAGGGTCGGTCGGCGGAGGCGGTGCGGAGGCCGGAGGACGGGGCCGCGGCTCAGCGGCCGCCGAGCCCCGCCATCGCGATGCCCTTGACCAGGTGCTTCTGGAGGGCGATGACGAGCACGGTGGTCGGCACCATCGAGATGATCGCCGCGGCCATCTGCAGGTCCCAGCGGGTGCCCTGCAGTCCCGAGAACGAGGCGAGACCGATCGGCAGCGTGCCGTGCGAGGCGTAGTCGACCGTGACGATGAGGGGCCAGAGGTAGCTGTTCCAGAACGACAGGAAGGTGAAGACCGCGAGCACGGCGACCGCGGACTTCGCGAGCGGCAGGATGATCTGCAGGAACGAGCGGATGGGGCCGGCGCCGTCGACGCGGGCGGCCTCCTCGAGCTCGAAGGGGATGCCGCGGAAGAACTGCCGCATGAGGAAGGTGCCGAACGCGGTGAACGCGAACGGGAAGATCAGGGCCGGGTAGCTGTCGACCCAGCCGAGCCACTGCATGACCTGGAACATCGGGATGACGAGCACCTCCTGCGGCACCATCAGGGTGCCGAGAAAGAGCACGAAGACGAGGTCGCGGCCCTTCCAGCGCAGCCGCCCGAAGGCGTAGCCCGCCATCGTCGAGACGGTGAGCACGACGAGGGTGCCCGCGATCGCGACGAAGAAGGAGTTGCCGATGTAGGTGAGGAACGGGCCGTACGCGAACACGTCGGCGAAGTTCGACCAACGCAGCTCGGAGCCGACGAGCGTCGGCGGCATGGAGAACATCTCCGAGTTCGGCTTCAGCGCCGAGAAGAAGGCGTAGACGAGCGGCGAGACGAAGATCAGGGCGGCGAGGTAGACGCCCAGGTGGGCGAACACGAGGCGGATGCGTCCGCCGGTGGTGAGCGGGGCGCGCCCGCGGCGCTCGGCGGGCTCGACGGGAGCGGCGTCGTGCTCGGCGTCGGCGATGGCGGTCACCGGGGAGATCAGCTCAGTGCTCATAGTGCACCCACTTCTTCTGCGCGCGGAACTGCAGCGCGGTCAGGACGATGATGATGGCGAAGAGGATCCACGCGGCCGCCGCGGCCAGGCCGAGCTCCTGGAACTTGAAGCCCTGGTTGTAGATGAACTGCACGAGCGGCTGGGTCGCGTTGCCGGGGCCGCCGCCGGTGAGCAGCTGCGGCTGGGCGAAGACCTGCAGCGAGGTGATCATCGTCATGATGCTCGCGAAGAAGATCGAGGGCGAGATCATCGGCAGCATGACGCTCCAGATCATCCGGAAGCCCTTCGCCCCGTCGATGCGGGCCGCCTCGACGACCGACTCGGGCAGCTGCTCGAGCGCCGCCGAGAAGATCAGCATGTTGTAGCCGAGGCCCTGCCAGACGCTCATCACGACGACCATGATCATCGCCCACTGCGGGTCGGCGAGGAAGTTCGGCAGCTGCACCCCGAACCAGCTCTGCGCGAGCCCGTTGAAGAGGCCCTGCGGCTGCAGCAGCATCTTCCAGACGAGCACGTTCGCGACCATCGGGGTCACGACGGGGATGAAGAACAGCACCCGCAGTGCGCCGCGCCCGCGGATGCGGGAGCTCAGCGAGAGCGCGAGCAGGAGCGAGAGGATGACGCTGATCGGCACGTAGAGCAGCGCGAACACGAAGGTGTTGCGCAGCGCGGGCCAGAAGTCCGGGCTCTGCGTGAACAGGCGGACGTAGTTGTCGAACCCCACGAACTCCTTGTCACCGAAGGTGGGCCAGTTGAAGAAGCCCATCACGATGGACAGGACGACGGGGACGATCGTGAACAGGGCGAGGCCCGCCAGGGCCGGGCTGACGAAGCCCAGCGCCTGACGGGACTCGGTCCTGGCGAGCGTCCCCCTGCGAGGCGTGTACGTGGTGGTCGACATCTCGTGGGGGTTCCTGTTATTCGCCGAACTGCTGCTGCGCGCTCTCGAGCACGTTCTCCATGGTCTCCTGACCGTTGTAGACGCTCACGAGCTGCGGCTGGATGTAGGTGCCGACCTTCGACCAGTTGTCGCTGACGTACTGGCCCTGCACCTGCTCGAAGGCCTTGGTGAAGACCTCCTCGACCTGCGGGCGGAACTGCTCGTCGATCGACTCGAAGTAGAGCGGCTGCGAGGCGGTGCGCGCCGGGTAGCTGCGGCCGGACGAGGCGATGTAGTCCTGCGCCTCGGGGCTGAGCATGGAGCCGAGCACCTTGAGCGCGGCGTCCGGGTTCTTGCAGCTCTTCGCGATGCCGAAGCCCGAACCGAGGATGAGGCCGAGCGAGCCGTTCTCACCGCTCGGGAGCGTCGTCATGCCCGCGGTGAAGCCGGCGTCGTTGTTCAGGTAGCTGACCGCGTTCCAGGTGCCGTCGACCGCCATGGCGGCGTTCTGGCCGGTGTACTGGTTCTCGCCCCAGCCGGTGTCCGAGGCGCTCGCGACGGGCGCCGCGACCTTCTGCTCGGTGACGAGGCCCGAGTACCAGCTCGCCGCGTCGACGAAGGCCGGGTCGGTGAGGGCGAGGGTGCCGTCCTGCTCGACGGGCTGCTGGCCGGCCTTCGCGATCGGCAGCGCCTGCCACTGGAAGTCGCCCATGCCCACGGCGAAGCCGTACTTGCCGTCCTTCGTGGCCGCCTTGGCGGTGGCCTCGAAGTCGTCGAAGCTCCAGCCGGCCTCGGGGTGCGCGACGCCCGCGGCGTCGAGCAGGTCGGCGTTGTAGTAGACGAGCATCGTCGCGATGTCGAAGGGGACGCCGTACATG
Source organism: Agromyces mediolanus (assembly GCF_014648575.1). Lineage (GTDB taxonomy): Bacteria > Actinomycetota > Actinomycetes > Actinomycetales > Microbacteriaceae > Agromyces > Agromyces mediolanus. The sequence goes on along the minus strand of NZ_BMRJ01000001.1, from coordinate 1,682,297 downwards.
GTGCCCTTGTTGCTGAGGATCTCGTCGGCGCCGGCCGAGAAGTCGGCGAGGTCGATGCCCGCCGCCTCGAGGTCGGCGTCGCTCAGCTCCCGGAAGCCGTCCGTGTAGCTCGACAGCATGCCCGAGTTCATCCCGGTCACGCAGGCCATGTTGCCGGAGGCCATGTTCGTGGTGAGCTTCGTGAAGAAGTCGCCCCACGGTGCCGTGCGCAGTTCGATCTTGAGGTCGGGGTTCTGCTTGCGCGCGATCTCGAGCTGGGCGTTCAGCGCGTCCGTGTCGGACTGGCTGCCGGCCCACATGTCGATGACGACGGTGTCGGACGACGCGTCGCCCCCGCCGGTGCTGCAGCCCGTCATGACGAGGGCCGCGGCGGCGGCGGCCGCGACCGCGCCGACGTGGATCTTCTTCATTGAATGTCGCCTCCTAGGCAGTGAACAGTATTCATCCGGTGTTTCCTCGCTCAAAGCTCCGGTTCACCGGCGGTGCGAGCACAATCATGTCATCCGAATCGAAGATTTGCCAACTTTCATCCGATGTTTGAATGCTGAAACATCGGATGCCTCACTCAGGTCCGGCTGCCTCGCTCAGTCCGTCTCGTCGAGCACGAGCTCGATCACCGGGATCGCGACATCGGGCCGCCGCACCGGCAGCGAGATCGTCAGCGTGCCGTCGGCCTGCCCCGCCGGCTGCGTGAGCAGCGCCTCCTGGCCGGGGTCGGTGACGCTCCGCCTGAGCCACGAGCCGTCGTGCAGCAACCGTGCGTGCCGCACGCGCCCGGCGAGCCCGGGCAGGTGCACGAAGCCGAGCGGCCAGGTGAACAGGTGCAGGTAGAGGCGGTCGCCGCGTCGCGTGTACACGCCCTCCCGCGGCGGGGTGAAGCCGGCGTGACCCGCGCCGACGACGGCGCGGCCGTGCAGCGCCATCCACTCCCCGATGCCGTCGAGGATCTCGCGGTCGCGCGGCGGGATCGCGCCCCGGCCGTCCGGTCCGATGTTCAGCAGCATGTTGCCGCCCATCGAGACCGAGTCGACGAGCATGCGCAGCAGCAGCGGCGTGCTCTTGTAGTCCTCGTTGTCGCGGTGATAGCCCCAGGACCCGTTCGTCGTCTGGCAGGCCTCCCAGCGCACCGGCCGGCCGTCGCGCACGATGGGGCTCGTCGGCTGGTACTGCTCGGGCGTCACGAAGTCACCCTCGATGCCGAGCCGGTCGTTCACGAGCATCTGCGGCTGCAGTTCGCGGCAGCGGGCGAGCAGCCGCTCGGCATCCCAGTCCTCGGCGCGCTTGCCCGCCCAGCCCTGCTTGGTCTCGGGGTAGGTGAAGTCGAAGAACAGGGAGTCGATCGGGCCGTAGCCGGTGAGGAGCTCCTCCACCTGGCCGTGCAGGAACGCCCGGTAGCGGGCCATGTCCCGGCCCTCGTTGAGGGCGGCGCCCACCGCGTCGTCCCGGCGCGGATGGTTCCAATCGACCGTGAAGTCGGGGTGGTGCCAGTCGATGAGCGAGTAGTAGAGGCCGACCCGGAGGCCGACCTCGCGGAGCGCGTCGACCGTCTCGCGCACGAGGTCGCGACCGCAGCTGCGCATCGAGGTGAAGTCGCTGAGCTGCGAGTCCCAGAGCGCGAAGCCGTCGTGGTGCTTCGTCGTGAGCACGACGTAGCCGGCGCCTGCCGCCTTCGCCGTGCGCGCGAGTTCGCGCGCGTCGAAGCGGTCGGGGTCGAAGAACTCGACGTACTCCCGGTACTCCTCGTCGCTCAGCCGCTCGTAGTTCTGCACCCACTCGTGCCGGGCCGCGACGCTGTACGCGCCGAAGTGCACGAAGAGGCCGAAGCGGGCCTCGGTGAACCAATCCGGGGTCATCTCGTCCTTCCGATCCGCGATCGCCGTCCATCCTGTCACGGAACATCGGATGTTTCGAGATGGAGCCGTTCCGCCGGTTCCGTCGCTCTCCCGCGCCCTGCCGGCGGGCGCTCCCGACGACGCGGAACGGCCCGCCCCGGAGAACCGGGACGGGCCGTTCATGGTCGTGGGAGCGACGCTCCCGCGAGGCTCAGCGCCTGATCAGCGCGCGACCTCGCCGTCGACGTAGTCGTCGTCGTCCGAGGAGTTCCAGGCGAAGAGCTTGCGCAGCTCGCGCCCGGTGGTCTCGATCGGGTGCTGCTCGCCCTTGGCGCGAAGCTCGAGGAACTCCTTCTGGCCGTTGTCCTGGTCGGCGATGAAGCGCTCGGCGAAGGCGCCGCTCTGGATGTCGCCGAGGACCTCCTTCATGCGCTCCTTGACCGAGGGGTCGATGACGCGCGGGCCCGAGACGTAGTCGCCGTACTCGGCCGTGTCGGAGACCGACCAGCGCTGCTTGGCGATGCCGCCCTCCCACATGAGGTCGACGATGAGCTTCAGCTCGTGGAGCACCTCGAAGTAGGCGATCTCCGGCTGGTAGCCGGCCTCGACGAGGGTCTCGAAGCCGTACTGCACGAGCTGCGAGGTGCCGCCGCAGAGCACGGCCTGCTCGCCGAACAGGTCGGTCTCGGTCTCCTCGGTGAAGGTCGTCTTGATGACGCCGGCGCGGGTGCCGCCGATCGCCTTGGCGTACGACTTCGCGAGGTCCCAGGCGGTGCCGGTCGCGTCCTGCTCGACCGCGATGATGTCCGGGATGCCGCGGCCGGCGACGAACTCGCGACGCACGGTGTGGCCCGGGGCCTTCGGGGCGACGAGGATGACGTCGACGCCCTCGGGCGCCTCGATGTAGCCGAAGCGGATGTTGAAGCCGTGGCCGAAGACGAGCGCGTCGCCCTCCTTCAGGTTGTCCTTCACCGACTCGGCGTAGATGTGACGCTGGTACTGGTCCGGCGCGAGGATGACGATGACGTCGGCCCACGCGGCGGCGTCGGCGACGTTCTTCACCTCGAAGCCCGCCTCCTGCGCCTTGGCGATCGACTTCGAGCCGTCCTTCAGGCCGATGACGACCTCGACGCCCGAGTCGCGGAGGTTCTGCGCGTGCGCGTGCCCCTGCGAGCCGTAGCCGATGACGGCGACCTTCTTGCCCTGGACGATCGAGAGATCGGCGTCCTGGTCGTAGTACATCTCAGCCATTGCTGTTCCTTTTCCTTTGATCCGGTCCCCTGAACCTGTCGGAGGGACCACGGGGTCGACGCTCCCCTCGACGAGCTCGGGGAGCCGAGTGCTTAGTTCTTGAAGACGCGTTCGGTGATGGACTTGCCGCCGCGGCCGATCGCGAGGAGACCCGACTGCGCGATCTCCTTGATGCCGTAGGGCTCGAGCACCTTGAGCAGCGCCTGGGTCTTGCCCGAGTCGCCGGTGACCTCGATCACGAGCGCGTCGGTCGACACGTCGACCACGCGGGCGCGGAAGAGGTTGACCGCCTCGAGCACCTGCGATCGGGTCGTGTTGTCGACGCGCACCTTGATCAACAGGTGCTCGCGCTGCACCGACTGGGCGGGGTCGAGCTCGACGATCTTGATCACGTTGATCAGCTTGTTCAGCTGCTTCGTGACCTGCTCGAGCGGCAGCTCCTCGACGTCGACCACGACCGTGATGCGGGACAGCCCGTCGATCTCGGAGTGGCCCACCGCGAGGGACTCGATGTTGAAGCCGCGACGGGCGAACAGCCCCGCCACGCGGGTCAGCAGACCCGGCTTGTCCTCGACGAGGAGGGAGAGCACGTGGGTCGACATGGTCAGTCCTCCTCGCTGAAGGCCGGCGAGTGATCGCGGGCGTACTGGATGTAGCTGTTCGAGACGCCCTGCGGCACCATCGGCCACACCATGGCGTCGGCGGAGACGACGAAGTCGATGACGACCGGGCGGTCGTTCGTCTCGAGCGCGAGCTTGATCGCCTCGTCGACCTCCTCTTCCTTCGTGACGCGGATGCCGAGGGCGCCGTACGCCTCGGCGAGCTTCACGAAGTCGGGCACCCGCACCGAGTCGTGCCCGGTGTTCAGGTCGGTGTTCGAGTAGCGGCCGTCGTAGAACAGCGTCTGCCACTGGCGCACCATGCCCAGCGAGGAGTTGTTGATGATGGCGACCTTGATCGGGATGTCGTTCAGGGTGCACGTGGCGAGCTCCTGATTCGTCATCTGGAAGCAGCCGTCGCCGTCGATCGCCCACACGTGGCGGTCGGGCTGGGCGACCTTCGCCCCCATCGCCGCCGGCACCGCGTAGCCCATCGTGCCCGCGCCGCCCGAGTTCAGCCAGGCGTTGGGGCGCTCGTACTTGATGAACTGCGCCGCCCACATCTGGTGCTGGCCGACGCCCGCGGCGTAGACCGCCTCGGGGCCGGTGAGCTCGCCGATGCGCTTGATGACGTACTGCGGCGAGAGCAGCCCGTCGGAGGTCGGCGCGAAGCCGAGCGGGTACTCGTTGCGGAGCCCCTCGAGCGTCGCCCACCACTCGGCGGTGTCGGCGGTGCCGCGCGCGGCCACGTCGCGGTAGGCCGCGAGCAGGTCGACGAGCACCTCCTTCAGGTCGCCCACGATCGGCACGTCGGCCGTGCGGATCTTCGAGATCTCGGCCGGGTCGATGTCGACGTGCACGACCTTCGCGTTCGGGGCGAAGAGCGCGGCCTTGCCGGTGACCCGGTCGTCGAAGCGCGCGCCGAGGGAGACGACGAGGTCGGACTCCTGCAGCGCGAGCACCGCGGGCACCGTGCCGTGCATGCCCGGCATGCCGAGGTGCTGCGGGTGCGAGTCGGGGAAGGCGCCGCGGGCCATCAGCGTGGTCACCACGGGCGTCTTCGTCGCCTCGGCGAGCTCGAGGAGCTCGGCGGAGGCGCCGGAGCGGATGACGCCGCCGCCGACGTAGAGCACCGGGCGCTCGGCCTCGGCGATGAGCTGGGCCGCGGCGAGCACCTGCTTGCCGTGCGCCTTGGTGATCGGCCGGTAGCCCGGCAGATCGACCTTCGGCGGCCAGCGGAACGCGAAGGTGTTCTGCTGCGCGTCCTTCGTGATGTCGACGAGCACGGGGCCCGGGCGGCCGGTCGTGGCGATGTGGTACGCCGCCGCGATCGTGGCCGGGATCTCCTCGGCGCGCTTCACGAGGAAGGAGTGCTTCGTGATCGGCATGGTGATGCCGACGATGTCGGCCTCCTGGAACGCGTCGGTGCCCATCAGGTTGGAGAAGACCTGACCGGTGATCGCGAGCAGCGGCACCGAGTCCATGTGGGCGTCGGCGATCGCAGTGACGAGGTTCGTCGCGCCGGGGCCCGAGGTCGCGATCGCGACGCCGAGCTTGCCGGACGAGGACGCGTAGCCCTGGGCGGCATGACCGGCGCCCTGCTCGTGCCGGACGAGGATGTGCCGGAGCTTGCGGCTCTCGAACAGCGGGTCGTAGACGGGGAGGATGGCGCCGCCGGGCAGACCGAACACGTCGGTGATGCCGAGATTCTCCAGCGAGCGGACGACCGCCTCGGCGCCCGTGATGATCTCGGACGCACCTGGCGATGCTGGGGCAGGCGACGGCACGGGGTGGGATTCCGTGGGCATGCGATTCCTATCTGGGTGAATGGGTGTGCGAATGAGCGCAGCACTCAGCCAGTGGTCGCGCCTTCGGCAGCGGAGCGCACGAGCTTGGAGTACTTCGCGAGAACGCCTCGGGTGTAGCGCGGAGGAAGCGGCGCCCAGCCTTCACGGCGGGCGGCCAGCTCGGCCTCGTCGACCAGTAGGTCGATGGACCGGGCCGCGATATCGACCCGAATCAGATCACCATCGCGCACCAAGGCAATCGGACCTGCGTCGACTGCTTCGGGTGCCAGATGGCCGATGCACAGGCCGGTTGTGCCGCCTGAGAATCGACCGTCCGTCAAGAGTAGTACATCTTTGCCGAGCCCGGCGCCCTTGATGGCTGCGGTGATGGCGAGCATCTCGCGCATGCCGGGGCCGCCCTTGGGGCCCTCGTAGCGGATGACGACCACGTCGCCGTGCTTGATCTCGCCGTTGGTGAGGGCGTCCATGGCGCCGCGCTCGCGCTCGAACACGCGCGCGGGGCCCTCGAAGACGGCCGCGTCGAAGCCCGCCGTCTTCACGACCGCGCCCTCGGGGGCGAGGCTGCCGTGCAGGATCGTGAGGCCGCCGGTCTCGTGGATCGGGTCGTCGAGGGTGTGCAGCACCTCGCCGTCGAGCGGCGGGAGGTCCATCTCGGCGAGGTTCTCGGCCATGGTCTTGCCCGTGACGGTGAGCACGTCGCCGTGCAGCAGCCCGGCGTCGAGCAGGGCCTTCATCAGCACCGGGACGCCGCCGCGGCGGTCGACGTCGTTCATGACGTACTTGCCGAAGGGCTTGAGGTCGCCGATGTGCGGCACCTTCGAGCCGATGCGGTTGAAGTCCTCGAGCGTGAGGTCGACCTCGGCCTCACGGGCGATCGCGAGCAGGTGCAGCACGATGTTCGTCGAGCCGCCGAGGGCCATGCCCACGGCGATCGCGTTCTCGAACGCCTTCTTGGTGAGGATCTGCCGCGCGGTGATGCCGTGCTTCAGCAGGTTGACGACGGCCTCGCCGGAGCGGTGCGCGTAGTAGTCGCGGCGGCGGTCGGCCGAGGCCGGCGAGGCCGAGCCCGGCAGCGAGAGACCGAGCGCCTCGGCGACCGAGGCCATGGTGTTCGCGGTGTACATGCCGCCGCAGGCCCCCTCGCCCGGAGCGAAGGCGCACTCGATGCGCTTCGCGTCGGCGGCGCTCATCGTGCCGGCCTTGACCGCGCCGACCGCCTCGAAGGAGTCGATGATCGTGATGTCCTTCTCGGTGCCGTCGGACAGGCGCACCCAGCCGGGCGCGATCGAGCCCGCGTAGAGGAAGACCGAGGAGAGGTCGAGCCGGGCGGCCGCCATCAGCATGCCCGGGATCGACTTGTCGCAGCCGGCGAGCAGCACGGAGCCGTCGAGACGCTCGGCCTCCATGACGACCTCGACCGAGTCGGCGATGACCTCGCGCGAGACGAGCGAGAAGTGCATGCCCTCGTGCCCCATGGAGATGCCGTCGGAGACCGAGACCGTGCCGAACTGCAGCGGGTAGCCGCCGCCGGAGTGCACGCCCTCCTTCGCGGCCTGCGCGAGGCGGCTCAGCGAGAGGTTGCAGGGCGTGATCTCGTTCCAGGAGCTCGCGATACCGATCTGGGGCTTGTCCCAATCGGCATCCCCCATGCCCACGGCCCGGAGCATGCCCCGGCTGGTCATGGCTTCGATGCCGTCGGTGACGGTGCGGCTACGCGGTTTGGGATCGAACTCCGACATGCATCGAGTCTATGGCTACCGCGAGGTGTGTTCGCGCGCCGCCTCCCGGGCATCCGCAAGGGTCTCCAGCAGCAGCGCGACGTCCTCCGTGCCGCGCACGCGATGGCCGGCGAGCGACTTGCCCTGCCCGACCTTCACGCCCACGTCGTCGACGTCGAGCACCGCGAAGGCGTCCTCGTCCGTGACGTCGTCGCCGACGTAGAGCACCGCCGTCGAGCCGAGGTACTGGCGCACCCGGGTGAGGGACTCGCCCTTGTCGCTCGAGCGCACGGCGAACTCGATGACGGCCTTTCCGCTGCGCACCGTGATGCCGGGCAGCTCGTCCTCGATGCGCTCGCGCGCGGAGTGCTGCAACGCGGCCCCGACCGTGACCGGCAGACGCCGCGTGTGCAGCGCGAGCCCGGCCGGCTTGTGCTCGACCCAGGCGCCGTCGGCCTCCGACGCGGCATCCTCCAGGAGCTCGGTGAGCCGGGCGAGCCGGGCGTGCTCGACATCGCGCAGCTCGATGGTCACTCCCCCGTCGTCGAGTTGCAGCTCGACGCCGTGCGAGCCGCTCAGCAGCACGCCCTCCGGCGGATCGGCCACCTCGCGCAGGCTCTCGAGCGAGCGGCCGGACACGAACGCGACCCGGGTGTCGTCGCTCGCGATCAGCCGTTCGACGGCCGCGCGGGCCCGAGCGCTCGCCCGAGCGTCCTCCGGCCGGTCGACGAGCGGCGCGAGCGTGCCGTCGAAGTCGAGCGCGACGAGCAGGCGCTCGGTGCCGGCGAGCCGCGAGACGGCGGCCGAGAGGGAATCGGAGACGCCGGCGGGGATCTTGCCGGCGCCGGTGAGCGCCTCGAGGAACGTCGCCGACCAGTTGGCGACGTCGTTCGACTGCACCCGGCGGCGCAGCGCCCGCATGCGGCGGGCGCGCTCCCCCTTCGGCATCTCGACGGCGGCGATCATCGCGTCCTTCAGGCCCTCGATGTCGTGCGGGTTCACGAGCACCGCCTGGCGGAGCTCGTCGGACGCGCCGGTGAACTCGCTGAGCAGCAGGACGCCGTCGTCGTCGAAGCGGCAGGCCACGTACTCCTTGGCGACGAGGTTCATGCCGTCGCGGAGCGCGGTGACGAGCATGACGTCGGCCGCGAGGTAGAGGGCGACCATCTCTTCGCGGGGGTAGCCGTGGTGGAGGTAGGAGATGGCGGGATGGCCGAGCTCGCCGTGGTCGCCGTTCAGCCGGCCGACCATGAGCTCGATCTCGTCGCGCAACTGGCGGTACGTCTCGACGCGTTCGCGGGAGGGGCTCGCCACCTGCACGAGGGTGGCGTCCTCGACCGAGAGCCGGCCGTCGCGCAGCAGCTCGCCGAAGGCCTTCATCCGGTGCCGGATGCCCTTCGTGTAGTCGAGCCGGTCGACGCCGAGCATGATCGTCTCGGGGTCGCCGAGGTTGCGGCGGATCTCGGCGGCGCGCTCCTGCACCTCGGGCCGGCGCGCGATCTCCTCGAAGCCCGCGGCGTCGATCGAGATCGGGAAGTGCCGCGCGACGACGCGACGCAGCTCGCCGTCCTCCTCGGGCACCTCGATGATCGATCCGCGCGTCGCGTAGCCGAAGAGCCGGCGCACTGCGCGGGTGAAGTTGCCGGCATCCGCCGCTCGCTGGAAGCCGACGACATCGGCGCCGAGGAGTCCCTCGATGACCTGGCGCCGCCAGGGCAGCTGCGAGTAGATGCCGTATGCGGGGAACGGAATGTGGTTGAAGAAGCCGATCACGAGGTCGGGACGCGCCTCGCGGAGCATCTTCGGCACGAGCTGCAACTGGTAGTCGTGCACCCAGACGACGGCGCCCTCGGCGGCCGCCTCGATCGCGGCGTCGGCGAAGCGGCGGTTGACGCGCACGTAGGCGTCCCACCACTCGCGGTGGAACGAGGGCGGGGCGATGACGTCGTGATAGAGGGGCCAGAGGGTGTCGTTCGAGAAGCCCTCGTAGTAGTCCTCGAGCTCGTCAGCGGTGAGCGGAACGGGGATGATCTCGATGCCGTCGTGGGCGAAGGGCTCGAACTCCCGGTCGGCGACGCCGGCCCAGCCGATCCAGGCGCCGTCCTCGGCGCGCATCACCGGCTCGAGGGCCGTGACGAGCCCGCCCGGCGAGCTGCGCCAGCCCGGCGTGCCGTCGGCGGATTCGACGTAGTCGACCGGCAGCCGGTTCGACACGACGATCATCTCGTAGGCGGCGCGAACACCGCGGGTGGTGGTGGGCGTCTGGGCGTCCGGCATGGTGATGGAGATCCCTCCTCGGGCTCCTGCCCAGGCTAACAGTCGCCCGTCATCGGCCACGGGGGCTTGCGCTCGGCCGCTCGTGGCCCCCTGAGCCCGTCGAAGGGCTGGTCCCCTGAGCCCGTCGAAGGGCCGGCCCCCTGAGCCCGTCGAAGGGCGGTCGCCGCCTTACGAGTACGTCAGCCCGAAGAACGTCGACCCGAGCATGAGCGCGATGACCCCCACGATCGCGCTGATCGCCCGCACCCACGCCGGACCGCGGCGCACGGCCGCGATGCCGGACACGAGCGCCGCGAGCATGGTCGCGAAGCTCAGGACGCGGATGGTGAGCTCGGGCAGCATCGCGGCGGTGGCGATGCCCGAGGCGAGCACGAGCACCACCGCGACGACCGCCGGAGCGAGCCGCAGGCCCGCTCGACGCGAGGCGGGGATGCCTGCGGACTGGTCGGTGACGCTCATCTGCGCTCCTCGGTGGCGGCCGTTCACGGACGAGAGGCCAGGCTCGCATCGATCGCAGCCCGCCGCAACACCCGACGGCCCGCTGGGTGGCCCCCTGAGCCCGTCGAAGGGGCGGCATGGTCCCCTGACCCCGTCGAAGGGGGACGGCATGGTCCCCTGAGCTTGTCGAAGGGGGGCGGCATGGTCCCCTGAGCTTGTCGAAGGGGGACGGCATGGTCCCCTGAGCCTGTCGAAGGGCGCCCCCCTTCGACCAGCTCAGGGAACCAACACCCCTTCGACAAGCTCAGGGAACCAATACCCCTTCGACAAGCTCAGGGAACCAACACCCCTTCGACAAGCTCAGGGGGCCGACGGGCTCAGCCGAGCGCCGCGGAGGCGAAGCCGATCGAACGGAGGCCCCGGCGACGGCCGACCACGATCGCAGTGCCGAGCACACCGATCAGGGCGAACAGCGCGAGTACGCCCGCGGCTCCCGCCACGCCTGCTCCCCCGGCGCCGGACACGATGAGCTGCATGCCCTGCACCGCCCAGGTGAGCGGCAGGAACGGGCTGATCGTCTGGTAGGGGCCGCTCAGCGCCTCGATCGGCACGAGGCCCGTGGTCGTGAGCTGCAGCGCGACGAGGATCAGCGAGATGATCATGCCGCCGCGCCCGAGCCACGTCATCAGCCAGGCGTGCACCGCGGTGAAGGCGAGCGCCGTGAGTGCCGAGAACGCCAGGGTCTGCGGCAGCAGCGACCACGAGACGCCGAGCGCGAGGTGCAGCAGCCCGACGACCGCGACCGCCTGACCGAGCGCGACGAGTCCGGCGCGGGCGAGCGCCCGCCACACCAGGCCACCGGTCGAGGCGGTGCTGCGCAGCGCCTCGCGGCCGAACGGCCGGAACACGAGGAACATCGCCAGCGCACCGACCCACAGGCCGATCGGGGCGAACCACATGCCGACGGCCTCACCGGTCGAGGCGATCTCGTGGTCGCGCGCGGTGTCCACTGTGACGGGCTGGGAGACGACGTCGGCCATCTCCTCGCCGTCCACGTTCGTGAGCGCGCCCGCCTGCTCGGCGCCGTCCGCGAGGCCGTTCGCGAACTGCGTGGCGCCGTTCGCGAGCTCCCCCGCACCCGTCGCCGCGCTCGACGCGCCGCTCGACAGCTGGCTCAGTCCGCCCGCGAGCTCGCCGACGCCTGAAGCGAGTCCGGAGGCGCCGTCCCGGATCGCGGCGGAACCGCCGGACAGCTGCGCTGCCCCGTTCGAGAGCTCGGCGAGGCCGGCCTGCGTCTGGTCGACGCCGCTCTGCACTCCGGCGGCGAGCTGCGCGCCCTGGGCCGTGAACTTGTCGAGCTGCGGCTGCAGGGCACCTGCCTGCGCCTGCAGCTGGGCGATGAGGGCATCGAGCTGGGGGGCGAGCTCCGGATTGTCGACCTTCGCCTGCTCGAGCTGCGCGATCAGGGTGGTGAAGGTGCTGCCGAACTGACCGACGGCGGAGTTCACTCCCCCGACATAGGCGCTCACTCCACCGGCGAGCGTGTCGAGACCGGCGGATCCGGCGCTCGCCTGAGCCAGGCCCGAGGCGAGCCCGTCGACTCCCTGGGTGTACTGCCGCACGCCGTCGGCGTACTGCGCGGCTCCACTCGCGGCATCCGAGGCGCCCGATGCGGCCGAGGCGACGCCCGTGGAGAGCTGACCGACCCCCGTCGAGAGCGAGCCCGCGCCGGAGGCGAGGGAGGAGGCGCCGTCGGCGGCCTGGTCGAGCGAGCCGCCGAAGTCGGCGAGCCCGGCGTAGAGCCCTTCGAGGTACTGCTGCGTGAGCGTGCGCCCGAAGGCGGCGGTCATCGCGTCGCCGACGGACTGCACGACCGAGCCGGCGAGGTACGAGTGTGCGTCGTCGGTGCGGATCTCGAGGTTCGCCTTCGTCGGGTTCGAGCCCGAGAGCGAGGTGACCGAGGCAGAGAAGTCGGACGGGATCGTGAGCACCGCGTACGCCTCGCCGTCGGCGAGCTTCTTCGCGGCCTCTTCGTCGTTCGAGATGGTCCAGTCGAAGCCGCTCGCCTCGCCGCCGGTGAGCTCGGTGACGAGGAGCCGGCCGGCGAGCACCTGCTGCTCGGCGCCGTCGGCGTCGGTGGTCGTGACCATCTCGTCGTCGTTCACGACGATCGCCGGGATCTGTTCGAGCTGGTCGTTGCCGCCCGCGACCGCACCGGACACGAGGCCGGCGACGGCGAGCGGAACGGCGACGACGGCCGCGAGCAGCACGCCGTAGCGGAGTCGGCGCTGGGACGGGGTGGAGCCGAAGAGTCGGGAGAGTCGGCCGCTCATCGCAGGGCCTCCTGGTGGTCGGTGGGAACGGGGGAAGCTGGCGCGGCCGGAAGGGCCGCGAGGTCGACGGTCTCGACGCCGCGGGCGGCGAAGAGACTGCCGGCGGCCGGCCCCTGGGCGGAGCGGCCGATGCCGACGATCAGGGCGACATCGGCGGGGACGAGGACGGCGAGGGCGTCCCAGAGCTCGGTCGTGGCCGCGCCGGGCGCCTCGTCGAGGTCGATGGCGACGGCGCTCGGCCGTTCGGCGAGGGCCGCGGCGGTCGCGACGACGGCACGGGCGACGGCGCCGAGCGATTCGAGCGGGGTGTCGCCGTCGAAGCGCTCGCCGATCGCGAGCGCCGCCTTGCGCGCCCACTCCGAGGCGGCCTGCGAAGCCGGCGCGAGCCGGTACCAGGGGCGGGTGGCGTCGAGCCGACGGGCGATGAGCTCGCCCACGGTGCCGCCGTCGAGCGCCTGGTCGGCGGAGAGCTCGGCGATCGCGACGCGGCGGAGCACCTCGCCGCCGGAACCCGGCAGCGGACGGCCGAGCACGGCGAGGCGGCCGTCGACGGGCGCGAGGCGGGCGGCGAGGGTCGCGACGACGACGCGCCGATCGACCGCGCTGCCGCGGACGAGCAGGGCGCCGTGCTCGGGCACCTCAACGTCGACCGGTCCGATCGTGCGCTCGGGCAGGCCGAACACGGCCCCCTCCGCGAGCACGGCCGCCGGCCGCGCCTTCGCCCAGGCCTCCTGATCGAGGTGGGCGCGCAGACCCTCTCCCTCGATATCGACGTCGGGCAGGAGGCGCCCGAGCCACTTCGGCAGCCACCAGGCGCCGCGCCCGGCGAGCGCCATCGCGGCGGGGACGAGCGTCATCCGCACCAGGAAGGCGTCGAACGCGACGCCGATCGCGAGCGCGAAGGCGATGCCCTTGATCGGACCCGATCCCTCGGGCACGAAGGCGAAGAACACGAAGAACATGATGAGCGCGGCGGCCGTGACGACGCGGGCGGCGTGCTGGAATCCGTGCACGATCGCTTCGCGCGGACGCCCGCCCGGCGTCTGCTGCTTCGAACGCACGAACTCTTCGCGCATGCCCGAGACGAGGAACACCTCGTAGTCCATCGCGAGCCCGAACAGCACCGCCATCAACAGGATCGGCAGGAAGCTCAGGATCGGGCCGGGCTCGATGTGGAGCAGATCGGCGAACCAGCCCCACTGGAACACCGCGACCGTCACGCCGATCGCGCCGAATGCGGAGAGCAGGAAGCCGAGCGCGGCCTTCACCGGCACGAACACCGAGCGGAACACGATCAGCAGCAGCACGATCGAGAGGCCGACGACGATGAGCGCGAAGGGCACGAGCGCATCGCTGAGCCGTTGCGAGATGTCGATCGAGACGGCCGTGTAGCCGGTGACGGCGATGGGCGTGCCGAAGTCGGCCTGGATGCCGGGCTCGAGCTCGCGGATCGACTCCACGAGCTGCTTCGTCGCCGGGTCGTCGGGCGCGCTCTCCGGGATCACCTGGATGATCGCGGTGTCGACGGTCGGGTTCGGCATACCGTCGCCGACGTAGGCGACGTCGTCGAGGGCGCCGATGCGGGCCCCGATGGCGTCGAGGTCGTCGAAGATGTCGGTCGTCTGGGTGATGTCGACCGTGACGATGAGGGGCCCGTTGTACCCGGGTCCGAAGCCGTCGGAGATGAGGTCGTAGGCCTCGCGCGAGCTGGAGCCGACGGGATCGGTGGCGGCGCTCGGCAGGTTCAGGTCGAGGCTCAGCGCCGGCACGGAGGCCGCACCGAGGAGCCCGACGATCGCGATGACGAAGGCGATCGGGGCCTTGAGCACGGTGTCGACCCAGCGCCGGCCGAGGGGCTTCTTGCCGCCGTCGTCGTCGGCGTTCGCTCGCCGGTGCGCGCGGCTGCCGGGCTTCGGGACGAGCCGCTTGCCGAGCACGCCGAGGAGGGCGGGCAGCAGGGTCACCGCCCCGACGACCGCGATGAGCACCGCGAACGCCGCGCCGACGCCCATGACGCTGAGGAAGGGGATGCCGACCACGAGGAGCCCCAGCAGGGCGATGATGACCGTGAGGCCCGCGAAGACGACCGCACCGCCGGCCGTCGCGACCGCCTCGGCGGCGCTCTCCTCCGGATCCTGGCCGCGGGCGAGCTGGGTTCGGTGCCTGGACAGGATGAACAGCGCGTAATCGATGCCGACGGCGAGGCCGATCATGACGGCCAGCATCGGCGCGGTGCTGGAGACCGGCGTGATGGCGGCGACGATCGAGATGCCGCCGAACGCGAGGCCCACGCCGACGAGCGCGGTGAGCAGCGGCATGCCCGCCGAGAGCAGCGAGCCGAAGGTGATGAAGAGCACGACGCCCGCGAACAGCACGCCGAGCGCCTCGGTGACGGTCAGGCCGAAGCTCGTGTCCTGGAACACCTCGCCGCCGAAGGCGACCTCCATGCCGGCGTCGCTCGCGAGCTCCTTGGTGGCGGTGACGGCGTCGAGCTGCTCCTGCGTGACGTCGGTGCTCGGCCCGTCGAACTGCACCTGGATGATGGCGGTGCGCTCGTCGCCGGACACCTGGTCGCCGGCGTACTCGTCGAACGGTCCGAGCACGCTCGCTACGCCGTCGATGTCGGCGAGCTCGCTCGACATCTCGTCGATGGCGTCCCGGTAGGGGGCGTCCTCGACGGAGGCGCCCTCCGGCGCCTCGACGACCGCGCGGGCCGAGGCGCCCGCGGTCTGCGGGAACACGGCGGCGAGCTGGTCGATCGCCGACTGCGACTCGGTGCCGGGGATCGCGAACGATTCCTGGAGCTGGCCGCCGAGCCCGATGCCGGCGCCGAGGAACGCGCCGAGCGCGAGCACCCAGGTGACGATGACGAGCCAGCCGCGGCGGTAGGCGAAGCGGCCGATGCGGTGCAGGAGGAGGGCCATGGTGTCTTCCGGGTCAGCGGCCGGCGGCCGGGATCAGCAGTTCGGTGAGGACGTCGATGAGCGCGGCGCGCACGTCGTCGTCCGAGTAGGAGGTGACGAGCTGGCTCATCTCGTCGTCGTCGAAGAAGGTGGCGCCCGCCACGAGCGCGTAGGTGGCGCCGGCGAGGGCGACGCCGAAGCGCATCTGCTCGGCGAGCGAGGCGCCGGTGCAGATCGCGTCGGCGAGGACGCGGATCGCGGCGTTGCCGCGTTCGATCGCGGGGATGCCGCGGAGGGAGTGGCCCTGACTGACAAAGAGGTGCACGGCGAGGCGTTCGCCGAGCAGCAGGTCGACGAAGCGAGCGATGAAGGCGCCGCGCGCCGCGTCGGAGCGGCGGCCCGCGGCGAACTCCGCGACGAGCACCTCGAGCTTCTCGATGGCGGGCGTGGTGGCCGCCTCGAGCAGCGCCTCCTTCGAGGCGTAGTGGTAGAGCACGCTCGACTTCGAGTACCCGGCGTGGTCGGCGATCTGCTGCAGCGAGGTCGCGGCGAAGCCGACGGTGGCGAACTGTTCGAGCGCGGCCTGGCGCAGTTCGTCGCCGGCGCGGGCGCGCGCAGGGAGAGTGGCGTCGGTGGGCATGCTTCGACGGTAGCTGACCGATCGGTCAGACTCTGTCCGATCGGTCAGATTCTCGGTCGACTCCCAGCGCCTGTTCACCGTCCCGTCACGAACGGCGGATGCCTCGCCGCACGGATCCCGTCAAGGGGGCGACGCGGGCGGGCTCCGCCGGGTAGCGTTGCGGCATGCGCAAGTACCTCTTCAGCGGAGCCGTGCTGAGTGCCGCCATCAGCGGCATCGGCGTCGTCAAGGCGACCATGTCCGGCCCCCGCGACTGGCGACTGCTCATGATGTGGATCGCCTGGGCCGCGAGCCTCGCCGTCGCGATCGGCACCGTCGCCGACGAGACGAAGCGCGAAGAACTGGAGTAAGCTCCGCCTGCCGTTCTGCGGCGTGTCCCCCGCTCGATGACGTGCTGGTGCCCGAGACTTGAGGCACTGCACGAGATCGAGAGGGTCGTATGATGTTCCGCCGCTGGCGCCGCACGAGGCTCACCGCCGAAGCCTCGGAGCACGTCGCCGCCCCGGCACCTCGCCCCTCCGCCGCCGACCTCCGCGGCGAGCAGATCTTCGACCTGCTGCACGGCAAGCTCTCCGAGTTCATCGGCTCCTCCGGTGAGTGGACGCTCGTCCGCCGCACGGACGCCGACTCCGACCGCATCTTCCACGCGATCGTGACCCATCAGATCGCCGCCGAGCTCACCCGCAGCATCCTCGACGAGCGCGACAACGTCGCCGTCGTCGTCCCCGAGGGCGAGCAGCAGCTCGCGCTCGACTGGGAGCCGACTCCCCTCGTCGTCTGGGCCGAGCCGCTCGGCGCGCACGTCGCCATGCCCGCGGCGCCCGACGCCGACGCAGCGGCGGACCATTCCGACGAGGCCGACGCACCGGCGCACGACGCGGAGGCCGACGAGGCATCCGCCGCCCAGACTCCGCTGCACGCCCGCGCCGCCTGACGCCTCTCCGAACCGCTGGGCGACCGGCGTCCAAAATCCGGGGTCGATTCTTGTACGGCGATCCGCGCGAGCGGTCGTGCCGCGCTTCTAGCGTGAGAACCGGGCGAACCCGCCCGACGACTCCGCGAGAGGGACGCAGCAGATGAGCACCGCACCGAGCACCGGATCCGAGCAGGCCGCTCCGGCCGAACCCGCCGCGCCCGTGCGCCGTCGCCGCGCGACCGCCAGGGACCTCGCCCAGATCGCCGTGTTCGCGGCGCTCATCGCCGCGCTCGGCGTTCCCGGCGCGATCCCGCTCGGGCCCGAGGGCGTGCCGATCACCCTGCAGACGCTCGGGGTCATGCTGGCCGGCGCGATTCTCGGCGCGCGCAAGGGCTCCCTCGCCGTGCTGCTGTTCATCGCGCTCGTCGCGGCCGGCCTGCCCCTGCTGTCCGGCGGGCGCGGCGGCCTGGGCGTCTTCGTGGGCCCCTCGGTCGGCTACCTGCTGGGCTGGCTGCTCGGCGCCGCCGTGATCGGTTGGGCGACCGCACGGCTGCTCCCCCGCTACCGGCTCGTGCCCGCGCTGCTCTGGACGGCGCTCGGCGGCATCGTCGCGGTCTACGCCGTCGGCATCCCCGTCTTCGCACTGGTGACGGCCACGCCGATCGGTCTCGCGGCCGCCGGTGCGGCCGTCTTCCTCATCGGCGACGCGATCAAGGTCGTCGCGACCGTGCTCGTCGCGAAAGGCGTGCACCGCGCCTGGCCCGGTCTCATCGAACCGAAGCCGTGGCCGTGGCGCCGCGGCGCGGACGCGTCGGCCGACGAGCGCGCGTGAGCGGCGGCTGGCTCGGCGGAGCGGGCGGGCGTCCGGCACTCGCCCTCGGCGGGCGGACGCTCGACTACCGCGCGCTCGGTCGAGCCGTCGCCGCCTTCGAACTGCCGGATGACGGCGGGGCCATCGTCGTCCGACCGGAGGCGCATCCCGTCGAGACGCTCGTGGCCGTGGTCGCGGGCCTCGAGCGGGGCCGCCCGGTGCTCGTCGGCGCGGACGCCGTGCCCGCCGAACCGCTCCCCGTGGGAACCGAGCTCGCCCTGACCACCTCCGGTTCGAGCGCGCCGAGCGGCCGGCCGAGGATCGTCGCCCGCAGCAGCGCGTCGTGGCTCGCGTCCTCGGCCCCGCTCGCCGAGGCGACCGGAGCGGGCCCCGACAGCGTCGTGCGCATCTCCGGCCCGCTGCACGTCTCGATGCACCTCTACGCCGCGCTGCACGCCCTGCAGCTCGGCGCGACCGCGAGCGACGAGCCGGACCGCGGCGCGATCGTGCATGCGACGCCGACCCGGCTCGCCCGCCTCCTCGACGGACCCGCTGCTCCGCGCACCGCGGTCGTCGCCGGGGCCGCCCTGCACGACCGGCTGCGAGCCCGTGCCGCCGCACGCGGAGTGCGGCTCGTCGAGTACTACGGCGCCGCCGAGCTCTCCTTCGTCGCCATCGGCGAGGGCGACGGCCTGCGCCCCTTCCCCGGCGTCGAGATCGAGCTGCGCCCGAGCGCCGTCGGCTCCGAGCTCTGGGCGCGCTCGCCCTACCTCGCGCTCGGTGTCGTCGGCGGCGGGATGCTCCGCCGGGACGCCCACGGCTTCGCCACGGTCGGCGATCTCGCCGAGCCGGTCGAGTCCGACGCGGAGCGCCGTGGCGGATCCGGTGAGCCGCGGTTCCGCATCCTCGGCCGCGGTGACGCCGCGATTACGGTCGCCGGCGAGACCGTGCTGGCCGAGGACGTCGAGCGCCGTCTCGGCGAACTGCCCGGCATCGCCGCCGCGATCGTCCTCGGCGAGCCCGACGAACTCCTCGGGCAACGCCTGGTCGCGGTCGTCGAGCTCGCGACCCCGGCCGAGCCCAGGCTCGCACTCGCCGCGGCCGAAGCGCTGCCGGCCGCGTGGCGGCCCAGGCGCTGGCATCGCGCCGAGGCCCTCCCGACGACCCCCTCGGGCAAGCCCGCCCGCGGCGCCGTCGCGAGCGAGCTCGCCGCGGGCCGGTACCCGCACATCGTGTCCTCCGTCGCGGCGCACGAGGCGGAGGTCGGGGCATGAACGCCGTCATCGTGGCCGCTCGACGCACCCCGATCGGCACGGCCGCCCGCAGCCTCGCCACGCGCACGGTCGACGAACTGGCCGCGGCCGTGCTCGCCGAGACGGCCCGCCTCGTCGCGCCGTCCGGCCGGGCGATCGACGACGTCATCCTCGGCAACTGCATGGGCCCGGGCGGCGACCTCGCCCGGATCGCCGCGCTCCGCGCCGGCCTCGGCCACGAGGTGCCCGGCGTGACCGTCGATCGCCAGTGCGGCTCGGGCCTCGACGCCGTGCTGCAGGCCGCTTCTCGCGTCCGCGCGGGCGACGCCCGGCTCGTCCTCGCGGGCGGCGCCGAGTCCGCCTCGACCGCGCCGCAGCGCAGCTGGCCCGACGGCACGCCGTACACCCGGGCACCGTTCGCGCCCGCCGGATTCCCCGACCCCGACATGGGTCCGGCCGCCGAGGCCGTGGCCCGGCTGCGCGGCATCGAGCGCGAACGCCAGGATGCCTGGGCCGCGCGTTCGCACGCCCGGGCCGTTGCGGCGCGCGCGGCGGGCCGTTTCGACGCGGAGCTCGTGCCCGTCGATGAGGTCGCCGCCGACGAACGACCGAACGCCCGCCTGACGGCGCCGGTGCTCGCACGCTTCGCCCCCGCCTTCGCTCCGGACGGGCAGGGCAGCGTGACGGCGGGCAACTCCTGCGGCTTCTCCGACGGCGCGGCCGCGATGGCGGTGACGACGCCCGAGATCGCCCGTGAGCTCGGCCTGCCCGCGTTTCGCGTGCGTGCGGCGGCGGTCGCGGCATCCGATCCGGCGCTGCCCGGTCTCGGCGCGGCCCGCGCCGCTCGGATCGCGCTCGACCGCGCCGGAGTCGCACCGCGTGCCCTCGGCGCTGTCGAGATCACCGAGGCCTTCGCCGCGCAACTGCTGGCCGTGAGCGACGAGCTCGGGCTCGACGAGGAGGCGATCAGCGCGGACGGCGGCGCGATCGCGCTCGGGCACCCCTGGGGCGCCTCCGGAGCCGTGCTCGTCGTGCGTCTCGCCGCCCGTCTGCTCGCCGACGACGACGATCGGCCCGCCCTCGCGGCGTGCTCCATCGGCGGCGGCCAGGGCGTGGCGATGATCGTGGAGCGGGCCGCATGAGCGCGATCGTGTTCGAGCGGGTGAGCCGCAGTTTCGACGGACGGCGGGTCGTCGACGACGTCTCCCTCGAGCTCGTCGAGCACCGGATCGGCATCGTCGGCGCCAACGGCTCCGGCAAGTCCACGCTGGCACGGATGATCAACGGCCTCGTCGAGCCCGACGCCGGGCGGGTGCTCGTCGACGGGCTCGACGTGGCGAAGCAGGGCCGCGAGGTGCGCCGCCGCGTCGGCTTCGTGTTCACCAATGCCGACACTCAGATCGTCATGCCGACCGTGCGGGAGGACGTCGCCTTCACCCTGCGCCGGCACCGGCTCGCCCCGGCGGAGGCGAACGAGCGGGTGGATGCCGCGCTCGCCCGCTTCGGGCTGACCGAGCTCGCCGAGCGGCCGGCGCACCGGCTGTCCGGCGGACAGAAGCAGCTGCTGGCACTCGCGAGCGTGCTCGTGGGGCATCCCGCGATTCTCGTCGCCGACGAGCCCACGACGCTCCTCGACGCCAGGAACGCGCGCCGCGTCGCGCGCCATCTCGCCGGCCTCGACGAGCAGCTCGTCGTCGTGAGCCACCAGCTCGAGCTCCTCGACGACTTCGACCGGGTCATCGTGATGGAGCGCGGACGTGTCGTCTGCGACGACGTGCCCGCGGTGGCCCTCCCCCGGTACCGCGATATCGACGCCGGGGACGACGACGCCGACGACGATGCGCAGGACGCCGCCGAGGAGCGGAGCCGCCCGTGATCGGCGTCTTCCACCCGGGCGACTCGCTGGTGCACCGCGCGCCGGCGCTCCTGAAGCTCGGCCTGCTCGCGGCGCTCGTGACGGCCATCGCGCTGCAGCACTCGGTGCTCGTACTCGGGGGCGCGTGCGTGCTGGTCGCGGGCATCGCCGCGCTCGCCCGAGTGCCGTTCCGCCTGCTCTGGCGCCAGCTCGTGCCGCTGCTCTGGCTGCTGGCGATCGCCGTGCCGGTCCAGCTGCTCCTCGCCGGCTGGGAGCTCGCCGTCACCGTCGCCCTGCGGCTGCTGCTCGCGGTCGTTCTGGCCGGGGTGTACTCGCTCACGACGCCGGTGACCGAGACCCTCGACGCGGCGCAGACGCTGCTGCGGCCGTTCCGCCGCTGGATCGACGCCGACCGAGTGGGGCTCGCCCTCGCCCTCGCGATCCGCGCCATCCCCCTCCTCGGCGAGATCGTCGCGGAGGTGCTCGACGCCCGCCGGGCGCGCGGCGCGGAGGGCTCGATCCGCGCCGTCGCCGTGCCCGTGATCGTGCGCGCGCTGCGCACCGCCGACCACCTCGGCGAGGCGCTCGTCGCCCGCGGTCTCGACGACTGAGCCGAACCGGGCACCACGTCAAGCCCCTGACCGCAGTGCGCGCCGTCGGTCACCATGACGTCATGTCGCAGAACGTACGCCGAATGCAGTGCCCCGCGGACGCCGTGCTCGCCGTGCTCGCCGACGGCTGGCTGTACCCCGCCTGGGTCGTCGGGGCGTCGCGGATGCGGCAGGTCGACCGGCACTGGCCCGAGCCGGGAGCGGAGCTGCACCACTCGGTCGGCGCCTGGCCGCTGCTGCTCGACGACCGCACGGTGAGCGTCGCGCGCACCGCGACGTCGCTGACCGTCCTGGCCAAAGGCTGGCCGCTCGGGGAGGCCCGGGTCTGCATCGAGGTGCGGGCGAGCGGGGCCGGATGCCTCGTCCGCCTGCAGGAGGAGCCGACGGCGGGACCCGCGCGCTGGCTCCCGCGCGGCCTGCGCGAGCCGATGCTGCGGCTGCGGAACCGGGAATCGCTGCGCCGCCTGGCGTTCCTGTCGGAGGGACGTGCGGCCGCCGTCAACCCTCCGGCGAGGATTCCGGCCGCTGGCTAGCCTGACCCTATGAGCGCCGCCGAACGAGAGACGACTCCCGCCACCACGACGCCCTCGAAGGCGGGCTGGCTGAAGCGCCTCGTCGCCTGGGTGCTCGAACGGAAGCCCGTGCGGGCATTCCTGTTGTACCAGGAGCACCACGGCCCGATGCTCGCCGACAGCGTCACCTACCGGGCGCTCTTCTCGGTGTTCGCAGGTGTGCTGCTGGGCTTCTCGGTGGCCGGCATCTGGCTCTCCCGCGACGACGAGGCCATGCAGGCGCTCGTCGACGCCGTCGGCCGGACCATCCCGGGCCTCGTCGGCGAGGGCGGCGCGATCGACCCCGGCTCGCTCGTGCAGCCCGTCGCGTTCAGCGTCGCGGGCGTCGTCGGCCTCGTGGGGCTGGTGGGCACCGCGATCGGCGCGGTCGGCTCGCTCGCCATCGCCTTCCGCGAACTCGCGGACCAGGCGCCGGATCAGACCTTCGTCGTCTGGGCCGTGCTGCGGAACCTCGCGATCGCCGTCGGCTTCGGCGTCGCGCTCGGGGCGGGCGCCGTCGTCACGATGGCCGGCACCGCCGCGATCGGCTCCGTGCTCGACTGGCTCGGCGTCCCCGCGCGCTCCGGCCTCGCCGACTTCGGCGTGCAGGCCCTCTCGATCCTCGTGGTGCTCGCGATCGACACGGTGGCCGTCGCCGCGCTGTTCCGCCTGCTGTCCGGGCTCCGGCCGCGTCGCCGTTCGCTCTGGACCGGGGCGCTGCTCGGCGGCGTCGGGCTCACCGTGCTGCAGGTGCTCTCGGGGCTGTTCATCGGCGGGGCGTCATCGAACCCGCTGCTGGCCTCGTTCGCCTCGATCATCGCGCTGCTGCTCTGGCTGAACCTCTCGAGCCAGGTCGTGCTCATCGCCGGTGCGTACATCGTCACCGGCGTCGACGAGGAGCACGACCGGGTCGCGGCGCGGTACGGCAGCCCCACGATCGCCGTGCGCCGCCTGCAGCGCGCCGAGCGCCGGGCGATGGCCGCGGTCGCGGAGGTGCAGTCCGCGCGCGAGGCCGTCGAGCGGGAGCGCGGCTGAGCGAGCGGGTCCGAGGCGCCGCCAGCGCTCGTGCGCCGAGAAACGACGAAGGCCCCGGCATGCTGCCGGGGCCTTCGCTCTGGTGCACCCCCAGGGACTTGAACCCTGAACCCACTGATTAAGAGTCAGTTGCTCTGCCGATTGAGCTAGAGGTGCGAAGTGCGGATCTTGCGAACCGAACCGAGAGACCACGCTATCAGCTCCGCCACCTTCGCGCCAATCGAGCGCGGGGCCGTCCGCACCCCGGGCGCGTCGCCCGGATGCCGGCCCGGAACCTCGCCGTTCACTCCCGGCCGATACGCTGAAGCCGTGACCGATTCCTTCGCCGACGACCTCGCGCTCGCCCTCGAACTCGCCGATCTCGCCGACGCGATCTCGCTCTCCCGATTCCGCGCCGTCGACCTCGACGTGCAGACGAAGCCCGACCGCACGCCGGTGACCGAGGCCGACCTCGCGGTCGAGCGCGCCATCCGCGAGCGACTGGCTGCCGCGCGACCCGACGACGGCATCATCGGCGAGGAGTTCGGCACCGAGGGCAGCACGAGCCGGCAGTGGATCATCGACCCGATCGACGGCACCGCCAACTTCCTGCGCGGGGTGCCGGTGTGGGGCACGCTCATCGCGCTCGCCGTCGACGGCGTCCCCGTCGTCGGGGTCGTCTCGGCACCCGCGATGGGCCGCCGCTGGTGGGCCTCCACCGGCGAGGGCGCCTGGACGCGCGAGCTGCCCGACGAGTCGGGCGTGCGCCCTGAGCCGCGTCGTCTCGCGGTCTCCGCGGTCTCGGGACTGGCGGATGCCTCGCTGAGCTTCCAGAGCCTCGCCCAGTGGCGCGACGCCGGCTATCTGGACCGCCTCCTGGCGCTCTCGGAGCGGGTGTGGCGCGACCGCGCCTACGGCGACCTCTGGTCGTACATGCTGCTCGCCGAGGGCGTCATCGACATCGTCGGCGAGTTCGACGTGAAGATCTACGACCTCGCCGCCCTCATCCCGATCGTCGAGGAGGCCGGCGGCCGCTTCACCTCGATCACCGGCGAGCCCGGGCCCCAGCACGGCAGCTCGCTCGCCACCAACGGCGCGCTGCACGAGCTCGTGCTCGACGCCCTGCGCTGAGGCGAGCCACCACCCGAACGGGGGCCGCGTGCCGATAGAGTCGATCGGCATCCATCCGACCCGACCCGACTGGAGCACCAGATGGCCTCGTCGTACGACTACTTCCTCCTCGGCGATCACGCCGCCGCCCGCGCCGCGATCCGCGGCGCGCTCGAGGCGCAGGGCTTCACGATCACCGAGACGCCGACCGGCGGCTTCTTCGCGAAGCGCGGCAGCACCGCGCGCACCGTGTGGCTCGGCGCCATGGCCGGCTCGAAGTTCGTGATCAACCTCGCCGTCGACTTCATGACGGACGCGCAGGGTCTGCTCGTCGCCCGGCTGCACCGCGACATGACGAGCGGCGCACTGCTCGGCGGGGCGATCGGGGCGGCGAAGACCGCCACGATCTTCGGCGAGACGGGCGACGCCGTGGCGAACGACCTCGTCGCGCGCCAGGTGCTCGCGCACCGCATCGACAACGCCTGAGCGCCGCGCGCCGGCGTGCGTGCCCGGCCGGCGCTGCCGGCCGGGCACGCTCAGCTCACTCGGGCTTGAGCACCGGCACCGGCCCGCCGCCGCGGGCGTCGGCCCACAGGTCGATGCCGGAATCGACCGCGTGCTCGTCGATCGCGCGCAGCTCGGCCTCGTCGAAGTCGAGCCGGTCGAGCGCGTCGAGGTTCTCGTCGAGCTGCGCGACGCTCGACGCGCCCACCACGAGGCTCGTCACCCGCTCGTCGCGGAGCGCCCAGGCGAGCGCGAGCTGCGCGAGCGACTGCCCGCGCGAGGCGGCGATCTCGTTGAGCGCGCGCAGGTGAGCGGTGAGCTCCTCGGTGAGCACGGTGCGGTCGAGCGAGCCGTCGGAGGCGGCGCGCGAACCCTCGGGGACGCCGCCGAGGTACTTGCCCGTGAGCAGGCCCTGCGCGAGCGCGGTGAAGCCGATGACGCCGAAGCCGAGCTCGCCGGCGGCGTCGAGCAGCCCCTCGGTCTCGATCCAGCGGTTCAGCATCGAATAGGACGGCTGGTGGATCGTGAGCGGCGTACCGAGCTCGGCGAGCAGCCCCGCCATCGTGCGCGCGTCGGCCGCGGAGTACGAGGAGATGCCGACGTAGAGCGCCTTGCCCGCGCGCACGACGGCGTCGAGCGCCGAGGCTGTCTCTTCGAGCGGGGTGCCGGGGTCGGGCCGGTGGTGGTAGAAGACGTCGACGAAGTCGAGCCCGAGCCGGCCGAGCGAGGCGTCGAGGCTCGACAGCAGGTACTTGCGGCTGCCACCGGAGCCGTAGGGCCCGGGCCACATGTCCCACCCGGCTTTCGTCGACACGACGATCTCGTCGCGGTGCGCGCGGAGCTCGCGGCCGAGCACGCGCCCGACGTTCACCTCGGAGGCGCCGTAGGGCGGGCCGTAGTTGTTCGCCAGGTCGAAGTGGATGACGCCGCGGTCGAAGGCGCGCAGCAGGATGTCGCGCTGCCGTTCGGCCGGACGGTCGTCGCCGAAGTTCTGCCAGAGCCCGAGCGAGAGCAGGGGCAGCTGCAGGCCGGAACG
>NZ_BMRJ01000001.1:1605757-1656708 GCF_014648575.1 Agromyces mediolanus | reverse complement strand
GGGGCGCCCCCCGACGCCGGGCCGAGTCATCCGCGCTCCGCGCCCGACGCGGCGGCGTGCTCGCGTCAGCCGCCGCCGAGCACGAAGCGCAGCACGACCCAGCCGGCCAACACACCGACGCCGATGGCGAGGCCGCTCCAGGGGACGCCCGTGCGGAGCCGGCGCCCCTCGAGCGCGATGGTCTCCCCCGCGTCGGCGCGCTCGTCGCGGTAACGGCGCGTCTGCCGCCTGGCCTTCGGCAGCACGAGCTCCATGATCCGCTCGTAGCGCCGCCAGGTCTCCGGGTCGAGCGGATCGACGGAGCGACGGGTGAACAGCGTCATCCGGTCGTCGACGATCTCGACGTCGAAGTCGCCCGCCTCGTCGATGAGCAGCGCCATCAGATCGGGCGTGAACACGTAGAGCGCGTCGCGCTCGTAGCCCGCCGGGCAGTACAGGGCGAAGTGCCGGTCGAAGTCGCCCTCGAGCGAGAGCCGCTGCGCCCGGTGCATCGTCTCCGGCAGCGAGCTCTGCCCGAGCACGTTGTCCCGGGTCGAGTCGAGCACGAGATGCGGCAGATCACGGGTGAGCCGCAGCGCCAGGTACGACCACTCGACGGTGCGCCGATCCTTGCCGCTGCCGGTCATGGCCTGCAGCACGCCGACGTCGAAGAACTCGCCCGAGCCGGCGAACAGCCGGTCGCGCACGAGCCGAGTGGTTCCGACCGAGAAGATCGTCCCCGGGTACTGGGGCGCGTTGCCCTCCGGCATCCAGTACAGCCGGTTGTCCCGGGCGAAGCGCTCGAGCCGCAGGTGACGCGCCCGCCGCCGCTGTGCCGCACCGAGCGACGAGATGCTGATCGCGACGACGAACGCGGCCATGCCGCAGAGCACGAGCAGGAAGAACGCCGCCGGCCACGGCCCGCGCTCGACCCACTCGTCGAGGACGCCCAGGAACGTCGCGGTGAACACGAGCGCGAGGAAGCCGGCGCCGAGGGCCCGCCAGAGCAGTCCCAGCGGCGACGGCCGGTCGGCCCTGGCGGCGAGCGCGAGCTGGCGCTCCTCCTCCGGCCCGAACGGCGCGGTGAGCGCGGTGGTGTCGAGGGCCGGACGCACGATCGCCAGCCTAGGGGATGCCACGCCACGGGGATGCCGCGGCGGCGAACGCACGACGGGCCGCCCCGAGGGGCGGCCCGTCTGCTGGCATTCGCGTGCGACAACGACCGGTGGTGGAGATGGGGGGAATTGAACCCCCGTCCATCGCTGAGTTTCCACGCCTTCTCCGGGCGCATCCTGTGGAGCGTTCTGCTCGGCCCCGACCGTTGTCACAGGCACCTCGGTCGACGAGCCCAGCCTGAAAAAGTCCCGCACGTCGCTCAGGCGACGACGCGCAGCAAGTTCCCTAAATGACGCCAGGGACCGGGGCGGGAACCAACCCGGACTGACGGACTATCGGACTCGCTTAGGCAGCGAGGGCGAAGTCGGACTGCTTCTTATTGGCAGTTATTTGTTCGCAGGGAGCGTTCACGAGATAACCCTGCATCCTCGGCCCGCTTCTCGTGGGCGCACAGGCGATGTCGAAACCGATCATCCCCATGAGCACCGCCGGAGTCCTCCGTGAGGAGTCGTCCGTTCGGAGGGCCGTTGTCGCACGCTGTGGAGTTGCCATGTTCCGCGCACTTCGCCGGGACGGCGAGGGGTGCGCGGCCTTACAGTCTAGAACAGGCGGGATGCTTCCGCCATTCCCGGCCGCGTCGGCCCCGTCGACGCCGAACCAGCTGGAGGTCGCCCGTGGGCACGCTCATCACCGTCACCGCCACCGCCGAGGAGCGCGCCTGGCCCGAGCTCGGCGCGGTGCAGCTCTCCGTCGGCGCCTCGGGGGCCGATCGGCAGCAGGTCGTCGACCGCACCGCCGCCGCGCACGAGCGGCTGCTCGCCGAGGTGCGCCGGCTCGACGCCGAGGGCGCGCTCGAGCAGTGGTCGGCGGGACAGCTGCGGGTCTGGTCGCAGCGACCGTTCAACGCCGAGGGTCGTCAGCTCCCCGTGGTCCACGAGGCGAGGGGCGAGCTCGAGCTCGTCTTCCGCGACCTCGCCGCGCTCTCCGCCTGGGTGAGCGAGCAGGCGGCCGGTGAGGAGCTCTCGCTCGGCGGCGTCGACTGGCGGCTCACCGAGGCGACCGCCGCCCGCGTTCGCGAGACGGCGCAGCGGCGCGCGGTCGCCGAGGCGGTCGCGAAGGCGGGCGTGTACGCCTCCGCGCTCGGGCTCGGCGCGCCCTCCCCCGTGGAGCTGGCCGACTCGGGCCTGCTCGACGCCCGGCCGACGCCGATGCCGAAGGGGCACCTCGCGCGTTCGCTCGCCTTCGCCGCGGACGCGTCGCAGCCCGCGACCGAGTTCGTGCCGGCCGAGCTGGTCGTCGCGGCGACCGTGGAGGCGCGTTTCGACGCTCCCCCGGCCGGCTAGCGAGGTCGGGTACCGGGCTCCCGGGCGAACCGCGCTCTCAGTCGCGCTCGACGAGCTGCCGCTCGAGCGTCGCCAGCTCCTCGAGCGCGAGCCCGGAGGACAGCAGGTACTCGCGCGCGCTGCCGTGGTCGCGCTCGACGAGCTCGATCATGCCGTCGATGGCCTCGGGCGGGCTCCCGCCCATGAGCACGCGCAGCGCCGGGGTGTCAGGCACCCCGTACTGGCCGGCGAGGCCGACCATGCGCTCGAGCCACTCGCCGGCGAGGTTCTGCTCGGTGCGTTCGTAGTCGGCGACCACCAGATCCCGGTCGACCCCGACCGCCAGGAGCGTCAGCGCGATCACGACGCCCGTGCGGTCCTTGCCCGCCGTGCAGTGCACGACGACGGAACGGTCGCGGGCGGAGGAGATCTCGCGCACCGCATCGACGACGACCGAGGAGTGCTGCACGACGATGCGCTCGTAGAGCGCGTCGAGCGAGATGCCGGCCATGCCCTGCGAGGCGCCCGAGCCCTCGAAGACGGGCAGCCGGAGCACCTCGACGTCGAGCCCGGCGAGGTCGTCGGGCATGCGCGCCACCTCCTGCTCGTCGCGCAGGTCGATGACGACGCCGACGCCGAGCTGGCGCAGCTCGGCCTTGCCCGCGTCGCCGAGGGCGTGCAGCCCGTCGGAGCGGAAGAGCACCCCGGGCCGCACGAACCCGTCGCGGGCGACGAGCCCGCCGACGTCGCGGAAGTTGTAGGTGCCGGGAACGGGGATCCGAAGCGAAGTCTCCATCGAGCCGAGCCTACCCCGAGCCGCCAGGGCATCGGCCGGACGCCGAGCGGGCGCCACTGGGCATCCGCCCTGCCCGCTCCGCCCTGCGCTGCCCGAGCGGCGCTACTCGCCGAGGTGGCGGCGGCTCGACATGGCCCGATCCGCCTCGCGCTTGTCCTGCCGTTCGCGCAGCGCCTGCCGCTTGTCGTACTCGCGCTTGCCCTTCGCGATCGCGAGCTCGACCTTCGCCCGGCCGTCGCTGAAGTAGATCGAGAGCGGGATGAGCGTGTAGCCGCCGTCCTTCACCCGATGGCTGATCTTCACGATCTCCTGCTTGTGCAGCAGCAGCTTGCGCTTGCGGCGCGGCGTGTGATTGTTCCAGGTGCCCTCGGTGTACTCGGGGATGTGCACCGCGTCGAGCCACATCTCGCCGCCGTCGATGAAGGCGTAGCCGTCGACGAGGGAGGCGCGCCCCTCGCGGAGGGACTTCACCTCGGTGCCCTGGAGGACGATGCCGGCCTCGTAGGTGTCCTCGATGGTGTACTCGTGCCGCGCCTTGCGGTTGGTCGCGACGACCTTCTGTCCGCGTTCCCTGGGCACGGCCCTCTCCTCACGGTCTGCTGCGAATGACGGATGCCGCGAACTGCGCGCGGCGAGCCGTTCAGTCTACCGGCCCGGGCGGGGTGGCGCAGACCACCCGGCCCGGTGCCGTGATCAGACCTTGAGGTAGCGGGTGATCGCGATGCCGGCCGAGACCGCCGCGAGCAGCACGCCCACGACGATGAGCAAGGGCACCACGAGCAGCGCGTCGCCGAGGTCGACGAAGGTGAACGCGAGGTTCTGCGCCAGGTAACCCTGCACGAAGAACTGCACGATCGCGACCACCGCCCCGCCCGCCAGCAACGATCCGATCAGGCCCGCGAAGACGCCCTCGAGCACGAACGGGGTTTGGATGAAGCGGTTCGAGGCGCCCACGAGCCGCATGATGCCGAGCTCCCTGCGTCTCGAGAAGGCGGAGAGGCGGATGGTCGTGGCGATGAGCAGCGCCGCGGCGACGAGCATGATCGCGGCGACCGCGATCGCCGAGTAGCTCGCCGCGTTCAGCACGTCGAAGATCTGGTCGAGCAGGCGCCGCTGGTCGCTCACCGACTCGACGCCCGGCATCCCCGCGAGCGCCTCGACGAGCACGTCGGACTGGTCCGGGTTCTTCAGGTTCACCCAGAAGCTCTCGTTGAGCACCTCGGGGGTGACGTAGTCGGCCGCCGGGCTGCCCTTGAACTGCTCCTGGAAGTTGTCGTAGGCCTGCTGGTGGTCCTCGAAGTAGTACTTGTCGATGTACGGCGCGAGGGTGCTGCTGTTCAGCTGCGCCTCGACCGCCGACTTCTGCTCCTCGGTCGCTTCGCCGTCGACGCAGCCCGCGGTGCTCGACAGCGAGGTGCAGAGGTACACCGCGACCTGGGCGCGGTCGTACCAGTAGTTCTTCATCTGCGCGATCTGCAGCTGCAGCAGCGCGGCCGTGCCGACGAAGGTGAGCGACACGAAGGTGACGAGCACCACCGAGACCACCATCGAGGCGTTCCGGCGAAGTCCGTTCGCGGCCTCACCGAGTACGAGTCCGATCCTCACTTCGTCGGCCCCACTTCCTGCTGGTCGTCATCGGCGCGCGGGCCGCCGGGCGCGCGGAGGCCCAGTCGTTCGGCGAGGGTGAGCGGCGGGCCCTCAGGATCCTCCGCCGGTGGCGGGGCCTGGGCGCGGAGGCGCTCGGGGTCGACGTCGATCTGCCCGGTGGCGGCGGCGGTGATCGCCGCGGCCTCCTCGGTGACGGCGACGCGCGTCTCCTCCGGCTCGATGTACAGCGGCTGCGCCTCGCGCATGATCTCCGCCGTCACCTTCGGGGCGGCGGGGCTGATCCCGGTGTCGGCGATCGGCTCGAGCGGCGCACGCTGCGGCGTCTCGCCTGCGGCTTCGGCGGCGCGCGCCTCGCCCTCGGGCTCGAGCGCCGAGGCGACGACCGCGGCGGGCACGGTGCGCGGCGGCAGGTTCACGTCGCGCACGGTCTGCCCGTCGTAGCCCGCGTCGAGCTCGTCGCGCACGATCTGACCGGCGGAGAGCTCGATCACGCGGCGCTGCATCTGGTCGACGATGCCGGCCTCGTGCGTCGCCATGACGACGGTCGTGCCGCCCGCGTTGATGCGTTCGAGCAGTGTCATGATGCCCGCGCTCGTCACCGGGTCGAGGTTTCCCGTCGGCTCGTCGGCGAGCAGGATCTGCGGCTTGTTCACGATGGCCCTGGCGATGGCGACGCGCTGCTGCTCACCGCCGGAGAGCTCGTGCGGCATCCGCTTCTCCTTGCCGTCGAGGCCCACGAGCTTCAGCGTCTCGGGCACGGCGGACTGGATGTACCCGCGCGACTTGCCGATCACGCGCAGCGTGAACGCGACGTTGTCGTAGACGGACTTGTTCGGCAGCAGCCGGAAGTCCTGGAAGACGACGCCCAGGTTGCGACGGAAGTAGGGCACCTTGCGGCTCGAGATCGAGCCGAGGTGCTGGCCGAGGACGTGGATCTCACCCTTCGTCGGCTTCTCCTCCTTGAGGATCAGCCGCAGGAAGCTCGACTTGCCGGAGCCCGAGGCGCCGACGAGGAAGACGAACTCGCCGCGCAGGATCTCGACCCCGACGTCGTTCAGGGCGGGCCTCGCCTGGCCCGAATAGGTCTTGGTGACGGAATCGAAGCGGATCATCGTGTTCGAGCCTAAGCAGCGGAGCGCCGAATGCGGGCAGCGACACTGGATTTCGCCAGCGCGCCGCCCGCACTCGGGACGATCGGCCGCGTCGGCCTCAGATTCCGGCGAAGCCGACCACGAGGTACAGCACGAGCGAGAGCGCCGCCGCGATCGCGGCGTAGGGCAGGATCGCCGTCATCAGGTTGAGCGGCTTGATGCCGGTGGAGCGGGAGGCCAGGATGATGCCGTCGCCGTACAGGCACGTCGTCGAGCCGAGTGCGGCGCCCGAGAACACGGCCGCGCCCGCGATGATCGGGTTCACGTCCATCGCGAATGCGAGCGGGATGACGATGGGCGTGATCACGGCGGCGAGGTCCCAGAACGAGCCGGTCGCGTAGGCGTAGACGCCGCAGACGAGGAACACGACCGCCGGCAGCAGCGCGCCGGACATGTACGGCTCGGTGGAGTCGATCACGAAGTCGGCGAGCTTCAGGTCGATGTTCATGTGCTGCACCATGAAGGCGAGCGCCGTGAGCACGATGACGAAGAGCATGCTGCCGACGCCGTCGAACGCCGCGTCGAAGACCTTGCGGATGCCGAGCCGGCGCTGCGCGGTGTACATGATGATCGCGACGAGGAGCGCGGCCACGGTGCCCTTCAGCACGTCGACCTCGGTGAGGATCGTGACGGCGATCATGACCGCGATCGGGACGACGAAGTTCCAGGGCCGCGGCTTCGCGATGCCGGGGGCGCGGGTCGCGACGGCGACGGGGGCCGCGACCGCGGCCCGCTCCCCCGCGTCGCCCTGCGCGGCGAACTCGCCGACCTCGACGTCGACGGGTGCGGCGCCCTCGGCGGCGCGCTCTTCCTCAGTGGTGCCGAGCGGGAACACGTCGCCGGTGGCCTCCGCCCGCGCGACGTCCTTCTTCAGCACGCCGAGCTTCGGGAACCAGCCGAGCGCGACGAGCGCGGCGACGGCGAGGGCGATCCAGCCGAAGAAGATGAACGGGATGGCCTGCAGGTAGGCGCCGAAGCCGGAGCCGTTCGCCGTCACGCCCTGCGCCTCGAGGAGGCCGGCGAAGAACAGCGCCCAGGTCGAGAACGGCACGATCACCGCGACGGGCGCCGCCGTGAGCTTCATGATGGTGCCGAGCTGGGTGCGCGGCACGCGGTACCGGTCGGTGATGCCCTTCATCGAGGTGCCGACGGTGAGTACGCTCAGGTAGTCGTCGACGAAGAGCACGACGGCCAGCAGGAAGCTCAGCACGAGCGACTTCCGGCGGGAGTTCACGAAGCGCTCGGCCCAGGCGGCGAACTCGCTGACGGCGCCGGAGCGCTCGAAGAGCGTGATCAGGATGCCGAAGAGCACGACGACGAGCATGAGCCACTGCAGGGTCTCGTCCGCCATGGCGGTGCCGAAGTAGCCGATCCAGGAGTCGAAGAACTCCCAGCCGCCGAGCAGCACGGCGCCGACGAGAGTGCCGCAGAGCATCGCGAAGAGCGTGCGCCGCGTGGCGACGGCGATGACGAGGATGGTGACGACGGGGAGGAGCGCGAGCGCGCCGACGTCTTGCATTGGGGGCCTCTGATTCGGTGGGGGTCAGGCGGCGGATGCCGCGTACACGGGGCGCCCGTCGACCATCGTGGTCCGGACGGGCAGGTCGAGGAGTTCGTCGGCGTCGACGTCGAGCGGGCTGTCCTCCCAGACGACGAGGTCGGCGCGGTAGCCCGGCGCGATGACGCCGAGGTCGCGGTCGCCCTGGGCGAGGGCCGCCCAGACCGTGTAGCCCTGTAGGGCCTGGTACGGGCTGAGCCGCTGGTCGGGCTCGAACACCGGGGCGTCGGGGGCGCCGGGCTCGCGCCGGAGGCGCGCCCAGGCGAGGCCGATGCGCGCATCGGTCTGCGCGACGGGCCAGTCGGAGCCGAGGGCGACCATCGCCCCGGCGTCGATCATGTCGCGCACCCGCCAGCCGAGCGCGGCGCGCTCCGGGCCGAGTCGCTCGGCCCAGAAGTCGGAGCCGTCGGCCTTGCGCCACTGCATGTGCAGCGGCTGCACCGAGGCGGTGATGCCGGTCCGGCCGAGCCTCGCGAGGTCGCGGTCGGCGAGCAGTTCGAGGTGCTCGATCCGGTGCGGGGCGCCGCGGCCGGACTGGACGCCGGCCTTCAGGTATGCGTCGATCGTGGTGCCGATCGCTCGGTCGCCGATCGCGTGGGTGGCGATCTGGAAGCCGGCCTCGCTGTACCGCTGCACGACGCGCTCGAACTCGGCGCCGTCGGCCCAGAAGGAGTTGAGGCCCTCGCCGTGCGTGTCCGGCTCGTACAGCCAGCCGGTGCCCGTGTCGATGACGCCGTCGTTGAAGAGCTTCACGAGCCCGCCGCGCCAGCGCCGGCCGTGCCGGTCGCGCTGGGCGAGGTAGTGCTGGGTGCGCTCCTCGTCGTAGCCCGGGTTGTGCGCCATCGCGGAGACGAGCCGCAGCGGCAGGCCGGCGCCGGTCCGGTCGAGGTCGTCGAGCAGGTCGAGGGTGCCCGGGTTGCCGTCCATGATGCAGGCCCCGGTGATGCCGCTCTCGGCGAGCCCGCCGAGCAGGCCGCGCACGAGCTCGCGCATCTCGGCGGCGCTGTGCTCCGGCGCGGTGCGGAGCACGAGGTCGAAGGCGGAGTCCTCGCGCAGCGCGCCGGTGGGTCGGCCCTGCTCGTCCACGACGATCTCGGAGGTGTCGCCGAAGCGGCGCCCCCCGGTGATGCCGGCCCGCCGCAGCGCCTCGCTCGAGGCGAGCGCGGTGTGCCCGTCGAAGAACATCAGGAAGGCCGGGGCCCCCTCGACGGCGTCGTCGATCGCGGCGGCCGTCATCGGCAGTCGACTGAAGACGTCGTAGTCGATGTTCCAGCCGCGCACCCAACCGCCGGCGGCACGGCCGTCGGCGACGCGGCGCGCCTCGGCGCGGAGCATGGCGAGGAACGTCTCGGCGTCGCGGACGCCGCCGAAGTCGATGCCGACGGCGAGCTCGAAGCCCTGGATGGGGTGCATGTGCGCGTCGATCAGGCCCGGCGTGACGACGCCGCCGCGGAGGTCGACGACCTCCGTCGCGGCGCCGCGGAAGTCGCGCACCACCGACTCGTCGCCGACGGCGACGATGCGGCCGTCGCGGATCGCGATCGCCTCCGCCGTGGGACGCATGGGGTCCATCGTGATGATGCGCCCGCCCACGAGCACGGTGTCCGCGAAGCTCCAGTGCATGTCGCCGCCTTCCGAGCGGTCGACTGCGACCGCTTTATTTAAGGTGCTTAAATTTGTAGCGCACACGCTACTCTCACTGAAGTGCCACTGCAAAACCGGAGGACTCTTGCCTGAAACGAGCGCCCGACGCGCGGGCCGTCCGCGGACCCGGGTCCTGAGCGCCGAGCAGATCGTCGACGCGGCGTTCGAGCTCGCACGCACCGCCGGCCCGGACGGCTTCACGATGACCGCGCTCGCCCGCTCGCTCGAGGTGCGTCCGCCCGCGCTCTACCACTACTTCGGCGGCAAGGCCGATGTGGTCCGCGCCATGCGCGGAGCCCTCGCCGAGCAGCTCGACGTGAGCGGGTTCGCCGACGACGCGGTCCCACTCGACACCGCCGTCGTCAGGTGGGCGCGTTCCTACCGCGACGTCACCGCCGCGCATCCGGCCGGCATCGAGCTGCTCGCGACGACCCCGATCGACGGGCAGGAGCGTTCCGTGCAGAACTACGACGCCATCGTGCGGCGCTTCATCGCCGAAGGCTGCCCCGAGGACGAGGCCGTCGACGCGCTCGTCACCTTCGAGGCCCTCATCATCGGCTCCGCGCTCGACGCCGCCGCGCCCGACGACATCATGGCGCCGGGCGACGCGGGAGCGGGCTCGCCGGTGTTCGCCGCCGCCGAGGCGGCGCGCTCGGCCGGAGCATCCGCCGAAGGCATCCGCCCGACCGACCGCAGCTTCGCGCTCGGCGTGCGGGCACTGCTCAGCGGGCTCCGCGCCGAGTGGTCGCGCGGCTGACGCGCCGCGCGCAGCTGATCAGTCGGTCGGCTTCTGCTTGCGCCAGCGGATGCCGGCCGCGATGAGCCCGTCGAGGTCGCCGTCGAAGACGACCGCCGGGTTGCCGACCTCGTACCCGGTGCGCAGGTCCTTGACGAGCTGCTGACCGTAGAGGAAGTAGGAGCGCATCTGATCGCCCCAGCTCGCAGTGATCGTGCCGGCGAGCTCCTTCTTCTGCGCCGCCTCCTCCTCGCGCTTGGCGAGCAGCAGGCGGGTCTGGAGCACGCGCATGGCCGCGGCGCGGTTCTGGATCTGCGACTTCTCGTTCTGCATCGACACGACGATGCCGGTCGGGATGTGCGTGATGCGCACGGCCGAGTCGGTCGTGTTGACCGACTGACCGCCGGGGCCGGAGGAGCGGAAGACGTCGACGCGGATGTCGTTCTCGGGGACCTCGACCTCCTTCGCCTCCTCCATGATGGGGATGACCTCCACCGCGGCGAAGCTCGTCTGGCGCTTGTCGGCGCCGCCGAAGGGGCTGATGCGGGCGAGGCGGTGGGTGCCGGCCTCGACCGAGAGGGTGCCGTAGAGGTACGGGGCGTCGATCTCGAAGGTGGCGGACTTGATGCCCGCGCCCTCGGCGTAGGAGATGTCGAGCACCTTCACGGGGTAGTCGTGACGCTCGGCCCAGCGCAGGTACATGCGCATGAGCATCTCGGCGAAGTCGGTGGCGTCGTCGCCGCCCGCACCGGAGCGGATCGTCACGACCGCGCCGCGGTCGTCGTACTCGCCGTCGAGGAGCGTCTGCACCTCGAGGTCGCCGATGGTCTTCTGCAGGGCCGCGACCTCGGCGCGCGCCTCGGCGGCGCTGTCCTCGTCACCGGCCTCGTTCGCCAGCTCGACGAGCACCTCGAGGTCGTCGATGCGCGACTCGATGCCCGTGATGCGCTTGAACTCCGCCTGACGGTGGCTCAGCGCGCTCGTGACCTTCTGCGCGTTCGCGGGGTCGTCCCAGAGATCGGGCGCGCCGGCCTCCTCCGAGAGGCGGGCGATGTCCGCCTCGAGCGCGTCGGTGTCGACGACGGCGCGGATTTCACGGAAGGTCGCGCGGAGCGCGGAGATCTCGGTCGACAGGTCAAGTTCGAACATGGCGTCCCCAAGCCTAGTCGTGGCCGGGCCCGCCGTCGTGCACGAACCACCGCCTCCCCCGTGCGAGGGTCGCTAGGCTGACGCGGTGAGCACGATCGATCCCGCCGCCGCACGCCGCGCACGTCTCGAACGGCAGCAGGGCAGCACCGGCGCCGCCCTCGCCGCGGCCGCCTTCGCGCTGCTCCTCGTCGCGACCTCCGCCGTCATCGGCTACAGCTTCGCCGGCATCCTCGACACCTTCCGGCTCATGGAGCTGAACAGCGTGTTCTCCACCTGGGAATCGCAGATGCCGAACACGGCATTCGGGCTCCCGGTCGGCATCGTCGCGACCATCGCCGCCTGGGCGCTCTACGCCAAGTGGAACCACCGCTTCACGGGCGACACG
Source organism: Agromyces mediolanus (assembly GCF_014648575.1). Lineage (GTDB taxonomy): Bacteria > Actinomycetota > Actinomycetes > Actinomycetales > Microbacteriaceae > Agromyces > Agromyces mediolanus. The sequence goes on along the minus strand of NZ_BMRJ01000001.1, from coordinate 1,645,264 downwards.
ACCCGCTTCGTCGGCGTCGGACCGCTGACCCTCGTGCTGCTCGGGCTCGCGATCGGCCTCTGGATCGGGTGCTCCTCCTGGACCGCGCCCGATCAGCCCGGCATGCAGATCGACCCCACCTTCGGCGAGGACGAAGCGTGGGGCGCCGGCGCCTGGATCTTCTACGCCGCACAGTGGTGGCTGCCCGCCCTCGTCGGCGTGCTCGCGGTCGCCGCGTACTTCGCCGGAGTGGCCGGCCGACGCCGCAGCGCCGGTCGCACCGCGCTCATCGAGCGGATGCTCGTCACCGGTCGGCGCGCCCCCGGGGTCGTCACCGAGAGCACGCTGCCGTCGGGCGAGGCGAGCTCGGTGCTCTTCTCCCTGACCGTGAAGTTCACCGACGCGAGCGGGACCGACCGCTGGGTGAAGCGCACGGTGAAGTACCGCGCCGCCGAGGTGCCGCCCGTCGGCGCGCCGGTCACGGTGCTCTACGACCCGGCGGACCCGGGCGACACCTCGCGCATCTTCCTCGCCAGCGGGCCCGCCGAGACCGCGGCCGACTTCCGCCGCAACGAGCTCTGAGCCGGATCGTCCCGAGCGCCGGGGCGCGCAGCGGGTCCCGCCGCCGGGTGTAGCGTCGGAGACGATGACCGACTCCCAGCCCCAGTTCTCGTGGGGCTCGATCGTCCTCCCCGCCTACCTGCCGACGCTGCTCTTCTCGCTCGGCGAGGGCGCGATCATCCCGGTCATCCCCGTCGTCGCGTCTGAGCGAGGCGCCTCGATCGCGCTCGCCGGCCTCGTCGCCGCGATGCTCATGATCGGCGAACTGCTCGGTGACCTGCCCGCCGGCTGGCTCGTCGCCCGCATCGGCGAACGGAACGCCATGATCGGCGCGGCCATGCTCGCGGTCATCGGCGTCGTGGTGGCGCTCGCGCTGCCGAGCGTGACGGCGCTCGCGATCGGCATCCTGCTGCTCGGACTCGCCACCGCGGTCTTCGGGCTCGCCCGGCACGCCTTCCTCACGAGCTACGTGCCCGCGCGGGTGCGCGCCCGGGCGCTCTCCACGCTCGCCGGCGTCTTCCGGGCGGGCTGGGCTGTCGGCCCCTTCGTCGCCGCTGCGATCATCGCGTGGACGGGGAGCTCCGAGCCGGTGTTCTGGGTACTCGTCGCGGCCTGCCTCGCCGTCGTCGTCGTCCTGGTGCTGCTCCCGGATCCCGAGCGCGTCTTCGGCGTCGGCCGCGGCGCCGCGACCGACGCCGGCGAGGAGGCGCCGCAGGGCGTATTCCGGGCCATCGTCGAGCACCGCGGCGTGCTCGCCCGGGTGGGCTCCGGCATCGGCCTGCTCGCCGCGGTCCGCGCGAGTCGCACGATCATCCTGCCGCTCTGGGCCGTGTCGATCGGCATGCCGCCCGAGGCGGCCGCGCTCGTCATCGGCGTCTCCGCGACGATCGACTTCTGCCTGTTCTACGTCAGCGGGCAGGTGATGGACCGCTTCGGCCGCCTGTGGGGCGCGATCCCCGGCCTGGTCGGCCTCTCGACCGGGCACCTGATCCTCGCCTTCACGCACGACGTGCCGGGAAACGAGGCCTGGTTCATCGCGGTCGCCGTGCTCTTCGGCGTCGCGAACGGCGTCTCCAGCGGCGTCATCCTGACGGTGGGCGCGGACCTCGCGCCCAAGCGGCATCCGGCGGCCTTCCTCGGCGCGTACCGCACCATCGGCGACGCCGGGCAGGCCGCCGCTCCCCTCGTCGTCTCCGCGGTGACCTCGCTCGTCTCGCTCGCCGCGGCGAGCGCGGCGATCGGCGTGCTCGGCTTCGTGGGCGCGGGGATGCTGCTGCGCTGGATCCCGCGCTACGTGCCCGGTCGCCGAGGGCGACGCCGCGGCGAGGGTCCGGCCGAGGGAACGGGCTGAGGCGCCGCTCCCCCAGAGTTCGGATGCCTCGTCGGCACCTGCCGGCGCTTACTGCCCGGCGACCTTCTCGACGGACATCACCAGGATGACCCGGTCGGCCTTGTCGGCCGGCGGCTGCGCGTCGGCGTCGCCGTAGCGGCGACCCAGGTGGGCGTAGAACTCGCCGGTGGGGTCGGCGACCGTCTCGACGAGGCGGCCGCGCACCTCGACGTACTTGAACGGCGATTCGGCGTCGAGCGCCTCGAGCGTCATGACCGGGTTGTTCTGGAGATTCCGGAACTTCGCGCGCTTCGTGGTGTGCGTGAAGCGGATCACCTGCGCCTCGGCGTCGAACTCGAACCACATGGGATTCACCTGCACCTCACCGTTCGGGCGCACGGTGGCGAGGTGGCCGTAGACCGGCGCGGTGAGGATTCGGAGGAGGTGCTCGGGGATCTCGATCGTCATGGGCACCAGTCAATCACCTCGGCTCAACTCATCCGCCTCGGCTCATCCCGCCGGGCTCGGCTAGCCTGCAGTGGTGCTCACCGATGCCGAGATCGTCGCGTCCCTGACCGCATCCGCCCGCGCCGTGCCGTATCCCGGCGAGTGGCTGGAGCCCCCGTTCGACGGCGAGCGGCAGGCGCTCGTCGCGCGCGACGCCGGGCTCTCCGAGCTCCGGGTCGATCGCGAGAGCGGACGGGTGTTCGGCATCGAGCTCGCCAGCGGTGCAGCGCAGACGATCGCGCCGTCGCCGGCCGCGCTCGCCGTGCTCGGCGACGCGTACGCCGACGCCGTCGCGCGCTCGGCCGGGGCGAGCGAACACGAGCTGCGGGTGATCGAGGGCGCGCTGCTCGCGGCGGTGCGGGTCGTCGCCGCCGAGCTCGCGGAGCCGGAGTCGTTCTGGTCGATCGCCGCCGAGGAGCTCGGCGACGGGATCACGGCGGATGGCCCGCCGATCCCCACCACGATCGTCGCCGCTCCCGCCGACGGTCCGACGGTCGTCGTGGCGCTGCCGATGCTCGGGCTGCGGCAAGCGCTCGCCGCGGAGGGCCTGACGCTGTCCGGCTACGCCGAGCTCCTGCCCTCCGTGTCGCTGAACGGCGGACTCGCGGCCACGCTCGCGGGCACGGCTGCGCCCGGGGCGTTCCGCGGCGGCCCGGCGCAGGTCCTCGTGCTCCCAGCGGGGGCCGGTGCGAGCGAGGCGGAACTCGCCTTCCCGTCGCTGCGGCTCGTGGTCGCGTTCGGCGGGACGGATGCCTCGGCGGCCGACGTGCCCGCGGGGGTCGAGTTCGTCGTGATCGACGACCCTGCGCCCTTCGCCGCGCTCGCCGAGCTCGTCGCCGCGCGGCGCGCGAGCGGGTGGTTCCACTCGCGTTCGCCGGAGGCGACGTCATGACGGACCGAGCGAAGCCCTCGATGCCCGAGGTCGTGACGTACGACGGGCTGCCCGCGGCGGCGGGCGGCGCGCACTCCCTGCGGGTGAAGCGCCCGGCCGACGCCCATGAGCGGGTGGAGCGCTTCCTCGCGGCGTGCACGGTGCCGGCCGGGCCCGCGACGTGGACCTTCTCGATCTCCGCCGGCGGCGACCCGGCGGCGACGGAACGGTTGGCGGCCTTCGCGGCCGAGCTGCTGGGCGGGCCACGCCGGACGCAGCGGATCCGACGTGACTGGAACGTGCGTCCCGAGGCCGTGCCCGAGGTGCTCGAGGCGATCGCCGCCGAGAGCGGTGCGACCACGAAGTACGGGGCATCGCTCGCGACGCTCTCGCAGAGCCTGCCGGTACAGCTCATCGACCCTGCAACGGGCGACCCCTTCGCCGGGCTCTCGCCGACGGCGTTCGGCGGCTTCGCGGTCGACGGCTACGGCCGGGGGCTCGGCGTCTCCGGAATCCGCGCGAGCTACGGGACGGCGGGCTCCGCCCTCTCGCTCTGGCTGAACCTGCCCGCCGACGAGCGGCTCGCCCCGGCCGCGCGCCACCTGCAGGACCATCTGCCGTTCCGGCTGTCGACGAAGCACTGGCGACGGTGGCAGCCGACCCGAGCGCGCGACGGCTACCGCTCCTCGAAGCTGACCTCGCCGCTGGCGGGCTGAGCTCGCCTCGGTCTGCGCGTGCTCGCTTCATTCCGGCTCCGCCGGCACGCTGAAGACCGAACGCGCGGTCGATTCGACCTCGAGCTCGACTTCGATCGGCAGCAGCTCACTGCTCACCGGCGCCCGCCAGAGGCCGCGAAGCCGAACGGTCGCACTCGTGCCGTCGCGTGACTCCACCGCTGCGAGCTCGACGCCCGTCGGCGCGATCTGGGCGAGGTAGCCCTCGGCCGCTTCCTGCATCGCACGCTGCTCGGCCTCGACGCGCACCCCGTCGAGCTGAGCGACGGCATCCTCGATCGCCCAGGCGTCGGCCGCGGCGAGCGCGGCCCCGTCCGCGAGAGCGAGGAGACGCTTCCGTTCCAGGTAGAGCGAGCTGGCCGAGGCGACGACGAGCACCACGGCGAGCGCGAGCAGCGCGAACCCGAACACGAGCGGCAGCGTGGAGCCGCGCTCGTCGGCGAAGCTCGCCGGCGTGCGAGCCGGGGTGGTCGGTTCCGCATCGCGGCCGCATCGGCCCGCGCGCCGGCTCATCTCTCCCCCTCCATCGACGCCCATCGGGAGACCGGCTGCAGGGCGCTGGCTTCGACGGGCACGACGAGCACCCGATCGAGTCCGAGCACCGGTGGGGCGAACGGCAGCCGTACCTCGAGCTCGACCGTCACCCGCAGCCGCGTGCCGGGCATCCCGCAGCGCGCCCCACCGCAGTCGACGACAACGGTTCGTTCGTCGTCCGAACGGCCGAAGTCGTCGAGCACGAGTTCCACGGCCGCGTTCGCCGAAAGGTGGATATCGGATGCCTCGCCCTGGCGAACGGCGACCCGAGCTGCGTGCCGCGCCGCTCCTTCCGCGGCGAACGTCGCCGCTTGGAGCTCGGCGAGTGCGAGCACGAGGTACACGATCGGCAGCATGAGCAGGAGCGCGGCCCCGAGGAACTCGAGCGAGGCCGAGCCGCGTTCGTTCCCCGTCCGGTGCGGGCGCGCCCGGCGACCCGGCCGGTCACTCGATCGTCTCGACCGCCGCATGGCCCGACACCTCCAGACTCCCCGGCGGCCCGAGGAGGCCGAGCACCGGCAGCGCCGCCCGAACGGTGACGCGGGCGAGTTCGACGCCCTTGCGTTCGACGCGGAGCTGCTCGATCTCGGTGGCGTACGCCGCGCCGACCGCGGTGGTGATGAGTTCCCGGGTCCGCAGGGCACCCGCGTCCGGTGCCGCGCCCGCGAGGGCGGCGAATCTGGCGCCCTCGGATGCGGCGTCGAGCACGGTGTTCCGCACGTGCAGCGCAAGGGCGAGCTGGATGACGGCGAGTGCGAGCACCGTGAGCAGCATGGCGACCATCGCGAACTCGGCGACCGCCGAGCCGCGCTCATCGGCGAGCGCCCCTTCCCGAAACCGCCCGGTGTCCGGACTGCCACGCCGGATCTCCTCGCTCAGAGCCCGCTCACCCGCTCGATCGCCTGCTCGAACATGCCGCCGAGCGCCGGCCCGGCGAGCGCCCAGATCACGGCGACGAGGCCCGCGGTCATCAGCGTGATGAGCACCCATCCGGGAACGTCGCCCCGTTCCTCCCGTGCGAGCCTCCCGAGCCGCTGCAGCATCCGATTCATCCCCATCGTGTTCCCTTCCCATCTCTCATCAGTCGTCCCTTCCTGGTGCCGGCTCGGCACGTGTCTTCCGCTGCGCCGTTCAGAAGCCCGCCTGCAGCACCAGATAGCCGGGAAAGAGCCCGAACACCACGGTCACCGGCAGGATGAGGAACACGAGCGGCACGAGCATCGCGATCTCCTTGCGCCCGGCGGACTCGATGAGTCGGCGCTTCGCCGCTTCGCGCGCGTCGGCGGCCTGCGACCGCAGCACCGACGCGAGCGGAGCCCCTCGCTCGACCGCACCGATCACCTGATCGATCGCCTGCGTGAGCGGCGGATGCGCGAGCCGATCCCGCATCCCGGCGAGCGCCTCGGTGAGCGGGGCGCCGGCGCCGGCGTCCGCCACCGCCCGTGCGAACTCGCCGCTCAACTCGCCGCCCTCGGATCGGGCGATGCGACGCACGGCATCGAGGAGGGACTCGCCGGCCGTCAGGCTGAGCGTGAGGAACTCGAGCACGGTGGGCAGCTCCTCGTCGATTCGGGCGAGCCGTCGGCCGGCCGCGCGCCGGAGGACCAGCTCGGCGAGCGATGACGCGGCGGTCCCGACGAGGATGGGCGCCGCCACGGCGAGCCAGGGCGTCGCGGCGTCAAGCGGGGTGAACAGCAGCACCGCGACCGTCACCACCGCCGAGCCCGCCGCGAGGCTCAGCTGTTCGAAACGGAATCGTTCCGCCCCGCGGCGCCACGCCGCCTGCCGCAAGCGCAGCGCCACCGTCTGGGTACCCGCGAACATGGTCGGGATCCGCCGCAGCTGCGCGCTCCACGGCTCGATCATCGCGGCGAACACCATCGCGGGATCGCTCGCGCGACGATCGAGGACGGTGCGTGCCCCGGGAGACACATCCGCGACGAACGGTGCGACGCGTTCGACGAGCGAGCGCCGCCCGAATCGAGGCGTGCTGGCCAGGACGAGCCACAGCCCGATGCCCAGCAGCACCCCGAGGGCGAAGGCGTACGGCGTCACCGAAACCACCGGCGCTCGGGCCGGAGCCGGCCGATGGCGAGCATCAACCGATACGCGAGCACGGTGACGACGACGCCTCCGCCGATGACCAGCGCGCCCGCCGGCGAGTCGTACGCGCGGATCGCTTCGGGGCGGGTCGCGAGCACGCCGAGCAACAACCACGGCGCGGCAGCGCCGAGCCGAGCCGCGTTGCGCAACCAGGACTGGCGCGCGTGCACTTCCGCGCGGACCGCCCCCTCTTCGCGGAGCGCGCTGGACAGCGCGCGCAGCACCTGCGGCAGTTCGGTCCCGCCGACCTCCCGCGCCATCCTGACGGCCTCGAGCAGGCGGTCGGCCGTCGGGTCGGCCAGCCGGTGCTTCAGCGCCTCGAGCTCCCCGCCGAAGTCCCCGGTGCGCGCATAGCCCTCCGCGAACGAGGTAAACGCCGCGCGCAGGCCGGCCGGCCCACGGCGGGCGAGCTCGGCGAGCGAATCGGGAAGCGGGCGGCCCGCCCGGACCGAGGCCAGGAGGTGATCGACGACGTCCGGCCAGATCGCCCGATACTCGAGCCGTCTCGCGTTGGCCCGTCGGCGGACCGACATCGGGAGGAGCAGCAGCCCGAGGCCGGCTGCGGCCGCGGCGAGCGCCGGCACGCCGAACAGGCCGAGGGCGACCGCCCCGCACAGCAGGGCCATGCACCCGCTCGCAGCGACGGCCACGGCGAGTGGTACTCGGCCGAGGCCGGCGAGCACGAGTTCGTCGCGAACGCGCGCGAGTGCGACCGATGCGGTGCCCATCGGCGCGGACACTGCGGGTTTCGGCCAGAACCACGGTGCGAGGACCAGGATCACGCCGGCGCTGAAGGCGAGCCCGAGCACCGCGCTCAGCGGGAGCGCGGCGATCGGCGGAAGGCTCATGCGCGACCGCCGAGCACGATGCCGGGGTCGAAGCCGGCGGCGGTGAACTTCTCCGGCCGAGGCATCCGATTTCCGGTCGCCTCGAGCCGGCCATCGACGCGCCGGAAGATCGGCACCGTCTCGATCGCGGCCTCGCTGTGGGCGCCGGTGGTCGCCACGATCTCGAGGACGCGACGCCGCCCGTGGCGGTCGATGCCGAGCTGGACGACGACGTCGACGCTGGCCGCGACGGTGGGGACCACGAATCCGGCGTCGATGTTGCGGCCGGCGAGCAGCGGGAGCGTGCAGAGCTTCACGAGCGCGTCATGAGCCGAGTTCGCGTGAATCGTGCACATGCCCGCGATGCCGGAGTTCAACGCAATCAACAGGTCGAGGCTCTCCGCGTCGCGAACCTCCCCCACGATCAGGCGGTCGGGGCGCATCCGGAGCGACTCCTTGACGAGCCTGCGGAGCGTGATCTCGCCCGCGCCCTCGAGGTTCGGCGGACGGCACTGCATCGCGACGAGATCGCGCGCCGCGATATCGAGTTCGAAGGTCTCCTCGACGGTGACCACGCGCTCGCCGATTCTCACGCATGCCGCGAGCGCGTTCAGCAGCGTCGTCTTGCCGGTGTGCGTCGCGCCCGACACGAGCACGTTCGCGCCCGCGAGCACCGCCATACGCAGGAACTCGGCGGCCTCACGGCTGAGCGTCTCGAGCCCGACGAGCGCCGGCAACGAGTGCAGGCCCCGGCGGAACTTGCGCACGTTGACCGACCAGGCCCGCGTCACCTCCGGGATCGCGACGTGCAGCCGAGAGCCGTCGGGAAGTGCAGCGTCGACGAACGGCTGGGAGAGGTCGAGGCGGCGACCGGACGGCCGCAGCATGCGCTCGACGAGCTCGCGCACCTCGCGCTGCTCGAGCGTGACGGGCGTCAGTTCGGCGACGCCGTTGCGAGCGACGAAGACTCGATCGGGCCCGTTGATCCAGATCTCCTCCACCTCGGGGTCGTCGAAGTACGACTGCAGCGGCCCGTAGCCGGTGAGCTCGGCGAGGACGCCCGCGGTCGCCACGCCCTCGTCGCCGAGCGGCTCACCGCCGCTCGCCAACGCCCGCTCGCCGTAGCGGCGCACCTCTTCGCGGGCGACACGGCCGGCGGCGGCGGGGTCGGCCGACAGATCGACGCCCTCGCGGATCGCGCGCTCTCGGACGAGGCGGGAGAGGGTGCGGACGGCATCTGGCATGCCAGCCATCCTCCAGAGCGCGGCGTCGGCGGGTCGGAATCTATCCACAACTCGACGACCGTCCCCGCAGCCACGCGCACCTAGACTGGTCGGGCACTCGCGGGAGTGGTGAAATCGGTAGACACGCAGGATTTAGGTTCCTGTGCCTTCGGGCGTGAGGGTTCGAGTCCCTCCTTCCGCACCACCTGCTCGTTCGATACCGAGCGCGCTGCGGCGACGGGAACGTCACGCGGAAGGCCGCGCCCGAGTCCGACCGGCCGGGCGCGGCCTGAGCGCTAGTCCGCCTTGCGGGAGCGACGCCCGAGCGCGAGCGCCGCGATGGCGGCGCCGAGTCCGAGTACGCCCACCGCGATGCCGGTGATGCCGAGCGCGCGCGCCGTGCCGTCGTCGCTCGCAGCGGCGTCGGCCGCCTCGTGCTCGTCGCCGTGCTCGGGGCTCGCGGCGCCGTGGTGACCACCCTCCTCAGCGGCGGTGACGGTGATCGAGGGCGCCGGGTGCTCCGGCTCCTCCTCGCCCTCGGCGGTGGGCTCGCTCCAGTCGGTCGAACCTTCGAGGCACTTCTGGAGCACCGGGAACGCGAGGGTCTCCCCCTCGGCGTCGGCGGGCAGCTGCAGTGAGAGCTCGATGACGTCGCGAAGGTCGCTGGGCAGCGGTGTGGTCGCGGTGTAGACGACCTGCGCGACCCGGTCGACGACGCTCGCGCCGTGCGAATCGATCTTCGGCTCGGGCAGCTGCTCGACGACCGTCTCGATGGTCCAGCCGGCGTTGACGGTCGGCGTCACACGGTCGATCCCCTCGGGCATCGTGAAGGTGAGCGTGGTGGTCGGACTCGTGCCGCAGCCGTGCGGGATGCCGAAGCTCAGCACGGTATAGGAGCCGGCGGCGGTCGAGGTGGAGTCGACGCCGACGTGGGCGCTCGCGGCGAGCGGAGCGCCGAGCGCGAGCAGGGCGCCAGCGCCGAGGGCGGCGGCGGTCAGGAAGGCAGGGCGGACGTGGGTCTTCGGAGTCATGATGGGTGCTTTCGTGCGAAGTGGGAGATGGAAGCGTGCGCCGATCAGGCGGCGCCCACTCCGCACGGCGGCCCACGCCGCACCACGATCGCGGCGAGACGGCGCAGCACCGGCAGGCGCCACGGGTGCTCGGCCGGGCTCGCGACCCGCGCCGGCGCCTCCACGGGCGGCACGACGAGCAGGGCGGCGGCGACGAGGACGCCGCGCGCCACCCGGCCGAGCGCCCGAACCGCGCGGTCTGCCACCGCGATGCTGACGACCGCGAGCACGGCGGCGGCGAGGTGAGCGACGGGCATGGCCGCGCCGAAGTGCTCGCCATGGCCGAGCTGGCCGGTACCCGCCGCGGCGAGCCAAGCGTCACGACTGACGGCCCCGGCCGCGCCGTGCAGGGCGTGCGGGTCGGCGCCCGCGACGATGCCGCTCGGCGAACTCCCCGCCGAGAGCGAGAACGTGACGTGCAGGGCGAGCTGCGCCGCCACCGCGGCGATCGCGGCGCCGGGCCAGCGCGCACCGCGACCGACCATCAGGATGCCGAACGGCACCGAGAACGCCAGGGCCACCGCGAGGGCGACGAAGCCGGGCGGGCCGCCCCCGCCGATGGTGTGCGCGAGCGAGGCGAGCAGGGTCGACGAAGACGCGACCAGGAGTCCCCGCGTGGTGCGGGCGGCGCGCGCGCTGTGCACGAGCAATGAGCCTAGTCGCCCGCGCGTCATTCGCTCAGCCGGCCGGCGGGCCCGCGGCGATGCGCGCTCGCGCATACTGTTCGATCTGCTCGGCCGGCACCGACCAGTCGGTGTCGAGCCACCAGCTCGCGCCGACCTCGGCCCAGGGTCGCACGATCTCGGCATCCGCCGCCGCATCGATCCCGCCCGTCGTGCCCTCCTGCACCCAGTCGAACGGACGGTCGCCGAGACCCAGCCGCTCGCGCTCGGCGAGCAGCCACTCGTAGGCTTCTCGCCCGATCTCGGGCGTGAACACCTGCTGCTGCGTGTCGGGCCCCGCGACCCCTTCGCCCGGCGGGGCGTAGTTCGGCAGCCAACCGTCGAGGTGGGCGACCCGGCGCATCGACTTCTGGCTCGGCCAGAGCCCGACCGCCCAGATCGGCACCCCGGGCTGCTGCACCGTCGGCGGCGGCAGCATCTCCTCCGTGCGGCGGGCGGTGAAGTGGCGTCCCTCGTAGGAGAACGGCTCGCCGCGCCAGAGCTTCGGCAGCAGCTCGAGCGTCTCGTCGAGCTGCTCGGCGCGCACGCGTCGGCCGGGGTCGTGCTCGAAGATCCAGAACCGCTCCTCGACCTCCTCGGGCACGCCGAGCCCGGCCGAGAGCACGACGCGGCCCTTCGAGAGCCGGTCGACGGTCATCGTCTGCCCCGCGAGCTCCCACGGTCGGCGGCGCGGCACCGGCGTCAGCATCGTGCCGAGGCGGATCGTCGAGGTGCGCACGGCCGCAGCGGCGAGGATGGACCAGGGGTCGGGCGCCCAGATGCCCTCCCACACGAAGAAGCCGTGCCAGCCGTGCTGCTCGGCCAGCTCGGCGAGCTCCACGGCGAGCTCGGGATCGGTGCCGGGGAAGATGAATCCGTAGCGCATGCGGCGAAGCTATCGCTCCCCACCGACATCCGGGTGCGATCCCGAGTCCCGCGCGGTAAGGTAATCCTTGCCTATCCTTTCGAGAAACCCGAGGGTCACCATGTCGACTGCTACGCCCGTCATCGACCGCGAGACCGCCGCCGAGCCCCTCGACGTCGCCGCTCTGGTCCGCGCCGCTTCGGCCGACGACCACCGCGCGACCGAGACCCGCGGCTTCATCGTGGAACTGATGCGCGGCGAGCGCTCGCTCGACGACTACACGCGCTACCTCGCCCAGCTCGCCTGGATCTACGAGGCGCTCGAGGCCCGCGGCGCCCGCGCCGACGACCCGGAGGTCTTCGACCCGGCCCTCGCCCGGATGGCGGCGATCGACGCCGACCTCGCCGCGCTCGGCGCCCCGGACTGGCGCGAGACGCACCCCGCGCTGCCGGCCACCGCCGACTACGCGGCGCACCTCCGCGGCCTCGCCGACGACGACGTGCGCTACCTCGCGCACCACTACACGCGCTACCTCGGCGACCTCTCCGGCGGCCAGGCGATCGCCGCGCTCGTGGCCCGCCACTACGGCGCCACCCCGGAGCAGCTCGGCTTCTACTCCTTCGACCTCGAGGGTGGACCGGTGCAGTACAAGCGCCGCTACCGCACCGCCATGAACGAGCTCCGCCTCTCGGCCGAAGAGGTCGACGCCCTCATCGACGAGGTGCGCGCCTCGTTCCGCTTCAACGGGGCGATCTTCGAGGCGCTCGACGCCTGATCGCCCGCCCTCATACGACGGGACGACCCCGCACCCCTACGAGGGGATGATTTCCCACCGCGTACGCGGCTGGTGAGCGGGCCGCGTGGGTAGACTGCATCGACACTGCACGCCGCGGCACGTCGACCCGTGCCCGACGACTGGAGCTTTCCCGTGATGCACACCGCACTCATCCCCTGGCTCGACCCGGAGAACATCATCGCCGCGGCCGGCCCCTGGGCGCTCGTCGTCGTGTGCCTGATCGTGTTCGCCGAGACCGGCCTGCTCGTTGGCTTCCTGCTGCCGGGCGACACGCTGCTCATCATCTCGGGCCTCCTCACGCACACGAGTCTCGTGTTCGGCGTCGACATCTGGTGGGTCTGCCTCGCGATCGGCCTCGCGGCATTCGTCGGCGGAGAAGTCGGCTATCTGATCGGGCACAAGTTCGGTCCCCGCATCTTCGAACGAAAAGAGTCGGGGCTGTTCAGCGTGAAGAACGTCGAACGCACGAACGCCTTCTTCGACCGGTTCGGCGCCCTCGCGGTCATCCTCGCGCGCTTCGTGCCGATCGTGCGCACGTTCACGCCCGTCGCGGCCGGCGTCGGCCACATGAACTACCGCAAGTACACCCTCTACAATCTCATCGGCGCCCTCATCTGGGGTGTCGGCCTCACGTACTTCGGCTTCCTGATCGGCTACATCCCGCCGGTCGCGGACTTCGTGCAGAGCTACATCGACGTCATCCTCATCGGCGCGGTCGTGCTCACCCTCATCCCGACGCTCTGGCACTACTTCCAGTCGGCCCGGAAGGCGAAGCGCGCCGCCGCCGCCGGCGAGGACGTCATCACCGACGAGGACGAGGCGGAGCAGCTCGTGCTCGACCAGGACGTGTTCGAGCGCGGCCCGCGCCACGAGGAGCAGTAGCTCCGAGGCACCCGCCGCAGGGCCCTGTCGCTAGGCGCGCGCGAGCCGTTCGAGCAGGGCGAGCAGCGTGACGCGCTCGCCGCTCGTCAGCCCGCCGAACACGGTCTCCTGGACCTCGGCGATCACCTCCGCCGCACGTTCGAGTGCCCGCCGCCCTGCGTCACTCAGGGACACGAGCTGTCGGCGCCCGTGGCCGGGATCCCGGACCCGCGAGACCAGCCCGCGGGTTTCGAGGGCGCGCACGGTATGCGTCACGTCCCGGGCATCGAGTGCCGCGGCAGCGCCGAGCTGCGTCTGACTCAACTGATCCGCGGCGGCGAGCGCGGACAGGCACCGATACTCGTACCCAGTCACGCCCGCCTCCGCGAGCGCCGCGTGCAGCAGCTGGTGGGACCGGGTCGCGGCGGAGCTGAGTACCCACGTCGGGAGGGATGCGAAGTCGGAGGCCACGGCATTGCTTTCTCTTGGTGTTACCAATACAGTTTTGGTCTCACCAACATATTAGGAGAGTCCATGCCATCCGCGCGCCCCCTGCCGACCGTGATCGGCCCCACCGAGAACGCCCTGCGCGAGCTGCTGGCCCGCACCCTGTCGCCCACGTCGATTCCGGGCTACCCGGCCTGGGTCGCCCTCAACGCCATCAGCGCCGTCGACGCACGCAGCACCTGGCGGCGGCGCGCCTCCGACGGACTCAGGGCCGACTCGGAGGAGATCGAGCAGGTGCTCGCCGGCCTCCAGGCCGCGGGGCTCGTCGACCAGGAGGAGCGACCGACGGCGGCGGGCGCCGCCGAGCTCAGCGCCGCGCGGACGGCGGTCGTCGCGACGACGCTGCGGCTCGTCGAGGGGATCGACGATGCCGAGCAGGAGACGACGCGTCACGTGCTCGACACGATCCGAAGCAGGGCGGAGGGGCTCCTCGCCGCGCACGACTAGCGGTGCGAGCCCTGCTCCTGCCCGGCGCGTCCCGCGGGCTCCAGCTGGAAGGTCGAGTGCTCGACGTCGAAGTGGGCGGTGAGGCATCCGCCGAGCTCGTCGAGCAGCTCCCCCGTGCGGCCGGACTCGAAGACCTCGGGCTCCACCTCGACGTGCGCCGTGAACACCGGCTGCCCCGAGGTGATCTGCCAGACGTGCACATCGTGGACGGCGACGACGCCGCGCGTGCGGAGGATGTGCTCGCGGATCTCGGCCACGTCGGTGTCGGCCGGCGCGGACTCGCTGAGCACGTGCGCGACGTCGCGCAGCAGGATGAGCGCCCGCGGGATGATGAGGGCCGCGATCGCGAGCGAGGCGAGCGCGTCGGCCGTGTTCCAGCCGGTGAGGAGGATGACGACCGCGGCGACGATCACGAGCGCCGACCCGATCGTGTCGCCGAGCACCTCGAGGTAGGCGCCGCGCAGGTTGATCGAGTCCTTCGCTCCGCTGCGGAGCACCAGCATCGCCGCGATGTTCGCCGCGAGGCCGAGGATCGCCACGACGAGCATGAGCCCGCCCTGCACCTCGTGCGCCTCCCCCTCCGCTCCGGAGATCAGGCGACCGACGGCACTGATCGCGACGGAGACGGCGACGCCGAGGAGGATCAGGCCGTTGACGAGCGCCCCGAAGACCTCGAAGCGCCGGAACCCGTAGGTCTGCCGGTCGGTCGCCGGCCGGGCCGCCACGATCGCCGCGACGAGGGCCACGACGAGGCCGAGCAGATCGCTCGCCATGTGGCCCGCGTCGGCGAGCAGCGCGAGCGAGCCGCTCAGCAGTCCGCCGATCAGCTGCGCGACGAGGAATGCGCCGATGATCGCGATCGCGACGATGAGTCGCGTGCGGTTCGCCCCCTGGGCGTGGTCGTGGGAGTGATCGTGTGCCATCACCCCGAGCTTAGGCGAGAATTCCCTGGTCAGCCCAAGATAGAAGTGGGAATGAATAGCGTTCTCAGGCGAGCGTCGTGGCGATCCGCTCGAGCTCGGGGATGAGCGCCTCGAACGCGCGCGCCCGGTGGCTGATCGCATTCTTCTGCTCGGGCAGCAGCTCCGCCGCGGTGATCTCGTGGCCCTCGGGCTCGAACACCGGGTCGTAGCCGAAACCGTGCGAGCCGCGCGGCTCGTAGGCCACTTGGCCGGGCCAGGTGCCGTCGACGACGATCTCGACCGGCTCATCGGTGCCGGCGAGCGCGGCCGGCACGACGAGCGCGATGGTGCAGTGGAACGACGCCGCCCGGTTCGGCCGGCGCACGTCGGCGAGCTGCGCGAGCAGCAGGGTGCGGTTCGCCTCGTCGCCCGCCCCGTGCCCCGCCCAGCGGGCCGAGAAGATGCCGGGCGAACCGCCCATGACGTCGACCGCGATGCCCGAGTCGTCGGCGAGCGCGATGCGCCCCGTGTGCTCGGCGGCGGCCCGCGCCTTGATCAGGGCGTTCGCGGCGAAGCTCGTGCCGTCCTCGACGGGCTCGGGCCCGTCGTAGCCGAGCACCTGGAGCTGCGGCATCCGCTCCCCCAGGATGCGCTGGAACTCGGCGACCTTGTGCGCGTTGTGCGTCGCGAGCACGACCTCGAGCACGTCGGGGCCGCTCACGCGCCGGCCGCCTCGCGGCCCGCGGCGAGCGCCGCGACCTGGAGCGCGGCGAGCTCGGCGTTGCCGCCGAGGGCGAGGTCGAGGAGCGAATCGAGCTCGCGGCGGTCGAACGGCGCGCCCTCCGCGGTGCCCTGCACCTCGACGAAGAGTCCCCGGCCGGTGGCGACGACGTTCATGTCGGTCTCGGCGCGGACGTCCTCGACGTAGGCGAGGTCGAGCATGGGCGTGCCGTCGATGATGCCGACCGAGACGGCCGAGACCGTGTCGATGAGCGGGGTCGACTTCTGCCCGATGAACTTCTTGGTGCGGGCCCACTCGACCGCGTCGGCGAGCGCGACGTACGCGCCCGTGATCGCGGCGGTGCGGGTGCCGCCGTCGGCCTGCAGCACGTCGCAGTCGATGACGACGGTGTTCTCGCCGAGCGCCTTCGTGTCGATGACGGCGCGGAGGCTGCGGCCGATGAGCCGGCTGATCTCGTGCGTGCGGCCGCCGATGCGGCCCTTGACCGATTCGCGGTCGTTGCGGGTGTTGGTCGAGCGCGGCAGCATCGAGTACTCGGCGGTGACCCAGCCGGTGCCCTTGCCCGTGAGCCAGCGCGGCACGCCGTTCGTGAAGCTCGCGGTGCAGAGCACCTTCGTGCCGCCGAAGGAGATCAGCGCGCTGCCCTCGGCATGCGCGCTCCAGCCGCGTTCGATGGTCACCTCGCGGAGCTGGTCCGGCGTGCGCCCGTCGGCGCGGACGATGGCTGAGGTGTCGGTCACGAGGTTCTCCATTCGGAACGGTGCGGCAGGGCGATCGAGCCGGTCTGCACGAGCTCGACGCTCGGGATCTCCGGACCGATGAGACGGTTGGCGAGGTCGAGGAAGGCGCTCGTGGACTCCCCCGTGGCCTCGTAACGGTGCGTGGGCGGCGTGTCGGCGCGCCGCTCGGTGGCCGTCGAGACGAGCACCCGGTAGACGTCGTTCGCGGTCTCGACGTCGCTCGAGACGAGGGTGACGCCCTCGCCCATGACGTACGAGATCGCCCCCTTCAGGAAGGGGTAGTGGGTGCAGCCGAGCACGAGCGTGTCGATGTCGGCGCGCTTCAGCGGCGCCAGGTACTCCTCGGCGACCGAGAGCACCTCCTCACCCGTGGTCACCCCGGCCTCGACGAACTCGACGAAGCGCGGGCAGGCCTGGCTGAACAGCTGCAGGTGCGGCGCGGCGGCGAAGGCGTCGTCGTAGGCGCGGGACTGCACGGTGCCGGCCGTGCCGATGACCCCGACCCGCCCCGACTTCGTGGCGGCGACCGCCCGGCGCACCGCCGGCTGGATGACCTCGACGACGGGGACGTCGTAGCGTTCGCGGGCGTCGCGGAGCATGGCGGCGGAGGCGGTGTTGCAGGCGATGACCAGCATCTTGACGCCCTGGGCGACGAGGTCGTCGAGCACGGCGAGCGCGTAGCGGCGCACGTCGGCGATCGGCTTGGGCCCGTAGGGCGAGTGCTCCAGGTCGCCGACGTAGAGGATCGACTCGTTCGGCAGCTGATCCTTCACCGCCCGGGCGACGGTGAGCCCGCCGACCCCAGAGTCGAAGATCCCGATCGGCGCGTCCGTCACGAGGACCAAGCTTAGGCGAGCGGCGCGCGCGGCGCTGCGCCAGCGGGAGCGGATGCCTCGGCATCCCCCGCGCGAGCAACTAGGCTCTCCTTCGTGACCGGCTCAGCTGCGCTCTTCACCGACCGCTACGAACTCACCATGGTGGATGCCGCCCTCCTCGACGGCACCGCCCACCGGGAGTCGCTCTTCGAGGCGTTCGCGAGACGACTCCCCGACGGCCGCCGCTACGGCGTCGTCGCCGGCACCGGGCGCCTGCTCGAGCTCATCGAGCGCTTCCGCTTCGAGGACGCCGAGCTCGAATGGCTCCGCGAGCACGAGGTCGTGCGCCCGGCGACCCTCGACTGGCTCGCCGACTACCGCTTCACGGGCGACGTGTGGGGGTACCGCGAGGGCGAGGCGTACTTCCCGGGCTCTCCCCTGCTGACGATCCAGGCGAGCTTCGCCGAGGCGGTCATGCTCGAGACGCTCGTGCTGTCGACGCTCAACTACGACTCCTCCGTCGCGAGCGCCGCGGCGCGCATGGTCTCCGTCGCGCTCGGCCGCCCCCTCGCCGAGATGGGCTCGCGGCGCACGAACGAGCGCTCGGCCGTCGCGGCCGCTCGCGCCGCCTACATCGCCGGCTTCGACGCCACCTCGAACCTCGAGGCGGGCCGCACCTGGGGCATCCCGACCATGGGCACCGCAGCGCATGCGTTCACGCTGCTGCACGACACGGAGGAGCAGGCGTTCCAGGCCCAGGTCGACGCCTTCGGCCCCTCCACCACGCTGCTCGTCGACACCTACGACATCGCGAAGGGCGTCGAGCTCGCCGTCGCCGTCGCGGGCCCCGAGCTCGGCGCGGTGCGCATCGACTCGGGCGACCTGCCCACCGTTGTGGCCGCGGTGCGCGAGCAGCTCGATTCGCTCGGCGCCGTGAACACGAAGATCACCGTCACGAGCGATCTCGACGAGTTCACGATCGCCGGCCTCTCCGGCGCGCCGGTCGACTCCTACGGCGTCGGCACCTCGGTGGTCACCGGCTCCGGCTTCCCGGCCGCCGGCATGGTCTACAAGCTCGTCGCGCGGCGGGACGACGCCGGCGACTGGATCGCCGTCGCGAAAGCCTCGTCGCAGAAGGCGAGCGTGGGCGGGCGCAAGAACGCGGCGCGCCGGCTCGACTCCACGCGCACGGCGCGCGAGGAGCTCGTCTTCGTCGGCGACGGGCCTGGCGGCGAGGCCGAGTTCGAAGCCGGCGACGAGCTGCGACCGCTGATGGTGCCGTTGATGGTCGACGGCGTCGCGGATGCGGCGTACACCGGCCGCGCGGGCACCGAGGCGGCCCGGGCGCACCGGGCCGAGGTCATGCAGGAGCTGCCGATCGAGGCGTTCCGGCTCGGGCGCGGCGAGGCCGTCATCCCGACGAACTACCGCTGAGGCCGGCGACGAGGCCGCTCGGCCCCAACCGGCCGCGGCCGGATGCTACTCGCCGCGCATCTTCTCGTAGATCGCCTTGCAGGCGGGGCAGACCGGGAACTTCTCCGGGTCGCGGCCCGGAGTCCACTTCTTGCCGCACAGCGCCTTGACGGGCTTGCCGGTGATCGCCGACTCGAGGATCTTGTCCTTCGGCACGTAGTGCGAGAAGCGCTCGTGGTCGCCGGGCTCGATGAGCTCCTCTTCGAGGAGCTTCTCGAGCTCCCGGTCGAGGACGTCGGTGCCGCCTCCCGGCTGGCCGGGGTCGGCGATGCTCGCGTGCACGGGGTGGATCATGCGCTCGATTCTACGCGCCCGTCGGAGCCTCCGGGCCGCTGGGCGAGCTACGCGCGGATGGCTGCGGCGAGGATCTCCGGCCCGCGACGATCGAAGACCCGACCGCCGAGCCAGACGCCCGCGACGATCACGACGAGCCCCAGCACGGTGCCCGAAAGGAAGGAGGCCAGATGCCAGCTCGGATCGGCGAAGACGCCGAGGAGCGCGAACGCGACGGCCGGGGCGGCCACGATCAGGGAGCCGAACATCGTGATCGACTGCACGAGCGAGGAGAGGCTGCCGGTCGACTGCGGCTGCTGGAACGGGCTGTCGCCGGGCTTCACCGCCGGATACGGGAAGCGTGCGGAGGTGACCGAGCCGATGCCGAGGCCGGAGAGGAGCAGCACCGTGGACACGCCGATGAGCGACGGCAACGGGCGCCAGTCGTCGAGCACGAACACGGTCAGCGCGCTGCCGAGCCCGATCACGACGACGCCGAGCACGAGCACGGGTACGAGGCGGCCGAACCGGTCGGCGGTGCCGCGGACTCCGGAGACGATGTGCAACCAGATCGCCGTCGAGTCGTAGGCCGTGTCGTTGTGCAGGGACCACCCGAGGAACAGGCACATCAGCGGCACCGGGGCGAGCCCGAGGTACTCCATCGGCACGCCGACGATGCTGAAGGCGATGATGAAGATGACCGGCGCGAGCGGCACCATGACGATCGACACCCAGTACCGTGCGTCGCGGAACCAGTAGGTGAAGCTGCGCGCGGCGACCGCGCCGCTCGCGTTCTGCGGCAGCCGATCGAACCAGCCGAGCCCGCGGTAGCTCTTCGACGCCCCCTCGCGTTCCGGGGTGACGAGCATCGTCTCGACGAGGCGGATCCAGCCGAGCCCGAGCAGGGCGAGCGTGGCCGCGGCGATGAGGAGCTTCAGCACGGCGACGCCCCAGTCGCCGTTGGCCGCGTCGCCCGGGACCGCGAACGCGGCGCCGAGCGGCGTCCAGCCGAGCCATCCGGCGAGGCCCTCGAGCACCTGCCGTCCCTCACGCGCCCAGTCGACGGTCGTCAGGGCGACGATCACCGGCGAGGCCGCCACGACGAGCAGCAGGCCGAGGACGCCGGTCAGCTCGCGCGCCCGGCGTGTGGCGAGCAGGAACGAGGCGACCGCCGTCGCGACGCGCGCGAGCAGCAGGCAGGTCGCGAAGGCCAGCGCGGCCGAGAGGACCGCGAGGATCGTCTCCCCCACGCCGCGCGACCAGGTCACCACGCTGCCGAGCAGCACGATGCCGAGCACGAACGCGGGGATGCCGATGAGGGCGGCCACGGCGAGCGAGATCGCCAGTCGCCGTCCGGGGATGCCGAACAGCGCGAACTTGCGCGGATCCATCGTGTCGTCGACCCCGAAGATCAGCGGGAAGACGATGAAGCCGACGACCGTCGCCGAGCCCGCCACGACGAGCGCGTCGCGGATGACCGAGACGTCGTCGACGAACCGCAGAGCGACGAGCGCGAAGAAGAGCAGCCCCGCGATGCCGAGCCCGTAGACGAGCCCCACCACGATGCCGACGACCTGCCAGGGGCTGCGTCGGAAGATGTTGGCGAGGAGGCGCAGCTTCAGTCCGAGAAACTGTGCAACCATTCCATGCCTTCCGCTGCCTTGCGCCCACCGGCGAGCGCGACGAATCGATCTTCCAGGGTCTCGCCCTGGCGCACCTCGTCGAGCGTGCCGGCGGCGAGCACCTTGCCGCCGACGACGACCGCGACCGAGTCACAGACCCGCTCGATGAGGTCCATGCCGTGGCTCGAGAGCACGACCGTGCCGCCACCGGCGACGTACCGTTCGAGGATCTCGGTGAGGTTCGCCGCCGAGACCGGGTCGACGGACTCGAACGGTTCGTCGAGCACGAGCAGGCGCGGCGAGTGGATCATCGCGCACGCGAGCGCGATCTTCTTCGTCATGCCCGCCGAGTAGTCGGCGACCAGCCGGTCGACGGCGTCGTCGAGTCCGAAGGCCGCGATGAGGTCGGCGCTGCGCTCGCGGACCGTGCGCGCGTCGAGGCCGCGGAGGATGCCCGAGTAGTGGAGCAGCTGACCACCGGTGAGGCGGTCGAAGAGCCGGAGCCGGTCGGGCAGGACGCCGGTCGCCCGCTTGGCCGCTTCGGGGTCGGCCCAGGCGTCGATGTCGTGGATGCGCACCGTGCCTTCGTCGGGACGCAGCAGCCCGGTCACCATCGAGAGGGTGGTCGTCTTGCCCGCCCCGTTCGGGCCGACGACGCCGAAGAACGAGCCGGCGCGCACCTGCAGCGAGATCCGGTCGACCGCGGTCTTGTCGCCGAAGCGCTTCACGAGCGAGTCGACCACGAGCACACGGTCCGCGCTCTCGGACGGCGCCTCGCGGGCGACGCGGAGCGTGCGCTTCTTGCGGCTCGCCTTCTTCGCCGGCGCGGGGATGACGGCGACCGCGACGTCGGCGGCGCGCTCGCCCGCCTCCGCCTCGGCCGGAGGCTCCGGGACGACGCGCTCGCGGGTCTCCTCGTCGACGCGATCGTCGACCACGGCATCGGCGACCGGCGCGGCGGCGGGGACCCGCTCCCGGGTCTCCTCGTCGACCGCGCTCGAATCGGCGACCGTCTCGGGCTCGAGGATGGTCTCGGCCACCGCGACGACCGCGGCAGCTTCGCTCGCCTCGGGCTCGACCGGCTTCTTGGGGCGCTCGGCCGCGGTGGTGTCGGTGGTGACCGCGGCGGCCGCACGGAGCGCCTGGCGCTTCGCGCTCACACTGCTGGTCGAGCGGGATCGAGCGGCGGGCGACGCCGGAGCGTCCGCCTTCGCAGCGCTCTTCGCGGCCCGCGCGGAGCCCGCCGCGCTCGTGCGCTCGGCGGTCGCTCGACTCGAGGCGCTCCGCGAGGCGCCCGAACGCTTCGACGCGGGTGCCGGTTCGCTCGCGGTCTCGGTCTCCTCGCCGCGCTGCTGCCGGGCGGCTTCGGCCTTCGCGGCCTCCGCTTTGCGGGCGGCGCGGGTCGCCGCGGCCCGCTTCGCCGCCTCCGAACGCTTCGCGCTCTTCGCGGCGGCCTCGGCCGAGCCGGCGGCCGTGGACTTCGCCACCGTCTTCTTCGCGGCCGCAGGTCGCTTCGGGGCGGTGGCGCCCTTCGCCCGCGCGGGCGCGGCCGACGTCGACTCCCCGTGGTCGGCCTGCGCGGACACCCCCGTGCCGGTGCCTTCGGGAGCCTCGTCGGTCGAATCGGAGCGAGAAACGGAAGTCACCCAGCAAACCTACCAACTGCCGGCGCCGGATCCGTGTCCCGTGGTGGTTCGCACCCCCGCCGAAAACTGAGCATTCCCTGTGCGGCGTATCACGATCGCACTACGACTCCCCGGCGCGGCCCGCCCCGGACGGGTGACACCGGATACGCTGGTCCCGGCATAACGGCGTGTCCCAATGTGAACTTCCGGGTGAACCGAAGGCGAACACGAGGTTTCGATCGGCCCCGAGCGGGCCCATCGCGACCGATCGTCTCGGCACCCGCACCACCGAAGGAGATGCAGTGACCACGCAGATCGTGATCCTCGCAGCCGGCATGGGGAGCCGGCTCGGGCGTTCCCTCCCCAAGCCGCTCACCGAGCTCGGCGACGGCCGCACCATCATGGGCCAGCAGTTCGACAACATCGGCCACGCCTTCGGCGGCGACGCCGACGTGACGATCGTCGTCGGCTACAAGCTCGAGCACATCATCGAGGCGTTCCCGCAGGCGTCCTTCGTCTACAACGAGGAGTACGACCAGACGAACACCTCGAAGTCGCTCATGCGCGCCCTGCAGGCGTCGCAGAGCGGCGGCGTGCTGTGGATGAACGGCGACGTGGTCTTCGACCCGCGCATCCTCGACCGCGCCGTCGCGCTGATCGCCCGCGACCAGTCCTTCGTCACGGTGAACACCGCGAAGGTGTCCGACGAAGAGGTGAAGTACACCACCACCGCCGAGGGCTACATCAAGGAGCTCTCGAAGACCGTCAAGGGCGGCCTCGGCGAGGCGGTCGGCATCAACTACATCTCGAGCCGCGACAAGGCCACGTTCCTCGCGCAGCTGCAGCGCGTCGGCGCGCAGGACTACTTCGAGCGGGGCCTCGAGCTCGCGATCGAGCAGAACGGCCTGCTCATCGAGCCGATGGACGTCTCCGACCTCTACGCGGTCGAGATCGACTTCGCGGAAGACCTGGAGCGCGCGAACCACTTCGTGTGATCCGGAACGCTGCGTCCTGCAGCACCACAGCGACACGGGGCGGATGCCGAACGGCATCCGCCCCGTGTGGTGTGCTGGGGGGCTAGCGGAGCCCGCGGGCGACGCCCGCCCGCTCGAGCTGGAGCGCGATGACCCGACCGATCCAGGTGAAGAGCACCGGGCTGCCGGCATAGAGGGGCAGCGCGATCGCCCACATCCAGGCCGGGAAGTGCTCCCCGCCGAGCGCGAGGTACACCACGACGGCGATGACGATGCCAGAGGTGAGCCCGGAGGCGTAGTAGAGCCAGGGCTCCCACCGGCGGTAGCGGGTGAGCAGGAACGGCAGCTCGACGAGCACGCCGACGAGGAGCGCCGTGCCGATCAGCCGCGGCAGCCACTGCGGGGCGAACGCCGCGCCGACGAGCCCCGCGATGAGGCCGGCGAGGAGCGCAGTGCCGGGCCTGCGCAGCAGGGCGAAGGCGACGACGCTCGGCAGGAAGTGCACGCCGATGGTCACCCCGTAGAACATCGGCCCGATCGCCGCGAGCACGAGCGCGAGGTACCCGGACCCGCCCGCGACGACGCCGCCGGCCACGCCGATGGCGGCGCAGCTCAGGAGGATCCGGGTGCTGGTGCTGGTGCGAGGGGCCACGTTCCAAATCTACCGTCGCGCCGGCTCGGGACGGTTCTCCCGGCGAACGCCTCTACGATGAGAGCGTGACTGCTGCCACCACTCGCGTCGGAGGCGACGTGCATCCGCTGCGCCGGAAGCCGCTCGCCAGCTACCGGCATTCCCTGTGGCTGCTCACGACGCGGGACCTGAAGGTGCGGTACTCGACCTCGGTGCTCGGCTACGTCTGGTCGGTGCTCGACCCGCTGGTGATGGCGGGCATCTACTGGTTCGTGTTCACCCAGGTCTTCGACCGCTCGGCCGGCTTCGAACCGTACATCGTCTTCCTGCTGAGCGCGCTGCTGCCGTGGATGTGGTTCAACGGCTCGGTCTCCGACTCCACCCGCGCGTTCCTCAAGGACGCGAAGCTCGTGCGGTCGACGATGATCCCGCGCACGATCTGGGTGAACCGGATCGTGCTCTCCAAGGGCATCGAGTTCCTCTTCGCGCTGCCAGTGCTCGCGCTCTTCGCGGTCCTCTTCGGCGCCGCGCCGAGCTGGGAGATCGTCTTCTTCCCGCTCGCGATCGTGCTCCAGGCCGTGCTCACCGCGGGCATCTGCCTCATCGCGGCGCCGCTCGTCGTCTTCTTCCGCGACCTCGAGCGGGCGGTGAAGCTCATCCTGCGCTTCCTGTTCTACGCGACGCCGATCATCTACGCGACGACCGACCTGCCGAGCGGCGTGCAGTTCTGGGCCGCGTTCAATCCGCTCTCCGGAATCTTCTCGCTCTACCGCGCCGCGTTCTTCCCGCAGCAGCTGATCTGGTTCGAGGTGCTGATCTCGGCGCTGATGTCGATCGCCTTCCTCGTCGTCGGCCTCCTCGTGTTCCGCGCCTCCGAGCGCCAGATGCTGAAGGAGATCTGATGACGCACTCCGTCACCGCCGACGGCACCACGGGCGAGCGGTCCGCCTCGGGCGGCTTCGCGATCCGCGTCAGCTCCCTCGGCGTGCGGTTCCGGCGCAACCGCCGCGGCCGCCGCTCGTTCAAGGACCTCCTCGCGGGCCGGAAGCGCCGCACCCGACCGGGAGAGTTCTGGGCCCTGCGCGAGGTGACCTTCGACGTGCGACCGGGCGAGGCGATCGGGGTCGTCGGCCGCAACGGCCAGGGCAAGTCGACGCTGCTGAAACTCGTGGCCGGGGTGCTGCTGCCCGACGAGGGCTCCGTCACCGTGGCCGGCGGTGTCGCGCCGCTCATCGAGATCACGGGCGGCTTCGTCGACGACCTCACGGTGCGCGACAACGTGTACCTCACCGCGGGGCTGCACGGGATGTCGAAAGCCCAGATCGACGCCAAGTTCGACGAGATCATCGGCTTCGCGGAGATCGGCGACTTCCTCGACACTCCGTACAAGCACCTGTCGAGCGGCATGAAGGTGCGGATCGCCTTCGCCGTGATCTCGCAGCTGGAGGAGCCGATCATGCTCGTCGACGAGGTGCTCGCCGTCGGCGACAAGGCGTTCCGCGAGAAGTGCTACCGCCGCATCGACGAGCTGCTCGCCGGCGGGCGCACGCTGTTCTTCGTCTCGCACAACGAGCGCGACCTGCGTCGCTTCTGCACCCGCGGACTCTACCTCGACGGCGGCCGGCTCGTGCTGGACTCCACGATCGACGCCGTGCTCGACCGCTACAACGCGGAGCACGCGAGCCGCTGAGGCGCGCCCGCCTCCGCGCCGCTCAGTGCGCCGCGTCGCGCGCGATCAGGTTCCGTACGGCGACGGCGTCGTTCGCCACCTCGACGACGTGCTGCGGGGCCTCGAGCAGCGCCTGCAGCGCCTCGGGAAGCTCCGCCGGCTCGCCGATCGCCTCGGCGACGATCTCGGGGAACTTCTGCGGTTTCGCGGTCTCCAGGACGAGCATCGGGATGCCCGGCTCGAGGTGCCGGGCGGCGACCGCGAGCCCGTCGGCGGTGTGCGGGTCGACGACCGCGCCGGTGGAGCGGTGGATCTCCCGGATGGTCGCCACGCGGTCGGCGTGCGTGCTGGAGCCGCTCACGATGCCGAACTCCTCGGCGAAGCGCGGCTGCTCGGCGGAGAGGTCGAGCACGCCGTCGCGCTCGAGCCCGCTCCAGCGCTCGCGGAGCGCCTCCGGATCGCGGCCGACGACCTCGAAGACGAAGCGCTCGAGGTTGGACGCCCGGGAGATGTCCATCGACGGGCTCGACGTCGCGAAGGTCGACTCGCCCGTTCGCGGCCGGTACACCCCGGTGCGGAAGAACTCGTCGAGCACGTTGTTCTCGTTTGTGGCCAGGACGAGCCGGTGGATCGGCAGCCCCATGCGGCGGGCGAGCCAGCCCGAGAAGATGTTGCCGAAGTTGCCGGACGGCACCGTGATCGACACGCGGTGCGCGGCGCGATGCTCGGGCGCGACCGCGTCGCTGTGCCGCAACCACGCCCAGAAGTAGTAGACGAGCTGGGCCGCGATGCGCGCGAAATTGATCGAGTTGACCGCGCCGAGCCGGTGCTCGCGCTTGAAGGCGGTGTCGCCCGCGATGACCTTCACGAGGTGCTGGCAGTCATCGAAGTCGCCCTCGACGGCGATGTTGTGGATGTTGTCGTCGGTGAGGGAGTACATCTGCGCGCGCTGGAAGGCGCTCATGCGGCCCTGCGGCGAGAGCATGAAGACCGCGACGCCGTGCTTGCCCCGCAGCGCGTACTCGGCGGCGGAGCCGGTGTCGCCGGAGGTCGCGCCGAGGATGTTCAGGGTCGTGCCGCGCGCGGTGAGCTCGTGCTCGAGGAGCTGGCCGAGGAACTGCATCGCCATGTCCTTGAAGGCCAGCGTCGGCCCCTCGGACAGCCCGACGAGCGTGACCTCCCCGAGCGCGGTGAGCGGCACGATGGGGTCGCCCCCGAAGACGGCGGGATCGTACGCCGCCCGGCAGATCCGCGCGAGCTCCTCGGCGGGGATGCCGCTCGCATAGCGGCCGATGACCTCGGCGGCGAGGCCCGCGTAGTCGAGGTCGCGCCAAGCCTCGAGCTCCTCGGCGGTGACGGCGGGCACCTCCTCGGGAACGACGAGGCCGCCATCCGGCGCGAGCCCCTCGATGAGGATCTCGGTGAAGAGGGCGGGCGACAGCCCGCCGCGGGTCGAGCGGTACTTCACGAGACTCCTGCGGGTCGACGAGACGCTGAGCTTCGATCGTATCGGGCCCTCGGGACCAGGACGAATGCGTGACGCTGCGGTGCGCGGCTTCGAAGGCCGCACGCACCGGGGCCGTCCAGGCCGGTGTGCGTACAATCGCTGCATGCCCGAGCGCGTGCACCGGATCACCTCGATGGGGCGGGACGCCCCGAGCGAGTCGCCCGCGGGCGACGGTGCCGCGGCGCCGCAGGACGAAGGCCGGGCGCACGGGGTCGAGCGCACCATCGACCGCGTCCTCGCGATCCACCGCCCCGTCGTGGTGGCGCACCTGCGCAGCATCCGTCGTCGCTCCCCGCAGGCGACGCCCGAGCAGCTCGTGCGCATCCTGGAGCGGCGCTACCTCGCCGCCGTCACCACCGGCGGGGCCGCCGTGGGCGCGACGGCCGTGATCCCGGGCATCTCCACGGGGATCACCCTGGCCCTCTCCGGCGTCGAGACCGCCGGCTTCCTCGAGGCGACCGCCCTGTTCGCCCAGTCCGTCGCCGAGGTGCACGGCATCCCGGTGGAGAATCCGGAGCGGGCTCGCGCGCTCGTGATGACCCTCATGCTCGGCACGGAGGGCAGCGACCTCGTGCGCCAGTTCGCCGCGCAGGCGAGCGGCAGCGGCGTCGCGCGCAGCGCGTACTGGGGCGAGCTCATCACGAACACGCTCCCGAAGGCGATGATGGGCACCGTCGTCGACCGCCTGCGAGCCACCTTCGTGAAGCAGTTCGCCGTGCGCGGCGGCGCGGGGTTCATCGGCAAGGCCCTCCCCTTCGGCATCGGCGCGGCCGTCGGCGGGGTCGGCAATCACGTGCTCGGCCGGCGGGTGCTCGCGCAGTCGAGGCTCGCGTTCGGGGCGGCCCCGGCGGTCGTGCCGTCCGAGCTCGAGCCGCGGGACGACGCCCCGACGCTCTCCTCCGCCGGTCGCCGCGTCGCCGGCGCGGTCGGTGCGGTCGGCCGCGCCGCAGGGCGGCCGTTCGGCCGGCTGGCGGCCGCTCGCTCGCGGAACCGAGCCGATGACTCGGTGGATGGCCCGGCCGACGCGGATGCAGCGGCCGACGCGGATGCCCCGTCCGACGCGGATGGCTCGCCCGACGCGTCCACCTCCGACCGCGGCTAGCCGGCGGCGCGCGGACGGCTCGACGTCGGTGGTTCCGGGTACCGTGACGGTGTCGTGCCGCATCCCGACCCGAGGAGGAGCCATGCCGCACGGGGCCCGGCCTGTGGCCGTCGACGCCCACCCCGTCCCATCACCCATCGCCTACCGCGTGCCCTGGCGCATCGATCGCGGCCGCGCCCCGTGGTACACGCTGCGCAACGCCGGCGACGAGGCGGCGCACGGCGTGCACCTCTCGCTCTTCGGCGACGGCCGTCTGCTCTGGCAGCCGCTGCTTCGGGTCGAACCCGGCGAGCACGTCTCGTTCGTCCTCCGCGCCGACGACCCGGCCCGCGACTGCGTCGCGGTGCTGCGGTGGTTCCGCGCGAGCGGCGAGGAGTACCTCTGGCGCATCGCGTTCTGAGGCGGTCGAGCCGCGGGGCCGCTCGACCGCGGCTCATTTGCCCCGGCGCTTGAGCTCCTCGATCAGGTCGCGCACGTTGACCCGGTCGACGCCGGGGAGCTCGGCGAGCCCGATCCCGGCGAGCAGCTCGCCGGGATCGACGTCGAGCACGCCGGCGATGCGCACGATCGTCGTCATCCTCGGGTTCGCCTGACCGCGCTCGATCTTGCCGAGGTTGGTGACGTGCATGTCGGCGAGATGCGCGACCGTCTCCTGGCTCACGCCCCGCTCGAGCCTGACCGCCTTCAGACGCTCGCCGAGGATCTGCGCAGCACGGGATTGAGGCTCAGGCATAGCTCCATGCCTATCCGCCCCGAGTTCTCCGATCCAGTGTGCATTCACCTCCAGTGTTTCTACCTCTATTCTGAGAGCACCGCCAATCCAGCCGTGAGGAGACCAATGAGATCGCTGCTCGATCAGCTGCCGAAGATCGTCGCCGATGGCAAGCGCGAGGCCGCGCGGGTGCTCGAGCAACTCACGGGAGAACAGCGCGTGCGCCTGCACACGCGCGAGTTCGTGCAGCCGAGCCGCGAGGCGAGCGGTCTGCCGCTGCACCACGCCGCCGCGCTGGAGCAGCCCGAGCCGTCCGGGCGGCTGATCTACGGCGACAACCTGCTCGCGATGTCGGCCCTCCTCGCCGGCGACGACGCGACGCCGGGACTGGCGGGCGGCGTCGACCTCGTCTACCTCGACCCGCCGTTCGATTCGAAGGCCGACTACCGCACGAAGCTCACCCTCCCCGGCCACGAGGTCGAGACCCGGCCGACGGCGGTCGAGCAGTTCGCCTATTCCGACACCTGGGCCGACGGCACCGCCTCCTACCTCGCGATGCTGACGCCCCGGCTCGTGCTGGCGCGGGAGCTCCTCGCCGACACCGGCAGCTTCTACCTCCACATCGACTGGCACGTCGGGCACTACGTGAAGCTCATCTGCGACGAGGTGTTCGGTCGGGAGAACTTCCTCAACGAGGTCGTCTGGTACTACCGGCGCTGGAACATCGCGAGCACGAGCTTCGCCCGCAACCACGACACCCTCTTCGTCTACGCGAAGCGCAAGGGGCAGCACTACTTCAAGCAGCTCTACATCCCGAAGTCCGAGAAGTCGAGCGGGCAGGGCCGCGCCTGGGTGAGCACGATCGGCGATGACGGCGTGCGCCGCTCGGTGCTGAGCGAGGAGGCCACGAAGGGCGTCGCGATGCCCGATGTCTGGGACCTCTCGATGATCAACCCCGTCGCCAAGGAACGCGTCGCCTACGCCACGCAGAAGCCGCGCGCCCTGCTCGACCGGGTCATCGAGGCCTCCTGCCCGCCGGGCGGGCTCGTCGCCGACTTCTTCGGCGGCTCCGGCACGACGGCCGCGGCGGCCGAGGCATCCGGACGCCGCTGGATCACCAGCGACCTCGGCCGCCCGGCCGCGATGATCATCCGCAAGCGCCTCATCGACCAGGACGCGCGGCCGTTCCTCTACCAGGAGATCGGCGACTACCAGGTCGAGCAGATGCGCTCCAGCCTGGGCCGCCGCTACCGCGTCGGCGACCTCGCCCGCACCGTGCTCGGGCTCTACGGCGCCGAGCCGCTGCCCGAGGCGCAGAACCCGAACGGCGCCCTCGGCAGCCTGCCGGGCGGCCGCACGCTCGTCGTCGCGGAGAGCCCCGCCCGGCTCACGACCGTCGAATCGCTGCGCCGCGCCCAGTCGCAGCGCGACTCGGCGCTCGGGGGCTTCGAACGCGTCGTCGTGCTCGGCTGGAACTTCCCCGCCGGCATCGGCCACGACATCGAGGCGCTCGCCGACGCCCGCCTCGAGGTGCGCGTCATCCCGCCCGACCTCATCGACCGGCTGAAGAAGAAGGGCGGGCGGCTCGGCGACAGCGTGCGCTTCTCCACGCTCCAGTACCTCGAGGCGGGCCTCCGCACGGCGCGACGCCTCGGCGACGAGCTCGAGCTCGTGGTCGGGCTCGACAACTACGTGCTGCTCTCCCCCGAGGCGATCAGCCTTCGCGCCGAGGACCGCGAGAAGGTGCTCCAGCTGATGAACCGCGACCCGCTCTCGCTCATCGAGTACTGGGCCGTCGACCCCGACTACGACGGCGAGCTCTTCCGCTCCACCTGGCAGGACTACCGCGGCAACACCCTGAACGACGACGACCCGCTGCGCGTCGTCGCCTCGGCGACGCTGCGCGCCCCGTGGCGCCCCGGGGTCCGTCGCATCTGCGTCCGGGCGGTCGACGTCTTCGGCTTCGAGTCGGAGGTCGTGCTGGAGCTCGACGCCGTCGAGGCGGATGCCTCATGAGGATCCCGATCGACGAGGAGCTGCCGCTCGCCAGGGAGATCTCGATCAGGCTGGCCGACGACGCCCGGGCGATCGAGTCCGGCGAGCCGTCGGCGCTCCTCGAGGCCGTCACCCCGACGACGGCCGAGCTGCTCCGCTGGTGGTTCGACGCCTCGCTCTCCGCCGGGCGGCCGGATGCCTTCCACGAGGGGCAGCGCGACGCCATCCTCGCGATCGTCTACGCGCACGAGGTGCTGGGCGCGTCGAATCTGCGCGAGCTCTACGAGCGCCTCGCCCCGAGCGCGCTCTCGGCGGCCCAGCGCCAGGAGCTCGCGCACGAACGCCACGGGCATCCCAAGTACGCCGCGAAGCTCGCCACCGGAACGGGCAAGACCTGGGTGATGAACGCGCTGCTCGTCTGGCAGCACCTCAACCATCTCGCGACGCCCGCCGACCCGCGCTTCAGCAGCAACTTCCTCGTCGTGGCGCCCGGGCTCATCGTCTACGAACGGCTCCTCGACTCGTTCCGCGGCCGACGCGTCGACGGCGTGCGGGATCCGAGCACGAGCGAGTTGCACGCCAGGCGGGCGCTGTTCACTCCGCCCCGGCACGAACGCGCCATCGCCGCGCTGCTCGCCTCGGGCGTCGTCGAAAAGCACGAGATCGGGCTCCGCGTCCCCGCCGGCGGCATGATCGCCGTGACGAACTGGCACCTCCTCGCCGGCGCGGAGGACCCCGACTTCGCGGGCGACGCGAACGGCGGCACGCGCAGCCGCGGGCGCAGCGCCGACGACCCGTCGCGGGCCGCCGTCGAGAGCATGTTCCCGCTCTCCCCCGGCGCGGCCGGGCACGCACTGGAGGCGCTCGACCGGCGGGCGCAGCGGGGCCGCCCGCTGCAGTCGCTCGTCGACCTCCCCGACCTCGTGGTCCTGAACGACGAGGCGCACCACGTGCACGCGCTGCGGGCCGGACAGGACGCGAGCGACGTGGAGTGGCAGCAGAGCCTCACGGCGATCGCCGCGACGAAGGGCCGCCGATTCATCCAGCTCGACTTCTCGGCGACGCCCTTCGACGAGACTGGCGGCGGTCGACGGCCCCGCCGTCGCTACTTCCCGCACATCGTCGTCGACTTCGACCTCCACGCCGCGATGCGGAGGGGGCTGGTCAAGGCGATCGCGCTCGACAAGCGCAGCGAGTTGGCCGCGCTCCCCCTCGACTTCACCGCCGAGCGCGACGAGCACGGCGCGGTCGTGGGGCTCTCCCCCGGCCAGCGCACCATGATCCGCGCCGGGCTGAGCAAGCTCGCCCTCCTCGAGGCGCAGTTCGCCGAGATCGACCCCGAGCGGCGCCCGAAGCTCCTGATCGTGACCGAGGACACGATCGTCTCCCGCCACGTCGAGGAGTTCCTGCTCGAAGCCGAGCGGCTCGACCCCGAGGACGTGCTCAGAGTCGACAGCGGCCGACGCAGCGAGCTCGGTCCGAAGGAGTGGGAGCCGATCCGCGCCCGGCTCTTCGACCTCGACCGGCAGGCGCGGCCGCGCGTCGTCGTCAGCGTGCTGATGCTCCGCGAGGGCTTCGACGTCGACAGCATCTGCGTGGTCGTGCCGCTCCGCTCCGCGGGCTCTGGGATCCTGCTCGAACAGACGATCGGCCGCGGCCTCCGGCTGATGTGGCGGGGCGACCCCGTGGTGGAGGAGCTGAAACGGGAGACGCGAGAACGCATGCGCCGCGGACTCGAACCGGCCAATCACTTCGACGTGCTGTTCATCGTCGAGCACCCGGCCTTCGAGGCGTTCTACGACGAGCTGCTCGGCGACGGCCTGCTCGCGATCGTCGACGACGACGGGACCGCCGCCGTCGGCGACCTCGAGCGCGTCGAGCTGCGACCCGACTGGCAGAAGTACGACCTCTTCGTGCCCGAGATCGTGCGCGAGCACGAGGAGGAGCTCGTCGAGCCCCGGATCGACCCCCGCTCGCTCGAGCCGTGCCGCTTCGAGCTCGCGGTCCTGCGCCGCGCGGTCGGCCGCGGGGAGCGATGGAGCTCGCACGACCTGCAGACGCGGACGCAGTACGGCGATTACCGGGTCGACGGCGGCGTCATGACCGCGACCGGCTACAACGACTTCCTCGCCCGCGTCACCCGGCGCATCGCCACGGTCGTCGGGCGCGCCTTCACGCCGGCGGCCGCGCGCTTCAGCGCGGCGAGCCGGTACCCGCTGCTCGTCACTCACCGCGCCCGCATCGCCGCCTGGGTGGACCGCTACGTGCGCGACCGGCTCTTCCGCGAGCCGTTCGACCCGACGCTCGAGGACGGATGGCGCGTGCTCCTCCTCCCCGGCGTCGCCGAGCACGTCGCCGGCGTGTTCTCGACCGCACTGGTGGAGACGCAGCAGCACCGCACCGTCGCGACGGCGCTCGTCGAGCAGCGCAGCGTCGCCGAGATCGGCAGCATGCTGATGCGGGCGCGCGACGCGGTGCCCAGCCGCAAATGTGTCTTCCCCGCGCTGCGGGTCGCGAGCCGCGGCGGCGGGCTGGAACGGCGCTTCATCGAATGGGCGGATCAGGACGGCCGGGTCGAGGCGTTCATCAAGATCGACGAGTACGCGCACACGTTCCTGCGCCGGCCGTACCTCCGCTCCGACGGCCTGCCGGCCTGGTACTCGCCGGACTTCCTGGTGCGCACGTCCGAGGCGGTGTACGTCGTCGAGACGAAGGCGCAGTCCGCGCTCGCCCATCCGGACGTCGAGCGCAAGCGACGCGCGGCGCTCGACTGGGTCGAGACGTTGAACCGGCTGCCGGCCGCCGCACGAAGCGGTCGCCGCTGGCACTACGTGCTGCTCGGCGAGGAGGCGGTCGACGCCTGGCGACGCGGTGGTGGCCGGTTGAGCGAGCTGCTCGAGCTGGAGCGGCTGTCGGCGCCGACCCCGGGCGGGGCGCCGACGCTCTACTGAACCGCGAAGGCTCGCTGGAGCTCAGCCGTGCGCGTCCTCGTCGGCCCGGCTCTCGGCCCGCTCGCCCTCGACGTCGTGCTCGTCGATGGCCTCGTCGTCCCGGTGCTCGGCGGCGAAGCGCTCCCACTCCGCCATGAGGTGGTCGATCGCGGCGTGGAACCGCGCGGTCGCGGCACCCGGGGCGGTGTCGCCGAAGTACCGCTCGACCCAGTGGCCGAGTCGGTCGAGCGCAGCCGGATCGTGCGCGACCTCGTCGACCCGCGCGACCATCGCCGCGCCCGCCTGCGCGAGCGGCCTCCCGGGCTCGGCGACCAGCCACTCGCACGCCGAGAGGTAGCCGCCCGTGTCGATCTCCGCCTCCTCCGCGAGGGGCCGGGTGATGAGCAGCGGCTTGCCGGTCGCGAGCCGGTCGTAGACCATCGCCGAGATGTCGACGACGGCGAGGTCGGCGGCGGCGAGCTGCCAGCCGAGCTCCGGGCCGTCGTCGTAGACGTGCATCGCGCTCGGATCGGCCTGGTTCGCGGCGCCGATGGCGTCGATGATCGCCCGGTTCGCGGCCGCGTACTCGTGGTCGAGCACCCCGGATCGCGGGTGCGGGCGGTAGATCACCCGGTGCCGGCCCGTCGCGAGCAGCGCGGTGACGAGCGCGACGCCGTGCGAGGCGATCGAACCGTAGGCGGCCGCCGCGCGGTCGCCCTCCCAGGTCGGGGCGTAGAGCACGACCTCGCGCCCGTCGTCGGGGTAGGGCAGCTCGCGCCCGTCGTGGTAGTGGTCGGCCTGCGGTCGGCCGATCGGGATCGCCCGCTTGTCGAAGTCGTAGTCCCAGAGCACCTTGCCGAGCCGGCTCCTGGCCGCGTCGCCCGCGATCAGGGCGTAGTCGTAGGCCTTGAACTGATTCGTGGTCATGTACATCTTGTCGGACTCGCCGTGGTTGATGAACACGTGCCAGCGCCGCCCGTAGCGCATCATCTGGAAGTTCTTCGCGTTCTGGTTCACGTAGAGGATGAGCTGGAGCTGCTGATCGTGGATGAGCTGCTCGAGATCGGCGACGCGCCGCACGTAGGCGACGGGCACCGGCGACTCGTCGAGCAGGGCGAGCGCCGCACCGGAGGCGCGGCTGAGGATCACCACGGGATGCGTCTTCGCGAGCTCGGCGAGGGGCTTGTACCACTGGCGCAGCTGGTAGAGATTGACCTTGCCGTCGGCGAAGTACACCCCGATCCGGTAACGGCCGGGTTCGAGCGGCGCCACCCGGGCGAGCGCCGTGCCGAGCGCTCGCTGCGCGCGCCGCGAGGCGATGATGTTCCTCGCGAGCTTCACGGCACGGCGAGCGTCAGTCTTCAATCCCACTCGGCAAGGGTAGCCAGGCCCGGCTGAGCGGATGCCCCGGGGCGAGCGTTGCGGCCGCACCGAGAGCCGATCGTTACCGAGCGATCCGAGAGCGGTTCAGACGATCGGCGGCCGACCGGCGCGGGTCATCCGCCAGACCGTCCGCCAGCGGAGCGGCCGTCGCTCCCCCGGATCCTCGCGCCAGCCGGCGAGCCAGCCGCCGAACCAGGCGCGCAGCTGCGCCGGTCTGCGCGCCCAGCGCAGCACCTGGATCGCCGTCCACGAGCCCACGTAGAACGGGACGAGCACGGCGGGCAGGTTGCGCCGGGCCAGCCAGACGCGGTTGCGGGCGTTGAGCCGGAAGTAGTACGAGTGCCGCGCGGGGTCGATGACCGGGTGGGCGGCCTCGAGCTCGCCCGCGTACCAGGCGCGATGCCCGGTGTCCCAGACCCGCCAGGCGAGTTCGACCCCCTCGTGCGCGTAGAAGAACGGGTCCGCCCACCCTCCGGTCCGGTCGAACACGGCGCGCGGCAGCAGCACCGCTCCCTCCCAGCAGGAGAAGACGTCGCTCGAGTGCGCGGGATCGCCCTTGCGGATCCGCGGGATCCAGCGGCGCGGCGAGGCGAGTCCGGTCGGGTCGACGACCCGCGGCTGCACGAGTCCGAGCTCGGGCCGGGCGGCGAGCAGCGCCGCCCCCTTCGCGAGGAACTCCGGGTCCGGCAGGAACGCGTCGTCGTCGAGGAAGAAGAGCAGCTCGCCCTCGACCTCAGGCACCCCGCGATTGCGGCCGGCCGGGATGCCGAGATTCTCGGCGAGCGCGAGCGTCCGCACCCCGGCGGGCAGGGCCGGCTCCGCGGTCGCCGGGTCCCAGCCGTTGCCGACCACGACGACGTCGACCGCGACCCCGCGCTGCTCGAGCACGCTGCGCACGCCGCGCAGCAGTTCCGCCGAACGGCGGCCCATCGTGAGCACGACGACGCCGAAGCGGGGGGTCACGCCCCCGGCCGCCGGCTCAGGAGCGGACACGACGGCTCGCCATGATCGCCACGAAGTGGCCGAGGACGGCGAGCACGGCCAGCGGCAGCAGGGCGGCCACGACGACCCGGTCCACGATCGGCTGACCGACGAAGAGCCCGACCACGGCGGCGGCGAACGCGATGAGCGTGAGCTCGACCGAGTGGTAGAGCCGGTGGAACGGCACGAAGCGGGCGACGCGGCGGAGCTTCGCGACGAGGCCGCCGCGCGGCGCCGTCTCGCCGTGGGTGTCGGCGAGCTTCGGCAGACCGGCGTTCGCCCGGGCGACGTGCACCATGTCGTTCAGCGCCTTGTTCAGCACGATGACGAGCGCGAGCAGGGCGCCGACGGTCGTCCAGAGGAAGTCGGCGGGGAACTCGAGCGGGTACGCGGCGGCGCGGATGCCGAGCGCGATCGGGATGAGCGCCTCGGTCGAGTAGTGCCCGACCTTGTCGAGGAACACGCCGGCGGGCGACGACGTGCGCCGCCATCTGGCGACCTCGCCGTCGCAGCAGTCCACGAGCATCTGCAACTGCCCGAGGATCACGGCGAGCAGCGCACCCCAGATGCCGGGGATGAGCAGCGCCGCAGCCGTCGACCAGCCGACCAGGATCATCAGCCCCGTCACGCCGTTCGCCGAGATCGGCGTCTTCAGCAGCAGCCAGGTCAGGTACGGCGAGAGCCGTCGCAGGTAGAGCGATGCCGTCCAGTGCTCCGCATTGCGCCGCCCGCGGACCTCCGGCGGCTGGGTGACCGCCTTCAACTCGGCAAGGCTCGATGGGTGCGTTCTCGACGGCTCCGACGACGTCGAGTGCGGGTGCGACATCCGTTACCTTCCCGTATGACTGGCGATGTTCCGTGTCAGCGAGAGATAGCCGAGCACGAAGCCGGCGCCCCACGCGACATGGATGCACGGCAAGACTACGAGAAACCAGAGCCATGACGCGGCACCCTGGCCGCGACCGTAGAGGAGGGCCGCGACGAGAACGAAGAGCAGGTACACGATCGGGACGACGAGCCCCGCGGCGAGCCACGGCGTCTGGCCCGCGAGCGCCTGGATGAGGCCGCCGAGGCCCGCGAGCAGGCCGAGCAGCACCCCGAGCACCATGACGGGCGGGACGAAGTAGCGCACGCCGTTCGCCGCGGGGAAGCGCCGGGCGAGCTCCCCGCGCCAGAGCCCGGTGGAGAACATCTGCCGTCCGAGGCGTTCGAGGCTCGACCGGGGCCGGTACGTCACGCTCAGCTCCGGGGTGAACCAGACGATGCCGCCGCTCGCCCGCAGACGGCGGTTGAGCTCCCAGTCCTGGCCGCGCTTGATCGTCTCGTCGAAGAGGCCGACGCGTTCGAGGGCGGAACGGCGGAAGACGCCGAGGTAGACGGTCTCGACCGGTCCCGCCGTGCCGCCGACGTGGAAGGCGGAGCCGCCGAGCCCGACTGGGGTGGTGTACGCCCGCGCCACGGCCCGTTCGAACGCGGTCTCACCGTGCGCGGCCATGATGCCGCCGACGTTGTCGGCACCGGTGCGCTCGAGCGTGTCGACGGCGATCCGGGTGTAGTCGGCCGGCAGCATCGAGTGCGAGTCGACGCGCACGACCACGGGATACTGGGCCGCGCGGATGCCGAGGTTGAGACCCGCGGGCGTCGAGCCCACCTCGTTGTCGAGCACGCGGACACGGGCGTCGCGCGCGGCCAGGTCGGCGACCAGCTCGGACGTGCCGTCGATCGACGGCCCGAGGGCGATGAGCACCTCGACGGGGCCGTCGTAGTGCTGATCGAGGATCGACTCCACGGCGGCGCGGACGTGCGAGGCATCGTTCAGCACCGGCATCACGTAGGAGACGCCGAGCGTCGACCGGGTGGTGCCGTCGGGCTGATCGGGCAAGATTCCTCACTCTGCTGCTGGGTCGATCGAGCCTAGCAAACGCCGAGTGGCCGGAGCCGCGATGGCTCCGGCCACTCGCCGGGATGCTGCGTCGGTCTCGGGATCAGCCCTCGAAGGTGCCGAGCGTGACCGTCACGGTGTGCGCCTCGCCGTCGCGGAGGTACGTGATCTCCGCCTCGGCACCGCCCGCGAGCGCACGGACCTGCGCCGTGAGGTCGGTCTGGTCGGTGATCGGCAGCCCGTTGAACTGGGTGACGACGTCGCCCTTCTGCAGGCCCGCGTTCGCCGCGGCGCCCCCGGCGGGAACATCGGTGATGAGCGCACCGACGGTGCTGCTCTGCTCGTCGCTCTGGGCGGCCGTCACGGTCGCGCCGAGCAGGCCGTGCGTCGCCGAGCCGTTCGCGATGATCTCGTCGGAGACCCGCTTGGCGAGGTTCGACGGAACCGCGAAGCCGACGCCGATGTTGCCAGACTGACCGGACGACGAGTCGCCGGTGCCGAGGATCGCGACGTTGACGCCGATGAGCTCGCCCTTGCTGTTGAGCAGCGCGCCGCCGGAGTTGCCGGGGTTGATCGCGGCGTCGGTCTGGATCACGGGGATCGAGATGTTGCCGCCGCCCTGCTGCGTCTGCTGTCCGCCCTGTCCCCCTTGACCGCCCTGGCCCGGGATGTCGAAGTTCCAGAAGTCGAAGGGCTGCTGTCCGCCCTGCTGCTGGTCGCCCTGGCCGCTGTCGTCCGGCGTGGACGGCGCCGCCGAGGACGCGACCTCGATCGAACGGTTCAGCGCGCTCACGATGCCGTCGGTGACGGTGCCGGACAGCCCGAGGGGGGCGCCGATCGCGATGGCGGTGTCGCCGACGTTGAGCTTGCTCGAGTCGGCGAAGGCGAGCGGGGTCAGCCCCGAGGCGTCCTTCAGCTTGATCACGGCGAGGTCGCTCAGCGGGTCGGTGCCGACGAGCTCGGCCGTGTACAGGTGCCCGTCGTCGGTCTTCACCTGGATCGTGGGCGTGCCGGTCGCGCCGTCGAGGGTGACGACGTGGGTGTTCGTCAGCACGTAGCCGTCGTCGGACAGGATGATGCCCGATCCCGTGCCCGCGCCGTCGGCCGAGGACACCGAGATGGTGACGACGCTCGGGCTCGCCTTCGCCGCGACCGCGGTGACCTGGTTCACGGAGTCGGTGTCGTTCACGACGACGTTCTGCGGGTTGGCGCTCGCGGAGGTCGTGGTCGTGCGGTTCGCCATGGCCAGGGCGGTGACGCCCGCGCCGGCGCCGCCGCCGATGAGGGCGGCCGCGACGATGGCCGCGGCGATGCCGAGCCCGACCGGACGCTTCTTCGGCGCGGGCGCCGCGGCGGGCTGCCCGCCGAACGCCGGCGGGACCTGGCCCGGCGGCACCTGGCCCGGCTGCGGCTGGTGCGCGCCGGGCAGGGGCTGCGTGGGCTGCGTCGCGGGGTGGGTCGGCTGCGGGGCGGCCGGGTGCGGGTACTGGGCCGCGTGGTACGGCTGCGGCGCTCGGCCGGGCTCGTAGAGCGTGCCGGTTGCCGGCGCGGCCGGCTGGTCCGCGGCCTGCGGGACGGACGCCTGGGGCGCTGCGGCCTGCGGCGTCGGCTGCGGCGCGGCGGGGGCGTTCGGGGCGACCCAGCCGGCGGACGCCGGGGCCGGGGTCTCGTT
>NZ_BMRJ01000001.1:1553617-1605677 GCF_014648575.1 Agromyces mediolanus | reverse complement strand
GCGCTCGGCGCGGCGGCGGGAGCCGCTGCGGCGGCCTCGGGGGCGCTCGGCGCGGCGGCGGGAGCCGCTGCGGCGGCCTCGGCGACGCTCGGCGCGGCGGCGTCGTTCGTTCCGGTGACGTCGGCGGCTTCCGTGACGTCACGCTCCTCGGGGTCCCGCGGCTCCTCCGAGACGGGGCCGGTGGTGTGATCGGTCATGTCTGCTCCTTCCAAGCTGACCCCACTCTCGCGGCGAAAGCTGTGCGCGGCATCGGCGAAGTCTATGGATCGGCTATCGGCCGGCAGTGAAGCCTCCGAACGGCACGAGCGGCCGGCGGCCGGCCTTCGCCAGCGTAGCGCCGGGCGCTGCGGGTACGGTGTGAGCGTGACCGATTCCCTCGCTCAGGGCCACCTCTCCCCCTGGCAGCGCACCGCGGCCGGCGCCGGGCTGCTCGGCGCCGATGGGCGCATCGCGGCCACCGTCTTCGCCGAGATGAGCGCGCTCGCGCAGCGCACCGGCGCCATCAACCTGGGTCAGGGCTTCCCCGACGAGGACGGCCCGGCGGTGGTGCTCGAGGCCGCGATCGACGCGATCCGGAGCGGGATGAACCAGTATCCGCCGGGCACCGGCATGCCGGTGCTGCGGGAGGCGATCGCCCGGCACCAGCGGCACTGGTACGGGATCGAGGTCGACCCCGAGCAGGAGGTGCTCGTGACCGCGGGCGCGACCGAGGCCCTGGCGGCGACCGTGCTGGCCTTCGTCGAGCCCGGCGACGAGGTCGTCACCTTCGAGCCGTACTACGACGCGTACGCCGCACTCATCGCCCGCGCGGGCGGCGTGCATCGCACCGTGCCGCTGCGCTTCCCCGAGTGGCGCCCGGACCACGACGAGCTGCGCGCGGCCGTCACCGATCGCACCCGGCTCATCATCGTCAACGACCCGCACAATCCCACCGGGGCCGTCCTCGACGACGCCACCGCCGAGCTCCTCGTCGAGCTCGCCGAACGGCATGACGCACTCCTCGTCACCGACGAGGTCTACGAGCACCTCCGCTTCGACGGGCCGCACCGCCCGATCGCGGGCCGCCCGGGCGCGGGCTCGCGCACGATCAGCATCTCCTCGGGCGGCAAGACGTTCTCCACCACGGGCTGGAAGATCGGCTGGGTGACGGCCCGCCCGGAGCTCGTCACCGCGGTGCTCGCCGTGAAGCAGTACCTCAGCTACGTGAACGGCGCCCCGTTCCAGCCCGCGATCGCGACGGGCCTCGACCTGCCCGATGCGGTGTTCACGGCCGCCGCCGCATCGCTGGGCCGGCGCGCCGAGCTGCTCTCCGCGGGGCTCGAAGCTGCGGGCTTCGTCGTCTCCCGCCCGCGCGCCGGCTACTTCGTCGTGGCCGATGCGGGTCCGCTCGGCTTCGACGACGCCGAGGAGCTGTGCCGCCGCCTGCCGGAGCTCGCCGGCGTCGTCGGCATCCCGGTCTCGGCGTTCGTCCGGCCGGAGCACCGGCACGAGGTCGCCCGGCTCGTGCGCTTCGCCTTCTGTAAGCGCGAGGACGTGCTGCGGGAGGCATCCGCGCGTCTCGCCGCGCTGGGCGCGGCCTGAAGCGGCCGGCCGCGCGCCCGATCAGCGCGGGACGACGCGGTAGCGGCGCAGCTCGAGCGCGGGGTTGACCCGTCGAACGCGATCGAGTCGGTCCCGTTCGAGCCAGGCGATCGCCACCCCGGCCTCCTCGCCGAGGCCCGCGATCTCGACCCCCATCGGGTCGACGACGAGGCTCGCTCCGACCGCGACGGGCGGCGTCTGGTCCGCGGCGGCCAGGTACACCGTGTTCTCGATCGCGCGGGCCGTGGCGAGCGTGCGCCAGTGGTGCTCCTTCAGCGGTCCGCGCACCCATTCCGCGGGCACCAGGACGAGTTCGGCGCCCGCGTCGACGAGGGTCCGCGTGACCTCGGGGAAGCGCAGGTCGTAGCAGGTCTGCATGCCGACGGTGAAGCCGTCGAGCTCGAAGAGCTCCGGCGCGGCCAGCTCGCCCGCAGCGACGTGCTCCGACTCCCGCTGACCGAAGGCGTCGTAGAGGTGCTGCTTGCGATAGCGCGCGACCACGGCCCCGTCGGCGTCGGCCGCGACGAGCGTGTTCGAGAACCGGCCGTCGTCGCGTCGCTCCAGCATCCCGGCGACGAGGTGCACGCCGAGCTGTCCGGCGAGGGCGCTGAATGCGCCGACGAAGGCGCCGTCGACCGGTTCGGCCGCCTCGGCCATCTCCCGGCCGAGCTCGGGCGTGAAGAACATGGCGTACTCGGGGAGCACGACGAGCTTCGCACCCCGCGCCACCGCGAGCTGTGCGAGCCGCTCGATCTGCGCGAGGTTCGCTGCGACGTCGGCGACCGGTGCGAACTGGCCGACCGCGACGCCGAGCGCCGCGCCCGCGGTCACCGCGCCGCCCCGATCGCTCCGACGGCCCAGTCGTAGTGACCGCCGAGGCACTCGTGCACGGGCTCGGCGAGCGGCCCGCCGAGCCAGGGGAACCGCGTGGCATCGAAGAGGACGTCGGCGTCCAGCGCGCCGACCTTCGCGAGGGCGACGGCGTGGCTGCCCTGCAGCCGCGCGAACGCGCGTTCGGCGCCGCCGCGGGTGCGGGTACGGTCGCGGAGGCTGAGGTTCAGCTCGTCGAGCTCGCTCCAGGAGAACCCCTCGGCCGGGTATGCCGGAGTCTCGCCGCGCTCGATCGCCGCGATCCAGCCGAGGAGCAGCTCGTGCCAGGCGAACACGTGATCGAGGACGTCCTGGAGATCGCGATCCCGCCCGTCGCGATCGCGGAACGGAGCGTCGCGCTCCGACGGCGGGATGGCGTCGACGACCGCTTCGAGGCTCCGGAGCGACCGCATCGCGGCGGCCTG
Source organism: Agromyces mediolanus (assembly GCF_014648575.1). Lineage (GTDB taxonomy): Bacteria > Actinomycetota > Actinomycetes > Actinomycetales > Microbacteriaceae > Agromyces > Agromyces mediolanus. Next base: position 1,602,801 of record NZ_BMRJ01000001.1, on the reverse strand, counting down.
CAGGGCGATCTGCGTCTCCGGAGTCGGCATGGTCCCATCGTAGACGGATGCCTCGCGCGCAGCTCGGGCGGGTGGACTCAGGCGAGCAGCCAGTCGGACAGCGCAGCGAGGTCGGCCGCGAGCTGGTCGTCGACCGCTCGATAGCGGACGACTCGTCCCTCCCTCGGACCGTCGACCACCAGGTAGCCGAGCTGCTCGAGGTCGCGGAGCGCGGTCGTCGCCGAGCCGCGGCTCACTCCGGTGCTCGCGACGATCTCGGTGTGCGAGCTGCGCGGATGGTGGACGACGTGCCGGAGCACGCTGGCCCGAGCCGCCCCGGCGAGCGCCTGCTGCATCGAGGCGATCCGCCCCGGAGCTCCGTCGAGCTCGCGTCGTGTCGGCATGTCCACCCTTCCCGATCGCCCTGGGCCGTCCGATCGCCCCGGGGCAGAGATCGGGCTCCCGAGACTCGGGTGATCCGGGGGGATCCAGGTCTCGGGAGCCCGTTTGCAACTGCGTTGCAAGCCCCGAGGAAACGGAGCATCGCGCTCGGCACTACAGGCTTGTTCGACCTCAACCCGATCGAGCGCCGTTCGCGACGAGAATGATGGTATCGCGAACTATCCACGGGATGCAACTCCAGATCGAAACCCTGACTTGCCCCTGTAATTCCAGGCGACCTGCCGCGTTTGAGGTGGATCCATGGCATCCCGAAACGAGCCGCGCCGTGAGTGCCGAACGCACGCCAGTACGGGCTCCAGCACCGGGCGCCGACGGATCGAGGCGGGCGCGGGCGCGGCCGCCGCCACGGCCGCCCGCAGATCCGCTGGGCGCGGGCAGCGGCCGAGCCGCCCCTGCCGCCCGGCCGGACAGGCGTCAGACGTCAGGCGTCAGGCGCGCTTGGCCGAGTCGAACTTGCCCGGCGCGATGTACTCGCCGAGGACCGTCTCGGCCAGCTCGGCGTCGCCGAGCGCGATCGCCCGGTACAGCGCCTCGAGGTAGTGGCCGGCGACGGCGGGCTCGAGCGCGTGCGAGATGACCTGCGTCACTCGGGCGCCGACCAGCTGGTTGAGCTCGTCGAGGATGGGGCTGTCGGCCATGACGAAGAGGTACGCGCGGAACTCGAGCACGGCCCGGCGCATCGCAGCGGCGTCGACCGCGCCGTCGAGCGCGGTCTCTGGCACGATCAAGCGGAGCGCTTCGACCTGCTCGGCCGTACGGCGCATCGCGGCCCAGCGGATGACGAGCCGCTCGAGTGTGGCGTGCACGACGCTCAGCGCGTCGAGCTCCTCGTCGTCGAAGCCGCGCACGGTCGCGGGTGAGCGCGCACCGCCCGGAACGACGAGCTGCTCGGCGACGAGCCCCTGGATGGCCTGCCGCACCGGCAAGCGGCTGACGCCGAACTCCTCGCCGATCGACCGCTCGACCAGCGGGGTACCGGGCACGCGCTGGCCCTCGACGATCTGCTGCCGCAACGCGATCTGGATGCGCTTCGCCTCGGGGACCCGGGCCGCCGGCTCGCTCGCCATCATCGCCCTCCCGCCGCGCGGCTCGCGGCGACCTTGGCCTCGAGCTCGGCGAGCACCTCGGCGCGCACCGCCGACCGAGCGGCCGCGTACTGGGCGCGCACCCCCTCGTCGGCCGCCGCGGCGTCGCGCGCTTCGATCGCCCGCACGACGGCTGCACCGTGCTCGGCGATCAGCCGAGGCGCGAGCACCGCTCCGGCCTCACGGCCGCGGAGCAGCGTGCTGATCTCGAGCACGAACGGATTGCGCGAGGCGTCCGCGATGGCGCCACGGTACGCGAGGACCGACCGGGCCGTGGCGCCGGCGTCGTCGCCGCCGATCGACCGGCCCACCTCGGCGAAGGTGCTGCGGATGCGCTCGACCTCTGCGTCGTCGCGCCGTTCGGCGGCGAGGCGCGCCGCCACCACGTCGAACGCCTCGGAGACCTCGGCCAGCTCGCCGAGATCGCGGAGCCCGAGCTGGCGCACCGCGATGCTGCGGCCGACGCGCGCCACGAGTCCTTCGCGCTCGAGCACCCGGAGCGCATCGCGGACCGGCAGCCGGCTCACGCCGAGCTCTGCTGCGATCGTGCGCTCGATGAGGCGGGACCCCGGCGGACGAGTGCGGGCGATGATCGACTCGCGCAAGGCGTCGGCGACCCGCTCGGCTTCGGTACGCACCTGGTCGGTCATGCCGCCACGCTCAGTCTGCCGACGCGCGCGGCCGCACTGCCACGCGAAAACTGCATCCTGAACGACATAGCAGAACTGTATCAGCAACGATGCGCGCGGGCGCGCCGAGTTCGCCCGGGCGGCCCACCCCAGAAGGCGGGACTCGCAGCCGAGCGAAGCATGAGGCAACACAGATCGAGACAATGGTATCCCATGTGCTATGTTCGGGACGTCCACATCATCGCGAGCGTTGATGTCGACGCTTCCGCGCGACTGGGAATCGGTGCGGAGAGGGGGTCCGGAACCTGGGGGAAACGGTCCGGGCCCCCTCGTGCTCAGGTTGAATTGGCATCCCGCTCGATCGAGCTGAGTCGGCGGCGCAGCGTGCGACGCCGGGAACGGGGATGCACCGACCACGCGCCGAACGGCGCGGACCGGCACAGGGAGAGCCGCCACGATGCGAACGCAGGCCGAGTCGAGTTCCGAGCACGATCATCGCGAGTCCCGCCTGGCGTTCGAGGTCGCCGCGGCTCGGCGCGCGGCCGTGCACCGTTCGATCGCGCACGCCGATGCGCTGCTCGACGCGGCGCAGCGGCTCGTCGCCGCCGTCGAGCGAGCGGAGCCCGCCGATCCAGCGGAAGCCGCCGATCCCGCGGAAGCCGCCCCTCCAGCGGAGTCCGACGCTCGCACGGAATCCGCCGGGCGCGAGGTGGACGCCGTCGAGCTGGCCTTCGTCCGCCGCCTCGCCGAAGCCGCGCAGGTGCCGCTGCTGCTCGAGACCCTCGTGCTGCTGGCCGAGCGCTCCCCCGTTCGCCCCTCCAGGCGCGGCGCGGCTGCGTACCTGAGCCTGGCACAGGCGATCCGGGCAGCCGATCCCGACGGGGCGGAGCGCGCGATCACGTCCCGTCACGAGGCCGATCGCCGACGACGGCGCACCGAGGTGCTCGGGCCGCTGCCGAGGCCCGCCGACCGGCCGCAACCTCCGGCCTGATCGCCCAGGCCGGACCCTCTGTGACGAGTCCCGCGGGCCGGATCACCCGGAGCGAAGGCCGTGCGCCGACGCCTCGGTGGGCTGCGGTCGCCTGCAGTTCCAGGATACCGCGGGCCCAGGGGCTTGCCGCAAGGCCCCCTCGGCGGCGCATACTGGCGGACCCACCCCGTCTGCCGCCCTTGGAGGACCCCTGTCCGCGAGCCCCTTCCACCTGCCCGCCCACCTCGCCGAGAAGTCGAGCCCGGCGCTCCTCGCCGAGGACGAGCAGCACTTCGCCGCCATCGAGCAGGCGTTCGCCGCCGCGATCGCCGAAGCCCGCGAGGCCCTCGCCGCGGCGCTCCGATCACCGGCCCGGCACGGTCAGGCCGCGCTCGATCGCGACCTCGAGGTGCACCGGCTCGAGAGCCGGCTCCGCACGCTCCGGCGCTACGGCATCGACGCCTGCCTCGGGCGCATCGTCGTCGACGACGGCGAAGCGCCGCGCTACATCGGCCGCATCGGACTCGCCGGCCCAGACGGCGAACGGCTCCTCGTCGACTGGCGCACGCCGGCGGCCGAGCCGTTCTTCGCCGCGACGCCCGCGCAGCCGATGGGGCTCCGCAGCCGCCGCCGCTACCGCTGGACCCGGGGCCGGATCGTCGACTACTGGGACGAGCTGCTCGAGCCCGGCGGCGACGGGCGTGCGCTCGCGCTCGACGACCAGTCCGCGTTCATCGCGAGCCTCGGCACCGACCGCTCCGAGCGGATGCGGGACGTGCTCGGCACGATCCAGGCCGACCAGGACGCGATCATCCGCGCCGGCTCCGAGGGCGCGCTCGTGGTCGACGGCGGCCCCGGAACGGGCAAGACCGTGGTCGCCCTGCACCGCGCCGCCTACCTGCTCTACGCCGACGCCCGGGTCGCCGCGCACCGCGGCGGCGTCCTCGTCGTCGGCCCCTCGCATCCCTACCTCGACTACGTCGCCGACGTGCTGCCGAGCCTCGGCGAGCAGGAGGTCGCGATGGCCGTGCCGAGCGACTTCGCCCCCGAGGGCGCGGCGCTGGCGCCGGAGCGCTCCCCCGCGGCGGCCGCGCTGAAGGCCGGCGCCCGGCTGCTGAGCGCCGTCGGCGCGGCGGTCGACGCGTACGAGGTGCCGCCGACCGCGGAATTCCTGGTCGACACCCAGTGGGGCGAGTCGTTCCTCGGCCCGGTGGAGTGGGCCGAGGCGTTCGCCGCCCCCGAGCCGGGCACGCCGCACAACGAGGCGCGCGGCGTCGTCTGGGAGGCGGTGCTGGAGATCCTCGCCGACCAGCAGCCGGCCGGGGTCCCCGCCCGGCTCCTGCGGCGGGAGCTGGAGGCGGACGAAGCGCTGCGGCGTCGCTTCGATCGGGCCTGGCCACTGCTCGACCCGGTCGGGGTGATCGCCGATCTCTGGAGCTCGCCCGATCACCTGCGACGCTGCGCGCCGTGGTTGAGCGAGGCGGAGGCGGAGGCGCTCCGGCGCGACGAGCCCAGGAGGTGGACCCGCGCGGATGTGCCCTACCTCGACGCGGCCCGCCGTCGCATCGGCGACCCGGACGCCCCGGGCCGGATCCGCCGCGCGCGCGCCGAGGCCGAGGCCGATCGCGAGCAGATGGACCTGGTGGTCGATCAGCTCATCGCGGCCGACGACGACGGCGAGGGGCTCGTCACCATGCTGCGCGGGGCGGACGTGCAGCACACGCTGCTGGGCGATCTGCCGGGACCGGAGCGCACCGCCCCGCTCGACGGCCCGTTCGCGCACGTCGTCGTCGACGAGGCGCAGGAACTGACGGATGCCGAGTGGCGCATGCTGCTCGCCCGCTGCCCCTCCCGCAGCTTCACCGTGGTGGGCGATCGGGCGCAGGCGCGGCACGGCTTCGTGGAGTCCTGGGCCGATCGGATGCGCCGGGTCAGCTTCGGCCGCGTCGAGCTCGCCGGGCTCACCGTGAACTACCGCACTCCGGCGGAGATCATGGCCGAGGCCGCGCCCGGCATTCGGGCCGCCATCCCGGACGCGAACGTCCCCAGGAGCATCCGCTCGAGCGGGCACCCGGTCGAGCGGCTCCCCCTCGCCGAGCTCGCGACGGTGCTCGAGGCATGGTCGGCTGAGCACCCGGAGGCGAGCGCCTGCGTCATCCACTCGGCCGCCGTCGCCGACTCGACGAGGACCGTCGTCGAGGCCGCGCTCGCCGGGCACCCCCGAGTGCGCCGGCTCACCCCGGAGCTCGCCAAGGGCCTCGAGTTCGACCTCGTGGCGCTCGTCGAGCCCGACGGCTTCGGGGACGGCATCGAGGGCGCGGTCGACCGCTACGTGTCGATGACCAGGGCGACCCGGCGGCTCGTCGTGCTCAGCGGCGCGCCGACTCGGCGCTGAGCTCGCGGGCGAGGAGTTCGACGGTGCCGACGATGCTGGCGCGCCGCTCCGCGCGTCGGCCCTCGACGCGCCCGCTCAGGAACTCGTCGACCTGCGGCAGCACCGGCCATGAGTCGCACAGCGTGACGATCGTGAGGAGGAGTTCGGCGGCCCCGGCGGAGTCGACGCCCGGAAGCATCCGCATCAGCGCCGCGACCTTGGACGTGTGGTGCTCGAGCCGCTCGGCCCGGGCGACCGTGTCGCGCCCACGCTCCAGCCCTTCCCAGGTCACGAGCCGCGGGACGGTCGGGTCATCGACGTGGTGGTCGAACAGCCGCCCCGCGTAGTCGGCGACGGCCCGGGGGCCCTCGCCGCGCAGCGGCACCTCGTCCATCACCCGGCGCAATTCGCTCACCAGGACGGCGTCGAAGAGCTCGCCCTTCTTCCCGAAGTACTGGTAGATGCGCTCCTTGTTGACGCCGGCGGCCGCGGCGATGCGGTCGACGCGCCCGCCGGCGAAGCCGTGCTGCGCGAACTCGACCGTCGCGGCGTCGAGCAGTCGGCGCTTGGTGCCCTCGGTGTCCCAGGCCATGCCAGCAGGCTAGCAAGGTCCAACCGGGCGGTTGCGGAATAGACGAGCCCACCCTATGGTTGCAACCGTTCAGTTGGAAGCAACCAAACAGTTGGAGAATGCCATGTCGACCGAACCGCCCACCTCGAACCCGACCGCTCCCGCCGGCGCGCCCGCGGCGCCGCCCTCGATCCACCTGCGTGCCGCACTCACCTGGCTCGCGATCTTCCCGCTCGTCGCGATCGGCATGCTCGCCTTCGCCCCGCTCTGGGCGGACTGGAACCCCGTGCTTCGCGCGCTGCTGCTCACCGCGATCGTGGTGCCACTCGCGGTCTACCTCGTGGTGCCGCGCCTGCTGGCCGGGTACGGGCGGCTGCGCCGGCGCTGAGCGGGGCAGGCCACCGAGCGGAGCAGACGTGCCGACGGGCCCGGGATCGGCGATCCCGGGCCCGTCCACGCCGAGGGGCGCGATCGCTCGCGGCGACTACTCGTCGACGACCTTGTTGAACCCGGTCACCGGCTGCGCCTCGTCGAAGGCCGCGACCTTGCGGCGGAACCCGCGGGTCAGGACCAGCAGGTAGACGAAGCCGATCACGGCCCAGGCCATGCCGCCGATCAGCGCGTCGACGTGCAGGTTCGCCCAGAGGACGCCGGTGAGCACCATGCCGATCCCCGGCAGCACGATGAAGGTGAAGATGTCCTTCGGCGTGCGCCGACGGCCCTTGCGGATCGCGAACCAGGCGATGACCGAGACGTTCACGAAGGTGAACGCGATGAGCGCGCCGAAGTTGATGAACGCGGCGATGAGCTCGAGGGTGAAGGCCGCGGCCAGCAGGCTGATCACGCCGACGAGCACGATGTTGAAGGTCGGCGTGTGCGTCTTCGGGTTGATGTACCCGAAGAAGCGCTTCGGCAGCACGTTGTTGCGACCCATCACGAGCAGCATGCGCGAGACGGAGGCGTGCGACGCGAGTCCGGACGCGAGCGTCGCCGCGAAGCCCGCGGCGGTGAGGATCGCCTGGAACACGGGCCCGCCGACCTGGAGGCCGATCTCGGGGAGCGTGCTGTCCTCGATCGCCTCGACGGGGAAGGCGTCGGAGGACGGGAAGCGGAGCTGGGTGAAGTACGCCGCGACGAGGAAGATCGCGCCGCCGATGACGACGGTCAGCAGGATCGCCTTCGGCATGATCTTCGGCGTCTTCGCCTCTTCGGCGTACATCGTGACCGCGTCGAAGCCGATGAACGAGAAGCACACGATCGTCGCGCCCATCAGCACCGCGCCGAGGGTCACGCCGTCGTGCAGGAACGGCTGCATGGAGGCGACGGTGCCCTGCCCCTCGCCGCGCATGAGCTGCGCGAACACCATCACCACGAAGACGGCCATCACGACGATCGAGAAGACCAGCAGCAGCATGTTGATGTTCGAGGTGCCGCGCATCGTGAGGTAGATCACCGAGGTGACGAGGGCGCAGTAGATCACGACCCAGATCCAGCCCGGGATCTCGGGGAAGAGCGCCTCGAGGTAGCTGCGGATGATGAGGCAGTTCACCATCGGCAGCAGCACGTAGTCGATGAGCGAGGTCCAGCCGACCATGAACCCGACGTTGGGGTGGATCGACTCCCGCGCGTAGGTGTAGGCGGAGCCCGCGCTCGGGATCGCACCGGCCATCTTGCCGTAGCTGATCGCCGTGAACATCATCACGATGAGCGCCACGAGGTACGCGGCCGGGACGACGTTGTCCGTATCGCGAGCGACCATGCCGAAGGTGTCGAACACCACGGTCGGGGTCATGTACCCCAGGCCGAGGCCGACGATGGCCCACAGTCCGAGGTTCCGCTTGAGGCTGGCGCCCTTGCTCGGGGCGCTCACCGACGTTGAAGCCATGCTCTCTCCTTCATGAGCCGTGCGCGGCACCAGGAGGCGAGAACCAACGGTGTTCGGCGCCGGACAAGCATGCCATAGATGGGCGCCCCGGATGCGCACCCGCGAGCGGGGCACATTCCCCGCAGGCGCCCCCTGAACTGGGGAGGATTCCTCAGTGCCGGTAGGCCATACTGCTACGAGTGCCTGCAACCGACCCGAGGAGCGGACGATGGAGTTCCATCTGCCTGCCAACCGGTTGCTGCTCCCCTTGATCGGCATCTCCATGATCGCCACGGCGGCGGTCGCCGCGACCATCACGATCTGGGCGACGGACGAGGCCAGGATCGTCGAGCTCGAGGCGCAGTTGCAGCTCGACCGGGACCGCGCCGACCGGCTCGTCGAACAGCTCGGCGCCTACGAGGACCAGGATGCCGGGCTGCAGGCCCGCGAGCGGGCGCTCGCCGAGCGGGAGGCGGAGCTCGTCGCCCGCGAGCAGGCGGTCGCCGCGGCGGAAGCCGCACTGCCAGTGACGGCGCTCGAGGACGGTCGCTGGTACACGGGCGGCACCTCGATGGTGCCGGGGACCTACGAGGCGGTGGCCGGCGACGAGGCGTGCACGTGGTCGATCTCGGTCGCGGACCCCGCGGAACCGGGCGCCGGCGCGTTGCTCGAAACCGGGCAGGGGGCGGGCGACCCCGTCTCGGTCGTCGTCGAAGCCGGGCAGGACTTCAGCTCGACGGGCTGCATCGGCTGGGAGCGGGTCGGCTGACGCGCTGCTCAGGGGCCGCCCGGCCGCTGATCCACGCTTCGAGTTCGGGTCAGGAAGCGGTGAGCTGCGGTGTACTGGCGGCCCCTGCGAGCACGGCTCCAGCCTGACGCAGACAGCTCAGGATCAGCTCAAGTCCAGCTCAAGAAGCCGTTCGGATCGACGCAGAAACGCGGGCGGCGCAGCCTGCGATCGGGTCACGCCCCGACGAGCCGCATCGTGTCGCCCGCGCGGGCGGCGAACGCCGTGGCCGTCGCCGCGATCGTGCGCTGCATCACACCCACGGCGATCGTGGGCGCGACATCGGACGGCCGGGCGAGGCTGATCGTGCGGGTGAGGGTCTCGCCGCGCAGCCGGACCGAGCGGAGGCCCGGACGGTCGATGAGCACCATCGCCGGCACGATCGCGACGCCGAGGCCGCGCTCGGCGAAGCGCAGCACGGCATCCATCTCGGCCCCTTCGAGCACGACCTCGGGCGAGAGCCCGGCGGCACGGAAGGCGCCGTCGGTCGCGCTGCGCAGGTCGTAGCTCGAACTGAACACGATCTGCGGGAGCGCGGCGAGCTCGGCGAGGGAGATGCGGTCCCCCGCGACCACCGGCGGTGCCGCCGCCGAGGAGACGACGACGAGCTCCTCGTCGATGAGCGGGACGACGGAGAAGCGCTCGGCCGCCGTGGCATCCGACGTCGTGATCAGCGCGAGGTCCAGCTCCCCACCGGCCAGCTCGTCGAGGAGGCGCCGGGAGCCCTGCTCCGACAGGTGCAGCTCGATCGCGGGGTGCGCCGTGTGGAAGACGCTGAGCACCTCCGCGACGAGGCTGATGCAGAGCGTGGGCGTCGCGCCGAGCCGCACCCGCCCGCGCTCGAGCCCGGCGAGCTCGGCGAGCTCGCGCCGGACCGACTCGGCGTCGGCGAGCATGCGCCGCGCGAGCGGCAGCAGGGACTCGCCGGCCACCGTGAGCGTCGCCCCGGTGCGGGCGCGGTGGAAGAGCTCGGCGCCGAGGTCCTGCTCCAGCGCGGCGATCTGCCGGCTCAGCGAGGGCTGCGCGAGATGGAGCTCCGACGCGGCCCTCGTGAAGTTGCCGAGGCGTGCGACCGCGACGAAGCCGCGCAGCTGCTCGAGGTTCACATGCATAGCCTAAGCGCATCGTGATGACTCTATAAATGCATTGGAGGAATCGACGCGATCGACCTAGCCTCGGGCGCATGCAGACCTCAGAACGGCAGATCTCCACCAGCGTGCTCGTGATCGGCACCGGCGGCTCCGGCCTCCGCGCCGCCATCGAACTCGCCGAGGCCGGCGTCGACGTGCTCGCGCTCGGGAAGCGCCCCAAGTCGGACGCCCACACCTCGCTCGCGGCCGGCGGCATCAACGCCGCGCTCGCGACCATGGACGCCGAGGACAGCTGGCAGCAGCACGCCGCCGACACGCTCAAGGAGAGCTACCTCCTCGCCGACCCGCACACGGTCGAGACCGTCACCAAGCATGCCGCTCGCGGCATCGACGACCTCGAACGCTACGGCATGCCCTTCGCTCGCGAAGCGGACGGCCGGATCTCCCAGCGCTTCTTCGGCGCCCACACCTACCGCCGCACCGCCTTCGCCGGCGACTACACGGGGCTCGAGATCCAGCGCACCCTGATCAACCGGGCCGCGCAGCTCGACATCCCGGTCCTCGACACCGTCTACGTCACCCGCATCCTCGTGAACAACGACGGCGCGGTCTTCGGCGCCTACGGCTTCGACCTCGAGACCGGCACCCGGTACCTCATCCACGCCGACGCCGTCATCCTCGCCGCCGGCGGGCACAACCGCATCTGGCGGCGCACCTCCTCGCGCCGCGACGAGAACACCGGCGACTCCTTCCGCCTCGCCGTCGAGGCCGGCGGACGCATCCGCGACCCCGAGCTCGTGCAGTTCCACCCCTCGGGCATCCTCGAGCCGGAGAGCGCGGCCGGCACGCTCGTCTCCGAGGCGGCCCGAGGCGAGGGCGGCATCCTCCGCAACGGCCTCGGCGAGCGCTTCATGCCGAAGTACGACCCCGAGCGCGCCGAGCTGTCCACCCGCGACCGCGTCGCCCTCGCGTGCTACACCGAGATCGCGGAGGGCCGCGGCACGCCGAACGGCGGCGTCTGGCTCGACGTCTCGCACCTCCCCCGCGAGACGATCATGACCCGGCTCCCCCGCGTCTACCAGACGATGCTCGAGCTGCAGATGCTCGACATCACGAAGGAGCCGATCGAGATCGCGCCCACCGCGCACTACTCGATGGGCGGCGTCTGGGTGCGCTCGGAGGACCACTCGACGGATGTCCCGGGCCTCTACGCGATCGGCGAGGCCGCGAGCGGCCTGCACGGCGCGAACCGCCTCGGCGGGAACTCGCTCATCGAGCTGCTCGTCTACGGCCGGCTCGTCGGACAGGCCGCCGCGGCCTATTCGGCCGGGTTGCCGGCGCAGTCCCGCTCCGCGGAGGCGGTCGCGACCGCGCGCGAGGAGATCGCCGCGCTCCTGGCCGCAGACGGGCCCGAGAACGTGCGGGCTCTGCAGCGCGCCATCCGCGACACCATGACCGAGCACGCGGGCGTCGTCCGCTCCGAGGCGGGCCTGCGCGCCGGGCTCGCGGAGCTCGACGCGATCGAGGCGCGGATCGCCCAGGTGGGCGTCCACCCCGACATCGCCGGCTTCCAGGACCTCGCGCACGCCTTCGACCTGAAGTCCGCCGCGCTCGCCGCCCGAGCGACCCTGGAGGCGGCGCTCGAGCGCCGCGAGACCCGCGGCTGCCACAACCGCAGCGACTACCCGGAGCTCGACCCGGCGCTGCAGGTCAACCTCGTCTGGTCGCCCTCGACCGGCGTGGTGCGCGAGTCGATCCCGGAGATCCCCGCCGAGATCGCCGAGCTGATGGGCGGCGAGATCTCGCTGGCCGGCAAGCTCGTCGAGTAGCGGCCCGCGCGGCTCAGCCGCGGCGCCGGTCGAGCCTGAGCGTCCAGCGGTTGCCGCCGCCCTCGCGCCCGTCGTGGGCGAAGCCGTCCAGCACGGCGAGCGCGAGGGCGAGGCCCCGGCCGGACTCCGCATCCTCGGCGGGCATCGAGACGGCGGAGAGATCAACGGCGGCGACCGCAGCGCGGTCCTCGACGGTCACGAGGACGGCGTCCGGACCCGCCGAGAGGCGCAGTTCGACCATGCCCCGCTCCGCGTCCCCGACGGGACGGGCGTGGGCGACGATGTTCGCGAGCACCTCCCCGAGCGCGAGATCGAGTCGCGCGAGCTCGTCGCCGGTGAGCCCGGACGCCGCGGCGAAGGCGGCGAGCTCACCCGCCGCCCGCTCGAGCATCGCCGGATCCGCCGGCATGGCGACCCGGCGTGCCGAGTGCGGCTCACTCGGCATCGAATGCCGTCTCCGCCGAGGGATGGTTGCGCAGCACGCGGTCGAGGTTCGTCAACCGGAGCACGGTGCGGACCTGCTCCGGTGCCGCGGCGATGCGCAGGTCGCCTCCGGCCAGCCGGGTCGCCTTCAGCGCGCCGATCAACGACCCCAGGCCGGAGGAGTCGATGAACTCCGTTCCGGCGAGGTCGACGACGACCCGCGACGTCCCATGGCCGACGAGGTCGTCGACGGCGTGGCGGAGCTGCGGCGCCGACACCATGGTGAGGCGTCCGCTCGGACGGATGACGGCGAAGCCGTCGTGGGCGGTCACGGTCACGTTCATGCGGTCTCCGGTCTTTGGGATGCGGTGAGCGACGGGCCGCGATACCGCGCCGCCCGGATGATGATCGAGAGCACGAGCAGGTCGTAGAGCACCCAGGCCGTGTTGACCAGGGTTCCGGTGCCGTCCGCAGTGCCGACGGCCAGCCGAGCGAGACCGATGACGAGCGCGATCGCCAGGACCACGATCGCGGTGAGCTGCGGCCAGACGGCGGTCCACGGGGAGCGGCCGTCGCGCGAGCCGTCCTTCGCCGTGACCACGAAGGTCAACGGGCGCCGGAACACGACGTTCGCCACCGCGCTCGTGCACGCCCGGATCCAGACCGGGAAGAGCGCCAGCGCGTACTGCTGGCCACGCCAGGTCCGCACCCCTCTGGAGACGACGAAGAACAGCGCCTGGTTCAGCACGAAGTAGGGCAGGAAGCGGGCGAAGAAGTCCACGCTCCACGCGGTGACCGGCATCACGCCGAAGACGAGGTACACGACCGGGGCCGCGAGGTACACGAGTGCGGCGAAGCCCGAGAGATAGCTCCACATCGTCGCGAAGTACATCAACCGCTGGCCGAGCCGGAGTCCCCGTTTGACGAGGGGGTTGTCCCGCAGCATCACCTGCAGCGTGCCCTGCGCCCAGCGCAGGCGCTGCTGCAGCATGGTGCGGAGGTCCTCCGGGGCGAGGCCTCTCGCCAGGATCTCGTGGTGGTAGACGCTGCGCCAGCCGAGCGCGTGGAGCTGCATCGCCGTCGCCATGTCCTCGGTGACGGAGATCGTCGCCATCGGCATGAGCGGCTGCGCCTCGCCCGGCCGGTCGATGCGGACGGCCGCGAGGAGCGACCGCACCGAGTCGATCGCCCCGAGCGGCGTCCAGTCGCGCGCGGCGAGCCGGTCGAGGGCGGCGTCGTCGATGACGATGCCCTGCAGCTCGGCGTCGGCCTCGATCGGGAGGGTGGCGAGCACGGCGAGATCCTGCCGCAGCGCGGCGGCATCCCGGTCCACGATGCGGCGGGATGCCTGATCGAGCGCCGTCTCGACGCGGTACGTCGCCTCGGCGACGGGCTCCCCCTCGGCGAGCGCGCGCCGCGCCCCGGAGACCACCGTGCGCAGCTCCCGCAGCGTCTCGAGGGTCGCCTCGTCGTGCTCACGGCCCCGCACGCTCGTGCCCAGCATGGCCTCGGCGGCCCGCAGCGCGCGCTGCGTCGAACGCTCGACGTCGCGCACGTAGCCGACCACGCCGAGCTGCATGAGCGCCTCCCGGCGCAGCACCGCGTTCGAGCCGCAGAAGAACGCCGCGTTCCAGCCGTCCTTGCCCTGCTGGATCGGGCCGTAGAAGAGCGGCGCCTGGCTGCCGAGCGGGTCGGCCTCGTCGACGTTCACGAACCACTGGGGCGTCTGCACGAGCGCGAGCTGCGGGTCGTCGGCGAAGTAGCCGAGGGTCCGGTGCAGGATGAGCGGGTCCGGGATCTGGTCCGCGTCCAGGATGAGCAGGAACTCGCCCTCGGTCGCGAAGAGGGCGTTGTTGAGGTTGCCGGCCTTCGCGTGCCTGGGCTTGCCGTCCCACTCGCTCGACCGGGCGAGGTAGCCGATCCCCTCCGCGGCCGCCGCGGCCTCGAACTCGGGTCGCGCCCCGTCGTCGAGGATCCACGTCGTGTGGGGATAGGCGATCGCCTTCGCCGCCCGCGCCGTCGCGAGCACGAGCTCGAGCGGCTCGTCGTAACTCGTGATGAAGACGTCGACCGTCCCCGTGGGGGCAGCGATCGGGCCGGGCCGCTCCTTCAGGCGCCAGACGGTGAGCGCGAAGAAGGCGGTGTCGATGAGGCTGTACGTCTCGGCCACGATGAGCGGCACCGCGATCCACCACGCGGACCAGTTCACCGAGTCGAGCCATCGCCAGACGACGTAGTTCGTGCCGAGCACGATCGACAGCACCGCCAGCACGCGGATCAGCGCGAGCCGCATCAGTCGCCTCCCCGTCGCCGGATGATCACGGCGGTGATGTCGTCCGGGACGGGCCGGGACGCGGCGATCCCCCGGAGCACGTCGAGGGCGCCCGCAGGATCGGTGTCCCGGGCCACCGCGAGGATCTGCTGCATCGGCGACGGTCCGAGGAGATCGAGCAGGCCGTCGCTGCAGCAGAGGACCGCGTCGCCGGGAGCGAGCTCGACGCGGGACTCGAGGACGGGGCCGCCGAAGGACATGCCGAGCGGCAGCCCGTCGGAGGCGAGGTGCTGCCAGGTGCCGTCCGCTCTGAGCACCCCGACGAGGTTGTGCCCCGCGTCGACGTACGAGAGCCGACCGCTCGCGGCGTCGAGTTCGGCGTGGAACGCGGTGACGAACGACGCGGTCGCACCGGCGAGGTCCTCGTCGAGCAGGCGCGTGGTCGTGGCGGCCGCCTCGGCGAGGGTGCGGTCGGCTCCGGTGCGCAGCGCGGCCCGCACCTCCGCGGCGATGATGGCCGCGCCGAGGCCCTTGCCCATGACATCGGCGACGGTGAAGCGGATGCCTCCGGGCACCCGGTACCAGTCGTAGAAGTCGCCTCCCAGATGGCCCGCGGGGAGGCAGAGCGCCGCCATCTCGTACCCCTCCAGCTCGGGGGTGCGTCTCGGCAGCAGTCCGCGCTGCACGATCGACGCGCGATCGAGCTCGTCGTCGTGCGAGATCTCCGACTGCACCCAGCCGGCCAGATCCCGCAGCAGCGCCGCCTCCCGCTCGGAGAGCCGGCGGGGCTCGGTGTCGATGATGCAGAGGGTGCCGACCTGTTCGCCGCCGGGCGCCTGCAGCGGATGCCCCGCGTAGAACCGCAGGTGCGGGTCGCCGACGACGAAGGGGTTCGCGGAGAACCGCTCGTCGAGCGCGGCGTCCTCGACGATGAGCGTGCCGGGCTGACGGATGGTGGCGTCGCAGAACGCCTGCTCACGCGGTGCCTCGTGGCCGGGCAGCCCGATGAAGGACTTCCGCCACTGCCGGTCGCGATCGATGAAGCTCACGCTCACCATCGGCACCCCGAACAGCTCCTGCGCGAGCCTCGTCACCCGGTCGAATCGCTCCTCGCGCGGGGTGTCGAGGATCCCCAGCCGGTCGAGCGCCACCTGGCGCGCATCGTCGTCGAACACCCCGATCCGATCCCCCATGGCCCCACCATAGCCACCCTTCGGGTCGGACCGCCGCAGCAGCGGGGCGAAGAGTTTCCGACGGCGGGTAACGAAACACCCTCGGCTGGAAACAGGGATGATGTGATGGTGTCCAGTTCCCGAGCGCAGCGCCTCGCCGCGGGCGAGCGCGAGTTCGAGGAGCTCTTCCGCACCTATCACGCGGTGATCGTCGCTGCGGCGTTCAACCGATTGAGCGACCGGACCGACGCCGAGGATGCCGCGGCCGAGGTCTTCGCGCAGGCCTGGCGCCGCCGCGACGACGCGCAGGTGTTCACGCTCGCCTGGCTCTACGCCACGCTGCGCAACATCGTCGGCAACACCTATCGCGGTCGGAGTCGCCACCTGCGGCGCGCCGAGCGCGTCGAGCACGAGGTCGAGGCGCCGCACGCGCTCGCGTCCGAGGACGTGCTCGAGGTGCGCCTCGCGGTCAACCGGCTCGACGAGGCCGACCGCGAGGTGATCTGGATGGCGTACTGGGAGGACCTCGGTCGGGAGGAGATGGCCGAGATCCTCGGCTGCTCGATCTCGGCCGTCCGGGTCCGGCTGCACCGCGCACGACGACGTCTCGAGCAGTTGCTCGCGCTCGATCCGGCATCGACGGTGAAGGAGGACGCATGGACGAGTTGACCCGCAGACTGGACGCCGCGCGCCCGGCACTGCCACGCCGAGGCGATCCGCTCGCGGCGGCGACGGAGGAGCGGATGCGCGGGATCGTGCACGCGGCCGAGCCGAGATCCCGCCGACCGCTCTTCCTCTCGGTGGCCGCCGCCGTGGTCGTGTTCCTCGCGGCGACGATCGGCTTCGTCGCGCTCGGCAAGCCCAGCGCCAGCTTCGCTGCGGCGACCCCGCCGCTGCTCGAACCCACCCCCGTCGACGGCGCACCGAAGGACCTGCTGATGCAGCTGAGCGAGAGCGTCGCGCCGACGGGCGCGACGGGGACCGTGCGGTTCCAATCCTGGTCGTTGTCGCTCGTCATCGGCGAAGGCGGTGCGGTCGAGCAGTCGAGCATCGAACCCGAGGTCCGCACCATCGAGCATGGGGACGGCGGGTCCAGGGTCGAGGTGCGCCGCGGCCAGCCGTACGACTCCGACGGCGTGCCGATCGAGGTCGAGGGCTACGACGTCGGCTCCGTGATCTGGGAGCAGGAGTTCGGCCCGGGCGAGTACGCCTTCGTCTTCGGCACGGCGCCGACGACGGCCGCCGAGTTCGGCCCCTTCCTCGAGCAGCCGCTCGGGCGGACCGGCATCACCACCGGCGACGCCCTGCTGCAGCTCGGCAACCTGCTGAGCGAGCAGCGACTCGACGCCGAGCAGCTCCGGGCCGCGCTCCGGTTCCTCGCCGAGCGCCCCGATCTCCGAGTCGAGGGGGCGGTCGAGGACCGGCTCGGGCGCGCCGGCCTCTCGTTCGTGACCGAGAGCCGGTCACCCGGCGAGTACGCTGAGCGCATCATCGTCTCCGAGGAGGGACTCGGTATCCTCTCGATCGAGACGACGTACATCGGGCACGACCGCACGGATATCCCGAGTCCGGCGGTCATCAACTACACCGCCTGGGAGTAGCCGAACCCGCACCGGATCGGGAACGAGAGGACCTGAACCGTGATGCTTCCCCGAATCGCCGCTGCCGCGCTCATCGCCGCCGCCGTCGTGCTCGCCCCGGTGCCCGCCGTCGCCGCGACGGCATCGGAGGATCCCGGGCTCCAGCAGCGGATCGACGCGGTGCTCGCCGAGTTCCCCGGGGGCACGCAGACGGGTCCCGACGAGGTCAGCTGGCAGGACGGCGCGGTCGTGCTCACGCTCGAGAGCGAGGGGCAGCTCGCGGCCCGTTCGGTGGGCTCCTGCGCGACCGGAACCCACTGCGTCTACAGCGGCAGCGGGCTGTCCGGCTCGAAGCTCACGTTCTCGACGTGCAGCACCCAGTCCGTGGCTCCGCTCGGCGCGCCCGTCGCGTCGATCGCGAACGCCCGCTCCGTCGTCGTCCGCGCGTACAACAGCATCGGCGTCGTCGGATCCGTCTCGGCGAACGGGTCCGCGAGCACCAGCTCGTGGGGCGTGACGAAGGTCGGCTGCTGACGAAACGCGCCGCCCCGCGCCCGTCCGCGCTGCCGTGAGCGGCACCGCTCCGGGCAGTGCTGCCGAGCGCAGCACTGCCCGTGGCAGCATCGCTCCCCGCCCGGGCCCTCGCCCGCCCACGCTGGAGGCATGAGCGAATCGACTCCCACCATCCAGCCGATCGACGCCGAGCTGACCGCCCGGCTGTTCCACGAACGCATCATCGTGCTCGGCGACGAGCTCGACCAGCAGGGCGGCAACCGGCTCTGCGCGCAACTGATCGCCCTCGCCGGCGACGACCCCCGCCGCGACATCCGCTTCTGGATCAACTCCCCCGGGGGTTCGGTGTCGGCGATGCTCGCCATCGCCGACCTGATGCGCTCCATCCCGAACGACGTCGCGACGATCGCCTACGGCATCGCGGCGAGCGCGGGCCAGTTCCTCCTCACCGCCGGCACCCCGGGCAAGCGCTTCGCGCTGCCGCACACCCGGATCCTCATGCACCAGGGCTCGGCGGGCATCGGCGGCACGGCCGTCGACATCGAGCTGCAGGCCGACGATCTCCGGCACATGCGGGACACGGTGCTCGGCATCACCGCCGCGAACACCGGGCAGCCGATCGAGCGGATCGCCGAGGACTCGCTGCGCGATCGCTGGTACACGGCCGAGCAGGCCGTCGCCTACGGCTTCATCGACCGCGTCGTCGACGGCTTCGACGAGATGTTCCCGAGCGTGGAACGCCCCCTGACCGGACTGCAGGTGACGGCATGACCAGCTACACGATCCCCTACGTCGTCGAGCGGCGCGGGAACTCGGAACGCTCCCTCGACGTGTACAGCCGGCTGCTCTCGGAGCGCATCGTCTATCTCGGCACCGAGATCGACGACGGCGTCGCGAACGTGCTGATCGCGCAGTTCCTGCACCTCGCCTCGGAATCCAGCGAGACGCCGATCAGCCTCTACCTGAACTCGCCGGGCGGCTCGCCGGGCGCGGCGCTCGCGGTCTACGACACGATGCAGCACATCCGGCCGGATGTCGCGACCACCTGCGTCGGCCAGGCCGCCGGCCCCGCCGCGGTGCTCCTCGCCGGCGGAGCGAAGGGGCAGCGCGCGATTCTGCCGCACGGCCGCGTCGTGCTGCACCAGCCGTCCTCGCAGGGTCGCGGCACGATCCCCGACCTCATCCTGCACGCCGACGAGGTCGTCCGCGTTCGCGCCGAGCTCGAAGCGGCCCTCGCCGCCGACACCGGCCGGGACGTGGCCGCCCTGCGACGCGACACCGATCGGGACCTCATCCTGCCCGCCGAGGCCGCCGTCGAGTACGGTCTCGCCGACCGCGTGCTGAGCGCCCGGGTCAGCGACGGGACTGGCGCCGCCGACTACGCCGCGAGCAGATAGGCGCCGCCCTGCGGCGGGGCGAGCTCCGTGCCGCCGCGGGGCGCCGGCGAGACCGAGCGTGCGAGCTCGAGGAACTCGCGGCGCTCCGTCTCGCGTCGCGCCGCTTCGTGACGGGTCTCGAGCGCCGCGCCGACCCGCCGCACGACGTCGTGGAGCTCGAGGCCGAGCGCCTCGGTGACCGCGCCCAGGATCTCGCTCGAGGGCTCCTTGCGTCCGCGCTCGATCTCCGAGAGGTACTGCGGTGAGACGCCGGCCTCGGCGGCGACCTCGGTGAGGATGCGTTCCTGCTCGAGCCGCTCGGCGCGGAGGACCTCGCCAAGCGACTCGCGCCAGAGCGGCTTCGGACGGCGACGGATCGGCTGGAATTCGACGAGCTCACCCATGCCCCGAGGCTACGCACTGCGGCAACCGAGCGATACGTCGATCCGCTGAGAGCAGAACGGCGTCGGCATGGCGCGCAGCGGCGGGCATCCGAAGAACGGCTCGCGCGCCGAGTGCCCATCGACCCCTAGTTGGTAATGGTTCTCATTATCGTCTAACGTGTGCACCGTGACCGCTCCCCCAACCACCCGCTCGTCCACCACCGCCCGCCGACGCGACGAGATCGTCGGGCGCGCCCCCAGGCGTCCGGGCACCGCGCTGCTGCTCGGCTGCCTCGCGGGAGCCGTGCTGGCGCTGCTGGTGGTCTCCGCGGCGACCGGCACGGTGCCGGTCACGCTCGGGGACGCGAGTCGCCTCGTCGCCGGGCATCTGCTGCCCGGCCTACCGTGGATGAGCGACGGCAGCCTCACCCCGCTCCAGGACCAGGCGGTCTGGCAGTTCCGGCTGCCGAGAGCACTCCTCGCGGGGCTCGCCGGAGCCGGGCTCGCCCTCGCCGGCGCCATCATGCAGGCGATCGTGCGCAACCCCCTCGCGGAGCCGTACATCCTCGGCGTCTCCTCGGGAGCGAGCGTCGGGGCGGTCCTCGTCATCGTCCTCGGCTCGGCCGCAGTCGGCGGGCTCACCCTCGGCGCAGCCGCCTTCGTCGGCGCCCTCGCGGCGAGCATCGCCGTCGCGCTCGTCGCGCGGCGCCGCGGCTCGCTCTCGCCGACCAGGATGGTGCTCTCGGGCGTCGCGCTCGGCTCACTGTTCAGCGCGATCACGAGCTACCTCACGATCACCACCGATGCGCAGAACGTGGTCAGCGTGCTGTTCTTCCTGCTCGGCAGCGTCTCCGCCGCGACGATGCCGACCCTGATCGCCCCGGCGATCGCCCTCGTCGTCGCGGGAATCCACGTCGGCTTGCGGTCACGCGCGATGAACGCGCTCCTGACCGGCGACGAATCCGCGACCGCGCTCGGACTCCACGTCTCCCGACTCCGGGGCGAGCTGCTGCTGAGCTCTGCGCTGCTGACCGGCGCCATCGTCTCCGTGAGCGGCGGGATCGGCTTCGTCGGACTCGTCGTCCCGCACGTCGCCCGCATCCTCGTCGGCTCCGACCACCGTCGTATGCTCCCCGTCGCGGTGCTCGGCGGTGCGGCATTCCTCATGCTCGCCGATCTGCTCGCGCGCACCGTCGCCGCCCCGACCGAGATCCCCCTCGGCATCCTCACCGCGCTCGTCGGAGCCCCGTTCTTCCTCTGGCTCATGCACCGCGACTCCGCCGCTCAGGCCGGCCTCGAGCGATGAGGATCGCACTCGACGGGGTGACCGTCCGTCTCGGCGGGCGCACCATCCTCAGCGACATCGCATTCTCCGCCGAACCGGGTCGCTTCGTCGGCATCCTCGGGCCAAACGGCAGCGGCAAGTCCACCCTGCTCCGGACGATGTACCGCGCTGTCCGCCCCGCGGCCGGGTCGGTCCGGATCGGCGAGCTCGACGTCTGGTCCGCGCACCGTCGCGACGTGGCCCGCACGGTGGCCGTGATGACCCAGGACAGCTCGACCGAGTTCGACTTCACCGCGCTGGAGGTCGTGCTCCTCGGCAGGGTGCCGTTCCAGCGCGGCTTCGGGCGCGACTCCGCTTCTGATCTGGAGTTCGCCCGCGCCGCGCTCGAACAGGCGCGGGCGAGCGAGTTCGCCGACCGACCGCTCGCGGACCTCTCGGGAGGCCAGCGCCAGCGGGTGCTGCTCGCGCGCGCACTCGCCGCGCAGACGCCCGTCGTCCTCTTGGACGAGCCGACGAACCACCTCGACATCGCGTTCCAGTTGGAGCTCATGCGACTCGCCTCCACCCTCGATCGCACGGTCATCGCCGCGCTGCACGACCTGAACCTCGCGGCCGGCTACTGCGACGCCGTCGTCGTGCTGCACCAGGGACGGGTCGTGGCCGCCGGCCCGCCCTCGATCCTGACTCCCGCGCTCGTGCGCGAGGTCTTCGGCGTGCACGCCGAGCGATTCACCCACCCCAGATCGGGCGCCCCCGTGCTCGCCTTCGGACACGAGGACCCCGCACCACGAGAAGAAGAAAGCAGGTTCCAGTGCGCCAACGAATGAGTGCAGCCATCCTCCTCGCCGCCGGGACGCTCAGCCTTACGGCGTGCGGCTCCGGGGTGTCCGGCGGCCCGGCCGCCGACGGCGCCGCGGCAGCGGTCACGATCATGAACTGCGGGCGCGAGGTCGGCATCGCATCCGAACCGACGGCGGTCGTCGGCATGAGCCCCTCGCAGACCGAGCTGCTCCTTCGGCTCGGACTCGCGGACCGACTGGTCGGACAGGCGCAGACGGCGACCGCACCGCTGCCCGGCGACCTCACCGACGAAGCCGCCGGCATCCCCGTGCTCAGCGAGACGACGCCGCCGAGCCGCGAGGAGCTCCTCCGCGTCGAGCCGGACTTCGTCTTCTCGCCCACGACGTACGAGTTCACCGCGGAGCAGGGCTTCGCCAGCCTCGAGCAGCTGGACGAAGCCGGGGTCGCCGCCTACGTCGCCACCGGCGGCTGCTTCGACCGCCGCATGGCGGGAACCGTCGACGACCTCTTCGTGGATCTGAAGAACCTCGGCGAGATCTTCGGCGTCCAGGACGCGGCCGACGGTCTGATCCAGGAGGGCGCCGCGCAGCTGGCCGAGATCGAGACCGCCGTCGCCGGCCGCGAGCTGCCGCGGGTCGCGCAGGTGTACGTCGAGGGGAGCACGCTCTCCGCCATCGGCGCGGGCATCGAGTACGACATCGTCAGACTCGCCGGCGGGGACAACGTGTTCTCCCCGGACGACCCGCAATTCGCCGACTTCTTCGCCGCGCAGATCTCGCCCGAGTCGCTCGCCGCGCTCGATCCGGACGCGCTGGTGTTCGCCGTCGCCGACGCCGAGCAGGAGCGCGCGACCGTGGACTACCTCACGCGCACCTTCCCGACGCTGAGCGCGGTCCGGCAGGGCCGGCTCATCCCCGTCAGCGCAGCCGACACGTTCCCGGGCACCCTCGGCAACATCTCGGTGGTCCGGGAGATCGCCGAGCAGCTGCACCCGGACGCGTTCGACCGGTGATCCATCGGAGGCTGCTCCGGCTCGCGGGACTCGTTCCGGCCCAGCTGGCGCTCATCGCGGCGATCACGACGCTCGCCTCGGGGCTGGCGCTCGCTCAGGCGCTGCTGCTCGCCGAGGCGCTGCGCCGCGTCGTCGTCGCGGACGGAGCCGGAGCGGTCCTCCCGATCGCGGCCGGCCTCGGCCTGGCCGGCCTGCGTGCCGCAACCCTCTGGGCAAGGGAGATCGCCACGGCACGGTCCGGCGGCGTCATCCGGACCAGGCTGCGGGACGCGCTGATCGGGCGCCTCGCCGACCTCGGTCCGGCGTGGGCGGAACGGACCCCGGCGGGGGAATCCGCTGTCGCCGTCGTCGATGGCGTCGAGGGGCTCGACGCGTATCTCAGCCGGTACCTGCCGCAGCTCCTCGTCGTCGCCGTGGTGCCCGTCGCCATCGCCGTCGGCCTGCTCCAGGTGTCCGGCCCCGCGGCGACCGCCCTCCTCGTCGCGGTCGTCGGCGCCGTCGTCCTGCCGCGGTTCTGGGACGCACGGCTGCTGCGGCTCGGCAGCGCGCGTTGGCGGGAGTACGAACGCCTCGCCGGGGCCTACGTCGAGGCGGCGCAGGCTCTCCCGACGCTGCGGATCTTCGGGGCGGATGCCCGGACGGCCGACGCGCTGGCCCAGCGTTCGCACTCGCTCTACCGGACGACGATGCGGCAGCTGCGGGTCTCGCTCGTCGAGCCCGGCGTCAGCGCCCTGGCGCTGCACCTGGGAACCGGCCTCGCGGTGCTCGCCGCTGCGGTGGGGGTCGCGACGGGCGACGCCGCGCCGATCGCCGCCTTCGTCTTCCTCATGTGCGCGCGCGAGTGCTTCCGCCCCATCGCCGAGCTCGCCGGGCACTGGCACGCCGGCTACCAGGGACTCAATGCGGTCGAGGGGATCGAACGCCTGATGTCCGCCCGGCCCGCGGTGGCCGACACCGGCACGCGCGCCGAGCCGGCGCGCGGCCGCACACGGCTCCGACTTCGCGAGGTGAGCTTCCGGTACGCGAACGGGCTCGGCGTCGACGGGGTGAGCTTCGAGCTGTCCGGCGGGGAGACGCTGGGCCTCACTGGCCCGTCCGGCGCCGGGAAGAGCACGATCGCGAAGCTCCTCGAGCGCCGGTTCGATCCCGCGTCCGGCGTCATCGAGCTGGACGGCTCGCCGATGCCGGACTTCACCCTGGACGCGCTGCGGGCCAGCATCCTCGTCGTCGGCCAGGAGACGTACCTCTTTCACGGAACCGTGTCGGAGAACCTCCGGCTCGCGCGGCCTGAGGCGACGGACGAGGCGCTCAGACACGCCGTGCACCTCGCCGACGCGGCGGCCTTCGTCGACGCGCTCCCGCAGGGCTACGACACCGTGCTCGACGAACGCGCCGGCCGGCTCTCCGGCGGTGAGCGCCAACGCCTCGCCATCGCCCGCGGCCTCGTCGCCGCGAGACCGGTGCTGGTCCTCGACGAGGCGACCTCAGCGCTCGACGCCGCCACCGAGGCCCGCGTCTTGGACCGGATCGCCGCGGCCGGACTCGAGACCGCGTGCCTCGTCATCGCGCACCGGGCGTCCGCGCTCGCCCGTGCGGATCGCATACTGCGGCTCGACGCCGGCCGGATGGCCGATCCCGGCCCGGCGCTCGACGCGGCCCGAACGCTCGATGGGGCGTCGCGGTGAGCCATCCGGTCCTGCGTCTCCTGCCCGTGATCGCCGAGCGCCGAGGCGTGTTCGCCGCGACGATCGCGACGAACCTGCTCGTCCAGCTCGGCGTCCTCGCCGTCGCGGTCCTGACCGCGCGCATCGCCGCGGACGGCGTGACGTCCGGCCTCCCCGGGATGACCGCGCTGGGGATCGCACTGGCCGCGGCCGCCGTCGTCACCGCCGCCGCGACCTCGATCGAGGCCTGGCTCGGCCACGACCTCGCGTACGGCCTCATCACCTCGCTTCGGTCCCGCGTCTTCGACGCCTACCGCCGCAGCCTGCCCGACCGCGCGCACCCGCGACGGACGGGCGACCTCGTGCGCGTCGCACTCGCGGATGCGGACGCCCTCGAATGGTTGTACGCGCACACCCTCGCACAGGGGCTGTCGGCCTCGGTGGTGCTCGCGGTCGGGCTCGTCGGCTCCGCACTCATCAGCCCCTGGCTGCTCCTCGTGACCCTTCCGCTCCTCGTCGCGACCGCGGCGATCCCCTGGGTGGGCATCCGCGCGGCGGAGCACGACGGCCGCCGACTCGAGGCGGCGCGCGCCGAACTGAACGCCGAGGTGATCGAGGTCGTGCAGGGCCTCCGCGAACTCTCCGCAGGCAACGCGCTCGGCCGCATGCGGTCGCGGCTCGCCGCGACCAGCGACCGGGTCACCTCGTGGCAGGCGCGGATCGCCGTACGCCAAGGGCTCGAGCGGGCGGTCGCCGAGCTCGTGCTCGCGTCCGCCGCGGTGGGCGCGCTGCTCGTCGCCCTTCTCCCCGGCGGCGGGGTGCCCACGGGCTCGGTGCCGGTCATGCTCGTCCTCGTCACCGCGACGCTCGGCCCTGTCGCCCAGCTGTCCGAACTGCTGCGCAACGGCGGCACGCTGCTCGCGGTGAGCCGCCGCCTCGCCGACGCCCTCGACCGGCCGGCCGCGGTGACGTTCCCGGCCCGGGGGCGCCCGGTGCCGCGGCGATCGCGCCGCGGGCTCGAGTTCCGGGAGGTGTCGTTCCGGTACGGCGACGCCTCGGCGCCGGCCCTCGACGGGGTCTCCTTCGTCGTCCGCCGCGGCGAGCGCGTGGCCCTCGTCGGCCCGTCCGGCGCCGGCAAGACGAGCTGCGCACGGCTGGCGGTCCGCACCTGGGACCCGGCCGCCGGCGAGATCACCGTCAACGGGGTGCCCCTTCCGGAGATCGACGCGGACGAGCTCCCGTTCGTGGTCAGCGCGGTTCCGCAGGAGCCGGGGCTCCTCCGCGGCACGGTCGAGTCCAACATCCGCCTGGGCCGGCCGGACGCGAGCGAGTCCGAGGTCGCGGCGGCGGCCGAGGCCGCCGGCATCCGATCGCCCGGTGCCCGATTCGGTGCAGGGCTGGCGACGCCCGTCGGAGAGCACGGCGCCGGCCTCTCGGGCGGCCAGCGCGCCCGGGTCGCCATCGCGCGCGCCCTCCTGATGGACCCGCTCGTCCTGGTGCTCGACGAAGCGACCGCCAACCTGGACGACGCCGCCGACGACGCCATCGGGGAGGTTCTCGCCGGGCTCGACCGCTACGCCGTCCTCGTGGTCGCGCACCGCCCCTCGACGATCGCCCGATGCGACCGGGTCATCAGCCTCCGGGGCGGGCGAGTCCAGCCGGGAGTGTGAAGGCGCGGCCCTGGACGTCGCGCGGCGTGATCCTCACCCAGCGGTCCTTCCGTCCCGGCGCCCAGGTGACGAGATCGAGCCGCTCCGCCGCCTCGATCTCCCGGTCCCGTTCGACCCGATTGGCGCGGCCCTTGATCACGATGCTGAACACCTCGTCGCCGTCGATGCCGTCGACCTGGAACAGCACATCCTGGTCGACCGTCAACGCGAGGAGCTTGGTGCCCGGCGCGGTGCGGAAGACGATGCTGAATCGGTCCACGCCGTGGTTCACGGGGAAGAGATCCATCTCGCCGCCGGCGTAGGTCCCGAGCCGGCCGTAGGGCGCAGCCTCGACCCGCTCCCAGCACTCGGCCGAGCGCATCTCGCGCATGGGCGGTCGTTCCTCCGCGTCCGTCACGATCGACTCCTCCCCCTGGATCGGTCCGGTGCGGCCTGTCTACTCCCGGCGGGATGCGACGTCAAGGCGGCACCGGCGCGGGGCGCCAGACG
The DNA here is from genome assembly GCF_014648575.1 of Agromyces mediolanus. Classification (GTDB taxonomy): domain Bacteria; phylum Actinomycetota; class Actinomycetes; order Actinomycetales; family Microbacteriaceae; genus Agromyces; species Agromyces mediolanus. The sequence continues at coordinate 1,576,520 of NZ_BMRJ01000001.1, read as the reverse complement.
GTTCCAGCGGCGGGCGGAGAAAAAGATCGAGGCCCGGAATCTGACGATTCCGGGCCTCGTTTTGTTGCGGGGGCAGGATTTGAACCTACGACCTCTGGGTTATGAGCCCAGCGAGCTACCGAGCTGCTCCACCCCGCGGCACAAGAGATAACACTAGCACGGCTTTCGCGGGCCGTCCAATCGAGCCCGGCGCAGAGCGGACGGATGCCTCGCGCGCGGCGCTCCCGCGGGCGCCACGAAGCCCCGCGGACGCGATCGGCAGCCCCGCAGAGCACCCCGGCGGCGGTGCAGCATGTGCACACTTCGGGGGGCAGAACTGTCGATGCGCCACAGCGGATCCGGCAGTTCGCTCGAGGCATCCACCATCGTTTGTCAGGAGTCTTTCCAAACTCCGCCCGCCTTGCTAGCTTCCTGCGGAACGTCGCCCATCGCAGCCGCAGCCGCGGCGCGACGACGACGGATCACCCAGCGCCCGTTCCGATCGATGAGGATCCCATGACACGACGCAGACTGCTCCACCCGCTCGCCGCCCTCGGCGCGGCCACGGCCATGGTCGCGGTCGCCGCCGCAGCGCCGGCCGCCGCCAAGCCGCACCATCAGCCGAGCGGCCCGGAGGAGATCAACGGCTACCGCGCCGTCGGCTACCTGATGGCCGACTCCCCCGTCACCCGGGACGTGCAGGTCAAGGACCTATTCACCACCGGCGCGATCGAGGACGTCACCCACCTGAACTACGCCTTCGGCAACGTCACCTCGAACCTCAGGTGCGAGATCACGAACGTGCCCGGCGAGGGCGACGCCTACAACGACTACCTGCGCCTCGTCGGCCCGCAGGACTCCGTCGACGGCAAGAACGACAAGACGAACAAGCACCAGCGCATCGCCGGCAACTTCAACCAGCTGCGCAAGCTCAAGGAGCGCAGCCCGGACACGAAGGTGCTCATCTCCCTCGGCGGGTGGACCTGGTCCGACCACTTCTCGGAGGCGGCCGCCACCCCCGAGCGGCGCACCGCGCTCGTCTCGTCGTGCATCGACGTGTACCTGAAGGGCAACCTGCCCCAGATCGGCACCTTCGGCGGCCCCGGCGCCGCTGCCGGGATCTTCGACGGCATCGACATCGACTGGGAGTGGCCGGTGAACGGCGGCGAGACGGGCAACGCCTCCCCCGCGGACCGCGAGAACTTCCTCGCGCTCATGGAGGAGTTCCGCGCCCAGCTCGACGCCTACGGTGAGCAGACCGACGAGGACTACCTCCTCACCGCGTTCGCCCCCGCCGGCGGTTGGAACACGAACGCGGGCGGATGGGCCGACCCCCGGCTCTTCGAGGTCGTCGACTGGCTCAATATCCAGGGCTACGACTACGCGGGCGGATGGACCGGCAACACCGGCCATCAGGGCAACCTCCACCCCGACGGGACGAACAACTGGGGGCTCGCTCTCGACAACGCCGTCGGCCTGTACACCGCAGCCGGCGCCGACCCGGCCCAGCTGAACATCGGCCTCGCCGCCTACGGGCAGGGCTGGAGCGGCGTGACCGTCGGGGACCGCGCGGGCTGGACGCCCGACCCGGCGGTGACGGCGATCGGCACGAAGCCCTACTTCGAGATCCGCTCGCTCGGGCAGGGGTACTTCGACCCGGCGATCGGCGCATCGTGGCGCTACGACGCCGCGAGCGGCGAGTGGTGGAGCCTCGACGACGCGAACTCGGTCCGCGCGAAGGCGGCCTGGCTCGCCGAGCAGGGCCTCGGCGGCGCCATGTGGTGGGACCTCTCGGGCGACTACCGCAACGAACTCGGCGGGGCGCTCGGCGACGCGCTGCGCGACGCCGAAGAGGGCCCGCTCGACTGAGCGCGCACCTACCCCGGAGGGGTCGCGACGTCGTCGCGGCCCCTCCTGCCGTTCCGGACCGGAGCCCGGTTCAGGGAGCCAGGGCGACGAGCTCCATGCTGAGCGGCGCCCAGCGCGTGCCCGGCCAGCCGTAGAGGCCGTGCCCCTGCGGCACCGTCGCCGGGAAGATGCGCCACGGCACCTGGTAGTGCTCGGCGAACTCCTCGACCGTGAGCCCGGCCTCGCGCAGGCCCCCGAGCACCTCGCTCAGCGGGTGCATCCACTCCCAGGTGCGCGTGTGCTGCAGGCGCGCGTCGGGATCGGCGTAGTCCTCCCCGCTGTCGACGACGTCGGGCTCATCGCCCGCGTACGCGTAGCGCAGGCTGGGCAGGCCGTCGGGGCCGTCGTCGCCGTCGAGCATATATGCGGCCGGATGCCCGTCGGCGAAGTAGAGCCGTCCGCCGGGCTTCAGATACCAGGCGACGATGCGCGCCCATTCGGCCACGTCGGGCAGCCAGCCGATCGTGCCCCACGTGGTGAACACGAGGTCGAACGACTCGGGCTCGGGCAGCATGTGCCGGGCGTCGTAGACATTGGCCTCGATGAAGCGGGCGCGCTCGGCGAGGCCGAGCTCCTCCGCCATCCGCCTGGCCTCCTCGACCGCCGGCTGCGAGAAGTCGATGCCGACGACGGTCGCCCCGAGCTGCGCGAGCGACAGCGAGTCGGAGCCGAAGTGGCACTGCAGGTGCAGCACGCGCACGCCCTCGAGCCCATCGGGGAACAGCCGCTCGATGCCGGCGGCCGCGATGGGGTCGAGCAGGCTGCCGCCCGCGCGCAGGGCGCTCCGATCGTAGAACTCGGACGCGACGTGCAGCGGCACGCGCTCGTCCCAGTTCGCCCGATTCGCTTCGAGCCACTCCCCCGCGCGCGGGTCGACGGTCACTGCCCGGCCGTCTTCTCGGACTCCGCCAGCGCGATCATCTTCGAGACCAGGTCGGCGAGCTTCGCGTCGGCGGCGCCGTACGCGGTCCAGTCGCCGGAGGCGAGGGCCGCCTGCTTGTCGGAGATGGCCTGCTTGGCCTGGTTCAGGAGCGACTGCATCTCGCTGCTCGGCGCCGTCGGCGTCGTGCTGTCACCGGGATCGGTGCTCGGCTCGTCGGGGGTGCCGCCCTCCTGCCCGGTGCCCGGTTCGACCTGCTCGTCACCGGCGGACGCACCCGAGTCGCCGCCGAACAGCACGTTCAGCGCCTGGTCGAGCGTGTCCTGGAAGGCGATCTGGTCGCCGAAGGCGACGAGCACCTTCTGCAGCAGCGGATAGCTCGTGCCACCGGTCGACTTGACGTAGACCGGCTGGACGTAGAGCAGACCGCCGCCGACCGGCACCGTGAGCAGGTTGCCGTTGATCACGTCGGACTGCCCCTGCTTCAGCAGGTTCAGCGACTGGGACACGGTCGGATCGGAGTTGAACTTCGCCTGCACCTGACCGGGGCCGGGCACGTTGTCGTCCTCCGGCAGGGTCAGCAGCCGCAGCTTGCCGTAGCCCTCCGAACGTTCGCCGTCGCTCGCGCCGGCGTCGGAGTCGACCGCGAGGTAGCCCCGCAGCACGTTGCGGCTGTTCTCGCCGCGGGCATCGGGGATGAACGTCGAGTAGAGCGAGTACGCGGGCGAGTCCTGGCCCGGCATCTGCATCGTCAGGTAGTACGGCGGCTGCAGGGCGTTGCTCTGCGCGGGGGCCGTCGGCTCCTTCGGCGTCGTCCAGGCGTCCTCACGGGAGTAGAACGGGTCGGCGTCGGTGACGTGGTACCGGCCGAGCACGGCGCGCTGCACCTTGAACAGGTCGGACGGATAGCGCACGTGGCTCATGAGATCGCCCGACATCTTGCTGATCGGCTCGAGCGTCGACGGGAACACCTTCTGCCAGGTCTGCAGGATCGGGTCGGACTCGTCCCACGCGTACAGCGTGACCTTGCCGTCGTACGCGTCGACGGTCGCCTTCACCGAGTTGCGGATGTAATTGATCTCGTCGAACGCGAGCGACGGCGCGGCGCCCTCGCTGTCGGCGATCGCCTCGCTGAGGCTGACCTTGTTCGAGTACGGGTACTGGTCGGTCATCGTGTAGCCGTCGACGATCCAGACCAGCCGGCCGTCCACCACCGAGGGGTAGGTGTCGGAGTCGAGCTCCAGGTACGGCGCGACCTTCTTGACGCGGTCGATCGGGTCGCGGTCGTAGAGGATCTGCGATTCCTCGTTCACCGCGTCGGAGAGGAAGATCTGCTCGGACTGGAACTTCAGCGCGTAGATGAGCTTCGTGAACGCGTTGTCGAGCTTCGGCCCGCCGTCGCCCGTGAAGGTCGTCTCGGTGCGCTCGGAGCCCTCGGTGCCCGAGGGGTAGTCGAGCTCGACGGCCTTCGAGCCCTCGGGGGCGCCGACGATCGAGTAGTTCGGCGAGTGCTCGCCGAAGTACACGCGCGGCTCGAACTCGCCGAGCGAGCCGGTCTGCGGGATGCCCGACTGGATGAACACCGGCTGCCCGTCGGAGGAGCGCTGGTTGCCGGCGGCGGCGACGAGACCGTACCCGTGCGTGTAGACGATGTGCGTGTTGTACCAGGTGGCCGCGTCGCTCAGGCCCTCGAGGTTGAGATCGCGCACCGCGACGATCGCGTCCTGCGACTTGCCGTCGATCTCGTAGCGGTCGACGTCGAGGCTCTGCGGGAACTGGTAGTACTGGCGGAACTGCTCGAGCTGGCCGAAGGCCTGGCTGATCTGCTGCGGGTCCATCAGCCGGATCGAGGCGGTCGTCTCGGCATCCGCCCGGAGCGCGCCCGGCTCCGCGTCGGTCTTCGCCGCGTACGGGATCTCCTCGACCGTGTCGACGCCGTAGGCGTCGCGAGTCAGGTCGATGTTGCGCTGGAGGTACGGCGCCTCGGCCGTTCGCGCGTTCGGCTCGACCTGGAAGCGCTGCACCACCCACGGGTAGATGGAGCCGATGATGAGGCTCGATACGAGCAGCAGCACGGTGCCGACGAGCGGCAGCCGCCAGCGGCCCATGATGGCGGTGACGAAGAACAGGATGGCGACGCCGATGGCGATCGCGGCGAGGATCCACTGCCCGGGGATGACCGCGTTGACGTCGGTGTAGCTCGCACCGGTGAACAGGGTGCCCTGCTCGGTCACGGTGGCGTACTGGTCGAGCCAGATGCTGACGCCCTGCAGCAGCAGGTAGAGGCCCGCGGTGATCGCGATCTGCACGCGCGCCGACTTCGAGATGACGACCTCGCGACCGGAGACGCGGATGGCCCCGTAGAGGTAGTTCGTCGCGATCACGAGCAGGCCCGAGAGCAGCACGACGGCGGAGGCGAAGCCCACGATGGAGCGGTAGAACGGCAGCTCGAACACGTAGAAGCCGACGTCGAGGCCGAACTGCGGGTCGGTCGTGCCGAACGGGGTGCGGTTCAGCCAAGCGAGCGCGGCGTCCCAGCGCGAGGCGGTGGAGACGCCGGCGAAGACGCCGAGGACCACGGGCACGCCGTACATGGCGAGGCGGCGCAGCGGCTCGAAGACCTCTTGATAGCGGTCGAGCTGCGAGTTGAGCTTCGCGTACACCGGACGGGTGCGGTAGGCGATGAAGATCGAGGCCCAGACCGGCAGCGCCATCGCGACGAAGCCGATGAGGAAGAGGGCGATCCGGGCGATCCACTCGGTGGCGAGGACGTCGAAGAAGCCCAGCTGGCGGAACCAGAGGATGTCGGCGTAGACCCCGGCGAAGAGGAAGAACCCGACCAGCAGTACGGCGACCACCCCGATCGTGATCGCGATGGGCGCCCTGCGGCGCGACGGACGGGGGTCTTGCGTCTCTGCTGACACTCTGGCCTCTGTGGTTCGGTCGGAACGGAGTCGGTCGGAATGGATCGAACACCCATCCTAGGCGGCCGAGTCTTGGAGCTTGCCCGGAACGGGGCGGGGAACCGCCCCGCGATGAGGGGGCGTCGCGGCGTCAGCCCGCGCTGCAGCTCGCGTACTCGCCGTCGACCGCGCCGTCGGCGACGTCCTCGACGATCGTCCGCGCCTCGTCGAGCGTCTCGACGGAGAACACGGTGAGCCCGTCGGGCACGTTGCCGACGACCTCGTTGCAGTTCGACGCGGGGGCTAGGAACCACGTCGAGCCCGCGTCGAGCGCGCCCCACATCTTCTGGCGGATGCCGCCGATGGGCCCCACCGCGCCGGCCGAGTCGATCGTGCCCGTGCCGGCGATGCTCTCGCCGCCGGTGAGGTCGCCGGGGGTCAGCGTGTCGACGATGCCGAGCGCGAACATCATGCCCGCGCTCGGGCCGCCGACGTCGTCGAGCTGGATCTCGACGTCGATGGGGAAGTCGTAGACCATGCGCACCCCGATGCCGAGGATCGCGGTGCCGCCGTTGTCGACCGGGGTGAGCTCGACCGACTGCTCGGCGCCGTCGCGGCTGATGACCAGCGCCACGGGCGACTCGGTCCCGTGCGCCTGCACGGCCTCGCGGAGCTCACCGATCGAGTGCACCGGCTGCCCGGCGACCGATTCGATGACATCGCCCTCCTGCAGCACACCCGCGGCGGGCGTACCCTCGGCGGAGCCGGTGACGGTGACCTCGCGGGGGAAGTCGTAGCCGAGTTCGACGAGCGCCGCGGCGATCGCGTCCTGCTGGGAGTCGACCATCGCCGCCTGGTTCCGCTGGTCGCGGTCGCTCTCGCTGATGCCGGGCGGGAAGATCGCCTCGACGGGAACCACCGACTTCGTGCGGTCGAACCAGGAGCCGAGCACCTCGAGCCAGTTCGGCGTGCGCCCCGGCTTGCCGACGACCGAGACCGTGAGCAGGTTGAGCTCGCCGTCGGTCGGATACGTCTGCTCGCCGGGCACGGCGATGAGGGGCCGCTCCTCGCCGTCGTGCTCCTGCGAGCCGAGCGTGTTGTACACCGGCCCCGGCTGCTCGATGACGTACGGCGAGGGCAGCAGGGCGAAGACGACGCCGATGACGAGGGCGACGCTGATCGCCGTCCAGCCGATGCGCTCCCGCAGCGTGCGACGGCCGACGGCCGGGTCGTGGCGCCAGCGGGGGTCGGCCTGGGGCTCGTCCTCGAAGAGGCTCACGCGGTCATCCTTCCAGGCTCTGCCTTCGGCGCAGCTCGGGCGCTGTTCGCGAAGGGCGGACACCCGGAACGCCCAGCCTAGGCCATTTCCCAGTCAGGTCACCGTGCGCCCGCGTTAGCGTTGAACCCGACGCGACTGGAGGTGGCGCACGTGGCCGATCGAGGCGAAGACCCGAGCGAGCAGAACCCCGAGGAGGAGTTCCGCGAAATGCTCCGCGAGCTGCTCTCCGGCTCCGGCGGCATCGACCCGTCCAAGCTGGCCGGCGCGGCGGGCCTGCCCAACGACCCGGCGAGCATCGCCGCGCTCTTCTCGCAGCTGCAGCAGGCGATGAACCACGCCGACGACAGCATCGACTGGTCGGTGGCGCTGAAGCAGGGCGAGCAGCACGCGGCGAACGGCCAGCGCCAGCTCGACGACGCCGAGCGCGCCCGCTTCGACCAGGCCTTCCAGGTCGCGGCGCTCTGGCTCGACGAGACCGTCGACGTGACCGCCCTGCCCTCGCCGCCCGAGTTGCTCACCCGGCGCGCCTGGGTCGCGGCGACCATGCCGGTGTGGACGCAGCTGGCCGAGCCCGTCGCCCTCTCGATCTCCGACGCGCTGACCCGGGTCATGAGCGAGCAGGCGCCCGAGGAGATGCGGCAGATGGTGCAGGGCGCCAGCCGCATGATGCGCAGCATCGGCGGGGCGCTCTTCGCCATGCAGCTCGGCCAGGTCGTCGGGCAGCTCTCGGCCGAGGTGGTCTCGGGCGGCGACATCGGCATCCCGATCATCGAGGACGGCCGCGCCGCCGTGCTGCCGCAGAACGTGGCCGCGTTCGGCGACGGCCTCGACGTCGATTCGAGCGAGGTCGAGCTCTATCTGGCGGTGCGGGAGCTCGCGCATGCGCGGCTGTTCCGGCACGCGAAGTGGTTGCGCCTGCACTTCATCACGGCGATCACCTCCTTCGCCCGCGGCATCGACATCGACACCGGGCGGCTCGAGGAGCTCGCCGAGAGCTTCGACCCTTCGAACACCGAGGCGCTGCGCGAGGCCGTCGTGAGCGGAGCGCTCATCCGGCCGAAGAGCGAGGCCCAGCAGGCCGCGCTCGCGCGCATCGAGACGATGCTCGCCCTCGTCGAGGGCTGGGTGGACGTCGTCACGGCCGAGGCGACCGCCCGCCTGCCGAAGTCGGTCGCGATCGCCGAGACGATCCGCCGCCGGCGGGCGTCCGGCGGCCCCGCGGAGTCGGCGCTCGCGACGCTCGTCGGCCTCGAGCTGCGGCCGCGGCGCCTGCGCGAGGCCGCGGCGATGTGGCGGGCGGTGACCGACGCCGTCGGCGTCGAGCAGCGCGACGCGATGTGGTCCCACCCCGATCTGCTGCCCACGGCCGCCGACCTCGACGACCCCGCGGTGCTCATCGCACGGCTGACGGGCGAGACCCCGATCGACGCCGAGGACGCCGAGTTCGACGAGGCGCTCGAGCAGCTGCTCCGAGGCGAGACGCCCGCCGGGCCCGGCGAGGACGGCGAGGAGCCGCCCAAGGCCTGAGCCGGAACGGTCGGCGTCGCGCGAAGGCGGACGCCGACCGGACCAGGGCCTGTGGATGGCCCGGGCCGCCCTGGACGCGCGTGCGCCAGGCTCTCGGGATGACCCTCCGACTCGACCCGGCGCTGCCCCTCGTCTGGCGCTCACCCACCGAGCTGCAGATCGGCGCGAGCCGTCCCGTCCTCGTCCTGCGCGATCCGGGCGAGTTGGAGAACGCGGTGCTCGCCCTGCTCCAGCGCGGGGCCGGGCGCGACGCCCTGCACGCCATCGTCTCGACGCTCGGCATCCCCGCCGCGCGGCTCGACGCGCTCCTCGAGCTCCTCTCCCCCGCGCTGCGCGAAGAATCGGCGTCGGGCTCGGCCGGCATGGCGGGCGCCGGCGATCCCCCGATCGTCGCGATCGACGATGCCGAGCCGCGCCTCGCGCGCGCCGTGGCCACCGCGCTCGGTGCGCTCGGCATCCGGCCCGTGCTGGCGGCGCACGGACCCGAGCGGCCGGCCGCCGTCGTGCTCGCCGCCGCGTGGGTCGTCCCGCCGGCCGCGCACGTGCGCTGGCTCCGACGCGACGTGCCGCACCTGCCGGTCGTGCACGAGGGCGAGGCGATCACGATCGGTCCGCTCGTCCTCCCCGGAGCGGGCGCCTGCGTGCGCTGCGGGGAGCTGCATCGCCGGGACCTCGACCCCGCGTGGCCCGCGATCGCGGCGCAGCTCGCGACGCATCCGGCCCCGCCTCTGCCCGCCGCCGTGCTCGGCGTCGCCGCCGCGCACGCCGCGGCCGCGCTCGATCTGCTCCTCGACCGCGCGGCGGTCGCCGGCTGGAGGCTCAGCGTCCCCGTCTCGGGGGCTGCGCCCCGGAGCTCGCTGCAGCCGCCGCACCCGGAGTGCGGATGTCGAGCTCACGGAGGAACCGCGACGGCTCCCGCTCGCCGCGCCCCGCCTGGCCGCGTCGCGCCCAGCTCAACGCGAGTCGCCGACGCGCTCGGGTGAGCCCGACGTACAGCAAGCGGCGCTCCTCGTCGATCGCCTCGAGCCCCTTCGCGTACGCGATCGGCAGCAGCCCTTCGCTGAGTCCGACGAGGTGCACCTCGTCCCACTCGAGGCCCTTCGCGGAGTGCAGCGTCGCGAGCGTCACGGCCTGCACCGCCGGTTCGTGGTGGGACTCGGCCCGCGCCCGCAGTTCGTCGGCGAACTGGCGCAGCGTCGTGCCAGGCGGCTGCTCGTCGACGAGGCCGGCGAGGGCGTTCAGCGCCTCCCAGCGCGCCCGCACGGCGCCCGGTCCCTCAGGCGCCTGCGCCGACCAGCCGAGCGAGCGCAGCACGTCGCTCACCGACTTGAACAGCGGCTCGTCGCTCGGCACGAGGGCCTGCGCCCGCAGCGCATGCACCGCTTTCAGCACGTCGGGCTGATCGAAGAAGCGCTGGGCGCCGCGCACCCGGTAGGGCACGCCGACCTCGTCGAGCGCGTGCTCGTACATCGCGGACTGGGAGTTCACCCGCAGCAGCACGGCGATCTCCGCGGGCGGGGCGCCGGCGTCGATGGAGGCCCGCACCCGGTTCGCGACCTCGCGCGCCTCCGCGAGGTCGTCGGCGAACTCTGCGAGCTGCGGTTCGGCCGCTGGCGCGTTCGCCGCCGCGCCGTTCGTCGCGGCCTCGAGTCGGAGCGCACCGGATCGCCCGCGCATGAGGCGGTTCGCGGCCCCCACGATCGGCTCGGTCGAGCGGTAGTTCCGTTCGAGCCGCACGACCGTGGCGTCGTCGTAGCGCCGCTCGAAGCCCAGCAGGAACTCCGAGCTCGCCCCGGCGAAGGAGTAGATGGTCTGGCTCGCGTCGCCGACGACGCAGAGCTCCTTGCGATCACCGAGCCAGAGCTCGAGCAGCCGCTGCTGAGCCGGCGAGACGTCCTGGTACTCGTCGACGACGAAGTGCCGGTAGCTCTCGCGCACGTGCATCGCGACGGAGGGCTCCGACTCGATCATGCCGGCGGTGGCGAGCAGCACGTCCTCGAAGTCCATCGAGCGCCGTTCGTCCTTCACCCGCTCGTACTCCTGCATGAGCGCGAGCTGCTGCTCGGCGCTCAACGCACCGACCGCGCCCCGGCTCGCCAGGCGGGCCTCGTAGGCGGCGATCCCGAGGCCGGAGACCTTGCGCCACTCGATCTCGGCCGCGACGTCGCGGAGGATCGCCGTGTCGACCCGGATCTTTAGTCGCTCGGCGGCGTGCCCGAGCAGGCGACCCTTGTACTCGAGCACCCGCGGTGCGGGGCCGCCGCCCGCGACGAGCGGCCAGAAGTGGTTCAGCTGCGCGAGCGCAGCAGCGTGGAAGGTGCGCACCTGCACGCGGCCGGCGCCGAGTGCGTGCAACCGGCCGCGGATCTCGGCGGCCGCACGCGAGGTGAACGTCAACGCCATCACCCGGGCGGGGTCGTAGGCCCCCGAGGCGACGCCGTACGCGATGCGGTGCGTGATCGCCCGGGTCTTGCCCGTGCCGGCGCCGGCGAGCACGCACACGGGGCCGATCAGCGCCTCAGCGACGACCCGCTGCTCCTCGTCGAGCGCGTCGAGCAGCTCGTCCTCTGCGCTCACGAGCTCGGCCACGGCACATCCGTGGGGAGGGGGCCGCCGTACCAGTGCTCCAGCAGCCACCCGGCGATGGAGGTGCCGGTCGGGAGGAAGAGCTCCTCGCCCGCCGCGGCGATGTCGTCGCGCGAGAACCAGCGGAGCTCGAGAATCTCCTCGCCGTCCGGCCGCGCGATCGCAGGGTCGGCTCCGGCGGCGAGCCGGGCGCGGAAGCCGAGCATGAGGCTCGCGGGCAACGGCCACGGCTGGGAGCCGGCGTACTCGACCCGGTCGGCGGGGATGCCCGCCTCCTCCGCGATCTCGCGGACGACGGCGTGCTCGAGCGGCTCCCCGGGCTCGACGAAGCCGGCGAGCAGCGAGAAGCGCCGCTGCTCCCACAGGGCGTTCGAGCCGAGCAGCACCCGCTCGTCGTCGTCCGTGACGAGCACGATCACCGCGGGGTCGGTGCGCGGGAAGAGCTGCCGCTCCTCGGCGATGCAGCGCCGCACCCAGCCGGCGTCGCTCACCTCGGTGGGGCTCCCGCAGCGCGGGCAGAACGGGTGGGCGTCATGCCACGAGGCGAGCGCAATCGCCTCGACTGCGAGCGCCTGGCCGCGATCGTCGAGGAGCGCGGCCGCGCGTCGCAGCGGCGCCCAGCGGGCTTCCTCGGCCTCGATCGCCCCAGCCGCCGCGTCGTCGTAGACGCGCAGCTCGACGGGCGCCGTCCGCCCGCCTTCGAGCTCGATGCGTCCGAGGTAGCAGCGCAGCGCCTCGGTCGGCAGCCCGAGCGGCGCGACGAGCCCGAGCTCGGGAGCCGAGCCCTCGTGCCGCTCGGCGAGGAGGAGCCGGCCGTCGTGGACGGGGAGCACCAGCGCCGAGGCATCCGCATCGAACCGCGCCTCGCGCTCCGGATCGGACCTCGCCGCGGCATCGCGATCGATCGCCGCGCGGGCCAGGGGCGGAAGGCTCGATTCGGGCATGACCACCTTTCACATGGCGCTCGCGGACTCGTCGGAGAGGTGTGGCGGTCGCCCGGTCACAGGCGTCGGCTGCTTAAGCTGTGTGCCATGGCCAGACCCCCACTCACTCTAGCCGCGTTGGCGACGGCGGCGGTCCCCGGCCTCGAGGTCCGCGCGGTCCGGGTGCACACCCGGAACTCCGGCGGCTCGTACGACGCCGTCCGGCTCCGCTCGCGCGACGACCGCGAGCTGCTCATCCGCGTCCCGCGGGACCAGACCGCCGAGACCGAGCAGTCCGCCGATCTGCTCGCCCTGCACGCGCTCAGCGACGGGGTGCGCGCGATGCTGCCGTTCGAGCTCGCGGAGTACGTCGGTCAGGCGCCAGTCGACGGCACCCGCGGCGTCGTGACCACGTTCGTGCCCGGGCTGGGCCGAACGGCCGATGAGCTCACCGGCTCCGACCCGATCGCCGAATCGGTGGGGCTCGCCATCGCGGCCGTGCACAACCTGCCGACCGGGTTCATCGGCGAGGCCGGCCTGCCGCGCCGCACGCCGGGCGAGGTGCGCGACGAGGTCGTCGCGCTCGTGGGTCGCGCGACTGACACCGGGCATCTGCCCGCAGCGCTGCTGCGCCGCTGGGAGGAGGCGACCGACGACGAGTCGCTCTGGCGCTTCCAGCCGACCGTGGTAAACGGGCAGCTCAGCGCGGATTCCTTCCTGGTGCTCGAGGACACCGTCACCGGCATCGTCGGCTGGTCGGAGCTCGGGCAGGGCGACCCGGCCGTCGACCTGCACTGGCTGCTCACCGCGCGCGGCGGTTCGGCCGAGCGTGCGCTCGAGACCTATCTGCTCGCCCGGGAGGGCGGCGCGGACCCGCACATCCCGCAGCGCGCGCTGCTGTACGGCGAGCTCGAGCTCGCGCGCTGGCTCCTGCACGGCGTCGAGCAGCGCGACGACGCCACCATCGCGGATGCCGTCGGCATGCTCGATGCGCTCGTCGAGAGCGTGCACGACCGTTCGAGCGAGCCGCTCTCCCCCGAGACCGGCCCGATTCTCACCGTCGGTGACGTCGAGCGCATGCTCGACCGCACGCCGCAGCTCGACGCGCAGCGCGAGCCCGCGGGTGCGATGCTGACCGACAGCTACGACTTCTCGGCGCTGCGGCGTCGCGAGGCGGACGCGGAGCCGGATGCCTCGATGACGGCGCCCATCCCGCTCGACCTCAGCGACTGGGGGGACGCCGCGCCCGAATCGAAGGCGGACCCGGACGCGGACCCGGCGCACGCGAGCGAATCGACCGACGACGGCGCGAGCCGCGACGCCGACCCGGCTCAGCGCGGCAGCACGGCCGCCGACGCCGCGGACGGCGACGAGTCGTCATTCGCGGACTCCGCCGAGCGCAGCGCCGACGACCAGGCGCGCCGCAACTCCGCTTCGTCGTAGAGCCGCTCGGGGCGGATCTGCCGGTCGTCCTCGACGTAGTAGAAGACGGCGTCGATCTGCTCCGGCGGCACCCCGGCCCACTTCGCATAGGCGAGCCGGTACAGCGCGAGCTGCGTCTGCCGGAGTTCGAGTTCGCGCTCCCCCTGCGGCGCGCGACCCGTCTTCCAGTCGACGACCTGGTAGCGCAGCCCCTGCCGGCCGAGCTCGCTCGCCGGATCGAGCTCGTAGACCGCGTCGAGCTTGCAGACGAACACGTGCTCGTCGAGCGGCAGGTGCAGTTCCAGCTCGACCGCGCTCGGGCGACGCTGACCCCACTCGGATGCCTCGAACGTGGCCTGCAGCTTGGCGAAGCGCGCCGCTGAGCCGTCGACGAGGGCCGAGCCTGCGTGGCCGGGTGCCGCGCCCGCGGCGGATGCCGTCTCGCTCCCGGCCTCGGGCTCCGGCCACGCGAAGAGCTCGTCATCAGCGGCGCCCTCGGTCCAGTCGAGCGCGTTCGCCTCGAGCTCCCCGGTCGAGCGATGCTCCACCCAGCGGTGGAAGAGCGTGCCGAGACGGGTCGCGCGATACGGTCGCTGCGGCATCGGGCGGCGCAGCTGCTCGGCGACGGCGGCGGCGTCGTCGACGTAGTCCTTGAAGCGCGACGCCGGCACGCGCGCGGGGATCTCGGGGGCCGCCTGACCGGCCATCCGCCGCCGCCGTTCCTCGAGCAGGAGCCGGAGCTGGTCGCCGAGACGCTGACCGATGCCCACGCCGCTCGGCCCCTCGGCGGCGGCGCGCACCGCGTCGGCCGCGCGCACCACACCGAGCCGGCGCCGACCGAGCGGATCGAGCGGCCAGCTCACCCGCTCCTCGCCGATCGCGCGCGGGTTCTCGTCGGAATCGGGGCGGTCGGGCAGCGCGGAAGCCGGCACGAGCCCGTGCGCGACGAGCTCGCGCAGGAACACGCTCGGCTGCCGCGGCTGCTTCTGCGAGGCCCACCAGGAGCCGGTGAGCAGCAGCTCGTCGCGCGTGCGGGTGAGGCCGACGTACGCGAGCCGGCGCTCCTCCTCGGCATGGCGTTCCCGGTTCTCCTCGGCGAAGCCGGCGACGGCCTCGTCGAACTCGAGCTGGCTCTGCACGCCGCGCCACATGAGCTCGGGCAGCTCGTCGCGGTCGCCGCGGAACTCGTTCGGCAACTCGCCGAACGCGAGCCAGCCCTTCGCCGAGCGCGGTTTGCCCGGCAGTTCGTCGGTCACGAGCCGCGGGATCGCGACGACGTCCCACTCGAGCCCCTTGGACCCGTGGATGGAGAGCACCTGCACGGCACCCGGCTCGGGCTCGTCCTGGCGCGGCGCGAGCCGGTCGCGCTGCTCGGCCTCGGTGAGCCAGCCGAGGAACGCCCCGAGGTTCGGATGCTCAGCGACGTCGACGAAGCCGGCGAGCAGCTCGTCGAAGGCCTCGAGACTCGGCGCTCCGAGCGGCTGCTCGGCGTTCGCGGCCACTTCGATGTCGAGGAGCAGCTCGTGCTGCACGAGGCTGACGAAGTCGACGAGGCCGAGCCCCGCGCGCCGGCGCAGGGACTGGAGCTGCGCGCCGGCCCGACGCATACGGGCGAGCCCCTCGGCGGTGAAGGCGGCGAGCGCGCGGTGGTCGTCGGGTGCGGAGAGCAGGAAGTCGAGCGCATCGACGATCGACGGGGACTCCTCGGCCGCGATCGAGGCCCGCAGGCCCGCGCGCACGCCGTCCTCGAGCCGCCGCATCGCCTGGTCGCGGTCGACGAGCCAGCGCGCGAGGCCCGCGAGCGCGGACAGGTCGGCGGGGCCGATCGCCCAGCGGGCGCCTCCGAGCACGCGGACGAGCTCCGCCCCGGCGGTCGGGTCGTGCAGCACGCGCAAGGTGCTGACGAGATCGGCGATGACGGGCTGATCGAGGAGCCCGGCCACGCCGAGGACGTGCACGGGGACCCCGTGCCGTCGCAGCGCGGCGGTGAAGACGTCGACGTTCGCGAAGGTGCGGCAGAGCAGTGCACCCGTGCGCGCGGCGGCCGCCGATGCGCTGCCGCGCGGGCGGGCGGCGTCCCCGTTCGACGGGCCACCGGGCGCGGCGTGCCCGAGGCGCTCGGCGAACCATCGGGCGACGTGCTCCGCCTCCTCGTCGATGGTCTCGGCCCAGGCGCAGTCGAGCACGCCGTCTCCGGCGAACGGCGAAGCGGCGAGCGGGGCCTTGTCGATGCCGCCGTCGAGCGGTTCGATGATCGCGTTCGCCGCGTCGAGCACGATCCGCGGATTGCGCCAGCTCGTCGAGAGGTCGTAGACGACGGCGTCGCTCGCCGCGCTCGCATCGTCGCGGTGTCCGGCCCTCGCCTCGGCTCGCTCGGCCGCGAAGTCGCCGCCGAAGCGGGCGAGGTTGGCGGCGCTCGCGCCGCGCCAGCCGTAGATCGACTGGTCGGGGTCGCCGACCGCCATCACCGAGTGCCCGCGGAACAGCGCGGCGAGCAGCCGGGTCTGCACGACGCTCGTGTCCTGGTACTCGTCGAGCAGCACGGTGCGGAACCGCTCACGGTGCGCGACCGCCACCTCGGGGTGCGCCGTGCAGATCTCGAGAGCGAGCGAGACCTGGTCGGAGAACTCGACGTAGCCGCGGGCGCGCTTCGCCTCCGCGTACGCCTCGGCGAGCTCGAGCAGCGGCGGCAGCGCGTCCACCGCGCCCAGCGCGGAGACGAAGGAGTCGTAGGGGGTGCGCTTGCGCGGCGCCCCGATCGGCAGATCGGCCAGGCCGAGGAACTCGCGCGCCATCGCCCGCACGTCGCGGGCGTCGGCGACGTTCTCGCCGAGCGCCCGGCTCAGCCCGAGCACCGCACCGGTCACCTTGTCGAGCGAGGCGTCGAGCTCGACGAGCCGAGGGTCGGCCGCCGCCGCGACGATCGAGCGGGCCAGCTGCCAGGCGGAGGCCTCGCCCAGCACCGCGGCATCCGGCTCACGACCGATGAGCAGGGCGTGCTCGCGGTAGATGGCGCTCGCGAAGGCGTTGTACGTCGATACCGTCGCCGCCTCGAGCGGATCGAGCTCGAGCTCGGCGATGCCCTCGGCCACGAGCTGCCCGATGCGGGCGCGGATGCGTTCGGCGAGCTCCCCCGCGGCCTTGCGGGTGAAGGTGAGCCCGAGAACTTCTGGCACCTGCACGTGGCCGTTCGCGAGGAGCCAGACGACCCGGTTCGCCATGGTCTCGGTCTTGCCGCTGCCGGCGCCGGCGACGACGAGCGAGCGGCCCCGAGGGTCGGCCTCGATGACCGCCCGCTGCTCCTCGGTCGGCGGGTGCAGGCCCAGCCGGCTCGCGATCTCCGCCGCGGCGATCATGCGGACACCGCCGGCACGAGGTGCACCCGGTAGTGCCAGGCGCCGAAGCGCGAGCGCGGCCCGATCTCGACCGGCGACTCGAAGCTCGCGCCGCTCATGATCGCAGCGACCGCGTCGAGGCGCTCGCGGAACGCCTGCTCGTCGGCGTCGTCGAAGGGCTGCTGCGCGCGCTCGGTGTAGGCGGCGCCGCGGAGCGGCCGGGCGAGGTAGACGAGCTTCGCCCCGCCCAGCCTGCCGAGGTTCGGCACCTGCTCGTGCCGGGCCGCGAGCTGGTAGGCGGCCAGCTGCGGGTGCGCCGCGGTCTCGGCGGCGGTCGGCGTGGTGCGCCCGGTCTTCAGGTCGACGATGACGGTCGTGCCGTCGGGCGAGGCCTCCACGCGGTCGATGGTGCCGCTGAGACGCACCCGGCCGAGTTCGAGGGTGAAGCGGCCCTCGGCGCCGAGCAGCACCTTCGCGTCGTCGGCGAACTGGCCGAGGTAGTCGGCCGCGCCCTCCACCATGCGCTTCGCGCCGCGACGTTCGCGTTCGGCCACCCAGCCGGCTTCGAAGCGCAGCGCCTCGAGTCTGGCCTCGACCCCGGCCCAGAGCGCCTCCAGTTCGGTCTCGCCGCTCGCGCCCGCCTCCTCGACGACGGCGTGCACGATCGTGCCGATCGAGGCGGCGAGCCCGGAGGGCGGCGAGGCGACGCGGTCGATGAACCAGCCGAGCGGGGACTCCTCGGCACGGTCGATCTGCGACGGCGACACCGGCACCCGGGCCTCGGGGTCGGCCTCGAGGTCGACGATCGGCGCCGTGCTCGACGGGGCGCGCAGCCCGTACCACTCCTCGGGGTGTGCCCCGGGCACGCCGGCCTCGGCGAGCAGGGCGAGTGCCGGTGCGGCCTCACCGCCCGGATCGGCGACCGCCTCGCGGCGCAGCGCGCCGACGAGCCCTCGGAGGTGCAGCGGGCGACGGCGCGGCGTCAGCCGCTCCTCCGCGTAGCCGAGCAGCATCGAGGGCTGCTCGTCGTCGTTGGCCGTGCAGCTGAGCACGAGCTGCCGGGTGGCCCGGCTCGCGGCGAGCGCGAAGAGGCGCAGCTCGTCACTGCGGACCGCCGCCCGGGCGTCGGCGGTCGAGTCGGGAGCGGGGAGCGGGGCCCCGGCGCGGGACGCCGCCGCGACGGCGGGCAGCAGGGCCGCGTGCAGCAGAGTGCCGCGCGGCCGGAGGTTCGGCCACACCCCCTCTTGGAGCCCGGCGATCACGACGACCTCGAAGTCGCGGCCGATGAGCGCCGGCGCCGTGCCGACGAACACCGACTCGGCGGCGCGCTGGGGCGCGAGGGAGTCCTCTGGCAGCTCGCTCGAGAACTGCTCCTCGACGAACCGCACCGCGGGGGCGCCCGGCGTGCGTTCGACGAAGCGCTGCGCGGCGGAGAACAGCGCGACGACGGCGTCGAGCGCGCGGTTCGCCTCTTCGGCGAGCACGCCGGTGCCGGCGGCCTGCGCGCCCCACTCCTCGGCCAGGCCGCTGCGGTCCCAGAGGGACCAGAGGATCTCCTCGATCGTCGAGCCGGTGCCGACGCGGGTGCGCGCCGCGGCGAGCAGCCTCGCCAGTCGGGCGGCCCGACGACCCGCAGCGGCGTCCACCGTCTCGAACCCGCCCGGGGCGGAGAGCGCGTCGACGAGCAGCTCGTCGCCGGTGCGGTCGCCGCCCGCGGCGAGCTCCTCGTGCCGGAGCGCGAGGCGCAGCCGACGGAGCCCGACCGGGTCGAGCCGGCCGAGCGGGCCCGTGAGCAGCTCGACGGCGAGCTCGGGCGTCAACGGCTCGCGCTCGAGCACGAGCGAGGCGGCGCGCAGCAGGGCCGCAGCCGCGGGGGCGTCGCGCAGGGCGGTGCGCACGAGTGCGCCGGCGGTCGGCACATCGGCCAGGGCGAGCCCGCGTTCGAACGAGGGCGCGTCGGCACCGGATCGCAGCACCACCGCCATCTGCGACCACGGCACCCCGTCGAGCAAGTGCCGTTCGCGCAACAGCGCGGCGATCTGCTGGCACTCCCCGGCGTGCGAGGCCGCTTCGATGCCGACCACCGGGGAGAGCGGATCGCGGGTGGCCGGCGCGTCGGCCGGCAGGCTCGCGGCCCGGTGCCCGCCGCCGAGCGCCGCGCCGATGTGCCCGGTGACCGAGGCGACGAGTCGGCGCAGCTCCGGCCGGCCGCGGTGCACCATCGGCAGCTCGAGTCGATCGGTGGGGGTGCCGAGCAGCGTGGACAGCGTGCCGAGCAGCTCGGGACGGCCGCCGCGGAAGCCGTTGCTGGCGACGTCGGGGTCGCCGAGCGCGACGACGTGCACACCGCGCGCGGCGAAGGCGGCGAGGAGCGCCGCGGTCGCCGCCGTCGCCTCCTGCGCGTCGTCGACCACGATGAGCCGCAGTCGCGACAGCGTGCCGAGCGCCGCGGCCGCCCGCTCGTCGTGCACGCTGCGCTGCACGATCGCGGCGGCGAAGGCCGCGAGCTCCGCCGAGTCGAACTGGCCGCCGCGCAGCTGCTCCTTGACCTCGGTGTACTCCTCGAGGAACTGGCCGGCCGCGACCCACTCGGGGCGGCCGCTGGCACGCCCGAGCTTGGACAGCGCCGCCCCGTCGACGTGCTCCTCGACCGCACGCATCAGGAGGTCGCGGAGCTCGGTGCGGAAGCCGCGGAGCGCGCGCACCCGCGTTTCGAACGGCCACTCCGGGCCGCCGCCGTCGGCCTCGGCGGCCTCGAGCAGCTCGGCGATGATCTGGTCCTGCTCGGCCCCGGTGAGCAGTGTCACCGGCTCGCCGGTGTAGGCGCGCACGAGCTGGAAGGCGAGGGAGTTCGCGGTGCGGGCGAGCGGGCCGCGCGTGGTCGCGCCGAGGCGGACCGCGATGCGGTCGCGCATGCGGCTCGCCGTGGTGCGCGTCGCGGCGAGCGCGAGCACCTCGTCGGCGCCGTAGCCGCGCTCGATGCGGCGGGCCACGAGCTCGATCGCGAGGCTCGTCTTTCCCGAGCCGGGGGCGCCGAACACCGCGGCCGACCGCTCGGTGCCGAGGTGCTCGAGCTCGAGCCCCGCGAAGGTGTCGTCGGTGAAGAGCGCGGGCTGCTCGACGAGGGCTTCGGGGCGGGGCATGCGGCCACGCTAACCCGTTCCGCCGACAGTGAACGCGAAGCACCGCCGAGGCCGGGTGACATAGGGTGAGAGCACGACGAGAAAGGCGCACAGTGGACGTTCGCATCGGCATCCAGAACTCCCCCCGTGAACTCGGTTTCGAGGCCGCGCAGACCGCGGCAGAGGTCGAGCAGGCCGTCACCGCGGCCCTCTCCGGGCAGTCGCCTTCGCTGCGCCTGAGCGACGAGAAGGGCACGGTCTACGTGATCCCCGGCGCGGCGCTCGCCTACGTCGAGATCGGCTCCGAGGAGTCGCGTCGCGTCGGCTTCGTCGCCTGACATGGAACTCCTGTTCGTCGCCCTGGGCGGCGCGATCCTCGGCCTCGCGGCCCGGTATTCGCTGCCCGGGCGGGCGACGCACGGCGTCGCGCTGATCCCCGCGATCGGCACCGCCGTCGCGGCGGTCGTGTGGGTCGGCCTCACCTGGCTCGGCTGGCCGTGGGACGGCGGATGGATCTGGGTGGTCTCGCTCGCCGCGTCCGGCGTGGTCTCGGCGCTCGCCGCCCTCCTGATCGGGCCGAGCCGCGAGCGCCACGACGTCGAGCTGTTCGAGCGGCTCGCCCGGCCGGGCGCCGGCGCCAAGGCCTGAGCCGAGGCATCCGCTCGCTGCGCGTCGCGCGCGCCCGGACCGCCCAGCGGTCAGGCCGTCAGGCCGTCAGGCCGAGCGCATCCATGCGTCGGGTGTGCTCGGCGATGAGCTCGGTGAAGACCGGCTCGACGTCCTCGCCGTGGCGCGCCTCCGGCTCCGCGGCCTCGAGCGCCTTCCTGGCGACGAGCAGCGTGTCGCCGACGAGGCTGCGCCCCCAGAGCGCGAGGCGGTCGGCGAGCCCCGGCTCGTTCGCGATCGCCTGGGTCAACAGCTGCTCGAGCACGGGGGCGCCCTGACGATCGCCGAGGATGCCGCGCACGCGGCGCCCGAGCTCCACCGGGAGCCCGTCGGACAGGCGCAGGAAGAAGTCGTCGAGCATGCCCGAGGTGAGGTGGATGCCGAGCAGCAGCTCGTGCCAGTCGGCGCTGCTCGTGAGCTGCCGGAAGTGATCGGTCGCCGCCTGGAACATCGCCAGGTACTCGGCGGGTTCGGCGTCGGCGCGGCGCAGCTCCTCGATGAGCGCGTGGTGCTTCGCGAGGGCCTCACCGGACGCGACCGACAGCCCCTCCTTCGACACGAGGTCGGGCGAGGTGGCCACGGCCTTCGCCAGGGACTCGAAGAACGCGAGCTGCAGCGACGCCGCCTGCCCGAGGAACGGCAGCGGGTCGGGCACCAGCTCCGTGAAGTCGACCCGGGCGAGCTCGGTCGCGGCGACCCTCGGACGCAGCCGGGGCGCCTCAGCGCGCGGCCTGCGCCGCTTCAACCAGAAGACCACGTGCGACAGCTTATCGGCAGCCTGCACGGCCTCACGGCGAGCCTCCGTTAGTCTTAACGGGCTCGCGGGCATCGGACCCGCGGCCGTGCGCCTGTGGACGAATGCAGGGCGCACCCCATCATTCGCACCGCGAACGCACACGACAAGGCAGAACCTCTTGACTACTTTCACCGAGCTCGGCATCGCGTCGGACATCGTCGATGCCCTCGCCGGGAAGGGCATCGTCGATGCCTTCCCCATCCAGGAGCAGACCATCCCCCTCGCCCTCTCCGGCCAGGACATCATCGGCCAGGCGAAGACCGGCACGGGCAAGACCTTCGGCTTCGGCCTCCCGCTCATCCAGCGCCTCGGCGACGACCCCGAGCCCGGCGTCAAGGCGCTCGTCGTCGTGCCGACCCGCGAGCTCGCGGTGCAGGTGACCGAGGACCTCGAGCTCGCCACCTCCAAGCGCCCGACGAAGATCGTCTCGATCTACGGCGGCAAGGCGTACGAGGGGCAGATCGAGCAGATCAAGGCCGGCGCGCAGATCGTCGTCGGCACCCCCGGCCGTCTCCTCGACCTGGCCAGCCAGCGCCTCCTGAACCTCGGCGAGGTGCAGGAGATCGTGCTCGACGAGGCCGACAAGATGCTCGACCTCGGCTTCCTCGCCGACATCGAGAAGATCTTCTCGAAGGTTCCGGCCGTGCGGCACACCATGCTGTTCTCCGCGACCATGCCCGGCCCGATCGTCGCCCTCGCGCGCCGGTTCATGTCGAAGCCGATCCACATCCGCGCGAACGACCCCGACGAGGGCCTGACGCAGGCGAACATCAAGCACCTCGTCTACCGGGCGCACTCGCTCGACAAGGACGAGGTGATCTCGCGCATCCTGCAGGCCGAGGGCCGCGGCAAGACCGTGATCTTCACGCGCACCAAGCGCGCGGCGGCCAAGCTCGTCGAGGAGCTGAACGACCGCGGCTTCAACGCGGCGGCCGTGCACGGCGACCTGAACCAGGACCAGCGCGAGCGCGCGATGGCCGCGTTCAAGGCCGGCAAGAAGGACGTGCTGATCGCGACCGACGTCGCCGCCCGCGGCATCGACGTCGACGACGTGACCCACGTGATCAACCACACCATCCCCGACGACGACAAGACGTACCTGCACCGGGCGGGCCGCACGGGCCGTGCGGGCAAGACCGGCATCGCGGTCACCTTCGTCGACTGGGACGACCTGCACAAGTGGGCGCTCATCAACCGGGCGCTCGAGTTCGGGCAGCCGGAGCCGACCGAGACCTACTCGTCCAGCCCGCACCTCTACACGGACCTCGACATCCCCGCCGGCACGAAGGGCCGTCTGAAGCCGGCCGCCCCCGCGGCGCAGGCGACCCGCTCGGCGACCGCCGGCCGCTCCGAGGGCGACGCCGAGCGCGCGCCCCGCAGCCGCAACCGCCGTCGCACCCGCGGCGGCGCACCGGTCGCCGATGGCGCGAACTCCGGCTCGGCCGAGACGCCCGCCGGCGACGGGGCCGAGCGCGAGGTCGGCGCCGGCACGCACGACGGCAAGGGCAAGGAGCACCACGACGGCAACGCGGCCCCGCGCCGACGCCGTCGTCGTCGCGGCGGCAGCTCGAGCAGCG
>NZ_BMRJ01000001.1:1505599-1553570 GCF_014648575.1 Agromyces mediolanus | reverse complement strand
CTCGGCCGGCGCGAGCCAGGCGGCTCCGCAGGCCTGACCGCCGCTCCATCCGGAACGCCGGTCGCCCTCGGGCGGCCGGCGTTCCGCCGTTCCGGGCTGCCCGCCGGGCGGGCGCGCCTAGGGCAGGACCGGGGTGCTGCCTCGGCCCTCCGCGATCAGGCGTGCGACGACCTCCGGCGCGGTGCGCTGCTCGCCGAGCCGGTTCGGCTTGCCGTCGCCGTGGTAGTCGCTCGACCCGGTGATCGCGAGACCGAACTGCGCCGCGAGCTCGCGCAGCCGCGGCAGCGCGGAGGGCTCGTTCTCGGGATGGTCGACCTCGAGGCCGAAGAGCCCGGCCTCGACGAGCTGCGCGAGCCGCCCGGGCGCGACCACCGCGTCGGAGCCTCGCGTGCCGGGGTGCGCGAGCACCGGGACTCCCCCGGCCTCGCGGATGAGCCGGATCCCGGTGATCGGGTCGGGCGCGTAGTGCGGTTCGGCGTAGCCCGAGCGCGGGTGCAGGATGCCGGCGAACGCGGCCGAGCGGTCGGGCGCGTGCCCCCGGGCGACGAGGGCGTCGGCGATGTGCGGCCGGCCGATGGTCGCGCCCTCCGCGGAGTGCGCGAGCACGTCGTCCCAGGTGAGCGGGTAGTCGCGGGAGATGCGGCGCACGATCTGCTCGGCGCGGCTCAGCCGCGACTCGCGGATGCGTCGGGTCTCCGCCACGAGGGCCGGGTGCTCGGGGTCGAACAGATAGCCGAGCATGTGCACGCTGTGGTAGCCCTCGCGCGTGGAGAGTTCCATGCCGGGGATGAGCGCGACCCCGCTCGCGGGGACGGCGGCCGCGGCCTCGGCCCACCCCGCGGTCGAGTCGTGGTCGGTGAGGGCGATGGCCTGCAGCCCGGCCTCAGCCGCCTCGAAGAGGAGCTGCGCGGGCGCGCCCGTGCCGTCGGACACCGTCGAGTGCACGTGCAGATCGGCTTCGAGGGCGACGGCGGGGGCTTCGGCCATCCCTCCATGCTATGCCCGCGGGACGCGGCTCCCGGCCGCGTGGGGGCCGGCGAGGCATCCCTCCTCCTCCACAGCTCCGCCTCAGCCGACTCCCAGCGATCGCACGGCGGATGCCCCGGCGTCGCCGCGGGCCGCCGCCTAGGTTGGAGGGATGCTGCTCCGTCTGCTCGGCTGGCTCGTCGTGCTCGCCTCCGCCGTCATCGGCGCCGTGCTCGTCTGGCCGCAGGGCGTCGGCCTGCAGGACCAGTGGGTCGCCGCGCACGTGGTCGCCCTGCGGGGCGCGGGCGTCCTCGTCGGCGTCGTCGCGGCCGTCGTATTCGCGCTCCTCGCCCTCGGCCGCCGCGTCCGCCCCTTCGCCGTCGCCATGCTGACGGTGGGTCTGCTCTTCGCGGGCGGCAACGCGGCGGTGCTCGCGGTGCGCGGGATCGGCGGTTCGGATGCCTCGTCGGCCGACGCGGTCACGGTGCTGGCGTGGAACACGCTCGGCGAAGAGCCCGACGCCGCGGTCGTCGCCGAGCTCGCGCTCGAGCGCGGCGCCGACATCGTCGTGCTGCCCGAGACCACCGAGCCGTTCGGCGAAGAGGTCGCGCTCGCGATGCGCGAGGGCGGCCGCCCGATGTGGGTGCACTGGCAAGCCTTCGACGACATCGCGAAGGCCCGATCGACGACGCTGCTCGTCTCGAGCGAGCTCGGCGAGTACACGGTCGTCAGCCCCGACTGGCCCGGGCCGCCCGACAACACCAACACGGTGCCCTCGCTCGTCGCGGTGCCGGTCGACGGCGACGGCCCGCGGATCGTCGCCGTGCACGCCGTCGCCCCGGTGCGCTGGGAGCTGCGCAACTGGCGCAGCGACCTCGGCTGGATCGCCGAGCAGTGCGCCGGCGACAACGTGATCATGGCGGGCGACTTCAACGCCACGGTCGACCACTTCGCGGGGCTCGGCAGCGAGGGCGGCGACCTCGGCCGCTGCGCCGACGCCGCGAACGCCGCGGGGGCCGCAGGGGTCGGCACCTGGCCGACCGACGTGCCCGCGCTGCTCGGCAGTCCCATCGACCACGTGCTGGCGACGCCGGACTGGACGGTCGAGTCCTTCCAGGTCGTCGACTCGCTCGACGCCTCCGGCAGCGACCACCGGCCCGTCGTGGCCTCCCTCGTCCGCGCCGGCGACTGAGCCCGCCGTCGTCTCAGCGCGGCCCTCCTCCGGCAGGGCTGCTCCCGGCCGCCATCCACCTTCCTGGTGCGAGAATGGGGGCATGGCCACGAGCGATACTTCGACGACGACCGCGCCCGAGGGCGCGAGCGAGCACAGCGACGAGCAGAGCGGACGCAACGCGAACCGTTCGACGACCCCCGGTTCCGAGGGCTTCAAGGACTTCATCGGCAGCGGCTGGGCCGAGCGCGACGAGGCGCTCCCCGCTGCACGCCGCCAGGCGCCGTACGCGGCCGAGCGCCGCGCAGCGATCTCGGCCCAGTTCCCGGGTCAGCGCCTGGTGGTGCCGGCGGGCGACATGAAGCAGCGGGCGAACGACACCGACTACCCGTTCCGCGCCCACTCGGCGTTCGCGCACCTCACCGGCTGGGGCTCCGACAGTGAGCCCGGCGCCGTGCTCGTGCTCGAGCCGAACAGCGTCGGCGGGCACGACGCCACCGTCTACTTCCGCGAGCGCGCCGGCCGCGACTCCGAGGAGTTCTACGCGAACCCGGCGATCGGCGAGTTCTGGATCGGCGCCCGTCCCTCGGTCGCGCACGTCGCCGCCGAGCTCGCGATCGCGGCCGCCGACCTCTCCGGCTTCGACGCGGTCGTCGACGCCACCGACACGGCGACCCTGATCGTCCGCGAGGCCGACCCCGCGGTCACCGAGCGCATCGATCACGCACGCATCCGCTTCGCCGCCGAGCGCGCGCTCAGCGAGAACGCGCAGGACGCCCCCTTCTCGCTCGAGGTCGGCGGCGAGCACGAGCCCGACGCCGAATTTGCGCGCGCCCTGAGCGAGCTGCGGCTCACGAAGGACGAGTACGAGCTCGCGGAGCTCCGCGCCGCCGTCGACGCCACCCAGCGCGGCTTCACCGAGGTGCTGCAGGAACTCCCCCGCATCACGAGCGAGGTGCGCGGCGAGCGCGTCATCGAGGGCGTCTTCGCCACCCGCGCCCGCCTCGAGGGCAACGACGTCGGCTACGGCTCGATCGCCGCGGCCGGCCCGCACGCGACGATCCTGCACTGGACCCGCAATGACGGCCCCGTCGTCCCCGGCGATCTCGTGCTGCTCGACGCCGGCGTCGAGATGGACAGCTACTACACCGCCGACATCACCCGCACCTTCCCGGTGAACGGCGAGTTCAGCGCTGTGCAGCGCCAGGTCTACGAGGCGGTGCTCGAGGCCGCCGACGCCGCCTTCGCGATCGTGCGCCCCGGCATCGTCTTCCGCGAGGTGCACGCGGCCGCCATGGCCGTCATCGCCCGCAAGACCGCCGAGTGGGGGTTCCTGCCCGTGTCGGCCGAGGAGTCGCTGCAGCCCGAGAACCAGTTCCACCGCCGCTACATGGTGCACGGCACGAGCCACCACCTCGGACTCGACGTGCACGACTGCGCGCAGGCACGACGCGAGCTCTACCTCGACGGCGAGCTGCAGGAGGGCATGGTGTTCACCATCGAGCCCGGCCTCTACTTCCAGCCCGACGACCTGACGGTGCCCGAGGAGTTCCGCGGCATCGGCGTTCGCATCGAGGACGACATCGTCGTCACCGCCGACGGCGCGGTGAACTTGTCCGCCGCGATCCCCCGCACGGCCGCCGAGGTCGAGGCCTGGGTCCGGGGCGCGCGCGGCTGAGGCGCTGCGCCACCAGCCACGACGGAACGGCGCGGACCGGCGATGCCGGCTCCGCGCCGTTCCCGCTCACGCGCGCGCTGCTCGGCGCGCCCGCCACCACGCCCAGAAGCTCGCCAGCCGACGCTTGAGCCACGCGGCGATGCGCTGCGCCCACGCGAACTCCGTGCCGAGCACGGCGAGGCCGAGGAACACGATCAGCCAACCCGGGCCCGGGAGCGGGACGAGCACCAGGCCGCCGAGCACGCCGACGCCGATCCGATAGCCGCGCAACAGCCAGGGTCTGCGGCCGATCGCACTGCGGAGCGCGCGGAGCATCCGCCTGAGCGGCCGGTCGGGCCGCTCGCCCGCGGCGATCTCGACCTCGAGCGCACGTTCGGTCACCATGCGCGACACGATATATCGCGTTTCTGGAGGTTTCCGGCGAAACTCAACGCGATGCCCGATTCAGGGTCGCTCGGAACTCCCGCTCAGTCGCGCGGGCGCTCGGTGTCGGAGTTCGGCGGCTCGACCGTGGAGTCGGCGGGCGCGGATGCCTCGGCCGCCGCAGCCTCGCGCGCAGCCTGCTCAGCTGCGGCACGCTGCTCCGCCGCCCGGGCCGCCGCCTCGCGAGCCTTCGCGCGCCGCTCGGCGTCCAGTGCTTCGCCGTAGGTCAGCGGGCGCCCCTCCTCACCAGAGCCCTCGGCCGGGGCCCCGGGAGCCGCCGGTCCGGCAGTCGCCGTCGGCGCATCCACGACGGGCGTGGCGCTCGCATTCGATCGGGCGGCGTCGTCGCGCGACGACCAGCCGGTCGACCAGCCGCCGCCGGTCTGCGTCGCGGCGGGCGGCGCGTCGACGCCGAGCACATTGCGTGCGCGGTCGACGTGCTGCGGTTCGGCGATGATCGCGTACCTGGTGGCGAGCACCTGCATGACCGAGGTGAAGTCCCGCCGTCGGCGGTTGATCGAGTACGAGACGAGTCCGAAGACCATGCCGAAGCCGGCTCCGATGAGCACCGCGGCGCCCAGGATGCCGAGCGTCGGCCCGCTCGGCGCGAAGATGAAGAACAGCAGGCCCAGGAAGAGGCCGAACCACGCGCCGGACAGCGCACCGCCGCCCGCGACGCGCCCCCAGGTGAGCTTGCCGGTGATGCGCTCGACGCTCGTGAGGTCGGTGCCGACGATCGCGAGCTCCTTCACCGGGAACTCGGCCTTCGCGAGCCGGTCGACGGCGGCCTGCGCCTCGGCGTAGGTCTCGTAGCTCGCGACCGTCTCACCCTTGGGCAGGGTCGGGAACGCTTGGGCCAGGCGGCCGCCGAACGGCGAAGAGCTGCTCATGGCGCCATTGTCCCACGCGCACCTCGGCTGAGCCGGAGAATCGTGCCCGGAACGGACGCGCCAGGAGCGAACACGACCGGCTGGTCCGCTGAGCTTGTCGAAGCGCTTGGTCCGCTGAGCTTGTCGAAGCGGAAGCCCCTTCGACGAGCTCGGGGAACCACCCCACCCATCGACGAGCTCGGGGAACCACCCCACCCCTCGACGAACTCGGGGAACCACCCCACCCCTCGACGAACTCGGGGAACCACCCCACCCCTCGATGAGCTCGGAGCGCCGGGGCTCCGACGGGCTCCGCGTTCAGGACCGGGGACTAGGTTGGTATCCGTGAGCGCCACGAGAGTCTTCGTCGCCCGACTTGCCGGGTGCGCCGTCTTCGACCCCGCCGGCGATCGGGTCGGCCGCGTGCGCGATGTCCTCGTCGTCTACCGCAAATCGGACCCGCCCCGGGTCGTCGGGCTCATCGTCGAGGTGCCGGGCAAGCGCCGCGTCTTCCTCTCCATCGGCCGCGTCACCTCCATCGGCGGCGGCCAGGTCATCACGACCGGGCTCATCAACCTCCGCCGCTTCGAGCAGCGCGGCGGTGAGGTGCGCGTCATCGCCGAGATGCTGGGCCGCAAGGTCGCCTTCAACGACGGCAGCGGGCAGGCCACCATCGAGGACGTCGCGATCGAGGAGCGCGAGCCCGGCGAGTGGGAGGTCGACCAGCTCTTCGTGCGTCGGCCGAAGGCGAGCGCCTCGCCGTTCGCGAAGGGGCAGTCCGCCTACGTCACCTGGCGCGAGGTGCGCGAGGCGAACGCGCCGGGAGAGGCGCAGTCCGCCGAGCAGCTCATCGCGACGTACTCCGAGCTGAAGCCCGCCGACCTCGCCAACACCCTGCTCGACCTGCCGCCCCAGCGCCGCCAGGAGGTCGCCGAGGAGCTCCCCGACGAGCGCCTCGCCGACGTGCTCGAGGAGATGCCCGAGTCGGAGCAGGTCACGATCCTCGCGGGCCTCGGCGACGACCGCGCCGCCGACGTGCTCGACCGCATGCAGCCCGACGACGCCGCCGACCTCATCGCCCAGCTGCCCGAGGAGCGCGGCGAGCACCTGCTCGAACTCATGGAGCCCGAGGAGGCGGAGGACGTGCGTCTCCTGCTCTCCTACGGCCCCGACACCGCCGGCGGTCTGATGACCACGGAGCCCATCATCGTCTCGGCCGACGCGACCGTCGCAGAGGGGCTCGCGCTCATCCGCCGGCACGACCTGCCGCCC
This sequence comes from Agromyces mediolanus, assembly GCF_014648575.1. GTDB lineage: Bacteria > Actinomycetota > Actinomycetes > Actinomycetales > Microbacteriaceae > Agromyces > Agromyces mediolanus. Next base: position 1,547,191 of record NZ_BMRJ01000001.1, on the reverse strand, counting down.
GCGCTCGGCGCCGCGGTCTGCGTCACGCTGCCGCCGTACGAGGCGCCGACCGGGCGCTTCCTCGGCATCGTGCACTTCCAGCGGATGCTCCGCTACCCGCCGCACGAGCGACTGGGCTCGCTCATCGACCAGGGCCTCGAGCCGGTGCGTGCCGACACCTCGGCCGCGGAGGTCAGCCGCATCCTCGCAAGCTACGACCTCGTCTCGGTGCCGGTCGTCGACGAGAAGCATCGACTCGTCGGGGTGGTGACCATCGATGACGTGCTCGACTACCTGCTTCCGGACGACTGGCGAAGTCACCCCGAGGAGGACGAACTCACTCGCCGGGCGACCGCCCGCGCGCAGCTGACCACGGGGAGCATCCCCATCCCGCAGGGAAGGAGGGCAGGCGATGGCACGCGCTGACGACGACCGGCGATTCGACACCCCGAAGGGCATGCTGCGATCGTCGCCCTTCCGCCTCTCGGGCGACCGCGACCGATTCGGCCGCTTCACCGAGTGGGTGGCGCGGGCGATGGGCACGCCCTGGTTCCTGCTCGGCCTCACCGTGTTCTGCGTCGCCTGGCTGATGTGGAACAGCTACGCCCCCGAGGAGTGGCGCTTCGACTCGCAGGCGTTCGGCTTCACGGTACTGACGCTCATCCTCTCCCTGCAGGCGAGCTACGCCGCGCCGCTCATCCTGCTCGCGCAGAACCGCCAGGACGACCGCGACCGCGTGCAGATCCAGCAGGACCGTCAGCGCGCCGAGCGCAACCTCGCCGACACCGAGTACCTCGCCCGCGAGGTCGTCGCGCTCCGCCTCGCCGTGAAGGAGCTCGCCTCCAAGGAGTTCATCCGTCAGGAGCTGCGCCAGATCCTCGACGAGCTCGACCGCCGCGACGAGGAGGAGGCGGAGCATGCCGCATCCTGACCCCGACGCGGGCGCCGCGGCGCACACGGGCGCGAGCGGGAGGTCCCCCGCCGAGCTCGAGCGTCGCGTCTCCGCGGCGCTCGGCGGCGTGACCGATCCGGAGATCCGCCGGCCGCTGCCCGAGCTGGACATGATCGAGTCGGTGACGGCCGACGAGTCGGGCCGCGTCCGGGTGGTCGTCCGGCTCACGATCGTCGGCTGCCCGGCATCCGACCGCATCGAGCGCGACGTCCGCACGGCCGCCGAGTCCGTGGCCGGCGCCGGCAACGCCGACGTCGAACTCACCGTGATGACGCCCGCCCAGCGGAACGCCCTCACCGAGCGACTGCGCGCCGGCCGCCCGCGGGGCAACCCCTTCGGGCCGGGCACCCTGACGCGGGTGATCGCGATCACGAGCGGCAAGGGCGGCGTCGGCAAGTCGACGATCACGGCGAACCTCGCCGTCGCGCTCGCCGCGCGCGGTCTCGCGGTGGGCCTCGTCGACGCCGATGTGCACGGCTTCTCGATCCCCGCCCTCCTGGGCCTCGTCGACGCGGAGGGCACCCCGGCCAAGCCGACGCGGGTCGACGAGATGATTCTGCCGCCCGTGGCGCACGGGGTGAAGACCATCTCGATCGGCATGTTCATCGAGCCGACGGAGCCCGGCCAGCGCGCGTCCTCGGTCGCCGTGGCCTGGCGCGGACCGATGCTGCACCGCACGCTCTCGCAGTTCCTCACCGACGTGTACTTCGGTGACCTCGACGTGCTCCTCGTGGATCTTCCGCCGGGGACGGGCGACATCGCCATCTCGCTCGGCCAGCTGCTGCCGAACGCCGAGGTGGTCGTCGTGACGACCCCGCAGCCGGCGGCAGCCGATGTCGCCGAGCGCTCGGGGGTCGTCGCCCGGCAGACCGGTCAGCGGCTCATCGGCGTCGTCGAGAACATGGCCGGCCTCGCCGGACCGGACGGCACCGTGCTCGAGCTGTTCGGCTCCGGCGGCGGCGCCGAGGTCGCCCGGCGGCTCTCAGAGGGGCAGGACGCCCCGGTGCCGCTGCTCGCGAGCGTGCCGTTGTCGGTCGCGCTCCGGGAGGGCGGCGACGCCGGCGATCCGGTCGTGCACGCCGCACCCGACGATCCGGCCGCACGCGCGATCGAACAGCTGGCGGGCGAGCTCGCGGCCCGTCCGCGCAATCTCGCCGGCCGGCGTCTCGACGTCTCGCTCCGCTGAGCCCGCCCCGTCCCGCCCCGAGAGGCCGGGGTCAGGATGCCTCGACGGGCTCCACGGCGCGCGCCAGGAGCTCGACGAGCAACCGCTCGGTGAGCGGCCTCGGCAGGACCTCGACGAGGGCGAGCACCGGCGCGAGTCGCGTCGCGAGCGGCGCCTCGCCGCCGAGCAGCCCCAGCGAGCCCAAGAGCGCGGCCGCCTGGTCCGAGCTCGGCTCGAGCGGTCCGGCTGCGCCCGCGCCGCCCTCGGCGCTCGGCAGGAGCGCCGCGGCAAGCTCCGGCCGGGCGGCGAGGAGCTCGCCGAGTACCGCGGCGCCGTCGATCGGCGGCAGGCCGCGCACCGCGTCGGCCGCGCCGACGAGCGCCGGCAGCAGTTCGGGCAGCACCCGCTCGGTCACGGGCGTGACGGTGAGATGCGCGGTGCGCGGAAGCGCCGCTCCCCCGGGCTGGGCGAAGCCGGGCTGCAGCTGCAGCTGCCAGCCCGCGGCGAGCGCGGCGTCGGCCCAGCGGTGCGGGTCGACCCGCTGCTCGGGCTCGACGTCGAGATCGGACTCGACCGCGAGCAGCGGTCCGATCGGCTCGCCCACGAGGCGCAAGCCGGCGATGCCGCGCACGGCGTCGATGATCGCGGCCGTCGCTCTGGCCGCCTCGGCGGTCAGCTCGGCGAAGCCCGGACGCCCGAGCGCCTGCGTGATGGCCCAGGCCGCGGCGAGCGGACCGGCGGGCTTCGAGCCGGCGAGGGTGGGGTTCACGACCGGGTAGCCGGGCCATCCCGTCGTCGCGAAGTACTGGTGCCGCTGGCGGTCGCGACCGCGGGTGAGCAGCACCGAGACGCCCTTGGGCGCGTAGCCGTACTTGTGCAGGTCGGCGGAGAGGCTCGTGACGCCCGGGACGCGGAAATCCCAGGCGGGGAGCGGCTCGGGCCAGAACGCGAGCGCGAAGCCGCCGATGCAGGCGTCGACGTGGAGCGGGACGCCCGCAGCCTCGGCGAACGCCGCGATCTCGGCGACGGGGTCGAGCGAGGCGAAGGGATACGAGGGGGCGCTCACGACCGCGAGCGCCACGTCGGGCCCGAGACGCTCGGCGAAGGCCGCGGGGTCGGGGCGTCCGTCGTAGGCGCTCACGGGGACGAGTTCGAGCTCGAGGTCGAAGAGCTCGGCGGCCTTATGGAAGGCGGCGTGCACGGTCGACGGGGCGACGAGGCGGGGCCGTCCGGTGCCGCCTGCCGCCCGCCAGACGTCTCGGGCGGTCTTCACGGCGAGCAGGCAGCTCTCGGTGCCGCCGGAGGTGGCCGAGCCGACGACCTCGGCGTCGCCGTGGAAGGCCTCTCGGGCGAAGGCGACGAGCTCGCGCTCCATGACGGCGACCGAGGTGAAGGTGGTGGGGTCGAGCCCGTTCACCGGCTGCACGAGTCGGGCGGCACCGGCGGCGAGCTCGTCGAGTTCCGCCCGGCCGGAGTCGTAGACGTAGGAGAGCACCCGTCCGCCGTGGGTCGGCGCGTCGCCCTCGCGGAGCGCGCCGAGGCGCGCGAGCACCTCGCTCGGGTCCTGCTGGAAGCTCATGCGGTCGTCCTCTCCTCTCCGGCGAGCGCGGCGCCGGCGTCGTCGTCGATGTCCTCGCGCCGGAGCCGGTAGCCGCGCAGCGAGACGAGGCTCGCGGCGACGAGCACGGCGGGAACGACGCTGAAGGCGATCGCGATGCCGGCGACGGCGGAGTCCGGCTGCTGCACGGTGACGCCGGCGGTCGATTCCAGGTAGCCGGTGAGCGCGAGCACGATCGTGAGCACGGTCGCGCCGAGCGCCATGCCCGCGGTCTCCCCCGCGGTCCACACGCCCCCGAAGCTGCCGGCCCGATCGAGGCCGCTCCGGCGCGCGTCGTGCGAGATGACGTCGGGCAGCATCGCCATGGGCAGCGACTGCATGCCGGCGTACGCAGCCCCGGCGATCGCGACGGGCGCGTACACCCACGCACCGGGTGCCCAGACGAGCGCGACCATGCTCGTCGCGGCGAGCGCGAAGAGCGCGCTCGCGACGACGAAGCCGCGCTCCTTGCCGATGCGCCGCGCGACGAGCTGCCAGAGCGGCGTCACGAGCACGGCGGGGGCGATGAGGGAGACGAACAGGAGCGTGACGGCCTGTTCGTCGCGGAGCACCCAGGTCGCGACGAACTGGGCGCCGGCCAGCATGAGGCCGGTGGCGAGGCCCTGCAGCACGAAGGTGCCGAGCAGCGCGCGGAACGGGGCGCTGCGACGGAGGGCGGCGAAGCCTTCCCGGTAGCCCGCGAGCGCGCCCGCGGCGGTCGTCGCGGCACGGTCGGGCGCGGGGGCGCTCGCGGGGGGCGCGCCGCTCCGGCGCGGGGCGATCGTCGTCGCCACGAGCATGCCGGCGCCGATCGCGAGCCCGGCGACGACCGCCATGACGAGGTAGCCGAGGTGCTCGTCGGCGATGGCGCCGCGCAGCTCGGGGCCGCCGGCGCCGAAGAGCAGGATGGCGACGGTGAGCACGACGACGCGCCAGGTGAGCAGCCTCGTGCGCTCGTCGTAGCCGCGGGTGAGCTCGGCGGGCAGGGCGATGTAGGGCACCTGGAAGAGGCTGAAGAAGGTCGCGGTCGCGAGGAACGCGAGGAACACCCAGATCCCGGATGCCACGGGGCCGAGGCCGGGCACGACCGCGAAGGTCAGCGCGAAGCCGATCGGCAGCCCGATCGCCCCGATCAGCATGCCGCGCCGGCGGCTGCCGCTCGTGGCGAGCGCACGGTCGCTGCGTCCGCCGATCCAGGGGTCGATGAGGACGTCCCACACCTTGGCGGCGGTGACGACCGCGCCGGCCGCGAGCGCGGCCACGCCGAGGGTGTCGGTCAGGTAGTAGACGAGGACGAGTCCTGGCAGCGTCGCGAAGCCGCCGGTGCCGATCGAGCCGATCGCGTAGCGGGTGACGACACCGCGCGACAGCGTGCGCTCCGGTGCGGGCATGGAGGCAGCCTAGGGCATCAGGGCTCGAAGTGGGACAGTTGACCTAGACTGTGCGCATGCCAGCGCAGACGGCCTTCGACGCCCTGTACGCGAGCCTCGACGACGATGTGGTCGCCTCGGGCTCCGTCACCCGCCCCGTGCCCACTCCGTCCACCGGCGAGACGCTCCACGAGCTGCCGCAGTCGAGCGCCGACGACGTGCGCGACGCGATCTCTCGCGCGCGGCTCGCGCAGCTCGCCTGGGGCCGTGCCGGCTTCGCGCACCGCCGTCGGGTCCTCCTCCGCGCGCACGAGCTGCTGCTCGAGCGGCGGGAGCTGCTCCTCGACCTCATCCAGCTCGAGAGCGGCAAGACCCGTGGGCAGGGCTTCGAGGAGATCTTCCAGGCGGCGTCCGTGACCCGCTACAACGCCCTCGCCGCGAAGCGGGTGCTGCGCGGACGACGCCGGCGCAGCGGCATCCCGACCGTCGCGACGACCCGGGTGCGCTACCGCTCGAAGGGCGTCGTCGGTGTCATCACGCCGTGGAACTACGCGCTGAGCCTCGCCGCCATGGACGTCGTGCCGGCCCTCGCCGCCGGCTGCGCCGTGGTGCAGAAGGCCGACGACCAGGGCGCGCTCTCCATCCTCGCGTTGCGCCGCGCCTTCATCGAGGCCGGCGTGCCGGAGGCGCTCTGGGCGGTCGTCGCGGGCCCGGCCGGCGAGGTCGGCGAGGCGCTGACCGACGAGGTCGACTACGTCTGCTTCACCGGGTCGACCGCCACCGGGCGCAAGATCGCCGAGAAGGCCGGGCGTCGCCTCGTCGGGGCCTCGCTCGAGCTCGGCGGCAAGAACCCGCTCATCGTGCTCGACGACGTGGATCCCGAGCGGGCGGCGGCCAACGCGGCCCACGCCTGCTTCTCGGCGATGGGCCAGCTCTGCGTGTCGATCGAGCGCATCTACGTGCACCGCGCGGTCGCCGGCCCGTTCCAGAAGGCCCTCGTCGCCGAACTGGCGGCGGCGAAGCTCGGGTCGGCGCTGGACTTCGACGCCGACTTCGGCTCGCTCGCCTCCGCCGCCCAGCTCGAGCGCGTCACCGGCCACCTCGACGACGCGGTCGCGAAGGGCGCCACCGTCCTCGTCGGCGGCACGCCGCGCCCCGACGTCGGCCCCTGGTTCTTCTCGCCGACCGTGCTGACGGGCGTCACGCCAGAGATGCGCGTGTACGCCGAGGAGACCTTCGGCGCCATCGCCTCGCTCTACCTCGTCGACAGCGAGGAGGAGGCGATCCAGGCCGCCAACGCGAGCGAGTACGGGCTGAACGCGGCGATCTTCACCGGATCCGTCGCGCGGGGTCAGCGAGTTGCCGAGCGGCTCGAGGCCGGCAGCGTGAACATCAACGAGGGCTACCGCGGCACGTTCGCCTCGGTCGATGCGCCGATGGGCGGGCAGAAGCAGTCCGGCGTCGGCCGGCGCAACGGTCCGGAGGGCCTGCTGCGCTTCGTCGAGCCGGTCACGATCTCGGCGACGACGGGTCTGCTGCAGCTCCCCCGCTGGGCGGGCGAGTACCGCGAGCAGGCTCCGCTGCTGCTCCTGCTCGCCCGGGGGCTGGCGGCGCTGCGCCGCCGCTGAGGGACGGATGCCTCGGCGCCGTGCTCGGCGCCGGCAGCCCTCGCACGGCCGACTCCCGACTCAGGTCGCTTCGGAGTCGAACGGCGCCGTCTCGTCGGCGCCGAGGGCCTCCCGCTTGCGCTTGCGCTGCAGGTACGCGGAGTTCTCGTTCACCGAGGCGCGGGCGACGACCGGCTTCGGCGCCTCCTCGGCGAAGGGGTCGACGTCGGAGAGGGCCTCGCGGATGATCCGTCGCGGATCGTACTGGCGCGGGTCGAGCTTCTTCCAGTCGACGTCGTCGAAGTCCGGACCCATCTCCTCGCGCATGCGGTCCTTCGCGCCGCTCGCGAGGTCGCGGAGCGAGCGCACGAGACGACCGAGCTGCGCCGCGTAGTGCGGCAGGCGCTCGGGCCCGAGCAGGAAGACGGCGATCACCCCGATGATGAGGAGTTTCTCGAACGTCAGACCGAACACCCATACAGGATAGTCGGCGGCGAGGCGCACCGGTGCACCCGGCTCCCACCCCTATCCTTGGGGGTTGAGAGAGCGGGAGACCGGAAGTGTCCGAACACGACCTGAACTGGAAGTACGCCGACGACGCCGTCGTCGAGAGCGACGCGATCGTCCGCGCCCGACAGCAGTCCCTCGAGCTCGGCATCGACCCGGTCTCGCCCGCGGTCGGCGCGCAGCTCGCCCTGCTCGCCGCCGCCAGTCGCGCCGAGTCGATCATCGAGCTCGGCACCGGCGTCGGCGTCTCCGGGCTGTGGATGCTGCGGCACGCCCGCGGCGCCATGCTCACCTCGATCGACACCGAGACCGAGTACCAGCAGCACGCGCGCCAGCACTTCGCCGACGCCGGCGTGCAGGCGGCCCGCATCCGGCTGATCACCGGCCGCGCCGGCGAGGTGCTCCCCCGCATGAACGAGAGCTCGTACGACCTCGTGTTCGTCGACGCCGACACCGCCTCGGTGATCGAGTACGTCGAGCACGGCCTCCGGCTCGCCCGGCCAGGCGGCAGCGTCGTCGTCGCGCACGCGCTCTGGCGCGGCCGCGTGGCCGACCCCGCGAAGCGGGACGAGACCGCGACCGCCTTCCGCTCGCTCATCTCGGAGCTCGAGGCATCCCCCGCGGTCGCGACGGCCATCTCGCCGGTCGGCGACGGCCTGCTGCAGATCGTGCGGCTCGGCTCCTAGCCGGTCCGCGGACGCCGAGAGGCCCGAGCGCTGCTGCGCTCGGGCCTCTCTCGTGGCGCTGAGCCGTGGGTGCGTCATCGGCACCCGGCCCGACGCGACTCAGACGTTGACTACGCCCCCGAGCACGTCGTACAGCTCTTTCGCCTCGGCGTCGTTGACCGACACCACGAGACGTCCCCCGCCCTCGAGCGGCACACGCACGATGATGAGTCGCCCCTCTTTCACAGCCTCCATCGGCCCGTCTCCGGTGCGTGGCTTCATAGCCGCCATTGAGTTACCCCTTTCGTGGCTGAGCTTCCATTATCTGCCATGTCAGGAGTCCTTCGGAAATCCCGGGCGAGTTGTGTGAAGAATTCACTCGCGCGTCAGGGCGGACTCCAGTCGTACCCGGACACCGCCCAGCACACGTGCAACCACACCCACTGCAGGGCCAGGAACACGACGACGATGCTCCAGCGGTACCACCGTGCGCGCGGCACGGCGAGCGCGCCCACGAGCGGGAACATCGGCATCAGGATGCGGAACGTGCTCGACTGCGGGAAGAACACCGCGAGCAGGTAGAGCCCGTAGGAGGCGAGCCAGAGCCGGAGGTCGACCCCGAGTCGGCGGACGGCCGGCAGGAACAGGGCGAGCGCGAACGCCACGATCAGGGCGGCGACCGCGAACAACCCGAGCCACGCGGGCAGTCCCACGAACTCCGCCCACCAGCCGCCGCCCTGGAACCACGCGGTGAACGGCACGAGCTCCTGGTGCCCGATGTAGCCGGCCCGCCAGGCCAGCTCCGTCTCCGTGTAGCCGGCCGGCACGCCGGTCACCGCCCAGACGACCCCGGGCCAGGCGAACCCGACGGCCGCGGCGAACAGGCCGACGGCGATGACGAGCAGCTGCTCGCGCACCGGGAACGGGTCCTCGCGCCGCCGCCGCCACCGCACCAGGAAGTGCAGCCCCAGTGTCAGGGCGAAGGCGAGCGCGCCCGGCCGGGTGAACGCCCACACGGCCAGCACCGGGACGAGCCAGCCGTAGCGGCGCTCGACGAGCAGCAGCAGCGCCACCGCGAGCAGGAGGGCGCCCAGCGACTCGGCGTAGCCGAACTGCATGATCGGCGAGACCGGTGCGACGGCGAACAGCACGATCGCGAACATCGCCCGGTCGGGCTCCAGGAAGCGGGAGAGCAGGCGGTGCAGCACGAGCGCCGCGCCGAGCCCGGCGGCGAAGGCGAGGAGCACCGAGGCGACGTTCCACGGGATGCCGAGGAACGTCACGCCGCGGACGAGCGCGGGGAACACCGGCAGGAAGGCCCAGGCGTTCTCGGCGACGTGCCCGCGCTCGTCGAGCGGCAGCTCGCCCGGATAGCCGCTCGTCGCGATGATCTGGTACCAGCGGGCGTCCCAGAGGTTGGAGAAGGCGAAGAGGTCCGGCTTCGCGCCCGTCCACGCGTTCGCGAGCTGCCCCTCGGCGAAGACCAGCACGAACACCGTCGTCACCGCGCGGGCGCCCAGCCAGATCAGCGCGACCCGCCCCCACCAGGGCAGGAGTCGCCAGCGCACCCGCGGCGACCACCGCGAGACCCTGACCGTCTCCGGCGACGGAGCGGGCGGCGTCGGCATCGCGGCCTCAGCCGGCGGCGGTCAGCCAGGCGCGCAGGGCGCGCTCGCAGTCGATGATCTGCGCCACGGCGACGCGCTCGTCGTCGGCGTGCGCCTTCAGCGGATCGCCGGGCCCGAAGTTCACCGCCGGGACGCCCATCGCGCTGAACCGGGCGACATCCGTCCAGCCGTACTTCGGGCGGGCCTCGGCGCCGACGGCGCGCACGAACTCCTGCGCGAGCGGATCGTCGAGGCCCGGACGCGCGCCGTCCGCCGCATCCACCACGACGACCTCGAAGCCGTCGAAGAAGGCCGTGACGAACTCGGCCGCCTCCGCCGCGGACTTCGACGGCGCGAAGCGGTAGTTCACCTCGAGCACCGCCTCGTCCGGGATGACGTTGCCCGCGATGCCGCCGCGCACGATCACGGCGTTGAGCCCCTCGCGGTAGGCCAGACCGTCGACCTCGACCGTCTCGGCCTCGTAGGCGGCGAGCTTCGCGAGCGCCGGCGCGAGCTTGTGGATCGCGTTGTCGCCGACCCAGCTGCGGGCGGAGTGCGCGCGCACGCCGCTCGTGCGCACCTCGGCGCGGAGCGTGCCGTTGCAGCCGCCCTCGACCTGCCCGTTCGACGGTTCGCCGAGGATCGCGAAGTCGCCCGCGAGCAGCTCCGGCGCGGTGCGGGCGATGCGGCCGAGGCCGTTCAGGGCGGCGGACACCTCCTCGTGGTCGTACCAGACCCAGGTGACGTCGACGGCGGGCTCGGCGAGCTCGGCGGCGAGCTTCAGCTGCACGGCGACGCCGGCCTTCATGTCCACCGTCCCGCGACCCCAGAGGTACTCGGCGCCGTCGGCGTCGGTCTCGAAGCGGCTCGGCACGTTGCCGTTGATCGGCACCGTGTCGAGGTGGCCGGCGATGACGACCCGGCGGTCCCGACCGAGGTTCGTGCGCGCGACGACGGCGTCGCCGTCGCGGACGAGCTCGAGATGGGCGGCCCCGGCGAGCGCCTGCACCACGAGGTCGGCCAGCGCCCGCTCCGCTCCCGAGACGCTCGGGACGTCGCAGATCGCCCGCGTGATCGTCACGACGTCCGCGGCGAGGTCCAGGGCGGGGGTGGCGTGTGGATCCGGCATCCCCCGAGTCTATGCGGGCGGCTCCGGTCCGGTCGGGTGGTTCCGGGGCCTCGGGCCGACCGGCGGCGTCACATCGCGGCGGTGATCGATACGCTGGAAGGCATGTCCGCGAACGCCGCCCCCGCCTCCGACCGCCGCGCCTGGGCCGACGGCCTCGCCACGATCGCCGCCGACGGCACGGTGCTCGACGCCTGGTTCCCGTCCCCCGCCCTCGGCGGCCTGCCCGCCGGCCGTGAGCGCTGGATCCTCCCCGCCGAGATCGAAGCGCTCACCGGCGCCGACGAGCGGCGCGCCGTCACCATCGAGGCGGTCACCGTCGAGATCGAGCTCGACGCGGCGCCGGCCGGCACCGCCGACGCCTACCTCCGGCTGCACCTGCTCTCGCACCTCCTGGTGCGTCCGAACGGGCTGAACCTCGACGGCGTCTTCGGGCACCTGCCCGCCGTCGTCTGGACGAACGCGGGCCCCGTGCACCCGAGCGACTTCGACCGGCTCCGCCCCGCCCTCCAGCGGCACGGCATCCACGCCACCGGCCTCGACAAGTTCCCGCGGCTGCTCGACTACGTCACGCCCGAGCGGGTGCGCATCGCCGACGCCTCCCGCGTGCGCCTCGGCGCGCACCTCGCGCCGGGCACGACGGTGATGCACGAGGGCTTCGTGAACTTCAACGCCGGCACGCTCGGCTCCTCGATGGTCGAGGGGCGCATCTCGCAGGGCGTCGTCGTCGGCGACGGCAGCGACATCGGCGGCGGCGCCTCGATCATGGGCACCCTCTCGGGCGGCGGCACCCAACGCGTCGAGATCGGCGAGCGCGCCCTGCTCGGCGCGAACTCGGGCATCGGAATCTCGATCGGCGACGACTCGGTCGTGGAGGCCGGCCTCTACGTGACGGCCGGCACGAAGGTCGCGATCGTGGGCGACGGCGAGGAGCGCACGGTGAAGGCGCTGGAGCTCTCCGGACAGCCCGGGCTGCTCTTCCGGCGCAACTCGCTGAACGGCCGGGTCGAGGTGCTGTCCCGCTCGGGCAGCGGGGTCGTGCTCAACGAGGCGCTGCACGCCTGACGGCCCGGCCGCTACCGGAAAGCGGGCTTCCGGTACAGTGAGTGCCCAGGCCGCCGTGTGGCGGCCGCCGTCATGCGCGTCACGAGGGAGTGGCATTGGGCACGGATGCACCGCGGACCCGTCGTTCGGGTCTGCTGAAGTTCCTCATCGGGCTGCTCGTGACCGTGCTCGTCCTCGCGGGCGCCGGCTGGGGCGTCGGCTCGTGGACGGTGCAGCGCTCCTTCCCGCAGACGAGCGGCACCGTCGACGTGCCGGGGCTCGAGGCCGAGGTCACCGTCGAGCGCGATGACGCCGGCGTGCCGACGATCGTCGCGACGAGCGACCACGACCTCTTCCTCGCCCAGGGCTACGTGCACGCGCAGGACCGCTTCTGGGAGATGGACTTCCGCCGCCACGTCACCGCCGGCCGGCTCGCCGAGCTCTTCGGCGCCTCGCAGGTGCCGACCGACACCTTCATCCGCACCCTGAACTGGCGAGGCGTCGCCGAGCAGGAGTACGCGCTCCTCGACGAGGGCACCCGTGCCATCTACGACGCCTACGCGGCAGGCGTGAACGCCTACCTCGCCGAGCGCAGCGGTGCCGAGCTCTCGCTCGAGTACGCGGTGCTCGGCCTGCAGAACCCGGGATACTCCCCCGAGCCGTGGACGGCCGTCGACTCGATCGCGTGGCTCAAGGCGATGGCCTGGGACCTCCGCAGCAACCTCGAGGACGAGATCGATCGGGCCCTCCTCGCGACGGAGCTGCCGCCCGAAGAGGTCGCCCGGCTCCACCCGGCGTTCCCCTTCGCTTCGATGCCCACCATCGTCGGCGGGCCGGCCGCGTCGGCCGCCCCCGCGTCCAGCGGCGAGCCGTCGCCCATCGGCACAAGCCCCGCGGATGCCTCGGACGGGCGTACCGACGAGGCGGCCGCCGCGCTGCGCCAGCTCCGCGGCGCGCTCGACGGCCTCCCCGAGCTGCTCGGTACGGCGGGCGGCGAGATCGGGTCCAACTCCTGGGTCGTCTCGGGCGCGCACACCGAGTCGGGGCTCCCGCTGCTCGCGAACGATCCGCATCTCGGGCCCGCGATGCCGTCGATCTGGTACCAGATGGGGCTGCGCTGCGCCGAACGCTCGGATCGCTGCGGATACGACGTGGCCGGATACACCTTCTCCGGGCTGCCCGGCGTCGTCATCGGGCACAACGACCGCATCGCCTGGGGGTTCACGAACCTCGGCCCGGACGTCGCCGACCTGTTCCTCGAACGCGTCGAGGGCGACGAGTACGAGCTCGACGGGGTCCGGCATCCGCTCGAAGTCCGCGAGGAGACGATCGAGGTCGCCGGCGGCGACCCCGTCGTGGTGACCGTGCGCTCGACCGGCCGCGGCCCCCTCGTCACCGGGATCGGCGAGAGCTTCGCGCGGATCGCCGAGTCCGCCGATGCGGCGGAGCCGGGCACCGGGTCCATCGAGCTCTCGCTCGAGTGGACGGCGCTCACCCCGGGCCGCACGGCGCAGGCGATCTTCGCCCTGAACCGCGCACAGGACTGGGAGGGGTTCCGGCAGGCCGCCGCCCTCTTCGACGTGCCGAGTCAGAACCTCGTCTACGCGGACGTCGACGGGAACATCGGCTATCAGGCCCCCGGCGACATCCCGATCCGCACCGCGGGCGACGGCACCGTGCCCCTGCCTGGCTGGACGAGCGCGAACCGCTGGGCCGGCGCCGTCCCCTTCGAGGAGCTCCCCTCGCTCCTCAACCCCGAGCGCGGCGTCATCGTCACCGCGAACAACGCCGTCACCGCCGACGGCCCCTTCCTCACCGCGGACTGGGATCTCGGCTACCGCGCCGACGGCATCGAACGCCGCCTCGCCGAGGCCCTCGACGGCGGCGCGAAGCTCGGCGCCGAGGATCTCGCCGCGATCCAGCTCGACACCCGAGACGCCAACGCCGAGGCGTTCCTCCCGCTCATCGCGGAGCTGCAGCTGACCGGGGACGCGAAGGCCGGCGCCGACTACCTCGCCGGCTGGGACGCCCATGCCGACGCGGACAGCGGTCAGGCCGCCTACTTCGCGGTGTTCTGGCGCACCCTGCTCGACGGCATGTTCGGCGAGCTCCCCGAGGGCACGCGCCCGGTCGGCGGCGACCGCTGGTTCAGCGTCGTCGGCACCCTGCTCAGCGACCCGGAGTCGCCGTGGTGGAGTGACGAGCAGCGCGGGGTGAGCGGCCGCGACGCGATGATCGCGGACGCCCTCGGCACCGCCTGGTCCGAGACGCGAAGCCTGCTCGGCTCGAACCCCGAGCGGTGGAGCTGGGGCGAGCTGCACACCCTGACGCTCACGAACCAGAGCTTCGGCGAGTCCGGCATCGCGCCGATCGAGTGGCTCTTCAACCGCGGCCCGTACCGGCTCGGCGGCGGCTCGGCGATCGTGAACGCGATCGGCTGGGATGCCTCGCTCGGCTACGGCGTCGACTGGGTGCCCTCGATGCGCATGGTGGTCGACCTCGCCGACTTCGACGACTCCACCTGGGTGAACCTCACCGGGGCGTCCGGGCACGCCTTCCACCGGCACTACGACGATCAGGCCCCGCTCTGGCAGCGGGGCGAGCAGCGCCCGTGGGCGTACTCGCCGGAGGCGGTGGCTGCGGCATCCGTCGACGCCCTGACCCTCCGTCCGGCCGGCTGAGCCGCGGCTGAAACGCGGAACGCCGGCCGCGTCACACGCGGCCGGCGTTCGAGCGACGGAGCCTCAGGCGCCCGGGTAGCGACGCTCCGGCGCCCCCGTGTACAGCTGCTGCGGGCGGCCGATCTTCGTCTGCGGGTCGAGGTTCATCTCGCGCCAGTGCGCGATCCAGCCGGGCAGCCGGCCGATCGCGAAGAGCACCGTGAACATGCGCGTCGGGAAGCCCATCGCCTTGTAGATGACGCCGGTGTAGAAGTCGACGTTCGGGTAGAGCCGGCGCTCCTTGAAGTAGTCGTCCTGCAGCGCGAACTGCTCGAGCTCCTTCGCGATGTCGAGGAGGGGGTCGTTCACGCCGAGGCTCTCGAGCACGGCGTCGGCCGACTCCTTGACGATCTTCGCGCGCGGGTCGTAGTTCTTGTAGACGCGGTGCCCGAAGCCCATGAGCTTCACCCCGTCCTCCTTACGCTTCACGCGCTCGACGAACTTCGCGACGCCCTCGCCGGAGTCCTGGATGCGGGCGAGCATCTGCAGGACCGCCTCGTTCGCGCCGCCGTGCAGCGGACCCGAGAGCGCCTGGATGCCGGCCGAGATCGACGAGTACAGGTTCGCGCCGGTCGAGCCGACGAGCCGCACCGTGGAGGTCGAGGCGTTCTGCTCGTGATCCTCGTGCAGGATGAGGAGGCGGTCGAGCGCGCGAACGAGCGTGGGCTCGAGCACGTAGGGCTCGGCCATGTTGCCGAAGTTCAGCCGCAGGAAGTTCTCGACGAAGTTCAGCGAGTTGTCGGGGTAGAGGAACGCCTGGCCGACGCTCTTCTTGTGCGCGTAGGCGGCGATGACCGGGAGCTTCGCGAGGAGTCGCAGCGTCGTGACCTCGACGTGGTCGGGGTCGTGCGGGTCGGAGGAGCCCTCGTAGTACGTGGACAGCGCGGCGACGGCGCTCGACAGCACGGACATCGGGTGCGCCGTGTGCGGCAGCGCCGAGAAGAAGCGCTTCAGGTCTTCGTGCAGCAGCGTGTGCCGGCGGACCTTGTCGTCGAAGTCGGCCAGCTGATCGGCCGTCGGCAGCTCGCCGTAGATCAGCAGCCAGGCGACCTCGAGGTAGGTCGAGTGCTCGGCGAGCTGCTCGATCGGGTACCCGCGGTAGCGGAGGATGCCCTGCTCACCGTCGATGTAGGTGATCTCGGAGCGGGTCGACGCGGTGTTCACGAAGCCGTAGTCGAGCCCGGTGAGCCCGGTCTGCCGCGTGAGCGTCGAGAGGTCGATGCTGGCGCTGCCCTGCACCGCAGGGGTGATCGGGAACTCGGCGGTGCCGCCCGGGTAGTTCAGCGTCGCGGTCGCGGGGTTCTGCCCGGCCGCGGAGTTCACGACGTCGGTCACGGCGCCTCCTGTGATCGTCATGGTGCGGTCACCTGCCTTCAAGGGTGCAGCCCGGTTGGCGGCCGCTGCCCGAGTACAGCCTAGACGCGCTCGGAGCACACTGTCGCACCCGCCAAAGCATCGCCGGATCCTTGGAGAATGCCGACAATCGACTGTGGATCAGCGCGTCAGCCGCGCAGACGAGCGGCCGCCGCCGCGATGCGGTCGTCGCTCGCGGTGAGCGACAGCCGGACGTGCTGCGGGAAGTGCACGCCGTAGAAGTGGCCGGGTCCGCCGAGGATGCCGAGGCCGGCGAGCCGCTCGATGCTCTCCCAGGCGTCGCGCCCCTCGGTGGCCCAGAGGTAGAGCCCGGCCTCGCTGTGGTCGATGCGGAAGCCGGCCGCCTCGAGCGCCGGCTTCAGCTGCTCGCGGCGCGCCCGGTACCGCTCCTTCTGCTCGACGACGTGCCGATCGTCGCGCAGTGCCGCCACCATCGCCTGCTGGAGCGGGAAGGGCACCATCAGACCGGCGTGCTTTCGGACGGTCGTGATGCGCGAGACGACGCCGCGGCAGCCCGCGACGAACGCCGCGCGGTATCCGGCCATGTTCGACTGCTTGGACAACGAGTAGATCGCGAGGGTGTTGCGGCGGTCGTCGCCGATCACCCGCGGGTCCAGCAGCGAGGGCACGGGGGTCTCGGCCCACTCCCCCTCCCACCCCAGCTCGGCGTAGCACTCGTCGCTCACGATGACGGCCCCGAGCTCGTGGGCGCGGGTGCGGGCGGCCCGCAGTTCGTCGAGGCCGAGCACGCGGCCGTCGGGGTTGCCCGGGCTGTTCAGCCAGATGAGCTTCGTCTCGGCCGGCCACTCCGCGGGATCGTCGGCGGCCATCGCGGTCGCGCCGACGAGCACGGCGCCCATCTCGTAGCTCGGATAGGCGGCCCGCGGATGCACCACCACGTCGCCCTCGCCGAGGCCGAGCAGGAACGGCAGCAGCGCCACCAGCTCCTTCGAGCCGATCGTGGGCAGCACGTTGGCCTCGGTGAGGCCGGTGACGCCGCGGCGGTTCGCGAACCAGCGCACGATCTCGGTGCGGAGCTCGTCGGTGCCGACGGTGGTCGGGTACGCGTGCGCGTCGCTCGCCGCGGCCAGCGCCTCGCGCACGACCGCGGGGGTCTCGTCGACGGGCGAGCCGATCGACAGGTCGACGAGGCCGCCGGGATGCGCCGCCGCCGTGTCGCGGTAGGGCGCCATGAGGTCCCAGGGGTAGTCGGGAAGCTCGCCCCGCGCCATGCTCAGTGCGCCTGCGGGGGAAGAGCGGCGACGATCGGGTGGTCGTACGCGATGACGCCGACCTTGGCGGCGCCGCCGGGCGAGCCGATCTCGTCGAAGAACTCGACGTTCGCCTTGTAGTAGTCGGCCCACTCGTCGGGCAGGTCGTCTTCGTAGTAGATCGCCTCGACGGGGCAGACGGGCTCGCAGGCGCCGCAGTCGACGCACTCGTCGGGGTGGATGTACAGCGACCGCTCGCCCTCGTAGATGCAGTCCACGGGGCACTCGTCGATGCAGGCGCGGTCTTTCACGTCCACGCACGGCAGCGCGATCACATACGTCACGGCTCGTCCCTTCGAAACGGTCGATTCAGTCTAGAGCGGGCTCGAGGCTCACGGCGCGGTCGCGGCGTCACCGGAGGACGCGGGGACGGCGGCGAGCTGCGGCCGACGGCGCTGCGGCAGCGAGGGCCAAGCGATGATCAGTACGGCGATGAGCGCGGGGCCCACCGACCAGACGGTGCCGACGAGGCCGCTCGCGATGAGCACGGATCCCCCGGGGCCGGGCAGCGAGAGCAGCGCGACGATCGCGATGACGCCGACGCCCGCCGCCGCGGCCGCCCAGCGGCCGCCGGCCACGAGTCGGATGCCGAGGAGCAGCGCGGCCACGCCGAGCAGGCCGGCGACGAGCCCCCAGGGGACGACGACGCCGCCGAGCTCAAGACTCTGGCGGTGCCCGATCGTGGCGACGGCGCCGTAGACGAGCCCGATCAGCGCCGCAAGGAGGAGCCCGCCGACCCGGCTCCAGGCCGACGCCGGTGCCGTGTGTCCGGTCACTGGGGCTTCGCCGTCACCGTGAACGCGATGTTCTCGCCATCGCCCGCGACGACTACGAGGTACTTCTCGTTCGTGTAGACCGAGGCGCCGGCGTCGGTGCCCGAGAGCGTCGTGTCGACGGTGAAGCCGGCGCCCTCGAGGGCGGCGGCCGCGTCGGCGACCGGATCTGCGGCCGAGGACGTCATCGTGACCACCCAGCCCTCGCCCGCGGTGCCCGCCGCGAAGACGACCTCGCCCTCCGGCAGCGGCACCTCGGCCGGGAAGTCGGCCGGCAGCTCGCCGCCGAGCGAGACGTCGCCGCCCGTGGCCTCCTCGACCGCGCCCTCGATGCCCTGGTTCACGAGGTCTTCGACCGGATTCGCGAAACAGCCGGTGAGCGCGGTCGCCGTGACGACGGCGGTGGCGGCGAGCAGGCCGAGACGGAGACGAGGATACGCGGCGGACATGCGCCGAGTCTACCGCCGAGCCTGCGCCGCGGACATGGCGTAGCGTGTGGCGGGAGGCCCCGGCCGGGGCGAGTGGGAGGCGGCATGACGAGCGACGACGGCACGGCGACGGGCGAAGGCGGCACCGCACCGGTGGTGCGGCTCGAACGGGACGGACGGACGGCCGTCGTCACGATCGACCGGCCGAAGGCGCTCAACGCGCTCTCCCCCGAGGTCCTCGATGCGCTCGCCGAGGTGATCGCCGAGCTGACCGCCGATCCCGGCGAGCTCGCCGGGGTGCTCCTCGTCGGCGCCGGCGGTCGGGCGTTCGTGGCGGGTGCCGACATCTCGGCGATGGCCGGGCTCACGCCGGACGAGGGGGCGCAGACCGCCGAGCACGGGCACGCCGTGGCCGCGGCCATCGAGGCGCTGCCGCTGCCCGTGATCGCCTGCGTCGACGGCTACGCCCTCGGCGGCGGGCTCGAGCTGGCGCTCGCCTGCGACTTCATCTACGCGACCGAGGCCTCGCGCTTCGGCCAGCCGGAGGTGCACCTCGGGCTCATCCCGGGCTTCGGCGGCACCGTGCGGCTCCCCCGCGCCGTCGGACCCGCCCTCGCGAAGGAGCTCATCTACACCGGCCGGCAGCTCGACGTCGATGAGGCCGTGCGAGTCGGGCTCGTGACGCGACGCTTCGACGACCGCGAGGCGCTGCTCGCCGGCGCGCGCGAGACCGTGCAGCTCATCGGCCGGAACGCGAGCACGGCGGTGGGCCTCGCCAAGCGGGTGCTCGTGGGTGCGGCGGGCACGCCGACCGCGACCGCGACGCTGCTCGAGATCGAGGGCTTCCGCGACGCGTTCCGCACCGAGGACATGCGCGAGGGCGTCGCCGCCTTCCTCGAGAAGCGCGAGCCGGACTTCACCGGGCGCTGATCCGCGCCCCGTCCCTTCGAGGGCTCAGCCGAGCCGAGCGCTCAGCCAGGCCATGCCGTCGAAGCGGGCACCGTCGGACCCGTACATCTCGAGGTGCAGGTGCGGGCCGGTCGACTGGCCGGTGGAACCGATCTTGCCGAGCTGCTGGCCGGCGGTCACGCGGTCGCCGGTCGCCACTTCGAGCGAACCGAACTGCATGTGCGAGTAGGAGCTCGTCAGCAGTTCGCCGTCGATGTTGTGCTGCACCTCGACGTTCACGCCGAGGCCGCCGCCGTTCTCCGTCGCCGTGACGACCACGCCGTCGGCGATCGACATGACGGGCGTGCCGACCCCGGGGATGAAGTCGACGCCCTTGTGGAACGTCGAGCAGCCCGCGCACGGGGCGGATCGCGGGCCGAAGCCGTCACTGATCCGACCGGGGTTGGTGACCGGCCAGACGATGGCGTCGGTGCGCTGAATCTCGACGGTGCCGAAGCCGGCGACCGAGGAGGCGATGGGCGGCGGCGCCGCGACGGCGGTGAACTCGTCGACGGCCACGTCGGCGGCGATGACGCCGTCGCCGACCTCGAGCTCCTGGACCTTCGGCGCGAGCACGTCGACGACGGGCGCGTAGACCGAGGCGGTCGGCTCGGTGGAGGTCGCGGTGACCGCGAGGGCCGGCAGGCTCGTGGCGACCATCATGCCGCCGGCGAAGGTCATGCCGAGCGTCGCGAGGAGGCGCTTGGTGGGCGGGGGGCTGGTGCGGCGGCGTCGAGCCGGCCGAGCGGCCGCGCGGCGGCCGCGGGATGCAGGGGGAGTCGTCATGCGTTTCGTATCGGGTTCGTGCGTTCGTTATCGAATCTTTATCAGGGGGCCTCGGCTACCGTACGCGGGATTCCCTGAAAGCTTCATCCGAATGCATGGACCCTGTGGAGGAAGTCCCAGCGAGGCATCCCGACTCCGTGGTCCGCTGAGCCCGTCGAAGCGCCCCGCCCGGAGACGACGGATGCCGCGGGCCGAAGCCCGCGGCATCCGTGCTGCGTCCCTGGAATCCCGGGTCAGCCCTGCTTCTTGAGCCGCGAGGTGGCGCGAGCGCGCGCGGTCGCGTCGAGCTCGACCTTGCGGATGCGCACCTTCTCGGGCGTGACCTCGACGCATTCGTCCTCGCGGGCGAACTCCAGGCACTCCTCCAGGGTGAGCTGGCGCGACGGCGTCATCGATTCGAAGGTGTCGGCCGTCGACGAACGCATGTTCGTCAGCTTCTTCTCCTTCGTGATGTTCACGTCCATGTCGTCGGCGCGCGAGTTCTCGCCGATGACCATGCCCTCGTAGACCTCCTCGGTCGGGTTCACGAAGAACGACATGCGCTCCTGCAGCGCGATGATCGCGAACGGGGTGACGACCCCGGCGCGGTCCGCGACGATGGAGCCGTTGTTGCGCGTCGTGATGGTGCCGGCCCACGGCTCGTAGCCGTGCGAGATCGCGTTCGCGATGCCCGTGCCGCGGGTGATCGTGAGGAACTCGGTGCGGAAGCCGATGAGGCCGCGGCTCGGCACGATGAACTCCATCCGGACCCAGCCGGTGCCGTGGTTCGACATGTTGTCCATGCGGCCCTTGCGAGCGGCCAGGAGCTGCGTGATCGCGCCGAGGTACTCCTCGGGGGCGTCGATGGTCAGGTGCTCGAAGGGCTCGTGCACCTTGCCGTCGATCTGCTTGGTGACCACCTGCGGCTTGCCGACCGTGAGCTCGAAGCCCTCGCGGCGCATCTGCTCGACGAGGATCGCCAGGGCGAGCTCGCCGCGACCCTGCACCTCCCAGGCGTCCGGACGGCCGATGTCGACCACCTTGAGCGAGACGTTGCCGATGAGCTCGCGGTCGAGCCGGTCCTTGACCATGCGGGCGGTGAGCTTGTGCCCCTTCACCTTGCCGACGATCGGCGAGGTGTTGGTGCCGATCGTCATCGAGATCGCGGGGTCGTCGACGTGGATCGCGGGCAGCGGGCGCACGTCCTCCGGGTCGGCGAGCGTCTCGCCGATGGTGATGTCCTCGATGCCCGCGACGGCGATGATGTCGCCGGGGCCGGCGTCCTCCGCGGGGAAGCGCTCGAGCGCCTTCGTCTTCAGCAGCTCGGTGATGCGTACGTTCGAGTGGCTGCCGTCGTGGCGCACCCAGGCGACCGTCTGCCCCTTCTTGATGCGGCCGTTGAAGACGCGCAGCAGCGCGAGGCGGCCGAGGAACGGCGAGGAGTCGAGGTTCGTGACCCAGGCCTGCAGCGGGGCCTCGTCGTCGTAGCTCGGCGCCGGGACGTGCTCAAGGATCGCCTCGAAGAGCGGCTCGAGGTCGCCGTTGTCGGGCAGCTCGCCGTTCGCGGGACGGTTGCGCGAGGCGCGGCCGGCCTTGCCGGAGGCGTACACGACGGGCACGTCGAGCAGCGCGTCGACGTCGAGGTCGGGCACGTCGTCGGAGAGGTCGCTGGCGAGGCCGAGCAGCAGATCGTGGCTCTCCTCCTCGACCTCGGCGATGCGGGCGTCGGGGCGGTCGGTCTTGTTCACGAGGAGGATGACCGGCAGGCGGGCCTCGAGCGCTTTGCGGAGCACGAAGCGGGTCTGCGGCAGCGGGCCCTCGGAGGAGTCGACGAGCAGCACGACGCCGTCGACCATCGACAGCCCGCGCTCGACCTCGCCGCCGAAGTCGGCGTGGCCGGGGGTGTCGATCACGTTGATCGTGACCGGGCCGTCCGTCGCGTGCACGCCGTTGTACTCCACCGCCGTGTTCTTGGCGAGGATCGTGATGCCCTTCTCACGCTCGAGCTCGTTCGAGTCCATGGCGCGATCGTCGACGTGCGCGTGCTCCGCGAAGGAGTTCGTCTGCTTGAGCATGGCGTCGACGAGCGTCGTCTTGCCGTGGTCGACGTGGGCGACGATCGCGACGTTGCGCAGATCGGTGCGGTGGGCGAGCGCCATGAAGGAAAGCTCCTGTCGGTGGATGATCGGCCGGACTCGGCCGCCTGACATCGTATCGCACGCTGGAGAACGCCTCGGCACGCGGTTCCCAGACTCCGCGTCGGCACGCCGAAGGCCCGGCCGGTTGACACCGGCCGGGCCCTCGAACGGATCGGATCAGACGCCGAGCGGGATGTTCGCCCCCGGGATCGCGGCGAGCAGGTCCTTGGTGTACTGCTGCTGCGGGTTCTCGAACACCTCGTCGGTGGTCGCGGCCTCGACGATGCGCCCCTTCTGCATCACGCAGACGTTGTCCGCGATGACCCGCACGACCGCGAGGTCGTGCGTGATGAAGAGGTAGGTGAGCCCGAGCTCGGCCTGGAGATCGGCGAGCAGGCGCAGGATCTGCGCCTGCACGAGCACGTCGAGGGCCGAGACGGCCTCGTCGAGCACGACGATCTCGGGCTTCAGCGCGAGCGCCCGTGCGATGGCGATGCGCTGGCGCTGACCGCCGGAGAGCTCGTTCGGGTAGCGGCCGACGAGGGTCCGCGGCAGCGAGACCTGGTCGAGCAGCTCGAACACGCGCTCGCGGCGCGACGCCTTGGTGCCCACCTTGTGGGTCATCAGCGGCTCGCCGATCGTGTTGCCGATGTTGCGGAGCGGGTTCAGCGAACCGTAGGGGTCTTGGAAGACCGGCTGCATGCGGCTGCGGAGCGCGAAGAGCTCCTTGCCGCGCACGTTCGCGAGATCGGCGCCGCCGACGAGGATGCGACCGGAGGTCGAGTCCTCGAGCTTCAGCAGCATCTTCGCGACGGTCGACTTGCCCGAACCCGATTCGCCGACGAGCGCCGTGGTGGTGCCCTTCGCGATCTGGAACGAGACGCTGTCGACGGCCGTGAAGTCGCCCGTGCCGCGGATCTTGTAGACCTTGGTCAGGTCCTCCACGACGATCGCCGGCGGCTGGGCCGCGGCGGTCTCGAGCGCCTCCGCCCGGGCCTCCGCCGTGGCGATCAGGTCGATCGCCTCGCCCGCCGCGGACGCGGCGTCCTCGCCCATCGAGTCCTCGGCGGCCTTGATGCTGCCGGTGGCCTGGATGCGGCGCGAGGCGAGGCTCGGCGCCGCGGCGACGAGGCGCTGCGTGTACGGGTGCTGCGGGTTCTGCAGGATCTGCAGCGACGGGCCCGACTCCACCACGCGGCCCTTGTACATCACGACGAGCTGCTCGGCGCGCTCGGCGGCGAGGCCCAGGTCGTGCGTGATGAACAGCAGCGTGGTGCCGAGCTCGCGGGTGAGCGACTCGAGGTGGTCGAGGATGACCCGCTGCACCGTCACGTCGAGCGCCGAGGTGGGCTCGTCGGCGATGAGCAGCTGCGGGTTCGCCGCGAGCCCCATGCCGATGAGCACGCGCTGGCGCATGCCGCCCGAGAACTGGTGCGGGAACTGCTTCAGGCGGCGGTCCGCATCCTGGAGGCCGGCCTCCTTCAGCACCTCGATCGCGCGCGCCTTGACGGCCTTGCGCTCGCTCGCGATGCCGTTCGCGCGGATCGCCTCCTCGACCTGGAAGCCGATCGACCAGACCGGGTTCAGGTTCGACATCGGGTCCTGCGGGACGAAGCCGACCTTGCGGCCGCGGATGGACTCCATCTCGTGCTTCGTCGCCTTGGTCAGGTCCTGCCCGTCGAGGAGGATCTGGCCGCCGGTGATCTCGCCGGAGCCCGGCAGCAGGTTGATGATCGCGTGCGCGGTCGTCGACTTGCCGGAGCCCGACTCCCCCACGATCGCGAGGCTCTGCCCGCGGTAGAGGGTGATGTCGACGCCGTCGACCGCGGTGACCATGCCGGTCTGCGTCTTGAAGCCGACCTTCAGATCCTTGATCTCGAGCAGGGGTCGCTCGTCGTCGGTACGGGGTTCGGGCACGGAGCTTCCGATCGTCTTCTGGGTCTCGATCTCGGTCATCGACGTGCCCTCGCCTTCGGGTCGAGCGCGTCGCGGATGACCTCGCCGAGCATGATGAAGCTCAGCACGGTCACGCTCAGCGCGATCGACGGGAGGATCAGCGTCTGCGGCGCGGTGCGGAGGTCGCGCTGCGCCTGGCTGATGTCGTTACCCCACGACATGATGCTCGACGGCAGGCCGACGCCGAGGAACGACAGGGTCGCCTCCGCGACGATCGCCGAGGCGAGCGAGATGGTGGTGATCACGATGACCGGGGCGATCGAGTTCGGCAGCACGTGCCGGAGCAGGATGCGGAACCGGGAGACGCCGAGGGCGGTGGCCGCCATCACGAAGTCGGAGTTCTTCACCCTCAGGATCTCGGCTCTCAGCACACGCGCCGTGGCCGGCCACGCGAAGATGCCGATCGCCAACGCGATCGTCCAGATGCTCGCGTACTTCGAGAGCACCGACATGACGACGACGGCCGCGAGGATGTAGGGGATCGAGAAGAAGATGTCGCCGAGACGCGAGAGCACCGAGTCGACCCAGCCGCCGTAGAAGCCGGCGAAGGCGCCGAACAGGATGCCGAGCACCGCCACGAGCACCGTCACGATGAGGCCGACCGACAGCGAGGTCGAGGTGCCGTGGATGATGCGCGAGTAGATGTCGCAGCCCTGCTTGGTGAAGCCGAGCGGGTGCCCGGGCGCGGGGCCGGCGTTGCTGTTCGAGAGCTGGCAGTCGTTGTTCGGCGGCACCTGGGTGAACAGGCCCGGGAACAGGGCGACCACGACGACGAGCAGGATGATCGCCGCGGAGATCCAGAACATCGGGCGGCGGCGGACGTCGGCCCAGGCGTCGCGCCAGAGGTTCGAGGGCTTGCCCTCGGCCTTGACGGCGTCGATGGCGACGAGCGGGGTCTCCTCGACCGGGGCGACGTAGTGCTGCTGGGTGGATCGGGTGTTACTTGACATAGCGGATCCTCGGGTCGAGAACGGCGTACAGCAGATCCACCAGGAGGTTCACGATGAGGTAGATCAGCACCATGACGGTCACGAAGGAGACGACGGTCGGTCCCTCCCCGCGGATGATCGCCTGGTAGAGGGTGCGACCGACGCCGGGCACGTTGAAGATGCCCTCGGTCACGGTGGCGCCCACCATGAGCACGCCGAAGTCCACGGCGATGTAGGTCACGACCGGGATGAGCGAGTTGCGCAGGATGTGCACGGGGACGATGCGTCGCCGGGACAGGCCCTTGCTCGCGGCGGTGCGAACGAAGTCCTGGCCGTCCGTCTCGATGACCGACGCCCTCGTCAGTCGGACGATCTGCGCGAAGCTTCCCGTGGCCAGCACCATCGCCGGCAATATCAGGTCTTGGATCGGCGCTCCGGAGCCTACGGTCGTCCTGAACCAGCCGAGCTGGACGCCGAAGATGTACTGCGCGGTGAAGGCGACGACGAAGATCGGCAGCGAGATGAGGATGAGGCTCACCACGAGCGCGCTCGCGTCGAAGATGCCGCCCTTGCGCAGGCCCGAGATGAGCCCGATGAGGATGCCGCCGACGGCGAGGAACACCGTGGCGATCGCGGCGAGCTGGAGCGTCACCGGGAAGGTGCGGGCCAGGATGTCGGAGACGGGCTCGCCCGAGAAGGAGATGCCGAAGTCGCCGCGGAAGATGCCGCCGAGGAACAGCAGGTACTGGACGATGAACGGCTTGTCGAGGTTGTAGCGCTCGCGCACCGCCTCGAGGACCTGTGGGGGCGGGGTCTTGTCACCGAACAGGGCGACGACGGGGTCGCCCGGCATGGCGAAGACCATGAAGTAGATCAGGAAGGTGGTGCCGAGCAAGACAGGGATCGCCTGCAGCAGTCGGCGCAGGATGTAGCCGGCCATGGATCAGGCCTCGGCTTCTGCGGTTGTGGACATTATTGGAAGAAACCTCACCGTTGTGGAGTCGCCCTACGATGCTACGCCGATCGCGACACCGCAGGATACGTGGGTGTGGGGCGGCGGTCTGATGACCGCCGCCCCACGGGCGCCTCAGAGTCTAACCCTGAGTCGTCGCAGGCTGGGAACTACTCCGCAGCCTTGGTGATCTGGTAGTACAGCGGAACCGAGTTCCAGCCGAACTCCACGTTGTCCACGGTGTCGTTCCACGCGCCGTTGACGTTCGAGTACCACAGCGGGACCGCGGGGAGGTCCTTGAACAGGATCTCCTGGACCTGCTGGAACTTCTCGTTCGCGGCGTCGATGTCGGTCTCCGCACGGCCTTCCTTCAGGAGGGCGTCGACCTCGGGGTTCGAGTAGTCACCGTCGTTCGAACCGGCACCGGTGCCGTACAGCGGCCCGAGGAAGTTGAACAGCGCCGGGTAGTCGGCCTGCCAACCGCTGCGGAACGCGGTCTGGATGGTGCGGTTGGTGATCTCGGTGCGCGCCTCGGCGAAGGTCGGGTACGGGTTGCCCGACGCGTCGATGCCGAGGTTGTTCTTCAGCTGGTTCGACACGGCGTCGACCCAGCCCTGGTGGCCGCCGTCGGCGTTGTAGGCGATCTGGAAGGTGCCGCTCCACGGTGCGATGGCGTCGGCCTGGGCCCACAGCTCCTTCGCCTTCTCCGGGTTGAACTCGAGGACCTCCGAGCCGGGCACGTCCTCCGAGTAGCCGTCGATGACGGGCGAGGTGAAGTCGTGCGCGGGGGTGCGGGTGCCCTCGAAGATCACGTCGGTGATCTCCTCGCGGTTGATCGCCATCGAGATGGCGGCGCGACGGAGCTGGCCTTCCTCACCCGAGAAGTGCGGCAGGCGCGCGGGGATGGTGAAGGACTGGAAGATCGCCGCGGCCTGGTTGACCGAGCGGTCCGGGAACTCGTCGGCGTAGCTGGCGAGCGCCGCCTCCGGGATCTGGTCGACGACGTCGACGTTGCCGCCCTGCAGGTCGGCGTACGAGGCGTCCTGCGAGGCGTAGAAGATGATGTCGAGCCCGCCGTTCTGCGCCTTGCGCGGACCGTCGTAGTCGGGGTTCGTGACGAGGCTGATCTCCTCGTTGTGCTTCCAGGCGCCCTCGCCGTCGAGCATGTACGGACCGTTGCCGACCGGGTTCTCACCGAACGCGTCGAGGTCTTCCCACGCCGACTCGGGGAGCGGGTAGAACGCCGAGTAGCCGAGGCTGAGCGGGAAGTCCGACTCGGGCTGCACGAGCGCGACCGTGAAGGTCAGGTCGTCGACGACCTTGAGGCCCGAGAGCTCGGGGCGGTTCTCGTCGAGCGAGAAGCCCTCGATGTCGCCGAAGAAGTAGCTCGAGAGCTGCGCGTTGTCGAGCGCCGCGCCGTAGTTCCACGCCTTGACGAACGACTCGGCGTTCACCGGGTCGCCGTTCGTGAACTTCAGGTCGGGCTTGATCTTGATGGTGTAGTTCTGGGCGTCGTCGGACTCGATGGACTCCGCGACGTCGTTGTGCACGGCACCCTTGGCGTCGTAGTACACCAGACCGGCGAAGATCGCGTCGAGGATCTTGCCGCCGCCGACCTCGTTGGTGTTGGTCGGGATCAGCGGGTTCTGGGGCTCGGAACCGTTGGTCGTGATGATGGCCGACGAGTCGCCGGCAGCACCGCTCGACGACGGCGAACCGCTCGTGCAACCGGTGAGCGTGAGCGCCCCGGCCGCAGCAAGAGCAATGGCGGCAACGCCGATTCTCTTGATCTTCAATGTTCCTCCTGTGAGATGTGCGCATGCAGGCACGGCTTCTGGCCGCGCCCGAGCGCTGGTAAATCGAGGCTAAGGAGTCCTCTCACTCGAAGCAAACTCCGCGGCCAAACCGTTACCGACGCGAAACCTGGCGACCCTCGACGCGCCGCATTCCGACGCGTATGCGCAGGAATCTTGCGTTCTGTGACGCCGTGCGAAGATGATCGCATGCCAGCCGCCCGTCGCATGCGAGTCGAGCTCGCCATCGTGCTCGGCCTCTCGCTCGGCGCGTCCGCCGTCTACTCGATCGTCTCGATCGTCGCGCGGGTGACCGACACGACGCCGCTCGCCGAGCAGTCGGCGGCGATCAACCAGTCCCGCTCGAGCCGCGAGTGGCTCGACTTCACGTACCAGTTCCTCGACGTCTTCTTCGGGCTGTTCGTCGTCGCGCTCGCGCTCTATCTGCTCTGGCGGCCCGGCCGCAGCCCGTTCCGCCGTATCGGCTTCGACTTCACGCGACCGGGGCGCGATGCGGCCTCCGGGCTCGCGCTCGTCGCGGCGATCGGCATCCCCGGCCTCACGCTCTACGCCGCGGGCCGCGCGATGGGGATCACCGTGGTCGTGGTGCCGGCCCCGCTCGACACCCACTGGTGGACGGTGCCGATCCTCGTGCTCGCGGCGATGAAGGCGGCGCTCACCGAGGAGATCATCGTCGTCGGCTATCTCTTCACGCGGCTCCGGGAGCTCGGCGTGGGACCGTGGGCGACGATCGTCTCGAGCGCGTTGCTGCGAGGGACGTACCACCTCTACCAGGGCTTCGGCCCGTTCGCGGGCAACGTCGCGATGGGCCTCGTGTTCGGCTGGTGCTACGTGCGCTGGGGGCGCACGATGCCGCTCGTCATCGCGCACTGGGTGCTCGACATGGCGGCCTTCATCGGGTATCCGCTGGCGCTCGCGTGGTGGCCGGGGCTCTTCGCGGCGCCGGCCGCCTGACCCCGGGGACGTGCGTCGCCGACGCGAGGGCGACGACCGTCGCCGGCATCGGCGGGAGCTGCTCCTCCGCGACCTCGACCCGGGGATCGGTGTCGGCGCCGCGCACGCGGGCCCCGTCGGTCCAGCTCCGTCGGCTCGGCGTGCAGACCGCGCCGACGCACTCGTCGCCGTAGCCCCCGCCCCGCAGCTCGAGGACCGCTTGCGCGCGTCGCATCGCGTTCGCCGTCGCCGGGTCGCGGCGCTCGAGGAGGCCGGCGCGGGTGTCCAGCCCGAAGCGCTCGCTCGTCGCGGCCGCGAGGCCCACGACGAAGAGGATGAATCCGGCCCCGAGCAGGGCGTCCATGGGGAGCATCCGACACCTCCGCGTGTGAATGTTCCTCAGTTTAGACCCGCGCCGCGCCGAACGGCAGGGGCGGATGCCCCGGACGCGTCGCGCCCGGGGCATCCGCCCCTCGACTCAGCTCCGCGTCAGGCGAACGCCTCCACCGGCGGGCACGCGCAGACCAGGTTGCGGTCGCCGAACGCCTGGTCGATGCGGCGCACGGGCGCCCAGTACTTGCTGCGCACGAGCGAGCGCACCGGGTAGACCGCCTGCTCGCGGGAGTAGGGGTGCGCCCACTCCCCCGCGATGACGGACTCGGCCGTGTGCGGCGCGTTCCGCAGCGGGTTGTCGTCGGCGGGCCACTCGCCCCGTCCCACGGCGTCCGCCTCGGTCTTGATGCTCACCATCGCCTCCACGAAGCGCTCGAGCTCCGCGAGGTCCTCCGACTCCGTCGGCTCGACCATGAGCGTGCCCGCGACCGGGAACGACATCGTCGGGGCGTGGAAGCCGTAGTCGATCAGTCGCTTCGCGACGTCGTCGACCGTCACGCCCGTCTCGGCCGTGAGGGGCCGCAGATCGAGGATGCACTCGTGCGCCACGAGCCCGTGCTCGCCCGTGTAGAGCACCGGGAAGTGCTCGCGGAGCCGCGCGGCGACGTAGTTCGCGGCGAGCACCGCGGCCGCCGTGGCGTCCTGCAGCCCCTGCGCGCCCATCATCCGCACGTACGCCCACGAGATCGGCAGGATCGACGGGCTGCCGTACGGCGCCGCCGACACCGGTCCGCCGGCGTGCACGAAGCCGCCGGCGTGGTCGGGGCGCTGGGCGAGCGGGTGCCCGGGCAGGTACGGCGCGAGGTGCGCCTTGGCCGCGACCGGCCCGACGCCGGGGCCGCCGCCGCCGTGCGGGATGCAGAAGGTCTTGTGCAGGTTCAGGTGCGAGACGTCGCCGCCGAAGTCGCCGAAGCGCGCGTAGCCGAGCAGCGCGTTGAGGTTCGCGCCGTCGACGTAGACCTGACCGCCGGCGTCGTGCACCGCCTGGGTGATCTCCTTCACCTCGTGCTCGTACACGCCGTGCGTCGAGGGGTAGGTGATCATGAGCGCCGCGATGGACGCCGCGTGCTCGGCGATCTTCGCGCGGAGGTCGTCGAGGTCGACGTTGCCGAGCTCGTCGGTCGCGACGACGACGACGCGCATGCCCGCGAGCACCGCGGACGCCGCGTTCGTGCCGTGCGCGCTCGAGGGGATAAGGCAGACGTCGCGCTCGTGCTCGCCGTTCGCGTCGTGGTAGCCGCGGATCGCGAGCAGGCCCGCGAGCTCGCCCTGGCTGCCCGCGTTCGGCTGCAGCGAGACGGTGTCGTAGCCCGTGACCTCGGCGAGCCAGCTCTCGAGCTGCTCGATGAGGCCGAGGCTGCCGACGACGTCGGCCTCCGGCGCGAAGGGGTGCAGGTTCGCGAAGGCCGGCCAGGTGACGGCCTGCATCTCGGTCGCGGCGTTCAGCTTCATCGTGCACGAGCCGAGCGGGATCATGCCGCGGTCGAGCGCGTAGTCGCGGTCGGCGAGGGTCTTCAGGTACCGCATCATCTGCGTCTCGGACTGGTGCGTGTTGAAGACCGGGTGCGTGAGGTAGCCGCTCGTGCGGGCGAGGCCCGCCGGGAGCCCGGCCGGCAGGGCGCGCACGTCGACCGGCACGACGGTCTCCTCGGGGAGGCCGAAGGCCCGGGCCGCGAGCGCGAGCTCCGCCTCCGTGGTCGTCTCGTCGACCGCGACGTGCACGGTCGCCTCGTCGACCTCCCAGAGGTGCACGCCGAGCTCGCGGGCGCGGGCGACGACGTTCTTCGCGAGGCCGGGCACGTGCACCTCGATCGCGTCGAAGTAGGCCTCGCTCGCGAGCGTGAGCCCGTAGCCGGTCAGCACCTCGGCGAGCGCGGCGGCCTTCTGCGCGGTCGAGACCGCGATGTGCCGGATACCGGCGGGGCCGTGGTAGACCGCGTACATCGACGCCATCACGGCGAGCAGCACCTGGGCGGTGCAGATGTTCGAGGTCGCCTTCTCGCGGCGGATGTGCTGCTCGCGCGCCTGCAGGCTGAGCCGGTAGGCGGGCGCGCCCGAGGCATCCACGGAGACCCCGACGAGCCGGCCCGGCATCTGGCGCTCGAGGCCCTTGCGGACGGCCATGTACCCGGCGTGCGGTCCGCCGAAGCCCATCGGCACGCCGAAGCGCTGCGAGGTGCCGACGGCGACGTCGGCGCCGAGCTCGCCGGGGCTCGTGAGCACGGCGAGGGCGAGCAGATCGGCCGCGGCGACGGCGAGGCCGCCCTGCGCCTTCGTGGCGGCGAGCACGGCCGACGGCTCCCAGACCCGGCCCGAGGCGCCGGGGTACTGCACGAAGACACCGAAGTGCTCGCCGAGCGCGGCGACGTCGCTCGTCTCGGCCAGCGGGGCCTCGACGAGCTCGATGCCGAGCACCGCCGATCGCGAGGCGAGCAGCGCCTTGGTCTGCGGGAGGGCGTCGGCGTCGACGACGAAGCGGTTCGACGGCGACTTCGATGCGCGCCGGGCGAGGAGCATCGCCTCGACGACCGCGGTGCCCTCGTCGAGCATGGAGGCGTTGGCGATGTCGAGCCCGGTCAGGTCTTCGACCATGGTCTGGAAGTTGATGAGCGCCTCGAGCCGGCCCTGGCTGATCTCGGGCTGGTACGGCGTGTACGCCGTGTACCAGCTCGGGTTCTCGAGCACGTTGCGCTGGATCACGGCCGGCGTGATCGTGCCCGAGTACCCGAGCCCGATCATCGAGGTGCGCACCGTGTTCTGCGCGGCGAGCGCCGCGAGCTCGGCGAGCGCCTCGCGCTCGGTCGCCGCGGCCGGGATGGCGGAGTTCAGCACCTCGCCCATGCGGATCGAGGCCGGCACGGCGGCCGACATCAGCTCGTCGAGCGAGTCGTAGCCGAGCTCGGCGAGCATGCGCTGCTGGTCGGCGGCGGTGGTGCCGATGTGGCGGCGCCCGAAGGCGTCGAGGTCGAACGTCGAGGTGGTGCTCATCGGGCGCTGGGGTCCTTACTCGCCGACGAAGGCGCGGTACTCGGCGTGGGTCATGAGCGTCGGCAGCTCGGGCGCGGAGAGCTTGATGAGCCAGCCTTCGCCGAACGGGTCGCTGTTGACGAGCTCCGGGGAGTCGATGACGGCCTGGTTCGCCTCGACGACCTCGCCGTCGATCGGGGCGAAGAGCTCGCCGACCGACTTGGTCGACTCGATCTCGCCGACGACGGTGCCCGCGCTGACGGCGGTGCCCGCGGCGGGCAGGTCGACGTAGACGACGTCGCCGAGCTTCTCGGCGGCGTAGTCGGTGATGCCGATGACGACGGTGTCGCCGTCGACCTTCACCCACTCGTGCTCTTCGGTGTACTGCAGTGCGGTGACGTCGGTCATGATGGGGCTCCTCGGTGGTGGGGTCGGTGGATGGCTCGTCGTGTCGCCTGCGGCCGGCTCGCCCGTGCTCGGGCGGGAGGCCGGATCAGGAGGCGCGTCGGTAGAAGGGGAGGGCGACGACGGTCGCCGGGATGCGGGTGCCGCGGACGTCGACGAAGAGGGCGGTGCCGGGCTCGGCGAGCTCGGGCGCCACGAACGCCATCGCGACGGGGTGGCCGAGGGTGGGCGAGAGCGCCCCGCTCGTGATCTCGCCGACGCGTCGGGCCTCGGCGGACTCGCCGTCGTAGACCTCGTAGCCGGCGCGGGGGGCTCGCCGGCCCTCCGCGGTGAGGCCGACGAGCACGGGAGCGTCCTCGGCCGGGCCGCGCTCGGCCGCCGCCCGGCCGATGAACTCGGCCTCCTTGGCGAAGGAGACGACGCGACCGAGACCGGCCTGGGCGGGCAGGATGCCTCGGCCGAGCTCGTGCCCGTAGAGCGGCATGCCCGCCTCGAGGCGGAGCGTGTCGCGGCTCGCGAGGCCGCACGGCACGACGCGGGGCCCGCCGGTCTCGGCGAGCGCCTCCCAGAGCTTGGGCGCCAGCTCGGGCGCGAGATAGAGCTCGAAGCCGTCCTCGCCGGTGTAGCCGGTGCGGGCGACGAGCACGGGCTCGCCCTCGAACGTGGCAGGGAAGGAGCGGTAGTACTTCAGCTCGGTGATGGCCCGGTCGAAGTCCTCCTGGTCGTTGCCGGGACCTTCGACGCCGAGTCCGGGCGTCTCGAGCAGCACGGCGAGCGCGTCGGGGCCCTGCAGGGCGATGAGGGCGATGTCGTCGCTCTCGTCGGAGACGAAGGTCTCGAAGCCCTCGGCGCGGTCGATCAGCTCGGCGGCGACGACGTCGCGGTTCGAGGCGTTGGCGACGACGAGGAAGCGGTCCTCCCCCGTGCGGTAGACGACGAGGTCGTCGATGATGCCGCCGTCCTCGGCGAGCAGCAGCGAGTACTTCGCCTGGCCGACGGCGATCGCCGAGAGCTTGCCGGCGAGGGCGTGGTCGAGCGCCTCGGCGGAGCCCGGCCCGATCAGGGAGATCTCGGCCATGTGGGAGAGGTCGAAGAGGCCCGCGTGCTCGCGCACCGCGTGGTGCTCGGCGAGGTCGCTGGAGTACCGCACCGGCATCTGCCAGCCGGCGAAGTCCGTGAAGGAGGCGCCCGCGGCGCGGTGCACGGCGTCGAGCGGGCTGCGGCGCTCTTCGGGGGTGGTTCCGGAATCGGACACGAGTTCTCCTCGATCGTCGAGACGCGCGGCGGATGCCGCGTGAGAACTCCCCCTCTGTCATGAGCCTGAGAGTTTCGCGCGGGATGTGCGCTTTCACCGTGGGCGGCCCGAAACGGGCACTTTTCAGAGCGGCCTCGTCATCGCGGTGTCGTGTACCTGAGAGATTGGCGGGGAGGCTTGCTCCTTCGGTGCCCCCGACGATGACTGCCGGTGGCTCTCCCGCGACGCGTCGATGGCCCGGTATGCGGTTGTGTGCCCGATCCTACCGCACCGGCCCCGGCTCCCGGGGGCGGGACTCGGCGCGCACGGATTCGCCTTCGAGTCATCCTGACTGTAAGCTGCCGTCCATGGCCTTCGAGTCATCCTGACTCGAAGACGGAATCGCCGGAGGGAGCAGCGATGCCCACGACCCCGCCGAGCACCGCGCGCCTCGCCGTCTCCACCGTCATCTTCGCGCTCCGCGCCGACCGCGCCGGCGGCCCGCCCGCGCTCTGGACCCCGCTCGTGCGCCGCACCCGCGAGCCCCAGCTCGGCCACTGGGCCCTGCCGGGCGGCTGGCTGCCGCCGAACGAGGAGCTCGAGACCGCCGCCGCCCGCACCCTGCGGGCCACGACCGGCCTCGCGCCGAGCTACCTCGAGCAGCTCTACACCTTCGGCGGCGTCGACCGCTCCCCCGGCGAGCGCGTCGTCTCCGTCGTCTACTGGGCGCTGCTGCCGAGCGACGAGGCCGCCCGCGCCACCATCGGCCCGAACGTGCGCTGGGTGCCGGCCGACACCCTGCCCGCGCTCGCTTTTGACCACGCCGAGATCATCGCCTACGCGCTCTGGCGACTCCGCACGAAGGTCGAGTACTCGGAGATCGCGCACGCGCTGCTCGGCCGCACCTTCACGCTCGCCGAGTTGCGCGAAGTGTACGAGGCGGTGCTCCGCCGCCCGCTCGACCCGGCGAACTTCCGCCGCACCATGCTCGCCTCGGGCGGCCTGCAGGAGACCGGCGAGCACCGCGCCGGCACTCCGCACCGCCCGCCGAAGCTGTACCGCTACGACCCGGCCGGCCCCGCGCCGGGCATCCGGGAACCGTTCCGAGACGCCGAGAGGACCGCGTCATGAGCCCCACCTCCCTCGACACCCGCCGCGCGGCATCCGTCGACCGCAGCATCCGTCTCATCGCGAGCGGCGCGAGCGGCGGCGAGAGCTGCGCACCCGAACTCGCCGAGGGCCCCTGGACCTTCGACGCCGGCCCCGCCTCCTACGGGCCCGGCGCATCGATGGGCGACGTCATCCCCACCGGCTCGCCCCGGCAGGGCGCGCTGCCCGAGGCCTATCGGCTCGCGAGCGACGAGGAGCTGCACGAGCGCATCCGCCGCGCCAAGCAGACCCTCGGCGAGCGCGTCGTCATCCTCGGCCACTTCTACCAGCGCGACGAGGTGGTGCAGCACGCGGACTTCGTCGGCGACTCCTTCCAGCTCGCGAACGCCGCGCTGACCCGGCCCGATGCCGAGGCGATCGTCTTCTGCGGCGTGCACTTCATGGCCGAGACCGCCGACCTCCTGTCGCGCCCGGAGCAGGCCGTCATCCTGCCGAACCTCGCGGCGGGCTGCTCGATGGCCGACATGGCCGACGAGGCGAGCGTCGAGGCCTGCTGGGAGCAGCTCGCCACGGTCTACGGCGACCTCGACACCCCCGACGCCGACGGGCTCCTGCCCGTGGTGCCGGTGACCTACATGAACTCCTCGGCGGCGCTCAAGGGCTTCGTCGGGCGGCACGGCGGCATCGTCTGCACGTCCTCGAACGCCCGCACCGTGCTCGAGCAGGCCTTCGAGCGCGGCCGCCGGGTGCTCTTCTTCCCCGACCAGCACCTCGGCCGCAACACCGCGAAGGCGATGGGCGTGCCGCTCGAGGCGATGCCGATGTGGAACCCGCGGCAGCCGCTGGGCGGCAACGACGCGGCGGCGCTCGGCGACGCCCGCGTGATCCTCTGGCACGGCTTCTGCTCGGTGCACCGCCGCTTCACGGTCGAGCAGATCGCCCAGGCGCGTCGCGAGCACCCCGGCGTGCGGGTGATCGTGCACCCCGAGTCGCCGATGCCCGTCGTCGATGCTTCCGACGCGGCCGGCTCGACGGACTACATCGTGAAGGCGATCCAGGCCGCCCCGGCGGGCACCACCTTCGCGATCGGCACCGAGATCAACCTCGTGCAGCGGCTCGCCGCCGAGCACCCCGAGCACACCATCTTCTGCCTCGACCCGGTGGTATGCCCCTGCTCGACGATGTACCGCATCCACCCCGGCTATCTCGCCTGGGTGCTCGAGGAGCTCGTCGAGGGCCGAGTCGTGAACCGCATCCAGGTTCCCGACGCCGTCGCCGCCGACGCGAAGGTCGCGCTCGAGCGGATGCTGCGGGCCCTGCCGAGCGGGGCGCCCGTGAGCGGCGCGGCGCCCACGGCGCCGAGCGCGCCTCCCGCCGCGGCTCGGAGCTGACCGTGCCGAGCGTGCTCGTCGTCGGCGGCGGCATCGCGGGCCTGTGGACCGCGGTGCGCGCCGCCGAGGCCGGCTGCACCGTCGAGCTGGTGACGAAGACCGAGCTCGCCGAGGGCAGCACCCGGTACGCGCAGGGCGGCATCGCGGCGGCCCTCTTCCCCGACGACTCCGCCGAGCGGCACTACGCCGACACGATCGCCGCAGGCGCCGGGCTCGCCGACCCAGCGGTGGTGCGCGTGCTCTGCGAGGAGGGGCCGGCCCGGGTGCGCGACCTCATCCGCTTCGGCGTGGGCTTCGACCGCGACGAGTCCGGGCTGGAGCGCGGGCTCGAGGCGGCGCACTCCCGTGCGCGCATCGTGCACGCCGGCGGCGACGCGACCGGCGCGGCGATCGAGGCCGCCCTGGTCGCGACCGTGCGACGGCGCACGGTCGCGGTGCACGAGCGCACGATGCTGCTCGACCTCCTCGTGGAGGGCGGGGGCGTCGTCGGGGCCGTCCTGCTCGACGCCGACGGGGCCGTCGTCGAACGCCGGGCCGATCACGTCGTGCTCGCCACCGGCGGGGCGGGGCAGCTCTACCTGCACACCACGAACCCCGCCGTCGCGACGGGCGACGGGGTCGCCGCGGCCGCCCGCGCCGGGGCCGCGGTCGCCGATCTGGAATTCGTGCAGTTCCATCCCACCGCGCTCGCGGTTCCGGGCACCCCGCTCATCTCCGAGGCGGTGCGCGGCGAGGGCGCGGTGCTGCGGGATGCCTCGGGGCGGCGCTTCCTCGCCGAGGCGCACCCGCTCGCCGAGCTCGCCCCGCGCGACGTCGTCGCCCGCGCCGTGTGGCGCACGATGGCCGAGCAGGGCGGGGCCCCCGCGCTGCTCCACGCGACGGCGCTCGGCGGGGACGTGCTCGCCCGCCGTTTCCCGGGGCTCGACCGCATCGTCCGCGACGCCGGCTTCGACTGGTCGCGCGAGCCGATCCCGGTGACGCCCGCCGCGCACTACGCGATGGGCGGGATCGTCGTGGACCTCGACGCCCGCACCACCCTGCCGAACCTCTTCGCCGTGGGCGAGTGCGCCCGCACCGGCGTGCACGGCGCCAACCGGCTCGCCTCGAACTCGCTGCTCGAGGCCGCTGTGTTCGCCGAGCGCGCCGCGCGCGCCCTCCTCGCCGCTCCCACCGTTCCGACCCCCGTCCCCACCTCCCCCGAGTCGCCCGACGTGGATCGAAGTCGGGCACGTCGAGAGGCGGGGCGGGCGATGGACCGGGGAGCGCTCCGCACGCTCATGTGGGACGCCGCCGGGCTCGAGCGCTCGGCCGCCGGACTCGAGGCGGCGGCATCCGTCCTCGCGGGCTGGCGCGCACCCGAGGTAGGCGACCGGGCGAGCGCCGAGGACCGCAACCTGCTCGAGCTCGCGCGCCGCACCGTCGCCGCGGCGCTCGCCCGACGCGAGAGCGTCGGCGCGCATTGCCGCACCGACGAGCCCGCCACCCAGATCCCACCCGCCCCGTACGAGGAGGCCGCCTGATGACCACCGACCGTGAGCTCGACCGGCTCGTCTCCGCCGCCCTCGACGAGGACGCCCCCTGGGGCGACCTGACCTCGGAGACCCTCATCCCGGCGGACGCCGTCGCCGACGCCGCGCTCGTCGCCCGGGAGCCGGGCGTGCTCAGCGGATCCGACGCCTTCCGGGCCGCGTTCCGGCTCGTCGACGCGGCGATCGACGTGGACTTCCTCGTGCACGACGGCGAGCGCTTCGAGGCCGGGCAGACGCTCGCCACCGTGCGAGGCCCCGCGCGCGGAGTGCTCACCGCCGAGCGAGTGGGCCTCAACCTGGTGCAGCGGATGAGCGGGATCGCCACGCTGACCGCGGAGTACGTCGCCGCGGCCGCCGGCACGCGCGCCCGCATCGTCGACACCCGGAAGACCACGCCCGGCCTGCGAAGCCTCGAACGCCGGGCGGTGCGCGACGGCGGCGGACGCAACCACCGCCGCTCGCTCTCCGACGCGGTGATGGCGAAGGACAACCACCTCGCGGTCCTCACGGCGGGCGGACTCGACCTCGCCACGGCGCTGCGCGGGGCGCGCGAGCGGCTCGGCCACACCGTGCACCTCGAGGTCGAGGTGGACCGGCTCGACCAGCTCGACGCCGTGCTCGACGGCGGCGCCGACACGATCATGCTCGACAACTTCTCGCTCGACGAGCTCGCGGCGGGCGTCGAGCGGATCGCGGGCCGCGCGATCGTCGAGGCCTCGGGCGGGGTGACCCTCGACACCGTCGCCGCGATCGCCGCGACCGGGGTCGACGTGATCTCGGTCGGCGCCCTCACCCACTCGGTCCGCTCCCTCGACCTCGGGCTCGACCTCGACGTGCGCGCGGAGGGCGGACCGGCCACGTGATCTACCTCGACCATGCCGCGACGGGCCCGGTGCGCCGCGAGGCGCTCGAGGCGATGTGGCCGTACCTGACGGGCGCCTTCGGGAACCCCTCCAGCAGCCACGGGCTCGGTGAGCAGGCGGCCGCGGCGCTCGAGTGGGCGCGCGAGCGCGTGGCGGCCGCGACCGGCGCCCGACCGGGCGAGGTCGTCTTCACGAGCGGCGGCACCGAGGCCGACAACCTCGCGGTGAAGGGACCGGCGCTCGCCGCGCCGCGCGGACGGCACCTCGTCGTCTCGGCCATCGAGCACGAGGCGGTGCTCGAGTCCGCCCGGTTCTTGGAGCGCGCGCACGGCTTCGCCCTCGACCTCGTGCCGGTGGACGCCTCGGGCCTCGTGCACCCGGAGGCGCTCGCCGCCGTGCTGCGGCCGGACACGACGCTCGTCTCGATCCAGCTCGCGAACAACGAGGTCGGCACCGTGCAGCCGCTGGCCGAGCTCGCCGCCCTCGCCCGCGAGCGCGGGGCCGTCGTGCACAGCGACGCCGTGCAGGCCGCCGGCCGGCTGCCGCTCGATCTCGACGCCCTCGGCGCGGACGCGCTCAGCCTCGCGGGGCACAAGGTCGGGGCGCCGAAGGGCGTCGGGGCGCTCGTCGTGCGCGGGCGGGTGCCGCTCGAGCCGGTGCTGCACGGCGGCGGGCAGGAGCGCGGCCGCCGCTCCGGCACCGAGAACGTGGCCGGCGCCGTGGCCTTCGCGACGGCGCTCGAGCTCGCCGAACGGGAGCGCGAGGAGCACGCCGCCCGCACGGACGAACTCGGTCGGCGGCTCGTCGCCCGCGTCCTTGCCGAGATCCCCGAGTCGCGCCTCACGGGCCACCCCACCGAGCGGCTCGCCTCGACCGCGTCGTTCCTCTTCCCCGGAGCGAGCGGCGAAGCGGTGCTGCTCGAGCTCGAGCGCGACGGCGTGATCTCCTCGAGCGGATCCGCGTGCGCGGTCGGCCGCACGGAGCCCTCGCACGTGCTCACGGCGATGGGCGTGCCGGCGGAGCTCGCGGGCACGGCGGTGCGTTTCACCCTCGGCGCGGCGACCACCGCGGGGGAGATCGAGACGACGGTCCTCGCGGCGAGCCGGGCGGTCGCCGCGGTGCGCAGGCTCGGCCACCGCGGTTGAGCGACGAGCGACGCCTCGCGATCCGGCGCCGTCGGCGGAGCACCGGTGCGGATGTCGGTGGGCCGCGCTATCTTGGAATCATGAGCGATGCAACTCCCACCCCTTCCGATGACGAGCGCGAGCGCCGCATCGAAGACGAGCTCGCTCCCGAAGAGCAGCTGCTGAAGGGCTGGCTCCCCGAGCCGAGCCCGACCGACGGGCCCGCGCCCGCCCCGTAATCCGCCGCGATTCCCCGCGTTTCGTATTCGTTCCTATCGATCGGTCGATCTGGGAATAGCGCCTGAACCAGGGCGGGTTGCACTCTGCACCGACGCACCACTCTCAGGCGCTCGTCCGCGCCGCCCTTCTCGATGGGAACCTCCTTGACCGAACGCGCCGTTTCCGACCTCGACTCCGTTCAGCCCGCCCCGTCCGCCGGCCTGGCGGACTCCGCCTCGACCGCTGCCGCCGCCGACGCGGCCCTCGCCGACTCGCCCGCCGCCGCCGCGGAGGACGCGGCCATCCGCGCCGCCCAGCCCGAGCACGGCGCCCGCGACACCAAGGTCATCTGGCTGCTGCTCGGCGCCACCTTCGTCGTCTTCCTCAACGAGACGATCATGGGCGTCGCCATCCCGCACCTCGTCGACGACCTGCACATCTCGCTGTCGGCCGCGCAGTGGCTGACCACGGCGTTCATGCTCACGATGGCCGTCGTCATCCCGATCACGGGCTTCCTGCTGCAGCGCTTCCCGACCCGCTCGATGTTCATCACGGCCATGTCGTTGTTCTCGGCGGGCACGCTGATCGCCGCGACGGCGCCCGGCTTCGAGGTGCTCCTCGGCGGCCGCATCGTGCAGGCCACCGGCACCGCGATCATGATGCCGCTGCTCATGACGACGCTCATGACCGTCGTCGCGCCGAGCGACCGCGGCCGCTTCATGGGCCGCGTCTCGATCGTGATGTCGGTCGCGCCCGCCATCGGGCCGACCATCTCCGGCCTGGTGCTGAACTTCCTCTCCTGGCGGTTCATGTTCTGGTTCGTGCTGCCGATCGCCCTCGTCATGCTCGTGATCGGCTTCCGCAAGGTCGAGAACGTCAGCGAGACCCGGGTGCTCCCGCTCGACGTGTTCTCCGTGGTGCTCTCGGCCTTCGGCTTCGGCGGCCTCGTCTACGGCCTGAGCATCCTCGGCGGCGTCGTCACCGGCAAGGCGCCCGGCGACACCGTGCCGCTGTGGGTCGCGCTCGGCGTCGGCGCCGTCGCGCTCGGGGCGTTCATCTGGCGTCAGCTGCGCCTGCAGCGCCGCGACCGGGCGCTGCTCGACCTCCGCACCTTCCACTCGCGCAACTTCGCAGTGTCGATCGCGCTCATGGTCGTCATGATGGCGGCGCTGTTCGGCACGATCATCCTGCTGCCGATCTACCTGCAGAACGTGCTGCACCTCGAGCCGCTCGCGACCGGGCTGCTGCTCCTGCCCGGCGGACTCGTCATGGGCCTGCTCGGGCCGACGGTCGGGCGTCTCTACGACCGCGTGGGCCCGACCCCGCTCCTCGTGCCGGGCAGCATCGTCGTCAGCGGCGTGCTGTGGTCGCTCACGATGGTCAGCGAGCAGACCCCGTGGTGGCTGATGCTCGTCGCGCACATCGTGCTCTCCGCCGCCCTGGCGTTCATGTTCACGCCGCTGTTCACCTCGGCGCTCGGCTCGATCGAGCCGCGGTTCTACTCGCACGGCTCGGCGATCGTGGGCACGGTGCAGCAGGTGGCGGGCGCCGCGGGCACGGCCCTGTTCATCACGGTGATGACGGCGCAGTCGGCGGCGGTCGCCGCGACCGGCGCCGCCCTCGAGACCTCGGAGGCGGCCGGCATCCGCGCCGCGTTCCTGGTCGGCGCGATCATCTCCGTCGCGGCCGTCGTGGGCACCTTCTTCGTCCGCAAGCCCGCCGACATGGGCGAGGGCG
>NZ_BMRJ01000001.1:1438217-1505471 GCF_014648575.1 Agromyces mediolanus | reverse complement strand
CCGTCGCCGTGCGCGCTCCACCGTCCGGTCGCGGGCGGTGCGGCCAGGCTGGGCTCAGCCGCAGTCGGGGCGGCAGGCGCGCTGCGAGAGCGCATCGACGAGCACGATGCCGAGATCCTCGGGCCTCGTCGCCGAGTACGCCGCGCCGCCGGTCACCTCGGCGATGCGCTGCATCGCCTCGAGGTCGGTGTCGGGCCCGAAGCCGACCATGATGACGGGGACCGGTCGCTCGGGGTCCTGCCGTGCGGCGAGCTGCGAGAGCAGTTGGTCGAGCTCGAGGCCGCCCTCGTCCTCGTTGCGCCCGTCGGTGATGAGCAGCACCGAGTTCATCTTCTTCGGGTCGTAGCCCTCGCGAACGCGATCGACCGCGGCCAGCGTCGTGTCGTACAGGCCGGTGGCGCCGCCCAGCCGGTCCGGCAAGGAGGCCACCACCCCCATCACCTGCGCGGTGTGCCCCTCGTCCGCGAGCGGGGCGATGGGGGCGAGCTCCTCCCAGTCTCGCTCGCCGTCGCGCGCCGTCGAGAAGACCCAGACGCCGAGCTGCACTTCGCCGGAGAACTGGGCGAGGGCACCGCCGGCGGCCCGCTGGAACAGGTCGATCCGGCGCAGGCCGTCGCCCGCCGGGTCGGCCATCGACCCCGAGACGTCGATGACGGCGAGCATGCGGGAGCGGAGCGTCATGACGCCCCACTGCCGCAGCAGCTCCAGCTGGCCCGCGCCGAGCGAATCCGCGGCGAGCGCGGTCTCGAGCACGGTGCCGGGGAACGGCAGCTCCGCGCTGACGCCCGAGGTCGTGATCGTGCCGGAGCCGTCCGGGCGACGGAGCCCGGCGTGCAGCAGCGGACCGGCCTCGGCCCTGAGCGCCGCCTCGAAATCGACGATGCCGGTCGCGGTGTCCGCGTGGGCGGCTTCGATGGCGTCGGCCGAGCCGGAGCCCGCCGGCGCCGGCACCCGCACGAAGGGGTAGTCGAGCACCACGGTGCCGTCGGCCGGATAGCTCGCGATCAGCAACTGCGCGGGGCGGTCGCGATTGTGGCGGGCGACCTCGGACTCGCTCATCACGACGACCGAACCGGCCGCCGCCGAGGAGATCGCCGCGTCCGCCGAAGCGGGGATGACCCGGCCGAGCGCGAGCATCGCCGCGGCGAGCTGCCGGGGTTCCTCGGGAGCGGAGACCGCCTGCACCGCGGAGAGCGCGGCGAGACTGGCCGCGCTCGCCTCCGGGTCGGGCAGCAGCGCGGTGAGCGTCCGATCGCGGATCGCCGACCAGCTCGGCTCGACGGGGAGCGCGTCCGCCGCGGCGCTCGGGGTCGCGAGCACGATGGGCGACACGGCGACGGAGCCCTGCGAGTCGAGCACCGGCGCCTGCCGTCCGAATGCTTGGGCGAGTGCGCCGAGCCGGGCCACCCAGACGCTCGAATCGGGGATCCACGCGTCGCCCGTGAAGGTGCCCGCGGCGAGCGCCGCGGCCGTGTCGGCGGAGTCCTGCGAGACGACCTCGGCGGCGAGGCACGCGTCCGCGTCGGCACCGAGCCGCTTCGCCGTCTCGCGTGCGGCGCCGGCGATCGACGGATCGGCCACGACGACGATCGCGCGCGGGGTCGGGCACCCCTCGGCGGCGGCGGGCGAGGCGGGCGGTGCGATCACCCCGCCCGCCCACAGCGCGCCGCCCGTGGCGACGAGCAGCACGGCGACGCCGCCGGCGATCAGGGCGCGCCGGCGGCGGGGCGTGCCGGCGCTGCGGCGCTCGGCGTGTCTCGCGTCACGGCGCGATCGGGTTCCCGGTTCGGGTACCGGGTCGCTGTGTCGTCCCACGTGCACTCCAGGTGAGCGTCGGCCGCTTCGCCGCCGCCCCTCGAACGGGCTCCCCCGTTCGAGGGGGAAGAGAACGAGAACAGCATAGGGGATCGTGCGAGGATGGCACGACGGTGAACGTCATGGAACCGTTCCGCGATCGAGCCCACGCCGGGCGACTGCTCGGCGAAGCCCTGCAGCACCGGCGAGCGAGCTGGCCGGAGCCGCTCGTCGTCGTGGGCATCCCCCGCGGCGGCGTGCCCGTCGCGGCGGAGGTGGCTGCTCGGCTCCGAGCTCCGCTCGAGGCGATCGTCGTGCGCAAGCTCGGCGTCCCCGGTCAGCCGGAGCTCGCGATGGGGGCGGTCGGGCAGGCCGGCGCCGGTGCCGGGGCGCGCGCGGCCGTGGTGTGGAACGACGACGTCGTCGAGGCGGTGGCCGTCGACGAGGCGGAGCTCGCTGCGATCGTCGCCCGCGAGTCCGCGGAGGTCGAGCGGCGCGCGGCCAGGTGGCGCACGGATGCCTCGGCCGCCGCGGTCCGCGATGCCGCCGTCGTGCTCGTCGACGACGGGATCGCGACGGGCGCGACCGTCGCCGCCGCCGGACGTGTGCTCCGGGCGCTCGAGCCCGCGCGGCTGGTGCTGGCCGCCCCGGTCGCATCCCCGCAGGCGCTCGCCGAGCTCGACGGCTTCGACGAGTCGGTCGTGCTGTCTGCCCCGGCCGACTTCCACGCGGTCGGCGCCTGGTACCTCGACTTCGCCCAGACGCCGGACGAGCTCGTCGACCAGCTGCTGCGCCGAACCCCGCCGGGGTGAATCATCGCGCTCAGCTCAGCTCAGCCGGGCCCGCACCGCCGTCGCGTCGAGCGCCTCGTCGGCGAGGACCTCGCTCGTGAACCCCGCACGCGCGAACAGCGCCGCGGAGCGCTCCGCCTGCCGCGCGCCGCACTCGATGACGACCGCACCGCCCGCTCGCAGCCATCGCGGGGACTCGACCGCGATCCTGCGGTGGAGGGCGAGCCCGTCGCGCCCGCCGTCGAGGGCGAGGCGGTGCTCGTGCTCGCGCGCCTCGGGCGGCATGTGCGCGATCTCGGCGCTCGGCACGTAGGGGGCGTTCACCGCGATGACG
The DNA here is from genome assembly GCF_014648575.1 of Agromyces mediolanus. Lineage (GTDB taxonomy): Bacteria > Actinomycetota > Actinomycetes > Actinomycetales > Microbacteriaceae > Agromyces > Agromyces mediolanus. Next base: position 1,502,552 of record NZ_BMRJ01000001.1, on the reverse strand, counting down.
TCGAATCCGCCGAGGAATCCGCTGGGGACGGCGTCGAAGAGATCGCCCTGGCGCACGACGCCGCCGGCCGGTTCGAGATTGCGGCGCGCGGCCGCGATCGCGGCCTCGTCGAGATCGACCGCGAGGAGCCGCACGTCGGGCAGCTCTCGCTGCAGCACCGCCCCGATCGCGCCGACGCCGCAGCAGAGGTCGAGCACCGTCGCCGGTGGGGAGGCGCGGCGCGCGAGCCGCACGGCCTCGCGGGCGACGAGCAGGGTGCGAGCCCGCGGCACGAACGCGCCGGGTTCGAGCTGCAGCCGGAGGCCGTCGAACTCGGCCCAGCCGAGGAGCTGCTCCAGCGGCTCCCCCGCTTCGCGGCGGGTGACGAGCCGCTCGAGTTCGCTCGCAGCCGCCGGGCGCGACGCCGCCACCGCATCGAGCAGCAGCGCGGCCTCCTCCTCGGCGTACACGCAGCCGGCGGCGCGGAGCCGCGCGGCGAGCGCGGCGAGATCCGGGACGGCGGGCGGGGTGGTCACGCCCCCATCATCCTCCCGCCCGCCCTGCGCGACCCGTCCAGCCCGTACTGCGCGTCGTCGAGCGCTGGCGGATCTGCTCCCCCGCTGCCAGGCTGGGCTCATCATGCGCGTCTTCGAACTCGCCGGCCGCACGGCGCCGCGGACGGCCGTGCTCGTCGAGGGCGACAGCGACGCCGTCGTCGTCGAACGGTTGGCGGCCTCGCGAGGCATCCGCTTCCACGGCGGGGCGGGCGGAGCCGCACTCGTGCCGATGCACGGCGTCACGAACATCCGCCACGTGGTCGCCGAACTCCGGACCGCCCATCCGCAGACGGCGTTGCTCGGACTCGCCGACGCCCCCGAGGAGCGCTTCGTGGCGGCCGCGCTCGCCGAAGGCGGGGCGATGCTGGATCGCGACGGTCTCGCCGCACGCGGCTTCTTCGTCTGCGTTCGCGACCTCGAGGACGAGCTCATCCGAGCCCTCGGCACCGATGCGGTCGAGGACGCGCTGCGGCAGATCGGCGACGCCGGCCGGTTCGCGAGATTCCAGCGCCAGCCGGAGTGGCGCGACCGGGCGCGGGCCGATCAGCTGCACCGCTTCGCCGGCAGCGGCGCGGGGCGCAAGCGCGCCCTCGCGGCGCAGCTCGCCGAGCGGCTGGATGCCTCGACCACGCCCGAGCCGCTCCGTCGGCTCCTCGACCGCCTGGAGCTCGAGCTCGGGTGACTCAGCCCGCCCGCCACTCCTCGGCGAGCATGGCGTAGGTGAAGCCGTCGATCCAGCCGAGTTCGGCGTGCCAGGAGTCGCGCACGCCGTGCTGCTCGCGCCGCATCCCGAGTTTCTCCATCACCCGCCAGGAGCCGGTGTTGTCGGCGAAGCAGCCCGCGGTCACGCGGCGCACTCCGAGCTCGTCGAAGGCGAGGCTGAGCAGTGCGCGAGCGATCTCGGTCGCGTGTCCGGCGCCGGCGTGCGCTGGATCGATGAGATAGCCGAGGTCGGCCTCGGCGCCGCGCCACGGGCCGTCGGGCACGTGACTCTGCCCCATCGCGTCGCTCAGCGAGAGCGAGCCGGTGCCGACGACCTCGCCGTCGAGCAGTGCGATGGCGGAGTGGTCTGTCGGGTCGGCGATGCTGTCGAGCCACGCGGTGCGGAACGCCTCGGGCTCGACGGTGGTGTGCAGCAGCCAGCGGGTGACCTCCGGACGGTTGCGCCACTCCAGGACACGGTCGAGGAGTTCGGCGGTCGGCAGCCGCAGTTCGAGGCGGCCGGCGGGACGGGGCCAGGACACGTTCGCAGTCGTCATCGCCTCCCAGTCTGCCAGCGACCCCGACCGGCCGCAGCCGCGCGGGCCGCCGCAGCTACTTGACGAGGCGGGACAGCACCCGGTCTGCGAGCACCTTGCCCCCGGTCTGGCAGCCGGGGCAGTACTGGAAGGTCGAGTCGGCGAAGATGACCTGGCGGATGGTGGAGCCGCACACCGGGCAGCTCTGCCCCGTGCGGCCGTGGACGCGCAGCGCGCGCCGCTTCGCGTCCTTCAGCTCGGCCGGCGGCTTTCCGGAGGCCTCGGCCACCGCCTCGGCGAGCGTCTCGCGCATCGCGGTGTAGAGCTGCTCGACCTGCTGCGGCGTGAGCTTCGCGGCGAGGGCGTACGGCGACATGCGGGCGGCGTGCAGGATCTCGTCGGAGTAGGCGTTGCCGATGCCGGCGAACACGGATTGGTCGCGCAGCAGGCCCTTGATCTGCGTGCGCCGCCCGTCGAGCACGGCGGCGAAGTCGGCCAGAGTGAACTCGTCGGCCGTCGGGTCGGGGCCGAGTCTCGCGATGCCGGGCACCTCGGCGGGATCGCGGACGACGGAGACGGCGAGCGACTTCTTCGTGCCGGCCTCGGTGAGGTCGAAGCCTGAGCCGTCGTCGAGCCGTACCCGCAGCGCGAGCGGCGATTTGCCCGGCTTCACGGGGGTGGCGGGCAGCTCGTCGTACCAGCGCAGCCACCCGGCGCGGGCCAGATGGAACACGAGGTGCACCCCACCCGCGTCGAGGTCGATGAACTTGCCGTGTCTCGCGACCCGTTCGATGGCGCGCCCCTCGAGCGCCGACAACGGCGGGTCGAACGTCTTCAACGCGGCGATGGCGGCGACCCGCAGCGACGCGAAGGCGTGACCGACCGCGCGTTCGTCGAGGAACGCCGTCAGCGCCTGCACCTCGGGGAGCTCCGGCATGCCTCGATGCTGCCATCCGCCGCCGACATCCGGAAGCGCTCAGGCCTGGCGAGCGGATGCCGAGGCGAATGTCGGTGGGTGCTGAGACACTCTCAGCATGAACGAGATCGAGCTCCGGCAGACCCGCGAATTGCGGGTCGGCGACACGCTCGTGAACACCACGGGCCGCCACTACGAGATCACCAGCGTCCGACGCATCGGGCGAGGCATCCGCGTCGAGTACACGACCGTCGACGGCGCGGCCGGTCGGTTCACGGCCGCGCCCGAAGCCACCGTCCGCGTCCTCGTCGCCCCGCTCTCCCACGCCGCGGCCTGAGCGCACGCGTCCGGCGTGCGCTCAGCGCCGCCAGAGATTCAGCGCCGCCAGACGTACGGGGTCGTCGTCGACACCTTGACGAAGCCCGAACGCTCCAGGATCGGCCGTGAGAACTCGGTCGAGTCGCTGGTGATGTGCGTCTTGCCCTGCGCGAGCGCCGAGCGCGCCCGCGCCGAGGTGAGCGCCCGGTAGATGCCGCGCCCGCGCCACTCCTCGCGGGTCGCCCCGCCCCAGATGCCGGCGAACCGCGTGCCGGGCACGGGCTCGATCCGGCCGGCGCTGACGAAGCGGCCGTCGACCTCCGCGACCCACTCCTCGACGCCGTCCCCTCGGGCGAGCTTGCGGAGGAGCTCGTCCGCCCGGGCCTCTGAGACGGGGCCGCCGAACACCTCGTCCTGCATCGCACTCGCCGCGCGCACCTCGCGCTCCTCGACGACACGACGGATCACCACCCCGGGCGGCAGCTCGACGTCGACGGCGAGCTTCGTCGCCGCGCCGATCATGATCGACTCGGGCTCCTCGGGCACGAAGCCGTGCGCGAGCAGCGCCTCGTGGAGCCCGGGCGCGGCATCGTGGCCGCGCGTCTTCCACTCCGCCTCGACGACCCGCTCATCCGCGGCGAAGCGCCGTGGGACCTCGGCGACGAGTTCGCCGAGGCGTTCGGCCGTGGCGCCGCCGAGGTCGCGGTAGCTGACGAAGCCACGGCCTCCGGCGAAGCGGGCGACGAAGAGCGGACCGAGACGATCGACCGCCTGCGCCTCGCGGACCTCGGCCTCCGTGCGGAGCTCGTCGTCATAGGCCAGGAGCAGTTCGGCGCGTTCGTCCATCCCGCCATGCTCGGCGATCGCGGGCCGCCGAGGCAAACCGGTCGGCGCAGCGCCTCAGCGCTGGGACGGCTCCGGCAGCAGCTCGCCGCCCGTCTGACAGCTCGGGCAGTACTGGCCGACGGTGCTCGCGAAGGCGAAGTCCCGGATGGTGCCGCCGCACTCCGGGCACGGCTGCCAGGTTCGGCCGTGGACCCGCATCTCGGCGACCTTGGCGGCCTTGAGCCCGCCGATCGGGATGCCCCGCCGCGCCGCGATGGCCTCGGTGATCTCGCCCACCGTCGCCTCGAACAGGCCGTCGAGCTCCGCGCCGGACAGGCTCGCCGCGTGCGCCACGGGCGAGCGCCTCGCCCGGAAGAGGATCTCGTCGGAGTAGGCGTTGCCGATGCCCGCGATCGACTCCTGCTCCTGGAGCACGGCCTTCGTCTGCTTGCGCCGGCCGGCGAACGCCCGATCGAAGTCCTCGCGCGAGTACCCGGGGTCGGCCGGGTCCGGCCCGAGCTTCGCGATCGCCGAGACCTCCGCCGGATCGTCGACCACCGACACGCCGAGCGACACCCAGCCGCCGGCGTCGGTGAGTTCGAGCGCCGGCCCCTCGTCGAAGCCGATCGTGAGCAGGACCGGGGGCGCGTCGGTCGCGGCATCCGCCCCGCCCCAGCGCGCCCAGCCGTGCCGGCCGAGCGAGACGACGAGATGCCGGCCGTCGTCGAAGCGGAGATCGACGTGCTTGCCATGTCGGGCGACGGCGGCGAGTCGCGCGCCGAGGAGCTCGCCCGGCGGCCTGGGGCGGGTCTTCACGACCCGGAACTCGAGCACGTCGACCTCGCGGACGACGCGGCCGACGATGCGCTCGCCGAGCTCCTCGACGAGCGCCTGCACCTCTGGCGACTCCGGCATGGGGCCACCCTCTCACGTCCCGCCGACGGCGTCACGCGAGGGGTGGCCCACCGGGTCACTCCGCGCCGAAGTCGAGCGACTCCTCGGCGACGGCGATGACCGACCAGGTGCCGCCGTCGGCGTCGGTGAACTCGTAGGCGGGGACGACGACCACGCTGCCGTCCGGCTGCCACTGGCTCGCGAGCCCGAGGCGGGCGTCGACGATGCGCACCTCGGTGACCGGCCAGGCGACCGCGGCGCCCTGCGCGGGCGTCGCGGGCGGAGCGGTCGGCGGCACCCAGGTCTCGCTCTCCGTGGCCGCGTCGGCTCGCAGCACGTCGACGGCGCCGGTGCGCTGGGCGCCGAAGCGCGGGTCGGAGAGGCGGCCGAACGCCTCGTCCGCGCTCACCACCGGGTACTCGCCGAGCCCGATGATCGGGGCGAGACCGCCCGACACCGAGACGATCCCGTCTTCGGCCAGCTCGAGCGTCCAGGCCTGGTCGAGCCGCTGCCCGTCGACGATCGGCCAGGCCTGCGCTGTCCGGGTGACCGCGCCTTCCCAGGTCTCCGAGCCGAAGGCGAACGACGACGCGTCCCGCCCGCTGGCGGTGATGATCGAGCGGAGTGCGTCGATCGCGGCGCCCTCGCTCGGCAGCGCGCCGCTCGGCTCGCACGCGGCGTCGGCCGGGCAGTTCCACGGCGAGATCGCCGGGTCGGAGTACCAGAAGCTCAGCGTCCCGTCCAGATTGACCCAGAGCGAGGGGGCCGTGCCGTCCTGCGCTCCGACCGTCCAGGAGCCGTCCTTCAGCACCGGTTCGCCGTCGATCCCGAGCGAGGCAGCGAGCGCGCCGATCGTCGCGGGGTCTGCGGCCGCGCCGGGGTCGTAGCCGTAGCCCGCTGCGCGACCCGCCTCCGTCGACAACCCGGAGGACGTGAAGTGGTTGCGTCCCCAGCCCCACGGCATCATGAGGTCGCTCGCCCCGGATCCCGCCATCGCCTTGTCCTGCGCCATCTCGGGCTGACCGGCGCCGGGCTGGAGCGGTGCACCGTTCTGCGCCCCGCCCTGACCGTTCGGGAGCGAGATCGGGGGCGCCCCTGCGAGCGTGCTGCCGTGGTCGCCGCCGAGCGCGGCCACCGCGTAGCCGGCGCCGCCGCCGAGCACGAGCATCGACGCGGCGACCGCGGCGATCGGCAACCAGCGCGGCCGCCGCTTCGCCCGCGCGCTGCCGAGTTCGGCGACCGGGGCGGTCGTCTCGGCCATCGCCTGCGCGACGGTCTCCTCGGCGAAGCCGGCTCGCGGCTCGAGCCCGGCGGCCGGGTCTGCGCCACGCAGCCGCGCCATCGGGTCCTGTTCGTCGTGCGTCTCGTCGTTCATGTCTTCGCCTCTCCTCGCGGGGCCGGGGCCGCCGTCATCTGGGATATGTCGTGGGGGCGCCTGAGCTTGCAGCGCTCGGGATGTGCCGGCTCCCGGCTTGGCCCGCCGGCGCGGGCACCCGGGGCCGGCAGCGAGGGGGTCAGAACGCCAGCCGCTCGCCCCAGGCCTCGCGGAGCCGCGCCCGGGCGCGGGAAAGCGCGGCGTCCGCGCCGGAACGGCTGATGCCGAGCACCGCCGCCAGCTCCGCCCCGTCGAGCCCTTCCCAGGCGTGGAGCAGGAGGATGCGCCGATCGCGCTCGCCGACGCTCTCGAGCGCGCCGCGGAGTTCGGCGTCGAAGAGCAGGCTCAGCTCCGGATCCTCGGCGACCGCGCTGGTCCCCCGCTCCGGCACGGTCTCGACCGGAAGGTCGACGAGCTTGCGCCGGTGGTTCGCGAGCGTGAAGCCCGCCGTGCGATACAGCCACGGCAGCACGGCCTCGCGGGGGATGTCGGCCCGTCGACGCCAGGCGGTCGCGAACACCTCGGCCGCGAGGTCCTCCGCATCCTGGCGGGGACCGCGGCGGGCGAAGTAGCGGACGAGGGCTCCGGCGTGCTCGCGGACGACGCCCTCGAACCAGCCGCGCTCGTCGAACGGTTCGGGCGCAGGCGCCGAGGCGTCGTGCTCGGCGCGGCGCTCCGAGTCCTCGGGCATGGGCTCCCCTTCGTCCGGGGCGATCTCGTCGGTGCTCACACGCTTCACGCCCTGTCTGTGTCGCCTCCGGCGAGAGTCTTGCACGACATCGCGGATTCGCGGCGGACTGCGGCGGGGCCGCGGCGGTATCGTCGACGGCGATGGACTTCACCACGACGATCTCCGCCCTGCGCCGAGCCGGGTGGGCCTTCGAGCCGCCCCTCGACGAACAGCGCCCCGTCCCCCGCTCGCTCCTCGCCTTTCCCGCCGCCTTCGGCGCCTGGACGGTCGCGTTCAGCCGGCTCGCGAACGCGGAGGACACCGTCTGGTTCCTCTCGGTCGAGGACTACCGCGGCACCGCCGACGCCGCGTTCGCCTGGAACGAGTTCGAGAAGCTCAGCCTCGACGCCGCCGTCGACCCTGAGCAGACCGCCGCCGTCGCCGCGTTCTGGGCCGGGCATCTCCCGGTGCTCCTCTCCGTGGGCGGGGACTACGAGTACCTCGCCATCCGCTCGGACGGCCGGATCGTGCACGGCGGCGAGCCGGAGTTCGAGGAGACGAGCGTCGTCGCCGACGACTTCGAGGCGCTGCTCACCGAGCTGGCCGAACCGGGCGGCCCGAGACATCCGCTTGTTCGCGCGCTCTTCCCGGAGCTCGCGGTCTCCCCCGAGGCGTAGCGCGGGACCGGCGGAACGGGCGGCCGTATGCACGGACGGGCATACCGGTCCGCGTACCGTTGGTGGATGCTTCGACGACTCGTCTCCCGCGTCTACTGGGCCTGCAGCCGGTGGACGCTCACCGGGTCGCCCGCGCCAGCGCAGCCGACCGTGCTGATCGGTGCCCCGCACACCTCGAACTGGGACTTCGTGCTCATGCTCGCCATCGCCTGGCGGCTCGGCATCGACGTGCGCTGGCTCGGCAAGAAGAGTCTCTTCAGCGGCTGGCGCGGCCCGATCATGCGGCGCCTCGGCGGCATCCCGGTGGACCGCGCCGATCCCGCCCGCGTCGTCGACGAGGTCGTCGCCGAGGTCCGGGCGGGCAAGGTGTTCGGCCTCGTCGTAACGCCCGACGGCACCCGCGGGCCGCACGAGTACTGGAAGTCCGGCTTCGCCCGCATCGCCAAGGCGACGGGGATGCCGGTGACCCTCGGCTTCGTCGACCGCACCACCATGACCACGGGCCTCGGGCCGACCTTCGCGCTCGGCGACGATCTCGGCGCCGACATGGACCGCATCCGCGCGTTCTACGCCGACAAGGCGGGGCTCCGCCCCGAGCAGCGCGTCGAGCCGCGGCTCCGCGAAGAGCTCGCGCTGCGCTGACCCTCAGCCGAGCTCAGCCCGGCGGAGCGCCTCGCTCGTCACGCCGGGCATGAGCAGCACGGCGGCGAGCGCGAGTCCGACGGCCGCGATCACGAAGGTCGGCTGCAGCCCGAACGCGGACGCGAGCACTCCGCCGGCGAGACCACCGAACGGGACGGCGCCGAGCACGATCAGCCGGTACGCGGCGGTCACCCGCCCGAGCAGCGCGTCCGGCACCGCCGCCTGGCGCAGGGTCGAGACGACGATCTGGTTGCACGCCGTCGCGACGGCCGCGAGGAACATGCCGACCAGCACGAGCACGAGGTTCGTGCTCAGGCCGAGCACGGCGAAACTCGCCGCCGGCACGAGCGCGGCGGCCCACATCACGGGCCCGCCGCCGATCCGCGGGATGACGCGCTCCGCGACGAGCGAGCCGAGGATGGCGCCCGCCGCGGGAACCGCGATGAACAGGCCGTACCAGGCCTCCGGCACTCCGAGCGGCCCGGTCGCGAGCAGCACGAGGATCGCGCCGGTCGCGGTGCCGAAGAAGTTGAAGGATGCCGAGATGAGTGCGACCCGGCGCAGCAGCCGATGCCGCCAGAAGTGCCCCCAACCCGCCGCGATGTCGGCGGCCATGGAGCTCGGCCTGGGCGGCGGACCGTCCGTCGCGGCGTCGGTGGCGGGCGTCCCGTGTGCCGCCGGGCGGAGCTGCGGCAGCAGCAGCGCGGCCGCCGCCGCGACGGCGAAGAGCCCGGCGCTCGTGAAGAACGCGAGCGTCGCCGCCACCGCCATGAGCACCGAGCCGATCGGCGGCCCGACGAAGGTGTTCACGACCGATTGGGTCGCGAAGAGGCGCCCGTTCGCGCGTTCGAGCTGCGCCCGCGGCACGAGCCGCGGCGGCACCGTCAGCGCGGCGTTGTCGACGATCGTCTCCGCGGTGCCGGCTACGAATACGGCGGCATAGAGGAGCCACACGCTCTGCCAGCCGACCGCGACCGAGGTGGCGAGCAGGGCGAAGCCGAGCGCTCGGAGGAGGTTGCCGGCGACGAGGAGCGTGCGCCGGTCCATCCGGTCGGTGAGGGCACCGGCGGGCAGCGTGAACACGAGCCAGGGCAGGAACTGCACGACGGTCATGCCCGCCACGATCACGGGGTCACGGGTGAGCGAGGCCACGAGCAGGGGCGCGGCCGCGGCGAGGATGCCGTCGGCGGTGTTGGACGTCGCCTGCGAGGCCCAGAGGGCGGCGAAGCCGGAGCGCTTCGGCATCCCTAACTCCCTATCAGCGTTATGATCATTAGCGGGAACGTAGCAGAGAGCGGGAGGAGCGCGCGATGCGGATGCCGGAGCTCGCCGTCTCCCGCCTCGGTGGCGACGTCGCGCTCGACTTCTGCAACACCGTGGACTGGCGGCTCGACCCCGAGCGCCGCGGCGAGCGCCTGCAAAGCTACGCGCACGTGCTCGCCTGGCTCGAGCGCGTCGAGCTGCTCACCTCGGCTGCGGCCGAGCGCCTCGCCGGGCTCGCCGACGCCGATCCCTCGGCCGCGGCCGCCGAGCACACCGGCATCCTGACCCTCCGCGACGACAGCTACGCCGCCCTCACCGGCGACGCGAGCTCGCCCGCCGTGCTCGAGCGGGAGCTGCCACTCGCGCACGCGGCGAGCCGCCTCGAGCGCAGCGCGGACGGCACCTGGGCCCGGCACCCGCGCACGCTGGAGCTCGGCACGCCGCGGCACCTGCTCGCGCTCGAGTTCGCCCGCCTCTTCGCCTCCCCCGCGCTCTCGGGCTTCCACCGCTGCGAGGACCGGCACTGCGGCTGGGTGTTCCTCGATACCTCCCGGCAGCACAACCGCCGCTGGTGCAGCTCCGCCGATTGCGGCAATCGCAACCGTGTGCGCGCCCACGCCGAACGAGTCCGGCGCGAGGCGGCGTCACGGGCCTGACCTCGCCCATGGCAGATCGCGCACCGGCTCGTCAAGCAGCTGCGGCCGGCACCCCCGCTCGGCGATGATGGGCGGGTGCGAAGCTCCGTGAACGGTGTGCAGTCACCCGGCGGTCGTACGGCGAGACGGCTCCTGCTGGGCGTCGTCGCCTGCCTCGCCGCCCTCTCCCTCGCCGCGTGCGGCGTGCAGGTGCCGAGCGACCCGGACGGCACGCTCGACCGGGTCGGCGGCGGCGAGCTCCGCGTCGGCGCCGTCGAGGAGCCGGGACTCGTCGAGACCGAGGGACCGAGCCCCGAGGGGCCGCTCCCCGAGCTCGTCCGCGGCTTCGCCGACACCATCGACGCACGGGTGACGTGGCGGGTCGGCAGCGAGGAGACGCTCGTCACCGCCCTGGAGGACGGCGAGCTCGACCTGGTGATCGGCGGGTTCACCGACCAGACCCCGTGGATCGAGCGGGCGGGCCTCACGCGGGGGTACCGGGACATCGAGCACGCTGGCGGACGCAGCCTCGTGCTGCTCGTGCCGATGGGCGAGAACGCGTTCCTCTCGGCATTGGAGCGCTATCTCGACGAGGAGGTCGGCGGATGACCCGGCCGAGCAGTGCGCAGTTCGGCCGCACCGACCTGCCGGAGACGCAGCGGATCGCGCTCAAGAAGGCGATCCGCTGGGAGCTGTTCACGATCGTGTACACCTCGATCACGATCACCGTCGTCGCCTTCGTCGTCGGCGGATCGCAGGCCATGCGCACCGCCTGGATCGAGGACATGCTCTCGCTCCTCCCCCAGCTCGCGTTCCTCACCGCGGTCATCTTCGTGCGGCGACGGCCGACGGTGAAGCATCCCTACGGCCTGCACCGCGCGATGGGCGTGGGTCACCTCGTCGCCGGCATCGCCCTGCTCGCCGTGGGCCTCAACCTCGCCGTCGAGGCCGTGACCGGCCTCATCGCCGCGGAGCATCCCACGATCGGCACCGTTCAGCTGTTCGGCCAGACCATCTGGCTCGGCTGGCTCATGATCGCCGTGATGGTGATCGTCGTCGTCGGTCCCGTGTTCATCTACGGCCCGGCGAAGGCAAAGCTCGCGCCGGTGCTGCACAACAAGCTGCTCTACGCCGACGCCGACATGGCGAAAGCCGACTGGCAGACGAACGCGGCGTCCATCGTCGGTGTGCTGGGCATCGGGCTCGGCATCTGGTGGCTCGACGGCGCCGCCGCGCTCTTCATCTCGATCGGCATCGTCTGGGACGGCGTGCGCAACACCAAGGGCGCGGTCATCGACCTCATGGACCAGCGTGCGCGCAGCTACGACGACAAGCAGCCGCACCCGCTCGCGGGCGAGATCACCCGGTACCTGCGAGGCCTGCCCTGGGTGCTGGATGCCGGCGTGCGGCTGCGCGATGAGGGGCAGGTCTTCCACGTCGAGGCGTTCGTCGTGCCGCGCCGAGTCAAGGTGCGCACGGAGACGCTCTCCGCGGCCTCGGAAGGCATCGCCCGGCTCGACTGGAAGGTGCAGGACGTCGTGGTGGTGCCGGTCGAACAGCTGCCGAGCGAGGCCGATCGCGCCCTCGGCGACTGAGGTCTGCTCAGGAGGCGCCGTAACGGGCGGCGATCGTGCGGGCCGCGGCCTCGACGACCTGCTCCTGCTCCTCGTCGGTGATCGACCAGGTGCCGTGCACGAGCCGGGGCCAGAAGACCGACGACGCGATCATGCCGAGGAACTGGGCGGATGCCGTGTCGGGATCGTCGATCTCGGCGACCCCGGCCGCGTGCGCATCGCGGAGGTAGCGCCCCAGCGCCGCGAGCACCGGCAGGGTGCCGAAATCGAAGGTGCGCTCGCGCAACTCGGGGAACCTGGGCGACTCGGCGATGACGGTGCGCATGAGCGCGGTCATCTCGGGCCGCGTCACGAGTTCGGCGTAGGCGCGGCCGAGCGCCACCAGGCCGGCCGTGAAGTCTGCGAGCGGGACGTCGACGGGCTGCGGCACGGCCGTGCCGCCAGCGGCGAGCACGGTCGCCTCGAACAGCGCCGCCTTGGTCGGGAACTGCTTGAAGAGCGTCGCCTTGGAGACGCCCGCTCGCTCGGCGATCCGCGCGAGCGAGGTGCGATCGTAGCCGTCCTCCAGGAAGAGCTCGGTCGCCGCGGCCAGCACGGACTCGCGCTTCGACGTCGCCAGCTCGCGATGGTAGGACGAGGTTCCGCGTGCCATCCGGCCAGTATCGCAGAGACGAGTGCCTTGACTCACCTCTTCGGATGCGCGTACGGTGCAGAGGTGAGTCAACCGACTCACCTCTACCCGCATCCGTGAAGGAGCGCACCATGGCCACCGTGATCGTCCACGCCACCATCACCCTCGACGGTTTCCTGGCCGACCCTGACGGCGGCGTCGACTGGATGTTCGGACGCCCCTCCGCCCCCGAGGACGATGCCGTCGTGGAACGGGTGATGGCCCGGATCGGCGCGGTCGTCGGCGGCGCGAACCGCTCGCAGACCATCGAGGACGGCGAACTCCCCTACGGCGGCATGTTGAAGGTGCCCGTCTACCTGATGACCCACCGCCCCCACGATCCGATCGAGCGCGACGACACCACCTACACCTTCGTCGTGGACGACATCGCCGAGGCGGTCGCGCTCGCCTCGGCGGCCGCCGGAGACCGCTGGGTCAGCCTGCTCGGCGGCAGCATCTCGCGGCAGTGCCTCCGGCTCGGACTCGTCGACGAGCTCCACCTCGACGTGGCACCGGTGCTCCTCGGCGAGGGCATCTCCCTGTTCGCCGGGCTGGGGCAGCGGATCGAACTCGAACGACTGGAGACTTCCGCCTACGCGAGCGAGACGCACCTGCGCTACCGCGTGCTGCGGTAGGGCTCGCTCTCGTCCCGAGATGCGGCCCGGACTCCGAGCGACCGGCTTCGCTCCGGACTCAGTGCGTTTCAGCCGTTGACGGTCCAAGCCCAGCCGTCGCCGGAGCCGCGCCGACTGACGGACTTCTGGCCGTAGACGACCGACTCGATCGCCGCGTCCGCGCGCTCGCTGGCGAAAAGCGCGCAGGAGGAAACTTCCGCCCCGGAAGCGAATTCCTTCGCGTCATCCCTGGAGAACACCGCACAGCCGTCGACGTTCACGTCCGGTCGAGCGTTGATCGTGACGACGTCGACGTCATCCTTGCCCGCGGCCGCCCAGTTCTCGATCCCGAAGCCGTAGACGCTGTCCTCCGGGTACTCGCCCTCCAGGAGAACCGCCTCGAACCGGACCAGGAAGACCGTGCCGTCGTCATACGCGTCGGGGAGCTGCAATTCACCCTTCGCCTCGGCGACCGACATCGAGGACACCTCGGTGACGGTGACCGCTGCGGTGGCGTCGACCTCCGCCTGGCGCACGCCCACCTCGAGCTGCTCCCCGATGCTCGCCTCGGTCGGCGCACTGGAGCAGCCGGCGAGGACCAGCGCTGCGAGGCAAGCGGGGGCGAGGAGTGCGGTTCTGCGCATGGAACGGGGGCCTTTCTGCCGGGGACGGAGAGGATTCTTGGTATCCAGAGTAGTCCAGATGCCAGAGAGACCGAGCCCGCGATGGCCGACTCCTTCGGCGAACTCTCCGATGAAGCCTGGCGGCGAACTGCGCACGCATGACCGGGAAGCCGCTCGCCGATGGAATCCCGAACGCGAATCGAGGCGACCGAGCGAGCAGCTCAGACTGGGAATCCGCCTTCGTACTGCACGTGGTCGACGATGCATCCGCCGAGGTCGGGCGGCGTCGGGCCGATGAACACACTGCCGGCGACGGAGCCGGTGAAGGCGGCGACGCCCTCGAACTCGCAGTGGTCGAAGACGCAGCGCGTCGTCCACATCACGTCCCGCACGCTCGCGCCGGTGAAGCTGCAGCGTTCGAACCGCACGCCCGACGCGACGGAGCGCGACAGGGTTGCGTCGGAGAAGTCGCAGCCCTCGAACACGCCGCCGAGGCGTGCGCCGCTGAGCTTCGCCCCCACGAAGCTGCAGTCCACGAAGCGTCGTCTGACGAACACGCGCCGCATGTCGATCCGGTCGAGGACGCAGTCCTCCAGCTCCGACTCGATCACCGACGCCCCGTCCGCGAAGACGACATCCGACAGGTCGACGCCCGTTGCCCCGAGCTGCCGGATCGGCGTCGTCAGCCGCGCTCCGCGCAGATCGACGCGACCCGCGGCGGTCGTTCCGAACGGGGACGCCGGAAACGCGGCCCCGGGTCGCTGCGAGGCGAGGACGAGCTCACGCTCGAACGCGCTCGTGAGCTCGGGCGTCCACCGCGCTCGCAACTGGCGCTTCGTCGACTGCATCTCCTCAGTTGATCAGACGTTGAAGCGGAACTCCACGACGCCACGCAGCCGAACAACCTCAGAAGGTCCTAGTCCCGCAAATCCATGGAGTAGATCCTGCTTGACTGGCCCTTGACTCCTGTCACCCTCACGACCGAAGGCGTGCTGTCGCCGACCGGCCTGCCCCAGTGGCAGGAGTCCACTGTGCGCCGCGCCTACGCGTCTGCCACGAGGACTTGAGCGTCCAATCGGATGTGCCGGCGATGATCAGATGTCGGCGCACGCTGAGACCATTTCGATATGACGAAGCGAGGCGGGCGCACGCTGACCCTGTCAGCAGACGACTACAGCATGTGGGTCCTTGACTGGAAAGCGCACCAGATTCGCATCGTCATGCAATCAGGTGAAGAGCACGTCGCTCCCATGGACTCGGATATGCGCCGACCTAGCGATGAAATCGCGCGAACGTTCTTCGATTGGGACCGCTGGTGGCTGACCACTGAGACCGAAAGAGGCCATCTCGTGTTCGCCGAAGTGTGGAGCCCGGTTGGTGATCCTGTAAAGGGTCGGCCGTCCGTGTATCTCGACCAAAACCGCTGGAGCACGATTGCAAAGACCGTCGTGAAGCCGGAGGCCGTGTCTGAAGAGGACCGCACCGCCGCACGACGAATCATGAAGCTCGGTCACGATGGTGGTATCAGGCTCCCCCTCTCGTCAGCGACGATGCAAGAAACAGCCGCCCTGTTCGGGGGTAGACGCTACGAGGTCGGCATCACGATTGCATCACTCAGTGGGGGTTGGCAACTCCGCGACCCGCTCGAACTTCGTCGCCGGGAGTTCGCCGCGTGGTTCGCCGAGCGCCTCTCCATGAATGCCGCTGTTCCTGAGACGGACGCTGTCACGCTCGAGCCAAGAAGCGTGTTCGGCGACCGCGTCGAGTCTGCGGCGGACGACGACCTGAGCGAAAGCATGCGCAAGTTCATGGATGCCTTGACCTGGCCTTCAGTGCTTGTCTCCATGCTGATCGACCCTGAGTCCATCGCCGGGGTTCCTCCCACACGATGGGCCGACAGCAACGGCGACATCGCAAAGTGGGTGGCTTCGCTGACGAGGGAACAGCGATCATCGGCAACCACGTTGGCGGCGATTCGGGACAACGAAGGCCTGATGTCGTCTGCGCTGTCTCTTATCGAAGCACCCTCGACGCTGGTCAGCCGTCTCGGACCGCAGGATGTGGCTAGCGCGGTAAGCGACACCCGTTTTGGCGGTCTCTACACCGCCGTCATGGCCGAGCGACATCGAGATCCGAACCGACGATGGTTACCCAATGATCTCAACGACATCATGTTCCTGACCTGCGCTGCTGCGTACTGCGACTACGTGGCGGCCGAACGGTCGACTGGTCGCCAGTTGACGCAACTTTTGGCGCGTCGCGATGAACGGCCGAACGTCTACACCCACCTGCCCGACCTGGTCGAAGCGCTCGACCGTGACGGTGTCCGTTCTGCGTCCGAAGTCACAGACCTGGCCCCATGAGTGCAACAGACACACCCTAGGTAGCAAGGCGAGATGGCCGCCGCTAGTTCAGGCAGAAACCTCCGGCTACGCCTGTGCCTTGCCATGGAACCACGCCCGTCAGCAGGTTTGCGCGCCCTGATCGAAGTCAGGCAAAATGCTTTTGTTCGAACACATGTTCGATGTTCATACACTCAAGGAGAACACCACCATGGCCACCAAGACCACCACCAAGGCAGCCGTCGAGACCACCGAGACTGTCGAGCTCCCGCCCCTGCAGATCGTCAACGAGGGCATCATGCGTGTAATCGAGGCCCACGACATCAACGTGCAGAAGAACCGCTACAAGGCCATGCGAGCGATCGCTTGGCAGGCGTTCGTCGAGGCCATCGAGGCCGGCGAGTTCGACGCGCTGGTCGAGCGGGCCAGTGCCAACGTGGACGAGCTGCCTTCCGGCTGGGAGCTTGAGGCTGCGTCCAAGTCTGCCGCGAAGCGGAGCCCGGCCCAGGCCAGGGTTGCTGCCAAGGCACCGGCACGGAAGGCTCCGGTCAAGAAGGTGGCTGCGTGAGCCGAATGCCAGCCGTGGCGCGGCGCACGATGAGGCCTCTGAGGCACGCCGTAGGATCTTCCACTGTGACCCTCGAAACCGATCTGACCCTGTTCCCAGAGGATCTTCATGCTCCGCTCTTGGGTTCGGCGGGAAACGCGACTGTCGACGAACTCGCGCTCGCGGCCCGGTTCGATGGGCTTCACCAGCTGTTGTACACGCGCGGAGGCGTACGACCGACCAACGCAGCCATTGAGGAGGTCGGCAAGCTGCTACTGCTTCGCCTGTGGCTGAGCCGGGACGACGAGGCCTCAGTCGATGGAGTAGGCCTTCGAGCACTGTTCGACGGAGCAGTTCCGGACGAGTCGGTAGTGGAGGTGACAAAGAAAGCCTTCACACAAGTTCTTACGGTCGATCGCATGTCTTTGCGTGCGGTGGATGGCAGCAGCCGTCCGCTCTGGCCCTACGACGAACCGTTCCGCCTAGCGGAACCGACGGTGCTCCAGAGCGCACTTGCACTGGTGAACGAGATTCTCGGCGGCGGAACCCGAGTCGCGGACCCGCTAGGCACGGCTTTCGACGCCTTCCTTAGCGGCCGGTATGACCATTCCGGTGGCCTCGGCACTTACCTCACGCCAAGTTCCGTCGCTCGCATGATGGCTGAGGTGGTCCTCGATCTCCTCTCGAGCGACGCCCTAGCTGACGTGAGGGCACCCATCATCGCGGACCCCTTCTGCGGAACTGGTCGATTTCTCGTGGCCGCATTCGACGCCGCGGAAGAGCGACATGAGAACGTGGACTTGGCGGGTCTCCTCGATGGAGGTCTGGTGGGGGCCGATCAATCTACGACCGCAATTGCGAAGTCGGGTCTGAACCTGCTCCTTTACGGTGCGCAACAACCAGAGGTTTACGCAGTCGCCGACTCGATGACAGATCCCGGGCTGGACCGGCTAAGAGGAACTCTTGCTGCCGTACTTACGAATCCGCCGTTTGGGGGCGGTAAGTACGACGACGCCCTGGGCATCGACCGGACCCGCGAGCTGTTCCCCAGTGTCCGTCCGAATCGACCCATGGACCCCGCGATTGCTGGACTCGCGCTGTCTCTCGAACTTCTGCGACCCGGGGGAGTCCTTGGGATAGTTCTTCCGGAAGGCATTGTGAACGGGCGACAGTTCCAGGACATCCTGTCCAATCCGGACTTTCACGTCGTCGCTTCAGTAAGCCTCCCCACTGTCACCTTCGCCCTCAGCGGCACTGTGGCGAAGACCAGCGCGGTATTCATTCGACGGGTTCCACGGGGGGAACGGACTACTCTCGCTCGAGTTGATCACGTCGGCTTCATTAAGCAGGCTGGGCGAGCAGTCGCCGATCCCGAGGGAAGCGATATTCCCGCTGTAACTGCCGCGCTGCTCAATACACTCAAGTCCAATCCCGCGTCGGACGAGATCGAGACGGTGTCCTCTCGTCCGCTCGTGGCATCTGTCCCGTCGGACGGGCTCACCAGCGTGGACCCGAACCGCCTAGACCCGGAAGCAGTGAAGTCCCGCCATGAGCTTCTCGCGACGGGCGGAATCGAGCTCGGTGAGCTGCTTCGCACTGCTCCTAGGTCAAGGAAGGGGAAGCGCACAGACGAGCCCTTCGTCTCCGTTCTTCACGTGGATCAGCTCGGCACCGTCAGTTGGAACGAAACACTCCAATACAACCCCACTACTCCAGGCCAGTGGGCGTCATCGGGTGATTTGATCGTCTCGCTGCTCAACCCTTCCAAGCTGCGGGCGGCGGTGATCGCAGAGGACTATCCCACGGTGATGTGCAGCGGGGAGTTCGGCGTGTTTAAGGCTTTGGTAGACCCCTATGCGCTCCTTGCACTGCTTTACGACCCCCGCGTCCAAGCGCAGCTTCGACCCCTTGGCAGTGGCACATCGAGCTCACGACGTCGAATTGGGCCGGAGGACGTGCTCGCTCTCATCGTGCCGTTCAAGACGCCGTCCGAGCTAGCCGAAATCGGCGAGCAGGCCCGCCGCGAAGTTCGAAACATCGAGTCTTCCCGGCTACGGCTCGCAGCGCTCCACCAGCCCGGCTGATTCAGCTGTATTCCTCCACCTCCGCTTCCGTCTCGATCTCTGAGACGGTCGCGAGGTCGTAGCTGTCCCGCGGAGCGAGGACGCCAGGGAAGAGAGCGCCGAGATCGTTGGTCCCGAGGACAATGTCGGCAGTATTGGTCAGGCGCGTGGGGCGTGCACCCCTCCCCCCGTACCGGAGCGCTCGGGTTCGACCGGTGACTGGAATTACCTGAGTCGGCAGCGGAACATGCCAGTCGATCTCGGGGCGGTCCCTGTCCGCAAGGCTCAATCGAGCGTCGAAAACGAGCACGTTCGAGAAGTCAAGATTCCCGAGTGTGTTCACAACCACGTCGTCGTCATAGCCGACCGGGGGGTGGAGCTGAAAGTTGTAGGTCCGCCCCCTGCGCGAAGTAAGGAAGGTCTCGAAGAGATCGCGCCAGTCTCCGTCCTCCTGGGCATCGATGCACCAAGCCCGGATGCGGATTGGGGCCGGGTCTGAGACGCCGTGTGGGCGGTCTACCAGCAGATAGAACATGTAGGGCACGCCCAGGTATTCTTCGCCGGCAGTTGGCAGCCCGCGCGAGCGGCGGTGCTCGTCGTCGTCCAGGGACCCCAAATTGTGATTCCATCTCGGCCGATCAACACCCGAAATGTTTGCGGCGCTCTTGACCTCGCTCCCGTCGGCCAGGTCGTCGCCCTTTCCTCGGAAGCCCTGCCCAGGCTCGCCCAGCACGATGGAAGCGACGAACTGGGCGATGTAGCCGGTGTCTACCTGTGCAGACTGCCCAGTTAGGGCTGCCCATCGTTGGAGCATCACGTGCTGGTGGCCGAACAAGTCAACAAAGAGATCCTCAAGGAGGAAGACGCGCTGTTCGTACGTCAGGCTTCCCAGGATCTCACGGCGTACATGAATGCCCTGACTGATTGCCTGGCTGACTGCGTTCTGCATCCTTCACTCCCGACGGCGGCATGGAGCCGTGCGATGAACGTATCCAAGAACGGGTGTTGAGCTCAAACTCGGAAGCCGCACACGGATCGGCTTGAATTCGTCATCCAGAGCCGTCCTGATTCTGTTGCCTACCACCGTTGATGATCGGCTCGTCAGTCTGGCGCTCGTGGGCTGCGAGGGCCCGATTCACCAAGCACCGCCGCCGCTCGGCCACTGTCCCTTGCGATACTTCACTGCGTAGCGCCCTCCGACCAACAGCGAGATCGTCGCCTCGACGCACTGTTCCCGAGTGCGGTCTGCCAGCAGGAACGGCTGATCGAACTCGAAGTAGTAGGTCTCCGGGCCGCCAGTGACTTCTGCGCCTGACGCAGTCGCGTATTCATCACCGTCCACGTGCGCCGTGAAATACTGGCGTCCGCCCGCCACGTTGTCACGTCGAGGTGCGATTCGACCGAATCCCGGCATAGCAATCCAGCCAGTTCCCTCAACAACCTGCCACTCGTCATCCATAGCGCGAGCGTAGCGGAGGCCTGACACACACCCTGTCGCAACACCGCTAACTGTGACGGAACTCCACGACGTCGCCGTCCTGCATGACGTAGTCCTTGCCCTCCATGCGCGCCTTGCCCTTGGCGCGGGCCTCGGCGACCGAGCCGGTCTCGACGAGGTCGGCGAAGGAGATCACCTCGGCCTTGATGAAGCCGCGCTCGAAGTCGGTGTGGATGACGCCGGCTGCCTGCGGCGCCTTCCAGCCCTTGTGGATGGTCCAGGCGCGCGACTCCTTGGGGCCCGCCGTGAGGTAGGTCTGCAGGCCGAGGGTGTCGAAGCCGACGCGGGCGAGCTGGTCGAGCCCCGACTCCTCCTGCCCGGTCGAGGCGAGCAGCTCCGCCGCGTCCTCGGGGTCGAGGTCGATGAGCTCGGACTCGATCTTCGCGTCGAGGAAGACCGCCTCCGCCGGCGCGACGAGCGCGGCGAGCTCGGCCTTGCGCGCGGCATCCGTCAGCACGCCCTCGTCGACGTTGAAGACGTAGATGAAGGGCTTCGCGGTGAGCAGCCCGAGCTCCTTGACGGGCTCGAGGTCGATCTTCGTCGCCGAGAGCGGGGTGCCGGCCTGCAGGGCCTCCTGGGCCTCCTTGGCCGCCGCGAGCACGGAGGGGTCGAGCTTCTTGCCCTTGACCTCCTTCTCGTAGCGGGTGATGGCCCGCTCGAGGGTCTCGAGGTCGGCGAGGATCAGCTCGGTGTTGATCGTCTCCATGTCGGACTTGGGGTCGACCTTGCCGTCGACGTGCACGACGTCGCCGTCGGTGAAGCCCCGGACGACCTGCGCGATCGCGTCGGCCTCGCGGATGTTGGCGAGGAACTTGTTGCCGAGGCCCTCGCCCTCGCTCGCCCCGCGCACGATGCCGGCGATGTCGACGAAGGACACCGCGGCGGGCAGGATGCGCTCCGAGCCGAAGATGCCGGCGAGCGTCTCGAGCCGCGGGTCGGGCAGGTTCACGACGCCCACGTTCGGCTCGATCGTCGCGAACGGGTAGTTCGCCGCGAGCACCTGGTTCTTGGTGAGGGCGTTGAAGAGGGTGGACTTGCCGACGTTGGGCAGGCCGACGATGCCGATAGTGAGAGCCACGGGGCTCTATCGTACCGGTGCCGCGCGGTTCCGCCCGGCCGGGCTTCGCCGGCCCGGCGTGGGGCTCAGCCGTCGAGGCGGGCGCGGAAGCAGCGGGTGCGGTACGGCACGTCGAGCTCGTCGTGGCCGGCGAGGTCGGGATGCCGCGCGAACAGCCGCTCCAGCTGGGCGATCGTGTCGCGCTGGGCGCCGGGGCTCGAGGTGATGAAGTAGGAGCGGGAGCGCACGAGGTCGAGGAATCCGGCGCGGCTCATCCGGGCGGTCCACTCCACGGTGTGCTCATCGATCGGGCCGAAGGGCGGGCCGATCTGCACGTACTGCTCGAAGCTCGCGCTCGCGTCGTGCCGCTCGTGCATGATCTCGCCGGCCTCCTTGAGCCAGCCCACGCTCGTGTCGCGGCTGTTCCAGACGAGGCCCAGCACGCCGCCCGGCCGCAGCACGCGCGCGATCTCCGGCACCGCGCGGGACGGGATGAACCAGTGCCACGCCTGACCGGCGACGACCGCGTCGACCGAGCCGTCTTCGAGCGGGATGTCCTCGGCCGTACCGAGGATGCGCGGCACGCCGGGCACCGCGACCTCCAGTTCTTCGAGCATCTCCTCGACCGGGTCGACCGCGATCACCTCGCGGTCGAGCGCGACGAGCGCCTGGGTGAGCTTGCCGGTGCCGGCGCCGAGGTCGAGCACCCGGGCGGCGTCGCCGATCAGCCAGGCGACCGCCTCGGCCGGGTAGCCGGGACGGGCGGCCTGATAGACGGATGCCGCGTCGCCGAACGACCTCGCGTGCCGCTGCGTCTCGGCATCCCCCGGATTCATGCCTCCCATTCCACGCCCGCGGCGAGGCATCCGTCAACCGTCGGAGGCGCGTGCGACGATGCCCGCATGCCAGTGGACTTCACCGCCATCGACTTCGAGACCGCGAACTCCTCTGGAGCCTCCGCCTGTTCGATCGGCATGGTGAAGGTGCGCGACGGCCGCGTCGTCGAGCGCGAGTACTGGCTGCTGCGCCCGCCGTTCCCGCACGACGAGTTCATGGAGTGGAACGTGCGCATCCACGGCATCACGCCCGAGATGGTCGCCGAAGCCCCCGGCTGGGGCGATCGACTCGCCGAGTTCCGCGAGTTCGCCGGCGGCGACTGGCTCGTCGCGCACAACGCGGGCTTCGACATGGGCGTGATCGAGAAGAGCTGCGCGGTGCTCGAACTGCCCGTTCCAGACCACCGCTACCTGTGCAGCCTGCAGGTGGCGCGCAAGACCTACCACCTCGACTCGTACCGGCTCCCGGTCGCCGCGATGGCGGCGGGCTTCGAGGACTTCTCGCACCACAACGCGCTCGACGACGCCGAGGCGTGCGCCGCGATCGTCGCGCACTCCGCCAAGCGCCACGAGGCCGACGACCTCGAGCGACTCGCCCACGTCACGGGCGTGCGCGTCGGTGCGCTCGGCGCCCGCGCCGTCAAGGCCCGCGAGGCCGCGCACGGGCCGATGGCCCTGCAGTAGGCGTACTCGGCCGGTGCGCGGTCCCGGCTCGCCGGGCGCCTCGGCGCCGATGTCGGAGGCGGCTGCGACACTGTCGGCATGGAGATCCTGCTGCTCATCATCGGCCTCCTCGTCGGCGCCGCCCTCGGGGGGCTCGCCACCTGGGTGCTGGCGTCGCGCCGGGCCGCCGGCATCCCCGACGCCGCACCGACCGAAGACCCGGCGCTCGTCGCGGCCCGCCACGAGGCGCAGCTGGCCGCCCTGCAGGCCGAGCACGCGGCCGAGCGCTCCCGACTGCTCGCCGACGAGCAGCGTGCGCAGGCCGAGCTCCGCGCCGAGCTCTCCGCGATCGAGGCGACCGCCGAGGGGCTGCGCGAGCAGATCCTCAGCGCCAGGCAGCAGTACCGCGAGATCGTCGAGCGCCACGAGCTCGAGCGGCGCGAGCGCGAGCAGCGCGAGGCCGCCGACAGCAAGGTGCTCCAGGCGCTCGCGCCCGTCAAGCAGACCCTCACCGAGATGCAGAGCAAGGTCACCGCGCTCGAGACGCAGCGGCATCAGCAGCACGGCGAGCTCAGCCAGCAGCTGAAGATCGCCGCCGAGAACGAGGAGCGGCTCCGCTCCACGGCCGAGTCGCTCGCCTCGGCCCTGCGGTCCAACAGCACCCGTGGCGTCTGGGGCGAGACCCAGCTGCGCAGCGTGGTCGAGGCCGCGGGGCTCATCGAGCGCGTGGACTTCGACACGCAGCACTCGGTCACCACCGACGCCGGCGCCGGCCGCCCCGACATGGTCATCCACCTGCCGGGCGGCAAGCACATCGCCGTCGACGCCAAGGTGCCGTTCAACGCCTACCTCGAGGCGAGCCAGATCCCGGCGACCGCGACCGGCGCCGACGCCGGCCGCCGCGAGAGCCTGATGAAGAACCACGTGAAGGCCGTGCGCGACCACATCACGGCGCTCGGCGGCAAGACGTACTGGGAGGGGCTCGGCGCCTCCCCCGAGATGGTCATCGCGTTCATCCCGAGCGAGTCCCTCATCTCGAGCGCGCTCGAGGCCGATCCCTCGCTGCTCGAGTTCGCCTTCTCGAAGCGGGTCGCCCTCGCCTCGCCCGTCACGCTCTGGTCGGTGCTGAAGACCGTCGCGTTCAGCTGGCAGCAGGACGTGCTCACGAAGGAGGCGAAGACGCTCTTCGACCTCAGCCGCGAGCTCTACGGCCGTCTCGCCACCACCGCCGGGCAGATCGAGAAGCTCGGCCGCACCATCGAACGCACCGTGAAGGACTACAACACCTTCGTCGGCTCGCTCGAGTCGCGTGTGCTGCCGACCGCCCGCAAGCTCAAGGCGCTCGACGAGACGAAGGTGCTCGCCACCCTCGAAGGCATCGAAGAGAGCCCGCGCGAGCTGACCGCGTACGAGTTCACCACGGCCATCCCCGCCGAGCGCGACGCTGTCGAGGCCGCAGGCGACGTCGCCGACGCCGAGGTGCTCGAGTCGCCCGCGGAGCCCTCAGGCGCAGCGGCCGACGAACTCGACGTCTTCGCCGACATCGATGCGGGCATCCGGGCTCGGCTCGGCGACGACGACTGAGTCCGGCGACGCCCGCCGCGCTCAGCCGCCGGCAGCCGGAGTGAGCCGCGCAGCGACGTCCAGAAGCTCAGCTGCGCAGCACGCTGAGCACGTTGTCGGAGGGGTCGCGGAACCAGCAGATGTCCGGGCTCATGCCTGACTCCCGGCCGTGCGCGATCCCGCGCTCGTCGGTGCCGTAGTCCTGCTCGCCCGAGTAGATCTTCGTCACCACGCCCGCCGCGTTCAGCGCGTCGACGGCGGCGTCGAGGTCGTCGACCTCGAAGTTCAGGATCGTGAACGGCGCCGGACTGTGGTCCGGCTTGCCGTAGACGAACACCGACTGGCCCGACGGCAGCGCGAAGCGGAAACCGCCCATCGCCTCGCCCACCTCGAGCCCCAGCACGTCGCGATAGAACGCGAGCGCCGCCTCGACCTCCCGCACGGCGAAGCCGGGGAACGCATCGCGAATCTCGATCATGGCACCCTCCTCGATCGGTCCAGGGCACAGCCTGGCACGCGAGCAGGATCGCGTCGAGGGGCTGGACTCAGTCCTCGTCGAGCCACTTCGAGGCGAGGTGCTCCGCCTGCACGCGGCGCAGCGTGCCCGACTTCGAGCGCAGCACGACCGATTCCGTCGTGATGTAGTCGCCCTCGCGCTTCACGCCCGCGACGAGCGCGCCGTCGGTCACGCCGGTCGCGACGAAGAAGGTGTTGTCGCCGCGCACCATGTCCTCGAGTTCGAGCACCGCGTCGACATCGAGCCCCGCCGCGGCACCGCGGGCGCGCTCCTCGTCGTCCTTCGGCGCGAGGCGGCCCTGCATGAAGCCGCCGAGCGCCTTCACGGCGCACGCGGTCGTGATGCCCTCGGGGCTGCCGCCGATGCCGACGCACATGTCGATGCGCGAGTCGTGCCGGGCCGCGTTGATGCCGCCCGCGACGTCGCCGTCGAGGATGAGCCGGGTGCCGGCGCCCGCGGCGCGGATGTCGGCGATCAACTGCTCGTGTCGCGGACGGTCGAGCACGGCGACGCGCACATCGGCGACGTCCTTGCCGATCGCGGCCGCATACGCGCGGATGTTCTCGCCGATCGGCTTGCGGATGTCGACGACGCCACGGCCCGCCGGGCCGGTGACGATCTTGTCCATGTAGAAGACGCTGGAGGCGTCGAGCATCGTGCCCCGGTCGGAGACCGCCAGCACCGAGAGCGCGTGCGAACGGCCCGCCGCGGTGAGCGAGGTGCCGTCGATCGGGTCGACCGCGATGTCGCAGGCCGGGCCGTTGCCCGAGCCGACGCGCTCCCCGTTGAAGAGCATCGGGGCTTCGTCCTTCTCACCCTCGCCGATGACGATGACGCCGTCGAAGTCGACCGTCGCGAGGAAAGCCCGCATGGCGTCGACCGCGGCGCCGTCGGCCGCGTTCTTGTCGCCCTTGCCGATCCACGGAACCGCCCGGATCGCCGCCGCCTCGGTCGCACGCACGAGCTCCAGCGCGAGGTTGCGGTCGGGGTGGTGGAACAGGCTGGCTTCGTTGCTCATGAGGGGGTCCTCCAGGACGCATCTGCGCCGCGGATCGTCTCGCGGCGCGCCGATCGGCGGTGTTCCCGCCACCACGAGCCTAACGAGCCGCCACGAAACCCGACGCGGTTTCGGCGTGCACGGCCGTGCAATTTCGCCCGTTCTTAACCGCGCGGCAAGTCCATCCGCCCGTGCCGTCCCGAGGCGGCCGACCACCACGCCACCCGCACCCCGCCGGCACGATCCTCGGCGCCCGGGAGCTCGACGCCGATCTCGCACGGGGTGACGGCGGCGACGACGAGCTCGGCCGGCCCAGCGCAGAGCACGTCGAGAGGAATCACCCGCCGCGGGTCGACGACGTCCGCTCCGAGGGCGCTGCGGACCCGCTCGTCCTCGCGCCGGGACTGCGGGGCGAAGCGGGCGAGCATCGATCCGCCGAGTGCGAGGGCCGCCCCGGCCACGATGATCCCCTCCGGCGCGCCGCCGATGCCGAGGACGGCATCGAGGGGCCCGTCGCCGAGCGATCCGAGGTCGGATGCCTCGGACGCCCAGGACGCCCCGGCGCGCGTCGCCGCGTCGCGCGCTCCCCGGTGCAGCGCACGCAGACTGCGCTCCACCTCTCCGTGCTCGAAGGCGACGAGCTCGGCCCCGCTCGCCCGCACCGCCGCGGCGTGAGCACGATTGCGCGGGCGCTCCTGCACGGCGATGCGCACCTCGGCGGCGCGGACGCCGCGCAGTTCGGCCGCCCGCGCCACGAGCGCGGGAACCGCCGCGAGGAGCTCGCCGTCCGGGGCATCCGTCGCTCCGAGGCCCGGCACCCAGGTGACGAGCTTGTCGAGGTAGTGCGCCGGCCCGATGTCGAAGAAGCCGCCCCGGGCCGTCGCCGCGGCCACGGCCATCGCGCCCGGCCGGCCGGCCGCCGCGAGCCGGGTGCCGTCCACGGGATCGACCGCGAGGTCGACGGCGACGCCGCCCCGGCCGAAGCGCTCGCCCGGGCTCAGCATCGGGGCCCCGTCCTTCTCGCCCTCGCCGACGACGACACGTCCCTCGACCGGCACCGAGGCGAGCGCCCCTCGCATGGCCGCGACCGCCGCCCCGTCGAGCGCGTCGCCATCGCCCCCGCCGACGAGCGGCAGGCATCCGGCCGCCGCAGCGGCGACCGCCGAGCGCAGGGGGTCCGTCAGATCAACGACATCGAGCGAAACGATCACGCCATCATCCTGGCCGACCCCGGTGCACCCCTGGGCGCGGCGCGCGAACTCGGTAGACTCGTGCCGATCCCGCTGTCGTCACGAAGGAGCCTCCATGCCCATCGCAACTCCCGAGCAGTACGCCGAGATGCTCGACACCGCCAAGGCCAAAGGCTTCGCCTTCCCGGCCTTCAACGTCTCGAGCTCGCAGACGCTGAACGCGGTGCTGCAGGGCCTCACCGAGGCGGGCTCCGACGGCATCATCCAGGTCACCACGGGCGGTGCCGACTACTTCGCCGGGCACACCGTGAAGGCCCGCGCGACCGGCGCCCTCGCCTTCGCGCGCTTCGCGCACGAGGTCGCCAAGTCGTACCCGATCACCGTCGCGCTGCACACCGACCACTGCCCGAAGCCGGCCCTCGCCGACTTCGTGTTCCCCCTGCTCGAGGCCTCCGAGGAGGCGGTGAAGGCCGGTGGCAACCCGATCTTCCAGTCGCACATGTGGGACGGCTCGGCCGTGCCGCTCGACGAGAATCTCGAGATCGCCAAGGAGATCCTGCCCCGCATGAAGGCGATCAACGCGATCCTCGAGGTCGAGATCGGCGTCGTCGGCGGCGAGGAGGACGGCGTCAAGCACGAGGGCTCCAACGAGGCGCTCTACACGACGCTCGAGGACGCGATCTCGACGGTCGAGGCGCTCGGCCTCGGCGAGCAGGGCCGCTACATGGCCGCTCTGACCTTCGGCAACGTGCACGGCGTCTACGCGCCCGGCAACGTCAAGCTGCGCCCCGCGCTCCTGAAGGAGATCCAGGACGGCCTCGCCGCCAAGTACGGCACGGGCCCGAAGCCGCTCGACCTCGTCTTCCACGGCGGCTCCGGCTCGACCGACGCCGAGATCGCCGAGGCGGTCGCGAACGGCGTCGTGAAGATGAACATCGACACCGACACCCAGTACGCGTTCACCCGTTCGATCGCGGGCTACATGTTCCAGAACTACGACGGCGTGCTGAAGGTCGACGGCGGCGTCGGCAACAAGAAGCAGTACGACCCGCGCGCCTGGGGCAAGGTCGCCGAGTCGGCGATGGCCGTCCGCGTCGGCGAGTCGACCCGCCAGCTCGGCTCCGCCGGCCAGTCGATCAGCGCCTAAGGCCGAGATGACGAACGACGAGGCCGCCCGTCCCGAGACGCCGGAGCCGGGCACCCCCGCTCCCCCGTCCGCGGACGAGCGGCCTCGTCCTCGCTACGGCGAGTACGCGCCGCCCGGCTGGAGCTGGCAGCCGCCGGAGTCGGCCGAGTCGAGCACGCCCGCCCAGCCGGCGCGCCCCGAGCCCGTCCCGGCCCCGCAGCAGCCGACGCCGTCGGATGCCCCGGCGAAGCCGGCCCGTCGCGCCCCCGGCTGGGACCGCATCCTCACCATCGGCCTGCTCGCGTTCGGCGCGTTCGGCGCCTGGAACTCCGCGGCGTCGCTGCAGGAGATCCCCCGGCAGATGCAGCTCAGCTACGACCTGATGGGCGTCGGCACGTTCACGCCGCCCGAGTGGCTGCCCACGCTCGTGCTCGTCGGCACGATCATCCAGCTCGCCCTCTACGCCGTCGTGCTCGGCCTCTCGGTCCTCCGTCTGCGCGCGGGGCGCCTCGCCTTCTGGATCCCGCTCGCGGGCGGTGCGGCCTCCTTCGTCGTGACGCTCGTGCTGCTGTCGATCGTGATGCTGAACGACCCCACGTACGTCGACTTCGTCACCGGCGTCACCACGCCGACGCCGAGCCCGACGCCGTAGCCCGCAGAGCACCGGCTGAGCGCGGCGTCCGGATGACGCATCCGGACCCCGCGCTCGTCTCACCGGCGGCGGCCCGTCAGGAGGCGACCGCGTCCTCCGCGTCGTCCTCGATGGGGGCGGCGAACTGCGCCTCGTAGAGGCGGGCGTACGCGCCGCCCGCTGCGAGCAGCTCGCCGTGCGTGCCCTGCTCGACGATGTGCCCCGCCTCCATCACGAGGATGAGGTCGGCGTCACGGATCGTCGACAGCCGGTGCGCGATGACGAAGCTCGTGCGGTCGGCCCGCAGGGCGTTCATCGCGTGCTGCAGGAGCAGCTCGGTGCGGGTGTCCACGGAGCTCGTCGCCTCGTCGAGGATGAGCACCGAGGGCTGCGCGAGGAACGCCCGCGCGATGGTCACGAGCTGCCGCTCGCCCGCCGAGAGGTTCGACGCCTCGTCGTCCAGCACGGTGTCGTAGCCGTCGGGCAGCGAGCGCACGAAGCGATCGACGTACGTCGCCCGGGCGGCGTCCAGGATCTCCTCCTCCGTGGCATCCGGCCGGCCGTAGGCGATGTTCTCGCGGATGGTGCCGGCGAACAGCCAGGTGTCCTGCAGCACCATGCCCATGCGGCCGCGCAGCTCGTCGCGGGTCATCTTCGTGACGTCGACGCCGTCGAGGGTGATCCGGCCGCCGTCGAGCTCGTAGAAACGCATGATCAGGTTCACGAGTGTCGTCTTGCCGGCCCCGGTCGGGCCGACGATCGCGATCGACTGGCCGGGCTCCGCGACGAGCGAGAGGTCCTCGATGAGGGGAGTCTCGGGGTCGTAGGAGAACGAGACGTCCTCGAAGACGAGTCGGCCGGACTCCTCGGCGGGCGCCTCCGGCTCGACGGGGTCGGGCACCTGCTCCTCGGCGTCCAGCAGCTCGAACACGCGCTCGGCGCTCGCGACGCCGGACTGCAGCAGGTTCGCCATCGCGCCCAGCTGGCTGAGCGGCTGGGTGAACTGCCGGGAGTACTGGATGAACGCCTGCACGTCGCCGAGCGAGATCGAGCCGCCCGAGACCATGAGGCCGCCGACGACCGCGATGACGACGTAGACCAGGTTCCCGACGAACATCATGGCGGGCATGATGATGCCGCTCACGAACTGGGCGCCGAAGCTGGCCTGGTACAGCTCCTCGTTCTTCTCGTCGAAGGACTGCTCGACCTCCTTCCTGCGGCCGAAGACGCGCACGAGCGAGTGGCCCGAGTAGGCCTCCTCGATGCGCGCGTTCAGCACGCCCGTGTGGGTCCACTGCGCCACGAACTGCTTCTGCGAGCGCTTGGCGATGACGGTCGTGATGAGCAGCGTCGCCGGGATCGTGACGAGCGCGATGAGCGCGAGCCACGGCGAGATGACGAACATCATCACGAGCACGCCGATGACGGTGAGCAGCGAGGTGAGCAGCTGGCTCATCGTCTGCTGCAGCGTCTGGGAGATGTTGTCGATGTCGTTCGTGACGCGGGAGAGCAGCTCGCCGCGCTGCATCTTGTCGAAGTACGACAGGGGCAGCCGGTGGATCTTCTCCTCGACCTCGCGGCGCAGCCGGTACACGGTGCGCTGCGTGACGCCGTTCAGCACGTACGCCTGCGCCCAGCCGAACAGCGAGGACAGCACGTACAGCGCGAGCACCCAGAGCAGCACGGTCGCGACCGCGCCGAAGTCGATGCCCTGCCCCGGCGTGAGGTTCAGCGAGGACAGCAGATCGGCCTGCTGGTCCTGTCCCTGCGCGCGCAGCCCCTCGACGATCTGCTCCTTGGTGGCGCCCGCCGGCAGCTGCGCCGAGAAGAAGCCCTCGAAGATGAGGTTCGTGGCCTGGCCGAGGATCTTCGGGCCGAGCACCGAGAACACGACGCTCACGACGCCCAGCAGGATGACGAACACGACGGGGCCGCGCTCGGGTGCGAGCCGCCCGACGAGGCGCTTCGCCGAGGGGCCGAAGTTCATCGACTTCTCGGCGGGCATGCCCATGCCGCCCATCGGCCCGCCGCCCATGGGGCCCCGGCGCACCGGGGGACGCGGGGTCCTCGTCTCGCTCATGCCGCCTCCTCGACGCTCAGCTGGCTCTCGACGATCTCGCGGTACGGCTGCGAGCGTTCGAGCAGTTCGGTGTGGGTGCCCCGGTCGACGATGCGGCCGTCCTCGATCACGAGGATCTGGTCGGCGCCCGTGATCGTGGCGACGCGCTGGGCGACGACGATCATCGTGGCGTCGCCGACGGTGCGTTCGAGCGCGGCCCGCAGGCGCGCGTCGGTCGCGGTGTCGAGCGCGGAGAACGAGTCGTCGAAGAGGAACACCGACGGCCGTTTGACGAGCGCACGGGCGATGGAGAGCCGCTGCCGCTGCCCGCCGGACACGTTCGTGCCGCCCTGCGCGATCGGCGCCTCGAGCTGCTCCGGCATCGCCTCGACGAAGTCGCGGGCCTGCGCGGTCTCGAGCGCGGCCCAGAGCTCTGCGTCGCTCGCGTCCGGGTTGCCGTAGCGCAGCGTCGAGGCGACGGTGCCGGCGAAGAGGTACGGCTTCTGCGGCACGAGGCCGAACTGCGCGTTCAGCACCTCGGGGTCGAGCTCGCGCACGTCGACGCCGCCGACGCGCACGCTGCCGGAGGTCGCGTCGAAGAGCCGCGCGGCGAGGTTCACGATCGTCGTCTTGCCCGCGCCGGTGCTGCCGATGATCGCGGTCACCTCGCCGGGACGGGCGGTGAAGCTCACCTTGCGCAGCACGGGTTCGTCGGCGCCGGGGTACGCGAAGGTGACGTCGCGGAACTCGACGGTGCCGGGCTCGCTGAGCTCGCTCACGGGGGCGGTCGGCTCGACGACGCTCGGCTCGGTCTCGAGGACCTCGCCGATGCGTCCCGCCGACACCGCCGCGCGCGGCAGCAGGAACGCGATCATCGTCGCCATCATCACGGCCATGAGGATCTGGATGAGGTAGCTGAGGAAGGCGGTGAGCGAGCCGATCTGCATGGAGCCGTCCTCGACCCGGAACGCGCCGAACCAGAGCACGGCGATGCTCGAGAGGTTCAGCACGAGCATGACGATCGGGAACACGAGCGCGAACAGCCGGCCCGCCTTGAGCGCGGTGTCGGTGAGCTGGTCGTTGGCCTCGTCGAAGCGCTCGCTCTCGACGCCCTCGCGGACGAAGGCGCGGATGACGCGGATGCCGGTGAGCTGCTCGCGCAGCACCCGGTTGACGTTGTCGATCTTGCGCTGCATCGACTGGAACAGCGGCACCATGCGGCTGATGATGAGCCCCACCGAGACGAGCAGCACGGGCACGGCGACGACCATGATCCAGGAGAGCTGCAGGTCCTCTCGGAGCGCCATGATGACGCCGCCGATCGCGAGGATCGGCGCGGACACGAGGATCGTGCAGCTCATCAGCACGAGCATCTGCACCTGCTGCACGTCGTTCGTCGAGCGGGTGATGAGGCTCGGCGCGCCGAAGCGGGACACCTCCTGCTCCGAGAAGTCGGAGACGCGGCGGAACACGGCGCGGCGGAGGTCGCGGCCGAGGGCCATCGCGGCGCGGGCGCCGAAGTAGACGGCGGCGATCGCGCAGGCGACCTGCACGAGGGTGATCGCGAGCATGATCCCGCCGAGGCGGAAGATGGTGCCGGTGTCGCCGGTCGCGACGCCGTCGTCGATGATGTCGGCGTTGAGGCTCGGCAGGTAGAGCGAGGCGATCGACTGCGCGAGCTGGAAGACGACGACGGCGACGAGGAGCGGCCAGTACGGCCGCAGATATCGCCGAAGCAGGGTTACGAGCACGGCTCGCTCCTCTCGGTGGTGGGAAGGTCGGTGGGGATGGCGGATGGCTCGGCCGCCGCGGGCGGCGGATCGTGCGCGATGCCCCGGCAGACGAGGCTCGCGAGCTCGGCGGAATCGAGCGAGATCGTGGAGCTGAAGTGCGGCAGGGCCGAGGCGAACGCGACGACCCGGACGAAGGCGAAGACGGTGGCCGGCGGCACCCGGAGGCGCTCGAGCTCCGGCTCGAGCAGCTCGGCGAAGATCGCCACGATCGCGTCGACGTTCACGTCGACCGGGGGCCGCGGGTGGGTGCCGAGCGCGGCGAAGACGCCGAAGATCCCGGCGAAGCGGTCGTGGAAGCGGTCGATGATCATCCGCACCTTGAGCTCCAAGGGCAGCCCGGGATCGATGCGCCGGAGCTCCGCGCGGAAGGGGCCCGGCTCGAGGTAGGCCGCGACCGCGGCATCCACGATCGCGTCCTTGTTCTCGTAGACGCGGAAGAGCGTGCCTTCGGCGACCCCCGCCGCCTCGGCGATCTGCCGGGTGGTGACGTCGCGCCCGTGGGCCATGAGCAGCGGCAGGGTCGCCCGGGCGATCGCCTCGCGGCGCTCGTCGACGGACATCGGCTTCGCCCGCCCTCTGCGGGTCTCGCTCGTCGTGCTCACGAGCGGGAGCCTACGCTGAGTGAGCGCTCACTCCAATCGTGTTCGCCCGAGGCGAATGCCGATCAGGGGGTCCGTCCGCCCGACGGGGCGGGGCGCTCAGCCGTTCGCGCGCGTGCGTCCGCCGAGGGCGCGCGCGTCGCGGTTGCCCGCGAGATCCTTGCGGAGTTCCTTCGGCAGCGAGAACATCAGGTCCTCCTCGGCCGTCTTCACCTCGGCGACCTCGCCGTAGCCCGCGTCGGCGAGCTCGAGGAGCACCTCCTTGACGAGCCCCTCCGGCACCGAGGCGCCGCTCGTGACGCCGACCGTGGCGACGCCGTCGAGCCACTCCTGACGGATCTCGCTCGAGTAGTCGACCCGGTAGGCGGCCTTGGCGCCGTTCTCGAGCGCGACCTCGACGAGGCGCACGCTGTTGGACGAGTTGGCCGAGCCCACCACGATCACGAGCTCCGCCTCGGCGGCGACCTTCTTGATCGCGACCTGGCGGTTCTGCGTGGCGTAGCAGATGTCGTCGGACGGCGGGTCCTGCAGGTTCGGGAAGCGCTCGCGCAGCCGGCGCACGGTCTCCATCGTCTCGTCGACCGAGAGCGTCGTCTGCGAGAGCCAGACGACCTTGTCGGGGTCGCGCACCTCGATGTCGGGCACGTCGTCGGGGCTGTTCACGAGCGTGACGTGGTCGGGCGCCTCGCCGGCCGTGCCCTCGACCTCCTCGTGGCCCTCGTGGCCGATGAGCAGGATCTCGAAGTCGTCGCGGGCGAAGCGCACGGCCTCGCGGTGCACCTTCGTCACGAGCGGGCAGGTCGCGTCGATCGCGTGCAGGCCGCGGTCGGCTGCAGCGTTGACCACCGCGGGTGAGACGCCGTGCGCGCTGAACACGATGTGCGCGCCCTCCGGCACCTCGTCGACCTCGTCGACGAAGATCGCGCCCTGCTTCTCGAGCTCGGTCACGACGTGGATGTTGTGCACGATCTGCTTGCGCACGTACACGGGGGCGCCGTAGTGCTCGAGCGCCTTCTCGACGGCGATCACGGCGCGGTCGACGCCGGCGCAGTAGCCGCGGGGCGCGGCGAGCAGCACGCGCTTGGGTCGGCCGGCGGGGATATCCTTGAGCCGGCCTCGCACGCTCGGAATCCTCGGCATGCCGAGGCCGACCCGCGGGGCATCAATCGAGCTCGTCACGATGTCCATCCTACGTGGCCCAGGCTGACGAGCTCCCGGGAGGCAGAGTGACGCAGGCGCCGGCGACGCGCGACGAGCCCTGGCCCGTCGCCCTGCTCTCGACGAAGGTCAAGGAGTGGATCGACCGGCTCGGCACGGTCTGGGTCGAGGGCGAGATCACCCAGTGGGGCGTCTCCGCGGGCAACGTCTACGGCAAGCTGAAGGACCTCGATCAGGCGGCCACGGTGTCGTTCACGCTGTGGTCGAGCGTGCGGGCGCGGCTGCCGGAGGACTTCAAGCAGGGCGACCGGGTCGTCGCGCTCGTGAAGCCGAACTGGTGGGTGAAGGGCGGCAGCCTCACCTTCCAGGTCTTCGAGCTGAAGCACGTCGGCCTCGGCGACCTGCTCGAGCGCCTCGAACGCCTGCGCGCCCAGCTCGCCGCCGAGGGGCTGTTCGCGCTCGAGCGCAAGCGCCGGCTGCCGTTCCTGCCGGGTGTCGTCGGGCTCGTGACCGGCAAGGACTCCGACGCCGAGAAGGACGTGCTGCGCAACGCCCGGCTGCGCTGGCCCGCGGTCGACTTCCGCGTGGTGCACGCCGCCGTGCAGGGCGACCGCGCCGTGGGCGAGGTGACCCGCGCGATCGAGCGGCTCGACGCCGACCCCGAGGTCGAGGTCATCATCGTCGCCCGCGGCGGCGGCGACTTCCAGAACCTGCTGCCGTTCAGCGACGAACGCGTCGTCCGCGCCGCCGCGGCGGCCACGACCCCGATCGTGAGCGCGATCGGCCACGAGGCCGACCGGCCGCTCCTCGACGAGGTCGCCGACCTGCGCGCCTCGACGCCGACGGATGCCGCGAAGCGCGTCGTGCCCGACGTCGCCGAGGAGCTCGCCCGGGTGGGGCAGGCGCGCTCCCGGCTGACGATGCGCCTGCAGGGCTTCCTCGCCCACGAGATCGACCGCATCGGGCACCTGCGCTCGCGGCCCTCGCTCGCGGACGGCGGCTGGATCGTCGACCGCCGCGCCGAGGAGCTCACCCGCTGGGTCGCCCGCGGCACCGAGCTCGTCGACCGGCTCGTCGAGCGGCAGGAGCACCGCCTCGGCGAACTGCGCGGGCACCTCCGCGCCCTCTCCCCCCAGGCGACGCTCGACCGCGGCTACGCGATCGTGCAGGGCGACGACGGGCACGTCGTACGCGCCCCCGCCGCGGCGCCCCCGGGCGCCCGGCTCACGCTCACCCTCGCCGAGGGCACGGTCGCCGCGGTCTCCGAGGGGCCCGCGCCGGATGCCGCCGGCCGCGGCGAATAGAATGACGGACATGCCCTCCTCCCCCGACCTCGCCGAGCTCAGCTACGAGCAGGCGCGCGACGAGCTCGTGCGCGTCGTCGCCGAACTCGAGCAGGGTTCCGCGACGCTCGAGCAGTCGCTCGCGCTGTGGGAGCGCGGCGAGGCCCTCGCGGCGCGCTGCGAGGAGTGGCTGATCGGCGCGAAGGCCCGGCTCGACGCCGCCCGCGCCGGCGTCGGCGCCGAGGCATCCAGCCCGTCCGACGCGGAGGGCGAGGCCTGATGGCCGAGCGCGCCCCGCGGGTCGTCGCCGAGCTCGGCCGCCCGGAGACGCCGGAAGAGACCGCCGCCCGCAAGGCCGAGAACTCCCGCAAGCACCGCCAGCGCCAGACGCTGCGCAACCTCGTGCTCGCACTCGTCGCGAGCCTCGGCCTGATGCTCTTCATCGTGCTCATCGTGCCGCGCAGCAACACCGCCATCGAGCGCGACGTCGACGTGCCCGCGGTCGCCGAGCAGGTGCAGCCCGCGTTCTCGAACGACCTCGCCGTGCCCGTGCTGCCCGAGGGCTGGCGCGCGAACGCCGCCGAGATCCGCACCAGCAAGGCCGACCAGGTCACCGCCTGGTACGTCGGCTACCTCACCCCGGGCGACGAGTACATCGGCATGTCGCAGGCGGTCGGCGCGAACCCGAGCTGGGTGTCGACGCAGCTCGCCCGCACCCTCCCCGTCGGCACGACCGAGATCGCCGGCGTCGACTGGACCGTGTACGACAACCGCACGAGCGACGCCGACGTCGGCAACGCCCGCTACGGGCTCGTCGCCGAGGCCGGCGAGCAGACCATCATCCTGATCGGCACCGCCTCGCCCGAGGAGTTCGCCGAGCTGGCCACGGCGCTCGCGCCGACCATCACGGCCCACGGCTCGGCCGGTTCCGAGTGACCGAGCCGGCGACCGCCGCCGAACGAGAGGATCCCTCCGTGAAGAGCTCCACCCCGAAGACGCCCGCCGACACCTGGCGGGAGCTCCGCGACGGCAACGCCCGCTTCGTGTCCGGCGCCCCGATGCATCCCCGTCAGGACGTCGAGCGCCGCGCCTCGCTCGCGCACGCCCAGCGCCCGCTCGTCGCGATCTTCGGCTGCAGCGACTCGCGCCTCGCGGCGGAGATCATCTTCGACGTCGGGCTCGGCGACGCCTTCGTCGTGCGGAACGCCGGTCAGGTCGTCTCCGACTCGGCCCTCGGCTCGCTCGAGTACGCGGTGGGCGTGCTGAACGTGCCGCTCGTGCTCGTGCTCGCCCACGACGAGTGCGGCGCGGTGCGCGCCGCCATCGACTCGCAGGCCGCCGACGCGGCGCCGCTGCCCTCCTACATCGGCGGGCTCGTCGAGAAGATCGTGCCGGCCGTGCGCAAGGTCGCCGGGGTGCCGAGCGATGCCCCGGTCGAGCCCGCGCGGATCGACGCCGGCTACGTCGGTCGCGAGCACCTGCGCAACACCGTGACCGGGCTCGTCGAGTCCTCCGAGATGATCAGCGACGCGATCGCAGCGGGTACGCTGGCTATCGTCGGCGCGAACTACCGGCTCCTCGAGGGCCGGGTCGAGACCGACATCGTCGTCGGCGCGGTCTGACCGCCGACGCCAGCCGCCAGCCGGGCCCCGCCGGAGCGTCCGGCATCGCCGATCGAAAGGGAAACACATCGTGGTGGACAACGCCGCCGACTACCGCATCGAGCACGACACGATGGGTGAGGTGAGGGTTCCCGCGAAGGCCCTCTACCGCGCCCAGACGCAGCGCGCCGTCGAGAACTTCCCGATCTCCGGCAGCGGCCTCGAGCCCGCGCAGATCGCCGCGCTCGCCCGCATCAAGAAGTCGGCCGCCCAGGCCAACGCGAAACTCGGCGTGCTCGAGCAGGACCTCGCCGAGGCGATCGTCGCCGCGGCCGACGAGGTCATCGCGGGCCGTCACGGCTTCGTCGAGCACTTCCCGGTCGACGTCTACCAGACCGGCTCGGGCACGAGCTCGAACATGAACATGAACGAGGTGCTCGCCACGCTCGCGACCGAGAAGCTCGGCCGCCCGGTGCACCCGAACGACCACATCAACGCCTCGCAGTCCTCGAACGACGTGTTCCCGACCTCGGTGCACATCGCCGTCACGGCCGCGCTCATCGACGAGCTCATCCCCTCGCTCGACCACCTCGCCGTGTCCCTCGAGGCGAAGGCCGCCGAGTGGGCCGGGGTCGTGAAGGCCGGCCGCACGCACCTGATGGACGCCACCCCGGTCACCCTCGGCCAGGAGTTCGGCGGCTACGCCCGCCAGATCCGCCTCGGCATCGAGCGGGTGCGCACCGCGCTCCCCCGCGTCGCGGAGGTCCCGCTCGGCGGCACCGCCGTCGGCACCGGCATCAACACGCCGGCCGGCTTCCCGCAGCTCGTCATCGAGCTCCTCCAGCAGGAGACCGAGCTGCCGATCACGGAGGCCGCCGACCACTTCGAGGCGCAGGCGAACCGCGACGGCCTCGTCGACGCCTCGGGCGCGCTGCGCACCATCGCGGTGAGCCTCACCAAGATCTGCAACGACCTGCGCTGGATGGGCTCCGGCCCGAACACCGGCCTCGGCGAGCTGCACATCCCCGACCTGCAGCCGGGCTCCTCGATCATGCCGGGCAAGGTGAACCCCGTCGTGCCGGAGGCCGTGCTCATGGTCTGCGCACGGGTCATCGGCAACGACGCGACCGTCGCCTGGGGCGGCGCCTCGGGCTCGTTCGAGCTGAACGTGCAGATCCCGGTCATGGGCACCGCACTGCTCGAGTCGATCCGGCTGCTCTCGAACTCGGTGCGCGTGCTCGCCGACAAGACCGTCGACGGGCTGCAGGCGAACACCGAGCGCGCGACCGCCCTCGCCGGCATGTCGCCGTCGATCGTGACCCCGCTGAACAAGCTCATCGGCTACGAGGCGGCGGCGAAGATCGCGAAGCACTCGGTGGCCAAGGGCATCACGGTGCGCGAGGCCGTCATCGACCTCGGCTACGTAGAGCGCGGCGAGCTGAGCGAGGCCCAGCTCGACGAGGCGCTCGACCTGCTTTCCATGACGCGCCCGCCGCAGGCGTTGTAGCGCTCAGCACTCGGATGCCCCGTGCCGCTCGTCGGCGCGGGGCATCCGTCGTTCCGGCTCGGCTTCGCCGACTCAGCCGGCGGCCGGCGCCGTGGTGTGCGGGATGATCCGGAGGCAGGCCGCGACCCCCGCGACGGTGGCGGCGGCGGTGAGCAGCGCACCGCTGAACGCGGCGTCCCCGCCGGAGGTCATGAAGGCGTCGGCGAGCGACATGCCGAGGTTGAAGCCGGCGATGAACACGCCGAAGCCGATCCCGGCGAGCCCCGCGAGCGCGGAGCGCGCCACTCGGCGCTCGTCGAGGTTCCGCAGCGGTCCCCGCGGGCCGATCACCGCCACCGCGAGGAACAGCAGCACGAGCGGCAGCCACATCGCCGCCCAGGCCATCACGAAGCCGATGCCGAGCGACGGATGCTCGCCGCGAGCGGCGAGCTCGGCGTAGATCTCGGCGAGACCGAGGCCGGGAACCTTCGCCATCGGGTTCCACACGAGCAGGTGCAGCACGGCGACGACGAGGGCGGCGAGCAGCGTCGCCGCCGCCAGCAGGGCCGAGCGCCGAACGCCGAGCCGCGCGGGGATGCCGGGAACGGTGCGGCGCAGCGCGGGCTCGCGGGCGATGGGCCAGGCCATCGCGATCACGACGAGGCCGAGTCCCGCGACATAGCCGAGCAGCAGCGCGAAGGCGAGGGCGAACACGCCGAGCAGGGCGAGCACGACCGCGGCGCCGGCGAGCGCGATGCCGGCGGCGAGGAACCAGCCGAGCCACGGCCGCCGCACGGGCAGCAGCGTCCGCAGTCCGATCGTGGCTGCGACCGCGCCGGACCCGGCCGCGACGATGGCGAGCCCGGCGAGACCGGTCGAGACGAGGCTCGCGAGCGGCGCCGGCAGTGCCTCACCCGGGACGAGCCATCCGCCGTTCAGCAGCACCAGCGCCGCCGCGAACCACGCCGCCGCCCAGCGCAGGCGGCGGAATCCGAGTTCGCCAGGGGTGAGCCCGAACGCGGCGGGCGAGCGCGGCGTGCCGAGGGCCGTGAGGTACGCGCCTCGAACGATCGCGGCGCGAGGGACGTCGAGCTCGTGGGCGTCGCGCAGTGAGCCGAGCCACTCCTCGCGGTAGCGCGGCCGCAGCCCGTCCGGAAGCAGCAGCAGGGCCCCGCGCAGCCAGCCCTCGGCGCTCACGCGCCGGCCCCGGCGTGCGCGACGCCGCTCGCCGGGCGGATGGCCGTGGTGGCCGCCCGCCGGGCGATGCGGTGCGCGATCGCCCGCGCCGCGGCGGCGCGTCCCTCGCCGGTGAGGCGGTAGAGCCGACGTCGCGGCCCAGGCCGCTCCGTATCGGCCTCCCACTCGGAGTCAAGCCAGCCCACCCGTTCGAGCCGTTCCAGGAGCGGGTAGACGGTGCCGGCCGGCCGGCCGGTGCCCTTCACGACGGCAAGGCCCCAGGTGGCTTCGTCGGCGGCGAGCAGTGATTCGAGCACGTCGGCGGTGGCGTCGGTGATCCGGATGGCGGCCATCCCCAAACTCTAGCTATATCGAGATAGCGCCGCAATGCCACGGAAACCCGGACCCTCCGGCGCGCTGTGCTGCGGCGGAGTAGCGTTGCAGCATGGATCACGGAGGCACGCCAGTCACCGACCGCGCCGAGCTCGAGGCCCTGATCGGCACGCCGCTGCCCGCCGCGAAGGCGAAGGAGCGCACGAGGCTGCACGCGCTCGACCGGGCGTTCCTCGCGGCATCCCCGCTCTGCTTCATCGCGACGGCGGATGCCTCGGGCGCCGCGGACGTCTCCCCGAAAGGCGACCCGGCGGGCTTCGCGCTCGTCCTCGACGACGCGACGATCGCGATCCCGGAGCGCCCGGGCAACCGGCGCGCCGACGGCTTCCACAACGTGCTCGAGAACCCGAACGTCGGCCTCGTCTTCGTCATCCCCGGCCGCGGCGACACGCTGCGGGTGAACGGCCGGGCGCGCGTGCTCCGTGATGTCCCGTAC
Organism: Agromyces mediolanus; assembly: GCF_014648575.1. GTDB lineage: Bacteria > Actinomycetota > Actinomycetes > Actinomycetales > Microbacteriaceae > Agromyces > Agromyces mediolanus. The sequence continues at coordinate 1,462,068 of NZ_BMRJ01000001.1, read as the reverse complement.
GCGGAGCGGATGGCCGTGCGCGGACATGTGCCCCAGCTCGTGCTCGAGGTCGCCGTGGAGCAGGTGTTCTTCCACTGCTCGAAGGCGTTCCTGCGCTCGAAGACCTGGGACGCCGCCAGCTGGACCCCCGACGCCGCGCCCCGGCGCGCCGTCATCGCCCAGGCGCTCGAACGGCCGGGCGAGTCCGTCGCGGCGCTCGAGGAGTACTACGGCCCGAGCTACGCCGAACGGATGTACTGACCCGGCCTGCCCGACACGCGAAGCGGCCCGGAGCCGGAGCCCCGGGCCGCCTCGCACCGGCTACGCGAGCTCGTTGCCGTCGAGCATCTCCGAGACGAGCGCCGCGATCGCGCTGCGCTCGCTGCGGGTGAGCGTGATGTGGCCGAACAGCGGATGCCCCTTCAGCGTCTCGATCACCGAGGCGACGCCGTCGTGCCGGCCCACCCGCAGATTGTCCCGCTGGGCGACGTCGTGCGTCATCACGACCCGCGAGTTCTGGCCGATCCGGCTCAGTACCGTGAGCAGCACGTTCCGTTCGAGCGACTGCGCCTCGTCGACGATCACGAAGGCGTCGTGCAGCGAGCGCCCGCGGATGTGGGTCAGGGGCAGCACCTCGAGGATGCCCCGCTCGACGACCTCGTCGAGCACGTTCTGCGAGACGAGCGCGCCGAGGGTGTCGAACACCGCCTGCCCCCAGGGGTTCATCTTCTCGCCCTGGTCGCCGGGCAGGTAGCCGAGCTCCTGGCCGCCGACCGCGTAGAGCGGGCGGAACACCATGATCTTCTTGTGCTGCTGGCGCTCCAGCACCGCCTCGAGCCCGGCGCACAGCGCGAGCGCCGACTTGCCGGTGCCCGCTCGGCCGCCGAGCGAGAGGATGCCGACCTCCGAGTCGAGCAGCAGGTCGATCGCGAGCCGCTGCTCCGCCGAACGGCCGTGCACGCCGAACACCTCGCGGTCCCCGCGCACGAGCCGCACCTCGCGCTCCCCCACGACCCGGCCGAGCGCCGAGCCGCGGTCCGAGTGCAGCACGAGCCCGGTGTTGATCGGCATCCCCTCCACCGTGCTCGTCGTGAGCGTCTCGCGCTCGTAGAGCCGCGCCATGTCGTTCGAGCCGAGCGTGATCTCGGCCATGCCGGTCCAGCCGGAGTCGATGGCGAGCTCGTGCCGGTACTCCTGCGCATCGAGGCCGATCGAGGCGGCCTTCACGCGGAGGGGCAGGTCCTTGGAGACGACCGTCACCGGCACCCCGTCGGCCTGCAGGTTCGCGGCGCAGGCGAGGATGCGGGAGTCGTTGTCGCCGAGCTGGAGTCCGCTCGGCAGCACCGAGGGGTTCGAGTGGTTGAGCTCGACGCGCAGCGAGCCGCCCTCGCCGACCGGGATGGGGAAGTCGAGCCGCTCGTGCTCGATCCGCAGCTCGTCCAGCAGTCGCAGCGACTGCCGCGCGAAGTAGCCGATCTCGGGGTCGTTGCGCTTCGCCTCGAGCTCGGTGATGACCACGACGGGCAGCACCACCGCGTGTTCGTGGAAGTTGAACAGCGCGCGCGGATCGCTCAGCAGCACCGAGGTGTCGAGGACGTAGGTGCGCTCGGCCTGTGCGAGCTTCTCGTGCTCGGCCGCCGTGTCGCGCGCCTTCGCACGCCCAGCGGAACGACCGACCGATTCAGGAGTAACCGATGACGCCACAACCGCTCCCGCCCCGAGCATTTCGCTCGGATCACGCGCCGGCCGGCGATCCTCCTACGAGCGGTCACGAGCCGACTCGAACAGGTGATTTACCCGTTGAGGCGAAGCTACGACCGTTTCGCGGGAACCCTGGAAGCGACACGCGGGCGGATATCGGGCGTTCACCTGCATCCCCCGCGCACCGCGCACGGCGCACGGCGTCGAGCCGGAGCGGCGGGCGGTCAGTAGCTGGCGGCGGTCGAGTAGGAGACGAGCGCATCGCGGAGCATGCCGAGGGTCTCCTCGGTGGTGCCCGCGTGCACGCTCAGCCGCACCCGGCCCTGCCGGCTCGTGGCGGTGACGCCGTGGTTGTGCAGGGAGGCGGAGAGGATCGTCGCCTGTTCGGCCAGCGGTTCGAGCACGACGATGCCGGCGCGCTCGTGCTCGTCCCGGGACGAGGCCACGGCGATCGCGAACTCGTCGGCGAGCTCGATCACCCGGCTCACGCGCTCCGCGACCGCGGCGTTCACCTGCGGCACGCCGACGCGGGCGAGCTGCTCGAGCACGACGGCGAAGCGGGCCTCCGCGATCGGGTCGGGGTTCGTCACCCGGAACGCCCGGGCCGACGAGGCCGGCGGCGGCACCTCGCCCCAGGGCTCGTCCTCCTCCGTGCCGGTGAAGCCGGAGAAGACGGGCGTCAGCCGGTCGAGCGCGCGCTCGCTGAGGGCGAGGACGCCCGTGCCCCAGCCGGCGCGGCACCACTTCTGCCCGCCGGTCACGACGACGTCGGCGAGCGCCCACGGCGCGTCGACCACGCCGAAGCCCTGGATGGCGTCGACGATCAGGAGCCGGTCGCCGATGACCTGGCGGATGCCCTCGAGATCGCACAGGTAGCCGGTACGGGAGTCGACGAGGCTGACCGCGACGGCCTTCACGCTCGGGTCGAGCTGCTCGCGGATGCGCGCCGGGGTGACCTTGCCGTGGTCGGTCTCGAGCCACACCGGCGTGATCGCGTGCAGCGCCTCCCGGGCGCGCACGGCCGCGATGGGCAGGCTCGGGAACTCGCCCGCCGAGAGCAGCACACCGCCCGTGAGGCCGAACATCGCGTGCATGAGCCCCTGCGTCGTGTTGGGCTGCGCCACGATCTGCTCGCTCGGCAGCCCGAGGAGCGCGGATGCCGCGTCGCGGACCCGGGCGTCCTGCTCCCGCATGACGTCGAGGCTGCCGTGCCTGGCGCGGGCGAGCACCTGCGTGAGCGCCAGCGTCTCCTCCGCCGCGACGGAGGCGATCGGACCGACTCGACCGTAGTCGAGATAGCCCGGCTCCTCCGTGAAGCCGGCGGCGTACTCCTCGATGCTCATGGGCCCCTTCCGCAAGTCCAGCACTGAGGATAGCGCTCGCGGGGCGAACAGCGCTCGTACCGACCGCCCGGACGGCTCGGCCGCACGTGCGGCGGAGTCGCGAGCGGGCTCAGCCGCCGAAGCGCCGGTGCCGTTTGGCGTAGTCGCGGAGGGCGCGCAGGAAGTCGACCTTGCGCAGATCGGGTCCGAGCGCCTCGACGAAGTAGAACTCGCTGTGCGCCGACTGCCACAGCATGAAGTCGCTGAGCCGCTGCTCGCCCGAGGTGCGGATCACGAGGTCGGGATCGGGCTGACCGCCGGTGTAGAGGTGCTCGCCGATGAGGTCGGGCGTGAGCCGCTCGGCCAGGTCTTCCAGACTGCGGCCCTCGGCGTGGTGCGCGGCGACGATCGCCCGCATCGCATCGGTGATCTCGGTGCGCCCGCCGTAGCCCACGGCGAGGTTCACGTGCAGGCCTCGCTTGTCGGCGGTGCGGTGCTCGGCGGCGTCGAGCGCGGCCACGAGCGGCTCGGGCAGGCCGGCGTCGCTGCCGACGTGCTGCACGCGCCAGTCGCGGTAGTGGCTGAGTTCCTCGGCGAGCTCGGCGATGATCTCGATGAGGTCGGCCAGCTCGTCGGGGGCGCGGTTGCTGAGGTTGTCGCTCGACAGCAGGTAGAGCGTGACCACGCGGATGCCGAGGTCGTCGCACCACTCCAGGAACTCGCGCATCTTCGCCGCGCCGGCCCGATGCCCGTGGGCCGCGGTGTCGTAGCCGAGCTGCTTCGCCCAGCGCCGGTTGCCGTCGATGATCATCGCGACGTGCCGCGGCACCGACCCGGGACCGAGGCCCCGCTGCAGGCGCCGTTGATACATCCGGTAGAGGAGACCGCGACCAAGGGACCGATCGCTGTTCTGCACCCGACTACGCTACCCCCACCCGGGGCCGACACTCACAGCGGATCGTGATGGCCGACGCCCTACGCTTGGTGCATGACCCCCACCGACGCGCGCGAGCCCGAAGACGTCGCCGAGCGGCTCGAGCACCCGCTCGCCGAGCTCGACGCCTCCGACGCCGCGGTCGCCCGCGACGAGGGACGCGGCCCCGAGCTGCCGAACATCCCGCTCCTCGACGCCTCGCTCGCCAATCCGGCCGAGCTGAAGCCGAGCTGGCGCGGCTGGATCCACGCGGGCACCTTCCCGGTCACCATCGCCGCGGGCATCGTGCTCATCACCCTCGCCCACGGCGCCCCGGCGAAGTGGGCCTCGGCGGTCTTCATGCTCACCTCGATGCTGCTCTTCGGCAACTCGGCGCTCTACCACCGCTTCAACTGGAAGCCGCGCACCAAGGTCATCCTGAAGCGCATCGACCACGCGAACATCTTCCTGCTCATCGCGGGCACCTACACCCCGCTGGCCGTGCTGGCGCTGCCGCCTGAGAAGGGCTTCGTGCTGCTCGCGATCGTCTGGGCCGGCGCGCTGCTCGGCATCGGCTTCCGCGTCTTCTGGATCACGGCGCCGCGCTGGCTCTACGTGCCGCTCTATCTGCTGCTCGGCTGGGCCGCGGTCATGTACCTCGGCGATCTGCTCGCCGCGAACGTCGCGATGATGGTGCTCGTGATCGTGGGCGGCGTGCTCTACACGATCGGCGCGGTCGTCTACGGCGTGAAACGACCGAACCCGTGGCCCGGGCACTTCGGCTTCCACGAGATCTTCCACGTGTGCACGGTGCTCGCCTTCATGTGCCACTGGACCGCCACGCTGCTGATCGCGCTCGCGCCCTCCTACAACGCGGGCTGACCCGCCGGTCGCGCGGTCAGTCGCGCTTCGCGGCGCCGGGCTCGGCGGGAGCGTCCGAGGCATCCGCGCCGGCGGCCGCGGGCTCGCCCGCGTCGCTCGACTCCGCGGCGCCCTCGGCCTCGGCGCGCTCCTCGGCGTCGAGCTGCTCCTGCACCTGCGCACGGTAGTTCGTGCGGCGGATGCGGCGGGTCATGTCGAGGATGAGCAGCAGCACCGCGACGGCCACGAGGAAGGTGACGACGAAGCCCATGACGCCGGGCGTCACCGTGTTCGGGTCGAACTCCTCCTTCTCTGCCGCGACGACGACGGCGGAGAGCGCGGGAACGGCGGAGGACAGGAACATCGGGATCCCTTCAGGGGGCGGCGTTAGGCTGGATGCAGCCTAGTCGATCCACCTCGAAGGAGCCCGAGTGAGCCCTGCCGACGCCGCGGCATCCGCCCCGAGCGACGAACGGTCGCCCGCCGATGCCGACACCCCCGCGGCGCCCTCCGAGGCGATCGAGGCCCGCTACGGTCGCACGAAGCGCAACCGATCGCGCGACCGGCTGCTGCTCGTGCTCGGCGGCGCCGCCGTCGCGATCGTGCTCGTCGCCTGGGTCGTGTGGGCCGGACTCGACGGCAGCAAGCCGCAGATCCAGGCGACCGACCTCGGCCACGTGCTCCAGCCCGACGAGCGCGCCGTCGAGGTGACCTGGCAGCTCTCGGTGCCCGCGGGCAACGAGACCGCGTGCATCGTGCAGGCGTTCAACGAGGACTTCACGGTCGTCGGCTGGAAGGTCGTCGAGATCCCCGCCTCCGACAAGCCGATCCGCGAGTTCACGGAGACGGTGCGCACCGCGCAGGAGGCGAACACCGGTTTGATCAACCGGTGCTGGCTCACCTAACATTGGAGATTCGCTCCGGCATCCGCCGGGGCGACACGTCTATTCCGGACGCAGTTCCGAACAGGAGTGTGCACCATGGCGCAGGACGCCACCGTCACCTGGCTGACCCAGGAGGCCTACGACCGGCTCGCCGCCGAGCTCGAGCACCTCTCCACGCACGGTCGCGAGGAGATCGCCAAGCGCATCGAGGCCGCTCGTGAAGAGGGCGACCTCAAGGAGAACGGCGGCTACCACGCCGCCAAGGACGAGCAGGGCAAGCAGGAGGCGCGCATCCGTCAGCTCGCCGAGCTCCTGAAGCACGCCGAGGTGGGCGAGGCGCCCGCGTCGAAGGGCATCGTGGAGTCCGGCACCGTCATCACGGCCGTCATCGCCGGCGACGAGGAGACCTTCCTCATCGGCAGCCGCGAGATCGCGGGCGACTCCGAGCTCGACGTGTTCAGCGAGCAGTCCCCGCTCGGCGCCGCCATCCTCGGCCTGAAGGTCGGCGAGAAGACGAGCTACGAGGCGCCGAACGGCCGCGAGATCGCGGTCGAGATCGTGCGCGTCGAGACCTGGGGCGGCGAGTAGCCGACCCGGTCCACGGACGAACGGATGCCCCGGGCGAATCGCCCGGGGCATCCTGCGTCTGCGGCGCTCGCGCGTCGCGAGCCGGTCGTCAGTCGTCGAGGACGACGGGCGCGTAGCCCGCGCTGCGGAGCACTTCGACGACCTGCGTGCGATGCTCGGGGCCGCGCGTCTCGACCGAGATGTCGATCTCGACCTCGGAGATCTGCAGACCGCGGCCGTGCCTCGTGTGCAGCACCTCCACCACGTTCGCGTGCGAGCCGGCGAGGAGCTCCGCGATGCGCAGGAGCTGCCCCGGCCGATCGGGCAGGCCGACGCGCACCGTCAGGTACCGGCCCGAGGCGGCGAGGCCGTGCGAGATGACGCGCTGCATGAGGAGCGGGTCGATGTTGCCGCCCGAGAGCATCGCCACGACGGGCCCCTCGGACTGCACCGCACCGGTGAGGAGCGCCGCCACCGACACCGCGCCGGCCGGCTCGACCACGAGCTTCGCGCGCTCGAGCAGCACCAGCAGGGCGCGGGCGATGTCGTCCTCGCCGACGGTGACGACCTCGTCGACCGCCTCGCGGATGATGCGGAAGTTCAGCTCGCCCGGCCGGTACACCGCGATGCCGTCGGCGATCGTGGGCAGCACGGGCACCTGCACCGGCTCCCCCGCGTCGATCGACACGGGGTACGGGGCGGCGTTCGCCGCCTGCACGCCGATCACGCGGATCGTGCGCCCCTCGGCGGCGGCCTTCTGCTTCGCGGCGCTCGCGATGCCCGCGGCGAGCCCGCCGCCGCCGATCGGCACGACGATGGTCGCGGCGTCGGGCACCTGGTCGAGGATCTCGAGGCCGAGGGTGCCCTGGCCGGCGACGACGTCGGGGTGGTCGAAGGGCGGGATGAGGACGGCCCCGGTGCGCTCGGCGTACTCGATCGAGGCCTGCTGAGTTTCGCCGAAGGAGGCGCCGGCGAGCATGACGTCCGCGCCGTACGCGCGGGTCGCCTCGAGCTTCGGCAGGGCGACGCCGACGGGCATGAAGATGGTCGCCTTGATGCCGAGCTCGCGGGCGGCGAAGGCGACGCCCTGCGCGTGGTTGCCCGCCGAGGAGGCCACGACGCCGCGCTCGCGCTCCTCCGGGCTCAGGCTCGACATGCGGTGGTAGGCGCCGCGGAGCTTGTAGGAGCCGGTGCGCTGCAGGTTCTCGCACTTCAGATGCACGGGGGCGCCGACGACGCGGGCGAGGTAGCGGGAGGACTCCATGGGCGTCTCGCGGGCGACGCGGGAGACGATCCCGCGGGCACGCTCGAAGTCGGCGAGCCCGGGGCCGGGGAAGGTGATGGTCACGGGGTGGGTTCTCCTCGTTGGAAGCCGGGACGCTGCGGGACGGTGCGCCAGAGCGGGGAGGTCGCGTCGGAGTCGGCGGGCGGGCTGCCGCGCTTCCAGTCGCCCTTCGCGATGTACGCGATCATGACGTTCGCGACGGCGGCGATCGGCACGGCGAAGAGGGCGCCTGGGATGCCGGCGAGCAGCGATCCCGTCGCGACGGCGATCACGACGCCGAGCGGGTGCACCTTGACGGCGGTGCCCATGATCAGCGGCTGGAGCACGTGCCCCTCGACCTGCTGCACGAGGAGCACCACGCCGAGCATGATGAGCGCGATGACCCAGCCGTTGTACACGAGCGCGACGAAGACGGCGAGCGCGCCCGTCGCCACGGCGCCGACGATGGGGATGAAGGAGCCGAGGAAGACGAGCACCGCGATCGGGATGGCGAGCGGCACGCCGAGCAGGAGCGCGCCGAGGCCGATGCCGACCGCGTCGATCGTCGCGACGAGGATCTGCACCTTCACGAAGTTCTGCAGCGTGGTCCAGCCCGCGCGTCCGGCGCCGTCGATGGCCGCGCGGCCGCGACGCGGGAAGATGCCGACGAGCCAGCGCCAGATGCCGCGGCCGTCGATGAGGATGAACAGCGTCGCGAACAGGGCGAGCAGCATGCCCGCGAGGAAGTGCCCGAAGCTCGAGCCGACCGAGAGCGCCCCGCTCCACAGCACGCCCGAGTCCTGTTGGATCGCGGTGACGGCCTGGCCGACCCAGTCGTTCAGCTGCGCCTCGGTGATGTGGAACGGCCCCTCGAGGAGCCAGACCTTGAGGTCCTCCCAGGCGGTGAGCGACTGCGCGGCGAGTTCGTCGGAACCGCGCGCGATCTGCCAGATGCCGAGCGTCAGCAGCCCGCCGACGACGGCGAGCATCGCCAGCATCGCCGTCGTGACGGAGAGCCACTTGGGCCAGCGGTGCCGCTGCAGGAACTGGCTGAACGGCACGAGCAGCGCCGAGAGCAGCACGGCCACGAGCAGCGGGATCACGATGAGCCGGAGCTGGATGACGAGGAAGATCACGACCGCGACGACGCCGCCGACGAGCAGCAGCCGCCAGGACCAGGCCGCGGCGAGCCGCATGCCGTAGGGCACGCCCTCGCGGGCGTCCCGTTCGTCGGGAGCCTCGTGCTTCGTCGCCTCCGCGTCGGCCGCTCGCGACCGTCGCAGGAACCTGCCTCGAGCCCGCCCCTTCGAGTCCTCCATCGCTCCAGTCTAAATGCGGCCTATTCCGGCACCGGCATGCGGGCCCGGCCGGGCCGGGCCTGGCCTGGCCCGGCCTGGGCTGGCCTGGGCGAACGCGACGCGACTCGGCGGATGTCGGCGGCGCCCGGTAGCCTCCCGACATGGTCGACACCGTCAGCCCCGCGCTCGCCCGCCGCATCGCGCTCGCCGCGCAGGGCATCGGCAAGCCGGTCTTCGAGCCGGGCGAGGCCGCCGGCCCGCGAGCGATCGGCGGCGTGGTCGACCGGCTCGGCCTGCTGCAGATCGACTCGGTGAACGTGTTCGAGCGCAGTCACTACCTCCCCGCCTTCAGCCGCCTCGGCCACTACGACCGCGGGGCGCTCGACCGGCTCACCTACGGCCGGCGCGGCCGCACGGTCGAATACTGGGCGCATCAGGCGGCCTTCATCCCGCGGCGGCTCTGGCCGCTCTTCGAGTTCCGCCGAGCCGAGTACCGCGACCGCGGCGAGGATTGGGGCGGCTGGGTCGCCGACGACCGCGGCCTCGCGGGGTGGCTGCGGTCCGAGCTCGCGGCGAAGGGCCCGCTGCGCGCGAGCGAGATCGAGCACGACGCGAACGAGCGGCGCGGGCCCTGGTGGGGCTGGTCCGATGTCAAGCGCACCCTCGAGATGATGTTCCGCACCGGTGACGTGGTCTGCGTCGAGCGGCGGCGCTTCGAGCGCGTCTACGCGCTGCCCGAGCAGGCGCTGCCCGCCGAGCTGATCGACTCGGCGCCGCCCGAGCCCGATGCTGTCCGCGAGCTCGTCGAGCTCGCGGCATCCGCCCTCGGCATCGGCACCGAGGCCGACCTCGCCGACTACTGGCGCATGAAGCGCGCGCCGGTCCGGCGCGCGATCTCCGAGCTCGAGGAGGCGGGCGTGCTCCTGCCCGTCGAGGTGCCGGGCTGGCGCACCGGCTCCAAGGCGACGCCGAGCTGGCTGCACCGCGACGCCCGCCGTCCGCGCCGAATCGAGTCCACCGCGCTGCTGTCCCCCTTCGACCCGGTGGTGTGGTTCCGGCCGCGCACCGAGCGCATGTTCGACTTCCACTACCGCATCGAGATCTACACGCCCGAGCCGCAACGGGTGTTCGGGTACTACAGCCTGCCGCTGCTGCTCGACGACCGCATCGTCGGCCGGGTCGACCTGAAGAGCGATCGACAGGCCGGCGTGCTGCGCGTGCAGTCCGCCTGGGTCGAACCGGGTGCGCCCGAGGAGACGGCGGCGAGGCTCGTGCCGGTGCTGCGACGCGCCGCCGCCTGGCAGGGACTCGACGAGGTCGCGGTCGCGGGTCGGGGCGACCTCTCCCCCGCGATCGAGGCGGAGCTCCGCTCGGCCTGAGCGGATCCCACGCGGCAGAGAGCGGAGCTCGCGGGCCCGCACCCGCGCGCGCCCGAATATCCGCACGTCATCGTGCGTCTTGCAATAGTGTGTGATGCACAGTATCGTGTGAGTCATGAGCACAGACGATCTCACCGCCGGCCACCTCCAGGAGCTGCGCCGCGGCACCGTCGTGCTCGCCTGCCTCATCCGCCTGCGCACCGCCGACTACGGCTACGCCCTGCTCGAGTCGCTGAACGCGCTCGGCATCACGGTCGACGCGAACACCCTCTACCCCTTGCTGCGCCGGCTCGAGAAGCAGGGGCTGCTCACGAGCGAATGGAACACCGACGAGGCGAGGCCCCGCAAGTTCTACCGCACGAGCCCTGCCGGCGAACGTCTCGCCGAGACGCTCACCGGCGACTGGAAACTCATCGACGCGGCGCTCTCGCGCCTGACGGGAGACGACTCATGACCGCCACGCTGACCGACCGCTACGTCTGGGCGGCCGCCCGCAGTGTGCCCGAGGCCCAGCGCCGCGAGCTCGAGCGGGAGCTGCGCGAGCGCATCGGCGACGAGACCGACGCCCTGCTCGATCAGGGCTCCTCCCCCGAGGAGGCCGAGCGCGCGGTGCTCACCGAGCTCGGCGATCCGGTCGCCCTGGCCGCCGGCTACGTCGACCGACCGCTCCAGCTCATCGGGCCGCGCTACTACCTCACCTGGTGGCGGCTGCTGAAGCTGCTGCTCGCCATCGTGGTGCCGATCTCCGCCGTCGGGGTCGCCCTCGGCAAGGCGATCTCGGGCGCCCCGATCGGCGACGTGATCGGCTCGGCGGTCGTCGTGTCGCTCTCGGTCGTCGTGCATATCGGGTTCTGGACGACACTGGTCTTCGCCGTGCTCGAGCGCTCGCCCGCCCCCGAGGGCAAGCGCGGCCTCGACGCGCTGTGGACGCTCGATCAGCTGCCCGCGACCGTGGAGCCCGTGCGCACCTCGCGACTCGCGGATCTCATCGCCGCGGTGTTCTTCCTCGTGGTGTTCGCCGTCGCCATCGTGTGGCAGCAGTTCGGCATCCCGTGGGTTCCGCAGCTCGAGTCGGTGCCGCTGCTCGACCCCGCGCTCTGGAGCTTCTGGCTGCCCTACTTCATCGCCATCATCGGGCTCGAGATCCTCTTCGCCGTCGCCGTCTACGCGATCGGCTGGACGTGGTGGCTCGCCGGCGTCAACGTGCTGCTGAACCTCGCGTTCACAGTGCCCGCCCTCTGGCTCCTCCTCGAGGGCCGCCTGTTCAACCCGGACGCGCTCGCGGCGATGGGCTGGCCCTGGGGCGACGCCGGGCCGATCGTCGTGGCCGTCGCGGTCGTGACCGTCGTCGGCGTGGCGATCGCCGATGTCGTCGACGGCGTGGTGAAGACCTGGCGGGCGAGCCGGGAGCGCCGCACCGCCGCCTGAGCAGCGGCTACTTCGGCTGCATGCGGATGGCGCCATCGAGGCGGATCGTCTCGCCGTTCAGCATCGGGTTGCGCACGATCGCGCGCACGAGATCGGCGTACTCGGCCGGTGAGCCGAGCCGCGAGGGGTGCGGCACCTGGGCGGCGAGTGAGTCCTGCACCTCCTGCGGCATGCCCGCCATCATCGGCGTCTCGAAGATCCCGGGCGCGATCGTGACGACGCGGATGAGCAGCTTCGAGAGGTCGCGCGCGAGCGGCAGCGTCATCGCCGCGACCCCGCCCTTCGAGGCGGAGTAGGCGGCCTGCCCGATCTGCCCGTCGAAGGCCGCGACGGACGCCGTGTTCACGATGACGCCGCGTTCGGCGGTGGCCGGTCCGCCCGCGACGCCCGCGGAGACCGGCTCGGTCTCCGCCATCGCGGCGGCGGCGAGCCGGGTCACGTTGAACGTGCCGATGAGGTTCACCCGGATGGTCCGCTCGAACACGTCGAGCGGGGCGGGCCCCTCCCGGCCGACCGTGCGGTTGCCGGTGGCGATGCCCGCGCAGTTCACGGCCACGCGGAGCGGGGCGAGTGCGCTCGCGGCCGCGACCGCGGCGCGCACCTGCGCCTCGTCGGCGACGTCGGCGGCGACGAAGCGGGCGGTGCCGCCGAGTTCGGCGACGGCCTCCTCGCCACGGGGCCCCGGCAGGTCGACGAGCACGACGGACGCCCCGCCGTCGACGAGGGCGCGCGCGGTGGCCCGGCCGAGGCCGGAGGCTCCGCCGGTGACGATCGCTGAAGTGCCGGTCAGTTCCATTCCTGGGTGGTCCCTTCGTCGTGTTCGGATCGGGCGGCGCAGGCTCGTCGCCCGGAGCGGCGAGCGCTCAGGACGTCGTCCGCTCGATGATCATCGCGTTCGCCATCCCGCCGCCCTCGCACATCGTCTGCAGCCCGAAGCGTCCGCCGCTCGCCTCGAGCTGGTTCACGAGCGTGGTGAGCAGGCGCGTGCCCGAGGAGCCGAGCGCATGCCCGAGCGCGATCGCTCCGCCGCGCGGGTTGAGCTTCGTGGGGTCGGCGCCGGTGTCGGCGAGCCAAGCGAGCGGGACGGAGGCGAAGGCCTCGTTGACCTCGTAGGCGTCGATGTCGTCGTGATCGAGGCCCGCTCGCTCGAGCACGCGGGCCGTCGCCGGGATGACCCCGGTGAGCATCGTCATCGGGTCGCTGCCGACGACGACGGAGGCGTGGAAGCGGGCTCGGGGCGGGAGCCCCAGGCGTTCGGCGGCGGCCCGGCTCATGATGAGCGCGGCCGAGGCGCCGTCGCTGAGCGGTGAGGAGCTGCCGGCAGTGATGCGCCAGTCGAGCTCGGGGAAGCGGTCGGCGAGCTCGTCGGTGCGGAATGCCGCCGGGAGCCCGGCGAGGCCTTCGACGGTCGTGCCCGGCCGGACGGTCTCGTCGCTCAGGCGATCGATGCCCGGCACCGGCACGAGCTCCGTGGCGAAGGCGCCCGACTCGGCCGCCGCGGCCGCGAGCTCGTGCGAGCGCGCGGCGTAGGCGTCGAGCCGCTCCCGGTCGAGGCCCCAGCGCGCCGCGATGAGCTCGGCGGCGACGCCCTGGTTGACGAGGCCCTCCGGGTACCGGGCACGCAAGCGCTCGCCCTGCGGGTCGGCCCCCTGCAGCGAGGAGCCGAGCGGCACCCGGCTCATCGACTCCACGCCGCAGGCGATCACGATCTCGGCCTGTCCGGCGAGCACCGCCTGCGCGGCGAACGCCACGGCCTGCTGGCTCGAACCGCACTGCCGGTCGATCGTCGTCGCCGGCACCGTCTCGGGGAATCCCGCCGCGAGCACGGCGCTGCGGGCGAGGTTCATGGACTGCTCGCCGACCTGGCTGACGCAGCCGGCGATGACGTCCTCGACGAGCGCGGGATCGAGGTCGTTGCGCCCCACGATCGCGTCGAGGACTCCGGCGAGCAGGTCCACGGGATGCACGGCCGAGAGCATCCCGCCGGGCTTGCCCCGCCCGACCGGAGTGCGCACGACGTCGACGATGACGGCTTCGGTGCTCATGCCCTCAGCCTACGTCGCGGCCCCGCTCAGGGAACCGGGGCGATCTCGCGCTCGACGACCACCGGCACGCGCTCGGGGAGCACGATCGGGTGGCTGCCGGCCATCGCCTCGATGACGCGGACCACCTGGCAGGAGTAGCCGTACTCGTTGTCGTACCAGACGTAGAGCACGACGTCGGTGCCGTCGGCGATCGTCGCGAGGCCGTCGACGATGCCGGCGCGGTTCGAGCCGACGAAGTCGGTCGACACGACCTCGGGCGACTCGATGTAGTCGATCTGCTGGCGCAGCGGCGAGGTCAGCGAGGTCTGCCGCAGGAAGCCGTTCAGCGTCGCCTTGTCGGTCGGCCGCTCGAGCTGGAGGTTCAGGATGGCGAGCGACACGTCGGGCGTCGGCACCCGGATGGCGGAGCCGGTGAGCTTGCCCTCGAGCTGCGGCAGGGCCTTCGAGACGGCCTTCGCGGCGCCGGTCTCGGCGATGACCATGTTCAGCACGGCCGAGCGCCCGCGCCGGTCGCCCTTGTGGAAGTTGTCGATGAGGTTCTGGTCGTTCGTGAAGGAGTGCACCGTCTCGACGTGACCGCGGACGACGCCGTAGGCCTCGTCGATGGCGGCGAGCACCGGGGTGATCGCGTTCGTCGTGCAGGAGGCGGCGGAGAGGATGCGGTCGCCCGGCTCGATGACGTCGTGGTTGATGCCGTGCACGATGTTCTTGATGGCGCCCTTGCCGGGCGCGGTAAGGAGCACGCGGGAGACCCCGGTGGAGCGCAGGTGCTGCTCGAGGCCGGCCTCGTCGCGCCAGCGGCCGGTGTTGTCGACGACGATCGCGTCGCGGATGCCGTAGGCGGTGTAGTCGATCGACGCCGGGTCGTCCGAGTAGATCACCTGGATGAGCGTGCCGTTCGCGAGGATCGTGTTCGCCTCCTCGTCGACCTCGATGGTGCCCTGGAAGGGGCCGTGCACCGAGTCGCGGCGGAGCAGGCTGGCCCGCTTCTGCAGGTCGTTGTCGCTGCCGCGGCGGACGACGATGGCGCGCAGGCGGAGCCCCTGGCCGCCGCCGGAGTGGGCGATGAGGATGCGAGCGAGCAGACGCCCGATGCGGCCGAACCCGTAGAGCACGACATCGGTGCCCTCGGCCGGGGCCGCGTCGACGTCGACGAGGACGGGCGCGAGCTCCGCGCGCAGGAAGTCGGCGAGCGCGGCGGCGTCGTCGAGCTCACCGGCGGCGTCGGCGTAGCGGCTGACGAGGCGGGCGACGTCGATCGAGGCCGGGCCGGGGGCGATGTCGCGGAGGGCCTCGAGCACGCGCATGGTGTCCTCGAGGTCGAGCTCGACGTCGCCGGCCTGGCGCGCGAAGCGGTGCGCCTTCAGCAGCTCGACGGCCGAGCGGTTGATGAGCCGCCGGCCGTGGATGCTCGTGACCACGCCGTGGTCTCGGTAGAGGCCGCCGATGAGCGGGATCATCCGCTCGGCGAGCTCCTCTCGGGCGATCCAGTCCTGACGTCGGGCTTCGAACTCGTGGCTCACGTTGCGTCCTTCTCGGCCTCGCGCGCGCAGGTGGGCAGCGTCGACCGCACTCGAATACGGGGGTGTCTGGGATTGTACGGACCCGCGGAGTGGGAAGGACTGGACGCGGCGGCACCTCGGCCCGCCATCAGTGTACCGTGCGTCGAGCGTCGCTCAGTTCGCGCCGCGCGCGGGAGCCGCCCGCTCGCCGGCGGTCACCAGGCGGGCATGGCGGCGAGCATGGCGAGCATCGCGACGGCCATCAGCGGATGCCGCCACGCGGCGATGCCCGGCTCCTGACGGCGGGCCCGCGGCAGGTGCCGGAACGCCGCCACGGCGAGCGCGAGGGCCGCGACGAGGAGCAGCACCCCGAGCACCGGGCCGCCGTGCCCGCCGTGCGCTGCACCGCCGGGCGCCGTGACGGCGGGCTCCGTGACGGCGGCCGCCGCGGGCATCGCCATCCCGAACCACATCGCCGCCATCACGAGCGTCGAGCCGGCGTGCCAGGCGAGCTCGGCGCGCGCCGTGGCCGCAGTGCGACCGAGGAGGAGGCCGAGTGCGAGCAGGAGGAGCAGCGCGCCCCACGCGACCGGCGCGAGCAGGGTGCCGGGGAGCAGCATGTCCACCGCGGAGACCGCCATCGCGATCGCCGCGGGCACGACCCGCTTCGGCGCAGCGCGGCGCACGACGGCGAGGCCCGCGCAGGCGCCGGACGCCGCGGTGAGCCCGAGGGCGGCGGCGGTGAGGACGGGGGCGAGCACGCTCCCGACGCTAGCGAGCGCGGGGTGCGCACCGCAGTGACGCGGGCGCAGCGGCCTTGACCGCGAGCGCACCGACGCCCGGCGTGCCCCGTTCCGGGGCGGGTGCCGTGCCCGCGGGAGCCTGCTAAGCTCGCCGCTACGGATCGTATACAACGCAGTCGCGTTCCGAGCACATCGAGGTGAACCCGTGCACAGCTCCCCCGCCGCTCGTCCCGAGCAAGGCCCCGTCTCGACCATCCTCGCGCGTGATTTCTCCGCCTTCCGCACCGCCGTGAGCGACGCCTTCGTGCCGCTGCAGGTGACGAGCGAGCATCCCGACCCGTTCCGCGGCCTCATCCGTGCGGCGAACGTCGACGAGGTGCACGTGAGCGAGGTGCGGGCCACCGACCACATCGTCGAGCGCACCCCGGAGCTCATCGCCCGCGGCGACCGCGGCTCGTTCAAGCTCAGCCTCATGCTCGCCGGCTCCGGCATCCTGATCCAGGACAACCGCGAGGCGGTGCTGCGCCCCGGCGACCTCGCGGTCTACGACACCAACCGCCCCTACTCGCTCGTCTTCGACGCCGAGTTCCGCACCATGGTCGTGATGTTCCCGAAGCACCTCATCGACCTCCCCTCCGAGGTGGTGGGACAGCTGACCGCCGTCCGCATGGCGGGCGACGAGGGGCTCGGCGCGCTCGTCGTGCCGTACCTCACCCAGCTCGCCGGCAACCTCGAACAGCTGCACGGCTCCGCCGGCGTCCGCCTCACGCACAGCGCCCTCGACCTCGTGACGACCGTGTTCGCCCGCGAGCTCGACCTCGACCGCGAGGGCGGCGACCCGCACCAGGCGCTCATGCAGCGCATCCGCGCCCACATCGACGAGAACCTCGCCTCGACCGAGCTCGGGCCCGCCTCCATCGCGGCCGCGCACTACATCTCCACCCGGCATCTGCACGGGCTCTTCCAGTCGCAGGGCACCACCGTGTCGACGTGGATCCGCACCCGGCGGCTCGAGCGCTGCCGCCGCGACCTGATGAACCCGCTCTACGCCGACCGCCCCGTCGCGGCGATCGCGGCGCGCTGGGGCTTCGTCGACGCCGCGCACTTCAGCCGCGCGTTCAAGGCCGCCTACGGGCACGCGCCGAGCGAGCTCCGCGCCCGCTGAGCGCGATGCCCGCTTGCCGAGCGCGGCACGCGGATTGACCAGCCCCGCACGATCATGCCGCCGCCCTTGAGGCGGACTCCGGCCCGGGCCGAGCATGGCTCGAACACCGACCGGAAGGACGCAGCATGACCGACACCACCGCCCCGGTGAAGGGCGAAGAGGACTGGCACACCTACGACGAGTTCGCGGCGGGGATCGACACGTACCGCCTGCCGAGCGGCTCGCTCGCCGGCCGCCGGGTCGGGCTCTCGCTCGACGACGGCGAACGGCTCGAGCTCGCCTTCGACGAGGGCACCGTGCGCTGGACGGGCGGCGGCGCCCTCGCCCAGCAGGCGCCCGCCGTCGACCCGTACGACGCGGTCGAGGTGCGCGAGGGCGTGCACTTCGTGACCCTCCCCCTCGAGAGCCGCGAGCGCGAGTCGATCACGGTCGTGCTCTCCGCGCCGACGGGCCGCGCGATCGTCGTGCTCAGCCGCATCGCCGACGACGAGACGCCCGACGACGTGCCCCGGGTCGGCCAGACCTTCTGGGCCGCGACGATCGACGGCGTCGAGCCGAGCGGCGAGGCCCCCGGCCCGAGCCGCGACCTCATCGGCAAGCGCAACGTGTACCGCTACAGCCCCGAGCACCTCTACGAGCACGTCTACGTCTCGAGCCTGCGCTACGCGTGGCAGTGCCTCGAGGGCGTGCAGCGCGGGCACGGCGACATGGACCTCTCGACCGTGTGGAGGCTCGACGACGGGCTGTACCTGTTCTGCTTCCGCGAGTTCCGGATCGCCGTGGCGAGCGTGTGGCTGCACGACCTCGGCTACCAGCTCATGACGACGGGGAACTTCCTCGGCCTCACGGGCGACGGCCGCAGCGAGCACTCCAAGGCCGGCGGGCACGTCTACCCGCTCGGCTCGGTCGCGTACCCCGACGCGCAGCCGGTGTGACCGGGATGAGCAACGCGGAGATCATCCGGGCGCACTACGCCGCCTCCGACGCCGGCGACCTCGCGGGCATGCTCGCACCGCTCGCGGACTCGGTGCGCTGGACCGAGGCGGCGGGCTTCCCGTACGCCGGGACGTACGTCGGCCCGCAGGCGGTCGCCGAGCACGTCTTCGAGCGCATCCAGGCCGAGTGGGACGACTACACGCTCACGATCGACGAGGTCGTCGACGGCGGGGACACGGTCGTCGGCATCGGCACCTACTCGGGCACCTACCGCGAGACCGGCCGCTTCTTCGCCGCCCGCGTCGCGCACGTCTGGCGGCTCGCGGAGGGCCGGGTCACCGGCTTCGAGCAGTTCACGGACACCGAGCTGGTGAACCGGGCCATCCGCCCCGCCTGAACCGGCCAGCACCCGTCGCCGGCCCGCCCGCCCCCTCCGGAGCGGGCGGGCCGGGACCCGGCGCGCGCGTCTTCCCGCTCAGGCAAGCGTCGTGCGCTGCACGGCATTCCAGGGCGCACGGCGCCGCTGGAGACTGCATGCCACGCACCAACGTCGTTCCGTGCCCGGATCGACGACGGATGCCGCGGTCGACCCCGCGGCCATCGAGAGGCAGGATCCAATGAAGCATCACCTCCTCGGCGCGACGGCCCTCGCCGCCGCGACAGCGCTCGTGCTCGCCGGCTGCGCCGGCGGCGACTCCGGCGGCGGCGACGGCGGCTCGCCCATCGTCGTCGGCTCCGTCAACACGAAGAGCGGCCCCGCGACCTTCCCCGAGGCGAGCCTCGCCGCGGCCGCCGTCTTCGACGCCTTCAACGAGGCGGGCGGCCTCGACGGCCGGAAGATCGAGTACAAGTCCCTCGACGACAAGGGCGACCCGGCGAGCGCCTCCGCGGCCGCCCGCGAGATCGTCGGCAGCGACGAGGCCGTCGCCATGGTCGGCTCGGCGAGCCTCATCGAGTGCGAGATCAACGCGCAGTACTACGAGCAGGAGCAGATCCTCTCGATCCCCGGCATCGGCGTCGACACCGGCTGCTTCTCGACCCCGAACATCGCCCCCGCGAACGTCGGCCCCTTCAACGACATGACGCTGACGCTGTACTACGGCTCCGAGGTGCTCGGCCTCGACGACATCTGCGTGCTGCTCGAGATCGCCGGCTCCACCCGACCGACCTACCAGGCCGCGATCGACCGCTGGACCGAGGTCACCGGCAAGGAGCCGATCTACGTCGACGACACCGTGCCCTACGGCGCCTCGGACTACACGCCGTACATCGTGAAGGCCAAGGACGCCGGCTGCAAGGCCGTCGCCGTGAACCCCGTCGAGCCCGACGCCATCGGCCAGGTCAAGGCCGCCGCCGCCCAGGGCTGGGACGACGTGACCTGGCTCTACCTCACGAGCGTCTACAGCGAGAACTTCGCCAAGGCCGTCTCCGACGTCGGCGCCGGCGTGTACGTGCCCGCCGAGTTCTACCCCTTCACCGACGCCGAGAGCGACGTCAACAAGGAGTGGCGCGAGCTCATGGAGGCGAACGACATCCCGCTCACCTCCTTCAGCCAGGGCGGCTTCCTCGCCGCGAAGTACTTCATCGAGGTGCTCGAGGGCATGGACGGCGACATCACCCGTGAGTCGGTGACGAAGGCGCTGCACGACATGAAGCCGATCGAGAACCCCATGGTCGGCACGCCCTGGGTCTTCGGCACCGCCGACGCGCACCACGACAACACCGCCGGCTGGCCGATCAAGCTCCTGAGCGGCACCAACGCGTGGGAGTCCAACGGGGACGACTGGATCGTGATCCCGGAGTGAGCCGGACGGCGGGACCGGCCATCCCCCCGGCCGGTCCCGCCGTTCGCTCCCCGACCCCTCCCTGAACCCCGCAAGGAAGGAGCACGCCATGCTGCAGGGCGCGCTCGCCGGACTCGCCGCCGGCGGACTGTACGCGGTGCTCGCCGTGTGCCTCACCCTCATGTCGCGCCTCGTGCGCGTCGTCAACTTCTCGCAGGCCGCGACCGGCATGTTCGGCGGTTTCGTGGCCGTGTGGCTCGTCACCGAGACCGGTCTGCCGATCTGGCTCGGCTCGGTGCTCGGGGTGCTGCTGGCCGGCGTCCTGTCCGGCGTCATCGGCTGGATCGCGGCGACCTGGCTGTCCGAGGCGGACACGACCACCCGCTCGGCGATGACCGTCGGTCCGCTGCTGCTGCTCATCTCGCTCTCGTTCATCCTGTTCGGCAACAAGCCGCAGCCCTTCGCCTCGATCATCTCGGGGCCGGCGTTCACCGTCGGCGGGGTGGTGATCAGCCAGGTGACGCTCGTCACCGTGTCGCTCGCGATCGTCGTCGCCGTGGCGGTGCGCATCCTGCTCACCCGGACGGCGATCGGCACGCGGCTCCGCGCGCTCTCGGAGCGACCGACGACGGCGGAGCTGCTCGGCATCCCCTCGAAGCCCCTCTCGATCGCGGTCTGGGTCGTGACCGGGGTGATCAGCGCCATCGCGATCGTCGTCGTCGCCCCGACCCAGTCGAACGACGCGATCAGCCTCGCGATGCTGATCGTGCCCGCCGCGGCGGCGGCCCTGCTCGGCGGCTTCAAGCGGCTGGACCTCGCCGTCGTCGGCGGCCTCGTGCTCGGCGTGCTCTCGGGGCTCGTCGCGCAGATCGACGAGGTCTC
Organism: Agromyces mediolanus; assembly: GCF_014648575.1. Taxonomy (GTDB): domain Bacteria; phylum Actinomycetota; class Actinomycetes; order Actinomycetales; family Microbacteriaceae; genus Agromyces; species Agromyces mediolanus. The sequence continues at coordinate 1,441,415 of NZ_BMRJ01000001.1, read as the reverse complement.
GCTCATCCGCAACTTCCTGCCGTTCCTGTTCATCGTCGTGCTGCTGCTCTGGACGCAGCGCAAGGAGGTGTGGGATGCCGCACGCTGACTCCGGCCTCGCCCGCTCGCGCGCCCTGCGCTTCCTCTGGCCGCTCGCCGTCGCCGTCGTCGGCGTCGTCGCCGGCTACCTGCTGAGCGTCGGGCTCTCGGGCTACTTCGTCTTCCTCGCGGTCTCGGCCGTGACCGCGGCCATCGCGATCCTCGGTCTCGGCATCGTGACCGGCTCGGCCGGCATGATCGCGCTCTGCCAGCTCACCTTCGCCGCGGTGGGCGCCTGGGTGGTTTCGCTGTTCAACGTGCTCGAGGTGCCCGGCGGCTTCGTCGTCTGGCTGATCGCCGGCGGGCTCGCCGCGGGCGTCGTCGGCATCCTCGTGGGTCTGCCCGCGCTGCGGCTGCGGGGCGTCAACCTCGCCGTCGTGACGCTCGGCTTCGCCGCGGCGTTCGACGTGACGCTGCTGCAGATCCAGTTCCCCGGCTCGAAGGACGGCATCCCCGTGCTGCGGCCCGAGGGCTTCTCGACCGACCGCGGCTACTTCTTCTTCAGCATCATCGTGCTCGCGGTCTGCGGGCTCGTGGTGTTCTGGCTGCAGCGCGGCCGCTGGGGCTCGAGCTGGAAGGCCGTCGCGTTCAGCGAGCGCGGCACCGCCTCGGTCGGCCAGAGCGTGCAGCAGGCGAAGCTCACCGCCTTCGCGGTCTCCGCGGCGCTCGGCGGCATCTCGGGCGGCCTCCTCGCCGGTCAGGTGCAGCTGCCCTTCGCGTCGAGCTTCACCCCGCTGCAGTCGCTCGCGCTGTACGTGCTCGCGGTGATGAGCGGCGCGTACCTCATCGACATGGCGATCTTCGGCGGCATCCTCTGGGTGCTCGTGCCCGAGCTGCTCAAGCGCTGGGGCGTGCCGCAGGACTGGGGCTTCGTGATCTTCGGCGCCCTCGGCGTGCAGGCGCTCACGAGCGGCACGAACCTCGGCCAGGGCATCCGGAATCTCTGGTGGAAGCGCGCGGACCGCCGCGCCGCGGCCGCGCGCGAGGCGGCCAAGGCGGATGCCGCGGCGGATCGGGCCGCGGTCGAGCCGCCGGCCGAGGCATCCGCGCCGCCCGCCCCTCCTGCTGCGTCCGCGAGCGACGAGCCCGCGCTCTCCGTCACGGGGCTCACCGTGCAGTTCGGCGCGCTCAAGGCGCTCGACGAGGTGAGCCTCGAGGTGCCGGCCGGCAGCGTGATGGGCCTCATCGGCCCGAACGGCGCGGGCAAGTCGACGTTCGTCGACGCGATCTCGGGCTTCCTGCCGCACGCGAGCGGCACGGTGCGGCTCGGCGGCACGGCGCTCGGCCGGATGTCGCCGACGAAGCGCGCCCGCCTCGGGCTCCGCCGCACCTTCCAGCAGGACCGCGTGCCGCCCGCCCTCACCGTCGACGCGTACGTGCGCTTCGTCGCCCGCCGCCGGGTCACCGCGGAGGAGGTCGCCGAGGTGCTCGACTTCTTCGGCTGCCCGCCCGCCCGCACCCGGCTCGCCGGGGTCGACGTCGGCACGCGACGCCTCGTCGAGGTCGCAGCCAACGTGCTCGCGAAGCCGCGCGTGCTGCTGCTCGACGAGCCCGCTGCGGGCCTGTCGCACGAGGAGCACCTCGAGCTCGGGGCGCGCCTGCGTGAGGTGCCCGCCCGCTACGGCATGGCGATCGTGCTCATCGAGCACGATCTCGACCTCGTGCGCACGGTGTGCTCGACGCTCACCGTGCTCGACTTCGGCCGGGTGCTCGCGAGCGGCCCGCAGGACGAGGTGCTCGCGGACCCCGCGGTCATCAAGGCGTACATGGGTGAGACGGAGATGCTGTGAGTGCGTTGATCATCGACGACATCGCGGTGAGCCGCGGCGCGGGGCCCGTCATCCAGGGCGTGTCCTTCAGGCTCGAGCAGGGCCGGGTGACCGCGCTCGTGGGCCCCAACGGCGCTGGCAAGACGAGCCTGCTCGACGGCATCTCGGGAGTCGCGCCGATCTCGGCGGGCACGATCCGCATCGACGGGACGCCGATCGAGAAGCTCTCCCGGGTCGCCCGGGCGAAGCAGGGCATCGTGCACATCGAGCAGGGGCGGGCGGTGTTCCCCTCCCTGACGGTGCGGGAGAACCTCTCGCTCACCGCCCGCACGCCGGCGGAGATTGACGCCGCGCTTGCCCGCTTCCCGGAACTCGAGAAGCGCATCGACGCGCCGACCGCGCTGCTCTCCGGCGGGGAGCAGCAGATGGTGGTGCTCGCCCGCGCGTTCGCCGCGCGGCCCCGCTTCCTGCTCATTGACGAGATGTCGCTCGGCCTCGCACCCGTCGTGTTCATGCGGCTGCTGCCGATCGTCTCGGAGATCGCCGAGCAGGGCGTCGGGGTGCTCCTCGTCGAGCAGTTCACGCACCTCGCGCTCGGCCTCGCCGAGGAGGCGCTCGTCGTCGCGAGCGGCCAGGTGAGCTTCCAAGGCCCGGCCGCGACGCTCCGCGAGGACGCGAGCCTGCTGCATCGCGCCTACCTCGGCGGCGCCGCCGCCTGAGCGAACACCCGAGTCGCCCGACTTCCAAGGAAGCCGGGCGACTCGGGGTTCGTCACATGCCGGCGTGCTCGAAGGCGATCGTCGGCAGGTCGACCACGTGCGCGCCGCCGTCGGCGACGATCACGGAGCCGGTCATGTAGGAGGACTCCCCCGAGCCGAGGAAGCGCACGATCGAGGCGATCTCCGCGGGGGCCGCGGCGCGGCGCAGCGGCACGTCGGCGGTCACGGCCGCGTAGCCGGCCTCGCGCCCGCCGTCGAAGCCCGCGTGCTTGGCGAACTCGTCCATCTCCTCGTCGGCCATGGGCGTCTGCACCCAACCGGGGCAGACCGCGTTCACCCGCACGCCGTGGCGGCCGTAGTCGCGCGCGAGCGTGCGGGTGAGGCCGATGAGGGCGTGCTTGCCGACGGTGTAGCCGGCGACGGAGGGTCCGGCGAAGAGCCCGGCGAGGGAGGAGATCACGACGATCTGCCCCTTCGACTCGATGAGGGCGGGCAGGCTCTCCCTGGCCATCACGAAGGCGGTCGTGAGGTTCGCGCGCATCGCGGCCTCCCAGGCAGCGTCGTCGGTGTCGCCGACGGCGGCGAAGCCGTGGCCGCCCGCGTTCGCGACGAGCACGTCGAGGCGGCCGTGC
>NZ_BMRJ01000001.1:1420983-1438117 GCF_014648575.1 Agromyces mediolanus | reverse complement strand
CGCGACCCGCTCGAGGGGTTCGCGGCGGCGGCCGACGACGACGACGTGCGCGCCCTCCGCCGCGTAGCGCTCCGCGATGGCGGCGCCGATGCCGGTGCCGCCGCCCGTGATGACGACGACCTTGCCCGCCGTCGATGATCCCGCGTAGCCCATGGCGGGCTCCTTCCTGTCGTTGCGGTCGTGGGGTTCGCCCCGGTCCCGGCTCAGGCCGGGAACCCCGAGCGGGCCGTGTAGCCGAAGTCGCTCACGAGCGAGGTGCCCGTGATCGCGCGCGCCCGCGGCGACGCGAGGAAGAGCACCTCGTCGGCCACCTCCTCCGGGCGTTGCACCGGGTAGTCGAGGCCGTCGAAGCCGCGCTCCTCGAGACCGAGGTCGCCGCGGCTCATCGGGGTGTCGACGACGGAGGGGCAGACGGTGTTCACCCGGACGCCGGTGCCGGCCGCTTCCACCGACGCGGCGCGGGCGAGCTGCACCACCGCGGCCTTCGAGGCGCAGTACGGCGCCATGCCGGGGGCGGCGACGAGGGCGGAGTCGCTCGCGAGCAGCACGACGGCGGCGTCGCCCGAACGGGCGGCCGCGGCGCGCAGGGCGGCGGCGGTGTGCTTCAGCAGCAGGAACGAGCCGGTGACATTCACGGCGAAGACGGCCTGCCAGTCGGCCAGGGGCGTCTCGTCGAGGCTCGTGCCGACGGGGCCCGAGATCCCGGCGCAGCCGACGACGACGGCGAGGCCGCCGAGCTCGGCGGTCGCCTCCGCGACCGCGGCGGCGACGGATGCCTCGTCGGCGACGTCGGCGGCGATCGGCACGACCCCGGCGGTTCCAGCCCACGCGGAGCGCAGGCGGTCCGCGTCGCGATCGACGGCCGCGACCCGCGCGCCCTCGTCGAGCAGACGCTGCACGACCGCGCGGCCGATGCCGCTCGCCGCGCCCGTGACGAGCGCCGGGCGTCCCTCGAGTCCGAGTCTCATCCGGCTGGCCTCTCTGCCGTCGTGCGGTGGTGCGCCGGCGGGCGCCCCCTGATCGGCACCCGCCGGCATCCGCCATCCTGCACCGGCCGGGCCGCCGCCCGGCAGCCGCGCCGCTCGACCGTGCGCTGGAACACCACTGCCGTTCGCTCGGCGTCAAGCCGAGGCATCCGCTCCAGCGCCAGAATCCTTGCTACCCCCAGACCTGCACCCACAGTTCCCGAGATCGAAGGATCCAGCAGTGAGCGAACACTCCGCCCCCAATGAACTCCGGCGAAACGCCCTCGGCGTCGCCGGCATCGTCTTCCTCGTGCTCGCGGCAGTGGCGCCGCTCACGGGCATCATCGTCGTCGCGTCGCTCGCGATCGCCCTCGGCAACGGCGGCGGCACGCCCGCCTCGTTCTTCATCGTCGCGATCGTGCTGCTGCTCTTCGCGATCGGCTACGGGCAGATGTCGAAGCAGCTCGTCAACGCCGGCGGCTTCTACGCCTTCGTCGTGAAGGGCCTCGGGCGCACCGGCGGGCTCGTCGCGGGCCTCATCGCGACGCTCGGCTACAACTTCTTCGTCGTCGGCACGATCGGCACGAGCGGCTTCTTCATGCAGACGATCATCGCCGACCTCACCGGGGTGAACATCCACTGGCTGGTCTGGGGCCTCGCCTCGATCGTGGTGTGCTTCGTGCTCGCCCGGATCGGCGTGGACTTCTCCTCGAAGATCCTCGGCGTCTGCCTCGTGCTCGAGGTGCTCATGCTCGTCGTGTTCGACATCTCGGTGCTCGTGCAGACCGGCTACGACGTCGCCGCGTTCAGCCCGGAGTGGGTGTTCTCCGGCTCGCTGCCGATCGGCCTGCTGCTCGCCGCGACCGGCTTCCTCGGCTTCGAGGCGACGGCGCTCTTCAGCGAGGAGGCGAAGACCCCGCTGCGCACCATCCCGCGCGCCACGTACATCGCGATCACCGCGATCGGCCTCATCCTCGGCGTCACCACCTGGGCCGTCGTGAGCGCCACGGGCGTCGCGCAGGCGCAGCAGACCGCGATCGACCACCTGCCGACCGGCGACCTGATCTTCTCGCTCTCGCAGCAGTACCTCGGCGGGCCGCTCACGACGGTGATGATGATCCTGCTGCTCGTCAGCCTCTTCGCCGCGATGCTCGCGTTCCACAACTCGGCCACCCGCTACCTCTTCGCGCTCGGCCGGGCTCGCGTGCTGCCGCGGGCGCTCGCCCGCACCGGTGCGAACGGCACGCCGAAGGTGGCGGGCGCCGTGCAGGCCGCGTTCGCGGCGATCATGGCGATCGTCTTCTTCCTCGCCGGCGCCGACCCGATCGTGACGCTCGTTCCCGCGATGCTCGGCTTCGGCACGCTCAGCGTGCTCATCCTGCAGGGGCTCGCGGCGCTCTCGATCGTGGTAGCGTTCCGCCGTCAGCGCGACAGCAGGCTGTGGTCGACGCTCCTCGCCCCCGGCATCGGCTTCCTCGGCATCGCCGCGATCTCCCTGCTGGCGATCTGGAACTTCGACGTCGTCGCGGGCTCCCAGGAGCTGTGGATCCGGCTGCTGCCGCTGCTGCTCGCCGCGGCCGTCGTCGGCGGGATCGGCTACGGGGCGTACCTCAAGCGGCGGAAGCCGGAGGTCTACGCCGGCCTCGAGACCGACCTCGAGAAGTTCAACGTGCACACCCGCGCGACCGAGGTCGTGGAGTAAGGGTCGCACGGTCACCTGCTCTTCGCACGCAACGTCAAGGCGGATCGACCGGGCCGCCGCGCACGGTCACCCGCTCTTCGCACGCAACGTCAAGGCGGATCGACCGGGCCGCCGCGCACGGTCACCCGCTCTTCGCACGCAACGTCAAGGCGCCGGCGCGCACGGTCAACCGTGCGGCCGGCGCCTCGGCCGATACTGGACGCAACGACCCCTGATCGAGGACCACGATGACGCACCACGCCGACCTCTCCCTCCGCCCCGCGGGCAGCCACCGCCCGGACGCCACGCACACGCACGGCTCCCGGGTGACCACCCCGGAGCGCGCCGAGCACCCGCTCGACCCGCTGACGGCCGAGGAGATCGCGGCCGCGCGGCGGATCCTCGACGAGGCCGGGCACGTCTCGGCATCCACCCGCGTGCCCCGCATGCTGCCGGTCGACCCGGAGAAGGCGGAGCTCGCCGCGTGGCGGCCGGGCCAGCCGCTCGACCGGCGCATCCGGGTCACCCTGCTCGACCGGGACACCGGCGTCGCGAGCGAGGCGATCGTCGCGGTCGGCCGCGGCGAGGTCGACGCGTTCCGGGTGCTGCCGAACACGGAGGCGCCGTACGGCCAGCCGCAGTACCTCTTCGAGGAGTACGACGACGCGGCGACGATCGTGAAGGCCTCGCCCGAGTGGCGGGCGGCGATGCGTCGCCGCGGGCTCGAGGAGCACATGGAGCTGGCCTTCTGCTCCCCCCTCGCCCCTGGGCACTTCGGCCGCGAGGACGAGGTGGGCCGGCGCATCGTCCGCTCGCACACCTACCTGCGGCTCGACGAGCAGGACAGCCCGTGGGCGCACCCGATCGAGGGGCTCGTCGTGCACGTGGACCTCACGGAGCGCCGCGTGATCCGCATCGACGACGAGGGCGACGTGCCCGTACCGATGCAGCACGGCAACTACACGGCCGCGGCGCAAGGACCGGCGCGCACCTCGCTCAAGCCGATCGAGATCACGCAGCCCGAGGGCCCGAGCTTCTCGGTCGACGGCAGCCTGGTCGAGTGGGAGAACTGGCGCTTCCGCGTCGGCTTCACGCAGCAGGAGGGGCTGGTGCTGAACCAGATCACCTTCCGCGACGGCGAGGAGCACCGCTCCGTCGCCCACCGCGCGAGCGTGCCCGAGATGGTCGTGCCCTACGGCGACACCTCGATCAGCCGGCACTGGATCAGCTATTTCGACGCGGGCGAGTACCTGCTCGGCAAGAACGCGAACTCGCTCGCGCTCGGCTGCGACTGCCTCGGCGTCATCCACTACTTCGACGCCTTCGTGCCCGACGACCACGGCAACCCGGTGAAGATCCCGCAGGCGGTGTGCATGCACGAGGAGGACTACGGCATCCTCTGGAAGCACACCGACCTCGACGGCACCCCCGAGACGCGCCGCAGCCGCCGCCTCGTGGTGAGCTACTTCTCCACGATCGGCAACTACGACTACGGCTTCTTCTGGTACTTCTACCTCGACGGCTCGATCCAGGTCGAGGCGAAGGCGACGGGGATCGTGTTCGCGGGCGCCGGCATCCCGGGCAGCGAGAACCCGCACGCGCCGGAGATCGCGCCCGGCATCTTCACGCCCGTGCACCAGCACCTCTTCTGCGCGCGCATCGACGCGGCGATCGACGGCGAGGACAACACGCTGCACGAGATCGAGATGGTCGGCATCCCGACCGGTCCCGACAACCCCTACGGCAACGCCTTCACCTGGTCGGACGTGCAGCTGCCGAGCGAGTCGGCGGCGCAGCGCGTCGCGAACGGCCTGACGGGCCGCGTCTGGGAGGTGCGCAGCGCGCACCGCACGAACGTCGTCGGCAAGCCGACCGCGTACTGGCTCATCCCCGAGGGCAAGGCGCTCCTCGCGGCGCAGCCGGACTCCTCCGTGTACGCGCGCGCCACCTTCGCCACGAAGCACCTCTGGGGCACCCGCTACGACCCCGAGGAGCTGTACCCCGCCGGCTTCTACCCCAACGCGCACTCCGGCGACGGCCTGCCGATGTGGACGGCCGCGGACCGCAGCCTCGACGGCGAAGACCTCGTGCTCTGGCACGTCTTCGGGCCGACGCACATCCCGCGCACCGAGGACTGGCCGATCATGCCGGTCGACTACTCGGGCTTCTGGTTCAAGCCGCACGGCTTCCTCGACCAGAACCCCGCGATGGACCTGCCCGACGGCGCGGCCGCGCACTGCGCGCCCGGCGAGGGCCACGGCGCGGATGCCGCGGGCGGATGCTGCGGCGGCGGCGAGTGCCGCTGCGGCCACTGAGCCGCCGAGATCACTGAGGCGCTGAGACCACCCCGACGATGACGACGACTGGAGCATCATGACCGACACCGCCACGAATCTGTCCGACACCTCGACCTGGCTGCCGCTCGACGGCCTCGCGCCCGGGTTCGACGCGAACAAGGCGCCGCACTCGCTCGACCTCGTGGGCCGCGAGGTCGCGGTCGTCGACGAGCGCGGCACGCGCATCGTGCACCGCTTCAACGAGCACACCGTCGACTGGGAGTACCAGCCGGGCGCGGGCGACCCCACGGAGGCCGCCGCGAAGACCGACGCCTACGAGGCGGTCAAGGTCGACGAGGAGCTGTACTACGTGCAGTTCCACCACGAGTACCTGCCGAACGAGGCCGTCACCCTCGTGCTCGACTTCCGCAGCGGCCACGCGCTCGCCGTGATCAGCGTGATCCTGCCCGAGCCGGAGGCCGGCAAGACCCGCGTGCAGCAGATCTTCGTCCCCTCGCGGATCGAGGGCATCGAGCTGCGCGGCGAGGCCCCCGCGCCGACGACGACGCTCATCGGCCGCCGGGTGCAGTGGGTGTACAGCCCGGTGCACGCGTACGAGCACATCTACCTCTCTCCGCAGTGGTACACCTGGCAGTGCCTCGCGGGCCCGGAGCGCGGCCTCGCCGACACCGACGAGAACTCGGTGTGGCAGATCCGCCCCGGCATCTACGTCTTCGCCTGGCGCGAGAAGGTCATCCCGTGCGCCTCGGTGACGATCGCCGACCACCGCGACGCCCGCGCGATCCGTTCGCACGGCGTGCTGTTCGGCCTCGACGAGTCGGGCGAGGTGCCGACGCACTTCACCTTCGGCGCGCACGGCCGGCTGATCTCGGTGACCGTGCACCCCGACGAGTACGACACCTCCCGCTGATGGCGACGGCGAGCAGCGGTCCCGCCGAGCTCGTGCTCACGGGCGGCCGCATCTGGACGGGTGACCCCGCGGCACCGTCGGCCGAGGCCCTCGCGGTCGGCGGCGGGCGGCTGCTCGCCGTCGGCACGGAGGCCGAGGCGCTCGCGCTCGCGGGCGAGGGCACCGAGCGGCGCGCCCTCGACGGCGCCTTCCTGATGCCCGGCCTCGTGGATGTGCACAACCACCACGCGCTCGCCGGGCGCACGGACCTCTTCGAGCTGTCGTTCTCGTCGTCCGGCTCGGTCGAGGAGGTGCTCGCGGCGGTCCGCGAGTACGCGGCCGGGCTGCCCGCCGATGCCTGGATCACGGGCGGGGCGTGGGGCAGCAACCTGCGCACCGCGATCTCGAACGAGGCGACCCGGGCCAGACTCGACGAGGCATCCGGCGGGCGCCCGGTGATGCTCATGGAGGACTCCCGGCACAACCGCTGGGCGAACTCCCGCGCCCTCGAGCTCGCCGGCATCACGGCCGACTCCGACCGCGGCGAGGGCGGCGTCATCGAGCTCGACCCGGTCAGCGGCCGGCCGACCGGCGTCCTGCTGGAGTCCGCGGGCCTGCCCGTCGAGGAGGCCATGGCCCGCACGCGCCGGCTCACGGCCGAGCAGCACCGCGCGGCATCCCGGCGGGGCGTCGAGCTGCTGAACAGCTACGGCGTCACCGCGTTCCAGGACGCGGCGGTCTCGCTCGAGATCCTCGAGGCGCTGCGCGCCCTCGACGCGGACGGCGAGCTGGATGCCTGGGTCGTCTCCTCGCTCACGGTGAACGACCAGATCTTCGGCTACGACCCCGTCGGCGACGGGCTCGTCTGGCAGGGCGAGGCGTTCCGCACCGAGCACCACCGACCCGACTTCGTGAAGATCTTCCTCGACGGCGTGCCGCCCGCCCGCACCGGCGCCTTCCTGGAACCGTACCTGCCGGACGACGCGCACGGCGATCACTTCCTCGGCGAGACGACGCTCGCGCCCGATGAGCTGTGGGGCTGGTTGCGGCGCACCGCCGAGCGCGGCCTCTCGGCGAAGATCCACTGCTCCGGGGATGCCGCGGTGCGCCTCGTGCTCGACACGGTCGCGCGCCTGCGCGCCGAAGGCTTCACCGAGACCCGCTACCAGGTCGCGCATGGGCAGTTCGTGGCCGAGGCCGACATCCCGCGCTTCGCGGAGCTCGGCGTCTCCGCCGACATGTCGCCGTTCATCTGGTTCCCCGGCGTCATCCCGGAGGCCATCGCCACCGTGCTGCCCGCCGAGCGGGCCGGCCGGATGCAGCCCAACCGCGCCCTACTCGACGCGGGGGCGCTCATCGCGGGCGGCTCGGACTGGCCGGTCTCGGAGTCGCCGAACGCGTGGGAGGGCATCCACGGCCTCGTGACCCGCGCCGACCCCGCCGGGGTGTTCCCCGGCACGCTGTGGCCGGAGCAGGCCATCACGCTCGACGAGGCGATGGCGGCGTTCACGAGCAACGCCGCCGAGGCGATGGGCCTCGGCGGGGAGACCGGGTCGCTCGTCGCGGGCAAGTCGGCCGACTTCGTCGTGCTCGACCGCGACCCCTTCGCCCACCCCGCGGAGGAGCTCGTGCGTACCACGGTGACGGAGACCTGGTTCGCCGGGCGGCGGGTGTACGTGCGCTGAGTGGTTCGCTGAGCCCGTCGAAGCGGCACTGGTTCGCTGAGCCCGTCGAAGCGGCTGGTTCGCTGGGCTCGTCGAAGCGGGGTTCCCTTCGACAAGCTCAGGGAACCACGGGCTGGTCCGCTGAGCCCGTCGAAGCGGCGTTCCCTTCGACAGGCTCAGGGAACCACAGCGTTCCCTTTCGACAAGCTCAGGGAACCACGGGCTGGTCCGCTGAGCTCGTCGAAGCGGGGTTCCCTTCGACGAGCTCAGGGAACCACCGTGCTCCCTTCGACAAGCTCAGGGAACCACGGTGCTCCCTTCGACAGACTCAGGGGGCCACGGGCGGATCGGCGCCGTGCCCTGCGCCGATCCGCCCGGCCCGGTCAGTCCGCGATCGCGGCGACGGCCTCGTCGATCGCGAGGAGCACCCGCCGGTCGTGCCGGGACGGCTCACCCGGGACGTAGCGCAGTCGCTCGATCGATCCGCCGGTGAAGCGATAGGCGCCATGCGCCTCGTGCAGCCCCCAGTCGACCGGTCCGCCGTAGTCGTAGCCGACGCTGATGCCCGTGAACGGCGCCATGCCGAAGAGCATCGGCACCGACGGCACGACCGCGTCGGGGGCGCCGTCGACCTCGAGCGCCACTCGCCAGCGCAGCCCGTCGAGCTCGTCGACGCGCAGCAGCACTCCGTGCGGGCCGGCATCCACTCGCCCGCCGCGCACGCGGTGCAATTCGCCGTAGGCGTTGTACGAGAGCAGCCAGCGCCCCTCGTCGACAGCGAGCAGGTAGCCGCCGCCCTGGTCGCCGTGCGCGACGACGACCCCCGCGGCATCCGCGTCGGCGAGCAGCTCGACCTCGACGGCGAAGGAGCGCAGCACCGTGAGCCGCGAGGCGCGGAAGCGTTCCAGCGGCGGGCGGAACGGCGTCAGCGCCACCGGCTCCGACAGCGCCGCCTCCCCCGCCGGACGCACCTCCTGCAGCGATCCGTCGTCGTCGAGCGGGAACACCGTGTTCCGCCACGCCTCGGCCCGCCAGCGTTCGGCGAGCTCGCGGACGAGCACCGGTTCCCGGGCGGCGAGGTCGCGCGTCTCGGTGGGGTCGGCCGCGAGGTCGTAGAGCTCCCACCGCCCGCCGGCCGCGCCGTCCTGCCGCGCGGGCGGGGCCGGTGCGAGCGCCTTCCAGTCCCCGGCGACGAGCGCTCGTCGACCGACGCACTCGAAGTACTGCGCCTCGCGGCCGGGGCCGGCGGGATCGCTGAGGAGGCCCGCCACGCTGCGACCGTCGGGCTGCGGCGCGGGTCGGCCGCCGCGTTCGGTGAGCGGGGCGACCCCGGTGAGCTCGAGGATCGTGGGCGCGAGGTCGGCCACGAAGACGAACTGCTCGCGCAGGCCGCTCACGGCGCCGGGCGCACCGGGCCAGGAGAGCACGAGCGGTGCGTGCACCCCGCCCTCGTACGTCGAGGACTTGAACGAGCGGAAGGGGGTGTTCGAGACCCGCGCCCAGCCGGTCGGATACTGGCCGAACACCCGTGGGCCGCCGATCTCGTCGAGCTCGCGCGGCACGTCGGCGACCCAGTCCGCCGGCAGTTCCGCCGAGAGCCCGAACTGGGCGAAGTAACTGCGGGTGCCAGTGGGGCCGCCCTCGGCGGTCCCGCCGTTGTCGCTCGCGACGACGATGATCGTGCGGTCGAGCTCGCCGAGCTCCTCGAGCCGCTGCACGAGCCGGCCGACGCTCTCGTCGACCTCGGCGACCGACGCGGCGTAGACCTCCATGTGCCGGGCGAAGAGCTCGCGCTCGGCCTCCGTCAGCGACTCCCACGGCGGGATGAGCGCGGCATCCGCCTGTTCACCCTCCGGCAACCGCGTCCCCGGCGCGACGATGCCGAGCTCGCGCTGCCGGGCGAAGCGCGCCTCGCGCAGGGCGTCCCAACCGGCGGCGTAGCGGCCGCGCTGGCGGGCGATGTCCTCGGCCTTGGCCTGGATCGGGCCGTGCACCGAGGTGTGCGCGTAGTAGAGGAAGAACGGCTTGGCCGCGTCGTTGGCGCGCAGCTCGTCGATCATGCCGAGCGCCTCCTCGGTGAGCTCGTCGGTGAGGAAGTACCCCTCGGGGAACTCCGCGACGTCGACGACCGAGTTGTCGCGCACGAGCCGGTGCGGGTGGTGCAGCGCGGTGAACCCGTCCATGCTGCCGAAGTAGCGGTCGAAGCCGCGCTGCAGCGGCCAGCTGGCGCGGTCGGCGCCGTCGTGCAGGCGGGACTCGACGGTGAGGTGCCACTTGCCGACCATGAAGGTGGCGTAGCCGCCGGCGCGCAGCGACTCGGCGAGGGTGGGCGCGTCCTCGGGCAGCTCGCAGGCGTAGCCCGGGTAGCCGGGATCGATGTGCGCCACGAAGCCGAAGCCGGCCCGGTGCGGGTTCAGGCCGGTGAGCAGGGCCGCCCGGGCGGGCGAGCACATCGGCGCGGTGCGGTAGTTCGTGAAGACCCATCCGTCCGCCGCGAGCCGGTCGATGTTCGGCGTGGGGATCTCGCTGCCGAAGGGGCCGACGTCGCTGAAGCCGAGGTCGTCGACGAGCATCACCACGACGTTCGGCGCTCCGGCCGGGGCCTGCGGGCGGGCCGGCCAGGACGGCCGGGACTCGGAGGCGAATTCGGCCGCCCGGCCGGCGAAGCGCTCGTAGCCGCGCCGCTCCCCCACCTCAGCCCGCCTTCCGGATGAGTTCGAAGACCTCGCTGCGCAGCTCGGCGAACTCCGGCACCGCGCGGGTGGTGAGCTGGTCCCGGGCGCCGCCGAAGTCGACGTCGATGATCTCGGTGACCCGGGCCGGCCGCTCGCCGAGCACGATCACCCGGTCGGAGAGGTACACCGCCTCGTCGATGTCGTGCGTGACGACGACGATCGTCATGCCGAACTGCTCGCGGATGCGCAGGCACAGGTCCTCGAGCTCGAAGCGCGTCTGCGCGTCGACGGAGGCGAAGGGCTCGTCCATCACGAGCACCTCGGGCCGGTAGGCGATGGCGCGGGCGATCGCGACGCGCTGCTGCATGCCGCCCGAGAGCTGCCACGGGTACTTTGACTCGGCGCCGGCGAGGCCGACCGCGGCGAGCGCGCCGCGGATGCGCTCCTCCCGTTCGGCCGCCGGGAGCCGCAGGTGGTTCAGCGGCAGCCGTACGTTCTTCTCGACGGTGAGCCACGGCATGAGCGAGCGGGTGTACTCCTGGAAGACGAGCGCCATCTCCTCGGGCGGTCCGTCGATGGGCCGCCCGTCGATGAGGGCCTGGCCGGAGCTGATCGACTGCAGGCCGGTCAGGCACTTCAGCAGCGTCGTCTTGCCGATGCCGGAGGGCCCGACGATGCAGGCGATCTCCCCGACCCGCACGTCGAAGGTGAGGTCGGCGATGACGGGCACGCTGCCCCGCTTCGTGTCGTAGCTCTTGGCGAGGCCGCGGACACTGAGTCGCACGGGCGCGTCGCGGAGGGTGTCGGAGGTCATGCGTTCTTCTCCTGCTGTTGCGAGGCGAGGTACCAGCGCAGCACGCGGCGCCGGAAGAGGGTGAACACGGCCGTGGTCGCGTAGCCGATCACACCGAGGACGAGGATGCCGACCCACATGTCGGCGATGGCGAAGGACTGCTGGGCGAGCAGCGTGGCCGCCCCGAGCCCCGTCGAGGAGCCGAGCATCTCGCTCGCGATCATCACGACGAAGGCGGTGATGAGGCTCACCTGCATGCCGGAGAGGATGCGCGGGCTCGCCGCGGGCAGGGTCACGGAGACGAGGCGGTCGAACCAGCCGATCCGGTACACCCGGCTCACCATGGCGAGGGTGGGCTCGGTGCCGCGGATCCCGTCCATCGTCGAGATGAGCACCGGGAAGAGGGCGGCGAGCGTGATCGAGATGATCCGCGTCTCGTTGCCGAAGCCGATGAGCGAGACGAAGATCGGCACGAGGGCGACCGGCGGGATGGCGCGGAAGAAGTGGATCGTGGGCTCCACGAACCAGGCGAGCGGCCGCACCAGCCCGAGTGCGGCGCCGAGCAGCACGCCGATAACGCTCGCGAGAACGAAGGACAGCAGCAGGTTGCCCACCGAGGACCCGACGTCGACGAGGAAGGCCGGCGTCTGCACGAGCTGCACGAGCCGCTCGAGGATCACCTGCAGCGGCGGGAAGAATGCGTTCGTCGAGTTCGCGGACGCGACCCACCACAGCGCGAGCAGCACGATCGGCACGAGCACCTCGGTGCCGATCAGCACCCAGCGCGGGGTGCCGCTGCGCCCGGCGCGGCGGGCGACCGAGGTGCGGGCGGGGATGGACGAGGTGAAGACCATCACCTGGCCTCCTTCCGGTACTGCGGATGCCAGTGCAGCAGGCGCCGTTCGCCCCACTGGCTGAGGCCCTGCACGAGCAGGCCGAGGATGCCGAGGGCGAGCACGTAGGCGAACAGCTGCGCCTGGTCGCCGGAGATCTGTGCGAGCAGCAGGCTCTGGCCGAGGCCGGGTCCGCCGCCGAGGAGTCCGGCGACGACCGCGACGATGAGCGAGGTCGGAGCGGCGACGCGGATGGCGGTGCCGATGTACGGCAGGGCGCTCGGCAGCACGATCCTGGTGAGGATCTCCCCGCGGCCCATGCCGTAGGAGCGTCCGGTCGCCCGGGCCACCGGGTCGGTGTCGAAGACGCCGGCGGCGGACTGCACGGCGATGGCGACGAAGCAGCCGAAGAACACGAGGAACACGCCCATCGCCATCGTGGGCCCGAGCACGAGCACGACGACCGGCAGGATGACGATCGGCGGGATCGGCTTCAGGAACTCGAGCGGTACCCGGGTCGCGTGCATCGCGAGCGGCGAGGTGCCGATGCCGACGCCGAGCAGCACGCCGACGACGGTCGCGAGCAGGAGGCCGGCGACCGCCATGACGACGGTGTCGCCGAGCGCCCGCCAGAGTTCGGGCGTCGCGAAGAGGCCGGCGAGCCTGCCGATGGAGTCGGCTGCGCTCGGCAGCGGCGAGTCGGCGAGCGGGCCCGCGGTGGCGGCGAGCTGCCAGGCGCCGAGCGCCGCCACCGCGCCGGCTGCGCCGGCCCCGGTTCGAAGGAGCGGGACGCGCATGCCGGATCAGCCCGTGACGATGACGCCGTCGAGCTCGACGGGCTTCTGGAGGAAGCCGAGCTCGACCATCTTCTCGTTGGGCAGCTCGAGGTCCTCCGTCTTCACCTCGGCCGGCCAGACGGGCACCTTGACCTCGTCGAGCGTGAGCGTCGAGCCGGTGTAGTCGAGCCCGGCCTGGATGGCCTCCTCGGGGTGCTCGGTGGCGTAGGCGTTCGTCTTCACGAGGGCGCGCTGGAAGGCGGCGATCGCGTCGGCCTTCTGCTCGACGGTCGAGGCGCCGGCGGTCCAGAGTCCCGTCGCGCCGCGCTCGAAGAAGCCGACCGAGGGGGCGGAGATCTGGGTCGCGCCCGCCGCAGCCGCCTCGGTGGTGAAGGGGCTCACGAGCCCGGCGGCGTCGACGGTGCCGTTCTTCAGCGCGGCGACCGCCGAGGTGAAGTCGAGCACGACCCAGTTCACGCCGCTCGAGGGGTCGATCCCGGCCTTCTCGAGCTCTCCGGCGATGACGACCTCGAGCTGCGCCTTGCGCGCCGGGATCGCGATGGTCTTGCCCGCGAGGTCGGCGACGTCGGCGACCCCGCTGCCGGCGGCGGCGAAGAGCCCGGTGTCGTCGAGGGCGGCCGGGTCGTCAGCGGTGGCGGCATCCTCTGGGTAGCCGTCGGCGGCGCCGATGACCTTGACGGGCACGCCCTGGCTGAGTGCGTTCAGGAGCGGGATGCTCGGCGAGTAGGCGATGTCGACCTGCCCGCTCTGCACGGCGGCGAGGCCTGCGGGCGGGTTGGCGACGACGCTGGTCTCGAGCTCGAGCCCCTCCTCCTCGAAGAAGCCCTGCTCGATGCCGGTGAGCAGGGCGCCGTCGGAGGTGAGGCCGATGGTCGCCACCTTGAGGGTGGTCGTGCCGCCGTCCGCGCCGTCGGTGGCGGCGGGCGCGCCGGACGAGCAGGCCGTGAACGCGAGCGCCGCGAGCGGGATGGCTGCCACGGCCGCCGCGATGCGGGAGGTGGTCTTCATGAGCGACTCCTTCGTCGTCGGGGGATGCGACCGGTTCGATCAGGGAGGGCGAGCGGTTCGCCACGAACGGTTAGTCACCGATTGGTGACTAAACGATACCGACGTTCGTGCGGTGCGGGATCACGGATCGGTAACGATAATCACCAAATGGAGACGAAACGCCGCATCCCTCCCCGACCCACGCGCATCATCGGTGCGAGGCATCCGTATGATCGTCGCGACAGGAGGTGCGCCATGCCGAAGATCGTGGACCACGACGAGCGGCGCGCGCACATCGTCGAGGCGCTCATGCGGCTCATCGTGCGCGACGGCTTCGAGCGCGCGACGATGCGCGAGATCGCCGCAGAGGCCGGCTACGCCCACGGCGCGATCGCCCGCTACTTCCCCGACAAGCAGAGCGTGCTCACCGCGGCGTTCCAGCGGCTGCACACCCAGGCGAACGACCGCATCCTGGCGGGCGTCGAGGGGCTCCGGGGCCTCGACGCGCTCCGCGAGATGTGCCTCGAGATCCTGCCGTTCGGCGAGGCGGGCCCGCGCTACGCGAAAGTCGTGCTCGCGTTCTGGGACCACGCCGCCCAGGACCGCGAGATCTGGGAGATCCACCGTGAGCACAATCTGCGCTGGCGTCAGCTCATGCACCGCTTCCTCGGCGAGGCGCGAGACGACGGCGAACTCGCGCCCGAGGTCGACATCGCGACCGCGGTGAACGAAGTCTCCGCGAGGAACGCCGGCTGGCAGATGATCGCCGTGCTGATGCCCGACGAAGCGGGCGACGCGCACCTCGACCAAGGCCTCGACGCGCTGCTCGACCGCTTCCGCGCCCGCCGCTGATCGCCCTGGTTCGCTGAGCCCGTCGAAGCGCGGCGTCCCCTTCGACAAGCTCAGGGATCCACGGGTTGGTTCGCTGAGCTTGTCGAAGCGGGGCGTTCCCTTCGACAGGCTCAGGGAACCACGGGCGGTTCGAAGCGCCCGGCGCTGATCGTTCGCCTACACTGGTTGACGCGTGAGCGCCGGCGATCTGCGCCGCCCGCGCGAGGACGGGAAGAGGGCCGGATGCCGAAGGTGATCGACCATGACCAGCGACGCCGGGACATCGTCGACGTCACCTGGCGGCTCATCGTCAAGGGCGGCATCGAGGCGGCGACGATGCGCGAGATCGCCGCGGAGGCGGGCTTCGCGAACGGCGCGCTCAAGCACTACTTCCCCGGCAAGGACGAGATCATCCAGGGCGCCTACGAGCGTTCGCTCGGGCTGATGGGCGAGCACATCGAGGCCGAGGTGGCCGACAAGCGCGGCGTCGCCGCCCTCCGAGCCATCTGCTGGGCCGCGATGCCGCTCGACGAGGAGCGGATCACCTCCGGCCGCGTGCTGCTCTCCTTCTGGGAGCGCGCCGTCTCGAACGAGACGCTGCACGAGGCCTACCTCGCCCACCTCGCGGTCTGGCGCGGGGCGCTGGCCCGCTACGTCGCCGAGGGTCGCGAGGACGGCGACATCACGACCACCACGCCCGACGAGCAGCTCGTCGACGAGATCGTGCTGCTCAACGTCGGGGCGAACATCATGAGCCTCATCTCGCCCGAGACTTCGACACCCGCACTGCAGGAGGCACACCTCCGCGCCTTCTTCGAGCGCCTCTAGAAACGCCGAGTCGCCCGGCTTCCAGGGAAGTCGGGCGACTCGGGTTTCCAGAGCGCGGCAGGGCGGTCAGCGCGCCTCGGCCACCAGGATGCGCGGGCTGCCCGGCAGCGCGATGGTCTCCACGTAGCGCCAGCCGGCACCCTCGAGCCACTCGCGCACCTCGGCCTCGGGGAACACGACGGTGCCGTCGATGTTGTAGTACTCCCCCGCGTGCAGCGCGTCGATGCGGCGCTGGCGCGGCTCGTCGTCGAGCGTGAAGTCGAGCACGGCGAGCTTCGCGCCGGGTGCCGCGGCCGCGCGGGCATTCGCGAGGATGGCGCGGTTCTGCTCCGCCGTGAAGCGGTGCAGCACGTGGTTCACGAAGACGAGGTCGTGCTCGCCGCCCGGCTCGACCGACTCGGTGTCGCCGCCCTCGACGACGGCGCGGTCTGCGAGGCCCGCCTCGGCCACGGCTTGCGCGACGGAGTCGGCGAAGTCGGGCGCGACGACGAAGCGGGTGGTGAGCTCGGGGTTCGCCCGCATGACGTTGACGGCGAACGCCGGGCTGAGGCCGCCGAGGTCGAGCAGCGAGCGCCGCCCGGTGACGTCGAAGGCTCGGGCGAACTCGTCGGCGTGCAGCTCGTTGTAGCGCATCACGCCCGCGAGGAAGCGGCCCCAGCCGGCCTCGTCGAGCTCGAGCACACCCGGGGCGTCGGAGTCGACCGTGCGGTCGTAGCCGCGCCACTGCTCGTAGGAGGTGTCGCCGAGGAAGGCGAGGAAGGGCCCCAGGTCGATCTCGGCGCGGTCGCCGGTGAGGTAGGCCGCGGCATCCGGCGTCAGCGAGTAGCGGCCGCCCTCGCGCTCGAGCAGCCCCTGGGCATTCATGCTGTCCGCGAGGATCCGCACCTGGCGCTGCGGCACACCGGTCGCCGCGGCGAGCGCCTCGGCGTCGAGCGGGCCGTCGGCGAGCGCGGCGAACAGGCCGATGCGGCTCGCGGTGATGAGCTGCTTGGCGCCCATGAAGCCGATCGCGATGTCGACGATGGCGGCGGGGCTGGCGGCCCGCTCGGCGGGCTGGAGGGTGTCGGTCATGGCTGCGCTTCCTGTGCGGCCGCCCGTATCCGTGGGACGGCGATGTCGTGGATTCAGCACGATGCTACACGTTTTTCTACTAACATAGAAAAACAAATCCACCCGTTCATTCACCGTCGAAAGCGAACGCATGCCACTCACCGTCAGCACCCGCACCCTGCCCGCCGTCGGCGACGCCGCGGACCGCGGCAACGCCCCCGTCGTCCTCCTGCACGGCTTCGCCTCGGACGGCGAGACCGACTTCGTGGCGAGCGGACTCGCCGAGGCGATCGCCGCCTCCGGGCGCGAGGCGATCGTCGTCGACCTGCCTGGGCACGGCGCCGGCGGTGCGATCGGGGCGGACGAGGATGCCTCGACGAGCACGGTCGTCCGGGCCATCAGCGAGGCGCTCCCCCAGTCCGGGCCGGTCGACGTCGTCGCCTACTCGCTCGGGGCGCGGCTCGCCTGGGCGCTCGCGGCGGCCGAGCCGCGCGTGCAGCGCCTCGTCCTCGGCGGCCTCAGCCCCTTCGAGCCGTTCGCCGGCGTCGACGTCGCCGCCCTGGTCCGCGCGCTGGACGGCGAGGCGCCGGCCGACCCCATGCTCGGCATGATGGCCACGATGATCGCCGCTCCGGGCCGCGACCGCGACTCGCTGCCGCGCCTCATCGCCGGGCTCGCGCGGGAGCCCTTCGACCCGGCGCAGGACGTGCCGGCGATCCCCGTGCTGTTCGTCGCGGGAGCGGACGATCCCATGACGACGGGTCTCGACCGCGTCGTCGAGGGCGTCGCGCGCGGCCAGCTCGTGCGGGTGCCCGGCGACCACCTCGGCGCGCTCGCGAGCCCC
>NZ_BMRJ01000001.1:1414240-1420891 GCF_014648575.1 Agromyces mediolanus | reverse complement strand
AGTTGCCCGACGTTCATGAACGTCGGGCAACTCGGGGGGTGAAGCAGGTCGCGCCCTTACGCCCAGACGCCGTCGGAGCGCACGGCCTGGTCGAGCTGGAGGCCCGCGGTCGCCGAGCGGATCCCCTCGGCCCCCACCCGCTCGAGCAGGGCGAGCGCGCCGAGGTTGTCCTCGAGCTGCGACATCCGGCTGACGCCGAACAGCACGTTGGCCGTCACGGGGTTCGCGAGGCAGAAGGCGATGCCGAGCTGGGTCGGGGTCGCGTCGAGCTCGGCGGCGATCCGGGCCACCTCGGGGAAGATCGCGACGATGCGCTCGCGGATCCCGCCGACGTCCGCACCGATCTTGCGGCCGGGCACGGCCTTGCCCGCGAGGATGCCGCCCTCGAAGGCATCCGAGGCCTGCAGCGCCAGCCGCCCAGACGCGAACAGCTCGCCGTACTCCGGCCCCTCGGCCATCGAGCGGCGCACGAGGCCGTACTTCAGCTGCGCGAAGCTCGGCGGCACGAGGCCCTCGCGCTCGGCGTGGTCGAGCGCGAGCACCAGGTCGTCGGCGCGCCAGTTGTTGACGCCCCAGGCGCCGAGCCGGCCGGCCGCGATCTCGGCCTGCACATCGTCGACGACGCGGCGCACGTCGATCGGCTCGAGGTAGTCGCCGACGACGGCGAACTCCGCGCGCTCGACGCCGATGCGCTCGAGGGAGGTGGTGAACTGTCCGGCGAAGCCGACGCGCGGGTACTCCCAGAGCCAGAGCTTGCCGCAGAGCAGGTAGTCCTCGCGGGCGAGCCCGGCCTCGCGCACCGCACGGCCGAAGATCAGGTCGGTCGTCGCCTGCTCGGCGTGCGGGCCCAGGTCGTAGTGCGCGACGTCGAAGAACGCCGCACCGGACTCGTGTGCGCGGCGGATCAGCGCGACCGCGTCGTCGAAGTCCATGCGGTCCCAGGTGTTCCAGGACCCGAGGGAGAACACGGGGACCTCCGGCCCGCCCGGGCCGAGCTGGCGGGTGGGAACGGTGACGGTCATGCGGCCTCCTCGTCGCTTTTTTCTACGCTCGTATAATATAACCACGGGCGTGCACCGACGCACGCCGACGGCAGAAGGAGATCCCGTGTCCGAACCTCGAATCGTGCTCATCACCGGCGGCGCCGGCGGCATCGGCCGCGGCATCGCCGCCGCGTTCCGCGACGCGGGCGACCGGGTCGTCGTCGCCGACGTCGACGCGGACGCCGCACGCGCGGCGGGCGAGGAGCTCGGCGTCGCGCACCTCACCCTCGACATCACGGATGCCGGGGCCGCCGCCCGCGCCGTCGAGGCAGTGGAGGCCGAGCACGGCCCGGTGGGCGTGCTCGTGAACAACGCCGGCATCCTCTCGGTGCACGGCGCCCTCACCGAGCTCACGCCCGACGCGTACCGCTCGATCGTCGACGTGAACATCGTCGGCACCTTCACGATCACCCAGGCGGTCGCCCGTCGCATGATCACGAACGGCACCCGCGGCGCGATCGTGAACATCTCCTCGATCGGCGGCCGCCAGCCCACGCCCGGGATGGGCGCCTATGAGTCGAGCAAGGCCGCGGTCGACTCGCTCACCCGCTGGGCGGCGATCGAGCTCGCCGGGCACGGCATCCGCGTGAACGCGGTCGCCCCGGGCCCGGTGCTGACGCCGATGCTGCGGATGGGGATGCCGGAGGGCTCCCCCGCGCGCGAGGCCTGGTCCAGCCGCATCCCGCTCGGCACGCTCGCCGAGGTCGAGGAGGTGGCCCCCGCCGTCGTCTTCCTCGCGGGCGAGGGGGCCGCGCACATCACAGGCGTGAGCCTCGCCGTGGACGGCGGGCAGCTCCTCACCTGAGCCGACGCACGGCCGAGTTGCCCGACGTTCATGAACGTCGGGCAACTCGGGGTTGAGGTTGAGTTGGGGCGGGGTCAGCGCTCGTAGACGATGTCGCCGTCAACGACGGTGAGCTCGACGCCCACGCCGGGCAGCTCGGCCGGGGCGAGCTCCAGCGGGTTCGCCTCGAGCACGCACAGGTCGGCCGCCATCCGCGGCGCGAGCGTGCCCTTCCAGCTCTCCGCACCGTCCTGATGCGCCGGCACGACCGTGTACGCGCGCAGCAGCTGCAGCATCCGCCGCTCAGCCTCCGCCGGCGCCGCGGCGCCCATCCAGGCGTCCGCGTCCGCCACGCCCCGCCGCCAGTCCGGCGCGAGCACGGGGGCGTCCGAGCTGAGCGAGACGCGCACGCCAGCCTCGATCGCGCGCCCGATCGGCCACGCCGCCGCGGCGACCTCCTCGCCGAGCACGCCGGCGACCCACGGGGCCGTCTTCGCCGCGATCCCGGCCTGCACGTTGAGGCCCATGCCGAGCCCGCGCATCCGGTCGAGCGCCGCCGGGGTGACGAGGTCGCCGTGGATGACGTAGTGGCGCAGATCGGCCGGAGCCTCCGCGGCGGCGGCCTCGACCGCGTCGATGACGTGATCGATCGTGCGGTCCCCGGTGGCGTGCACGCCGAGCTGGAGGCCCTGCCGGTGCACGGCCCGGATCATCTCGCCGAGGTTCGCCGCGCGCTGGTCGAGGTCCCCGCCGCCGACGAGGAGCCCGCCGTGCGAGCCGTCCGGATAGACGTGCGCCGTCCACGCCTGCAGCATCGGCGGGATGCCGTCCGCGAAGATCTTCACCCCGGCGACGCGCAGCCAGGCGGGGCGCTCGGTCTGCCGCTCGAGCCCGCGCAGCCCGGCGAGGAACGCCCGCAGCTCGCTCGGGCCGTCGAGCACACCGAACAGGGCGAGCACGTTCACGCGGGCGCGCAGCGCGCGCTCCGATTCGAGCGCGCGGTAGCTGTCGAGCACGGCCTGGCCGAAGCATCCGGTCGCCCCGTCGTCCTCGCCCGGCCCGAGGCCGGGCTCCGTGTAGCTCGTGATGCCGAGCGAGGCGATGAGCTCACCCGCGCGCAGGATGGCCCGGCGCCGGCCGTCCTCGTCGTCGACGAGGCGGGGCCCGGCCGGAACGTGCGGATCGGCGGCGGATGCCTCGAGCACTGCGGCGTCGGCGGGCGGTCCGCCGTGCCCGCCGGACGGGACCTCGGCCGAAGCGCCCGCCTCCATCGCCCCGAACACCGTGTCGGGCCACATCGCGCCGAGCCACGCCGCGTGCAGGTGCGAGTCGTTGATGCCCGGGATGACGGCGCGGCCGTCGAGCTCGACGACGCGCGTGCGGCGGCCGATCAGCGGCGCGATCCTCGCCTCCTCGCCGACGGCGAGCACCCGGCCGTGCCGCACGGCGATCGCGGTGCCGCGGGTGTCGGCGGCGTCGAGCGCGAGCACCGTCCCCCCGCGGAGCACCAGTTCGGCGGGGCCCTCGGCACCCGATCGTTCGACTCCCTGCACGTCTCCTCCTCGAGCGCTGGCAATTTTGGTCAACGTATGTAGAATAACCCACATCGGCGGCCGGTCGACAACGTCGCGACCGGAACCACCGCCTCGAAGGGAGCTTTCGATGACGATCCCCACGACCACCCGCGCCGCCGTGCTCACCGCGCACGGCGAGCCCCTCGAGCTGCAGGAGCTCCCGCTCCCCCAGCACGTCGAGCCCGGCGCGGCGCTCGTGCGCATCACCTGCGCGAGCCTCTGCGGCACCGACATCGAGATCTGGTCGGGCCGGATGAGCTTCCCCGGCATGCTGCCGATGGTGCTCGGCCACGAGATGGTCGGCGAGATCGTCGCCGTGGGCGACGGCACCCGCGACGCGCTCGGCCGGGAGCTCGCCGTCGGCGACCGCATCGGCTGGTCCGAGTCCACCTGCGGCGAGTGCTTCGGCTGCACCGTGCTCCGCGAGCCCGTCGCCTGCAGCCGCCGCGGCTACGGCTTCCTGCAGCGTTCCGACGTGCCGCCCTACGCGACCGCCGGGCTCGCCGACTACGCCTACGTGGTGCCCGGCGCCGCGAAGCTGCTGCTGCCCGCCGAGGTCAAGGACACCTGGGCCTCGATGGCCGGCTGCGCCGCGAAGACCGTGCTGCGCGCCTTCGGCCGCGCGGGCGGCGTGCGGCCCGGCTCCCGCGTCGTCGTGCAGGGCTCGGGCGCCCTCGGCATCTTCGCCACCGCCGTCGCGAAGCTCTCCGGCGCGGGCTCGGTCATCACCGTCGGCGCCCCCGCCGAGCGGCTCGCGATGGCCGAGCGCTTCGGCGCCGATCACGTCGTGGGCATCGAGGGCGGCTCGGACGCGGTCGTCGCACGGGTGCTCGAACTCACCGAGGGGCAGGGCGCGGATCTCGTGCTCGACTTCGCCGGCGCGCCGAGCGTCGGTCCCGAGGCGATCGGCATGGCCGCCCAGCGCGGCACCTTCGTCGTCGTTGGCTCCACCGGCCCCGTCGGCGAGCCGATCGCCCTCTCGGCGATCATGGGCAAGGAGCTGACCGTCGTCGGCTCGCTGAACGGCGACATCTCCGATTACGCCCGCGCCATCGACTTCTTCCGCGCCTTCGCCGATCGGATGCCGTGGGACGAGCTCTTCTCCCCCGCCGTCCCGCTCGCCGAGGCGAGCGCGCACATCGAGCGGATGCATCGGCTCGGCGAGATCAAGGCCGTCGTCGACCCCCGCCTGCCCTGAGCCGGCACCACCACGACCGCACGCCCACGACTGGAGCGACCATGACCGCACCCACCACCATCCCCACCCGCGAGATCGGCACGAGCGGCATCCGCACCGGCGTGCTGGCGCTCGGCTCCTGGCACACCTACGACCGCATGGACTTCGAGGACGCCGTCGAGCTCGTCGCGACCGCCGTCGAGCGCGGGATCACCCTCTTCGACGTCGGCGTCTACGGCTTCCCCGGCATGAAGCCGCCCGCGATCACCGACGTGCTGTTCTCGGCGATCGTGCGCGGCGCCGGGCTCGCCCGCGAGCAGTACCAGCTCTCCGAGAAGCTCTGGCTCGAGGGCTACGGGGAGGGCGGCTTCCGGCCGCAACTGGAGCGGGCGCTGTTCCGCGTCGGCACCGGGTACGCCGACCTCGTCATCCTCGGCGACCTGCGCCGCGACGACCTCTCGCTGCGCGAGCTCGTGCTGGACCTCGCCGGGCTCGCCGAGGCCGGGCTCATCCGGGCCTGGGGAGTGAACAACTGGTCGGCGACGAACATCCGCACGCTGCTCGAGCTCGCCGAGGCCGAGGGGGTGCCCGGCCCGCAGATCGCGCAGCTGAAGTACAGCGTCGCCCGCCGGTCCATCCCCGACGGCGAGCCCTTCGCCGCCCTCTGGGAGCGCGGCTTCAGCATGCAGGCCTCCGACGTGATGGAGGGCGGCATCCTCGCCGGCCGCGTCGAGCGCGAGCGCGAGGTGGGCCGGGACCCCGGCGACGTCCGCGCCCGCATCGTCGAGCAGGTGCCCGAGTTCGTCGCGCTGGCCGAGTCGCTCGAGGCGAGCCCGGCCCAGCTCGCCGTCGCCTTCACCCTCACCCACCCGGCCAACACGACGACGCTCTTTGGCGCGACCCGGATGGCGCAGCTCGAGCAGAACCTCGCGGCCGTCGAGCTCGCCGAGCGCGTCGGCGCCGCCGAGCTGCGCCGGCTCGTCGAGCCGTTCTGGGCCGACCGCGGGGTCGTCGACCCCGAGGGCCCCTGAGCGGCCCGAGGCATCCGTCGCCCCGCTCCGCCGCACACCGAGGCATCCACCCCGTTCTCCCGACCGACCGATCGAAAGCCGAGACCATGACCGCCTACCCGCCCGTGCCGTTCGCCGACGAACTGCTGCCCGCCCTCGAGGCCATGAACGCCGCCCCGCAGCCGCCGCTCACGGAGGAGAGCCTGCCGCACACCCGGGAGGGCGCCGACCGGATGTTCCCGTCCGCCGCCGAGCTCGTCGCCGGCCGCGCCGTCGAGACCGAGGAGCGGGTGATCCCGGGCCCTGCGGGCTCGCCCGATCTCGAGATCACGATCTTCCGCCCGGCGGGGCACGCCGCGGCGAGCGCGCCGCTGCCGGCGCTCGTGAATTACCACGGCGGCGGCATGATCGTCGGTCACCGCTCCTGGGAGCACGGCCGCGTCGTCGACCTCGTCGAGTCGCTTGGCGTCGTCGGCGTGAACGTCGAGTACCGCCTCGCCCCCGAGCACCCCTACCCCGCCGGCGTCGAGGACAACTACGCCGCGTTCGTCTGGACGGCCGAGCACGCCGCCGAGCTCGGCGTCGACCCCGAGCGGATCGTCGTCATGGGCGGCAGCGCGGGCGGCGGCTTCGCAGCCGCGGTCGCCCTGATGGCGCGCGACCGGAGTGGCCCCGCGCTCGCCGGCCAGCTGCTGATCTGCCCGATGCTCGACAACACGAACAGCACCGTGGGCAGCTACCAGTACGACGGCATCGGCACCTGGCAGCGCGAGCTCAACCTGCTCGCCTGGCGGATGGTGCTCGGCGCCGAGCTCGCCGGCTCCACGGAGGCGCCCGCCTACGCCGCGCCGAGCCGAGCCGCCGATCTCTCCGGCCTCGCCCCCGCGTTCATCGAGGTGGGCGCGGCGGAGATGTTCCGCGACGAGGACGTGGACTACGCGAGCCGCATCTGGGCGACCGGCGGCCAGGCGGAGCTGCACGTCTGGGGCGGCGCCTTCCACGGCTTCGACATGTACGCGCCCGGCACCGAGCTCACCCGCGCGGCGCTCGCATCCCGGGACTC
>NZ_BMRJ01000001.1:1408531-1414158 GCF_014648575.1 Agromyces mediolanus | reverse complement strand
CTGGGCCGGGCGCCGCCCCACCGACCCCGACGTCCGTGCCTGCGGAACGCCTGCCCCGCCGGCACGGACGACTCGGACCCGCACCCCGCGCAGACGCGCACCCGCACCTCCACCGGAACGAGGGAGTCCCGATGACCACCGACGCCGCGCCCACCCCGGTGCCCTACGACCCCGCCCTCGAACCCGGGCTCGCCGCGTTCCTCGAGCTCGTCGAGCGCATCCCGCTCCGGGCCGACACGATCCTCGCGAACCGGGCGCACTTCGCCACCATCATCCCGCCGATCGAGGCGCAGATCGGCGAGCTGCCGCTCGACTTCGAGCACCGGCGCGTGCCGGGGCCCGCCGGCGCGCCCGAGGTCGAGGTGACGGTCATCCGCCCCCGCGAACGCGCCGAGGCCGCCGCACCCGGCGTGCTCGGCATCCACGGCGGCGGCCTCGTGCTCGGCACGCGCTTCTTCGGCACCCCCGAGCTCATCGAGCTCGCCCTGCGCTACGGCACCGTCGGCGTCGCCGTCGAGTACCGGCTCGCGCCCGAGCACCCGGGCCCCGCCGCCGTCGAGGACTGCTACGCGGCGCTCGAGTGGTTCGCCGCGCACGCTGCCGAGCTCGGCGTCGACCCCGAGCGGATCATCGTCTCGGGTGCGAGCGCGGGCGGCGGCCTCTCCGCCGGCGTCTCGCTGCTCGCGCGGGAGCGCGGCGGGCCCCGCCTCGCCGGCCAGCTCCTCAACTGCCCGATGCTCGACGACCGCAACGAGACCGTCTCGAGTCGGCAGTACGACGGCATCGGGGCCTGGGACCGCAACAACAACGACACCGCGTGGACCGCCGTGCTCGGCGAGCGCCGCTTCGGCGACGACGTCGCCCCGGCCGTCGCGCCCGCACGCGCCGCCGAGCTCGGCGGCCTGCCGCCCGCCTACCTCGAGGTCGGCGCGGCGGAGGTGTTCCGCGACGAGACGGTCGCCTACGCCTCCCGGATCTGGGCCGCCGGAGGTCAGGCCGAGCTGCACGTGTGGGCCGGCGCCTACCACGGCTTCTCGGGGTTCTCGCCCGAGGCGATCGTGTCCCGAGCGGCGAACGAGGCGCGCGACAGCTGGCTCCGGCGCACGCTCGGCGTCGAGCCGGCCGAGCCGGCCGAGCCGGCCGAGCCGGCCGAGCCATCGCCGTGACGCACGACGCGGGCGCCGCCCGCCCCGCCGGCTCCGCCCGGCCGGTCATGGGTGTCGGTCGGGCGATGCTCGTGCTCGGCCTGCTCGAGGCCTTCGGCCCGCTGTCGATGGACCTCTACCTGCCGAGCCTGCCCCAGCTCGCGACGAGCCTCGGCACGAGCGACGCGCTCGCCCAGGCGACCATGTCGGTCTGCATGATCGGGCTCGGGCTCGGCCAGCTCGTCGCGGGGCCGCTCAGCGACCGCTTCGGCCGTCGCCGGCCGCTCCTCGTCGGCGTCGCGCTGTTCACCGTGCTCTCGCTCGTCTGCGTCGTGGCGCCGAGCATCGAGGTGCTGCTGCTCGCCCGATTCCTGCAGGGGCTCGCCGGCTCGGCGGGCATCGTGATCTGCCTCGCCGTCGCCCGCGATCTCTACTCGGGCGCGGAGCTCAGCCGCATGCTCTCCCTGCTGATGCTCGTCAGCGCCTCCGCGCCGATCGTCGCCCCCGTCATCGGCGGCCAGCTCGCGCTCGTCATGGACTGGCGCGGCATCTTCGGCGTGCTCGGCGGCGTCGGCGCGCTGCTCTTCGTGCTCGCGCTCACGCTCATGCGCGAGACGCTGCCGCCCGAGCGCCGGCACGGCGGCGGCTTCGCGGCGAGCGGGCGGCATCTCGGCGCGCTCGCCCGCGACGGGCTCTTCCTCGCCGTGCTCGGCGCCTCGGCGGCCGGCGGCGTCGCCTTCTTCGCCTATCTCTCGATGTCGAGCTTCGTGCTCCAGGACGAGTTCGGCCTGAGCCCGCAGCTGTTCTCGCTGTGCTTCGCGGCGAACGCCGTGGCGAATATGGCCGGCGCGCAGCTCAGCCGGGTGCTCGTGCGCCGCACCGGGCCCGCCCGGATGTACCTCCTCGGCCTCAGCGTCACGGCCGCCTGCGCCCTGCTGCTCCTCGGCGGCGCGATCGCCGGCGGCGCGCTCTGGGTGATCCTCGCGCTCGGCCTCTTCCTCGCGAGCGTCGGCGTGGGCGGCCCGAACGGCTCCACGCTCGCGCTCTCGGCGCACGGGGACCGGGCGGGCACGGCATCCGCCGTGCTCGGCACCGCGCAGTTCACCGTCGGCCCGATCGTGGCCCCGCTCGCCTCGCTCACCGGGGCGACCGCGCTCGCGATGGGTTCGACGATCGCTGCGGGCGCGCTCGTCGCGCTCGCGCTCGGCTGGGCGGTCGTGTTCCCCGTGCTCCGCCGCCGCGGGGCCCTCGCCCCCTGAACCCCACACCCCCGAGTTGCCCGACTTCCATGAAAGTCGGGCAACTCGGGTGAGGGGTGTTCGGGGGCGGCGGTCAGTCGGCGAGGAGGAAGCGGGCGGCCTGCTCGCCGATCAGCACGGCCGGGGCGTTCGTGTTGCCCGTCGTCACCCGCGGCATGATCGAGGCGTCCGCGACGCGGAGCCCCGCGACGCCGTGCACCCGCAGCTTCGGGTCGACCACGGCCTCGGGCCCGATGCCCATGGCGCAGGTGCCGACCTGGTGGTGGTAGGTGATCGCGGTCGAGCGCACGTAGGCCTCGAGCTCCTCGTCCGAGACCTCCGGTCCCGGGTAGAGCTCGCTCGCGCCCCACGCCTCGGCGAGCGCGGGCTGGCGGCCGATGCGACGGCACTGCGCGACGGAGGCGACGAGGGAGCGCACGTCGTCGGGGTGCGAGAGCGCCCCGAGGTCGATGCGCAGGGGGTCGTGCGGCTCGGGACCGGACAGGCGGATGCTGCCGCGGCTCTTCGGCGTCACGATCCCGGCCATGAGCGAGAAGCCGTCGCCCGGCCCCGTCATGCCCTCCTGGTACATCGGCACGCTGAAGTGGATCGGCTGGGTGTCCGGCACCTCCAGGGCGGGGTCGCTCTTCCAGAACAGGTGCGTCTGGGTCACCGAGACGCCCTCGTGCGGCGGGCCGACGGGGCGCTCGGTCGTGAAGATCACCGGCGACAGCAGGTGGTCGTGCAGGTTGCGGCCGACGCCCGGCAGATCCGCGACGACGTCGATGCCGAGCTCGGCGAGCTCGTCCGCCGGCCCGATGCCGCTGCGCAGCAGGATCCGCGGCGAGTCGATGGCGCCGGCGGCGAGCACGACCTCGTCGGCGCGCAGCTCGTGCAGCTCGCCGCCCTGCTCGTAGACGACGCCCACGACGCGCGGCCCGGTGCCGGGCGCGTCGGCCCCGGGCGTGGCGCCGGGCTCGGGCTCCGCGAAGAGCAGCCGGTGCACATGGCAGCCGACGCGGACGTCGACCGCGTCGCGCACGGGGGCGAGGTAGGCGAGATAGGTGTTCAGGCGGCGGCCGTCGCGCATGGTCACCTGCTCCTGCGAGACGCCGTCGAGGTGGTCGCCGTTGTAGTCGGGATTGTGCTCGAGCCCCTCCTCGACAGCCGCCTCGATGATCGAGGCCTGGATCGGGTCGAGCGGGTAGTCGTCGGTGACGTCGAGCAGGCCGGCGTCGCCGTGCAGCGCCGAGGCGCCGCCCGAGAAGCGCTCGATGTCCCGGTAGATCGGCAGCACCTCGGCCCACGACCAGCCCTCGTTGCCGAGACTCGCCCAGTGGTCGTAGTCGGCGGGCGCGCAGCGCACCCAGATCATGGCATTCAGCGAGTGCGAGCCGCCGAGCACTTTGCCGCGGGGCAGGTGCAGGCGTCGATCCGCCGCGGCGGGCTGCGGCTCGGTGAAGTAGTCCCAGTCGTCGGGGCTGTGCCAGAGCTCGCCCATCCGGCTCGGGTCGTGGATGGCGGGGTTCGTGTCCTCGCCGCCGGCCTCGAGCACGGTGACCGAGACGCCGGCGTCGGCGAGCCGGCGGGCGATGACGCTGCCGGCTGAGCCCGCGCCCACGACGACGACGCGACGCGCGCCGTCGCCGGGCTCGGGGGTGACGGTGGGCTGGGGGGTTGCGGCCACGGGCGTTCCTCTCCATCGGGGATGCCTCGAGGCTGCCAGGCCCGAGCCCGCCCCGGCGAGGGCCCGGGCGGCCCAGTACGCACACGGTCAACGCTCGTGCTCGCCAGGTCAAGGCCGGCCGGGCGGGCGCTCGTAGCGTGGGATCCGACCGGATTCACCCGGTCTCGACCGGACTCTCTGAGTGGAGGAATCCATGGAAAGCTACGACCGCCTCCTCGAGGCGATCACGCCGTCGTCGGGGCCGTCCCGCGACGTGCACGACCCCGCGACGGGCGAGCTCATCGGCACCGCCCCCGTGCAGGACGTCGCCGATCTCGAGCGCGCCATCGACACCGCCGTCGCCGCGCAGCCGGCCTGGGCCGCCCTCGCCGACGAGGAGCGGCGCGGTTACCTGCACCGGGCGGCCGACGCGATCGAGGCCGCGGCCGAGCCGCTCGCCGAGCTGCTCTCGCGCGAGCAGGGCAAGCCGCTGAACGGCCCGAACGCCCGCTTCGAGGTCGGCGCCTGCGTCGCGTGGCTGCGCGCCACCGCCGAGACGCCGCTGCCCGTCGAGGTCGTCGTCGACGACGGCGAGAACTACGCCGAGCTGCACTACCGCCCGATCGGCGTCGTGGGCGCGATCTCGCCGTGGAACTGGCCGATGATGATCGCGATCTGGCAGATCGCCCCCTCGCTGCGGATGGGCAACACCGTGGTCGCGAAGCCGGCCGAGACGACGACGCTCTCGGGGCTCGCCCTCGTCGCCGTCATGAACGAGGTGCTGCCCGCCGGCGTGCTGAACATCGTGGCCGGCCCCGGCCGCACCGTCGGCGACGCGCTCACGAAGAGCCCGAAGGTCGGCAAGATCATGTTCACGGGCTCCACCCCGGTGGGCAAGCGCATCATCGAGGCGAGCGCGAACAACGTCACCCGCCTCACCCTCGAGCTGGGCGGCAACGACGCCGGCATCGTGCTGCCCGACGTCGACCCCGCGGCGATCGCCGAGAACCTGTTCTGGGGCGCGTTCATCAACACGGGCCAGACCTGCGCCGCCCTGAAGCGGCTCTACGTGCACGACTCCGTCTACGACGAGGTCGTCGCGGCGCTCGTCGAGGTCGCGAAGAACGTGCCGATGGGCGTCGGCCTCGACGAGCAGAACGTGCTCGGCCCGCTGCAGAACCGCGGCCAGTACGAGATCGTCGACCGCCTCGTCGAGTCGGCGAAGGCCTCCGGCGCCCGCGTGGTGCTCGGCGGCGACCCCGACCACGACGCCGTCGGCAACTTCTACCCGACGACGATCGTCGCCGACATCGACCCGCACAACGACCTCGTCGTCGAGGAGCAGTTCGGTCCGGCCCTGCCGGTCATCCGCTACTCGGACCTCGACGAGGTCGTGGGCCTCGCGAACGAGCTCGAGGTCGGCCTCGGCGCCTCCGTCTGGTCGGCCGACCGGGATCGGGCCCGCGAGATCGCCGCGCGCCTGCAGGCCGGCACGGTGTGGATCAACTCGCACGGCGGACTGCACCCGATGGTGCCGTTCGGCGGGGCGAAGCAGTCCGGCTACGGCCGCGAGTTCGG
>NZ_BMRJ01000001.1:1402965-1408442 GCF_014648575.1 Agromyces mediolanus | reverse complement strand
CGAGCGGGGCCCTTCCTCGTGCCCGGGATCGTGCCGGGCGGGCGGCGTCCGCCCCGTCAGGCGGCGCGCTCGCCGCGCAGCGCCAGCCACGCCTCGCGGCGCTCGGCCTGCAGCGCGGGATCCGCGACCGGCGAGGCCATCAGCAGGCGGCGGCTGTAGGCGTCCTGCGGATCGCCGGTGACCTGCTCGCCATCGCCGGTCTCGACGATCGTGCCGCGGTACATCACCGCGACACGGTGGCAGACGCGGCGCACGACGCCGAGGTCGTGCGAGACGAAGAGGTACGAGACGCCGGTGTCGCGCTGCAGCTCGATGAACAGGTCGAGGATCGCCGCCTGGGTCGTGAGGTCGAGCGCGCTCACGGGCTCGTCGCAGATGATGAGCTTCGGCCGGCGCACGAGCGCCCGCGCGATGGCGATGCGCTGCCGCTGCCCGCCCGAGAACTCGCTCGGATAGCGGTCGATGACGTGCTTCGGCAGCCGTACCCGGTCGAGCATCTCGCCCACCACGGCCTTCGCCTCGGCACGACTCGCACCGGCGGTGGCGAGCGGTTCGGCGAGGATGTCGCCGACGGTCATCAGCGGATCGAGCGAGCCGTAGGGGTCCTGGAAGACGACCTGGATGTCGGCGGCGAGCGCCCGGCGGTCCCGGCCCGAGGCGTGCGTGATGTCGCGGCCGTCGAAGGCGATCGAGCCGCCAGCGACGGGCACGAGGCCGAGGATCGCTTTGCCGAGGGTCGACTTGCCCGAGCCGGACTCGCCGACGAGGCCGAGGCACTCGCCGGGGGCGATCTCGAGCGAGACCTCGTGCAGCACCCGGTTCGGCTTGCGGCGGGTGCCGTACTCGACGACGACGTCCTTCGCCTGCAGCAGCGGCGCGGCGGATGCGGTCGCGCTCATGCGCGCACCTCCTTGCGGTCGGCCTCGGTCGAGGCATCCGTGGTGTCCGTGGTGCTGGTCCCCGGCGTGGGGTCGTCAGCGGCGACGGCGGAACCGGTCAGCGCGAACGCGCGGTCGAGCTCGGCGCGGCTCTCGGCCCCGTCGAGCGAGGCCGCGATGAGCTCCCGCGTGTACGGCTCCTCGGGGGCCGAGAACAGCTGCGCCACCTCGCCGATCTCGACGATGGACCCGTGCCGCATGACGACGACGCGGTCGCAGATGTCGGCGACGACGCCGAAGTTGTGGGTGACGATGACGAGCGCCATCCGGTACTCCTGCTGGAGTTCGCGCAGGAGCTCCAGCACCTCGGCCTGCACCGTCACGTCGAGCGCCGTGGTCGGCTCGTCGGCGACGAGCACCGAGGGCTTCGCGGCGATCGCGCCGGCGATGAGCACACGCTGGGCCATGCCGCCGGACAGCTCGTGCGGGTAGGACCGCATGACCCGGGGCGGATCGGCGATGCCGACCCGTTCGAGCATCGCGAGCGCCCTGGCCTTCGCGTCGGCGCGGCTCATCCCGTGCACGGCGCGGAGCGGTTCGGTGAGCTGATGCCCGATCGTGAACGAGGGGTCGAGGTTCGTCATCGGCTCCTGCGGCACGTAGCCGATCTCGCGGCCGAGCAGGCGCGCCCGGTCGCGGCGGCCGAGGGCGGTGACGTCCTCGCCGCCGATCCAGATCGCGTCGGCCGTGTAGCTGCCCGTCTTCGGCAGCAGGTCGAGCACCGAGAACACGGTCTGCGACTTGCCGGAGCCGGACTCGCCGACGATGCCGAGCACTTCGCCGGGCGCCACGTCGAGCGTGATGCCGTGCACCACCTCGACCTCGCCGTCGGCGGTCTCGTAGCGCACCCGCAGGTTCTCGATCTGCACCGCCGAGTCCACCGCGGCGTGCGCGACGGCGCCGGTCGAGGCGGTGACGGCGAGCGGTTCGCCGGAGGCCGCGGCGCGCTCCGCCGCGCGGCGGGCGCGCCGCGCCTTCCGCGAGGGCAGCGGGGCGGTGACGCTCACGACGTCTGCGAGGGTCGAGCCGAGCACCGCGAGCGCGGCGATCGAGATGCCGAGGGCGAGCGAGGGCCAGAGCAGCAACAGCGGGTCGGTGCGCATGACCCGGAAGCCCTCGTTCATCGCGGCGCCCCAGCCTGGGGTGGTGCCGCCGCCGATGCCGAGGAACTGCAGGCCCGCCTGCATGCCCATCGCCATGCCGGCGGTGAGCGCGGACTGGATGACGATCGGCGCGACGACGGGCCGGATCACGTGCCGCCCCATGATCCGCGCGTGCGAGAGGCCGGAGACCTTCGCCGCGTCGACGTAGGCCTCGTTCCGCACGGCGAGCACCGTCGCGCGGGTGAGCCGGAAGTAGCCGGGCGCCATGAACACACCGACGGTGACCATGAGCAGGTTGAAGTCGTTGCCGGTGTTCGCGCCGACGATGAGCAGGATGATCATGCCGGGCACCGACTGCACGGCGTCGCTGATCCAGGTGCCGATGCGGTCGGTCGCGCCGCCGAAGTAGCCCGCCGCGAGCCCCGAGGGCACGCCGATGACGAGCGAGGTCACGATCGCCACGAGTGCGCCCCAGAGCGTGATCTGGGTACCCCAGATCAGCCGGCTCAGCACGTCGCGGCCGGTCGTGTCGCCGCCGAGCGGGTGCTCGGGGCTCGGCAGGGCGCGGGTGATGGAGAGGTCGACGAAGTTCGGGTCGTACGGGGCGAGCAGCGGCGCGAAGACCGCGACGAGCACGATCAGCACGAGGATGCCGAAGGAGATCGCCCCGGCGGGGCGCTTCAGCAGGCGGACGAAGACGGAGCCGCGACGGCCGGCGCGGGTGTCGATGTTCTCGGTCAGCGGGGAGGTCACTTCACACGCGCCTTCGGGTTGATCCAGCCGAGCAGGATGTCGAGCAGGAAGTTGATGATGACGACGAAGACGACCGTCACGACGGTGATGCCGAGCAGCATCGGGATGTCGCCGTTCTGCGAGGACGCCTGCGTGAGCGGCCCGATGCCGGGCAGCGCGAAGATCTGCTCGACGATGATGGCGCCCGAGAGCAGGCCGACGAACATGAGCGCGAGGATCGTGAGCGAGGGCGGGGCCGAGTTCCGCAGCAGGTGCACGACGATCCGCCACTGCGGCAGGCCGCGGCTGCGGAGCGTGCGCATGTAGTCGAGGCCGTCGGCGCGGATGATCGCGTTGCGGAGCTGCTCGGCGATCATCACGACGGCGCCGAGGGCGAGGGAGATCGCGGGCAGGGTGATCGATTGGAGCCATCCGCCGACCGACTCCTGCGGCTGCACGTAGCCGACCGCGGGGAACCACTTGAGCTGCACCGCGAAGGTCATGACGAGCAGGAGCGCCACCCAGAAGCCGGGCAGCGCGAAGAGGATGACGGCGCCGGCCTTCACGAGCTTGTCGATCCAGGTGCCGGGGCGGAGCCCGGCGAGCACGCCGAGCAGGCCGCCGAGCACGGCGGAGAGCAGCACCGCGGCGGTGACGACCGAGAGCGTGACGGGGAGCTTCAGCGCGATCTGCGCGCCGACGGGCTGGAAGTTCTTCCAGGAGTCGCCGAGGTCGCCGCGGAGGAGCCCGGCGATCCAGTCGCCGAACTGCACGATCACGGGCCGGTCGGTGCCGATCTTCGCCGCGAGCGCCTGCTGCGCCTCGGGGGTGGCGGCGCTGCCGAGGAGGCCCAGCGTGGGGTCGGGGATCGCGGCGTGCGCCAGGAAGAAGGTCGCGGTCGCCACGACGGCGAGCAGGATCACGCCGGAGACGAGCCGTTTGAGCGTGAAGGTGAGCATGGGGTCTCCTGGATCGGGTGCGGACTCGGGGGAAGCCGGTGGGACGGGGCCGCGCGGGCTGCGCGGCCCCGTCCCGAGGCGGTCAGCCCACGACCTCGATCTGGCGGAGCGTCGGGAACATCATGCCGATGACCGGCGTCACCTCGAACTCGGAGGTCGAGATGTAGGTGTTCGTCGACTGGCTCCACACCGAGAAGAAGGCCTGCTCGGTGACGAGCTCGTTGAGCTTCTCGATCGCGGCGATCTGCTCGTCGCCGGGCTCCGCGGTGAACACCGTGTCGATCTGAGCCTGGATCTCGGGGAACGCCTCGATGCCGGGGTTCGGGTTGTACCACTGCGGCTTCGCGATCTGGCGCTCGACCGTGGCGACCGGGTTGCCGTCCATCGCGATGACCGCGACGAACATGGGGTACTCGGGCGCGACCGACATGTACTGCATGAAGTCGGTCTCCTTGAAGGTGACGCCGATGCCGAGCTCTCCGAAGGTCTGCTCGATGATCGCCTGCCACGGCTGGAACGGCGGGGCCATCGGCATGGTCACGTCGAAGCCGTCGGCGTAGCCCGCCTCGGCGAGCAGCTGCTTCGCCTTCTCGATGTTCGCCGGGTACAGCTCATTCAGCGACTTGACGTAGCCGGGGGTGTCGGCCGGGAACACCTGGTTGGTCGCGACGCCGACGCCCTGACCGATGGTGTCGACGAGCTCCTGCCCGTTGAACGCGTAGTTCAGCGCCTGGCGCACGCGGACGTCGCCGAGCGGCTTGCCCATCTCGGTCGCGCCGAGCCGGTCGCTGAACTGCAGGCCGACCCACATCGAGAGTCCGCTGGCGACGTTCCAGCCGTTGTCGGGGGCCAGGTCCATCGCGGTCTTGTCGCCGTAGATGAGGTTGAACTGGCCGCCCTCCATACCGTTCAGCATGGCGGTCGCGTCCGAGAGCGGCGAGATGGTGAGCGGGTCGAAGGGGAAGTCCTCGGCCGCCCAGTGGTCGGCGACCTTGTCGAAGTGGTACTCCGCGCCGGGCACCGAGCTCGCGCCCAGCGTGTAGGGGCCGGAGCCGACGGGGGCGGTGGCGAGCGAGCCGTCGTCGATGGCCGAGGGCGCCATCATGTAGCTGCGGCCGAGGCCCATGAAGTAGAGGATCGTGTCGTCGCGCTGGGTGAGGTGGATCGCGATGGTGTCCTCGTCGACCGCCTCGAAGCTCTCGACCTTCTGGTACGCCTCCTGCGAGCGGACGCCCGCCTTCAGGTACTCGAGGCTCTTCACGGCGGCTTCGGCGTTGAAGGCCTCGCCGTTCGAGAACTCGGTGTCGGTGCGGAGGTTCATCGTGATGGTGGTGAAATCGTCGGACACCTCCCAGTCGGTCGCGAGGCCGGGCTGCGGCTGGCCGTCGCCGTCGATGGTCAGCAGCGGGTCGTAGACCGCCGACAGGTAGGGGCCGTCGAAGCCGATGTCGGCGAGCGAGGGGTCCCAGGAGGTGACGTCCAGGAAGTTGCCGATGCTCAGCGGGTGGACCGAGGTCCCGCCGTCACCGTCGGAGGGCGCGTCAGTACCGGACGTGCACGCGGTGAGCGCGAACGCGGCGGCCGCGGCGAGGGCGACGCCTGGCAGTGCCTTCTTCATGTCTTCTTCTCTCGATTGCGGGGAAACAGGTGGGTGCTGCGGGACATCGCGGTCAGGGCGAGTGCCGATCCCTCCGGTCGCGTTCTGCGCGTCGATGCGCCGCGGCGCCGTAGCCGTGGAGCTCGAG
>NZ_BMRJ01000001.1:1397622-1402854 GCF_014648575.1 Agromyces mediolanus | reverse complement strand
GGCGACGTGCCCGCGCACGTCGCCGCCCCCGCGGTCCACCCCCGAGATTCAGGCGATCGAGACGTCCTCCACGAAGGAGATCTCCTTGGCCGCGATGCGCTCCGGGATCCCCTCGAACGCCCCCGCGCGCTCCGGGGAGACGAGGTAGGCGGCCTCGACGCGCTCGAACTCGGCACGGTCGCCCGGCACGCTCACGGCCCAGACGAACTCGTTCGCCTCCGGCCGCCCGTAGGCGAACTCCACCTCGAACCCGGTGGCGCGCCGCACCGCGGGCATCCGGGTCTCGAACCACTCCACGAACGCCTCGAACTCGCCCTCGACGATCTGATAGCGACGCAACTGCACGGTCTTCATGGCTCAATCATGCCGTGCCCGCGGCATCCCTCCGTCGCCGTATACTCGTTGCGTCCAGGCGCGCCATCCGCGCCGGTGCTCGAAAAATGGGCACGAAGCGAGCCGATGCCGGCGTCGGTTGCGAGACACATACGGAATCCGTCCGTCGCGTCTCGAAAGGCCGCCGCATGCCCACCGTCTCCTCCCACGTCGCCCACGCCCTCTCCGCCCACGTCAGCCATGTCTTCGGCGTGATGGGCAACGGCAACGCCTACTTCCTCGACGCGATCGAGCGCGAGACCGACGCGGTGTTCACCGCGGTGCGCCACGAGGCCGGCGGCGTCGTCGCCGCCGACGCCCACTACCGCGCCTCGAAGCGCCTCGCCGCGGCGACCTCGACCTACGGCGCCGGCTTCACCAACACGCTCACCTCGCTCGCCGAGGCCGCGCAGGCGCGCGTGCCGCTCGTGCTCGTCGTCGGCGACGAGCCGACCTCGGGCCCGCGCCCCTGGGACGTCGACCAGATCGCCCTCGCCTCGGCGGTCGGCGCGCGCACCTATACGGTGGGCCGCGCGGATGCCGCGGCGACCACGGTCATCGCGGTCGAGCACGCCCTGCAGTACCGGCTGCCGGTCGTGCTCGCGATCCCCTACGACGTCGCCGCCGCCGAGGCCGGCCCCCTCGCCGCGGCGCCCTCCCCCGCGCTGCCGGCGCCGATCGCCCCGGCCGGCGAATTCGCGCACGGCCAACTGAGCGAGATCGCCCGCGCCCTCGCCGTGGCGGAGCGGCCGTTCCTCCTCGCCGGCCGCGGCGCCTGGCTCGCCGACGCCGGCGAGGCGCTCGGCGAGCTCGCGGCCGCGAGCGGTGCGCTCACCGCCTCCACGGCGCTCGGCCGGGGCGTCTTCCCCGAGGCGCGCTTCGACCTCGGCGTCACCGGCGGCTTCGGCGCCGACGGCGCGATGGCGCTCGTCCGCGAGGCCGATGTCGCCGTCGTCTTCGGCGCATCGCTGAACCAGTTCACGATGCGCTTCGGCGAACTGTTCGCGCCGGGCACGCGCGTGTTCCAGGTCGACGTCGCCCCCGCGGCGACGCATCCGAACGTGGGCGGCTACGTGCGCGGCGACGCCGGGCTCGTCGCCCGCGAGCTCGTCTCGCAGTTGATCGACATCACGGGCGAGGCGGCGCGCTCCGGCGGCTGGCGGGAGCGCGTCGACGTGGCCGCCGCGCGGGCCTACGAGCCCGGCGAGGCCGCCGCGCCCGACGGCCGGCTCGACCCGCGCAGCACCGCGCGCCGGATCGCCGAGCTGCTGCCCGAGGACCGCGTGGTCGTCTCCGACGGCGGGCACTTCATCGGCTGGGCGAACATGTACTGGCCGGTGGCCGCGCCCGACCGCATGATGATGGTCGGCACCGCGTTCCAGTCGATCGGGCAGGGCTTCCCGAGCGTCGCCGGCGCGGCGGCCGCCCGCCCCGAGGCCACGATCGTGCTCACGACGGGCGATGGCGGCGGACTGATGGCGATCGCCGACCTCGAGACCGCGATCCGCACGGCGGGCGGCCGCGGCGTCGCCGTCGTGTGGAACGACGCCGCCTACGGCGCGGAGGTGAACCTCTACGGCTTGAAGGGGCTCGCCGAGGGCCCCATGCGGATCCCCGAGGCCGACTTCGCGGCCGCGGCGCGCGCGTTCGGCGCGGAGGGCGTCGTCGTGCGCGAGCTCGCCGAGCTCGACGCCCTCGCGGACTGGGCCGCCCGCCCGGCGGCGGAGCGCCCGTTCCTGCTGCTCGACTGCCGCATCTCGGGCGACGTCATCGCGCCGTACCAGCAGGAGATCATCCGCGTGAACTCCCGCTGACGCGGAGGCCTCGCGCCGGAGTCGCAGGATCGTATACGATCAACCCAAGCGCCCGACGAGGAAGTGGAGCCCGCGTGCTGAACCAGTCCACCATCGAGGCGATCGCCGACGAACTGTTCATCGCCGATCGCGACCGCGGCATCGTGCCGCGGCTCACCGCCCGCCACGACGGCATGACCGTCGAGGACGCGTACGCCGTGCAGAAGCTCTGGGCAGACCGCCGCGCCGCCGCCGGGGCCCGCCTCGTCGGCCGCAAGATCGGCCTCACCTCGAAGGTGATGCAGGTCGCGACGGGCATCACCGAACCCGACTACGGCGTGATCTTCGACGACATGGTGTTCGAGTCCGGCGTGACGGTCGAGTACGACCGCTTCTCGAACGTGCGCATCGAGGTGGAGCTCGCCTTCGTGCTCGCGAAGCCGCTCGCAGGCCCGAACACGACGATCTTCGACGTGCTCGACGCGACCGCCTACGTCGTGCCGGCCCTCGAGATCCTGAACTCGCACATCGAGCTCGAGGGCCGCACGATCGTCGACACGATCAGCGACAACGCCGCGATGGGCGGCATGGTGCTCGGCGGTCGCCCGGTCAAGGTCGACGAACTCGACCTGCGCTGGGTCGGCGCACTGCTGTACCGCAACCAGACGATCGAGGAGTCGGGCGTCGCCGCCGCGGTGCTCGGCCACCCCGCGATGGGCGTCGCCTGGCTCGCCAATAAGCTCGCGCAGCACGGCCAGTCCCTCGAGGCGGGCGAGATCGTGCTCGCGGGCTCGTTCACCCGGCCGATGTGGGTCGAGCGCGGCGACACCGTGCACGCCGACTACGGCCAGCTGGGGGCGATCACGTGCCGATTCGAATGAACGCCCCGCAGACGTTCTCGGCCCGCCTCGCCGCGGCCGACCGCCCGCAGATCGGCATGTGGGTCTGCTCGGCCAGCCCGATCGTCGCCGAGGTCGCCGCGGGCAGCGGAGTGGACTGGGTGCTGCTCGACGCCGAGCACTCCCCCAACGACCTGCAGTCGATCCTGCACCAGCTGTACGCGATGTCGGCCTACCCGGTCTCGGCCGTGGTGCGGCCGCCGATCGGCGACGCCGTGCTCATCAAGCAGTACCTCGACCTCGGCGTGCAGAACCTGCTCGTGCCGATGGTCGACTCGGCGGAGCAGGCCCGCGAGCTCGTCCGCGCCGTGCGCTACCCGGGCCCGGCCGGCGGCGACGTCGCTCCCGCCGAGCACGGCGCGCGCGGTGTCGGCGCCTCGCTCGCCCGCTCCTCCCGGTGGAACCGCATCGAGGGCTACCTCGGCCGGGCTTCCGAGACGGTGAGCCTGATCGTGCAGATCGAATCGGCGGCCGCGG
Organism: Agromyces mediolanus; assembly: GCF_014648575.1. Lineage (GTDB taxonomy): Bacteria > Actinomycetota > Actinomycetes > Actinomycetales > Microbacteriaceae > Agromyces > Agromyces mediolanus. The sequence continues at coordinate 1,399,313 of NZ_BMRJ01000001.1, read as the reverse complement.
TCGCGAACGTCGAGGAGATCCTCGCGGTCGACGGCGTGGACGCGATCTTCATCGGGCCGGCCGATCTCGCGGGCTCGATGGGCCTGCTCGGCCAGCCGAGCCATCCGGACGTCGTCGACGCCGCGCTGACCGCGATCCGGGCCGCGCGCGCGGCCGGCAAGCCCGCCGGCATCAACGCCTTCGTCCCGGCGGACGCCGACCACTATCTCGCCGAGGGCGCGGCCTTCGCCGCCGTCGGCGCCGACGTCGCGATCCTGGCGCGCGCCTCGGAGGCGCTCGCCGACCGCTTCATCGGGGCGCACCCCGCGAACGAGCGGGCCGGCGACGGCGCGGATGCCTCCGGCGCGACCGCCTCGGACGCGAACGCCCCCCGCGAGAGCTACTGAGCGCCGGCACTTCCGCCGCGTCGCCAGATCGTATATCATTTCAGATACAACGAGACGAGGACGTCAATGACCTTCGGTATCCCCACCCCGGGCAAGATGATCGCGGTGCACCTCAACTACCCGTCGAGGGCCGCGCAGCGCGGCCGCACCCCCGCCCAGCCGAGCTACTTCTTCAAGCCGGCCTCCTCGCTCGCCGCGACCGGCGGCACCATCGAACGCCCCGCCGGCACCGAACTGCTCGCCTTCGAGGGCGAGATCGCGATCGTCATCGGCGCCCCCGCGCGCTGGGTCTCGCCCGAGAACGGCTGGTCGCACATCGCCGCCGTGACCGCGGCGAACGACTTCGGCGTCTACGACCTGCGCTCGGCCGACAAGGGCTCGAACGTGCGCAACAAGGGCGGCGACGGCTTCACGCCGATCGGCCCGGCCGCGATCCCCGCCTCGGTCGCCGGGCAGGACGGCTGGCGCGTCCGGACCTGGGTCAACGGCGAACTCGTGCAGGAGGACACCTCCGACACGCTCCTCTTCCCCTTCGGCCGCCTCGTCGCCGACCTCTCCCAGCACCTCACCCTCGAGACCGGCGACGTGATCCTCACCGGCACGCCGGCCGGCTCCTCCGTCGTCGTCCCGGGCGACGTCGTCGAGGTCGAGGTCGACGCCCCCGCCGCGCCCGGCGCGCCGAGCACCGGCCGGCTCGTCACCACGGTCACCCAGGGCGAGCGCGCCTTCGGCGACTTCGGCACCAAGCCCGCCATCGACGACGACCAGCGCCTCGAGGCCTGGGGCAGCGAGGCCGAGCTGCTCGCCGCGGTCGCCGACGGCCGCGCGAGCGCGCCCGACTCCGCCGCCGTGCGCGAGGCCGCGCCCGCCGGTCTCGACCCCGAGGTGCGCGAGCTCCTCTCGCAGGCTGCCGTCGCGACGATCTCCGCGGCCCTGCGCAAGCGCGGCTACCACGACGTCTTCATCGAGGGCGTCTTCCCGAACCACGCCGGCGACCGCATCGTCGGCACCGCGAAGACCCTGCGCTTCATCCCCTTCCGCCCCGATCTCTTCAAGGAGCACGGCGGCGGCTTCAACGCCCAGAAGCGCGCCTTCGACCAGGTCGCCCCCGGCGAGGTGCTCGTCGTGGAGGCCCGCGGCGAGCGCGGCACCGGCACCGTGGGCGACGTGCTCGCCCTGCGCGCGCAGGTGCGCGGCGCCGCCGGCATCGTCACCGACGGCGGGGTGCGCGACTTCGACGCCGTCGCCGAGTTCGAGATCCCCGTGTTCTCGCAGGGGCCGCACCCGAGCGTGCTCGGCCGCCGC
>NZ_BMRJ01000001.1:1313420-1397531 GCF_014648575.1 Agromyces mediolanus | reverse complement strand
GGCGCCGCCGTGCAGCCCGGCGACGTGATCGTCGGCGACGGCGACGGCGTGCTGGTCATCCCCGCCGCCATCGCCGCCGAGGTCGCCGCCGAGGCCGCCGCGCAGGAGCGCGAGGACGCCTGGGTCGCCGAGCAGGTGGCCGCCGGGGCATCCGTCGACGGCCTCTTCCCCATGAACGCGGAGTGGCGGGCGAAGTACGAGGCCAGCCGCTCCGCGCAGCCGACCACCGAGGCGGACGCCCGATGAACGAGAGCAAGGCGCAGCAGGCGTACCGGTTCATCCGCGAGCGCATCGACGACGGGCGCTACGTGCCGGGCTTCCGGCTCGTGCTCGGCACCATCGCGCGCGAGCTCGGCGTGTCGGTCGTGCCCGTCCGCGAGGCGATCCGCCTGCTCGAGGCCGAGGGGCTCGTCACCTTCGAGCGCAACGTGGGCGCGCAGGTCGCGCTCATCCAGGAGACCGAGTACCTGCACACCATGCAGACCCTGGCCCTCGTCGAGGGCGCCGCGACCGCGCTCGCGGCCCCCACGCTGACGGCCGAGCACGTCGCCCGCGCGCGCGCCGTGAACGAGCGGATGCGCGAGAGCCTCGACGCCTTCGACCCGCACCGCTTCACGGCGCTGAACCTCGAGTTCCACGCCGTGCTCTTCGAGGAGTGCCCGAACCCGCACATCCTCGACCTCGTGCACCGCGGCTGGAACCGCATGAAGGTGCTGCGCGACTCCTCGTTCAGCTTCGTGCCGGGCCGCGCGCAGTCCTCCGTCGAGGAGCACGAGGCCATCCTCCGGCTCATCGAGGACGGCGCCGCCGCGATCGAGATCGAGCTGGCCGCCCGCGGTCACCGCACCGCGACGCTCGACGCCGTGCTCGCCTACCAGGCCGAGCAGCACGCGCACACCCCGACCCCCTGAGCCCCGCCGGCGCCGCCGCCACGGTTCGGCGCCACGACACGATGAAGGTGAGAACCGCATGACCGACGCATACCGCCCGGCCGAGCTGCCGGAGAAGATCCAGCACTACATCGACGGCGAGTTCGTCGACTCGCTCGACGGCGACACGTTCGAGGTGCTGAACCCCGTCACGAACGAGACCTACGTGCACGCCGCCGCAGGCAAGAAGGCCGACGTCGAACGCGCCGTCGCCGCCGCGAAGCGCGCCTTCGAGGAAGGCCCCTGGCCGCGGATGCTCCCCCGCGAGCGCTCGCGCGTGCTGCACAAGATCGCCGACCTCGTCGAGTCGCGCGACGCCCGGCTCGCCGAGCTCGAGTCCTTCGACTCGGGCCTGCCGATCACGCAGGCGCTCGGCCAGGCCCGCCGCGCCGCCGAGAACTTCCGCTTCTTCGCCGACCTGATCGTGGCCCAGGCCGACGACGCCTTCAAGGTCCCCGGCCGGCAGATGAACTACGTGAACCGCAAGCCGATAGGCGTCGCGGGCCTCATCACGCCGTGGAACACCCCGTTCATGCTCGAGTCGTGGAAGCTCGGCCCCGCGCTCGCGACCGGCAACACGGTCGTGCTGAAGCCGGCCGAGTTCACGCCGCTCTCCGCCTCGCTCTGGGCCGGCATCTTCGAGGAGGCCGGGCTGCCGAAGGGCGTCTTCAACCTCGTGAACGGCCTCGGCGAGGACGCCGGCGACGCGCTCGTGAAGCACCCCGACGTGCCGCTCATCTCCTTCACCGGCGAGAGCAGCACCGGACAGCTCATCTTCGGCAACGCCGCGCCCTACCTGAAGGGCCTCTCGATGGAGCTCGGCGGCAAGAGCCCGGCGGTCGTGTTCGCCGACGCCGACCTCGACGTCGCGATCGACGCCTGCATCTTCGGCGTCTTCTCCCTGAACGGCGAGCGCTGCACCGCGGGCAGCCGCATCCTCGTGCAGCGCGACGTCTACGACGAGTTCGTCGAGCGCTACGCGGCGCAGGCGAAGCGCGTGAAGGTCGGCCACCCGCACGACCCGGCCACCGAGGTCGGCGCCCTCGTGCACCCCGAGCACTACGACAAGGTGATGAGCTACGTCGAGCTCGGCAAGAGCGAGGGCCGCCTCGTCGCGGGCGGCGGACGCCCCGAGGGCTTCCCCGAGGGCAACTACGTCGCCCCGACGGTCTTCGCCGACGTCTCGCCCGATGCGCGTATCTTCCAGGAGGAGATCTTCGGCCCGGTCGTCGCGATCACCCCGTTCGACACCGAGGAGGAGGCGCTCGCCCTCGCGAACAACACGAAGTACGGGCTCGCCGCCTACATCTGGACGAACGACCTGAAGCGCGCCCACAACTTCGCGCAGTCGGTCGAGGCCGGCATGGTGTGGCTGAACTCGAACAACGTGCGCGACCTGCGCACTCCGTTCGGCGGCGTCAAGGCTTCCGGCCTCGGTCACGAGGGCGGCTACCGCTCGATCGACTTCTACACCGACCAGCAGAGCGTGCACATCACGCTCGGCGCCCCGCACAACCCGACGTTCGGCAAGCAGGAGGTCCACGAATCGGACCTCGACGACCCGGACCCCCGGTGACCGGCCCACGCCCCAGACTCCACCCCAGGCAAGGACGCTGACATGACCCACCGCGACGAAATGACCCTCACCTCCTCCGGCTTCTACGTGAGCCAGGAGGCCCCGATCCACAGCGACAACCCGGTGCCGACGCCCTCGGCGCCCGCCCCCGACATCCTGCGCTGCGCGTACATGGAGCTCATCGTGACCGACCTCGCGGCCTCCCGCGTGTTCTACGTCGACGTGCTCGGGCTGTACGTCACCGAGGAGGACGAGGAGGCGATCTACCTCCGTTCGACCGAGGAGTTCATCCACCACAACCTCGTGCTGCGCCAGGGCCCCGTCGCCGCCGTCGCGGCCTTCTCGTACCGGGTGCGCACCCCGGAGGACCTCGACAAGGCGGTGGCGTTCTACTCGGAGCTCGGCTGCCGCGTCGAGCGCCGGGCGGAGGGCTTCACGAAGGGCATCGGCGACTCGGTGCGCGTCGAGGACCCGCTGGGCTTCCCCTACGAGTTCTTCTTCCAGACCGAGCACGTCGAGCGGCTGTCGTGGCGCTACGACCTGCACACGCCGGGCGAGCTCGTGCGCCTCGACCACTTCAACCAGGTCACCCCCGACGTGCCGCGCGCCGTGAACTTCATGCAGTCGCTCGGCTTCCGCGTCACGGAGGACATCCAGGACGAGGAGGGCACGGTCTACGCGGCGTGGATGCGTCGCAAGCCCACGGTGCACGACACGGCGATGACGGGGGGCGACGGGCCGCGCATGCACCATGTCGCCTTCGCCACGCACGAGAAGCACAACATCCTCGCGATCTGCGACAAGCTCGGCTCGCTGCGCCGCTCCGACGCGATCGAGCGCGGACCGGGCCGTCACGGCGTCTCGAACGCGTTCTACCTGTACCTGCGCGACCCCGACGGCCACCGCGTCGAGATCTACACGCAGGACTACTACACCGGTGACCCCGACAACCCCGTGGTCACCTGGGACGTGCACGACAACCAGCGCCGCGACTGGTGGGGCAACCCGGTCGTGCCGAGCTGGTACACGGATGCCTCGCTGGTGCTCGACCTCGACGGCAACCCGAAGCCCGTCGTCGCCCGTACCGACGACAGCGAGATGGAGGTCACGATCGGGGCCGACGGCTTCTCGTACACGCGGAAGGGCGACGAGGAGCAGGGCTTCAAGCTCGGCAACACCCTCTGAGCCGCCGCCTCACGCCACGCACGAACGCCGCCCGACGGCCCCGTCTTCCGGGGATCGCCGGGCGGCGTTCAGCGTCTCAGGAGCGTCCCGCGTCGCGGGGCGCTCAGGCGGTGCGGCGACGACGCGCGGCGAGGAGCCCGGCACCGGCCCCGACGACGAGCAGCGCGCCGAGCGCGAACGGCAGCGGCTCCGCGCCGGTCTCGGCGAGCGGCGGCCCTGCGGGTTCGGCCGCCGGCGTGACCGGCTCGGGCGCGGGCAGGGGCGGGAGCGACCAGACGAGCGTCACGGACGCTGCGCCGGGGTTCGGCTCCCCGGCCACCGCGGCGAGCCCGTCCGCGAGGAAGCCCGAGCCGCCGCCGCCGGCGCCCACGACGTCGATCATGATCTCGTCCCCGCCGTCGACGGCGTCGAGCGCGACCGCGCCACCGCCGCCGCCCGTGTATCCACCACCACCGGCACCCGCCTGGAAGCGGTCGTCTTGCACCGCGAGGGTCCCGCCGGCACCGCCCGCGGAGAGCGTGATCGTGCCGGGCGCGCTCGACGTGCCGGCCTCGCCTGCATCGCCGCTCGCGCCGCCGGTGCCGCCGGCGCCGCCCGAGAGGCCGCCGCCCGCCCCGTTGAACGCGCCGGTGCCGAACGTCGTCCCCTCGCCGCCGGGTGCGACGCCCGGCCCGTTCGGCGCACCGCCGGCCCCGCCCGGATAGGCGGCGAAGAGCTGGTCGGGGAGTTCGAAGCGCCCGGCGTAGCCGCCGTCGCCTCCGCCGCCGGCCACGACGAGGAGTGCGCCTGCGGCGTCCGCGAGCGCGCTGCCCTGGCCGGCCCCGCCGACGAGGACCGTGAGCGCGCTGCCGCCGAGGCTCGTCCCGAGGGTCACGGTGCTGACGCCGCCCGCGCCGCCGACGGCGTCGGGGAAGAGGCCGAGCGCCGCCGCCGCGGGCGAGCCCGCCGCGCCCGACACGGTCGCCTGCAGCGAGACGACGCCGGCCGGGATGCTGATCGTGTGCAGGCCCGCGGTGTCGAACACCGTGGTGCAGTTCGTGCGGCACTCGGCGGCGGGCGCCGAATCGGCGGCAGCGGGAGCGGCTGCCGAGACCGCGGCGAACAGCAGGCCGGCGGCGAGCGCGGCCGGGACGATCCGGGCTGGGGTCGAGGTCACGGGGGAGGCTCCTCTCGCGGGCACGCGCATCGGACCCGGGCGAGGACGACTCTAGCGCCCCGAATCCCCGGCGCGACGCCCGGCCCACCCCCAGTTCGGGAGCGCTGCCCGTTCAGCCCAGGAAGCGGATGGCGGCGTCCTTGAACGTGCGCGAGGTCAGCGTCGAGACGTGGTCCCGGCCGGGGATCTCGAGAAAGTCGGCGCCCCACTCGCGGGCGAGCTCGGCGGCACCGCGCGGCACCGGGTCGAGCGCCCCCGCGACGAGCAGCGCCGGCAAGCCCGGCGGCAGCTCCAGGGGCGCGCCGGCGACCCCTTCGATGCAGGCGAGCAGCGCCTCGGGATCGGCGCCGGAGCGGAGCGCCGTGCCGAGCACCGCACGCATGACGGCGTCCTCCGGCCCGAGTGCTGCGGCATCCGGAGCGTCGTCCGCTCGTGGCGCCGACGTGTCCGCCGTGCGGAGCAGCTGCCGCGCGCGCCGGAGGTCCCAGCTCGCGAAGAGCTCCTCCGGTCCCGCCCCGCCGATCACGATGCGCCGCACCCGCGCGGGCTCGCGCCGGGCGAGGGCGGCCGCGATGCGGCTGCCGAGGGAGTAGCCGACGACGTCGGCCCGCCGGGCGCCGATCGAGTCCAGCACGGCCGCGAGATCCGCCCCCTGCACCTCGGCACGGTAGGCGGACGGCTCGAGCGGCGCGTCGCTGTCGCCGTGGCCGCGGAGGTCGACCGTCACGGCCTCGCGCCCGGCCCGGCCGAGCGCCTCGACCCAGCCGGTGCCCTGCCAGGTGATCGCGCCGTCGGCGCCGAAGCCGTGCACGAGGAGCACGGGCGGCAGCGCCGCGGCGTGATCGGGGGTCGTCTCCGCCGCCGGAGTGCGTCGGTACGCGATGAGCGAGCCGTCCTCCGCCTCGGCGTGCAGGACGGGGCCCGCCGCCCCGGGCAGGGTCGGGCTCACGCCTCGGCCCGTGTTGTGTGCGCTCGGCTCATGCGTCGGCCGCGACGATCTCGGCGCCGGCGTGGCCGAGCTCGGCGAGCGCCGCCTCGGACGATTCCGGCGCGACGCCGGCGACGAGCCCGGTGAGCACGCGCACGCGCTGCCCGTGCTCGAGTGCGTCGAGGGCGCTCTGCCGCACGCAGTAGTCGGTCGCGATGCCGACGACGTCGACCTCGGTGATGCCGCGTTCGGCCAGGAGGTCGGCGATGCCGCGACCGGCGTCGTCGGTGCCCTCGAAGATCGAGTAGGCGGGCTCGCCCTGGCCCTTGCGGATGTGCACGTCGACGCCGGTGACGTCGAGCGCGGGGTGGTACTCGGCGCCGGGCGTTCCGGCGACGCAGTGCACCGGCCAGGTGTCGACGAAGTCGGGTGCCGCATCGCGGGCGAAGTGGCCGCCGTTGTCGCTGTCGCCGTCGTGCCAGTCGCGCGAGGCGACGACGAGCTCGTACTCGTCCCGGTGCTCGGCGAGGTAGTCGGTGACGCCCGCCGCGACGGCGGCCCCGCCGTCGACCCCGAGCGCCCCGCCCTCGGTGAAGTCGTTCTGCACGTCGATGATGAACAGCGCCTTCGTCATGCCTCCATTGTGCCCTCGCCGGGCGCGCTCGGCACCCCGCCGCAGCACCGCCGGCCCGACGCGGCCGGACGGATCAGCGATTCGACAGCTGCGCGCCGCAGCGGTAGAAGCCGGTCGCGAGCGTGTCGATCGCCTGCTTCGCGTCGTCGGAGACGTCGCCGAGGGCGTAGATCGCGAACGTCAGGGTCGTGCCGTCCGTGGCGTGGATGACGCCCGCGAGCGTGTAGCCGGTGTCGATCCATCCGGTCTTCGCGATGACCTGGCCGTCGGCGACCGCGTTGTCGCCCGTGAAGCGGTCGTCGTAGGAGAGGGAGCCGCGCTCCCCCGCGATCGGCAGCCCGTCGAGCAGCACGCCGAGCTGTCCTTCGCGCGCCGCGATCTTCTGGAACAGCCGCGTGAGATACGCAGGCGGCACGGCATTGTCGTCGGACAGCCCGGAGCCGTCGACGATCACGATGCCCGAGGTGTCGACGCCGTAGCCCGCGAGGCCCTGCAGCACCCCCGCGTTGATGGCGTCGAAGCTGTTGCCCGCACCGGTCTCGATCGCCACGAGACGGGCGAGCATCTCGGCCACCGTGTTGTCGGAGACGACGAGCGCCTTGTCGACGAGCTGCGCGACCGTCGGGGAAGACACGGCGCCGAGCTGCGCGGCGCCCGCCGGCGCCGTTCCCCGCTCGATCGTCCCGATGCCGCCGAGCTCGTCGGCGAAGGCCTGCCCGGCGCGCCCGACCGGGTCGTCGCTGCGGAACGAGGTGTTCGAGAACGGATCGTCGCGGTCGCCGTCGACCATGAGCGCCGCGATGTTCGACATGTAGCCGTCGTCGCGCTCCTTGAGGTTCCAGCTCGGCTGCCACTCCTCGCCGCCGAAGTAGCTCGCGTCGAGCACGAGACGGGTGAGCGGCGGGTTCGACGGGTCCGCGTCCCAGGCGGCGCGCACCTGCGCGGCGAGATCGTCGAGATGCGCGGCCCCCGGGTAGACGCCCTCGTCGCCGCTCGGCGTGCGCGAGAGGGTGACGTCTCCGCCGCCGACGAGCACGGCGGTGCCGGGCTCTGCGCCCTTCACGACGGTCGTGGTGGCTCGGTAGTCGGGACCGAGCACGGCGAGGGCGGCCGCCGAGGTCAGGACCTTCATGACGCTCGCCGTGCGCGACGGCGTCGAGCCGCCCCGGTCGAACAGCACCTCGCCGGTGCCGGCGTTCACGACCTGGGCCTGCAGCGCAGCGAGGCGCGGGTCGGCCGCGAGGTCGGCGACCGAGCAGGTGCGGAGCGCGACGGCCGCCGCGACGGCGTCGGGGCTGGGTCGCGGCTCGGCCGTCGGGGTCGACGCCGCCGCCGCGGCGACGCGAGCGGGGGCCGGCGGGGTTCGGACGGCAGCCCCGACGGCGAGTGCCCCGCCGCCCAGGATGAGCAAGCCGAGCACCCCGGCGCCGATCGCGGTCGCGAGGCGGTGCGCACCGAGGACGGCGCGCACTCGGCCGAGCAGGCCGCTGGATGCGGGGTCGGTCGAGGCGCTCGCACCCTCGGGTGCGCTCGCCTCATCCATCCGCTCGTTCACCAGGGCATTCTACGGAGGGGATGCCTCCACGCTTCCTGAGCGCGGCTCAGCACCAGGGTGCGGTGACGACGCGCGACGACGGCGTCACTCCCCCGGGTAGCGCAGGCCGATCTCGGCGCGGATCGCGTCGAGCGTGCCCATGATCCCCACCGTCTCGGCGGTCGACAGCAGCTCGCCGCCGTCGAGGCGACCGGCGGCGACGAGCGCCTCGAACGCCGCGGCCTGGAACTGCATCCCGCGCCCCTCGACCCGTGATTCGTACGTCTCGAGCACGCCGCCGTCGGCCGCGATGAGCCGGAAGGTCGTCGGCGAGTACCAGACCTCGTCGATCTCGATGCGCGCGGCCGTGCCGATGACCGCGGCGCGGTTCGGGCCCTGGGTGTCGCTCGCGGAGTACGTGGTGGCGGTGCGGCCGCCCGGGTACTGGAAGATCGTCGCGATCTGCGCGTCGGCGCCCGTCTCCTTGAACACGGCGGAGGAGCGGATGGCGGCGGGTTCGCCGAAGAGGTCCCACGCGAACGAGATCGGGTAGATGCCGAGGTCGAGGAGAGCGCCGCCGCCGAGCTCGAGCGCGTTGATGCGGTGGGCGGGGTCGTCGCTCAGCAGCTGGGTGTGGTCGGCGATGAGCGAGCGCACCTCGCCGAGCGCCCCGGCCGCGATCAGCTCGCGGATGCGCACCATGTGCGGCAGGTACCGCGTCCACATCGCCTCGAGCGCCAGCCGGCCGTTCGCCAGGGCGGCGTCGCGGATGCGCTCGGCCTCGGCACGGTTCAGGGCGAACGGCTTCTCGACGAGCACGTGCTTGCCCGCTTCGAGCGCCGCGACGGCGTTCTCGGCGTGCAGCGGATGCGGCGTCGAGACGTAGACGACGTCGACCTCGGGATCGGCGAGCAGCGCCTCGTAGCTCGCGTGCGCTGTGGGGATGCCGAACTCCGCCGCGAAGGCGGCGGCCGACGCCGCGCTGCGCGAGCCGACGGCGCGCACGTCGAAGCCGGCGAGCTTCAGGTCGGCGGTGAAGAGGCGGGCGATGCCGCCCGTCGCGAGGATGCCCCAGCGGAGTCGATCGGTCATGGGGCAAGCCTAGGGCCGCACGACCCGGGCCGACCCCTCGACGATCGACCCCGCCCCTGCCCCCAGATCGGGGAGGCTGCGGATTCTTGCGGCCTCGCCTAGCGTGCAGGGCATTCCCGTCCTCCGCGGGAACATGCGAACGGCCCGGCGATCCCGGGCCTTTCGTCTTGGGCCCTCATATACTTCCGGGATGTCCGCGCCGCCGACGATCCGCAGCCTCCTCGAGTTCGGGGGCGACCGCCTGCAGCTGCTCGTGCCGGGCGAGACCGCCGACGCGATCGAACGGCCGATCGCCTGGGTGCACGGCTCGGACCTGCCGGATCCGACCCCGTTCCTCGCCGCCGGCCACCTGCTGCTCACCGACGGCGCGCAGTTCCCGCCTCGCGCGACGCCGGCCGAGCGCTACGAGGACTACGTCGTGCGACTGCAGCGGCACGGCATCGTCGGGCTCGGCTTCGGCGCGCGGCTGCACCACGGCGAGACACCGGCGGCGCTCATCGCGGCCTGCCGAGCGCACGGACTGCCGCTCATCGAGATGACCGACCTCACGCCCTACCTCGCGTACATCCAGTTCGTGGCGGAGGCGCTCGACGCGCAGCGCACCGAGCGGATCCGCTGGTCGGTCGCGGCGCAGCGCGCGCTCACGAAGGCCGCGCTCCGCCCGGACGGACTGGCCTCGATCGTCGCGGAGCTCGAGCGGCAACTCGACTGCCGCGTGCTGCTGTTCGACGCGGCGGGTTCCCAGCTCGCCTCCGATCGTTCCCGACCGGCCGCGCCCGGGCTGCGGGCCGCGGTCGCCGACGCCCTCGGCCGCGGCGTGCGGGGCGCCTCCAGGCTCGAGGTGGACGGGCTCGAGTACGCCCTGCAGACGATCGGAGTCGAGCACCTGGACGGCGCGATCGTGCTGGCCGGGTTGCGCGACCGCGACCCTTCGGCCACCGACCTCGTGAACAGCGTCATCGCCTTCGCGAGCCTCGCGCTCGCCCAGCACCGCGCCCTCGCCGCCGCACGTCTGCACCTTCGGGACGGGGTGCTGCAGCAGCTCCTCGGCGGGGCCGTGGAACTCGCCGGGCGCACCGCCCGCGACGCGTGGGGCGAGCTGCCCGACCCGCCGCTCGGCGTCTTCGTGCTCGACGCTGCGCCCGAGACCGATCTCGTGCTCGACGCCCTCGAACTCGCGGCGAACGCGAACACGGGCGGGCTGTTCTTCGGCCGCCACGACGGCCGCATCGTCGTGCTCGTCGAGGAGGCGGCCGAGGCCGCCGAGGCGACGGTCCGCCGCTTGATCGCACAGCATGCGCTGCGGGCCGGGCGCACGACCGCGACGAGCCTCGCGGGACTGCCCGCCGCGCTCGACGACGCGAGCGTGGCCCTGCGCCGCGCGCGGGGCGGCACCGCGCCGCACGTCGCCGAGTACCGCGACCTCGCCGCCACCGGGGTCCTCGGTGCACTCGCCGCAGAGGGGGCGGGCGAACTTGCGCGCGCCACGCTGCGCACCCTGCGGGAGCACGACGAACGCACCGGCGGCGAGCTCTGGGACGCGGTCGAAGCGTGGATCGAGCACGACTGCGCCTGGGAGCCGGCCGCACGGCGGCTCGGCGTGCACCGGCACACGCTCCGCCACCGCATCGACGCCGCGGGCGAGCTGCTCGGCCTCGATCCCTCCGGACTCCGCGGTCGGCTCGAGCTCTGGGCGGCCGTGCAGCTCAGCCGGGGCTGACGGACGGTTCGGCCGCGAGCTGCTCGGCCATGATGCCGAGCAGCTCGTAGGCGAGGTTCGCCGCGGCGACGGCGGTGATCGCCGCGTGGTCGAACGGCGGCGACACCTCGACGATGTCCGCGCCGACGAGGTTCAGCGCCCGCATCCCCCGGAGGATCTCGAGCAGCTCGCGGCTCGTCATACCGCCGGCCTCCGGCGTGCCGGTGCCCGGTGCCATCGACGGGTCGAGCACGTCGATGTCGATCGACACGTACACGGGCGCGTCGCCGACGCGATCGAGGATCCGCCGCAGCACGCCGGGCGCGCCGATCGCGTCGAGCTCGCGGCTGTGCACGGCCGTGAAGCCGAGCCGCTCGTCGTCGAGGAGGTCGTCGCCGCTGTAGAGCGAACCGCGCAGGCCGACGTGGGCGGAGCGATCGCGCCGCAGCAGCCCCTCCTCGCTCGCCCGACGGAACGGCGAGCCGTGTGTGTACGCCTCCCCGAAGTAGGCGTCCCAGGTGTCGAGATGGGCGTCGAAGTGCACGAGCGCGACCGGCCCGTGCGCCTCCGCCACGGCCCGGAGCGCCGGCAGCGCCACGGTGTGATCGCCGCCGAGCGCCACGAAGCGCCGCCCGGGCCCGCTGAGCGCCCGGAATCCCCGCTCCATCTCATCCAACGCGGTCGCGATGTCGAAGGGGTTCGCGTCGAGGTCCCCGGCGTCGGCGACCTGCACGAGGTCGAACGCCGCGACGCCGAGCGCCGGATTGAAGGGTCGCAGCAGGCGGGACGCCTCACGGATCGCCGAGGGGCCGAAGCGGGCTCCGGGTCGGAAGGTCACGCCGGCGTCGAAGGGCACGCCCACCACCGCGAGCGCGGCATCCGCCACGTCCTCGAGCCGCGGCAGCCGCGCGAAGGTGCTGAAGCCCGCATAGCGCGGCGAGCGCTGCCCGTCCACCGGTCCAATGATCATCGTGCTCCCTCCGCGAGCGGCAACCGCTCGTCCGTCGTCTCGTCGGGCCGCGGCTCGGCCTCGTACACCTGCGTTCCGCCGACCCAGGTCTGGAGCACACGGATCGCGGGCACCTCGTCGATCCCGACAAGGTACGGGTCGCGGTCGAGCACGACGAAGTCCGCGAAGCGGCCCGGTTCGAGGGAGCCGACCGCGTGCTCCCGGCTGATCGAGGCCGCCGCGGTCGCCGTGTGGCCGAGGATCGCCTCGGCGAGGGCGAGCTGCAGTTCCGGTCCGCCGAGCACCCGGCCGCCGGCCGTGCGTCGGGTCACCGCCGCGTGAACCGCCTCGAGCGGCCCGGGCGGGCAGACCGGGGCGTCCGAGGAGAGCACGACGGGCGCCCCGGCATCGCGGATCTCGCCCAGCGGGGTCAGCCGTTCGGCGCGGTCGCCGAGCGCCTCCAGCAGCTCGTCGCCGTAGCGGGTGAGGTACTGCGGCTGGGTGATCGGCCAGAGCTCGAGTTCCGCCGCGCGACGCACCTGCGCCTCGCTCGGCCCGCCGAAATGCTCGATCCGGTGCCGCAGCCGCCGGCCTCCCGCCTGCAGGCGCTCGTGGATGTCGAGGACGAGCCCGATCGCGGCGTCGCCCTGCGCGTGGGTCGCGGATGGCAGCCCGAGCGCCGTGACCCGCTCGATCATGTCCTCGAGCTCCCCGTCGGGATGGTAGAGGTAGCCGAAGTCGGACGGGTCGCAGCAGTACGGGGAGCTGAACCGCGCGGTCGCGGCGGTCAGCGCCCCGTCGGAGTACAGCTTCACCCCGGCGATCGCGAGCTGCTCGTCGCCGAGCCGCCCCGCCACGCCGAGCTGCTCGAGCTGCTCGATCAGGCTCGAGATCACGAGGAGTTCGGCACGCAGCGTCAGTTCGCCGCGGTCGCGGGCGCGCAGATAGGTGCCGAGCTCGCGCGAGGTGACCTGGGCGTCCACGACCGAGGTCACACCGACCGAGTGCAGCTCGCGCTGCGCGGCGGCGAGCTGCGCGCCGAGTTCCGCCGCGTCGTCGGAGAGGTGGAAGTTCGGCCCGTTGTTGCCGATCTTCACACCGGCGACGCCGGTCAGCCAGTCGGCGGCGGCATCCCAGAACGTCCCGTCGGGCGCACCGTCGGCGTCTCGGCCGAGGTGCCCGCCCTCCGGGTCCGCCGTCTCGGCGGTGATGCCGAGCGCGCGGAGCACCGCCGAGTTCGCGATGGCGCCGTGCCCGCTCGAGTGGAAGACGAGCACCTCCCGCTCGGTGCTGACCCGATCGAGGTCGTGCCGGTTCAGCATCCGCTGGTCGGCGACATTGCCGTGGTGGAAGCCGCGCCCGCGGATCGCGCCCGGCTGCGCCGCGCCGCGCCCGCGGAGCCGCTCGACGACGTCATCGATGCTCGGTGCTGCGGTCCAGCTGCAGTCGGTCCACGAGGCGAACTGGCCGTGCATGAGCGGGTGGCAGTGCGCGTCGACGAAACCGGGCAGCACGGTCAGCTCGCCGAGTTCGAGCTCCTCGGGCGTCGTGAAGGCGTGGGCGCGGCAGTCGTGCAGTGATCCCGCCGCCGCGATCCGGCCGTCGCGGACGAGGATCGCCTCGACGAGGCGCTCCGAGCCGCTCGGCCGGATCCGGCCGCTGACGATGAGTTCGGTGACGGCGGTCATGCGACGGTCCCCCGTTCGACGCGCGCGGCCAGCCCGCGGGTCGCGAGCACGCAGCCGATCGCCACGAGGCAGAGCAGGGCGAGGTAGGCGAAGATCAGCACCGGCGAACCCTCGGACATGCCGAGCAGCGTCGGCAGCACGATCGGGGTGAGCGCCCCGGCCGTGAGCGCGGAGCCCTGGTAGGCGAGCGAGGTGCCGGTGTATCGCACTCGCACCGGGAAGATCGACGCGAGCACGGCGGCGATCGGCCCGTAGTTGAAGCCGGTGAACAGCGCCGTCACGGCGAGCATGACCGTGATCACGAGGAACGAGCCCGTGTGCGCGAGCAGGTACAGCGGCACCACGACGATCATGATGCCCGCGAGCCCGACTGCGACGACGTACTGGGGTCGCCATCGATCGCCGAGCCATCCCGCGAGCGGCACGAAGGCCATCTCGAAGAGGCCGGCGATGATGAGCGCGTTCAGCACCAGCTCCGTCGGCACGCCGGCTTGCTCCGAGGAATAGGCGAGGAAGAACGACGACGTCACGTAATAGCCGCCGGTGGCGACGAGCATGGCGCCGATGCCGATGAGCAGCGGCTTCGGCGTGCGGAACACCTCGCGCACGGGGGCCGCCGAGAGCTCCTGCGCGCTGCGGGCCGAGACGAACTCGGGCGACTCGCCGACGACCGAGCGGATGATGAGCCCGATGACCACCAGCACGGCGCTGAAGAGGAAGGGGATGCGCCACGAGCCCGCGAGGAGGCCGTCGCCGATGTGCTCCGAGATCGCGAACACGGCCGAGGAGAGCGTCGCACCCACCGAGGAGCCGAGCTGCGCGAAGGAGCCGTAGAAGGAGCGGCGCTCGGCGGGCGCGTGCTCGATCGCGAGCAGCGCGGCGCCGCCCCACTCGCCGCCCATGGCCACGCCCTGCAGTAGGCGCAGGGTGATGAGCAGCAGCGGGGCGAGCGGGCCCACCACCTCGTAGGAGGGCAGCAGGCCGATACCGAAGGTGCCGACGCCCATGAGCAGCAGCGTGGCGATGAGCACGGGCTTGCGCCCGAAACGGTCGCCCAAGTGACCGAAGAGGAACGCGCCGATGGGGCGGCCGAGGTAGCCGAAGGAAGTCGTGCCGAAGGCGACGATCGTGCCGAGCACCGGATTCATGTCGGGCGGGAAGAACACGTGCCGGAACACGAGGGCGGCGGCCGTCGCGTAGATGAAGAAGTCGTACCATTCGATGCTCGTGCCGGCGAGCGCGGCGAGCGCGGCCCGGCGGGGCCGGGCGACGGTGCGGGGTGCGGTGGATGTCACGATCGTTTCCTCACTGAAGCGATGCGGATCGGGGGGAAGCCGGGCGCCGTTCGATCGGTGACCGGTACCGACGAGGCTAGGCGCGTCCGAAGCGCGCGGACAATGCGACGAATGTCCAATTCACGGCACTTCAAGTGACAGATGTCGCCAAGGCGTCCGGGCCCAGAAATGACGAATGCCTCCTCCCGCGGAACGGGAGAAGGCATGTCGTGTGGAGCCGCCTGTGGGAATCGAACCCACGACCTATTCATTACGAGTGAATCGCTCTGCCGACTGAGCTAAGGCGGCGTGACGGCCGCGGCGCGAGCGCTGCGGTGGCACGAGAGTCAATAGTAGCGGATGCCGGGCGCCCTCGATGACCACGGCAGGGACGCGGTGGCGGTGCCGCGGATCCGCCCGCCGCACCGCCACCGAGACGTCAGTCCCGCAGGGCTCGCCCGATCAGCACTTCGGATCGCTCGCGGGCACCGTGCCGTCGATGAAGTACTGCTCGACGGCGTCGTTCACGCAGGAGTTGGACTTGTTGTACGCCGTGTGCCCCTCGCCCTCGTAGCTCACGAGCACACCGGAGTCGAGCTGATCGGCGAGCGAGACGGCCCACTCGTAGGGGGTCGCCGGGTCGCCGGTCGTGCCGATGACGAGGATCGGGTCGGCCCCCTCGGCGTGGATCTGCGCGCGCGTCGCATCGCCCTGCACCGGCCACAGCTCGCAGCCGCTGCCCGTGTCGTAGCCCCAGAACGGACCGATGACGGGCGCCGCCGCGGTGATCTCCGCCGCTTCGGCCTGGAGATCGCCCTCGCCGTCGCGGAGCGGGTAGTCGAGGCAGTTGATCGCCCGGAACGCCTCGGTCGAGTTGTCGCTGTACGTGCCGTCGGGGTTGCGCCCGTAGTAGAAGTCGGCGAGCGTGAGCGCCATGTCGGCGTCGCCGAGCATGACCGAGTCGAACATCTGCGAGAGGTACGTCCACGAATCGGGGCTGTACAGCGCCGCGATGATCGCGGTGAGGTAGGTGTCGGCCCCGACCATCCGGCCGTCGCTGCCGCGCAGCGGGCTCGCGTCGAGCGATGCCGCGAGCGCGCCGACCTCGGCCATGCCTGCGTCGACGTCGCCCGAGAACGGGCAGTCGGCCGAGCTCTGGCAGTCGGCCATGTACGCGCGAAGCGCCTGCTCGAAACCGATGGCCTGCGCCTTCGAGACCTCGAACTCGCTGGCCGCGGGGTCGATCGCGCCGTCGAGCACGAGTCGGCCGACCTTGTCGGGGTAGAGCCCGGCGAACGTCGCACCGAGGAAGGTGCCGTAGGAGTAGCCGAGGTAGTTCAGCTTCGTGTCGCCGAGGATGGCCCGCAGCAGGTCGAGGTCGCGGGCCGCGCTCACCGTGTCGACGTAGCCCAGCAGCTCGCCCGTGTTCTGGGCGCAGGCGGCGCCGAAGTCCTCGAAGTTCTTCGCGGACGCCGCGATCCATTCGGCGCTCCCCCGTTGGCCGGGCGGGATGGTGAACAGCGCCTCGTCCATGCCTGCCGCGTCGTAGCAGACCACCGAGCTCGACTGGCCGACGCCGCGGGGATCGAAGCCCACGACGTCGAAGCGCTCCTGCAGCGGCTGGCCGACGGCGAAGTCGAGCGAGTCAGAGACGAGGTCGACGCCCGACGCCCCCGGGCCGCCGGGGTTCACGAGCAGCGAGCCGATGCGCTCGCCCGTGGCACGGTGCCGGACGAGCGCGAGCTCGACCTCGCCCGCCGCCGGGTCGTCCCAGTCGAGCGGCGCCTTCGCGGTCGAGCACTCGAGCTTCTCGCCGCAGCCCTTCCACTCGAGGATCTGCGAGTAGAACGGCTGCAGTTCGGCCGAGACCTGCTCGCCGGTCGGCGTCGAAGTGGCCGCGGGCTTCGGGAAGAGGCCGCCGAGGTCGGGGAAGCAGCCGCTCAGCAGCAGCGCCACCGCGGCGACGAGGCCGACGGCCCCGATGCGTCTGCGAGCGCGAGCGCCCCCGGTCGTGCCGGTGCGGATCATGCGGCCCCCCGTTCGGTCCCTGGTCGTCTGATGGCGCTCACGAGCATCGCCTCGAGCGCGAGCGCCGGTGCGACGTTGCCCTCGATGCGGGTGCGTGCGAGCTGGATGGCGTCGAGCGTCGCGAGCGTGCGCGCCGGCGTGGCGGCCGCGGCGGCGGCACCGAGTTCGGCCTCGATCTCGCGGTTCACGAGCGGCACTCTCGCGTCGAGCTGCAGCAGCAGCACGTCGCGGTAGAGCGAGGCGAGATCGACGAGGATGCGGTCGATGCCGTCGCGGAGACTTCGCGTGGCCCGTCGCTTCTGCTCGTCCTCGAGCGCCTTGATCTGCGAGCGCAGCGCGGGCGGAATGGCCTGCCCCGGCGCGAGCCCGAGGGAGCGCAGCGCGTGCTCGCGCTCCTCCTGGTCGCGCAGCTCGGTGATGGCCTTCGCATCGTCACCGGCGATCTCGAGGAGTCGCGACGCCGTCATCACCGCCGTCGCGGCGGAGCGCACGCCGAGGGCGAGCCGGAGCGTCTCGGCGCGACGGCTGCGGGCCTCCTCGTTCGTGGCGAGCCGGTGCGCCATGCCGATGTGGCTCTGCGCCTCACGGGCGGCGCGCTCGGCCAGGCCCGGCTCGACGCCGTCGCGGCGCACGAGCAGCTCGGCCACGTCGGCGATGCTCGGCACCTGCAGGCGCACGGAACGCACGCGCGATCGGATCGTCGGGATGAGGTCGGCCTCGCTCGGGGCGCAGAGGATCCACACGGTGCGCTCCGGCGGCTCCTCGAGCTCCTTCAGGAGCACGTTGGAGGTCTGCTCGGTCATGCGATCGGCGTCCTCGACGACGATCACCCGGTGGCGGCCGACGGAGGGCGCGTAGTGCGAGCGCTTCACGATGTCGCGGACGTCGGCGACCTTGATGATGACGCCCTCGGTGGTGAGCACGTGCAGGTCGGGGTGGCTGCGCGCCTCGACCTGGATGCGGGTCGGCTCGTCACCGTCGGCGTCCCCCGCGATGAGTGCCGTCGCGAAGGCGTAGGCGAGGTTGGAACGCCCCGAACCCGGCGGGCCGGTGATGAGCCAGGAGTGCGTCATGCTGCGCGCGTCCGGAGCGGTCGAGGCGTCACCCTCGGCGGCTGCGCCGGCGCGGACGGTCGAGGCCGAGGCGGCCGCGCGGAACACGGCGATCGCGGCATCCTGCCCCGTCAGTTCGCTCCACACGCTCACCCTGCCACGCTACCCTCCACCGCCGACGCGACCCGAGGCATCCGCTCGCCCGTCCGAGCCATCTAGAGCAGCGGTTCGATCCGCGCGCGCAGTTCGGCGGCGATCTGCTCGGCGGGCTGCGCAGCGTCGACGACGACGACCCGCTCCGGCTCGGCCGCCGCGATCGCGAGGTACGCCTCCCGCACGCGTCGGTGGAACTCGGATGCCTCGGCCTCGAGCCGGTCGTAGCGGGTGCGCGAGGCGTCGAGGCGACCGCGGGCGGTCTCGGGGTCGAGATCGAGCAGCACGGTGAGGTCGGGGGCCAGGTCCTCGGTGGCCCACTCGGAGAGGGCGCGGACCTCGCGGCTGTCGAGCACGCGGCCGGCGCCCTGGTACGCGACGGAGGAGTCGATGTACCGGTCCTGCAGCACCACCGCTCCGCGCTCGAGCGCCGGTCGCACGAGGGTCGCGACGTGGTGGGCCCGGTCGGCCGCGTAGAGCAGCGCCTCCGCGCGAGGGCTGATGTCGCCGCGGTGGTGCAGCACGATCTCGCGCACCTCGACGCCCACCTCGGTGCCACCGGGCTCACGGGTGCGGACGACCTCGCGACCGAGGCCGTCGAGCCAATCCCGGAGGAGCTCGGCCTGCGTGGTCTTGCCTGAGCCGTCGCCGCCCTCGAGGGTGATGAACAGGCCCCGGCTCACGCCTGGCTCTTCTTCGAGGTGCCGGTCTTCTTGGCCGCCGCCGGCTTCTTCGGAGCCGCCTTCTTCGTCGTCGTCGCCCGCTTGGCCTTCGGCTTCGCCGGCCCCTTCTCGCGCTTCAGCTGCAGCAGCTCGACCGCACGCTCGAAGGTGATGTCCTCGACCGACTCGGCTCGCGGGATGGTGGCGTTCGTCTCGCCGTCCGTGACGTACGGCCCGAAGCGGCCGTCCTTCACCTTGATCGGCTTGCCGCTCACGGGATCGGCGTCGAACTCCTTCAGCGCGCTCGACGCCCGGCGGGCGCCGTACTTCGGCTGAGCGAGCAGCTCGAGCGCGCCGGCCAGGTCGAGGTCGAAGATCGCGTCCTCGCTCGGCAGCGTGCGCGTCTCGGCGCCCTTCTTCAAGTACGGACCGTAGCGGCCGTTCTGGGCCGTGATCTCTTCGCCCGACTCGGGGTCGAGACCGACCACGCGGGGCAGCTCGAGCAGCCGGATCGCCGTGTCGAGGTCGACCTCGGCCGGATCCATCGACTTGAACAGCGAGGCGGTGCGCGGCTTGACGGCCGCGGCCTTCTTCGCGCCGCGCTTCGGCTTCGTCTCGACGACCTCACCGGTGGCCTGGTCGACCGTCGCCTCCGCGGCCTCGGGCTCCGGCTCGAGCTCGGTCACGTACGGACCGAATCGGCCGTCCTTCACGACGACCTGCTTGCCGTTCGCGGGGTTCTGCCCGAGCACCCGGTCGCTCTGCACGGGCGCGTCGATGAGCTCGCGCGCCTTCTCGATCGTGAGTTCGTCGGGGGCGAGCTCGGGCGGCAGGTTGACCCGGCGCGGGGTCGCGTCGGGGGCGGCGCCCTCCTCGACGACCTCGAGGTAGGGGCCGTACTTGCCGATGCGCAGCGTCACGTCCGGCGCGATCGCCATCGAGTTGATCTCGCGGGCGTCGATCTCGCCGAGGTTGTCGACGACCTGGCGGAGCCCGCGGTGCCGCTCGCTGCCGAAGTAGAACTCGTTCAGCCAGTCGACGCGGTCGGCCTCGCCGGCAGCGATGCGGTCGAGGTCGTCCTCCATCTCGGCGGTGAAGTCGTACTCGACGAGATCGCCGAAGTGCTCTTCGAGCAGCCGCACGACGGAGAAGGCGGTCCAGCTCGGCACGAGCGCCTGGCCGCGCTGGGTCACGTAACCGCGGTCGAGGATCGTCGAGATGATCGACACGAAGGTCGAGGGACGGCCGATGCCGAGCTCCTCGAGGCGCTTCGTGAGGCTCGCCTCCGTGTATCGCGGCGGCGGGCTGGTCTCGTGGCCCTTGGCCTCGAGCTCGGCGAGCTCGACGCTCTGCCCTTCGGCGAGCTGCGGGAGTTTGGCGTCGCCGGAGTCGTCGGCGTTGCGCTCCTCGTCTCGTCCCTCTTCATAGGCGGCGAGGAAGCCGCGGAAGGTGATCACGGTGCCGCTCGCGGTGAACTCCGCGGTCGTGCCGCCGACCGGGGCGGTCGGCTCGGCGGGCGCCGCAGCGGATGCCGCGGTCGGCCCGACCTCGATGGTGACGGTCGCGGTGTGCCCCTTGGCGTCGGCCATCTGGGAGGCGACGGTGCGCTTCCAGATGAGGTCGTAGAGGTCGAACTCCCGGCCGCGCAGCGAACCCTGGAGCGAGGACGGCGTGCGGAAGACCTCGCCGGACGGGCGGATCGCCTCGTGCGCCTCCTGCGCGTTCTTCGACTTGCCGGCGTAGACGCGGGGCTTGTCGGGCAGCGAGTCGGCGCCGTAGAGCTTCGTCGCCTGCGCCCGGGCAGCGGCGATCGCCTGCTGCGACAGCGAGTTCGAGTCGGTGCGCATATAGGTGATGTAGCCGTTCTCGTAGAGCGACTGCGCCACGCGCATCGTGTCCTTCGCGGAGAGGCGGAGCTTGCGGGCCGCCTCCTGCTGGAGGGTGGAGGTGGTGAACGGCGCGGCCGGGCGGCGCGAGTACGGCTTCGACTCGACCTTGGCGACGCGGCGGGCGACGGTGTCGTCCCGGAGGGCGGCGGCGAGCGCGGTCGCGGTGGGCTCGTCGAGCACCACCGCGGAGGAGGTGAGCTTGCCGTCGTCGTTGAAGTCGCGGCCGGTGGCGATCCGCTTGCCGCCGACGCGGACGAGCTTGGCCGCGAAGGCGCTGCCCGGGGCGTCGGTCGCGAAGGTGCCGACGAGATCCCAGTAGCCTGCGGCGACGAACGCGAGGCGCTCCCGCTCGCGGTCGACCACGAGGCGGGTCGCCGCCGACTGCACGCGGCCCGCGGACAGGCCGGGGCCGACCTTGCGCCAGAGCACCGGCGAGACCTCGTAGCCGTAGAGGCGGTCGAGGATGCGTCGCGTCTCCTGCGCGTCGACGAGCGAGGTGTCGAGCTCGCGGGTGTTGTCCTTCGCCGCGAGGATCGCGTCCTTCGTGATCTCGTGGAAGACCATGCGGCGCACGGGCACCTTCGGCTTCAGCTCCTGCAGCAGGTGCCAGGCGATCGCCTCGCCCTCGCGGTCTTCATCGGTGGCGAGCAGGAGCTCGTCAGCCCCCTTCAGCGCGCGCTTCAGTTCGGCGACGGTCTTCTTCTTCGCGTCGGACACGACGTAGTACGGCTCGAAGCCGTTGTCGACGTCGACCGAGAACTTGCCCAGCGGGCCCTTCTTGAGCTCCGGCGGGAGGTTCTTCGGCTCGACCAGGTCGCGGATGTGCCCGACGGACGACAGCACCTCGTAGCCGTCGCCGAGATACGCGGCGATCGACTTCATCTTGGTCGGCGACTCGACGATCACCAACTTCTTGCCTGACACCAGACTCCTCTATTGCTTCGAGACGAGAGTGCAGCGGAACGCCGCGCCCCCGAGCGGTGTGCTGTCCGTCGACGCCGAGCGCCGACAGCCACACGATACACACCCTGGCCGGGAGCGCACCTCCGCCACGGTGGCGTATCCACCCCTTGCGGTTCGACACGGGCGGAGGAGAATGACCGCATGGACACGTCATCCTCGGGCTCGTACACCGCCAAGCTGATCGACGGGCCACTCGAAGGCAAGACCGTCGCGACCGCGTTCCTCGACAGCGGTGACCCCCGCCCGCGCATCGAGCTGAACGCGGATGCCGGCAAGCGCTACGTCTACGCCCGCGGCGCCGGCCTCGAGTTCGACGGGCCGGGCGATGCCCGCCCGACCGCGGTCGACTACCGTTTCATCGAGACGGTCTTCGACTGAGGCCGCTCGGTCGGCGACGCGCTCCGACGGAACGGGAGGCGGGCCGGCTCGCGCCGAAGCGGCGACCCCGCCGAGCGGCAGGCCGATCTCGACGCGCACCCGAGCGACGAGGCCGTCGGCGTCACAGCCCGTGAGCGTCGCCCCGTTGCGGCGGGCGAGTTCGGCGGCGAGTTCGCACGGCACCCCGGCGACCGCCCCGCTCAGCGCGTCGGCCGCGGCGAGCGCGGCCGCATCGGCGGCATGCGCGGCGCGCTGGCGTTCGACGTGCACGCCGAGCAGCGGCAGCGCGGCGAGCGCGGTGGCGGCGCACGCGCCGACGACGCCGACTGCCAGCACGGAGCCGGACATCAGCGGCCACCGGCGAGCGCGCAGGAGGACGCTCGCAGTTCGATCGCGGCGAGCAGCCCTGCGGCGGGCGCGCTGAGCGTGACGCACACGAAGGTGCCGTCGTTCGTGGAGCCGACCCTCACGGCGGCCCCGGACACCCGGGCGGCGATCGCGGCGGCGGCCGACTCCGATTCGCCGCGCCCGAGCGCGCGGGCGGCGTCGGCGGCGCCGTCGCTCAGGCGCACCTGCTGCGCGGCGAGCAGCACGGCGGCGAGGCAGATCGCGAGGACGGCCGCGACCGCGGGCAGCGCGACCGCGAGTTCCGCCGTCACGCTGCCCCGCTCGCGCCGCGCCTCAGCCGACGCTGAGCGCATTCCGCACGAGTTCGGTGAGGATGCCGCGCACCTCGTCTCCGCGCAGGATGACGACGAGGAGCCCGGCGAAGCCGACCGCCGCCATCGTGGCCACCGCGTACTCCGCGGTCGCGGCGCCCCGCTCGCCGGCGAGCCGTCGCCGGAGCCCGCCCGGGCGATGCCGCTCGGCGGACACGGCCGGCGCGGCGACCTCGGCCGTGGTCACCTCCTCCGTCGTTGCGCTCCCCTGCGGACGCGTTCGATGATCCATGTGATCCCTCTCTTCTTGTCTGGCCGCTGCGGCGGCCTGCGGTGGCACGAGCAGAACGGTCATCCGGTGACCGAGAAGGTGCCGGAGACGACCGAGATGACGAGCGGCGCGACGCCGAGCAGGACGAAGGCCGGGAGGACGCAGACCCCGAGCGGGATCATCAGCCGCACCCCGAGCGCCGCGGCCCGGGAAAGCCCCTCGGCGCGCGCGGCGCGACGCACCCGGAACGCTTCGGCCCGCAGCAGTTCGGCGACCGGAGCGCCTGCGGCGGCGGCGAGCCCGACGATCCGGTCGATCTCGACCGTTCCGCGAACGTCGCCGGGGTCGGCGAGGGCGGCCTCGACGAGGGCCCGCCCCCGGTCGAGCGAGACCCCGCCCGTCAATGCGATCGCCAGTAGGTCGTACTCGAGTCCGGCATCCGCGGAACCCTGCGAGGCCCGGGCGGCGAGCGCCCGATTCCACCGGCGTCCGGCCCAGAGCAGCCCCAACCCGGCGAGCAGGCAGCCGAGGCCGAGCGGCGAGCCGAGCAGCACGGCGAGGGTGTCGAAGCCGAGCACGAGCCCGAATCCGATCGCGATGACGGGGAGCCAGGCCACGAGGCGCGCGCTCGCATTCGGCCCCGCGAGCGCGGTGCGCACCTCCCGCCGCAGCTGGCCCTCGTCGCGCAACGCGGCGGCGAGCTCGCGCAGGCTGGCTGCCAGCGGCGCGCCGCACGCCGCGGCGATCTCCCACGCTGCGGCGAGCGCTCGCCACGCCCCGCTCTCGTCGCCGCTTCGTAGCGCTTCGTGCACCGGGAGCCCCTCGCGCGCGGCGGCTGCTGCGGCGGCGA
This sequence comes from Agromyces mediolanus, assembly GCF_014648575.1. GTDB lineage: Bacteria > Actinomycetota > Actinomycetes > Actinomycetales > Microbacteriaceae > Agromyces > Agromyces mediolanus. The sequence continues at coordinate 1,373,982 of NZ_BMRJ01000001.1, read as the reverse complement.
CCGGATCCGCCGGCCCCGCGGCGCGAGCCTCGTCGCCCGCGCTCGTCTGTTCACCCGCGCCCGACTCGGAGACCGGCGCGAGGTGCGTCCAGGCCGCCGCAACACCGACGCCGGCGGAGAGCAGGGTCGCCAGCTGCTCCGCGACGGCGGCGGCCTGCTCGATCGTCGCCTCCTCATGCCCACCGCGCGGGCGACGGTGCACCCGGAATCCGCGCCGAGCGCCGGCTCGTGCCTCGTGCAGTGCGTCTGCGCTCACCGGTGCGCCTCCACACCGAGCCGATCGTGCTCGAGCACGAGCCGTCCCATCGAGGCGAGCCTGCGCACCCCGCCGCGCCGCTCGAGGTGCAGCACGAGGTCGAAGGCGCTGACCGCCTGCCGAGCGAGGGCGTCGACCGGGAGCCCGGCCGATGCGCCGAGCGCCTCGAGGCGGGCGGGGACGTCGGCGAGCGAATTCGCGTGCATCGTGCCGGCGCCGCCGTCGTGTCCGGTGTTCAGTGCCGAGAGGAGTTCGCGCAGCTCCGCCCCTCGGCATTCGCCCACGACGAGCCGGTCGGGCCGCATTCGCAGCGCCTCGCGGACGAGCGCGTCGAGCCCGATGCGGCCGGCCCCCTCGAGGTTCGGCTGCCGAGATTCGAGCGACACGACGTGCGGATGCGCGATGACCGCCTCGCCGACGTCTTCGATGACGACGATGCGCTCGTGCGGCGGCGCGGCGCCGAGCAGCGCGGCGAGCAGCGTCGTCTTGCCGGTGCCGCCGGCACCGGTGATGAGCAGGTTCTCGCGCTCGGCGACGGCGTGCAGCACTCGCGCCAGTTGCACGTCGTCGAGCATGCCGAGCCGCGCGAGGCCGCGGAGCGAGTGACCGGCGGCGCGCGGGATGCGCACCGACAGCAGCGTGCCGGCCGTCGAGATCGGCGGAAGGACGGCGTGCACGCGGATGCCCGAGCCGAGCCGGACGTCGACCGCCGGGCTCGCCTCGTCGAGGTGCCGCCCGCCGCGGGCGACGAGCCGGATCGCGAGCGCTCGGACCCCGGCCTCGTCGGCGACCCACGCCGGTTCGTGGACCGCACCGGCGCCGCGGTCGATCCAGAGCCCGCGCTCGCCGTTCACGAAGAGGTCGGTGACGTCGGGCGCGCTCGCGAAGGGCGCGAGTTCGCCGAGGAGCTCGAGCTCGAGCGCCCGCGGAACGGGCGCGATGCCGTCGGGCGCGGCAGCATGCGCGGAATGCGGCGAGTCCAGCGCGCGAAACGCTCCGTCGGGCGACGCCCCCTCGGGATGCTCGCCGCCGGCGCGCCGCGATCGCTCCGGCGGTGCGACGGCCTCTGCGGGAACGTCGGGGAGCCACGACGGGGTGGCGACGAAGGGAACAGGCATGCCGGCGAGCGTACGGAGCAGCACACCGCCCCGGGGAGGGCTGCCGCCGTCTCGGGGAGAGCGTCCCTCCCCCACGCCGTTGTGGAGGAGGACCGCCGTTCCGAGCGAGCTGGCGATTCGCGTCCGGCGCCGGGAGCGCTCACGCCCGGCACCGCTTAAAAGAAGGGGGCGGCACCCATTGGGGGGAACAGGTGCCGCCTCGGCAGCGTACCGATTGGGGGGAATGCGGCACGCTGCAGGCCTCGAAACGAGTGTTCGGGCGGTACCCAGTGTAGGGGTTCTCGATTCATGCGCAAGTACTTTTTGTCCTCATTTGTGCGGACAGACAGAATTCTCTGCGCGAACGCCCAGACAGTTGTAGATGACCCGAGCGCTGCCGGCCGAATGTCGCCGACCGACACAGTGTACGACGGCCTTCCAGGCTGGCGGTAGGGTGCTGGGTGGGGCAGGCGAACCCATCCGATCCATGCACATCGCGAAGGAGCGACCGAGAACCATGACCGCACAGATCGATCACGCGCTCGAGGAGATCCGGCGTTTCCGCCCGAGCCCCGAGTTCGCCGCCCAGGCCGTCGCCGACGAGAGCCTGTACCGCCGCGCCGCGGAGGACCGACTGGGCTTCTGGGCCGAGCAGGCCCGCGAGCTCATCCAGTGGGAGACCCCCTTCACCGAGGTCCTCGACTGGACGAACCCGCCGTTCGCCCGCTGGTTCGGGGACGGCCGGCTCAACGTCGCCGCCAACTGCCTCGACCGCCACGTCGATGCCGGCTACGGCGACCGCGTCGCCATCCACTGGGAAGGCGAGCCCGGCGACAGCCGCAGCCTCACCTACGCGCAGCTGACCGACGAGGTCAAGCGCGCGGCCAATGTGCTCGCGGGACTCGGCATCGCCCAGGGCGACCGCGTCGCCATCTACCTGCCGATGATCCCCGAGGCGGTCGTGGCGATGCTCGCCGTCGCGCGCCTCGGCGCCATCCACTCCGTCGTCTTCGGCGGCTTCAGCGCCGACAGCCTGGCCTCCCGCATCGACGACGCGGAGGCGAAGCTCGTCATCACCGCCGACGGCGGCTACCGCAAGGGCAAGGTGTTCCCGCTGAAGCCCGTCGTCGACGACGCGCTCGACCGCGCCACCGGCGGCAGCGTGCAGAACGTGCTCGTCGTCCAACGCGGCGGCAACGAGGTCGGCTGGACCGAGGGCCGCGACCAGTGGTGGCACGATACGGTCGCGACGGCGTCCGCGGAGCACACGGCCGAAGCCTTCGACGCCGAGAATCCGCTGTTCATCCTCTACACCTCGGGCACGACCGGCAAGCCCAAGGGCATCCTGCACACCTCGGGCGGCTACCTCACCCAGGCGGCGTTCACCCACAAGAACGTCTTCGACCTGCACCCCGAGACCGACGTCTACTGGTGCACCGCCGACGTCGGCTGGATCACCGGCCACTCCTACGTCGTCTACGGCCCGCTCGCCAACGGCGCCACCCAGGTGCTCTACGAGGGCACCCCGGACAGCCCGCACCCGGGCCGCTGGTGGGAGATCGTCGAGAAGTACCGCGTCTCGATCCTCTACACGGCGCCGACCGCCATCCGCTCCTTCATGAAGCTCGGCCGGCAGATCCCGCACGAGTTCAACCTGCGCTCGCTGCGCGTGCTCGGCTCGGTGGGCGAGCCGATCAACCCCGAGGCGTGGATCTGGTACCGCCACGTCATCGGCGGCGGCTCGATCCCCGTGGTCGACACCTGGTGGCAGACCGAGACGGGCGCCATCATGATCTCCGCGCTCCCCGGCGTGACCGACCTGAAGCCCGGCAGCGCGCAGGTGCCGGTGCCCGGCATCTCCGTCGACATCCTCGACGACGACGGCAAGCCCGTCGGCGGCGAGGACGGCGGGCTGCTCGTCATCACCGAGCCGTGGCCCTCGATGCTCCGCGGCATCTGGGGCGACCCGGAGCGGTTCAGGGAGACCTACTGGGAGAAGTTCGGGGACAAGTACTTCGCCGGCGACGGCGCCCGCCGTGACGAGGACGGCGACATCTGGCTGCTCGGCCGCGTCGACGACGTCATGAACGTCTCCGGCCACCGGCTGTCGACGGCCGAGATCGAGTCCTCGCTCGTCGCGCACCCGTGGACCGCCGAGGCCGCCGTCGTCGGCGCCGCCGACGAGACGACCGGGCAGGCCGTGGTGGCGTTCGTCATCCTCAAGGCCAGCCAGGCCGACCGGGTGACCGACGTGGCCGAGGCCTCGGAAGAGCTGCGACGGCACGTCGCCACCCAGATCGGCGCGATCGCCCGGCCGCGTCAGGTCTTCATCGTGAACGAACTGCCGAAGACCCGCTCGGGCAAGATCATGCGCCGTCTGCTGCGCGACCTCGCGGAGGGCCGCCAGGTCGGCGACACCACGACCCTCGCCGACACCTCGGTCATGACGGCGATCACCGAGCAGGTGCGCTGAGCCTCGGCTCAGCTCGGTTCAGAACGACGGATGCCCCGGCGGGAAGCTTCCCGCCGGGGCATCCGCGTACCCGGGACGACTCAGGCGAACTCGACCACGAGCTCCAGTTCGACCGGCGCATCGAGCGGCAGCACGGCGACGCCGACGGCCGAGCGCGCGTGCCGGCCCGCCTCGCCGAAGATCTCGCCCAGCAGCTCGGAGGCGCCGTTGATGACGCCCGGCTGCCCGGAGAAGGCCGGATCCGAGGCGACGAAGCCCACGAGCTTCACGATGCGGGTGACGCGGTCGAGCGAGCCGAGCTCGGCGCGGACCGCGGCGAGCGCGTTCAGCACCGCGGTGCGCGCGTAGGCCTTCGCATCGTCGGCCGGCACCAGGCCGTGCCCGTCGCCGACCTTGCCGGTCGCGGGCAGCGCGCCCGAGACGAACGGCAGCTGGCCGCTCGTGTAGACGTAGGAGCCGGTGACGACGGCGGGGACGTAGGCCGCGACGGGCGGCGCGACCTCGGGCAGCTGGATGCCGAGCTCGGTCAGGCGTGCTTCGTAAGACATGTTCAGGCCTCTCCCTCGAACTGCTTGGCGGCCTGCGCGGCGGCTGCGGCGCCGGCGCTCGCGGCGGCCGAGGCCGCTCCGCCGACCGGACGCTTCAGGTAGGCGACCAGCCCGCCCTCGGGGCCCTGCACGATCTGCACGAGCTCCCAGCCCTCCGATCCCCAGTTGTTCAGGATCGCGGCCGTGTTGTGGATCAGCAGCGGGGTGGTGATGTACTCCCAGGTCGTCATAGCGCTCCAGAGCTCGATCAGCGGGGGTGTGGTGGACGGAGCGGGCTTCCGCGCGGGCATTCCGGCAGCCGATCGTGGCGAATCCGGCGTGTCAGCCGCGGAATTCCGGCGCAGCCGCGTAGCGGGGTTTTGCCAGCCTTCTCCGTTAGGCTCCACTATATGTCTGCCAAAAATCGTACGGCGAGCGGCGCCGCCGGAGGCCTCCTGGGCCTCGTCGGCCTGAGCGCGCTCGCCGGTGTGCTCGTCACGGCCGCCGTGACGCCGGCGCTCGCCGTGACCGGCATGGCCGCCAACAACAGCATCACCATGTTCGAGAGCCTCCCCGGCTACCTCGAGATCGGCGAGCTGGCCCAGAAGTCCGACATCTACGCCACGGCCGCCGACGGTTCCCCCGTGCACCTCGCCTCGTTCTACGACCAGGACCGCGAGGAGGTGCCCTGGGAGGCGATGAGCCAGTACCTGAAGGACGCCGCGGTCGCCGGTGAGGACCCGCGCTTCTACGAGCACGGCGGCGTCGACGTGCAGGGCACGCTGCGCGCGGCGCTCAACGAGTACGTCATCGGCGGCGCGACGCAGGGCGGGTCCTCGATCACCCAGCAGTACGTGAAGAACGTGCTGGTGAACAACGCCGTGCGCGAGCACCCCAACGAGGAGGAGCGCGAGGCCGCGATCGAGGAGGCCACGAAGACCACTCCCGACCGCAAGCTCAAGGAGATCCGCTACGCGATCTCGATCGAGAAGAAGTACCCGAAGGACGAGATCCTCCGCGGCTACCTGAACATCGCGGCGTTCGGCGGCCGCGTGTACGGCGTCGAATCGGCGGCGAAGTACTACTTCGGCAAGTCCGCGGCCGACGTCAGCCTGGCCGAGGCCGCCAGCCTCATCGCGATGACCAACAACCCCGAGAAGTTCCGGCTCGACCAGCCGGACGACGAGGACAACGGCGCGGCCACGGTGAACGCCCAGGGCGAACCCGAGCCGTACGCGGCCAACAAGGAGCGCCGCGACTACATCCTCGACCGCATGCTCGAGTACAAGAAGATCACCCAGGAGGATCACGACGCGGCGATCGCCACGCCGGTGACCCCCGTGATCACGCCGTCGAGCACGGGCTGCCAGTCGGCGCCCAGCGGCTCGGGCTTCTTCTGCGATTACGTGAAGAACATCATCATCAACTCGTACGACGACCCGGCCACCGAGGACGTCAACGAGGGCGCGCAGATGCTCGAGCAGGGCGGCCTCCAGGTCTACACCACGCTCGACCTCGACCTGCAGGCGGCCGCCGACGGCGCGATCCGCGAGCTGGTGCCCTTCACCTCGTCCTTCGACGTCGGCGCGGTCTCCGTGTCCGTGCAGGTCGGCACCGGGCGGGTGCTCGCCATGGCGCAGAACAAGGACTACTCCCCCGACCCCGACGTGATCGCCGCGAGCGGCGGCACGGCCTCGGCGGTCAACTACAACACCGACTACGACTACGGCGGCTCGTCCGGCTTCCAGCCCGGCTCGACGTACAAGATCTTCACGGTCGGCGAGTGGCTCGCCGAGGGGCACTCGCTGAACGAGAGCGTCGACGGCCGGCGCAAGTCCAACTGGGGCACGTTCCAGGACAGCTGCAACGGGCCGCAGAGCGACCCCAGCTGGAACCCCAAGAACGACGAGGGCGGCAACGGCGGCAGCATGACCGCGCTGCAGTCGACCATCAACTCCACCAACACGGGCTTCGTCGGCATGGCCAAGGAGCTCGACCTCTGCGGCATCCGCAAGACGGCGGAGGCGTTCGGCGTCCACCGCGCCGACGGCGAGCCGCTCGGGCAGAGCCCGGCGACGATCCTCGGCACGAACGAGATCGCCCCGGTGACGATGGCCGCGGCCTTCGCCGGCGTCGGCGGCAACGGCATGGTGTGCGACCCGATCGCCATCGACAAGATCATCAACGGCAAGGGTGAAGAGGTCGCCCCGCCGTCGGCGAACTGCAGCCAGCGCGTCGACCCGAATGTCACCGCCGGCATGGCCTACGCCATGCAGCGCGTGATGAGCCAGGGCACCGCGACCTCCTCGAACGGCCGGACGGAGCCGTGGGTGCCGATGGCCGGCAAGACGGGCACGAGCGACAACAACGAGGCCACGTGGATGAGCGGCACCTCGACGAAGGTCGCGACCGTCGCCGGCGTCTTCAACGCGAGCGGGCACACCAACCTCCGCAACGAGTACTTCGACGCCGGCCAGGTCGCCCAGATCCGGCACCAGATCTGGCCCAGGGTGATGTCCGTCGCGAATGCGAAGTACGGCGGCGACGACTTCCCGGACGCCCCCGACGGCGCCCTGCGCTCCATCCAGAGCGAGGTGCCCAACGTCGTGGGGCTCTCGCTCGAGGCTGCGCAGAAGGCCCTCGAGGACGCCGGCTTCGGCTTCGCCCACAGCGGTGACATCGACTCCGACCTCCCCGCTGGAACGGTCGCCACGCAGGACCCGAGCGGCCTCGCCGGCAAGGGGACGACGGTGAACGTCGCGACCAGCAACGGCCAGGGCGTCAAGGTGCCCGACCTCACCGGCATGACGCGAGACCAGGCGAAGGCCGCGGTCGAAGCCGCGGGGCTGAAGTTCCAGGCGAGCGGCGGCGGCGGCAACAGCGTCGTCACCGGCCAGAACCCCGCTGCGGGCACCGTCGTGGGCAAGGGCGGCAACGTCAGCGTGACCATGTCGAACGGCGGTCAGCCGAGCACGCCGCCCGAAAACGGCGAAGGCGACGGTTGAGCACCACCCGCCTCGCGCCCGTCGCGCGGATCGCACTCGCGGTCGGCGCGGCGGGCGCGGCCGCATTCGCCTACGGCTCGCTCGTCGAACGCAAGAACTACACGCTGCGCACGGCGTCGGTCCCCGTGCTCCCGGCCGGCTCGGACCCCATCCGGGTGCTGCACCTCAGCGATCTGCACATGGCCCCGTGGCAGCGCGACAAGCAGGCCTGGGTGCGCGAGCTCGCGCGGCTGCAGCCCGACCTCATCGTCGACACGGGCGACAACCTGGGCCACCGCGACGGCCTCGCCGGAATCCGCGCGGCCTTCGCGCCGTTCGCCGGTGTCCCCGGGGTGTTCGTGAACGGGTCGAACGACTACTTCGGCCCCCAGGCGAAGAATCCGTTCGCCTATTTCACCGGTCCGAGCCGGCACAAGCGGCAGGCCGAACGGCTCGACATCGGGGCGCTGCACGCCTACTTCGCGGAGCTCGGCTGGACCGACCTCGACAACGCCGCCGCGTCGCTCGAGATCAACGGAACCCGGCTCGAGTTCTTCGGGGTCGACGACCCGCATCGGGGCTACGACCGGCTCGACGTCATCACGGCCGCGATCGATGAGCTGCGGGCCGACGACCCGCTCGGCGACGAGAGCTGGCCCGACGCCGACGACGCCCCGGCCCGGCCGACGGTGACGATCGGAGTGTCGCACGCGCCCTACCAGCGGGTGCTCAACTCCTTCGTGAACCACGGCGCGCAGCTCATCCTCGCCGGGCACACGCACGGCGGACAGGTCTGCGTCCCCGGGTTCGGCGCGCTCGTCACGAACTGCGACATCCCGCGGGCGCAGGTGAAGGGCCTCAGCGTTTGGCGCCACGGATTGCGTTCGGCCTACCTCAACGTCTCGGCCGGCCTCGGCACCTCCATCTACGCGCCGGTTCGCTTCGCCTGCCCGCCGGAGGCCACCCTGCTGACGCTCACCCCGGTCGCGTAGCGGCACCGTCGGCTCCCTCCCCGGGCGCCGACGGGAGTGGTCAGCGGGCGCCGAAATATCGGCTATCCTTGTTGAGGCTCAGCGGCAACGCTCGGGCCACCGGGGTGTGGCGCAGCTTGGTAGCGCGCTTCGTTCGGGACGAAGAGGTCGCAGGTTCAAATCCTGTCACCCCGACCACGGCAAGAACCCCCTCCGCGAGGAGGGGGTTCTTCGTTTCTGCGGCGCTCCCGCGCTAGGGGCGTCCGATCCCCCGGTACGTCCAGCCCGCCTCGCGCCAGCGCGCCGCGTCGAGCACGTTGCGACCGTCGATGATCGACCGCCCGGCGACGAGCTCGCCGGCCGTCACCGGGTCGAGGGCGCGGAACTCGCGCCACTCGGTGACGAGCACCACGAGATCCGCGCCGCGCAGCGCCTCGGCGGTCGAACTCGTGTAGTCGAGCTGCGGATGCCGCATCCGGGCGTTCGCGATGCCCTCTGGGTCGGTCGCCACGACCTCGGCGCCGAGCCCCTTGAGCGCGACCGCGACGTCGAGCGCCGGCGAGTCCCGCACATCGTCGGAGTCCGGCTTGAAGGTCACGCCGAGGATCGCGATGCGGCGCTCGTGCACCTGCCCGCCGAGCGCCTCGACCGCGAGATCGACGACGCGCTGCCGCTGCCGCAGGTTCACCGCATCGACTTCGCGGAGGAACGCGAGCGCCTCGCCCCGGCCGAGCTCCTCGGCGCGCGCCACGAAACCGCGGATGTCCTTCGGCAGGCATCCCCCGCCGAATCCGACCCCGGCGTTCAGGAAGCGGCGGCCGATGCGCGCATCGTGCCCGATGGCGTCGGCGAGGGCCGTGACGTCGGCCCCGGTGACGTCGGCGATCTCGCTCATCGCGTTGATGAAGCTGATCTTGGTGGCGAGGAAGGCGTTCGCCGAGACCTTCACGAGCTCCGCGGTGGCGTAGTCGGTCACGATGCGCGGAGTTCCGGCCTCCACTGCGGCGCGATAGACCCGATCGAGCACCGCCGCCTGCGCCCGGCCGCGCTCGTCGTGCTCGCCGCCGGCGACGCCGTAGACGAGGCGATCGGGTTCGAGCGTGTCCTGCACCGCGAAGCCCTCGCGGAGGAACTCCGGGTTCCAGGCGAGGCTCGCGTGCGGCGCCCGCCGGGCGAGGCGTTCGGCGAGGCCCGCCGCGGTGCCGACCGGCACCGTGCTCTTGCCGACGACGATCGCGCCGGGCGCGAGGTGCGGCAGCAGTGCGTCGAACGCGGCGTCCACGTAGCGGAGGTCGGCGGCGTCGGAGCGCGCCTGCTGGGGCGTGCCGACCGCGAGGAAGTGCACCTCCGCGCCTGCGGCCTCCGCAGGATCGGTGCTGAAGCGCAGGCGGCCGCTCGCGATCGCCGAGCTCAGCAGCTCGCCGAGGCGGGGCTCGAAGAACGGCGGGCGCCCGGCCGAGAGCTCGGCGATCTTGCGCTCGTCGATGTCGATGCCGACGACGGTGTGGCCGAGCTCGGCCATCGCGGCGGCGTGCACGGCGCCGAGGTAGCCGCAGCCGATCACGGAGACGTTCATCTGGGTCCTCCCGCGACCATTCTCGCAGTCGCTCCGCCCGGCCCTGCGTCACCTGCGGTGAACACGGGATGGCGAACCGTGCTCAGCGGACGACCACCGTCGGGGCCTCGAGGTGCGCGAGCACCCCGTGGCTCACCGAGCCGAGCAGGAAGCGGGCGAGCGCGCCGCGGCCGTGGCTGCCGACGACGAGGAGCCGGGCCTCGTCGGCCGCGTCGGCGAGCGCCTGCACCGGATCGCCGGCGATGACTTCCCGGCGGATCTCGAGTTCGGGATGGGCCGCCTCGGTCGGGGCGAGCGCCTCGTCGAGCAGCTCCGCCGCCGAGGCCTGCAGATCGTCGCTCGCGATCATCGCGACCCCGTAGCCGTACTCGCCGCCCACCATGACGGCGACGTCCCACGAGTGGACCGCCGTGAGCGGCTCGCCGGCGCGCATCGCCTCGTCGGCCGCGAAGGCGAGAGCGCGAGCGGATGCCTCGGAGCCGTCGACGCCGACCACGACACCGCGCCGGGCGGAGACGTCGATGTCGGGGATGACGGCGACCGGGCTGTGGCTGCCGGCGGCGATGCGCAGGCTGTGCACGCCGCGCCGGCTGGCGCGCTTGCCGCCGTGCCAGTCGCTGCCGACGACGAGCAGCGCCGCCCCCTTCGAGAGCTTGGAGAAGACCTCGACGGGCGAGCCCTGTTCGAGCAGCTGCGTGGCGGCGAGCCCCGGCGTCACGCGCTCCACCGTCGCAGCCGCGCTGTCGAGGCATCCCTGCGCGGCCGTCTGCGCGGCCAGCAGCAGCTCCGCGTCACCGGTGGCGGGGATCGCCTCGTCGACGACGTGCACGAGCCGGAGCGAGGCTCCGGCGGCCCTCGCGCGATTCGCCGCCCAGGTGACCGCGGCGTCCGTGGCGGCTCCTGCGGCGCTGACGCCAACGATGATGTCGTTCATTGCGGCCTCCGATCTCGGCGTGCTTCCATCCTGCCTCGGATCGGCGCCCACGTCACGGCCCGCCGTGCCGCCGGGCCAGCGGGTCAGTGGCGACCGTTCAGCACGCCGCCGGACTCCTGCAGGTAGCAGACCCCGCACAGGGACTCGTACTCGACCTCGACCTCGGCGCCGTCGACGGGGCCGGCCGAGGTGTCGATCGCGACCTGGTCGCCGTCGAAGACGTAGCGCCCCCCGATCCGGCGGCCGTTGAAGATCGCCTTCCGGCCGCAGCGGCAGATCGTCTTCAGCTCCTCGAGGCTGTGCGACACCTCCAGCAGACGTCGGCTGCCGGGGAACGCGACGGTCTGGAAGTCGGTGCGGATGCCGTACGCGAGGACCGGGATGCCGTCGAGGAGCGCGATGCGGAGCAGGTCGTCGACCTGCTCCGAGGTGAGGAACTGCGCCTCGTCGATGAGCAGGCAGCTGACGTCGCGGCCCGCCCGATCCACCTTGCCGCTGCGGACGCGGTGCTGCTCGAAGACCTCGCGCACCGCCGCGTCGGGAGAGATCGTGAAGTCGACCTCGCGGGTCACGCCGAGCCGGGAGATGATCTCGCGATCGCCCTTCGTGTCCACCGCCGGCTTCGCGAGCACCACTCGATGGCCGCGCTCCTCGTAGTTGAAGGCCGCCTGCAGCAGGGCGGTCGACTTGCCCGAGTTCATGGCGCCGTAGCGGAAGTAGAGCTTGGCCACGGGGCTGCCTCCAGGAGGGGAACGGGCCGGCGACGCCGGCGACTCGGGGATCGGCGCTCAGCCGACGGGATAGTTCAACTCGACGATCGTACGCTCCCGCGAGATCATCGATTCGGTGCGGAAGCCGACCGCCCGCGCGATCGCCACGATGCGCTCGAGGTCGCGGTGCCGCGGCGGTCCCTGCGCCGGGACGGCGGTGACCTCGATGCGCCCGTCGCCGGCGCCCTCGACGACCGCCACCCGCACCTCCGAGGAACGGGTGCTCCCGCCGAGCCAGGAGACGATCGCGGTGAGCGCCGTGCGCTGATCGCTCGAGAGTCGGGCCGCCGCGCCGCTGGGATCGTCGATCAGCATCTCGACGCCCGAGCCGGCGCCGCCGGAACGGAGCGCATCGGCGAGATCGTCGAGCCAGGTCGCCTCGATGCCCGCCTTCATCGCCGCTTGGACGCCCTCGGCGAGCTCGCGGGCTCGATCGACGTCGGCGACCGAGAGCCGCTCGGCGGCGACCACCGAGGCGAGGAAGGGCAGCACCTCTCGCGCCACGAGGGCCACGCGTGGCGAGCCGCCGACGCCCTGGTGCGATCCGCTCGCTCCCGCGTCGTCGGCGACCTCCTGCTCGAGCGCCTCGCGGTTCACCTCCCGCTGCCAGCGGAGGATCGATCCGACGATCGAGTACGAATAGGAGGCCCCCGCCGCCGCGAGGGCGACGATCGCGACCGAGCCCACGAGAACCAGGGACGCGACGGGCTGGGACGTGCCGGCGGCCGCGGCGTTGCCCGCCACGAGGATCGCGAGGACGCCCGAGGAGAGACCCGCGGCGATGAGCAGTGCCGCCCAGCTCGCGTACGGGGCCATGCAGAGCAGCAGGACGCCGATGGTGATCGGCCCGTAGTCGTCGTAGAGCACGGCGTCGTTGCCCATGGTGCTCACGTACTCGGCCACCGCGGCCGCCGTGGCGATCGTCACGACGAGCCACACCCGTTCGCTGGCGAAGCCGCCCCGCGAGGGCAGGATACCGGTCACCAGCGCCACCGCCGCGGCGATGAGCAGCAGGATGCCGAGCGCCGCCGCGAAGGGCGAGACGATCTCCTCCCGGTGGGCGAACGTCGACGCGATCGAGATCACGACCGCCGTGCCCGCGCCGACCGCGACGAGCGGGGCCGCGGTGCCACCGCCGATCGGATCGGCCTCCTGGTGCGTGAGGCTGAGCCGCCCGCTCATCGCGCGCTCCTCGGCATGGTGAGCACGATCGTCGTTCCGACGCCGGGTTTCGACCAGAGCCGCACGGTTCCGCCCTCGTGCTCGACCCGGGCGCGGATCGAGATGCGCAGCCCGATGCGATCGGCGGGCACGCGCGACTCGTCGAAGCCGACCCCCGCGTCGATGACGGCCACGGTGAGCTCGTCGCTGCCGCCGCCGATCATGACCTCGGCCGAGGAGACGCCGGCGTGGCGGACGATGTTGACGAGGCACTGCGCGACCGCGGCGTCGAGGGCGTCCAATCGCGCGGGTGCGAGCAGGGCGAGCTGCGCCAGCTCGCCGCTCACCCGAACGGTCAGGCCGCCGTTGCTCGCGGCCTCGTGCGCCGTCGGCAGCACCTGCGCGAACGGCCCGAGCTCCGCTCGCTCCTCATCGGCCGGGGTCGCGGACCGCTCGCCGCCCCGGCGCTCGACCTCGGAGCCGGCTCGGTTCGGCGGCTGCGGCGCCGGCTGCCCGTCGGCCGGGGCGTCGTCGAGCACCGAACCGCCCGTCTGCCCGGCCGTGCGTTCGGGGGCGAGGACACCGGCGGCCCCGGCGGCCCCAGTGGACTTGGCCGCCCGTGCACCGCCCCGTTCGGCGATCGAGGCCGCCCAGTCCGGGCCGATCGCGAGGCTCAGCTCGCGGTCGATCTCCTGGCGCAGCCGGTCGTCGATGGGCCCCGACCCGGCGGCGGCGACCTTGGTGAGGTGCTCCAGGGCGAGCTCGTTCAGGCGGACGGAGGCGCGCAGCGCGAACTCCCGTCGCATCACGGCGGCCGGGGGCTCTCCGCCCGACGTCGGCTCCGGCCGCGCCCGACCGTTGTACCGTCGGTTCAGACCGTCGAATCCGCGCACGAGCACGACGATCGCGAGCGCGAACGCGGCGGCGAGGTTCGGCACCCAGATCGTGCCGGCCATCGCCGCGGCGACGACCGTGGCCAGCTCGCCGAGGAGCCAGCCCGCACCGGCCCAGCCGATCGCCGACCAGGTGCCGCCACCGGCTCCGCCGATGAGGACGAGGGCGACCCGCGGCAATGCGGAGATGCTGTTGTTCGTCGTGGCGAACGTGCCGGCGCCGCTCAGCATCGGGACGAGCAGGAACACCACGGCGGCACCGGCCGCGAGCGCGACGAGCCCGGTGACGAGGTTCGGCCGCACCGCGTGCACGGCGAGGGCGGCCGCCTGCGCCGCGACGAGGCCGGCGCCGATCCACCCGTTCACCGAGTCCAGGTACAGGCCGGCGAGGATGCCGATGGCGATGCCGACGGACAGGCAGACGAAGGCGGCGGCGTGGCCCGCGTTGGTGAGCGCCCGATGCTCGGCCGCGCGCGTCAACGGTGCCGGCAGCCCATGGGTCATCGCCGCACCTCCCGAACGCACCGTCGAGCGCAGGGAAAACCGACGGGCTGCAGCGAGAGTACCGCAGCGCGCCGGCGCAGCGCTGCGGATCGGCGGCTCAGAACAGCGTGTCGCCGCCGGGGCCAGCGAGGTCTGCCGGGCCTCCCGCCGAACGGGTGCCGACGAGTCTCGCTCCGGCGAGCCGCGATCCCGCGGGTCTGCCGAATCCCGTCGGCCACGTGCCGGCGCCCGCCGCCCGCGCCCCTCCTGCCGGGGAGAGCGCGGAGGACCGGACACCCCCGGTGACCGGGTCTTCGCTGCCGTAGCGCAGGCCGTGCGCGCGGATCATCGGCCTGATGCGCGCCCCGAGCCACTGCCGGTACGCCTTCGGCGCGTAGCTGTTCGTGCCGTAGTACATCGAGCGGTACTTCGGCACGAGCTGGGGATGGTGCACCTCGAGCCACTGCATGAACCACGGCTTGACCCCGGGCCGGAGGTGCAGCGCCCCGTGCAGCACCGAGGTGGCCCCGGCCGCCTTGATCTGGCGCAGCGCCTCGTCGAGGTGGGCCCGGGTGTCGGTGAGGTCGGGCAGGATCGGCATGAGGAACACGGTGCAGTCGAAGCCCGCCTCGCGGATCGCCGTGACCGTGGCCAGCCTGGCCTTCGTGCTGGGCGTGCCGGGTTCGACGGCCTGCTGCAGCTCATGGTCGTACACGGCGATCGACATCGCGAGGTCGACGGGGACCCGTTCGGCGGCGCGGGCGAGCAGCGGCAGGTCGCGGCGGAGCAGCGTGCCCTTCGTCAGCACGCTGATGGGGGTGCCGCTGTCGGCGAGCGCCTCGATGATGCCCGGCATGAGCTCGTAGCGCCCCTCGGCGCGCTGGTAGGGATCGGTGTTCGTGCCGAGGGCGACCGGCTCGTGCCGCCAGGAGGGCCGCGCCAGCTCTTTGCGCAGCACCTCGGCGACGTTCACCTTGACGACGATCTGCCGGTCGAAGTCGTCGCCGGCGTCGAGGTCGAGGTAGGTGTGCGTGGGCCTCGCGAAGCAGTACACGCAGGCGTGCGAACAGCCGCGGTACGGATTGATCGTCCACCCGAACGGCATCGACGACGACCCGGGCACCTTGTTCAATGCGGACTTCGCGAGCACCTCGTGGAAGGTCACCCCCGCGAACTCGGGCGTCTGCACCGATCGCACGAGGCTGCTCAGCTTGGCGAGCCCCGGCAGCGTCGAGCCCTGCTCGACCTCGAGTTCCTGCCCGCTCCACCGCATGCCCATATTCGAACATATCTTCGAGACATCCGCAACCCCACCAGCCCAGGGTTGCCCGACGTTCATGAAAGTCGGGCAACCCTGAGTCGGGCGCGATCAGGCGGCGGCGCGGTCGAGCGGCCGGCCGGCGGCGAGCCGCAGCTCCTCCCCCGTCCAGCGCCGGCGCATCCAGCGATCGTGACTCGCGATGAGCACGGCCCCGGGATACCCGCCGAGCGCCGCCTCGAGCTCCGTGGCGAGCGCGAGCGAGAGGTGGTTGGTCGGCTCGTCGAGCAGGAACACGTGCGGCGGCTTCGCGATCACGAGGGCGAGCGCGAGCCGGCGCTGCTGCCCGACGGACAGTCCGCCGAGCGGACGGTCGAGATCCCGCCTGAGCATGAGGCCGAGGCTCGACAGCGGCACGAGGGCCGCCCGCTGCTCGCCGAGCACGCGCTCGTAGAGGGCCCGCGGCGAGGCATCCGGGTCCTCGAATCGGACGTCCTGCTCGAGCAGGCCGACGCGCAGTCCGCGACGGCGACGGACCGTACCGTCGTCCGGCGCGATGCGACCCGCCAGGAGTCTCAGCAGCGTCGACTTGCCCGCGCCGTTCGCCCCGGTGATGAGCACTCGGTCGAGCGCCTCGACCCGGAACGTCCCGAGCCGCAGCCGCTCGCCGACCGTCGCGCCATCGAGCTGGATGAGCGGTCCCCCCTCCTCGCCGAGCGCCTGCGCCCCCGTCGGGATGCCGCCGAACTCCAGCGCGGCCGGCGGCTTGCGCAGCTGCTCGCGCTCCAGCGTCTCGAGCCGGAGCTCCGCGTTGTGCACCCGCCGTGCGATCGCCTGATCGGTGCGCCCCTGCTTGAACTTGGTGATGAACTTGTCGTTGTCGGTGGGGCCCCGCCGGTGCGACACGTTCCGCGCGGTCTCGCGCACGGCCTCGCGGAGCGCCCGCAGCTCGCCCTGCTCCGCCTCGTACTGCCGCTGCCACCGCGCGCGCGCGTCGGCCTTGGCCTCGAGGTACTCGCTGAACGAGCCGCCGAAGACCGTGCCGCCCGAGGCGTCGAGCGGCACGCCGGCGGCGGACTGCGCGGGGTCGAGGTCGAGCAGGCCCGTCGCGACCCGGTCGAGGAACTCCCGGTCGTGGCTGGCGAAAACCACCGGACCCCGCCAGGCGCGCAGGCGCGCCTCCAGGAACTCGGCCGCGGCGTCGTCGAGATGGTTCGTCGGCTCGTCGAGCAGCAGCGCGTCGGGCGCGCCGAGCAGGAGGGCGGCGAGCGCGAAGCGGCTGCGCTGGCCGCCCGACATCTCGCCGATGCGGCGGTCGAGACCGATGCCGGAGACGCCGAGCCCGTCGAGGAGCTCGTCACGCCGGGCCTCGACCGACCAGACCTCGGCGCGCTCCGCCGCGTCGAGCGCGACGGCGTAGCGGGTCTCGGCCGCCGGCGACGCCTCGACGAGTGCCGCGGCCGCGGCATCCAGCTCGCGCTCGATGCCGCGCACCTCGGCGATGCGCGCCTCGATGACGTCGTCGATGCGCTCGTCGTCGGCGAAGGGCAGCTCCTGCAGGAGCAGCCCGATCCGCGCCGGGCGGGTGAGTCGGCCGTCGGCTTGCAGCTGCGCGGGAGCCTCGCCCGCGAGTACCCGCAGCAGGGTGGACTTGCCGACGCCGTTCTCGCCGATGAGGCCGAGCCGCTGCCCGGGACAGACGGTGAAGTCGAGATCGCGCAGGACGTCGCGATCCGCGTAGCCGGCCGAGAGTCGCTCGGCGCGGAGATAGGAGTTGGTGGAGTGGTGGACGGTCAAGGGTGACCCCCGTTCGCGAGGATGCCCCGGGGCCGCCGCCGGCGCGGCGCCGAGACCGCACGCGCGTCGGCGCGGTGCGGAGATCGACGGTCGCGGACAGGGCGACCCCGGGACGAAGGGATGACTCCCGCCGGGCATCTGCCGAGACAGTGGGGGTGCGCGAAACGCTGTCGCGATCAACGAAAAGAGCACACCCGATGTCGACGGCGCCTCAGGCGCGGGACGAAGGGATGTGCTCAGATCATTGCGGGTCGAGGCTAGCAGGCTCGACCCGCACGGCGCAAGGCGCCGTCGGAGCGGCAGGGGCGGCGAAAGGGCGCCGCGGCGCTCAGGCGCTGAGGTGCAGCGCCTTCGCCGTCGCCGCGAGGCTGGCTGCCGCGAGCTCGGGGTCGTCGGACAGCCGGGTGCCGTAGCTCGGCACCATCTCGCGGATCTTCGGCTCCCACTCGGCCATGCGCTCGGGGAAGCAGCGTCCGAGCAGCTCGAGCATGATCGGCGCGGCGGTCGAGGCGCCGGGCGAGGCGCCGAGCAGGCCGGCGATCGTGCCGTCGGCGCCCGTGATGACCTCGGTGCCGAACTGCAGCACGCCGCCCTTCGCGCCGTCCTTCTTCATGACCTGCACGCGCTGGCCGGCCGTGATGAGCTCCCAGTCGCCCGTCTTCGCGGTCGGCATGAACTCGCGCAGCGCCTGCATCTTCTTCTCGCGGTTCGCGAGCAGCTCGCCGACGAGGTACTTCACGAGATCGAAGTTGCGGAACGCGACCTGCAGCATCGGTCCGAGGTTGTGCAGCCGCACCGAGAACGGCAGGTCGAACCAGGTCGAGGTCTTCAGGAACTTCGGCGTGAAGCCCGCGTAGGGGCCGAACAGCAGGGCCGTCTCACCGTCGACGACGCGGGTGTCGAGGTGCGGCACCGACATCGGCGGAGCGCCGACCGCGGCCTTGCCGTAGACCTTGGCCTGGTGCTGCGCGACGATCTTGGGGTCGGTCGTGCGCAGGAACTGGCCGGAGATCGGGAAGCCGCCGAAGCCCTTGATCTCGGGGATGCCGGAGTGCTGCAGCAGCGCGAGCGCGCCGCCGCCGGCTCCGACGAAGACGAAGCGGGCGTTGACGGTCTTCGGGGTGCCGCCGACGAGGTGGCGGAGCTTCAGGTGCCAGGTGCCGTCCTTGCGGCGCTTCAGCCGGGTGACCTGGTGGTTCACGTTGACCTCGCCGCCGCGGCGCTCGAGGTCGTCGAAGAGGTAGCGGGTGAGCGCGCCGAAGTCGACGTCGGTGCCGGCGGCGATGCGCGTCGCCGCGACCTTCTGCTTCGGGTGGCGCTTCTTCGCGAGCAGCGGGGTCCACTCGGCGATGCGCTCGAGGTCCTCGGTGTACTCGAGGTCGGCGAACAGCGGCTGGTCGGCGAGCGCGGCGACGCGCTTGCGCAGGTACTCGATGTTCGCCGCCCCGTGCACGAAGGTCATGTGCGGGGTCGAGTTGATGAAGTTGCGCGGCTCGGGCAGCTCGCCCTGCTCGACGAGGTAGGCCCAGTACTGGCGGCTGATCTGGAACTGCTCGTTGATCGAGACGGCCTTCTCGGGCGTGACCGTGCCGTCGGCCGCCTCGGGCATGTAGTTCAGCTCGCAGAGCGCGGCGTGGCCGGTGCCCGCGTTGTTCCACGCGTTGGAGGACTCCTGCGCGACCTCGCCGAGGCGTTCGTACACGCGGATGCTCCAGTCCGGCTGGAGCCGGGAGATGAGGGAGCCGAGCGTCGCGCTCATGATGCCCCCGCCGATCAGCACGACGTCGACGGTTTCCTCTGAAGTCACGCCCACAGTCTATGACCGCTCAGCAGGCCTCCTTGACCATCGTCCAGGCGTCGGCTATACGCGGTGTCCAGCCGGGTCATCCGGCCAGCGCCGTCCGCGCCCGCGCGAGCGCCTCCTCCCCCGCCCCGGCGCTCGCGAGTGCGAGCAGCGCGGCGCCCACGATGGGCGGCTGCTCGACGATCGCGAGCGTCGCCAGCGGGGCGATCCCGGTGAGGCCGCGCTCGATCGGTTCGAGCAGCAGCGGGTCGCGGGCCGCGAGGATGCCGCCGCCGAGCACGATCGGCACCGGCCGGTCGAGGAGTTCGAGGCGCACGAGGCACGCCCGGGCGAACGCGACGATCTCCTCGGCCTGCCGGGCGACGAGCGACGCGCCGACCGCGTCGCCCCGGCGGGCCGCCTCGAAGACGAGCGGCGCGAGCACGGCGAGCGAGCTCTCCTGACGCTGGCCGAAGTGCAGCTGCTCGATGAGCTCCTGCACCGAGTCGAGCTGCAGCAGTTCGAGGATCGCGCCGGTGAGCCACGTCGCGGGGCCCCGCCCGTCGGCGTCGCGGGCGGCGTGCCACAGCGCCTCGGCACCGAGCCCCGATCCGCCGCCCCAGTCGCCGGAGATCGCCCCCAACGACGGGAACCGCACGACCCGGCCGTCGGCGCGCACCCCGGCCGCGTTCACCCCCGTGCCGCACACGACGACGACCGCGTCGGGCTCGTCGGTGCCGGCCCGGAGCAGCGCGAAAAGGTCGTTCGCCACGACCGTCGACGGGCCCGCCCACCGGCGCCCGGCGAGCTCGGCGCGGAACTCGTCGAGCTCGCGGTCGAGGTCGAGCCCCGAGAGGTACAGGTTCGCCTGCGCGACCGGGGCACCCCCGGACACCTCGCCGATGAGCGCGTCGATCGTCTCGACCGAGCTGGCGAGGCCGTCGAAGTGCGGGCTCGACCCCCCGCCGCGACGGCGGGCGACGACCCGGCCGTCGAGCGAGAGGGCGATGGCATCGGTCTTCGAGCCGCCGCCGTCGACCGCGACGACGACCGCGGGCGCCGCGGTGCCGTCGGCGGACGCGGGGTCCGGCGGGATCGCGGTGCGCCCCGGCCGCGCGCCGGTCACGCCCACTCCAGGAAGCGCGCGTTCTCGGCGAGCAGGAGCTCGGTGAGCCGCTCGGCCCGCTCGTGCTGCAGCACGAGCGGGTGCGCCCGCATCGCGCGCAGCACCCGGTCGCGCCCGCCGTGCACGGCCGCGTCGAGCGCGAGCCGCTCGTAGCCGGCGACCGCGGCGACGAGGCCGGCGAAGTCGTCCGGGAGCGCCGCCACCTCCTCCGCGACGAATCGGCCGTCGACGTAGCGCGCCGGCACCTCGATGACGTGGTCGTCGGGGAGGAAGGGCAGCACGCCGTCGTTGCGCAGGTTGACGACCCGCGGCACGGCGTCGCCGCCCTGCATCGCGGCGAGCAGCTCGATCGCGGCCTCCGAGTAGAACGCGCCGCCGCGCCCCTCGAGGGCCTCCGGCTTGGTGTCGACGTGCGGGTCGGCGTAGAGCTCGAGGAGCTCGTGCTCGATCGCGCGCACCGCCTCGGCGCGGGTCGGCTCGGCGAGCTGCTCGGCGAGCACCTCGTCGTGCGCGTAGTAGTAGCGCAGGTAGTAGGAGGGCAGCGCGCCGAGCTGCGAGACGAGCGCCGGCGCGAGGAGCACCTCCTCGGCGAGCTCGTCCAGCCGACCGCCGATCAGCTCGGGCAGCCGGTCCCGGCCGCCGACGCTGACGCTGCGCTCCCAGGTGAGGTGGTTGAGGCCGACGTGACCGAGGCGCACCTCGTCGTGGCCGACGTCGAGGAGGCGCGCGAAGCGCCGCTGGAAGCCGATCGCGACGTTGCAGAGCCCGACCGCGCGATGGCCGTGCTCGAGCAGCGCCCGGGTCACGATGCCGACGGGATTCGTGAAGTCGACGATCCAGGCGTCGGGTTTCGCGTGCCGGCGCACGGCCTCCGCGATCCGCAGCACGACCGGCACGGTGCGCAGCGCCTTCGCGAGGCCGCCAGGTCCGGTCGTCTCCTGCCCGATGCAGCCCGCCTCGTGCGGCCAGGTCTCGTCGGCCTGCCTCGCGTCCTGTCCCCCGACGCGCAGCTGCACGAGCACCGCGTCGGCGTCCGAGACGCCGGCGACGAGGTCGCTCGTGCCGACGACCCGGGCCGGGTGGCCCGCCCGGGCGAGCATCCGGGCCGCCATCCCGGCGACGAGGCGCAGGCGGTCCGGGTCCGGGTCCACGAGATGGATCTCGGTGAGCGGCAGCTGCGCGCGCAGACGGGCGAAGCCGTCGATGAGTTCGGGGGTGTACGTCGATCCGCCGCCGATGATGGTGAGCTTCATGGGGTCCTTCTCTCGAGCACGGCTGGGATGCCCCGGCCGGAGTGCTGGTCTGTGGGGTCGCGGCGCGTCGCCCGGTCCGGGCGTCGTCCGCGGGAGGGTGATGGGTGGCGCGCTCAGACGAGCGGCAGGATGTCGGCCTCGAGCCGGTCGCGGATCTGCTGCACGAGCTGCTGCCTGGCGCCGAGCAGCACGGGCTGCGGGCCGGTGCCGCTCGAGCGCACGACGAGCTTCGGGTGCGCCGCCCGGTCGATGCGCTCGGCGACGAGCTCGGCGAGGGCGTCGCCGCCCGCGCTACCGCTCGGCCCGCCGAGCACGAGCATCGCCGGATCGAGCAGGGCGAGTACCGGGTGCGCGGCCATCGCGATGCGTTCGGCGAGCGCCTCGAGCAGGGCCGGGTCGCCGTCGAGCCGCTCCAGCGCCGAGGCGAGCGGCTCGCTCGGCGCACCGCCGAGCAGCTGGACGACCGCCGGCCCCCCGAGGAGGTCGGTGAAGTCGTTCGCCTCCGGGGCGAAGGCCGCCGCCGTCTTCGGCACCGGTAGGTAGCCGATCTCGCCCGCGCCGCCCGAGGCGCCGCGGTGGACCGCACCGCCGAGGTCGATGCCGACGCCGAGGCCGTCGCCGATCCAGAACAGCGCGAAGCTCGAGGCGTCCTGGGCGACGCCCGCCGCCCGCTCGGCCATCGCCGCGAGGTTCACGTCGTTGCCGAGGGTGACGTCGATGCCGAGCTCGCGGGTGATCCGCGCCTCCGAGCCGACCGCGGGCCAACCGGGGAGCGTGTCGGTCAGGGAGAGCTCGTCCTCCTCGCCGAAGAAGGCCGCCTGCACGCCGATGACGACGCGGCTGACGCAGGCCGGATCGGCCCCGGCCGCCGCGCAGGCCGCCTCGATCGCCGCCTGTACGTCGCCCTCCGGTGAGCGGGCTCCCGGCGGAACGATCTCGGCCACCGGGTGCTCGCCGCCGAGCGCGTCGACGACGACCGCCTGGATCGAGTGCGCGAGCACCGAGATCGCGACGCCGGTGATGCGGTCGACGCGCACCCCGTAGCTCACGGCGTTCGGGCCGCGGCCGCCGGAGACCTCGCCGACGGGGTGGATGAGCCCGACCCGCTCGAGGCGCTGCAGCATCTGCGTCGCGGTGGGCTTGGAGAGGCCGGAGAGGGCGCCGAGCCGCGAGCGCGTCAGCGGCCCGTGCTCGAGCAGCAGCCGGAAGGCGGTGCGGTCGTTGCGCGCCGCGAGCCACGCCGGCGTGCCGGGATCGATCGCGCTCATCTCCACCTCCTCCCCTGGTGTCGCGCTGGTCACTCTAGTCGAGCGGATTCGCTCTCGAACGCTCATCCCGCCTCCCGCCGTACCTCGTCGCGGAGCTGTCCGAGGCGGTCGGGATCGGCCGCCGCGTCGAGCAGGGTCTTCGTGTAGTCGTGCTGCGGATCGAGGATGACCCGCTCGCTCGGTCCGCGCTCGACGATCTCCCCGCGGTACATCACGAGGATCTCGTCGGAGAAGTGCCGTGCGGTCGCCAGGTCGTGCGTGATGTACAGCACGCCGAGCCGCTCCTGCCGCTGCAGCTCGGCGAGCAGGTTCAGCACGCCGAGGCGGATCGAGACGTCGAGCATCGAGACCGGCTCGTCGGCGATGATGAACCGCGCCCCCGGGGCGAGCGCCCGCGCGATGGCGACCCGCTGGCGCTGCCCGCCGGACAGCTCGTGCGGGCGGCGGTCGGCGAACTTCGCCGCGGGCGAGAGCCGCACACGCTCGAGCAGCTCCTCGGCCCGTTCGCGCACCTCGGCGCCCGAGAGCCCGGGGTGGTGCAGCCGGATCGGGCGCTCCAGGTGGTGCACGATCGAGTGGAACGGGTTCAGCGAGCCGAACGGGTCCTGGAACACCATCTGCACGTCGCGCCGGTAGGCGGCGAGCCCGCGCCCCCGGTTCGCGCTCGGCGCGCCGTCGAGCAGGATCCGCCCGCCCGTCGGCGACTCGAGCTTCGCGAACATCCGCGCGATCGTCGACTTGCCGGAGCCGCTCTCGCCGACCAGGGCCACGGTGCGCCCCGGCTCGAGCTCGAGCGAGACGCCGCGCACCGCGTGCAGCGTGCGCACCTTCAGGCCGCTGCGCAGCCGGAAGTCCTTCTCCAGTCCCTCGGCGCGGAGCGAGCCGGCCTCCACGGCGGGCCGCGTCACCTGGGCGGTCATGCGGCGCCTCCCTCGCCGGCGGCGAGCGCGACGGAGCCCGCGACGGAGCCCGTGACGGCGGCGGTCGCCCCGGTCACCCCGGTGCGGATGAACGCGCCGCCCTCGCCGCGGAGGCTCGGGAAGCTCTGCAGCAGACGCCTGGTGTACGGATGCCTCGGATCGCGGAAGATGCTCGCGGCATCCCCCTGCTCGACGATCTCGCCCTCCAGCATGATCGCGATGCGATCGCTGATCTCGATGAGCAGCGGCAGGTCGTGCGTGATGAAGATCACCGCGAAGCCGAGCCGTTCGCGCAGCCGCATGATCTCCCGCACGATGCCGCGCTGCACGACGACGTCGAGCGCCGTGGTCGGCTCGTCCATGATCATCACCTGCGGATCGAGCGCGAGCGCCATGGCGATCATGACGCGCTGGCGCATCCCGCCGGACAGCTCGTGCGGGAAGCTCGACAACCGCGCCGGGTCGACCCCGACGAGCGAGAGCAGCTCGGCGCTGCGCGCCTCGCGATCCGCCTTCGGCATCCCCTTCCGGTGCGTGGTGAAGACGTCGTGGAGCTGCTTCCGCACGTTCATCACGGGGTTCAGCGAGTTCATCGAGCCCTGGAACACCATCGACACCTTGTCCCAGCGGTAGGAGCGCAGCGCCTCCCCGTCGAGCTGCACGACGTCGATGTCGCGGCCGCTCGCGTCGTGGAACACGACCTCGCCGCCCGTCATCACCGCCGGCGCCTTGAGCAGCCGGTTGAGGCCGTAGGCGAGGGTCGTCTTGCCGCAGCCCGACTCCCCCGCGAGGCCGAGGATCTCGCCGCGGTGCAGGGTGAGCGAGGCGCCGCGCACCGCCTGCACGGGCGGGTCGACCTCGTAGTCGATCGAGACGTTCGTGGCGGTGAGGACCGCCTGGCCGAGTGCCGTCATGCGAATGCTCCGGTGTCCGCGACGCCCTTGCCCGCCTTCGTCGCCTTGCGCTGCCGCTTGGCGTTCTCCGGGGCGAGCCTGAGCTTGGGGTTCACGACCTCGTCGATCGCGAAGTTGATGAGCGAGAGCCCGGCGCCGAGCGCCGCGATGATCGCCCCTGGCGGCACGAACCACCACCAGGCGCCGGTGCCGACGGCCTGCCCGGTCTGCGCGTCGTTCAGCATGGTGCCGAGCGTGATCGAGCCGGTCGGGCCGAGGCCCAGGTAGGAGAGGCCGGCTTCGCCGAGCACCGCGAGGATGACGCCGAAGATGAACTGCGCGGCGAGCAGCGGCACGAGGTTCGGCAGGATCTCGACGAAGATGATCCGCGCCGGCCGCTCGCCTGCGACGCGGGCGGCGGCCACGTACTCGCGGGTGCGGAGCGAGCGGGCCTGCGCGCGCAGCACGACCGCCGAGCCCGCCCAGCTCGTGATGCCGAGCACGAGGGCGACGAGCAGCGAGCTGCGGGCGAGCGGCCCGAGGCCGTCCGCGTTCTGCACGTAGGCGGCGATCACCATGACGACGGGCAGGCCCGGGATGACGAGGACGATGTTCGTGATGAGGGTCAGCACCTCGTCCGCGATGCCGCCGAAGTAGCCCGCGAAGACACCGAACAGCCCCCCGAGCACGAGCGCCACGAGACCGGCGACGAGGCCGATGAACAGCGAGCCCTGGGTGCCGTAGGCGAGCTGGGAGAACACGTCGTAGCCGAGCTTCGTGGTGCCGAGCCAGTGCTCGGGCCCGGGCGGCAGCAGCGCGGGGTTGTTCGAGTCCCGCGGCGGCTGCGCGATGAGCGGGCCGAGCAGACCGAACAGGGTGATCGCCCCGACGATGACGAGGCCGGTCACGAGCTTGCCGGAGCGCCGCGGCAGGAGCCCGCGGAAGCGCCCGCCCCGCCGCACGGCGGCGGCGCTCGCGGCGGCGACGGCCGCGGTGGCGGTCGCCTCCCTGGCGCTCTCCCGCGCGGCCTCCGCGCCGATCGGCGCGCCGAAGGGCAGATCGGGGGCGGTCTCGGCGCCGGCGCCGGGCAGTTCGCCGCCGGAGCCGGACTCGGTGAGGGTCTGCCGGTCAGCCATTGTGCCGCACTCTCGGGTCGATAAAGCCGTAGATGAGGTCCATGACGAAGTTCGCCGCGAGCACCGTGAGGGTGATCACGAGGAACACGCCCTGCATGAGCGCGTAGTCGAGGCCCTGCACGGCCTGGATCATGAGCTTGCCGATGCCGGGGTAGCTGAACACCTGCTCCATCACGATCGAGCCCGCGACGACGAAGCCGAGCGCGATGCCGAAGCCCGCGAGGCTCGGGATCGCCGCGTTCCGCGAGGCGTACTTCGTGCGGATCCGGCGCGGGGTGAGGCCCTTCGCCTCGGCGGTGACGATGAAGTCCTCCGACATCGTGGAGACCATCATGTTGCGCATGCCGAGCAGCCAGCCGCCGATCGAGGACAGCACGATCGTGGTGGCGGGCAGGACGGCGTGCCAGACGGCGCTGCCGAGGAAGGCCCAGCTCCACTCGGGCCCGCCCGGGAACTCGAAGACGTCGTAGCCCCCGATGATCGGGAAGATGCCGAGCTGCACGGAGAACACCGCGACGAGCACGAGCGCGAGCCAGAAGTACGGGATCGACTGGAACACCGTCGTGACGGGCACGAGGTGGTCGAGCCAGGTGCCGCGCCGCCAGCCGACCCACGCGCCGACGACGATGCCGAGCACGAAGGAGATGACGGTCGCGGTGCCGACCAGCACGATCGTCCACGGCAGCGCCGCGGAGATGAGCTCGGCGACCGGGGCCGGGTACCTCGTGGAGGAGACGCCGAGGTCCCCCTGAAGCAGCCGGCCCCAGTACGCCAGGTACTGGTCCCAGAGACTGGTGCCCTTCTCGGCACCGAGGATCGCGGTGATCGCCTGGACCGTCTCCTCGGAGAGCGGCCGGCCGGCGTTCGCCCGGCGCAGCTTGCCGAGCATGATCGCCGCGGGGTCGCCCGGCAGGAGCCGGGGCAGCAGGAAGTTGAGCGAGATCGCCGCCCAGAAGGTCACCAGGTAGAAGGCGACCCGTCGGAGGTAGAAGCTCATCCCTGCACCGCCCGTGCGGAAGGGTGTCGTCTCATCGGGATCACGCGCCTACTCGGCCGGCTTCAGGTGCGTGAGCACGACCGCGTTCGCCACCGAGAGGTAGGGCAGCGGCGCCGCGTAGAGGTCGTCCTCGGAGGGCCATCCGCTGAACTTCTCGACGTTGAAGAACGACTGCGAGGCGTTCAGCACGACCGGGATGTACGGCAGGTCGCGCGCGATCTCGGTCTGGATGGTCGCGTAGGCGGCCTGCTTCGTCGGCACGTCCTCCGTGCCGCCCGCGGCGAGCACGGCGGCGTCGACCGTCGGGTTCGAGTAGCGCGAGTAGTTCTGCCCGACGAGCGGGGTCTCGCCGACCTTGACGGTCGAGGTGCCGGCGAAGTACTCGTGGTAGTTCGAGTACGGATCGGCGACGAGGCTCTGGGTGAGGCCGTAGAGCGTCATCTGGAAGTCGCCCGACTGGATCGGCGTCCAGTACTCGGCATCCGACACGGTGCGCGCGTTGATGCGGATGCCGGCCTCTGCCGCCTGCTCGGAGATGAGCTTGGCCGCGTCGTTGTAGTCGGTCCAGCCGTCGGGCGAGAACAGGTCGATCTCGAAGGAGGCGCCGTCCTTGCCGTAGAAGCCGTCGGACTGCTTCGTGTAGCCCGCCGCCTCGAGGATCTGCTGCGCCTCGGCGACGTCGGGGTCCTGAGGGCTCGTGGTGAGGGCGGGGTCGCTCAGCCACTGCTCGTCGCGCGGCAGCAGCATGAAGGAGGGCGAGGACTCGCCGGCGAGCCCGGCGAAGGCCTTCTCGCGAATGGTGGAGCGGTTGATCGCGACGTCGATCGCCTGGCGCACGGCGGGGTCGGTCTGCGGGCCGGTGCAGCCGAGCTCGGCGTTCGCGCACGTCGTGATCGTCGTCGGGTCCTGCTGCAGGTTGAGCGTGGCGATCTTGCCCGAGCCGGTGACGGCGTCGGGGTTCGCGATGAACTGGCCGACCCAGTCGATCTTGCCGGTGGTGAGCAGGTCCTGCGCGGACTGGTTCGAGTCGAGGCCGAGGTACTGCACCTGCTTCACCTCGGGGGCGCCGTCGCGGAACAGCTCGTTGGCCTCGACGGTGTAGGCGGCCTCGGTGAAGCTCTTGAGCTTGTAGGGGCCGGAGCCGACGGGCTCAGGGTTCGTCTCGGCCATGAAGTCGTCGATCTTCTCCCACACGTGCTTGGGGATGATCCAGGTCGAGCCGAGGGTGAGCGAGGCGCTCGTGAACTGCGGCTCGGTGTACGTGAGCACGACGGTGGTGTCGTCGGTGGCCTCGGCCGAGACGAACTGCTCGCTGACGTTCGAGCCGTAGCCGAAGGTGAAGGCGACGTCCTCGGCGGTGAGGGCTTCGCCGTCGTTCCACTTGAGATCGGGCTTGATCTTCACGGTGAGGGTCTTGCCGTCTTCGCTGTACTCGTAGCTGTCGCCGATCATGCCGGTGGGCGGGTCGGCGGAGAGCTGGTTGAAGAAGAACAGCGGTTCGTAGATGGCGCCGAAGGTCGCGTGCACGGCGGTGTCGACGGCGAAGGGGTTGAAGTTGTTGTTGATCGGGGTGGCGCTGCCGGCCCAGACCCGCAGGATCGCGTCGTCGCCGCCCGCGGAGCCGCCCGAGGGCGAGCAGCCGGACAGCCCGAGGGCGAGGGCCGAGGCACCCGCGGCGAGCGCGAGCGCCAGTCGGCGCGTGGTTCGAATCATCGTTCGTGTTTCCTCTCTGGCTTCATTGCGTGGAAGAACAGCGACGTCGCGCAGGATCTCGGTGGCGAGCGTTACCGGAAATGAAGCTAACAGAAAACTTTCTATCCAGAAAGAACCAATTCAATTAATCGCACGTCCCCCTGCCCGGGCGGGTTCGAGCAGGCGGCGCGGCGAGCGGGGAAACCGGAGGCCCCTAGACTGACCGGAACGGGGGGAAGGACGCGGCCATGACGGCATCGGGAGCTGGTGAGCGTTCGCGCACCGCCACCCGCCGCGCCGTGCTCGCGAGCGGCGCGATCGCCCTCCTCGCCCTGCTCGCCGCGTGCGCCCCGGCCTCGTCCGCCGACTCCCCCTTCGCCGGCCGGACGCTGTACCGCTCCCCCGACTCCTCGGCCGCGATCGCGGCCCGCACCGGGGGCACCGCCGCCGAGCGGGAGGCCGCCGCCCGGCTCGCGGAACGCCCCACCGCCACCTGGCTCGTCCCCGAGCGCCTGCCCGCCGGCGAGGTCGGCCCCGCCGTCGACGCGCTCCTCGACGACGCCGCCGGCGCCGCCGCGCTGCCCGTGCTGGTCGTCTACGGCATCCCCGACCGCGACTGCGGCGGTCACAGCGCCGGCGGCCTCGCCCGCACGCCCTACCTCGCCTGGATCGACGAGATCGCCGCCGCCATCGGCGAACGGTCCGCCGTCATCGTCCTGGAACCCGACGCCCTCGCGCTCGCCGAGGCCTGCCCCGACGCCGCCGCCCGCCCGGCCCTCGTCCGCGAGGCGGCCGCCCGCCTGCCCGCGACCACCACCGTCTACCTCGACGGCGGCCACTCGGCCTGGCTGCCGGCCGAGCGCATGGCCGAACTGCTGCGGGCCGCCGGCGTCGACCGGGTGCGCGGCTTCGCCACGAACGTCTCGAACACCCGCACGACGAGCGAGGAGCGCGCCTACGCGCACCGCGTCGCCGCAGCGCTCGGCGGCGGTCACGCCGTCATCGACGTGTCGCGCAACGGCTCGGGACCGCCGGCGGATGCCTCGTGGTGCAATGTACCCGGGCGCACGGTCGGCGAGGATCCGGGCCCGCTCGACGACGAGGTCGTCGACGCGGTGCTCTGGCTCAAGCCGCCCGGCGAGAGCGACGGCACCTGCAACGGCGGCCCGCCGGCCGGGCAGTGGTGGCCGGAGGCGGCGATCGCCCTCACCGGCGGCGGCTGAAGCGCGAGGAGACCGCGGCGACGGGACGCCGGCGGTTGCAGCGGACGACGGGCGACGGGACGCCCTGGACGAAGGAAGATCGGGGAACATGACGGCCAACCAGGCGAACGGCGAACGCATCGCGGTGATCATCGAGGACGACCTCGACATCCGCCAGTTGCTCGTGGAGGTGCTCGAACAGGGCGGTTTCGAGACGCACAGCGCGGGCAACGGACTCGACGGCATCGAGCTCGTGCGTCGGCACGACCCCATCGTGACGACGCTCGACGTGAGCATGCCCGGCATCGACGGCTTCGAGGCCGCCCGGCGGATCCGCGCGTTCAGCGGCACCTACCTCATCATGCTGACCGCGCTGGGCGAGGAGGCGGACACCCTGATCGGCCTGCAGTCCGGCGCCGACGACTATCTCGTGAAGCCGTTCCGCCCCAGGGAGCTGCGCGCCCGCATCGACGCGATGCTACGCCGGCGTGAACGGGAGCGCGACAGCCGGACCGACGTCGAGTCGCTGACGGCCGGCAGGACTGCGGATGCCTCGACCCCGGCTCCTGCGCCTCCGGCTCCGGCTCCGGCATCCCCCTCCGGCGCCGCCGAGGCATCCCCGGAGACCTCCGCGCCGCCCGCTCCGGAGCCGGTCGCGGCGGAGCCCGCGGCAGCGGACGCGACGACCGCGCCGGCCCCGCTCACGGGCGCCGCCGACGGACACGACGGCTGGTACGAGCACCGCGGCCTCCGGCTGCAGCCGGAGATGCACCTCGCCTCCCTCGACGGCGAACAGCTCGAGCTCACCCGCAGCGAGTTCGAGCTGCTGCGCCTGCTGATGGACTCCGGCCGGCGGGTGCGCAGCAAGGCGGATCTCGCGCTCTCGCTCCGCGGGGAGAGCTACGTCACCTCGTACTACGTGAGCGACGCCGACAAGCGGGCCATCGAGGTGCACCTCGCGAATCTGCGGCGCAAGCTCGGCGAGAGCGCCACGCAGCCGAACTGGATCGAGACGGTGCGCGGCGTCGGCTACCGGATGACCGCCGAGGACTGACCCCCGCCGCCGACCGCGGCCGGACGCCGGACGGCCCGCCGGGCAGTCGCCTGGCGGGCCGCTCGACGTTCGGGTCCCGGGGGGGGGATTCAGCCGAGCTCAGACACGGTAGCCGTGCTGGCGGCGCACGAGCTTGCCGAACATGCCGAGCGTCTGCAGCACCGTGATCGTGCCGAGCACGGGCCAGCCGATCCAGAGGATCGAGGACTGCACCACGGGGCTCAGCTGCGTCCAGATCGCGACCATCGCGATGACGATCGCGAGGCCGACGAGGAGCGGGGTCAGGTAGGCGTGGCCGCCGCCCCGCTCGGCTTTGGCCTGCTCGGCCCAGTTGTCGACCTGCTTGCGCGAGGCGAACTTGACCCAGGCACGGGCGAAGTGGCCGAGCCGGATCCACATGTAGACCTCGGCGGGCACGAGCAGCGCCGCGAAGAGGATGTCCTTCGCCGTGCGGTGCTTCATCGACAGCGCGATGCGCACGTTCAGCAGGATCGCGACCACCGGCGGGATCAGCCAGATCGGGCTGAACACGAAGGCGTTGATCGAGAGCGAGCCGGCGAGCAGCACGAGGAACAGGATGCGCGTGATCGCGTTCGTGGCCATCGAGAGGTTCTCGAGCCAGCGCAGGCGCAGGTTCGGGTGGAACGGCTGCCCCTTGGTGTCGCCGCGCTGGCCGGGCCACATCAGCTCGATGGCGCCGTAGTTCCACTTCACCTGCTGCGCGTCGAGCGAGCGCAGGGTCGTCATGCCGCCGACGTCGGCGCGGGCGCGGGCGGAGATCTTCGTGAGGTAGCCGGCGCTCTTGATCTGCAGCGAGAGCAGGGAGTCCTCGACCTCGCTGTCCTTCACCCAGGGGGTGACCTGACGATTCGCGGTCATCGCGTCGCGCAGGGCCTTGGTGGAGAAGATCGAGTACTGACCGCCGAGCACGGCCATGTTGCGGCCGCGCAGCATGTTCTGCATGTTGAAGGCCGCGAACTGGGCGCGCTGGCCGGCGATGAGGAACGGCGCGACGACGCCGGAGAACGGGCGGTCGTCGATCGAGTAGATCGCCGAGATGCCGCCGATGCGGCTGTCCGAGGCGATCTCGGCCTCGAGGAATTCGACGGCCTGCGGGTCGGCGACGGTGTCGCCGTCGACGCCGAGCATGAAGTCCATGCCCTCGACGAGCGAGTAGCCGTAGTTCAGCGCGCCGACTTTCTTGTCGGGGTTCTCGCCGATGTCGTGGATGAACACCTCGGTGAACTGCTCCACGCCGTCGTCCTCGCGGACGTGCAGGCCGGCGTAGGCGGCGGCTCGCTCGACCGTGCGGTCGGTCGAGTTGTTCACCACGACGTGGATGACGTCGGGCAGTCGGGTCTGCCCGAGGAGCGACTCGAGCACCTGCCCGATCGACTCCTCCTCGTTGTAGGCGGGGACGATGCATCCGATGCTCGCCCGTGACACCGTGATGGTGTCGACGACGGCGGCGAAGTCATCGAACTGCGGAGCGACTTCGGGTGTGTCGGTGTGCAGCGGCCGCGCTCGGGTCGCCGACACCGCGGCATCGGCCCCGGGGGTGGGCCGGTGGAGTGCGGTGTCGGTCATGACGTGGCCTTTCGTTTCGACTTCGTGGGTATTCATCGGCTGCAGCGTCCCCGCTCCAACAGGATCGAGTCTGGCGGGCCGACCGCAGCGGGAACCTTGGGATGCGATAGCGTCGCCTCAAGATCTGCTCAAGATTCGGGACTCTGGGGGACGGATGCGATCGAGCGCGCGCGAACTCGGCCGGGCACGGCGGGCGGCCGCCATCGTCGCGATCTCGGCGGCGGCCCTCGCCACCGCGGGCTGCCAGGCCCCGCCCTGGCTGAACCCGACGGATGCCCCGGCCTCGACGCCGCCCGCGACGAGCGCGCCGCCGGCGCCGATCCAGAACGACCTCGCCTCGGGCTCGGCGACGCGCACCATGGAGGTCGGCGCGATCACGCTCACGGCCGACTACTGGTCGACGCTCTCGATGGACCGCTGGACGGCGGCCGCGCAGAAGCCGCTCACCTTCTCGCTGCGCTCGACGGTGACGCCCTCGGACGGGCAGAAGGTGTACCTGTCGCGCGTCACGGCGACGCCGGTGGTGCGGGCCGCCGACGGCGGCGAGCTGCCCGGCTTCGACCCCATCGTCGACCAGTCGACGGTCGCGCCCGGCTACCTCGTGCTCGACCCGTACACGTACAGCCAGACGTTCACGCTACCGCCGCTCGATCCCCGGGCCGCGAGCGTCGAGCTCTCGATGCGCTACGAGCTGCTGCTGCAGTCGACGCCGACCTCGAGCGACTACGCGAAGCAGACCGCGGTCGACACGCTCGTCATCGCGATCTCGAGCGGCGACGCGACGGCCGAGCCGTCGCAGACGCCGTCACCCTAGTCGGCGATCGCGTCGCCGCCGGACTCGCGGGCGCGCTGCGCCGCTTCGCCCGACGCCGCCAGCAGGCGGTCGAAGTCGTAGCCCACGGCGTCGCTGCCGGCCATCCCGATGCTCGCCGAGAGCCGCAGTCCGTCCGCCTCGACCATGGTCTGCTCGCCGATGCCGCCCTGCAGGGCGATCGCGGCCCGTCGCGCGTCCGCCATCCGCGGAAACGGCGCGACGACGAGCAGTTCGCCGCCGCCGTCGAAGGTGCCGATCGCCGCGGTCGGCGGGGCGTAGCGCCGCACGGCCGCGGTGAAGCGATCCGCCAGGGCCGAGCCGGCGGAGCGCCCGAAGGCGGTGTAGATCGACTCGACCTCGTCGAGGCCGACGCGGAGGAAGACGAGCTGCTCGTCGTGGAAGTTCGCCCGCTCGAGCTGGTCCTCGACCACGCGGCGCAGGGCGCTCGAGGTGAGCACCTCGTCGTCGGACCAGTGCGAGACCCCGCCTCCCCCGCTGTCGCCGACCCGGTCGGAGCGGAGGATGACGAGGCTGACCGTCATCACGATGATGAGCGTCATCATGACGAACGCGGCCGCCTCGCTGCCGAAGAAGGTGCGGAACACGGGCGCGTCCGGGCCGAGCACGAAGTAGGCCACCGTGCGGAAGGCGTAGAAGAGCGCGACGACGATGAACGACACGGTGAGCCCGCGGGCAGCCCAGTGGCTGCGCATCGGCTTCCGGAGCGATTCGGCGGCCCCCAGTCCGGAGAAGGCCGCGAGCGCGAGGAAGAGCAGGGGGGCGCCCGCCCAGTCGCCGCCGTCGGGCCCCTCGGCGAGCACCGCGACCCCGGCGCCCGTGGCGACGACGAGCGGCACCCAGAGCAGATCGTTGCGCGCGTTGAAGGCGCGGGCGCCGCACCACAGCAGTCCGGCCGTCAGCACCATCGCGCCGTTGCCCACGGCGACGGCCCACCAGGCGCCCGGCACGAGTATCCACACCGCGTACGAGATGGAGGTGAGCATCCCGCCCATGAAGGAGACCGCCCAGAGGCGGCCCGCCGTGTCCGGCCGGCGCAGCACGGTGTCGAGGATGAACATCAGCCCCGCGATGATCGTCACCGTGCTCGTCGCGAGCTGGACGGTGTACAGGTCGATCGTCATGCGTCCTCCGGGCCCGCGACGGGCAGGGTCACGATGACGGTCGTGCCGCTGCCCTCCTCGCTGTCGATGTGGATCTCCCCGCCATGGCGTTCGACGAGCTCCCGTGCGATGCCGAGGCCGAGGCCGCTGCCGTGCACCGTGCCCTGGCGGACCCCGCCCGAACGGAAGAAGCGCTCGAACACCTTCGGCAGCTCCGCCTCGGGGATGCCGATGCCGGTGTCGCGGACGACCACCCACGCCATCCCCTCGTCGACCGTCGCGCCGACCATGACCTCGCCGCCCTGGCGGTTGTACTTCACCGCGTTGGAGACGAGGTTGTCGACGACCTGGCGCAGCCGGAAGCCGTCGGCGCGGACGACGGCCGGCTCGCTCGTCGTGATGGTCAGGCGGATGTCGCGCTCGTCGGCGCGGGCCTGCGCGGCCTCGACGGCGTCGCGGAGGACGTCGTGCAGGTCCACGGGGGCCAATGCGAGCGGCACCGGCGCCTCCGCGTGCTTCGCCGACTGCAGGATGGAGGCGATGAGCTCGAGCATCCGGTCGCCGTTGCGCTGCATGATCTCGAGGTTGCGGGTGACGTTCGGCGGCAGCCCCTCGGCGTCGAGGGAGAGGTCGATGTAGCCGAGCACGGAGGTCATCGGCGTGCGCAGCTCGTGCGAGACGGAGGCGACGAGGTCGTCGCGGGCGCGCACCGCGTTCCGCTCCTCGGTGATGTCCCGGGCGACGATGACGCCGCCCTCGAGGCCGCCGTCCTCGTCGTAGAGGCGCCTGGCGGTGACGGAGACGGCGCGCAGCTCGCTGCCCTCGCCCGGGATCCAGGTGACCTCGTCGTCGAACTCCTGGCCGGCGGCGGCACGGTTGAACGGCAGTTCGGCCCGGCTGAGCGGCGTCGCGCGGTCCGCGGCGAAGGCGACGCCGTCGCGGGCGGCGTCGGGGTCGGCGACGTCGAGGCCGTAGAGCTTCGCGTAAGCGGTGTTCATGACGCCGCCGCGGCCGTCGCGATCGAGCCGCACGACCCCGAAGTCGACGGCGTTCAGCACCTCGGCGAGCCGTTCCTCCTGCTTGTTCGCGCGGCGGAGCGCCCGCTCCAGCTGCTTCGCCTGCGTGCGCAGCAGCACCCGCTGCGCGCCGGCTCGGCGGGAGCTCAGGACGGTGCTCGTCGCGATGAAGCTCAGCACGATCGGCAGGAGCACCACGGAGGGCACGCTGACGGCGGTGAACGCCCGCTCGCTCACGAGCTCCGAGATCCACACGAGCGCCGAGGAGGTGGCGACCGCGATGATCGCCCCCGTGAGCCCGAAATAGCTCGCGAGCCAGATCGTCGGGAAGAACCAGAGCAGTCCCACGCCCGCGGCCGGCTCGGCGATGCGGATGAGCCCGATCGCGAGGATGTCGACGATCGGCAGGGCCATCACGAGCGCCCGTGGGAAACGGTGCCACGGGACGATGATCGCCACCCCGGTCGCCGTGAAGACGAGCGCCACCGCGACGATGGCGATCGGCTTCGTGAGCGCGACCGGCGAGAACAGCAGCAACGTGAACACGGCGGTCACGAGGACCGCGCCGAAGAGCAGCTGCGAGAGGACGACGGAACGGTCGAACGTGGCGCCGGCGCGCCGCGAGTCCCCCGCTCCCGACATGCTCAGAGCCTAGGCCCCGGATGCGCGCGCGGACGCGCATCCGGGGCCGCGCCTCAGGCGATGCCGCCGCCGTCGACGACGAGCGCGGAACCCGTCACGTAGCTCGACTCGTCGCTCGCGAGCCAGACCACCGCGGAGGCGATCTCGCGGGGCTCGCCCATGCGGCGCAGCGGCCGGTCGGCGGCCTCGGCGAGGAAGCCGTCCTCGGCCTGGCCGAGCTGGCGCGCCTCCTCGCGGAGCATCCCCGTGTTCACGTCGCCCGGGTTCACCGAGTTCACCCGGATGCCCTGCGGCCCGTGGTCGATGGCGAGCGCCCGGGTCATGTTCACGACGGCGCCCTTCGACGCGCAGTACGAGATCGCCTGCCCGCCGCCCTTCAGTCCCCAGCCGGAGCCCGTGTTCACGATCGAGCCGCCGCCCGCCGCGGCCATGACGGGCACGACGTGCTTGCACATCAGGAAGATGGAGCGCACGTTCACGCCGAACACCCGGTCCCACTCCTCGACGGTCGTCTCGACGGCGGTGGTGCGGCGGATGATGCCCGCGTTGTTGAAGACGACGTCGATGCCGCCGAACGCGGCCTGCGTCTCGCGCACCACGCGCTCGATGTCGGGCTCGCTCGACACGTCGGCGGCGATCGCGATGGCCTCGCCGCCCGCGGCGCGGATCTCCTCGGCGACGCGCTCGGCGGCTGCGCCGTCGAGGTCGACGACGGCGACCCTCGCGCCCTCCGCCGCGAGGGCGAGCGAGGAGGCGCGGCCGATGCCGCCCGCGCCGCCCGTGACGATGGCCTGCTTGTTCTCAAGGCGCATGGCCTTCTCCTTCGGTTCGCGAGACGGGGGATGCCTCGGCGTCTGGTGCGTTGACAGGGTAGATGCTGCTCGTGCCCGGGCCGGTGACGACGCGGACGAAGCCCGCGAGGCCGCGGTCCACGCCGGGGTCGCCGGTGTCGACGAGCAGCGGCCGCCCGCCGAGCTCGACGAGCTTCTGCTCGGGGGCGACGACGAGCAGCGGCTCCGCGCCGAGAGCCCGGAGCACGCGCGCGGAGAGCTGCTGGTTGCCGCGGCCGAGCAGGAAGCCCTGCCCGCCGATGATCGAGACGACGGCCCGGGCGGGCCCCGCCGCGATCTCCTCGACGAGCTCCGCCTCGCTCGCGGCGGCCCGGAGGAGTCGCCCGTCGAGCACGACGTCGACGCCCAGCCTCGTCTTCGGCACGCCGAGCCGACGCGCGAGCTCCGCGGTCGTACCGCCGGGGCCGAGCAGATACCGTACGCCCGGCTGCAGCAGCCGGAGCGCGCCGTCGACTGCGGCTGCGACGGCCGCCGCCTCGCTCACCGGGGTCGCCGCCTTGCGCGCCTGAGTCCGCCCCGGCCGGACCGGCACGGGCATGGCCGCGTGCAGGCGCGGTTCGACCCGGCCGCGACGCAGCTCGTCCTCGTCGAGGTCGAGCACCTCGCGCTCCTCGACCGGCAGCCCGCCGTCGAGCCAGGCCGCGGCGAGCGCGCCGGCGGCTCGCGGACTCACGGCGAAGACCGGCGAGTACATCTTGACGCCGGCGGGGATGCCGAGGGCGGCGACGCGGGCACCGCCCTCGTCGCGACGCGCGTCGAGGGCCGTGGCGACGTCCCTGGCCGTACCGTCGCCGCCGGCGAAGAGCACGAGCCCGGCCCCCGCGTCGGTGAGCGCGCGCACGGCCGAGACGGTGTCGGCCGGACCCGTCGCAGCACCCGGTCGCATGACGATCCGCGGCACGAGCCCGGCGGCGAGCACCGCGTCCTCGCCCATGGGCCCCGCCGCCGTCAGCACCTCGAGCGGCCCGCCTGTCGCCTCGCGGACGAGCTCGAGGGCGAGCCGCGCCCGCTCCCCCGCCCGCGGCTGCGCGCCGCGCTCGGCCGCGCTGGCCTGCACGGCGACCCCGTCGGAGCCGCCGAGCCCCGCCGGGCCGCCGACGCCGGCGACGGGGTTCACCACGAGGCCGAGCACGGTCAGGCCGCTGAGGCGTCGGCCGCCGGTTCGGGCTCGCCCGCCAGACGAGCCGCCACCTCGGGGTACTTCCGCAGGTACGCGCGCCACGTCACGGCCCAGCGCTCGGGGTCGTCGAGATCGTCGTGGTGGGTGTGGTGCACGCTCTGCCGGTGCGGCGCGGTGCGCACGATCTCCGGGGTCTCCCGGGCCTCGCGGGCCACCTCGGCGAGCGCGGCGACGTACTCGTCGAGCTCGGACTTCGAGTACGACTCGGTCGGCTCGAGGGTGAACGGCTGGGGCACCACGTAGGGGTGGTGGCTCGTCCAGTAGTGCATGCCGAAGTCCGACATCCGCACGCCGATCTCCTCGGAGCTGATGCCGGTCTCCTCGTACAGCTCCTGCCAGGAGTAGCGCACCTGCTCGATGCGCCGGCGGCCGCGCGCGTACGGCGCGGACGCACCGGGGATCTCCAGCACCTTCGCGAGCAGGTAGTTGTTGTTCAGCACGGCGGTCTCGGCGGCGGCGAGGAGCCCGTCCGCGCCGAGCGCCATGATCCAGGCGTAGGCGCGGACCAGGTTCGGCACGACGCCGAAGAAGGGCGCGACCGTGCCGATCGACTGCGGGCCGGCGTCTCGCACCTCGAAGCGGGCGTCGTCGCCCTCGCCCACCCGCACGATCCGCGGGCCGGGCAGGAACGGCGCCAGCGCCGCGCTCACGGCGTTCGCGCCGGAGCCGGGCCCGCCGCAGCCGTGCGGCGTCGAGAACGTCTTGTGCAGGTTGAAGTGGCAGACGTCGAAGCCGGCGTCGCGCGCCCGGGTGATGCCGAGGATGCCGTTGGCGTTCGCCTGGTCGTAGGAGGCGAGGGCGCCCACGGCGTGCGCGGCATCCACCCACTCCGTGATCGCCGGGTTGTAGATGCCGGTGTCCTCGGGGTTCGTGACCATGATCGCCGCGGTCCGCGGCGAGAGCGCCGCCTTCAGGGCGGCGAGGTCCGGGTAGCCGTCGGCGTCGGGGTGGACGGTGATGACCTCGTAGCCGGCGGCCTTCGCGGCGGCGGCGTTCGAGGGGTGGCTGAAGATGGTGGTGATGACCTCGCGGCGCTGCTCCCCCTCGCCGTTCGCCTCGTGGTAGGCGCGGATCATGGCGATGTTCGCCCAGATCGCGGCGGAGCCGCCCTGGGTCTGCAGCGAGACCTCGTCCATGCCGGAGATCTCCGCCAGCATCCGTTCGAGCCGCCACACGATCTCGAGCACGCCCTGCGCGTCGGCCGGGTCCTGCAGGGGGTGCATCGCGGTGAGCTGCGGGGTCGCGACGAGCTGGTCGTTGATCTTCGGCGAGTACTTCATCGTGCAGGTGCCCTGGCCGATGTCGACGTTCAGGTCGGCGCCGAGGTTCTCCTGGGAGAGCCGCAGGTAGTGCTTCAGCACCCGCATCTGCGCCATCTCGGGCAGCGCGGGCGGGGTCGCCCGGCGGAGGCCGGCGGGCAGCTCGGCGAGCACGTCGCCGACGGCGTCGCGGACACCGGGCTCGACGGCGGGCACGAGCAGGCCGCGCTCGCCGGGCGTCGAGAGCTCGAAGATGACGGGTTCGTCCCAGCGGGCCTGGTGGAAGCGTCGGATGGCGGGCTTCGGGGCGAGGGGGAGGCTCATGCGCGCTGCTCCTGGGGGATCTGGCGGTCGGTTGCGGTGCCGCAGGCGGCGGCGAGGGAGGTCGCGAGGCGATCGATGTCGGCCTGGCCGGTGAGCTCGGTGACGCAGACGAGCAGCAGCTCCTCGCCGACGACGACGCCCGGCTCGATGCCCTCGGCGCGGAGGGCGGCGACGAGCTCGGCGGCGGTGCGGCCGGTGCCGGAGACGTCGACGGTGAACTCGCGCAGGTGCAGGGCGTCGTCGCCGAGGCGCACGCCGGGCACGGCGGCGAGTCGCTGCTGCGCGTAGCGGGTGCGGGCGAGCAGCAGTTCGCCGAGCTCGGCCATGCCCACCGGGCCCATCAGGGCGAGGTAGACGCCGGCGGCGATGCCCCAGAGGGCGGCTGCGGTGCCGACCCACTCCTTGCCCTCCTCGCGGCGGGCGAAGGAGGTGCGCTCGTAGGCGACGTCGCCGAAGCCGACCTCTCCTGGCACGTCGGTGCTCGCGAGCCCGAACAGCCGCGAGGGCAGCTCCATGACGAGGGCTTCGTCGTCGGCGACGGCGATGAAGCCGCCGTGCGCACCGCCGAACCACTGGTGCAGGCCGAGCGACTGGATGTCGCCGCAGACGATGTCGGCCCCCTGCTCCGCGGGCGGGGTCAGCACGCCGTAGCCGATCGGGTCGGTGCCGACGACCAGCAGGGCGCCCGCCGCGTGCGCCGCGGTCGCGAGCGCGGGCAGGGCCGCCTCGACCGCGCCCGTGGCACTCGGCGTCTCGACCCAGATCGCGGCCACGTCATCGCCGAGCCGGGCTGCGGCGGCCGCGACGTCGGCGGTGCCGCCCGCCGTCGGGACGAGCTCGAGCTCGAGGTGGACGCGCACGAAGTCGTGCACCTTCGAGTGCTTCTCGGGCAGCACGTCGCTCACGACGAGCACCCGGCGGCGACCCGTGAGCCGGCCGGCCATGGCGAGCGCGGTCGCGGTCGACTGGTAGCCGTCGTAGGTCGGCACGTTGACGACGTCCATGGCGAGCAGTTCGGCCATCAGCGACTGGTACTGGAACAGCGCCTGGAAGCGGCCGTGGTCCTCATAGGGCTCCCCCGCGTACGCGGTGAGGAACTCGCTGCGGTTGATCACCTCGTCGACGACGGCGGGCACGTGGTGCCGGTAGGTGCCGTGGCCGAGGAAGCTCAGCCGCTCCTCGGTGGAGCGGTTCTTCGCGAGGAGGCCGCGGACGTGCCGCGCGAGGTCCTGCTCGGCGAGGAGCGGCGCGGGCAGATCGAGGGGGCGGTCGAGGCGCAGCGCCTCCGGCACGTCGGCGTAGAACTCGTCGACGGATGCCGCGCCGACGGCGTCGAGCATCGCGCGACGCACCTCGGGGGCGGAGTTGGGCAGGTACGGGTGCACGAAGGCAGCCGATGGCTCGGTCATGTGGATCCTCAGTCCTCGGGGGCGGTGATGGTGATGAACGGCGGCTCGGCGGCCCGCGGGGTGGCGAGCACGGCGGCGCCGAAGCGGGGCAGGGTGAGCGTCGTCCCGAGCGCGGCGCCGTCGCCGAGCAGCTCGCGTGCGCCGTGCGGCACATCGACCGTGAGCTCGCCGCGACCGTGGTTCAGCACGAAGGTGTAGTCGGTGTCGTCGTCGGCTCGCGTCACGGCCTCGAGCATCGGGTCGGTGCGGTCCCGAGCGGGCAGCCCGGCCGCCGCGAGCACCCGCCGGAAGAGGGCGAGGAGCCCGGCGGGCTCGAGCACGCAGCTCACGTACCAGGCCGCGCCGGCCGAGGCATCCGCTCCGCGTCGGGTGATCGCCGGCCGGCCGACGAGCTCGCCCGAGTCGTAGGCGGCGATCGTCTCGGCGGCGGCCGCTTCGAGCCACTCGCCCCAGACGGGCGCGTCGAAGGCTTCGCCGCCGGCGAGGGCGACGCGCTCGGCGCGGCCGTCAGTGACGGGCCAGACCTCGTCGACCTCGACGCCGAGGAGTTCGCGCAGGGGGCCGGGGGCTCCCCCGTCGTGCACGTGCTCGTTCGGGTCGACGACCCCGGAGAACGGCCCGACGACGAGCTGCCCGCCGCGAGCGACGAAGGCGCCGAGCGCCGTGGCCTGCTCGGCGTCGGCGACATAGAGGTTCGGGGCGACGACGAGCTCGTAGCCGTCGAACGGCCCCCTCGCGGGCACCGTGTCGACCGGGTGGCCGAGCTCGTGCAGCGCGGCGTGCCAGGCGCGGGCCTGCGCGAGCCAGTTCAGCCGCTGCGAGGGCAGCGATTCCGTCGCCGAGCTGCCCCACCACGAGTCGTAGTCGACGACGAGCGCGATCCGGGAGCGCACCCGGCTGCCGCGCACGGGTTCGAGGCGGCGGAGCTCGGCGCCGAAGGCCTTCGCCTCCTGGAAGGTGCGGGAGGCCTCGCCGCGGTGGCCGAGCATCGCGGAGTGGAACTTCTCCTGGCCGTACTTCGCCTGCCGCCACTGGAAGCACATCGCGCCGTCCGATCCGTGCGCGATCGCCTGCAGGCTGCCGACGCGCATCTGACCCGGCGCCTTCGGCACATTGACCTCGCGCCAGCTGACGCCGCTGGGCGCCTGCTCGAGGAGCAGCCACGGCCGCCCGCCCTTCAGCGAGCGCATGGAGCCGTAATTGAGCGCGGCGGGCACATGCGCGAGCGGGTCGGCGGGATCGGGGTAGGCGTCGTCGGTGACGAGGTCCTCGACGGCGGCGAAGTCCCAGTAGTCGAGGTCGCGCAGCAGGCTCATGAAGTTCGTCGTGACCGCGATCTCGGGGGTGACCTCGCGCAGCACGTCGATCTCGAGCTGGAAGAGCTCGAGCAGCGCGTCGGAGGAGAAGCGCTCGAAGTCGAGCAGCTGGGTGGGGTTGACGGGTCCGGTCGCGCGCCGCGGCGGCTCGATCTGCTCCCACGCGGTGTAGCGCTGGCCCCAGACGTTCACGCCCCAGGCCGCGTTCAGCCCGTCGAGATCGCCGTACCGGGCCTCGAGCCAGCGGCGGAAGTGCCGGGCAGACTCGGGGCACCAGCAGCGCGAAATATGGTCGCCGTACTCGTTCGACACGTGCCAGAGTGCGAGGCCGGGGTGCTCGCCGTAGCGCTCGGCCATCGCCCGGGTCATCCGGGCGACGTGCTCGCGCCAGACCGGCGAGCTCGGGCAGTACGCCTGCCGGGAGCCGAACTCGAGGCGTTGGCCGTCCTCGTTCCAGGGCAGCATCTCGGGGTGGCTGCGCACGAGCCAGGCGGGCGGGGTGGCGGTCGCGGTG
This sequence comes from Agromyces mediolanus, assembly GCF_014648575.1. Lineage (GTDB taxonomy): Bacteria > Actinomycetota > Actinomycetes > Actinomycetales > Microbacteriaceae > Agromyces > Agromyces mediolanus. Next base: position 1,331,445 of record NZ_BMRJ01000001.1, on the reverse strand, counting down.
GCGAGGTCGATGCGGATGCCTGCGTCGCTCAGGATCTCGAGCACGCGGTCGAGCCAGCCCCACTCGTAGACGCCGGGCGCGACCTCGAGCTGCGGCCAGCTGAACACCGGGAGGCTCACCAGGTTGACGCCCGCCTCGCGCATGAGCCTGGCGTCCTCGAGCCAGACCTTCTCCGACCACTGGTCGGGGTTGTAGTCGCCGCCGTAGGCGAGGGCATCGAGTCGGATGCCGCGGGGCGCGTCGCCTGCCACACCTGCTCCTCTCTGAGTGGGTCGGTTCCGGTCGCGGGCCACCTCATGGATGGGTGTACACCGCCAGCTGCAGAATGTATTCTGTATACACACCGTAAACCGGATGCCGGAACCGGTCAAGCCCCGCACCACCCCCTAGGCTTGCCCGCGAACGGCCGAACGGCCCGGAGGGCGAAGATGGCGATCGAACGCAAGAACCTGCGCTCACAGGTGCGCGAGGAGCTCCTCACGCGCATGCGGGCGGGAGCCGTGCAGCCCGGCGAGGGCATCAACGAGGTCCAGCTCGCGGCCGAGCTCGGCGTCAGCCGCACCCCGCTCCGCGAGGCGCTCATCGCGCTCGAGAGCGAGGGCCAGATCACGAGCGAGAACGGCAAGGGCTTCCGCTTCATGCCGCTGAGCGCGAGCGAGTTCGAAGACCTCGCCCCGGTGCTCGCCGCGCTCGAGAGCCTCGCCCTCGAGCTCAGCCCGGTCGAGGAGCTGCAACGCATCGGCGTGCGCCTCGCCGCCCTCGCGGCGGAGTTCGACCAGGAGCTCGTCGAGCACGCCTTCATCGTCACGAAGGACGACGAGTGGCACGGCCTCATGCTCTCGGCCTGCCCGAACCAGCGGCTGCTCGACGTCATCGCGAGCGTGCGCGGCTCCTTCCACCGGTACGAATCGCTGCTCGTGCCGAACGACGCCATGGTCGAGCGGGTCGCCGCCGAGCACGCCGCGGTCGCCGCCCGTCTCGTCGAGGGCGACGTCCCCGGCGCGATCGTCGCGCTCAAGGTGAACTGGATGCACGGCATGCGCCGCATCCTCGAGAACGCGTCCAGCCCGTACTTCACCGCCTGAGCCCCCTCCACCGTCCCTCGGCCGGGAGGAGATTGGCACGCCCGGAGGTCACTCCGCCGAATCCGCTCCTCCCGCGCCGCGATCCTCCTCCGCATCCGCGCTGAGCTCGACGGCGAGGTCGAGGAAGAGCGCCGCCGACCAGCCGAACGCCGTCGTCGCCGTGCGGGCCTTCTGCCCGGTCTCGGGGTTGAAGTACTCGTGCGGGCCGCCGCCGTGCACGACGAGGGCGACCGTGCGTTCGGCGAGCTCGCGCGCGAGCTCCGGCCGCCCGGAGCGGCGCAGCCCCTCGACGATGAGCCGGTTCGTGTTCACCCACACCGGCCCGCGCCACATCCGCTCCGGCGAGAAGTCCGGATCGGCGGCCGACACGGTCGGCACCGCCCACGGCGTCGCGTAACGCGCCGGATCGGCGAGCGCCGCTTCGAGGGATTCGAGCACCGGCGCGGGCAGCTCGCCCGTGAGCAGCGGCATGAAGCCCACGATCGCGTCACTCGCGACCCGCTCCCCCGCCGCCCGAGCCGTGAAGCGGCCGCGCTCTGCGTCCCAGAGCTCCAAGAGCCGCTGCATGGTCGCCGCAGCGCGGGCGCGGTGCGCCGCGGGATCGCCCGCGGCATCCGCGCCGTAGCGCTCGGCGAGCCGGGCGAGCTCGAGGTCCTGCAGCACGAGGTAGGCGCCGAGATCGGGCGCCGTCGTCGGCAGCGGGCCGTCGAAGATCGGGCTGTCGTCGAGCCCCGAGGAGTACGGGTGCCCGTACTCGGGCAGACCGTCGCCGTCGAGGTCGCTGCCCGCGAACCACCAGTCCTGCGAGCGGCGGATGACGGCGAGCTGCTCGCGCGCCCACTCCGGTCGGTCCTCGTCCTCGAGCACCTTCGCGAGCGCCCAGGCGGCGAGCGGCGGCTTCGTGAGCGGCACTGGCGCGGCCGGGTCGGCGATGTCGGAGCCCGCGCGGCGCAGCCGGTCGCGATCGGCCTGCGGCAGGTCGTCGCTCGTCGCGAGCACGCCCTCCTCGTGCACGACGTCCGGCAGCTGTCCGTCGGCGCTCGGGAAGCGGAAGGCGATCTCGAGCTGCTCGCGCGCGAGCTGCGCGTCGCCGTGCCGGAGGCCGAGGGCGATGAAGTACGCGTCCCACTGCCAGACGCCGACGTAGCCGATCTTCGAGGGCACGACGCCCCGCGCCGTGCCGAGGGCGGGCAGCTCGACCACGTTCGCGCCGAGCACCCACCAGCAGAACGCCGCCATCGATTGCAGATCGGGGCGCACGACGGGGCACTTCGCGAACCAGTCGAGCCAGACCGTCTCGCTCTCCGCGAGCGCGGCGGCGTGCGCGACGGATGCCTCGGCGAGCACGCCGCGGTCCGCGCCGACCGTCAGTCGGACCGCGTCGCCCGGGCCCTCGAGCCCGCGCCGCTCGCGCGCGCCGTCGGGCCGCAGCCACTCGACGGACCACGGCCCGCCGCCCACGGCCCCTACGGTGAGCGCCGACGGTCCAGCGAAGCCGAGCACGGCCGCGCCCCCGCCGAACTCGATCGCGTGCGGCAGCACCCGGGTCACGGGCACCGGTTCGCCCGAGGCATCCAGCACCCGCAGCTCGTCGAGCACGCGGCACTCGTCCAGTCCGCGCTCGTACTCCGAGGTGTGCACCCGCAGCGCGGTCGCCGGCGCGGGCACCCCGCCCTCGCCGAGCAGCTCCGCGGCGTCCTCGCGGTCGGCCCGGAACACGAGCACCCGCGAGCGCGGCAGCGTGAATGGCGCCCGCGCCAGGTCGAGGTGGTCGCCGGCGAGGCCGGCCAGGGCCGCGGCATCCGGCCGTGCGGTCATCGTCCCCCCAGCCCGGAAGCGGCCATACTATTCAGGATGCGGCGCTGCCCGATCACGAACACGATGAGCATCGGGATCGTCGAGATCGCGCTGGCCGCCATGACCAGGCCGTAGTTGATCGAGCCGAACTGCCCCTGGAACGCCGAGAGCAGCAGCGGCACCGTGAAGAGGTCGGGCGTGTTCAGTAGTACGAGCGGGAACAGGAAGGCGTTCCACACGTCGAGCGCCACGATGATGCTGAGCGCCGCGAGCCCGGGCTTCAGGTTCGGCAGGATGATGCTCCAGAAGATCCGCCAGCGGCCGGCGCCGTCGACGATCGCGGCCTCCTCGAGCTCCTTCGGCAGCGACAGCACGAACTGCCGCATGAGGAACACCGCGAAGGGGTTCGCGAGGAGCCCCGGCACGATCAGCGCCAGGTGCGAATCGACCCAGCCGAGCTGCGTCATCAGCAGGTAGAACGGGATCAGCGTCACCTGCTTCGGGATCATCTGCGTCGCGAGGAACAGGATGAAGAGCACCTTCGCCCCGCGGAAGCGGATCCGGGCGAAGGCGTAGCCCGCCATCGACGCCGTGAGCAGGGTCCCCGCGACCACGAGCGCCGCGATGTAGAGGCTGTTGAGGTACGCCTGACCGAACGGCACCGCGTTCCACGCGTCGGCATAGTTGTCGAGGGTCCACGGCTGCGGCAGCACCGACAGCGGGTCCTTCAGCAGCTGCGGCAGCGTCTTGAACGAGGTGAGCAGCATCCAGAGGAACGGGAACACCATCGCGAGCCCGCCGACGACGAGCAGCGCGTGCAGCAGCGTCTGGCTGAGCCGCCGCTTGCCCTTGCCGGTGCGGGGCGCGCGGGGCCGGTAGCCCGGGGCACTGATCGCGATGGTCGAGTCGGTCGGCGGCAGCTGGGTGCCGTCGACGAGGCTGGGGTTCGTGAGACTCATGCGGCGTCGTCCTCGTAGTGCACGAACTTCTTCTGGGCCCCGAACTGGATCGCCGTGATGACGAGGGTCAGCAGGAGCAGGATCACGCTCGCGGCGCTCGACGGGCCGATCTGGAACTTGCCGAAGCCGAGATCGTAGATGTGGTACACGATCGTGCGGGTCGCGTTGTCCGGTCCCGCGTTCGAGACCAGCACGTACACCGTGTCGAAGGTCTGCAGCGAGGAGATGAACGCGACGACCGAGGAGAAGAACACGATCGGCGAGAGCAGCGGGAGCCGGATGCTGCGGAACAGCCGCCACGCGCCGGCGCCGTCGATGCGGGCCGCCTCGATCACCGAGGGCGAGATGTTCTGCAGCCCGGCGAGGAAGATGACGACGTTCAGGCCGAGCGAGGACCAGATCGTCACGATGCAGACGGCGAGGAGCGCGAGCTTCGGGTCGCCCAGCCAGTCCGGCGGGTCGATGCCGAAGACGTTCGCGATCGTCGTGGAGAGCACGCCGTCGGCGCGGAACATCTGCTGCCAGATCATCGCCACCGCGACCGTCGAGGTGACGACCGGGGCGAAGAACAGCACGAGGTAGAGGGTGCGGGTCTTCAGCCGCTCGAGCGCGACCGCGATGACGACCGCGAGCCCGAGGCCGATCGGCACCGTCACGACCGCGATGATCAGCGTGTTCACGATCGAGCGCCAGAGGAGCTCGTCCTGGAACTGGGCGGTGAAGTTCTCGAAGCCGACCCAGCTGAGCTCGCTCAGGCCGTCCCAGCTCGCCAAGGCGAGCACGAGACTCGCGGCGAACGGCAGCACGACGAAGACCGTCATGCCGAGAAGCTGCGGACCGATGAAGAGGTAGCCCCAGCGCCGGTCGCGGCGGCGCCAGGCCGATTCCCTCCTGGGGGTCGGGGGCGGGGCGGATGCCGCAGGCGCTGCCTGCGGCATCCGCTCGCCGGTGGCGAGGTCGCTCACGCTACTTCCCCGACTTCTCCGCGAGGGCTGCGGCCGCGTCGAGCGTCTGCTGCGCGTCGGCCTTGCCCTGGTAGAGCTTCAGGAACTCGTCGCTGATGCCCGTCGAGAGGCCGGGCACGCGCGCCTCGGCGGCGTAGTTGGTGAAGCCGATGTCGCGCAGGTCGAGGAACGTCTGGGCGTGCGCCGGGTAGCCGCCGTCGAGCACCACATCGTCGGCGCCCTTGATCGACGGCACGGCGTTGCCGCCGCCCTCGAGGCGGAACGTCTGCCCCTCGGCCGAGAGGAACTCGGTCCAGAAGGTGAACGCGGCGTCCTTCGCCTTCGTCTTGCCGTTGATCGCGAGGAACGACACGGCGACGCCGGTCGGCGCGGCCTCGCCGTCCGGGGTCGGCCAGCGCACGATGTCGTACGCGTCGGGCTCGCCGGCGGTCTGCACGGTGCCGATCGTGTAGCGGCCCTGCACGAAGAAGCCGGCCTTGTGGGTCACGAAGACGCTGTCGGCGCCGGCGCCGTCGGGCAGGGTGTCGGCCACGACGAAGGTGCCGTCCTGGAACTGCGCGCCGAGCTCGTCGATGGCGGCCACGCTCGCCGGGTCGCTGTTCGCGGTGAAGGCGCCCGACTCGTCGTACGGCGCGGGCAGCCCCTGGGAGGAGAGCCAGCTCCAGTGCGTCGCCCAGTAGTTCCAGAACATCGAGCCGGTGAGGCCCGCGTCCTTGAGCTTGGCGTTCATCTCGAGGTACTTGTCGGTCGTCCACTCGCCCTGCTCGGCGAGCGTCGCCGGGTCCTCGGTGATGCCGGCCGCGGCGAGCGCGGTCTTGTCGTACCAGAGCACGTCGGGGTTCGAGTCGTTCGGGGCGCCGTAGTACTCGCCGTCCTGCTCGGCCGCGCCGAAGAGGCCGGGGAAGAAGTCGTCGGGCTTCGTCTGGCTGTCCTTCGACTCCATCAGCTCCTTCAGCGGCATGAGCCGGCCGGAGTCGACGAACTGCCCCATCTTGTCGTCGCCGACGTAGAAGACGTCGGGGGCCGTGTTGCTCGCGAGCTGGGCGAGGAGCTTCGAGTGGTACTCCTCGTAGCTCGCGACCGGCTGGAGCTTGACCGTGATGTCGGGGTGGCGCTTCATGAACTCCGTGTTGAAGTCCTGGTACCGGGTGAGCTCCTCGGCGGTTCCCCAGGTCGACCACACGACGGTGTTCGCGTCCTTTGCACCTCCCCCGCCGCTGCACGCTGCCAGGCCGATGGCGAGGGCGCTCGCTGCGCCGATCGCCAACAGCCGCCTCATCTTCGAGTTCGCGCGGGCCATTCCGCTACCTCTTTCGTCATTGCAGGAGGAGCCGGCGACGGGCGCCGGTCGGGGGAACTGCTACCTCAGTATTCTGTATACAAAACTCAGCCGCGTCAAGGGTCGTCGCTCCCCGGACACACGAACGCCCCGGGGCCAGTGGCCTCGGGGCGTTCGGAGAGCGCGGCTCAGACGGCGGCGGGCAGCTTCGCGGCGACGAGCTCGGCGATCTGCACGGCGTTCAGCGCCGCACCCTTGCGCAGGTTGTCGTTCGAGACGAAGAGCACGAGGCCCTTGCCCTCGGGCGCGGACTGGTCGGCGCGGATGCGGCCCACGTAGCTCGGGTCGCTGCCGGCGGCCTGGAGGGGCGTCGGCACATCGCTGAGCTCGACGCCGGGCGCGGCGGCGAGCAGCTCGGTGGCCCGCTCAGGGGTGAGCTCGTTCGCGAACTCCGCGTGGATCGAGAGCGAGTGCCCGGTGAAGACCGGCACGCGAACGCAGGTGCCCGCGACGCGGAGGCCCGGCAGCTCGAGGATCTTGCGGCTCTCGTTGCGCAGCTTCTTCTCCTCGTCGGTCTCGTTGTCGCCGTCGTCGACGATCGAGCCGGCGAGCGGGATCACGTCGAAGGCGATCGGGCGGGGGAACTTCGCCGGCTCGGGGAAGCGCACCGCGTCGCCGCCGTGCACGAGGCCGATCGCGTCCTGCGTGACGACCGCGCGGGCCTGCTCGAGCAGCTCCTCGCCGCCGGCGAGCCCCGCGCCGGAGACCGCCTGGTAGGTCGAGATCATGAGCCGCTCGAGGCCGGCCTCCTCGTGCAGCACCTTGAGCACGGGCATCGCGGCCATCGTCGTGCAGTTCGGGTTCGCGATGATGCCCTTGCGCGCCTCGTCGATGGCGTGCGGGTTCACCTCGCTCACGACGAGTGGCACGTCGGGGTCCATCCGCCAGCCGCTCGAGTTGTCGATCACGGTGACGCCGGCCGCGGCGAAGCGCGGCGCCTGGGCCTTCGAGAGCGTGGCGCCCGCGGAGAAGATCGCGAGGTCGAGGCCCGTGGGGTCCGCGGTCGAGGCGTCCTCGACGACGATCTGCTCGCCCTTGAACGGCAGGGTCGTTCCCGCCGAGCGGGCGGAGGCGAAGAAGCGGATGCTCGCGACCGGGAAGTCCCGCTCCTCGAGCAGGCGGCGCACGACCGCGCCGACCTGACCGGTGGCGCCGACGACGCCGATGTTCACACCGTTGCTCATGTTGTCCCTCTTACTCGTGGCTCTTCAAGTGTGCCCGACGCGGGGCGGGTGCCGGCCGGAAATCCGTGATCACCGGCGGGATTGGCAGGAACGTCACGCATTCCGGCCGGATGCTTCGGCTGGATGCCCCGGCGCTGCGCCGCGGCATCCGAGCCGTCGCCTGAGCTCAGCGACCGGTGCCGGCGTGCACGACGGCGTCCTCGGCGGCGTCGAGGCCGAACGCCGTGTGCACGGCGATGGCGGCCTGGTTGACGCTGTCGGCGCGGGTGACGACGGAGATGCGGATCTCGGAGGTCGAGATCATCTCGATGTTGATGCCGGCCTCGTAGAGGGCCTCGAAGAGCTTCGCCGAGACGCCGGAGGCGTTGCGCATGGCGTTGCCGACGATCGAGAGCTTGCCGATCTGGTCGTCGTACTGCAGCGAGCCGAAGCCGATCGCCTCCTGCGCACCGGCGAGCGCGGTGAGCGCCTTCTCGCCGTCGGCCTTCGGCAGCGTGAAGGAGATGTCGGTCTTGCCGGTCGCGGCAGCCGAGACGTTCTGCACGATGACGTCGACGTTCGCGTTCGTGGCGGCGACGATCTTGAAGATCTTGGCGGCGACGCCCGGCTTGTCGGGAACCCCGACGACCGTGATCTTGGCCTCGGAGAGGTCGACGGCGACGCCGGCGATGACGGATTCTTCCACTTCGGCTCCTTCGGGGGCGCGCGAGGGATCGTAGACGACGGTCCCCTCGGTGTTGTTGAACGACGAGCGCACGTGCAGGGTCACGCCGTGGCGGCGCGCGTACTCGACGGCGCGGATGTGCAGCACCTTGGCGCCGGAGGCGGCGAGTTCGAGCATCTCCTCGCTCGTGACCCGGCCGAGCTTGTGCGCCCGCTTCACGACGCGGGGGTCGGCCGTGAAGACGCCGTCGACGTCGGTGTAGATCTCGCAGACGTCGGCCTCGAGCGCGGCGGCGAGGGCGACCGCGGTGGTGTCGCTGCCGCCGCGGCCGAGCGTCGTGATGTCGCGCGACTCGCGGCTGAAGCCCTGGAAGCCGGCGACGATGACGATCGCCCCGTCGTCGAGGGCCTCGCGCAGGCGCACCGGGGTCACGTCGACGATGCGCGCCGCGCCGTGCGTGGCATCCGTGATCATGCCGGCCTGGCTGCCGGTGAAGCTGCGCGCGTCGTGGCCCATGCTCTTGATGGCCATCGCGAGGAGCGCCATCGAGATGCGCTCGCCCGCCGAGAGGAGCATGTCGAGCTCGCGGGGCGCCTGGATCGGCGTGACCTCGTTCGCGAGGTCGAGCAGTTCGTCGGTGCTGTCGCCCATGGCGGAGACGGCGACGACCACGTCGTTGCCCGCCTTGCGCGTCTCGACGATGCGCTTCGCGACCCGCTTGATGCTCTCGGCGTCGGCGACGGACGATCCGCCGAACTTCTGCACGATCAAGCTCACGTGGCCTCCCGGGGTTCTGGGCGCGCGCGGGCCGACGGGCCCGTCGTCGGAGTCTTCATCATACGGCTGGCGGCATTCCCCGATCGCCATGTGACACTGCCGCCGGACGGCGGGCCCTCGGCGCCGCGCGGCGCGGGGTCAGGCCTCGTGGGGGCGCGCCAGGTACCACTCGGTGAACGCCTCGGCCCGTCCGTCGTCGGCGAATCGGATGATCCAGAGGTTCAGGTAGTCGCGCTCCGCGGGGTACTCGGTGCGCCCCTGCACGAACGCGATGTCGGGCCCTTCGTGCAGCACCCACCAGTCGAACGACCACTCCCCCGGCGCGTCGGCGTCCTCGAGCCAGCCCGCGACGATCGCCTCGCGTCCGCGCCTCGGTTCCGCGTCGGGCGCCGTCAGGTACACCGCGTCGTCGCTGAACAGCGCGCCGATATCGGCCGCCTCGTTGCCGCGCCACGCACGCAGGTAGCCCGCCATCCAGTCCGCCAGCCGCTCGCTCGGCGCCGTCCGCTCTCCTGGCGCGTGCCCGCTCATGTCTCGTCCCCCTCCGCGCGGGCGCCGCGCCCGCTCCGCGGACGTTCCTACGCCGGAAGCGCGACGGCGTCAACCACTTGGCGGGGATGCGCGGTGCCCCGACGCGGGTCAGCCGACGACGCGGCGACCCTCGAAGGCGCGGCCCAGGGTGACCTCGTCGGCGTACTCCAGGTCGCCGCCGACGGGGAGCCCGGAGGCGAGCCGCGTGACCCGGATCTCGAGCGTCGTGAGCAGGCGGCTGAGGTAGGTCGCAGTCGCCTCGCCCTCGAGGTTCGGGTCGGTCGCGATGATGACCTCGCGCACGGTGCCGTCGGCGAGCCGCTGCATGAGCTGCCGGATGCGCAGCTCATCTGGGCCGATGCCGTCGATCGGGCTGATCGCGCCGCCGAGCACGTGGTACAGCCCGCGGAACTCCCGGGTGCGCTCGATCGCGACGACGTCCTTGGCCTCTTCGACGATGCAGATCAGGCTGGGGTCGCGCCGCGGATCGCGGCAGATCGAGCACGTGGCCTGCTCGGACACATTGCCGCAGATGTCGCAGAAGCGCACCTTGTCGCGCACTTCGAGCAGCACCTCGGCGAGCCGGGTGACGTCGAAGTGCTCGGTCTGCACGATGTGGAACGCGATGCGCTGCGCCGACTTCGGCCCGATGCCGGGCAGGCGGCCGAGCTCGTCGATCAGCTCCTGGACGATGCCTTCGTACACGGGCTAGCCACGCTCCCCGTAGCCGCCGCGCCCGGGGGGCGGCGGCGCCTCGACCTCTTCGAGGAAGGTCGCCCCGAGCACCTCGCGGACGACGGCCTCGCCGTAGCGCTGGAAGCCGCCCGATGAACCGCCCGCACGGCTGCCGCGCTGCGCGGCAGCCGGCCGCTGGGCGGCGGGTGCGCGCGGTGCTTCGGCGGCCCGCTGCGCGGGAGCGCTCGACGCGGCCGCCGGCTGGGTCGCCGCGCGCTGCGGAGCCGCCTCGCTCGGTGCGGATGCCTCGCGCACCGGCGTCGCGTCGAGCTCGGGCTCGGGGCCCGGATCGAACGGCGGCTCGTGGTCTTCCGGCGGCGCGTCGGCGTCGTCGGGGGCCGGGGGCTCGTCGTCGCGCGTCGACGCCGGTGCTGCGGCCGGTCGCGCGGCGGGGGCGGGCGGGAGCGACGCGGCGACGGCGCCGATCGGCGCGGGCTCGGCGGCCGCGGGCTCTTCACGCGGGATCGCCACCGTCGCCCACGAGTCGACGGGACCCGAGTCGACTGGCGCTGCTGCGGCGTCGACCGGGGACGCCGGACGCGCGGCCGACTTCGGCACGGGAGCGGCGACGGTCGTGGACGTCGCGGACAGCGAGGACGAGGCCGGCTGCCGTGCGCCGTCGGCCGGGTCGGTCCGGCCGCCTGCCGCCGGAGCCGCCGCGGGCTCGGCCGGCGCCGGTTCGCCCGCGAACGCGGCCTCGGGCTTCGCGATGTACTTCACGCGGACGCCGAGCACGTGCTCGATGGCCTCGCGGAGCAGCTCGGCGACGCTCTGCCCGGGCGGGCCGCCGCGGAAGCCCTCGACGTCTTGCACGCTCGGGAACGAGAGCACGAGCACGTCGCCGTCGCGGTAGTCGCGCACCTTCGCGGTGAAGGCGACCATCCACGCGGTGCGTTTGCGGCTCTGCAGCACGGACAGCACCTCGGGCCACGCGTCGCGGAACTGCGGCAGCGAGATCGGGCCGCTCGGCTTCGGTGCGGGTGCCGACGCCACGGGTGCCGCGGCCGGCACGGCAGCAGGGGTTTCGGCCGCGGCCGACGGCTCGGAGCTCGCCGGTGCGGGCGAGGAGCTGGCGCGCGGAACGGGCTCCGCAACCGGCTCGGGCTTCGGCGCTGCAGCGGAAGCGGCTGCAGGAGCCGGGGTGGCAGGAGCCGGAGTGGCCGGAGCAGGAGTGGCAGGAGCCGGAGTGGCAGGAGCCGGAGTGGCAGAAGCGGCGGCCTGCCGAACCGCGGCAGCCGGCACGGGGGCCGCGGGCCCGGCAGGCGCGGCGCCGCTCGCCGCCGGCGGCACGAGCACCCGGGCGAGCATGAGCTCGAGGTGCAGCCTGGGCGAAGTGGCCCCGGTCATCTCGGTGAGCGTCTGGTTGACGAGGTCGGCGACGCGCGAGAGTTCGGCCGGGCCGAAGGCACGAGCCTGCACCGCCATGCGCGCGAGCTCGTCGTCGGGCACCCCGCGGAGCACCGCGGCGGCGGCCTCGGGCGACGACGCCGCGACCACGATGAGATCGCGCAGGCGTTCGAGCAGGTCTTCAACGAAGCGCCGCGGGTCTTGCCCCGTCTGGACAACCCGGTCGGCGGCGGCGAACGCGCCGGCGGAGTCGCGGGCACCGATCGCGTCGATGACCTCGTCGAGCAGCGCGCCGTGCGTGTAGCCGAGCAGCGCGACGGCGCGCTCGTAGTCGATGGTCGAGCCCTCGGAGCCGGCGATGAGCTGGTCGAGGAGCGAGAGGGTGTCGCGCGGCGAACCGCCGCCGGCCCGCACGACGAGGGCGAGCACGCCGGGCTCGACCTGAATGCCCTCTTCGGCGCAGAGCTGCTGCACGTACTCGAGCATGGGCGCGGGCGGCACGAGGCGGAACGGGTAGTGATGCGTGCGTGAGCGGATGGTGCCGAGCACCTTCTCGGGCTCGGTCGTCGCGAAGACGAACTTCACGTGCTCGGGCGGCTCTTCGACGATCTTCAGCAGCGCGTTGAAGCCGCCGGAGGTCACCATGTGCGCCTCGTCGATGATGAAGATCTTGAAGCGGTCGCGCGCCGGGGCGAAGATGGCGCGTTCGCGCAGGTCGCGCGCATCGTCGACGCCGCCGTGGCTGGCCGCGTCGATCTCGACCACATCGAGGGAACCGCCGCCGCCGCGGGCGAGCTCGACGCAGCTCGGGCAGACCCCGCACGGTGAGTCGGTCGGGCCTTCGGCGCAGTTCAGGCAGCGGGCGAGGATTCGGGCCGACGTCGTCTTGCCGCAGCCGCGCGGGCCGCTGAAGAGGTAGGCGTGGTTCACCCGGTCGGTGCGCAGCGCCGTCATCAACGGCTCGGTGACCTGCGATTGGCCGATCATCTCGGCGAAGGTCTCGGGCCGGTAGCGGCGATAGAGGGCGGTGACCACCACACAATCGTAGCCACCCCCGCCGACACGCCTCCCGCATCGAGGCATCCGGCGGGCGTACCATGCCAGGACGCCGGATGCCATCGCCGGACCGGCGGAGAGGGGCGACGATGACCAGGCACTTCAGCGACTCCCGGATGGCGAAGTTCGAGGAGGCGCTCCGGGCCGAACGGGCCGAGGCCGAAGCACGCCTCGCGGAGCATCGGGAGGGCATCGCCGAGGTGCGCAGCGCCCGGTCGGATGCCTCGGCCGACGACGAGCACGACCCGGAGGGCCCGACCATGACGCAGGAGTGGTCGCAGCGCACGGCGGTCCTGGCCGACGCCGAGCTCGAGCTCGCCGAGGTCGACCGCGCGCTCGCCCGGCTGGCCGACGGCAGCTACGGGGTGTGCACGAACTGCGGCAAGCCGATCTCGGTCGCGCGCCTCGAGGCGCGCCCCACGGCGACGCTCTGCATCGACTGCGCCCGCCTCGCCGGCTGACGGCCGACCCGCCGACCGCGGCCGGCACCCGGCACACCCGGCACCCGGCACCCGGCACCCGGCGCATGAGAGCGGGGGCCGGCGCCGCGGCACCGACCCCCGATCCCGCTCCTGCTAGGCGCGGCGCCGCTTGCCTCGGAGCGCCATCAGGAGCGCACCGAATCCGGCGATCAGCGCCGCCACCCCGCCGAGCACCGCGGGGGCGGCGTCGAACCCGGTGGAGGCCATCGCACCCGATCGGTACGTGTACGCCTTCGCGAGCGTCGCCGTGCCGCAGTCGGCGCTGCCGACCACGGTGACGTCGACGACGCCGGTCCCGGCCGGGGCGACGGCGACGATCGTGCGATCGTCGACCATCCTGAACGAGCTCGCGTTCTTGGAGCCGAACTTCACCGCGGTCGCGCCCGTGAAGCACTGCCCGCTGATCGTCACCTCGGTGCCGCCGGTCGACGGTCCGCTCGGCGGCGTCACCGTGTCGATGCCCGCCGGCGTGTAGGTGTACGTCAGCGGCTCGCTCGTGCCGCCGGCCGCGGTGACCGTCACCTCGACGGGACCGACCGCGTGCGGCGGGGTCACGAAGTCGACCCGGCTGTCGCTCACCTGGGTGAACGGCACCGCCGTGCCGTCGAGCAGCAGCTCGGTCGTGCCACCCAGGCCGGTGCCCGTCACCTGCACCGCCGTGCCGCCGCTCGCCGGACCGTGGTCCGGGGTGAGCGCCGCGGCGTTGACCGGCGGCAGGTAGCTGTAGCCGTCGGGCAGGGTGCCGGTGCCGCAGTCCCCGATGCCGAGGACGGTGACGTCGACGACGCCGGTGCCCGCGGGCACCACGGCCGTGATCTCGGTGTCGCTCACCACGGTGAAGCTCGTGGCGGAGGTCCCGCCGAACTGCACGTCCGTCGCGCCGGTGAAGCAGGAGCCGGTGATCGTCACCTCGGTGCCACCCGCCTCCGGTCCGCTCGGCGGGTCGACCTCGTCGACCGTCGTGACCGGGTTGTAGGTGAACGGCAGCGACTCGGAGCCGAGCGGGTTGGTCACCACGACCTCCACCAGCCCGGGGGCGTGCGGCGGGGTGACGAAGGTCACCGTGCCGTCGTCCTCGATCGTGAACGGCACCGACTCGCCGTCGACCGTCACCCCGGTCGTGGAGTCGAGGCCCGCTCCCGAGATCGTCACCGTGGTCCCGCCGGTCTCCGGCCCGTGGTCGGGGCTGAGCGCCGCGAGGCCGAGCGGCGGGATGAAGGTGAACGTCATCGGCGCGCTCTCGCCGCCGGCCGTCGTGATCGTGACGTCGGCGGGCCCCGCGGCGTGCGCGGCCGTCGTGAAGGTCACCTCGGTGCCGCTCACCTGGGTGAAGGGCAGGGATGCCCCGTCGACGGCGACCTCGGTCGCCCCCGCGAGCTCGGTGCCCGTGATGGTCACCGGCGTCCCGCCGGTCGTCGGGCCGTGGTCGGGCGCGAGCGAGGTGATCGCCGGCGCGGGCACGAAGGTGAACGGCATCCCGTCGCTCTCCCCGCCCGCCGTCGTGATCGTGACGCTCACCGTCCCGGCCGCGTGCGGCTCGGTCGTGAACGTCACCTCGGTACCGCTCACCTGGGTGAAGTCCACGGACGTCCCCTCCACCGACACCTCGCTCGCTCCCGCGAGGTCCGTGCCGGTGATCGTGACGAGCGTGCCGCCCGCCGTCGGCCCCTCGTCCGGAGCCAGCGAGGTGATCACCGGCGCCGGCACGAAGGTGAACGTCATCGGCGCGCTCTCACCGCCCGCGGTCGTGACGGTCACATCCACTGGGCCGGCGGCGTGCGCCGCCGTGGTGAACGTCACCTGCGTGCCGCTCAGCTGGCTGAAGGCCACCGAGGCGCCGTCGACCGAGACCTCGGTGGCGCCGGCGAGGTCGGTGCCCGTGATGGTCACGAGCGTGCCGCCCGTCGTCGGCCCCTCGTCCGGAGCCAGCGAGGTGATCGCCGGCGCAGGGATGAAGGTGAAGGGCAGCGCGTTGCTCGGCCCGCCAATGGTGGTGACGACGACGTTCACGGCTCCGGCCGCGTGCGGCTCGGTCGTGAAGCTCACCTCGGTGCCGCTCACCTGCGTGAAGGGCAGCGATGCGCCGTCGACCGTGACCTCCGTCGTGCCCGCGAGGTCCGTGCCCGTGATCGTCACCACCGTGCCGCCCGCTGTCGGCCCCTCGTCGGGGTCGAGCGCGGTGAGCACCGGCGCCGGCACGTAGGTGTACGGCATCGGATTGCTCGCGCCGCCCGGTGTCGTCACGATCACGTCGACCTGGCCCGCGGCGTGCGCCGGGGTGAGGAAGGTGAGCTGCGTGCCGCTCACCTGGGTGAACGGCACCGAGGCCCCGTCCACCGTGAGTCCCGTCGCACCGGCGAGGTTCGTGCCGTCGACCGTGACGAGCGTGAGCCCCGACGTCGGCCCGGCGGAGGGCGTGAGCGAGGCGATCACGGGCACGTCGTAGTAGGTGAACGTGAGCGGGTTGCTGACGCCCATCGGCGTCGTCACGACGACCTCGACCGGACCGGCGGCGTGCGGCGGGGTCACGATCGTGATCTCGCTCGAGCTCACCCCGGTGAACGCCACCGAGACGCCGTCGACCGTAACTTCACTGGCATCCCCGAGGAAACTGCCGGTGATCGTGACCGGCGTGCCGCCGGCGCTCGGCCCGGCATCCGGGTCGAGCTCGGTGAGGAGGGGCGCGGGCAGGTAGGTGAAGGTGAGCGGGCCGCTCGTGCCGCCCGGGGTGGTGACGGTCACGTCGACCGGACCGACCGCGTGCGGCGGCGTCGTGAAGCTCAACTGCGTGCCGCTCACCTGTGTGAAGGGCACCGAGTCGCCGTCGACCGTGACCGCGGTCGCTCCGGCGAGGTCCGTGCCGTCGATCGTGACCGGCGTCCCACCCGAAGCCGGCCCCTCGTCCGGGGTCAGCGTCGTGATCACGGGCGCCGGGACGTAGGTGAACGTCATCGGGGCGCTCGTGCCGCCCGGGGTCGTGATCGTCACGTCCACCGGCCCGGCCGCGTGCGGCGCGGTCGTGAAGGTCACCTGCGTGCCGCTGACCTGGGTGAAGGCGACGGATGCTCCGTCCACCGACACCGCACTGGCATCCCCGAGGTCGGTGCCCGTGATCGTCACGGGCGTGCCGCCGGCGGTCGGGCCCTGGTTCGGCGCGAGCGAGGTGATCGTCGGTGCCGGCACGTAGGTGAACGTCATCGGGGCGCTCGTACCGCCCGGGGTCGTGATCGTCACGTCCACCGGCCCGGCCGGGTGCGGCGCGGTCGTGAACGTCACCTCGGTGCCGCTCACCTGGCTGAAGGCGACGGATGCTCCGTCCACCGACACGTCGGTGGCGCCCCCGAGGTCGGTGCCCGTGATCGTCACGGGCGTGCCTCCGGCCGTGGGACCGGAATCGGGTGCGAGGGAGGTGATCTTCGGTGCCGGGATGAACGTGAACGGCAGCGCATTGCTCGTGCCGCCCGGCGTCGTCACCGTCACGTTCACCGGGCCGGGCGCGTGCGCCGCGGTGGTGAACGTCACCTGGGTGCCGCTCACCTGGGTGAACGGCACCGACGCGCCGTCCACGGTGACCTGACTGGCGTCGGCGAGGTCGGTGCCCGTGATCGTCACGAGCGTGCCGCCACCCTCGGGCCCCTGGTTGGGCGAGAGCGTCGTGATGACCGGCGGCAGCGCCGCGGCGAGCACGGTCGAGGAGGCGAGGTCGAGCTTGGCCAGATCGGTGTTCGCGACATTCGGCAGGAGCGTGACGCTGAGCGCGCGGACGGTGAACGAGCCCGGTCCGAGGTCGCCGCCGGCCTCGTTCAGCGGCGCTTCGGTGGGTTGCTCGTTGATGCGGATGACCACGAGGTTGGCGAGCAGCCCGTCGAGGGCGGGCTCGAGGAGCGTGAGCACCGCGTCGACGACCCCGTTGAGCGCCGTCGTGATCTCGCCGCTCGTGCTGGTGAGCAGCGTCTGGATCGGGGCGACCACCCCGGCGAGGATGGTCGGCACGATCGTGTTCGTCACGGTGGTGAGCACGGAGGCGAGCAGCGTGTTGATGTCGACGCCCGTGCAGATCCCGCCGACCTCGACGCCGAGGCAGGTGGGCACGCCCGGCAGCAGCTGCAGCTGGGACAGGTCGGCGGTGGCGGTGCCGTTCAGGAACTGCGTGAGCGTGCCGTTGATGATGATCGGCGCGTTCACGAGCTGCAGGCCGCCGAGAGCGGGCAGGGCGACGACGCTGAGCCCGACGTTGAGCGAGATCTGGGTCGATTCGAGCAGCGCGTCGAGGCCGCCGGTGAGGTGTCCGACGAGTTTGCCGAGGGCTTGGTTGACGCCGTCGGTGATCATCCCGATGACTTCGGGGGTGAGCACGCTGGTGTTCGGGGGCAGCCCGTTCAGGTTCGGCCCGCCGGGGTTGACGAGTTCGGCGAGGTCGACCGAGATGGTGCCGTCGGTGAGGTTCACGCTGATGGCGCCGTCGTCGCTGTAGAGGATCGCGTTGGGTCCGCCGAGGAGCTGGTCCACGAGCTGGCTCAGGTTCGGTGGGGTCACGGCGATCGTGGCGTCGCCGAGACTCACGTTCGCGACGCCGAGGAGTTGGATGTCGGCGATCGCGTCGACCACGCCCTGCACGGCGCCGCCGGGCCCGGCGAGCGCTTCGAGGTCGCTGGTGAGTTCGGTGGTCGCCGTGTTCAGCGTGTCCCGGAGTTGGGTCGCGAGGCCCGCGACCGCGGGGCTTGAGAGGTTCAGCTTCAGGTCGGTGACGCGGTAGTCGCCCGTTATCCCGGTGCCGCCGTTCTTCGCGGCGCGGGTGGCGAGGGCGCCGACTTCCAGGGATGCCTCGTCGATGAGCTGATCGGTGACGGCGGCGACGCCGAGCTGGTCGAGCAGATCGGTGAGGTTCACCGTCGCGTTGCCGAAGTCGGCGGGGTCGGCGTCCTCGGACACGGAGATCGTGCCGTCGTCGGCGACCGCGCCGCTCGCGGCGACCGAGTCCGTCGTGGACGCGGTGCCGGCGTAGCTGTTGACGACCCCGATCTCGCCGAGGTTCAACAGGCCAGGCCCGGTCCCGTCGGTCAGCAACGGCACCTGCACCAGCCCGTTCCCGATGAGATCGACT
>NZ_BMRJ01000001.1:1303423-1313410 GCF_014648575.1 Agromyces mediolanus | reverse complement strand
CGCCGATCATCGGCGGCAAGGTCGTGCGCGGCATGGCCGACGCGTGCCTCGCCGCGATCGGCGTGGAGACGGATGCCGCGGCGGGCTACGCCTCCGTGCGCGCCGCCGCGCGGCGGCGGAGCAGCACGAGCAGCACGATCGCGACGACGATCAGCAGCAGCGCGACGCCGCCCCAGATCAGCCACGGGCTGACGCCGGCCGTCTCGGCGACCTCGGCGCTCCCGGCATCCGTGCGCTGCACCTCGCCGTCGTCGGTGGCGACGGCCGGGACCGCCACCCCGCAGTCGGCCGGCAGGGTGAGGCTGAACGTCACCGGGTCGAGCTCCTCGCCCGCGGCGTAGGTGCCGAAGGCGGCGGCGCCCTGCTCGGTGAGCACGGCCGGCACGTCGCTCGCGGCGAGGGTGGTGCCGTCCACGGCGAGGCCCGACAGTTCGAGCTCGGCGAAGCGCACGCCCTTCGCCTCGACGGGCGCGCCGTCCTGCGTGGTGCCCGTCACGTCGAGCAGCAGGTACGCCTCCTCGGCGCTCGCGAACTCGAGCTTCGGGTTCGCGATCGTCGTGTCGAGCGCGCCGTCGTGGCCGGTGAACTCGACCGAGCCGGGGAACGCCACCACGCCGCGCAGGGTCTTCGCGTCGATCGGGCCGGTGCCGCCGGTGAAGGCGAAGCGGCTGTCCCGCTCGCTCGCGCCCGTCACGGTCCACGTGCCGTTCGCGATGCCGCTCTCGAGGTACTGCAGGAAGCTCGCCTTGAAGCCCCAGTCGAGCGTGCCGTCGGTCACGAGGCACTGGTTCGCGACCACGGCGACGGTGAACACGACGCCCTTCGAGATCGAGCCCTGGAAGGTGAGCGTGTGCTCGCCCGGCTCGAGCCCGGCGGGCAGCGAGCCCGTCCAGGTGACGACGCCGTTCGCGTCGGCCGTGAGGTTCTCGGCCAGCACGGTCGGCGTCGAGTAGACGACGACCATGATGCCGGTCTCGTTCGGCTCGAAGCCGTCGACCGAGATCGTCACCGGCTTGCCCGCGACGAGGTCGGCGAGCACGGCCGGGGGGAGCTGGATGCCGCTGGTCGCCGGAGGCGTGAGCGGCACTGGCTTCGCCGCGGACGCCGGCGCGGCCGAGGCCGTGGTGCCGGTGCTACCCGCGGGCGCGGCACCGGGGGTGCCGATCACCACCGTGATCGGATCGAGCGGTTCGCCGGCGCCGTAGTAGCCCTGGAACGCAGCCGCACCGGCCGCGGTCAGCGTGGCGGGGGCGCCGGCGAAGCGGGTCGCGCCGCCGACCGTCGACTTGGCGGCTGCGCCGAGATCGACCGTGGCGAGGTCGACCCGGGCGCCGTTCGCCGTGACCTCGAGCACCGCGCTCGTCGCGCTCGTCACGCGGAGCGTCGGGTTCGAGAAGCTCAGGTCGAGGATGCCGCCGTGCCCGGTGAAGCGCACCGAACCGGCGTAGTCCGCCGTGCCCGTGCCGCTCGCGGCGTTGAAACTGCCGCCCGTCTGGCCGAACTGGAACACGCCGCCGGCCTGCGTCGCCCCGGAGCCGACGGTGATCGAGCCGCGCGCGGTGGAACCGGTGATGTAGGCGCGGAACTTGGAGCTGACGCCCCAGCTGAGCGAGCCGCTCGCGACCGGGTTGGTCACCGGCGGCTTCGGGTCGACCGGGGGCTTCGGGTCGACCGGAGGCGTGACCGTGCCGCCCTTCACCGTGATCGCCGCGAAGGCGTCGAGCGAACGGTCGGTCCCGGACAGCGAGTGCGCCGCCGACGAGGCGACCGTGTAGCGCTTCTTCGCGTCGAACTTCCCGGCGGGCACCGTCAGCTCGATCGAGAAGGCGCCGTCCACGATCTCGTGCGGCTTGACCCAGCCCATCGCGAGCCAGCCCTCGGCGACGAGCGGGCCCTGACCGGCCCAGATCGTCGCGTCGCCGAGCAGCACGTACGCGCCGTTCGCCGCGCCGGCACCGGTGTAGCCCGTGCCGCTGACCGTGAAGGTCTGCTCCTTCGAGGCATCCACGTCCTTCGACGGGGTGACCGTGAGCTTCGGGTTCGGCGCGTCTGCCTTCAGCGTGATGGGTGCGAAGGCGTCCATGGTGCGGTTGAAGACCGAGAGTCCGTGCGCGGCCGAGGTGGCCACCGTGTAGCGCTTGGCCGGGTCGAAGGACTTGGCGGGCACCTTCAGTTCGACGGTGAACGCGCCGTCGACGATCTGGCTCGGCGTGACCCAGTCCATCGCGGTCCAGCCGTCCGCGACGAGGGCCCCGTCCCCGGTCCAGATGGTCGCGTCGCCGAGCAGCACGTACACCCCCTGCGCGGCCCCGTCGCCGAGGTAGTTCGCGCCGGTGACCGTGAAGGTCTGCGCCGCGTTCGGGTCGACCTCGGTCGCCGGGGTGACGGTGAGCGTCGGCTTCGGCTTCACCGGAGCGATCGTGATCGGCGCGAAGGCGTCGAGCGAGCGGTCGGTGGCCGACAGCGCGTGCGCCGCCGAGGAGGCGACGGTGTACGCCTTGGCCGGATCGAACGACGTGGCGGGCACCTTCACGTCGATGCTGAACGCCCCGTCGACGATCTGGCTCGGCTTCACCCACGCCTGCGCGAGCCAGCCGTCGGCGACGAGCGGACCGTCACCGGTCCAGATCGTCGCGTCGCCGATGAGCACGTAGGCGCCCATCGCCGCACCGGCGCCGAGGTAGCCGGTGCCCTTCACCGTGAAGGTCTGCTCGACCGTCGAGTCGACGTCCTTCGACGGGGAGATCGTGAGCTTCGGCACCGCGGGTGCGGCGGCGAACTCGATCGGGGTGAACGTCTCGAACCCGGCGTGCTTCGCCCCGCCGCCCGAGTACGTCGCGATGCCATAGTTCCCGTCGGCCAGGGCCTTCTCGAACTCGCGCACCGTCAGCTCGACCCGGAACGAGCCATCCGCCTCGATCGCGACCGCGCCACGCGCCGCCCCACCGATCGTCGCGACATCCTCCGGGTTCACGACCCACTTCTGCGAATCCACGACCCGCGCCGACGACGGCGCGCCGACGCTCGGCTGCCACACGTCCAGGAACGAGCCGAACACCACGTACGCGCCACCGAACTTGCCCGCCAGCGGCGGACGCGCGCCATCCGTCGACGGCGACACCGGCGAGAACCCGGTCCCCGTCACCGTCACGACCTCACCGGCCGCATCCAACCCCGTCGTCTTCGACACCGACACCGTCGGCACCACCGGCTGCTTCACGGTGATGGGGGCGAAGGCGTCGAGCGAGCGGTCGGTGGCCGAGAGCTCGTGCGCGGCCGACGAGGCGACCGTGTAGCTCTTGGCGGGGTCGAAGGCGCCCGCGGCGATCGTGATCGACTTGGTGAAGGCGCCGTCGACGATCTCGCGCGGCATCACCCAGCTCTGCGCGAGCCAGCCCTCGGAGACGAGCGGGCCCTCACCGGCCCAGATGCCGGTCTCGCCGATCAGCAGGTAGGCGCCGTTCTTCGCGCCCTCGCCGACGAAGCCGGTGCCGGTCACCGTGAACACCTGCTGCACCGCCGGGTCGACATCGTTCGCCGGGGAGATCGTGAGCTGCGGCGCCGCGGCCGCGAGCGGCGCGGCAGCGGGGGCGTCGCCGGCTGGCGCGGGCGGCGTCTCGGCGAGCGGCGCGGTCTCGGCCTCCGGCGCGGTCTCCGTCGCCGGGGCGTCCGGCGCGGGGGATGCCTCGGGCGAACCCGACCCCGCCGCGTCGCCCTCAGCGCTCGAGTCCGCGGGCGCGGCCGGCGCTTCCGCGACGAGCGGAGCCGGCGACGGCGTCGCCTCCTCGGCGAGCGCGGGGCCCGTCGACATGAGCGAGCCGCCCGCGACGAGCAGGGCGGCGAGCCCGCTCGCGAGCCAGCGGGTCACTGTTCCGGCGCGGGTCGCCGGTCGAGCGGTGGTCGGTGACGGTGTCTTCACGACGCGGTCCTCCAGGCATGACGAAGCCGCGCGGCGCACGTCGGCGAGCGCGGCTTTCAGTGGTGGTGATCGGGGGAAACCAATTGAGGTTAGGCTTGGCTAAGACGAACCTATGCCTCGCACTGACGCCCTGTCAATATTGAGGGTAGGCTAACCTCACTCTGATGACCTCACGCACCAGCCCCCGCTCGGCGCGCACGCGCCTCGCCGCTCTCGCGACCCTCGCCGTCGTGCTGCTCAGCGGGTGCGCCACCGGCGCTGCAGCCGGGCCCGCGGCCGTCGCCCCGAACTGCGTCGATGCCGAGGTGCCCTTCGCCGAGCTCGCCATCGAGCAGACCCCGCGCGAGACCGTCGGCGAGTCCACCGCCTGCCTCGCCGACTCCGCCCTCCCGGTCGTCGAGAGCGACGAGCAGCCGGCCCTGCCGGTCACGGTCACCGACGCGAAGGGCAACGAGGTCACGGTCGAGGATGCCTCACGCATCCTCCCCCTCGACATCTCCGGCTCGCTCGCGGCGACCGTCTTCGGTCTCGGCCTCGGCGACCGCGTCGTCGGCCGCGACGGCTCCACCGGCTTCGCGGAAGCGGCCGAGCTGCCCGTCGTCACCCACGGCGGCCACAGCATCACCGCCGAGGCGATCCTCGCGCTCGATCCGAGCGTCGTCATCACCGACACCACGCTCGGCCCCATCGACGTGCTCGACCAGCTCCGCGACGCCGGCATCCCCGTCGTGCTCACCACCTCCGAGCGCAGCCTCGACACGATCGACGTGCTCATCGAGCAGGTCTCGACCGCGCTCGGCGTGCCAGAGCGCGGCGCTCTGCTCGCCGCCCAGGTCGACGAGGAGCTGGCGCGCACGACCGCCGAGATCGCCGCCGCGGTGCCGGCCGATCCCGAGGTGCGCCCGCGCGTGCTGTTCCTCTACGTGCGCGGCTCCGCCAACGTGTACTACCTCTTCGGCGAGGAGTCCGGCGCCGACGCCCTCATCGAGGCGATCGGCGGGGTCGATATCGCCGGCGAGATCGGCTGGAAGGGCATGCGCCCCGTCACCGCCGAGGCGCTCGTGGCCGCGCAGCCCGACGTCGTGCTCCTCATGACCGACGGACTCGAGTCCGTCGGCGGCGTCGACGGCCTGCTCGAGCGGGTGCCCGCCCTCGCCTCGACCCCCGCGGGCGAGCACCGCCGCTTCGTCGACATGGCCGACACCGAGATCCTGAGCTTCGGCCCGCGCGCCCCGCACATCGTCGAGGCGCTGGCTCGCGCGGTGTGGGCGCCGACGCAGTCCGGCCCGCTGCCGTGACCCGCACCGCCGAGGCGGGCACGAGCGACGCTGGCACGAACCGCGCGCCGCTCGACTCCGTCACCGCGCCGCCGAGCGGCCGGGTGACGCTACGCACCCGCCGCACCCTGCTGTTCACCGGGCTCGCCCTCGGCCTCGTCGTCGCGGCGGTCGTCGCCGCGGGCACCGGCCAGCTCGCCATCCCGCCCGGTGAGGTGTGGGCCTCGATCCTGCGCGGCCTCGGCCTCTCGAACGCCCCCGAGACCGTGCCGAACGCGGACTCGGCGCTCTGGAACATCCGCTTCCCCCGCGTCGCCATGGCCGTGCTCATCGGGGCGGCCCTCGCCGTCGCGGGCACCGTCATGCAGGCGATCTTCGCGAACCCGCTCGCCGAACCCGGTGTCGTCGGCGTCTCCTCGGGCGCGGCGCTCGGCGCCGCGAGCGCGATCGTCTTCGGCTGGACCGCCGCGGGCGACCTCGTCACCGCGGGCGCCGCCTTCGTCGCCGGACTGCTCACGACCCTGCTCGTCTACTTCACGAGTCGGGCGGGCGGCCGCACCGAGGTCGTGACCCTGCTGCTCACCGGCATCGCGATCAACGCCTTCGCGGGCGGGGCGCTCGCGTTCCTCACCTTCCTGGGCGACTCCGGCTCGCGCGAGGAGATCGTGTTCTGGCAGCTCGGCTCGCTGAACGGCGCCCGCTGGCAGGAGGTCGCCGTGATGCTGCCGCTCATCGCGGTCGCGATCACCGGAGCGCTGCTGCTCGGCCGCACCCTCGACCTGTTCTCCCTCGGCGAGCGCGGCGCCCGGCACCTCGGCGTGCGGGTCGAGGCCGTGCGGATCACCTCGATCGTGCTCGTCGCCGTCCTCGTCTGCTCGGCCGTCGCCTTCGCCGGCATCATCGGTTTCGTCGGCCTCATCGTGCCGCACCTCATGCGCATGGCGATCGGGCCGGCGCACCGGCCGCTGCTCATCGCGAGCGCGCTCGGCGGCGCTCTGCTGCTCCTGCTCGCCGACCTCGCGGCGCGCACCCTCGTACCCATGGCGGAGCTGCCGATCGGCATGCTCACCTCGCTCATCGGCGGTCCCTTCTTCTTCTGGCTGCTGCTGCGCACCCGCCGCCGCTCGGGAGGCTGGGGATGACCCGGCCGGCCGCGCTCGAGGCGCGCAGTCTGTGCGTCGAGATCGACGGCGCCCGGCTGCTGCACGACGTGGACTTCGCCGCGCACGCGGGCCGGGTGCACGCGCTCATCGGCCCGAACGGCGCCGGCAAGTCGACCCTGCTCGCCGCCCTGTCCGGCGACCTGCCCGCCGCGAGCGGCGAGGTGCGGCTCGGCGACGCCCCGCTCGCCGGCCGCAGCCCGAAGGCGCTCGCCCGCGAGCGCGCGGTGCTCACGCAGGACCACCGCGTCTCCTTCCCGTTCCCGGTGCGCGAGGTCGTCGCGATGGGCAGGCACCCCTGGGCGAGGAGTCCGGAGGCAGAGCTGGACGACGCGATCGTCGACGACGCGCTCGCGGTGACGGATGTCTCGCACCTCGCGCACCGCACGGTGCCCTCGCTCTCCGGCGGCGAGCGGGCCCGCGTCGCGCTCGCCCGGGTGCTCGCCCAGCGCACCCCCGTGCTCATGCTCGACGAGCCCACTGCGGCGCTCGACCTCAAGCACCAGGAGGACGTGCTGCGGCTCGCCCGCTCGCACGCGCAGCGCGGCGACACCGTGCTCGTCGTGCTGCACGATCTGAACCTCGCCGCGGCGTACGCCGACGACATCACGCTGCTGCGCGGCGGGCGGGTCGTCGCCACCGGCGCCCCCGCCGAGGTGCTGACGGCCGAGCGGATCGAGGCCGTCTACGGGCAGGCCGTCGAGGTGCTGCCGCACCCGAGCACGGGCGTGCCGCTCGTGCTGCCGATCCGCTGACGCGTGGTTCCCCGAGCCCGTCCTGGTTCCCCGAGCCGTCCTGGTTCCCCGAGCCCGTCGAGGGGCGGGGTGGTTCCCCGAGCCTGTCGAGGGGATCGCCGCTTCGACAAGCTCAGCGAACCATGGGGCCTCGCTTCGACAGGCTCAGCGAACCAACGCTTCGACAAGCTCAGCGAACCAACGCTTCGACAAGCTCAGCGAACCAACGCTTCGACAGGCTCAGCGAACCAGGGGCTCAGCGCACCGCGATGACCGGCACGTGCCCCGCGAGGTCGGCGCGCTGCCCGGAGGCGTGCACCCGCCCGCTCGCCCGCGCCTCGTCCCACGAGGCGCGGCCGGTGGCGAGGCCGAGCCAGGTCGAGGCATCCGTCTCGACGACGTTCGGCGGCGTGCCGCGCGTGTGGCGCGGCCCCTCGATGCACTGCACGGCGCCGAACGGCGGCACCCGCACCTCGACCGTGCCGCCGGGCGACAGCTCGGCGAGCAGCTGCAGGGTGTAGCGGACCGCGAGCGCGAGCACCGGACGCGCGGTGCCGTCGCCGTCGCGCGCCCACTCCGCGACCGCGTCGCGTCCTGCGATGTCATCGATCCTCGCCCGTGCCATCCCGCCATTCTCCCTCGCGGTAGCCTGTGGGGGTGAAGATCCTCGTCCTCGGCTCGGGCGCGCGCGAGCACGCCATCATCCTCGCCCTGCTCGACGAGGAGGCCGGTCACGAGATCGTCGCGGCCCCCGGCAACGCGGGCATCGCGGGCTCGCCGACCGACTCCGCGCGCGGCAGTGTCACGACTATCGCGCTCGACCCGACCGACCCCGCCGTCGTCACCGACTACGCGCGCGAGCACGGCATCGAGCTCGTCATCGTCGGCCCCGAGGCGCCGCTCGTCGCGGGCGTCGCCGACGCGCTCCGCGCCGCCGGCCTGCCCGTCTTCGGCCCGAACCGCGAGGCCGCCGCGCTCGAGGGCTCGAAGACCTTCGCGAAGCGCATCATGGACGCCGCGAACGTGCCGACCGGCCGCGCCGTGCGCGCCGCCGAGCTCGACGAGGTCGCCCGCACGCTCGACGAGTTCGGCGCGCCCTACGTCGTGAAGGCCGACGGGCTCGCCGCCGGCAAGGGCGTGCTCGTCACCGAGGACCGCGACGCCGCCCTCGCGCACGCCGCGCACTACCTGCAGCAGGGCCCAGTGCTGGTCGAGGAGTTCCTCGACGGACCCGAGGTCTCGCTGTTCCTGCTCTCCGACGGCGAGCACGTGCTGCCGCTCTCCCCCGCGCAGGACTACAAGCGCCTGCTCGACGCCGATCAGGGCCCGAACACCGGTGGCATGGGCGCCTACTCGCCGCTGCCCTGGCTCGCCGGCGCCACGAACGGCCGCGGCGACGTGTTCGGCAGCGAGGAGACCTTCGTCGACGAGGTCATCGAGTCGATCGCCCTGCCGACCGTGCGCCAGCTCGCCGCCGAGGGCACGCCGTTCGCCGGGCTGCTGTACGCAGGCCTCATCCTGACCAGCCGCGGCATCCGCGTCATCGAGTTCAACGCCCGCTTCGGCGACCCGGAGACGCAGGTCGTGCTGCCCCGCCTCGCGACGCCGCTGTCCGGGCTGCTGCTCGCCGCCGCGACCGGCGGACTCGGCGGGCTGCCGAAGCCCGAGTTTCGCCCCGAGGCGGCCGTCACGGTCGTGCTCGCGAGCGAGGGCTACCCCGAGCGGCCCGAGACGGGTCGCGCGATCGAGGGCATCGACCAGGCCGCCGAGGTGCCCGGCGTGCACCTCGCACACGCCGCGACCGCCGTGGCCGCCGACGACGAGGCCCCCGGGCTCGTCGCGACCGGCGGCCGCGTGCTGAACGTCGTCGCCGTCGGCGAGGACTTCGCCGAGGCCCGCCGCCGCGCCTACGACGCCATCGGACGCATCCGCCTCGACGGCGGGCAGTACCGCACCGACATCGCGGCCCGCGTCGCCGACTGAGAGAGGCCCGACGGATGACGAACGCCCCCGAACTGCCCGGCTGGCAGCACGTCTACTCCGGCAAGGTCCGCGACCTCTACGTGCCCGCGGCCACGCCCGACGACGACGACACGTGGACAGGCGATCCGCTGCGGCGCTCCCCGATCGTGCTCGTCGTCGCGAGCGACCGGGTGAGCGCCTTCGACCGGGTCCTCGACCCCGCCATCCCGGGCAAGGGCGCGCTGCTCACCGAGCTCACGCACTGGTGGTTCGAGCAGCTGCCCGAGGTGCCGAACCACCTCGTGCAGCCCCACGACGACCGCTTCGAGGTGCCGCCCGTGCCCGCCGAGGTCGCCCCGCGGGCGACCGTGTGCCGCACGCTCGACATGTTCCCGGTGGAGTGCGTCGTGCGCGGCTACCTCACCGGCGGCGGCTACCAGGAGTACCTGCAGACGGGCGCGATCGGCGGGATGCCGCTGCCCGCGGGCCTCTCCGACGGCGACAAGCTGCCCGAGCCGGTGTACACCCCGGCGTGGAAGGCGCCGGTCGGCGAGCACGACGTGAACGTGTCGTACGAACGCACCGTCGAGCTGGTCGGCGAGGTCGTCGCCGAGCAGCTGCGCACCATCTCGCTCGAGGTCTTCGCGAAGGCCTCCGCGATCGCCGAGGCGCACGGCGTCATCCTCGCCGACACGAAGTTCGAGTTCGGCGCCGACCGCGAGACGGGCATCGTCACCCTCGGCGACGAGGTGCTCACGAGCGACTCGAGCCGCTACTGGGATGCCGAAGCGTACGCCCGCACCGACGCCCCGCTCGCCGAGCGGCTCGCGAGCTTCGACAAGCAGATCGTGCGCGACTGGCTGAGCGCCAACTGGGACCGTTCCGCCGGGCAGGAGCCGCCCGCCCTGCCGCAGGACGTCGTCGAGCGCACCGCC
>NZ_BMRJ01000001.1:1293969-1303336 GCF_014648575.1 Agromyces mediolanus | reverse complement strand
AGTTGCCCGACTTTCATGAAAGTCGGGCAACTCGGTTTTTTGGCGGTGCGGCCGGCGGCTCAGGCCGTCCAGGCGGTCTTGATGTTCACGAACTCGCGGATGCCGAAGGCGCCGAGCTCACGGCCGTAGCCGGAGTCCTTCACGCCGCCGAAGGGCAGGCCGAAGAACGACGCCGAGTTGCCGTTCGCGAACACCGCGCCGAACTCGAGCTCGTCCTGCAGCCGGGCGATCTCCTCGGCCTCCGTCGTCCAGACGCTCGCCGCGAGGCCGAACTCGGAGTCGTTCGCCAGCTCGACCGCCTCCTCGAGCGAGCCGACCCGGTAGACGCACGCGACCGGTCCGAAGCACTCCTCCCGGAAGATCCGCATCTCGGGCGTGACGTCGGTGAGCACCGTCGCCGGGTAGAACCAGCCGGGCCCGTCGGGCAGTTCGCCGCCCGTGTGCACGGTCGCGCCCTTCGCGATCGCGTCGGCGACGAGCTCGTGGGCGTCGGCCCGCACCTGCTCGGTCGCCATCGGCCCGAAGCCCGTCGCCGCGTCGAAGGGGTCGCCCGCGGTCGTCGCGCGCATCCGCTCGAGGAAGAGCGCGAACCACTCCTCGTAGACGTCGTCGTGCACGTAGAAACGCTTCGCGCAGATGCAGCTCTGCCCGCTGTTCTGCGTGCGCGAGGCCGCGCCCGCCTCGGCGGACTTCGCGACGTCGGCGCTCGGCAGCACCACGAAGGCGTCGGTGCCGCCGAGCTCCAGCACGCTCTTCTTGATGTTGCGGCCGGCTGCCTCGGCGACCGCTGCGCCGGCGCCGACGGAGCCGGTCAGGGTCACGGCGCGGATGCGGCGGTCCTGGATCAGGGCGGATGCCGCGGCCCCCTCGATGAGCAGCGTCTGGAACGCGCCCGCCGGGAAGCCGGCCCGCTCGAACAGCTCGCCGAGGTACAGCGCCGTCTGCGGCACGCTCGAGGCGTGCTTCAGGAGCCCGGTGTTGCCCGCCATGAGCGCGGGCGCCGCGAAGCGGATCACCTGCCAGTACGGGTAGTTCCACGGCATCACGGCGAGCACCGTGCCGATCGGCTGGTAGACGACGCGCGCCGCGCTCGCCCCGACCGAGGCCGCCGGCACCGGCTCCTCCGCGGCGAGGTACTCCTCGGCGTGGTCGGCGTACCAGCGCATGCCGTTCGCCGACTTCGTCACCTCGTACTTCGCCGTGCCGAGCGTCTTGCCCATCTCGGTCGAGGCGAGGGCGGCCGCCTGCTCGAGGTCCGCGTCGAGGAGGTCGGCGGCCCGACGCATCCACGCCGCCCGCTCGGCGAACGTCGTGCGGCGCAGCACGGCGTTCGCCGCATCGGCGCGGGCCAGGATCTGCTCCACCTGCTCGGGCGTGTGCGGCGCGAACTCGCGCTCCACCGCTCCGGTCGTCGGGTTGATCGTCGCGATCGCCATCTCGTTGTCCTTCCGTGTTCTCCGCGCCGCGATCAGAGTTCGCCGCGGCGTCGCGTGTCGACGATCCGGTCGCCCTGCCTGAGGGAGAGCGCCATGATCGTCAGGGTCGGGTTCGCCGCGGCGCCG
Source organism: Agromyces mediolanus (assembly GCF_014648575.1). Taxonomy (GTDB): domain Bacteria; phylum Actinomycetota; class Actinomycetes; order Actinomycetales; family Microbacteriaceae; genus Agromyces; species Agromyces mediolanus. The sequence goes on along the minus strand of NZ_BMRJ01000001.1, from coordinate 1,301,774 downwards.
GTGGTGAACACCGAGCCGTCCGAGACGAAGAGGTTGGGCACGCCGTGCACGCGCCCCTCGGGGTCCACGACCCCGTTGGCCGGGTCCGCGCTCATGCGCGCGGTGCCGAGGTTGTGGCCGGAGGGCATCGCGGGGGCGCGCCAGACGCGTTCGGCGCCGACCGCCCGGAACATCGCCTCGACCCGGCCGTAGGCGTGCTCGCGCATCGCGACGTCGTTCGGGTGGTCGTCGTAGTGCACCTCGGGGGCGGGCAGCCCCCAGCGGTCGACGAGCTCGTCCGAGAGCGTCACCCGGTTGCCCGGCTGCGGGAGGTCCTCGCCGCAGATCCAGCTCGCGGCGGTGCGCGGGTAGCCCTCGACGCGGGCGGTGAAGTCGGCGCCCCAGCCGCCGGGCTCCATGAAGGTGGTGAACGAGGGCAGCCCCTGCGAGATCGTCTCGAGGTAGTACCCGCCCGCGAAGCCGCGCTCGGGGTCGTGCCGGGACTCGTCGGCGACGATGCCCGCCATGTTCTCGCCGCGGTACATGTGCACCTCCTCGGGGAACTGCCCGTAGACGACGCCGGTCGTGTGCCGCATGTAGTGCCGGCCGAGGTGGTCGGAGGCGTTGCCGAGGCCGTGCTCGTGCCCGACGGTCGCCGAGAGCAGCAGCAGCCGCGGCGTCTCGATGGCGTTGCCCGCCACGGCGACGAGCGCGGCGCGCTGCCGGCGGAGCACGCCGTCGCGGTCGAGGTACTCGACGCCGTCGGCCCGTCCCGCGGCGTCGAGGGTGATCCGCACGGCGTGCGACTCGGGGCGCAGCTCGAAGCGCTCGGTCGCGATGGCCTTCGGGATCTCGCTGACGAGCGGGGTCCACTTCGAGCGGTGGCGGTCGCCCTGCGAGTTGAAGCCGTCCTGGATCGTGCCCGGGCGGCCGTCGTAGGGTTCGACGTTCGTCGCGTACGGGCCGGTCGCGTAGTGGCGGTAGCCGACCCGCTCCGCCCCGTTCGCGAAGACCCGGTACGAGGTGTTCGCCGGCATGGGCGGGCGGCCCTGGCGGTGCGAGACGCCCATCGCCCGCTCCGACTCCTCGTAGTAAGGGGCGAGCTCGGCGGGGTCGATCGGCCAGTCCGCGAGTGACGCGCCCGCGATCTCGCCGTAGCTCGAGCGGGTGCGGAACTCGTGGTCCTTGAAGCGCGGGGTGAGCCCGGTCCAGAGCAGCGCGGTGCCGCCGACGGCGTGGCCGTTCCAGGCGGGCAGCGCGGGGAAGTCCTGCGCGAGCGTCCAGCCGCCCGTCGCGCGCCTCGCCTCGAGCCAGGACAACTGCGCGAAGGCGATCCGCTCGTCGTCGACGAAGTCCTCGGGGTCGATCCAGCGGCCGGACTCGAGCATGACGACGTCGAGCCCGGCGCGGGCGAGCCGCAGGGCGAGGCTCGCGCCGCCCGGACCGGAGCCGACGATGACGGCGACGTCCGCGTCATCCAGTTCGTAGTGCCTCATGCGGTCACCTCCACGCCGGCCGATGCGGCGGCGGACGCGCCGAGCGGGCCGATCTCGACGAGCGGCTCGTCGAGCTCCTCGACCCGGGGGTCCGGCAGCCAGGGCAGCTCGTCGAAGCCGCGGTGCAGGTACCCGCCGAGCGCGTACGACGGCCCGGGGTAGCCGAGCAGCTGCCACACCTCGCGGTCGTCGTAGAGGTGGAAGCAGATCCGCTCGCGGACGAAGGCGAAGAACGCCTCGCCCTCGTGCGCGGCGAGCCAGGCGGTGCGGGCCTCGAGCGTCGCGGAGCCCGGGTCGCCGAGGTCGGCGGCCGCCTCGGCGGCGCCGGCGGTGACGAGCGCCGAGAGCTCGGAGGACGCCGCGGCGTCGGCGGCGAGGAGCGCGACCGCGCGCACGTACGGGCCGTCGGGGATGCCGGGATGCGGGTAGAGCGCCCGCGCGAGCGCGAGCAGGGTGCTGGCGGTGGCGTCCGGAGCGGCGGGCGCCGGCTGGTCTTCGGTCATGCTGGCCTTCTCGATGGTGCGGTGGAGCGGGAGTCGTGCGAGTGTCGTGCGGAGGGCGGGGCGCCTCGGATGCCTCGAGGCGCCCCGCCGCCCGATCAGGGGATGATGCGGTCGCGCCAGGCGTCGGGGAACCCGGGCAGGTCCTCGCCGCCGAACGACGTCGAGTGCACGTCGGGCATCGCGTCGTTCACGCGCAGCACGGCGTCGAGCTCGGCGCTCGTGATGGGCGTCTGCGGCACCACCCAGTCCTTCGGGATGTCCTGGCCCTGCCAGAGCTGCGTCAGCGCGAGCAGCGCGGTGCGCCACTGGAAGTTGGAGTAGACGCCGCCGAAGCCGTTGAGGTCCCGCTCCTTCCAGGCCCGCAGGTACGCCATGTTGTCCTCGCCGTTCACGATCGGCACGTCCACGCCGGCGTCCTCGAACGCCTCGATCGCGGGGACGGACTGGTCGCCGAGGTCGACCCAGACGGCGTCGATCTCGCCCTTGGCGATCTCGTCGGTGACGGCCTTCTTGATCTCGGCCGGGTCGGCGCCCGTGAGGTAGTCGACGTACTCGATGCCGGCGTCGTCGAAGATCTTCTGCGAGGCGGCCCAGCGGGACTCGAAGACGTCGACGCCCGCGGCGGTGCGGAGCGCGACGACCTTGTCGCCCGGCTCGAGCTGGTCGGCGATGAACTCGCCGACGTCGACGCCCCACGCCATGCCGCCGATCGAGTGCACGAACGAGGTCACGCAGTCGGTGCTCACGGCGCGGTCGAAGACGATGACCGGCTTGCCGGTCTCGCAGGCGCGCTCGACGGCCGCGGTCGTCGCGTCGGGCGAGTACGGCGAGATGATGAAGCCGTCGCAGTCGCCCTCGTTCACGAAGTAGTCGATGTCGGCGACCTGGGTGTCGTCGGAGTCCTGCGCGTCGCGCGTCTCCATCGAGGCCACGACGCCCTGCTCCTGCAGCACCTGCAGCTGCTGGTTCATCGTGATCCAGCCGGTCTGCCGCCAGGTGTTCGAGAGCGAGGCGTTGGCGAAGCACACCTTGCCGGGCCGGTCGAGCGCGTAGTCCGCCGCCGCGACCATGTCGCCGGCGAGGTACTGCAGGTAGGGCTTCGCCGGGTCGCCCTCGAACTGCGCGGCGCGCCGCTCGTTCTCCAGGTCGAACTGAGCCTGGTCGAACCAGGGGTTGGCTTCGGCGCTCGGCTCGCTCTCGGAGCCGCCGCCGGCGTTCGCGCCGGGCGCGCACGCCGTGAGCGCGAGCGCGAAGACGCCGGCGCCGACGAGGGCGAGGCGGGAGGTGCGTCGTTGCATCATGTTCCTCTCGGTTGCTGTGGTGCGGTGGCGGGGGCGGGGGCCCCCTCGCCCGCGCCGGGCTCGGAGCGCGGCGGGACCTCTGCGGCCGGCGGGCGACGCCGCCGGATGGTTCGGAGCACGGTGACGGCCATCGCGACGAGGATGATCGCGCCCTGCACGGTGGGTCGCCAGGTGGCGGCGACGCCGACGAAGTTCAGCAGTGTGAACAGGCTCTCCAGCACGAGCGCCCCGGCGACCGCGGAGAGCAGCCAGCCGCGGCCGCCGCCGAGCACGACCCCGCCGATGACGCACGCGGTGATCGCCGTGAACTCGTAACCGGAGCCGACGGAGGGGTGCACGCCCGCGTAGCCGACGAGCAGGATCGCGGCCACGGTCGCCGCCAGCGCGGAGAGCAGGTACGCCCGGGTCTGCAGCCACCACACGGGCGACCCAGCCAGGTGCGCGACCCGCGGGTTGTCGCCGGACAGCAGAAGGAGCCGGCCGAACGGGCGACGCACCAGCCAGGCCGCGACCGCGACCACGGCGACGAGCACGACGATCGCCCACGGCAGGTACCCGAGCACCGGCAGCTCGAGCCCGCTGCGGCCGAGCACCCGGAACTCCTCGGCCGGGTTCTGGCCGGCGGAGCCGCCGGTCGCGTAGAAGGTGAGGCCGGAGAGGATGAGCATCGTGCCGAGCGTGGTGATGAAGCCCGGCACCCGCAGCAGCGTCGTCACGAGCCCGTTCACGAGGCCGACGACGATCGCGACGGCGAACATGAGCAGCACGACGGGCAGGATCCGCGAGGGGTCGTCGCCGATGAGCGTGCCGGCGAGCACCACCTGCACGCCGATCACGGCGCCCATCGACAGGTCGAACTCGCCGGAGACGAGCACGAAGTACTGCCCGACCGCGACGATGGCGACGGGGGCCATCCGCGCGATCAGCCGTAGGAACTGCTCGGGGGCGGCGAGCTGCGGGTTGTAGACGACGACCGCGACGAGCAGCGCGACGAGCAGCACCCAGACGATGCCGCCAGGGGTGGCGAGGCCGGCGGCGATCCGCTTCGCCAGCGGGGGCCGGCTCGGGTCGTACCTGGTGACGGCGGGCTCGACGACGGTGCCGGTCATCGTTCGGCTCCTTCCGTGACGGGGGCGGTCGGGCCGGCGGCGGTCGCCGCGGATGCCTCGGCCGGCTCGGGCCCGGCGCCGGCCGCGAAGCGGCGGCGCACGAGCGGGGCGGCCCGGCGGGCGTAGAGGGCGACGGCGGCGACGATGACGACGCCGCGCACGACCTCCTTGAGGAAGGGGTTCACCTGGAGGATGCCCATCGCGCTGTCGACGACGGCGAAGATGAGGATGCCGCCGAGCGTGCCCCAGAGCGAGCCCCGGCCGCCCGCGAGCGAGGCGCCGCCGAGCACGACGGCGGCGATCGAGAGCAGGTCGTAGCCGCCCTGCTCGCCGACGGTCGGGCTGCCCACGCCGAGACGGGCGACGATCACGACGCCGGCGATGCCCGCGCAGAGCCCGGAGAGGGCGTGCGCGACGACCACCGGGGTCCCCGCGCGGACGCCGGACATGCGGGCGACGTGGGCGTCGCCGCCGACGGCGAGCAGGTGCATGCCCATCCTGGTGCGCCCGACGAGCACGACCGCGAGCACGAGGCACGCGAGCATCAGCAGGGTGGGCACCGGCAGCGGGCCGATGCTCGCCGAGCCGAAGGCGGCGAGCTCGGGGCTCGCCTTGCCCGTGGTGCCCCGGTAGTAGCTCGCGAGGTAGCCGGCCACGAGCAGCCCGACGCCGAGCGAGGCGATGAAGCCGCTGAGCTGCAGGTACGCGACGAGGCATCCGGTCAGCGCCCCGATGACGGCGGTCGCGACGAGCGCCGTGACGATCCCGGGCACGGTGCCGCCCGAGGCGCCGGCCATGGTGCCGGCGGCGAGCACGCTCGACAGGCTCACGAGGTACGCGACGGAGAGGTCGAGGCTGCCGACAAGGATGACGAGCGTCTGGCCGATCGCGACGAAGCCGAGCACGGCGATGCTCGTCATGAGCACGGTGAGGTTGCCCGGCGTGAAGAGGTTGCGTCCGGCCGCGGCGACGACGACGGCCGCGACGACGATCACGCCGAGCAGCACGAGGTAGACGCCGGCGGTGGAGCCGAGCCCGCCGCGCAGTCGTGCGAGCGCGCTCATGCCGCCACCGCCGTTCCGGCGGCCAGCGCGGCCACCTGCTCCTCGCTCGGTCCGCGATCGAGGGACCCGGCGACGCGGCCGTCGCGCATGACGACGATCCGGTCGCTCATGCCGATCACCTCGGGCAGCTCGGAGGAGACCATGACGATCGCGTGGCCCGCGGCGGTGAGCCGGCGCATCACCTCGTAGACGGCGCGCTTCGCGCCCACATCGATGCCGCGGGTCGGCTCGTCGAGCAGGATCAGCCCGGGGTCGAGCAGCAGCCACTTCGCGAGCACGACCTTCTGCTGATTGCCGCCGGAGAGGTAGCGCACGATCTGCTCCGGCCCGCGGGCCGAGACGTCGAGCTCGGAGAGCAGCGGGGTCAGCCCGCGCGCTGCCGTGCGGGCCCGGCGCGGGGCGCTCGAGCGCACGACGGCGAGCGCGTTGTCCTCGATGGACTGCTCGAGGGCGAGCCCCGAGCCCTTGCGGTCCTCGGTGAGGTAGGCGATGCCGGCGTCGATGCCGTGCGCGGGCCGGCGCGGCCGGTAGTCGCGCCCCTCGAGCCGCATCGAGCCGCGGGTGAAGGGGGCGACGCCGGCGATGGCCTCGAGCAGCTCGGTGCGCCCGGAGCCCTGCAGCCCGGCGATGCCGAGGATCTCGCCCCGGTGGATGCCGAGCGTGATGCCGTCGAGCTGCGCATTGCCTGCGCCGGTGATCGCGAGCAGCTCGCGGCGGTCCTCGCCCGGGGCCGGCTCGGGGAAGAAGGCGGAGAGCGCGCGGCCGACCATGAGCCGCACGACCTCGGACTCGTCGGTCTCGGCGGTGTCGAGGGTGGCGACGAGCGCACCGTCCTTCAGCACGGTGATCTTCGAGCACAGCTCGAAGATCTCGCGCATGCGGTGCGAGACGTAGAGCACGGCGACGCCGCGCGCGGAGAGCCGGCGCACGATCGCGTAGAGCAGTTCGACCTCGTGCTCGGCGAGGGCCGCCGTCGGCTCGTCCATCGAGATGATGCGCGGCTCGTAGCTCAGCGCCTTGGCGATCTCGACGATCTGCTGCTCGGCGACGGAAAGGGTGCGCACGAGGGCGTTCGGCGAGATGCCGTCGACGCCGATCTCGGCGAGCAGTTCGGCGGCGCGGCGGCGCATCGCGCGCCGGTCGACGAGGCCGAAGCGGCGGGGCTCGCGGCCGAGCAGGATGTTCTCGGCGACCGTGCGGTCGGGCAGGAGGTTGAACTCCTGGTAGACGGTCGACACGCCCGCGGCGTAGGCGGCCTGCGGGTGGTGGAACGTGCGGAGCTCGCCGTCGATGCGCACGGTGCCCGCGTCGGCCTGCTGCACGCCGGCGAGGATCTTCATCAGCGTGGACTTGCCCGCGCCGTTCTCGCCGACGAGGGCGTGCACCTCCCCCGCCTCGACCACGAGGTCGACGCCGGCGAGGGCCGGGTAGCCGAAGAAGGACTTCGCGAGGCCTCGCACCTCCAACGCATGGCTCATGCGCACTCCACTTCATCGTGTTGGGGAAACGTTTTCCAACGCCTGCTCAGCGACAGTACCGGGCGATCGATACTGCGTCAAGGATTATCGATAATCCTGCAGCACGCCACCCCCGCCGCGTATGATCGACCCAGAGCGGGGCCCCGAACTGGGGTGCCCGCGGTCAGCGAAGGGGGCGGCATGGGCGCAGCCGACGGCGGGACGAGCCCCGGCCTGCTCGACCGGGCCACGCTCGGCAGCCGGGTGCGCGACTACCTGCTCGTCGAGATCGCCAACGGTCGGCTCGCCCCGGGCTCCCCCGTGCGCGAGCTCGACATCGCCAAACGGCTCGGCACGAGCCAGACGCCCGTGCGCGAGGCGTTCCGCGAGCTCGCCGCCTTCGGCCTGCTCGAGGCGCGCAGCCACGTCGGCACCCGCGTGCGCGAGGTCGGCGAACGCGAACTGGCCGAGGCCGTGCCGGTGCGCGCGGCGCTCGAGGCCGTCGCGGCCCGCCTCGCGGCACCGCACGTCGCCGCCGACCCGTCACGGCTCGAGGCCGCCCTCGACGAGCTCGTGCGCGTCGCCACCCTCGACGACCGGCTCGCTTACGCGAACGCCTGCACCCAGTTCCACCGCGAGGTCGTGCGCTCGGCGCAGAACGACTCCCTGCTGCGCGCCTGGAACGCGCTCGGCATCGAGATCATGACCATCATGACCATGCTCACGAACGAGGAGCCGCTCGACGTCGCCGCCGAGGGCCACCGCGGCATCGTCGAAGCACTGGCCTCCGGCGACGCCGAGCGGTCCGTGGCGATCGTGAACGCGCACGTCGCCGCGTACATCCCCGGCGCGACCGAACCGCCCGTGCACGTCACCGGCTGACGCCGACCTCTCCC
>NZ_BMRJ01000001.1:1237446-1293931 GCF_014648575.1 Agromyces mediolanus | reverse complement strand
TTGCCCGACTTTCATGAAAGTCGGGCAACACAGAAGGCGGCTGGGACTTGCCCGACTTTCATGAAAGTCGGGCAACTCGGAACGTGGGCGGGGTCAGCGAGCGGGGGTGCTCGCGCGCAGCACGACCTCGGCGGACGCCTCGCCGCCGTCCGCCGCGGTCTCCTCGCCGAGGGCGACCCGCAGCAGCCGCCGGCCGGTCTCCTGCAGCGGGATCCGCACGCTCGTGAGCGGCGGCGACACGTCCTGCACCGTCGGGATGTCGTCGAAGCCCGCGACCGCGAGCTCGCGTCCCGGTTCGAGCCCCGCCTCGCGCAGCGCGGTCATCGCCCCCATGGCCATCACGTCGTTCACGGCGAAGACGAGCTCGATGCCCTCGACGCCCCGCTTCAGCAGCCGCTGCATCCCCTCGCGACCGTCGTCGCGGGTGAAGCCGGCGCGCTCGACGCGCGCGATCGTGCCGCCGGCCGCCTCGACGCCCGCCGTGAAGCCGCGAAGCCGGTCGTCGCCCGTGTGCAGGCCCTCGGGCCCGGCGAGCACCGCGAAGCGCCGATAGCCGAGCCCGGCGAGCGCGCGGGCCAGCGCCTCGGCGCCCGCCACGTTGCCGATGCGGACGGCGCGGAAGTCCAGCTCGCCCGAGCCGAGGTAGGCGACCCGGCCGCCGGCCCGCTCGTACGAGGCCAGCTCGGCGACGAGCGCCGCCGTCTCCGGCTCGTCGCTGCGACGGGACGCCGCGAGCAGCATCGCGCGCGGCCGCTGACCGCGGAGGGTGCGCACGAGCGCGAGCTCGCGCTCGGGGTCGCGCTCGGTAGCGGCCATCGTGACGATCAGGCCGTCCTCGTCGGCCTCGCGCACGACGCCGGCGGCGATCTGGGCGAAGTAGGGGTCGGCGATGTCGGCGACGAGCAGCGCGACCGTCGTCGTCGAGCCGCGCACGATCGCCTGGGCGGAGAGGTTCGTCGTGTAGTCGAGCCGCGCGGCCGCGTCGATGACGCGCTGCCGGTACTCCTCGTTGACCTTCCGGGTGCTGCCGTTGAGCACGCGCGAGGCGGTCGCGAGGGACACCCCGGCCTCGCGGGCGACGTCGTGCAGGGTCGCGGTGCGGGCGTTCGGCTCGCGGTCCATCGCTCCCCCTCCGGTGGCGGTCGGCCGCCGCGCGGCCGTCCGCCAGTCATCCTCGCACAGCGGCCGCTCAGGGATGGGCGCCGACGACGTGCATCGCGGCCATGACGAGCACCATCGCCCCGGAGACCACAACCCCGGCGACGGCGATCGGCTCCGGCCGGAGCGCGCCGCGACCGGTCCGGATGAGCGGTGCGACCCGGCCCAGCCACCAGCCGACCGCGATCGCCGCGGCGAGCGCCGCGGGCAGCGCTCCGCCGTCGGCCGCGCCGCCCGCCGTCCCGCCGGGATGGTGCCCGCTCGCCGGCAGCAGGAAGGGCAGGGCGACGAGGCCGGCCATCGCGAGCCCGTCGAGCACCATCCGCGGATCGTGCCGGCCGCGCCTGGCCCGCACCGCGTCGACACCGGCGAGCGCCACGAGCAGCAGCGCCGCGCCGAGCTGGGCGAGCGGGTGCGGGCCCGTCGTCATCGCGAAGACCATCACCGCGAGCATCGCGAGCTGCCACGCCCCGAAGGCGAGCCACGGCGCCGCACCGCTCGCCGCGCCCCCGGCGCGCGCCGCGGACGCGGCACCGGGGGCGCCCCGGCTCACTTCCCGTAGCCCTTGCTGAGGCCCGCGATGTACTGCTTCGAGAACACCGCGAAGAGCACCACGAGCGGGATCGCGCCGAGCGTCAGCGCGGCGAGCAGCGCCGGGTAGTCGCTCTGGAACTGCCCGACGAACTGCTGCACCCCGAGGGTCACGGTCTGGTTGCCCTTACCGGGGGCGAGGATGAGCGGGAACCAGAGGTCGTTCCACACCGGCAGCATCGTGATCGACGCGACCGCCGCGATGCCGACGCGCACGATCGGCAGCGTGATCCAGAGCGTGCGCCACTCGCCGGCCCCGTCGATGCGCGCGGCCTCCTTCAGCTCGGCGGGCACCGCGCGGAAGTACGTCGTCATGAGCGCGATCGCGAGCGGCAACTGCATCGCCGTGTAGACGAGCACGAGGGCGCCGAGCGTGTCGACGATGCCCCACGCGGTCATCGTCTTCAGCAGCGGCACGGTGCCGAGGCGGATCGGCAGCATGATGCCGATGACGAAGAACCCGGCGAGCGCCGGCGCGATCGGCACGCGGTACTCGACGAGCGCCCACGCGGCGAGCGTGCCGAGCACGATCGTGAGCACGATGGTCAAGATCGTCACGATGAGGCTGTTCTGGTAGTTCAGCAGGAAGTTGCCGCGGCTGAAGACGTTCAGGTAGCCCTGCACGCTGAACGTCTCGGCGTCGGGCGGCGCGAGGAAGGAGCCGAAGATGCCCTGCGTCGTCTTGAAGGAGTTCATCACGACGATGAGCACGGGCACGACGGCGCCGAGCGAGAGGGCGATGAGCGCGGCGTGCAAGCCGACGTTCGCGGCGCGGTCGGCCGGGCGCACGCGGCGACGCTGGCGGGGCGGGGTCACGGTGGTCATGGCGTCTCTCAGAGCTCGTAGGTCTTCAGGCGCCGCTGGAGCACCCAGAAGTAGGCGGCGGTCGTGACGAGGATGATCGCGAAGATGACGCTCGCGACCGTCGCTCCGAGGTCGAGGTCGGCGACCTGTCCGCTCGAGCCGAAGAAGGATCGGTAGAAGAAGGTGCCGAGGATGTCGGTCGAGTAGTTCGGGCCCGGGGCCGAGCCGTTCAGCGCGTAGACGATGTCGAAGCCGTTGAACGTCCAGATGTAGGTGAGGATCGTGATCAGCCCGAACTGCGGCGCGATGAGCGGGAACTTGATCCGCCAGAAGATCGTCCAGGCGCCCGCGCCGTCGATGCGCGAGGCCTCGACGACGTCGTCGGGGATGGCGAGCAGCGCGGTGTAGAGGAACACCATCGGGATGCCGAGGTACTGCCAGACCGACATCAGCGAGATCGTCGGCAGGGCCGTCGCCTCGTTGCCGAGCAGCGGGAACTCGACGATGCCCCACAGCGGGTTGATGATGAGCCGCCAGAGGAAGCCGACGATGACGACCGAGAGCGTCGCGGGGATGAAGAGCAGCGTGCGGTAGACGCCGACCGAGCGGCGGAGCCGGCCCGAGGTGAGCAGGGCCGCGATGAGCAGGCCGATCGGCAGCTCCACGAGGAGGTGGATGAGGAAGAACTCGACATTGTTCACGAGCGCGTTCCAGAACCGCTCGCTCGTGGTGGGGTTCGTGAACAGCTCCACGTAGTTGCCGAATCCGACGAAGGTGCTCTCGCCGCCGCCGGAGTCGAAGAAGCTCATCCCCACGGAGCTGAGCAGCGGGTACACCGCGAAGGCGACGTACACCACGAGCGCGGGCGCGACGAACAGGGCGAGCATCCGGTATCGGGTGCCGGTTCGGATCATGCGTGGACTCCTCGGGGGCGGGGGCGGTCCGGGGGACGGACGGGCGGATGGCGCGGCGAGCCGGGTCGGCCGGGGCGGGCGTCGCCCGCCCCGGCCGTTCGTGCGACTACCCGGCCGGTGTGTACCAGGAGTCGAGCCCCTTCTGGAGCTCGGCGGTCGCCTCCTCCGGGGAGAGCCCGGAGTTGTACATGAGCTGGGCGACGCGCCAGATCTCGTCGTCGAGCGGCGGCTGGCCGGCGCTCAGGCGGTCGAGGGCGAGGCGGGAGGTGAGCTCGGCGCCCTCCTTCAGGTCGGCGAACTCCTGGGCGAGCGGGTCGTCGTAGCTCACCGGCTCGGAGCCCATCGAGAAGAAGCCGGGCAGCTTGTTCACGTAGAGCTGCTGGAACTCCGGCGTGCCGAGCCACTCGAGGAACTCGGTCGCGGCCTCCTTCTGCTTGCCCGCGGCGTTCAGACCGAAGGCCATGTCGGCCATCTCCTGCTGGTAGCGCTGGTCGCCGGCCGCGGCGGGCGGGGCGCCGAAGACGCCGACGTCGAGCCCGGTCGAGGTGACCTGGCTGATCTGCCACGAGCCGTCGGGCAGGATCGCGGCCTGGCCGAGGGTGAACAGCTGCGTCATGTCCTCGTAGGAGATCGACTCGTAGCCCTTGGGCAGGTAGTCCTTGAAGGAGTCGAACACCCGGAAGCCCTCGACGAAGTCGGGGTCGGTGAGCTTCTTGGTGCCGTCGATGAGGCCGAGTCGACCGTCTTCGCCGTGCCAGGCGTTCGGGCCCACCTGGTAGAGCATGTTGTACGCGAGCTGCCAGCCGTCGGCGGAGCCGAGGGCCAACGGCGTGTACGTGCCGTCCTCCTTGATGGCGTCGAGCACGTCGATGAACTCGGCCTGGGTCGTCGGCACCTCGAGGCCGAGCTCGTCGAAGATCGCGGTGTTGTAGTAGAAGCCCGCGAGCACCGAGGCGACGGGGACGCAGTAGGGCGTGCCGTCGTCGCCCTCCCAGGCGGTCAGCGCGGACTCGGGGAACGTCGAGATGGCGTCGAGCTCGGCGAGCGAGTCGAAGTAGCCCTGCTCGATCCAGGAGCGGTTGACGTCGAACGGACGGCACATGATGACGTCGGGTCCGGTGCCGCCCTCGATCTGCGACTGGATGGCCGCGTTGTAGTCGTTGGTGTCGACGGGGGCGTACTCGACCGTGATGCCGGGATGGCTCTGCTCGAACGCGGGGATGATGTCGTTCTCCCACATCGCCGCGTCTTCGGTGCGCCAGGTGCCCAGCACGATCTTGGTGGTGTCGCCGTCGCCCGATCCGCCGGCGGCGCAGCCGGCGAGTCCGAGGCCCAGGGCGGCGACGGCGAGGGTGGCGAGCGGAGCGAGTTTCGAACGCATCGGTTCCTTCTCTCTTGCTGTGGTGTCGCTCGGTCAGGGGGATGGAAGCCGTCGCGGGGAGAGCGGATGCGCCTCGCCGCGCGGTGCCGTCAGCATACTGTTGTACCAATGAGGTAGCAAGAGGTATTTTCTGGATTGATTGATTGTGCGTAGTTGTATTGTCTGATACAGATTGGTACACCGTCCGGTAAGGCGGGCGCATCGATCGTTGGAGGACCTGTGATTCGTGTCGGCATCCTTGGTTCCGGCTTCATCGCCGACTGCTACGCGGACTCGCTGCTCGACGTCCGCGAGGCCGTGCTCGCCGGCAACACCTCGCGCGACGCCGACAAGGCCCGCGCGTTCGCCGAGCGCTGGAACAGCCCGCTCTGGACCACCGACCCCGCCGAGCTGTGCGCCGACCCCTCGATCGACCTCGTCGTCATCGCCCTGCCGAACGAGGCCCACCTCGAGGCCGTGCGCATCGCCGCAGCCGCCGGCAAGGCGATCGTCTGCACCAAGCCCCTCGCCCGCACGGGCGCCGAGGCGGCGGAGATCCTGCGCATCGTCGAGGAGGCCGGCGTCTGGCACGGCTACGCCGAGAGCTCGGTCTTCTCGCCGAACATCGAGCAGGCGCACCGCATGGCCGCGGCCGGCGGCATCGGCGACCTGCTCACGATGCGCGCCAGGGAGGCGCACTCCGGCCCCCACGCCGCGCACTTCTGGGACGCGGAGACCGCCGGCGGCGGCGCCCTGCTCGACATGGGCTGCCACACCGTCGAGTCCGCCCGCCACTTCTTCGGCAAGGACAACCGCGTCGTCGAGGCGTTCGCCTGGGGCGCGACGCTCCGCCACGCCGACAAGACCACCGGCGAGGACACCGCCGTCGCGCTCCTGAAGTTCGAGCGCGGCCAGCTCGCGATCATCGAGGCGTCCTGGGCCGAACAGGGCGGCATGCAGCTGCGCCACGAGTTCTCCGGCAGCGCCGGCCGGCTCGTCACCGACACCTCGGTGAGCCCCGTGTGGGGCTTCATCACGAAGCCCGTCGGCTACCTCGTCGAGAAGGCCGACGTCGACACCGGCTGGGTGCACCCGGTGCCCGAGGAGACCCGCGCCTACGGCTTCTCGCAGCAGATGCGCCACTTCGTGCAGCGCTTCGCGGCCGGCGAGACCCCGATCGAGACCTTCGAGGACGGCTGGACCGTCAACTGCATCCTCGACGCCTGCTACCGCTCGATGCGCTCGGGCACGTGGGAGAAGGTGCTGGTCGCCCGATGACCCGCCCGCCCTCCGACGCGCTGCTCGCGAGCGGACGACCCGACCCGCTCTGGTCGCGCGTCGCGGGCTCGATCCTGGCGGCCGTCGAGGCCGGACAGTATCCGCTCGGCACCCGGCTCCCGCCGGAGCGCGAGCTCTGCGAGCAGCTCGACGTCTCTCGGGTCACGCTGCGGCGCGCGCTCGCCCACCTCGTCGAAGCCGGCGCGCTCACCTCCCACCAGGGCCGCGGCTGGTTCGTCTCCCGGCCCCCGCGCGGCGACTGGCCGTCGAGCCTGGAGTCGTTCAGCGAGACCGCCGAACGGCTCGGCCTCGCTGCCTCCTCCACCGTCGTCGAGGCGGCGCGCGAGGCATCCAGCCTCGACGATGCCGAGGCGCTCGGCATCGCCCCGGGCACGCCGGTCTACCGCATCCGCCGCATCCGCCATCTCGACGGCGTGCCGACCGCGCTCGACACGGCCGTCGTGCCCGAGGCCGCGGCGCCCGGCCTGCTCGACCACGACTTCACGCGCGAGAGCCTCTACCGGGCGATGCAGGCCCGCGGCGCCACCGTGCACCGCGCCGAGTCCGTGCTGGAGTCCCGGCCCGCCGACGCCGCGGCGAGCGAGGCGCTCCAGCTCGGCCGCGGCGCGCCGATGCTCGTCATCCGCCAGCTCGTCCACGACGAGCGCGGCCGCGCCGTGCTCCTCTCCCTCGTCGAGTACGCGGGCGACCGCTACCGGCTCCGCACCACCTTCACCAAGGGCGGCTGACGCCGCCCGCCAACCGATCCGCCGGCCCCGCCGGCCTGGAAGGAGCACCACCATGACCCGATTCCCCGACCACCTCCCCGAGGCGCTGCGCACCCTGCAGGCCGACGAGATCGCCGGGAACCGAGCCGTGCTCGAGCGGGAGGGGCTCGTCACCGACGACACGCACTTCTCCTACGTCGGCCTCGACGAGGCCGACAAGCGGGAGCTGTTCGCCGGCGGGCGGCCGCCCCGGCGGGTCCGCTCCTTCCTCATCGATATGGCGACGGGCCGATCGCACGACACGGTCGTCGAGCCCGCGACCGGCGTGCTCGTCTCCGCCCGAGAGCTCGAGCTCGACGTCGACGGCGCCGTCCCCGTCGTGCTCCGCGAGTTCTCCCTCGTCGAGGAGGTCGTGCACCGGGACGAGCGCTGGCTCGCCGCGATGGCCAAGCGCGGGCTGACTGACGTCTCGAAGCTGCGGGTGAACCCGCTCTCCGCCGGCGTGCTCGCCGACACCGAGCGCGGGCGGCGCATCCAGCGCTGCTTCACCTTCGTGCAGCACACGCCCGAGGACCTCGGCTGGGCGCATCCCGTCGACGGCGTGACGGTCATGGTCGACGTCGTCACGGGCGAGGTGCTCGACGTCGTGGACTACGCCGAGCTCCCCGTTCCCGCCGAGGAGGGCAACTACCACCTCCCCGAGTGGCGCGGCCCCGACCGCGAGGGCCTGAAGCCGATCGAGATCACCCAGCCGGAGGGCCCGAGCTTCACGATCGACGAGCACGGCGTGCTCTCCTGGGCGGGCTGGCAGCTCCAGGTCGGCTTCGACCAGCGCGAGGGCCTCGTGCTGCACAACATCGGCATCGACGACGACGGCGAGACCCGGCCCGTGATCTACCGCGCCTCGATCGCCGAGATGGTCGTGCCTTACGGCGATCCGAGCCCGCAGCGCTGGTTCCAGAACTTCTTCGACGGCGGCGAGTACCTCTTCGGCGGCTTCGCGAACTCCCTCGAGCTCGGCTGCGACTGCGTCGGCGACATCACGTACCTCGACGCGGTCGTCGCCGGCAACGACGGCGCCCCGCACGTCATCCACCAGGCGATCTGCATCCACGAGGAGGACGCCGGCATCCTCTGGAAGCACTCCGACAACTGGAACGGCTCGAGCGAGACCCGCCGCAACCGCCGCCTCGTCGTGAGCTTCTTCATGACCGTCGGCAACTACGACTACGGCTTCTACTGGTACTTCGGCCTCGACGGCACGATCGAGTTCGAGATCAAGGCGACGGGCATCGTCTTCACCTCCTCGTACCCGGGCGAGGGCTACCCGTGGGCCACCGAGGTCGCCCCGGGCCTCGGCGCCCCGAACCACCAGCACCTCTTCAGCGCCCGCCTCGACATGATGGTCGACGGGCACCGCAACTCCGTCGACGAGGTCGAGGCCGTCGCCGTGCCCCGCGGCGCCGACAACCCCAGCGGCACGGGCTTCACCCAGTCGTTCACCCGGCTCAGCAGCGAGCTGCAGGCGCAGCGCGAGGCGGACAACCGCCGCGGCCGCGTCTGGCTCGTCACGAGCGAGGAGCGGCGCAACCGGCTCGGCCGCCCGACCGGCTGGGTGCTCTTCCCCGAGGGCGGCCCGCTGCTGCTCGCGGACGCCGACTCCGACATCGCCGCGCGCGCCGCGTACACGACGAAGCACCTCTGGGTGACGCCCTACGCGCCGGACGAGCGGTACCCCGCCGGCGACTTCGTGAACCTGCACCGGGGCGGCGCCGGCCTGCCCGAGTGGACCGCGGGCGACCGCCCGGTCGAGGCGAGCGACCTCGTGCTCTGGCACACCTTCGGCCTCACCCACTTCCCGCGGGTCGAGGACTGGCCGATCATGCCCGTCGACTCCACGGGATTCGTGCTGAAGCCGCACGGCTTCTTCGGGCGCAACCCCTCGCTCGACATCCCGGCCGCCGCCGACCACTGCGCACCGGACCATCACGCATCGGCGGGGCATGCGCACCCGCACGACGCGCACCACTGAGACTGGAGCACGAGGAAACGTGGACGGATACATCGCATTCACCGAGGCGACGGCGACGCAGGCCGAGGAGCTCACGCGGCTCGTGCCGCGGCTCGAGACGCAGCTCGCCGCCCTCGGTGCGGCGGGCGCGTTCTCGGCGCCCGGCCCGGTGCTGCTCGGCATCGGCGCGAGCCTCTCGGCGGCGGCGCCCGCCGTGTGGCGGCTGCGCGCCGGCGGGGTGCCGGCCTGGCGCCTCGGCGCCGGGGACACCCCGCTGCCGCTCGTCACGGGCGACCACCCGGTCGTCGCGATCTCGCAGAGCGGCCGCAGCTCGGAGACCGTGGCGGCGCTCGAGTCGGTCACCCCCGAGCTCCGCTACGCGGTGGTGAACACGGCGCCGTCCCCGCTCTCCGAGTTGGCGAGCCGCCGCCTCGAGCTCGGCAACATCGCCGACAGCTACGCCTCGACGATCGGCTACACGGCGACCCTGACGGCGCTCGCGATGCTCGCCGAGGCGTGGGCCGACGGCCGGACGGATGCCTCGTGGGCGAGTCTCGGCGAGCGCTTCCGGGCGGCCGAGGCGAGCCTCGACCCGGGGCTCGGTGCCGCGGCGGAGCTCTTCGCCGCCGCGCCGAGCGCCGACTTCGTCGGGGGCGGCGGCTCGCTCGGCTCGGCCGAGGCGGGGGCGCTGCTCTTCCGTGAGGCCGCCCGCATCCCGGCGAGCGCGATGAGCACCCGGCAGTACCTGCACGGCTCGATGGAGTCGGCGGGCGACGGGGTGCACGTGCTCTTCGGCGAGGCGCGCGAGGCGCAGCTGGCGCGCACGCTCGCCGACGCCGGGCACCGGGTGCTGCTCGTCACGAGCGACCCGGGGCTCGAGGTCCGCGACGCGGCCGTCGTCGTGCTGCCCGAGTCGAGCGAGGCGCAGCGGCCGGTCTTCGAGGCCCTCGCGCTGCAGGGGCTCGTCCGCCGCGTCGCCGAGCTGCGCGGCGTCGACATCGAGGAGTTCGTGTTCCACAACGACGACACCAAGCTCGACGTCAGCGACGTGCCGGCATGAGCGGACTGCGGGTCGGCCTCGACGTCGGCGGCACCAAGACGGCGCTCCGGGCGGCGGATGCCTCGGGCGCCGTCGTCGCGGACGTCGTCGTGCCCTCGGGGGAGTGGGACGCCGAGCCCGCGGACCGGGCCGCACGGCTGATCCTCGACGTGGTCGCCGCGGCCCTGCCCGACCGACGCGTCAACGCGCTCGCGGTCGGGGCCCAGGGGCTCGACGCCGAGGCGGTGGCCCGGGACCTCGAGGCGGAGCTCGAGACGAGCGGGATTCCGCGCGTCGCCTGCGTCAACGACGCCGCCCTGCTCGTGCCGGCCGCGGGCTTCACGGAGGGGCTCGGCCTCATCGCGGGCACCGGTGCCATCGGGGTGGGGCGCACGGCCGACGGCCGCGACTTCGTGACGGGCGGCTGGGGCTGGGTCATCGGCGACGAGGCCGGCGCCGCGGGCCTCGTCCGCGAGGCCACGAGGGCGGCCCTGCTCGCGCACGACGACGGGGATCCGGACGACGGCCTGCTCGGCGCGCTGCTCCGCGCCTACGGCGTCGCGGATGCCGAGCGCCTCGCCCGTGCGGTGAACGACGAGCCGACGATGGCGAACTGGGCGCCGCACGCGCCCGCCGTGTTCCGCGCGGCCGACGCCGGCTCCGCGCTCGCGGCCGGGGTCGTCGCGGCCGGCGCCGAGCACCTGGCCCGCCTCGTCGACCAGCTGCTCGCCCGCGGGGCGGTCGGCCGGCACGTCGTCGCGGGCGGCAGCGTCATCGCGGGGCAGCCCCGGCTCGCGGAGGGGCTGCGCGAGCGGCTGTCGGCACGGCATCCCGAGCTGGAGCTCGTGATCCTGCGCGAGCCGCCGGTCGCCGGCGCGCTCGCGATCGCCCGCCGGATCGCCGGCGACGCCTGACGCGGACCCGGCTCGGCCTCAGCGGGCCCCGCGCGCGAAGACCGTGCGCAGCCGGTAGCGCTCACCCACGTAGCGGAGCGTCGACAGCGCGACCGCGCGGCCGTCGGCGCCGTGCACGAGCTGGCGCATCACGAGCAGCGGCTTGCCCGGCGCGATGCCGAGCGCCTCGGCGGTCTCGGCGTCGGACTCGCGGGCCTCGATCGTGCTGTCCGCGCGCTCGGGCGAGGCGCCGGCGCGCTCGAGCTCCTCGTAGAGCGAGCCGTGGGCGAAATCGACGGCCTCGGCCTCGCCGATGAGGGCGGCGGGCACGATCGTCGTGTCGAGCGCGGTCGGCACGCCCTCGAGCAGGCGGATCCGGTCGAGGTGGAAGACCGGCGTGCCCGGGGCGATCGAGAGGGACTCGGCCTCGTCGAGGTCGGCGGGGGCCACCTCGGCCCGCAGCACGCGCGAGGACGCCTCGAGGCCCATCTTGCGCGCCGTCTCGGTGAACGACTCGAGGTTGTTCGGCCACTCCTTCGCGACCTTCGCCGAGGCGACGTACCAGCCGCGCCCGTGCGAGGAGGCGAGCACGCCGTCGTCGACGAGCTGCAGGAGGGCCTTGCGCAGCGTGACGCGGCTGATGCCGAGCTGCTGGCAGAGCTCGCGCTCCGGGGGGAGGCGGGAGCCCTCGGCGAGGCGGCCCTGCGCGATCTCGTCCGTGATGAGCTGCACGGCCTGGACCCAGAGCGGCTCGGGATAGTCCGCCCGGATCGGCGACGCCGTCGTCCCCTGCTCTGCCACGCGGTCCCCCTCCGCTCGGGATCGATACCAGTCAGTACCGTACACGACCACTCCATCCTGGCGGGCGCGGGTTCGCGCTGCGCGTCGAGCCGCGGATGCCTCGTCGCCGAGCACACCATTCGGGCATCAAGTTCAATACCAGTATTGACCACATGTAGTCCGAAATGTACCATCGCCTCAACGCGCCGGTGCGGACGCCGGCCGAACCCCCAGGAGGCAACCCCGTGAGGAAGACCCTGTCCACGGCCGGCGCCGGTGCCGGCGCGATCGCCCTGGTGCTCGCACTCGGTGCGTGCGCGAGCGGCGGCGACGCCGCCGGCGACGAGAACGTCATCGTCGTGCAGACCAACTGGACCTCGAGCCAGGCCCAGAACAAGCCGCTCTTCGACGCCTTCGAGGCGTTCACCGAGGAGACCGGCATCGAGGTCAAGGTGCTCGAGTCCGGCGACAACCTGAACCAGGTCTACGAGACCTCCCTGCTCGCCGGCGAAGAGGCCGACGTGCTCCTGGTGGGCCTGCTCGAGAAGCAGCTCGACTGGGCCGCCAACGGCGCCGTCGTGCCCGTCAACGACTACATCGACGAGTGGGGCATCGCCGACCGCATCCCCGCCGACGCGCTCGTCGACTGGACCGACACCGAGGGCAATCTGCGCGCCTTCCCCTACTCGGGCTTCACCTGGCCGTGGTGGTACAACACCGAGCTGCTGGCCCAGGCCAGCGTCG
This sequence comes from Agromyces mediolanus, assembly GCF_014648575.1. GTDB lineage: Bacteria > Actinomycetota > Actinomycetes > Actinomycetales > Microbacteriaceae > Agromyces > Agromyces mediolanus. The sequence goes on along the minus strand of NZ_BMRJ01000001.1, from coordinate 1,281,631 downwards.
AGGGCGTGCCGCAGACCACCGACGAGCTCATCGCCGCCGCGGGCAAGCTGCGCGCCGCCGGCATCGCGCCCGTCGTGTTCGGCGGCATCGACTGGTCCGGCCAGAAGATCTTCCTGCAGCTGCTCGAGGCCTACCTCAGCGAGGACGAGGCCAAGCAGGTCTACGCCGAGGGCGGCGTCTGCGAGAACCCCAAGGCGATGCAGGGCATCGAGCTGCTGATCGAGCTGCGCGACGCCGGCGTCTTCGTCGACGGCATCGAGGGCTACACCGCCGACCAGGCGCAGGCCGCCTACCTCGACGGCCAGGCCGCCATCGCCCCGCTCGGCTCGTGGGCCTACCCGGGCGCCTCCGAGGAGCTCGCCGCCGCGACCGAGCTCGGCGGCCTGCCGCTGCCCGACGACGCCGCCTACGAGCAGCCCATCGCCTACCGCGGCTCCACCTCCGCGGGCTGGTGGATCAGCCCGAACGGCGAGCAGAAGATCGACCAGGTGCGCCAGCTCATCGAGCACATGTACGGCAACGAGGTCATCAAGGGCATCCTCGACGAGGGCGGCGTGATCCCGGTCGCCGACTTCGGCGGCGACACCTCCGGCGTCTCGGCGCCGCTGCTCGCGCAGTCGCTCACCGAGTTCCCCGAGCGCGTCGAGTTCCCCGTCATGCCCGACATCTACGTGCCGGCCGACGTCTCGAACCCGATGTACCGCGCGACCTCGATCGCGTTCACGCCCGGCACCGACGCGCAGACCATCTGCTCGACGGTCGACGAGATCTACGCCGCCGCGCAGTGATCCCGGCGCGGGCCGGCGCACACGCGCCGGCCCGCGCATCCGCTTCCCATCGCAGCACCCCGCACCGCCGCACCGCCGAGGACCGACGTGACCACGCTCACCACCCCGCACCGCCCTTCCCCCGACTCCCCCGACCGCGCCGGCTCCCCCGCCCCGCGCCGCCGCCGCTCGGCGCGCGTCCGCGAAGCGGCGCAGCTCTCGGCCACGCTCCCCGCGCTCATCTGGTTCCTCGTCTTCACCGTCGGGCCCCTGGTGAGCCTCTTCTACTTCTCCACGGTGAACTGGCGCGGCCTCATCGCACCGCGCACCCCGGCCGGGCTCGGCAACTTCGAGCGGCTCTTCACCGACCCGGTGGTCGGCCTCGGCGCCTGGAACACGCTCCTCCAGCTCGTCGTCTCGCTGCCCATCGTCGTGCTCGGCGCGTTCATGCTGGCCTACTACCTGAGCCTCAAGCCCCGCGGCCACCGCATCATGCGGGCGCTCATGTTCACCCCCGTGCTGCTCTCCGCCTCGGCGCTCGCGATGGTCTTCGTCGGCGTCTTCGCGCCGAAGGGCATGATCAACGGCCTCCTCGACGCCGTCGGCCTCGACGAGCTGGCCCGCCCCTGGCTCGCCGACGGCACGAGCGCGCTGTGGGCCATCATCATCGTCACCATCTGGTGCAGCCTGTCGGTGTCGGCGATCATGCTCGCGGCGCGCCTGAACTCGGTCGACGAGTCGATCTTCGAGGCCGCCGAGATCGACGGCGCCGGCCACTGGCGCCGGATGTGGCAGATCGCCTGGCCGATCTGCCGCGAGTTCATCGGGGTGGTGACGATGCTGCAGTTCCTCTGGACGCTCTTCGCCTCCGCCGCGGTCGTGCTGCTGCTCACCCGCGGCGGCCCCGGCAACGCGACCGTCACCCTCTCCTTCCTCGTGTACGACTTCGCCTTCAACCAGTCGAAGGTCGGCTACAGCCAGGCCGTCGCCGTTGTGCTGTTCGTCGTCGGCGTCGCCGGCATCCTCCTCATCCGCCGCGCCTTCCGGCAGAAGTACTAGAGCCGAGCTTCAGGAGCCATCGTCATGACCACCACCGTCGCCCCGGAAGCCCGCCCCGCCGAGCGCCGCACCGCCCCCGCCGCCCCGACGGCCGTCCGTCGCCGCCGTCGCCGCCGCGGCGACGCGCTCGGCCGCACCGGCCCGATGAAGTACCTCGCCCACGCGGGCGTCTGGCTGTACGTGCTGCTGCTGGCCGCCCCGCTGTACTACCTCGTCATCTCGGCGTTCAAGCGCAACACGGACATCTTCAACCAGCCGTTCTCGCCCTTCACCCCGCTGACGTTCGACAACTTCGGCCTCGCGTTCAGCCAGGCCTCGCTCGGCACGGCGATGCTGAACTCCGTCTACGTGACCCTCGGCGCGGAGCTCGTCACGCTCCTGCTCGCCATCCCCGCCTCCTACGCGCTGGCCCGCTCGAAGGGCGCGGTCGGGCGGATGGTCGAGCGGGTGTTCGCGCTCGGCTTCCTGATCCCGGGGTTCGCCGCCCTGGTGCCGACGGTGCTGCTGTCGATCTCGCTCGGACTGTTCCACACCCGCGAGTTCCTCATCCTGTTCCTCCCCGCCTCCGCCCTGCCGCTCACGGTCATCCTGCTCACCCAGGCGATGCGCGCCGTGCCGGCCGAGCTCGAGGAGTCGGCGCTGCTCGACGGCGCCGGGCCGCTGCGCGTGCTGTGGTCCGTCTACGTGCCGCTGTCGGTGCCCACGCTCACCGTCGTCGCGATCCTGAACTTCCTGTCGTTCTGGAACGAGTACTTCTTCTCGCTCGTCATCATCGGGCCCGACGCGGCACTGCGCACCGCGCAGGTCGCGCTGCCGACGCTGTCCATCGCGAACGCCGCCCAGTACGGCGTGCTCGCGGCGGGCATCATCATCACGCTCGTGCCCGCCTACCTCGTCTACGCGGTGTTCGCCGACAAGATGGAGAGCGCCGTGCTCGCCGGAGCGCTGAAGGGATGACCGTGCGCGTGCTGACCAGCCACCTCGGCTACGACCTCGGCGCGGCCAAGCGCGCCGTCGTGGCCGGGCTCGCCGAGGGCGAGACGCCCGACTGCGCGCTCGTGCGGGACGACGGGCGGCGCATCCCGCTCGCCGCGGAGCCCGCCGTGCACGTCGACGCCTGGGCGGGCGGCGCGTACGCCCGGGTCGAGCTGAGCCGGGTGGAGGAGGCCGGCCGCTACCGGCTCGAGGCCACGGCCGGCGGGACGACCGTCGCCTCCGAGCCGTTCACCATCGGCGTGGAGCAGTTCGCCGCCGGCACGCTCTCCGACGTGCTGTACGCCTTCAAGGCGGTGCGCTCGAGCGGCGAGATCGACCGCAAGGACCGGGCGGCGACGCGCTGGGGCGACCCCGAGGGACCGACGGTCGACGCGCGCGGCGGCTGGCTCGACGCGAGCGGCGACCCGAGCAAGTTCCTCAGCCACCTCACGTACTCGCCGACGATGAGCCCGCAGCAGATCCCGATGTGCGTGTGGGCGCTGTTCGAGGCGCGCGACCGGCTCGCCGCGAGGCATCCGCGGTTCCACCGGGCGCTCGGCGCGCGCGCCCGTGACGAGGCGCTCTTCGGCGCGGACTTCCTGGTGCGGTTCCGCGCGCCCGAGGGCTACTTCTACACGGGGATCTTCGACGGGCTCACGAAGCGGCTCGAGGAGCGGATCGTGAACGCCCCGCTGCCGGAGTGCGTGCGCACCGACCGCTTCCAGGCCTCGTACCGCGGCGGCGGCGGGCTCGCGATCGCCGCCCTCGCCCGGGCCGCGACCGTCGCCCGCGACGAGCCGCTCGGCGAGTACGACGCCGCGAGCTACCTCGACGCCGCGCACGGCGCCTTCGCCGACCTCGAGCGGCACAACCGGGACTACCTCTTCGGGCTCGACCTCGCGACGGGCGAGCTGACGCCGAGCAGCGAGTCGATCGTCGACGACGTGTGCGCCCTGCTCGCCGCGGCCGAGCTCGCCGCCGCGGACCCCGGCCGCCCGGCGTACCGCGAGGCGGCCGAGCGCCGCGCCGCCGGGCTGCTCGCCCGGCACCGCGGCGACCCCGACGATCCCGGCGCCCCCGGCTGGCTCGAAGCGTGGGACGACGGCCGCCCCTACTTCAGCCCGGTCGAGGCGGGCCTGCCGATCGTCGCGCTGCTGCGCTACGCGGCGGTGCTGCCCGACGCCGCGACCGCACCGGCGGCGACCGCGCTCGCGATCCGGCTCGCGGAGGAGCTGCTCGCCCGCACCGAGGCGGTGGCGAACCCCTTCGGCTACCCGCGACAGCGGGTGCAGCCCCGCGGGGGCGCCCCGCGGGACGCCTTCTTCTTCCCGCACGAGAACGACTCCGGCTATTGGTGGCAGGGCGAGAACGCCGCACTCGGCTCGCTCGCCTTCGCGGCGCTCCTCGTCGCCGAGCTGGACGAGACGGAGCCCGGGCTCGCCGCCCGGCTGGAGGCGTTCGCCGCCGACCAGCTCGCCTGGATCCTCGGCCGGAACCCCTTCGACGCGAGCATGCTGCACGGCCGCGGCCGCAACACGGTCGAGTACTCGCGCGACCACCCGAATGTGCCGGGCGGCATCGTGAACGGCATCACCAGCGCCCCCGACGACGAGCACGGCATCGCCTTCCTCACCGAGGAGACCGCGGGCGGGCCGGACAGCTGGCGCTGGGCCGAGCAGTGGATCCCGCACTCGGCGTGGTACCTGCTCGCCGCCTCGGCGCTGCCCTCGACCGCGGCCGAGTAGCGGGGCCCCGCGGGCGGATGCCTCGGCGCGCGCAGGCGGGCGGATGCCTCGGCTGGCGCGGACGCCTGGGTTGGCGCGGACGCCTCAGCGCGCCCGGGCGAGCTCGACCCCGGCGGCCCGGAGCCAGGCGAGGGGATCGGCCATGGCCCGCGCGCCCGAGCCCGCGAGCGAGCTGAGCGACGCCGCGGCGCGGAACGCGCTCGTCTCGGCTTCGATCCGTCCGGCGACGAGCGCGACGGGCACGCCGGCGGCCGCCGCGCGGGCGGCGACCTCGCTCGGGGCCTTGCCCGCGGCGGACTGCCGGTCGTAGCGCCCTTCGCCGGTGATGACGATGCGCGCCCCGTCGAGCACGGCGTCGAGGCCGATCGCCTCCGCGACCGCGGCGGCGCCGCCGCTCATCCTGGCGCCCCACACGAGCAGCCCGAAGCCGGTGCCGCCGGCCGCTCCCGCTCCCGCCGCGGCAGCGAGGGCGGCTCCGCCCGGGGTGGCTTCGGCGAGCCGGGCGAGGCCCTGTTCGAGCCGCGCGACGGTGGCGGCGTCGGCGCCCTTCTGCGGACCGAAGACGGCCGCCGCGCCGTCGGCGCCGAGCAGCGGGTTCGTCACGTCGCCGAGGATCGTCGCCCCGCCGGGCGGCAGGGCGCGCAGCCCGTCGAGCTCGACCCGATCGAGCTCGACGAGCCCGCCGCCGCCCGGGGCGATCGGCGCGCCGTCGGCCCGAAGGAAGCGCGCGCCGAGCGCCGTGAGCGCCCCGGTGCCGCCGTCGGTGGATCCGCTGCCGCCGAGTGCGAGCAGCAGCCGCTCCGCGCCCGCGTCGAGCGCCGCCCCGATCGCCTCGCCGAAGCCACGGGTGGACGCCTCGAGCGGGCGCGGCCGGTCGAGCAGGGTGAGGCCGCTCGTCGCGGCGAGCTCGACGACGGCGGTACCGTCCGGCAGCAGCAGCCACTCGGCGGTGTGCTCACCACCCGCCGGGCCGGCGACCACGACGGGGCGGCGCTCGGCGCCGGGCACGGCGGCCGCGAAGGCGTCGAGCGTGCCCTCCCCGCCGTCGGCCATGGGCCGCAGCACGAGCTCGTCGAAGGGTCGCACGGAAGCCCAGCCGCCGGCGATCGCCCGGGCCGCGTCGGCCGCGGTGGCGCTGCCCTTGAACGAATCGGGTGCGACGACGATGCGGGGACCCGCCGGGCGAGCGGCTCCGTCGCCGTTCGGGAAAGCGTTATCCATGCTGCGATCATGGCAGCCGCGCGGCGGGGCGGCAACCCCGCGTCATCCGCTCTTGCGCGGTGCTCCGCCGCATGCCACACTCTCGGTAAACGCTTTCCCGAGTGCGGCGATCACGCCCGCGCTCCCGGACCTGAAGAGGAACCACCGTGGCAGAGCAGCCCACCCGCACCATCGGCATCATCATGAACGGCGTCTCCGGGCGCATGGGGTACCGCCAGCACCTCGTGCGCTCGATCCTGGCCATCCGCGAGGAGGGCGGCGTGCTCCTCGGCGACGGCGAGACCCGCGTCCAGCTCGAGCCGATCCTCGTCGGCCGCAGCGAGAAGAAGCTCGCCGAACTCGCCGCCAAGCACGGCATCGAGCACTGGACGACGAACCTCGACGAGGCGCTCGCCGACCCGCGCTGGGAGATCTACGCCGACTTCCTCGTCACGAAGGCGCGGGCCGCCGCCCTCCGCAAGGCGATCGCCGCCGGCAAGGCGATCTACACCGAGAAGCCCACCGCCGAGAGCTTCGAGGAGGCGCTCGAGCTCGCGCGCCTCGCCGACGCGGCCGGCATCAAGAACGGCGTCGTGCACGACAAGCTCTACCTGCCGGGGCTCGAGAAGCTCCGCCGCCTGATCGACTCGGGCTTCTTCGGGCGCATCCTCTCGGTGCGCGGCGAGTTCGGCTACTGGGTGTTCGAGGGCGACTGGCAGCCCGCCCAGCGCCCCAGCTGGAACTACCGCGCCGAGGACGGCGGCGGCATCATCGTCGACATGTTCCCGCACTGGAACTACGTGCTCGAGAACCTCTTCGGCCGGGTCGAGTCGGTCTACGCGAAGGCCGTCACCGAGATCCCCGAGCGCATCGACGAGCAGGGCCGGGCGTACGCCGCGACGGCCGACGACGCCGCCTACGCGATCTTCGAGCTCGAGGGCGGCGTGACCGCGCAGCTCAACTCCAGCTGGACCACCCGCGTGAACCGCGACGAGCTCGTCGAGTTCCAGGTCGACGGCACGCACGGCTCGGCCGTGGTCGGCCTCTTCGGCTGCAAGATCCAGCCGCGCAACGCCACCCCGAAGCCCGTCTGGAACCCCGACCTCGCCGACGCGCACGACTACGCCGGCGATTGGATCGAGTCGCCCGGCAACCGGGAGTTCCAGAACGGCTTCAAGGCGCAGTGGGAGGAGTTCCTCCGCCACGTCATCGAGGACGCCCCGAACCGCTTCGACTTCCTCGCCGGCGCGCGCGGCGTGCTGCTCGCCGAGGCCGGCCTGCGCTCGAACGCCGAGGGCCGCCGCGTCGAGCTGCCGCACGTGACGATCGCGGGCGCGGCCGGCGCCGAGGCATCCGCCGAGCTCGCCGGAGTCGGCGCGTGACCGCGCTCACCCTGCTCGCGGGCGACGGCGCCGTGCGCGCCGTCGCCCTGCGCGAGGCCCCCGCGTTCACGAAGCCCGGCCGGCCGCCGGCGAGCCGTGTCGCCTACGCGGCCGCGCACGTCGTGCCGCGCGCCTCGGCCGACAACACCCCCGGCGTCCCGGCCGATATCGACTGGGACGCGACGCTCGCGTTCCGCCACCACGTCTGGAGCTGGGGGCTCGGCGTCGCCGACGCGATGGACACCGCGCAGCGCAACATGGGCCTCGACCCCGCCGCGACCCGAGAGCTCATCAGCCGCAGCGCCGCCGAGGCGAACGCGGTCGGCGGCCGGCTCGTCGTGGGCGTCAACACCGACCACCTCGAGGCCGAGCACGTCTCCCTCGCGGAGATCGTCGACGCGTACCGGGCCCAGCTGCACCACGCCGAGGACGCCGGCGCGGGCGCCGTGCTCATGGCGAGCCGGCACCTCGCCCGGGCGGCGCAGAGCGCCGAGGACTACCGGCGCGTCTACGGCGAGGTGCTCGCCGCGGCCGGCGCCCCCGTCGTGCTGCACTGGCTCGGCCCCGCCTTCGACCCGGTGCTCGCGGGGTACTTCACGTCGACGGAGCCCGGTACGAGCGGCTCGGACGACGTGGATGCCGCGGCGGACACCCTGCTGGACATCATCGCGGCGAACCCGGACCGGGTCTCCGGCGTGAAGATGAGCCTGCTCGACGCGGACGCCGAGATCGCGGTGCGCCGCCGGCTGCCCGCGACCGCGCGCATGTTCACCGGCGACGACTTCCACTACGTCGGCCTCATCGAGGGCGAGGGCGCCGGTGCCGGTGCCGGTGCCGCCGGCGACGGGTCGGGCCGGCCGTACTCCGACGCGCTGCTCGGGGCGTTCGCCGCCGTCGCCCCGAACGCCTCCGCGGCGATCCAGGCGCTCGACGCCGGCGACGTCGGCTCGTACCGCGCCATCCTCGGGCCCACCGAGGAGCTCTCCCGGCAGGTGTTCGCCGCCCCCACGTACTACTACAAGACGGGCGTCGCGTTCCTCGCCTGGCTGAACGGGCACCAGCCCGCCTTCCAGATGGTCGGCGGCCTGCACGCCGCCCGCAGCCTGCCGCACCTCTCCCGCATCGTCGAGCTCGCGAACGAGGCGGGCGCGCTCGAGCGGCCCGAGCTCGCCGCGGCGCGCTGGCACGCGCTGCTCGGGGTGAACGGGATCGAGGCGCGCAGCGCCGCCGTCCCGGTCGGGGCCGGCGCATGAGCGCGCACCCCCGGCTGTCGATGAACGTCGGCACGATCAAGCACGCGGGCTTCGACGAGTCGCTGCGCGTGCTCGTCGACGCCGGCTACCGCTCGGTCGGCCTCTGGCGCGAGCCGATCGCCGAGGTCGGCCTCGCCGCCGCCGCCCGCCGCTTCCACGACTCGGGGCTGCGGCTTTCGACGCTCTGCCGGCAGGGCTTCTTCACGATGGCGGAGGGCCCGGCCCGCCGGGCGTCGATCGACGAGAATCGCCGCGCGATCGAGGAGACGGCGGTGCTCGCCGAGTCCGGCGCCGTCGGCTCCCGCGCGGTCCTGGTCCTGGTCGCGGGCGGACTCCCCGAGGGGTCGACGGACCTCATCGGCGCCCGCGACCGGGTGGCCGACGCCCTCGGGGAACTCGCGCCCGAGGCATCCGCCGCCGGCGTGACGCTCGCGATCGAGCCGCTGCACCCCATGTACGCCTCGGACCGCGCCGTGGTGTCGACCCTGCGCCAGGCGCTGGATCTCGCGGCGCCCTTCGCGCCGCAGACGGTCGGCGTCGCCGTCGACACCTTCCACCTCTGGTGGGACCCGGAGGTGCTGCCGCAGATCGCGCGCGCGGGCCGGGAGGGCCGCATCGCGACGTACCAGGTCTGCGACTGGAGGACCCCGCTCGCCGCCGACGTGCTGCTCTCCCGGCACTACCCGGGCGAGGGCGTCGTCGACTTCGCCGGGCTGACCGCCGCGGTCGAGGCGGCGGGCTACACGGGCGACGTCGAGGTCGAGCTCTTCAACGCCGACATCTGGGCGAGCCCGCACGCCGAGGTCGCCGCGCGCACCTCGGCGAGCTTCGCCGCGGCCGTCGCGCCGCACCTCGCCGCGGCCGCCGCCCCGGCGGCCTGAGCCGACAGAGCAGCGCGCACCGCGGCAGGTCCGCCCTCCCCGCGAGGACGGACCGGCCGCGGCCGTCTCCCGTCAGGCCGTCGGCTGGATCTGCCGCAGCGACGGGAACTTCATGCCGGTGACCGGGGTGAGCTCGATGCCCGCGACCGTCACGTAGATGTCGTTCGCCTGGTACCAGACCACCTGCCAGGCCTCCTCGACGAGCATCGCGTTCAGCGCCTGGATCTCGGCCTGCTGCGCCTCCCCCGGCTCCGCGTCGAGCGCCCGGTCGACCTGCGCCTGCAGCCCGGGGAACTGCGCGATGTCCGGCTCCGGCATGTACCACTGCGGCACCGTGAGCTGGCGGGCGATCGTCGCGGTCGGGTTCGAGTCGACGGCGAGCACCGAGATGAACATCGGGTAGCTCGGCGCGTTCGACTGGTAGTCGACGTACTGGAACTCGTCCCAGGTGACGCGGATGCCGAGCTCGCCGAAGGTCTGATCGACCGCGGCCTGCCACGGCTGGAACGGCGGCGCCATCGGCATCGTCACGTCGAAGCCGTCGGCGTAGCCCGCCTCGGCGAGCAGCGCCTTCGCCCGGTCGAGGTCGTGCGGGTAGCGGCCGTCGAGCTCCTCGTCGTAGCCCGCGAAGCCTGCGGCGAAGAGCTGCGGCGTCGCGACCCCCTCGCCCTCGCCGATGCTCGCGAGCAGCGCCTCGCCGTCGAAGGCGTAGGCGAGTGCCTGGCGCACCCGGGCGTCGCCGAGCGGGGCGAGCTTCGAGCCGGTGTGGTCGTTGATGCGCAGGCCGACCCAGGAGGCGACCTGCGAGGCGACGTTCCAGCCGTGCTGCTCGGCCATCCCGACGGTCGTCGCGTCGCCGTAGCTGACGTCGATCTGCCCGGCCTCGAGGGCGTTGTTGCGGGCGCTCGAGTCCTGCATCGGCAGCACGGTGACCTTGTCGAAGGGGAACTCCTCGGCGGCCCAGTGCTCGGCGGCCCGCTCGAAGCGGTACTCGGCGCCCGGGATCGTGGCGTCGGAGAGCGTGTACGGCCCCGAGCCGACGGGCGCCTGCTCGAGCGTGCCGGCCTCGATCGCCGAGGGCGCGGCCATGTAGCTCCGCCCGAGGCCCATGAAATACAGCAGCCGGTCGTCGCGGCGGGAGAGCCGGATCTCGACGGTGTCCTCGTCGACGGCGCGGAAGCTCTCGACGTTCAGGTAGGACTCGCGCGAGACGGTGCCGTCCTTGAGGTGCGCGAGGTTCGCGACGGCCGCCTCGGCGTCGAAGGGCTCACCGTCGGCGAACACCGCGTCGCTGCGGAGGTTCATCGTCAGGGTGAGCCGGTCGTCGGAGAAGGCCCAGTCGGTCGCGAGCCCGGGCTGCGGCTCCCCCGCCCCGTCGATCGTGACGAGCGGGTCGTAGACCGCCGAGAGGTACGGGGCGTTGAAGCCGATGTCGGCGCTCGCCGGATCCCAGGAGGTGAGGTCGGCGAAGTTGCCGATGCGCAGCTCGCTCGGGACGGCGGCGTCGTCGCCGCCGCCGCCGGCCGAGCAGGCCGTCAGGGCGAGGGCGGATGCCGCGACGAGCGCGACGGCCGCGATGGGGGTGCGGTTCATGGTGTTCCTTTCGTGGTCGGGGGAGTGCGGAACAGCTGGGTCGGCCGGCGGATGCCGGCACGGTCAGTCGGCGACGGCGAGCACCGCCTCGTCGAGCCGTCGGATGACGGTCGCGTCGTGGCGGGACCTCGCCCCGGGAAGGTAGGTGACGGCGCCGAGCTCGCCGCCGAGGAAGCGGAAGCCGCCGGGGTGCCGCTCGTGCAGCTCCCAGTCGACCGGCCCGCCGAAGTCGTAGCCGACGCTGATCCCCGTGAACGGCGCCATGCCGAGCAGCATCGGCACCGCCGGGAGTTCGGCGTCCGGCATCCCGTCGACCTCGAGCGCGACGCGCCAGCGCAGGCCGTCCAGCTCGTCGAGCCGGAGCGAGAGCCGGTGCTCCCCCGGCTCGAGCCGGGCGCCGTGCGCCCGGTGCATGACGCCGTAGGCGTTGTACGAGACGAGCGGCCGGCCGCCCTCGATCGCGAGCAGGTACCCGCCGCCCTGGTCGCCGTGCGCGACGATCACGCCGGAGGCCTCGGGCCCGAGCACGAGCTCGGCGCGCACCTCGAAGGAGCGCAGCACGGTGAGCCGGGAGGCGCGGAAGCGTTCGAGCGGCGGCCGGAACGGCGGCAGCCGCACCGGCTCGGCGAGCGCGCACTCGCGCTCCGGCCGGCTGCGGAACAGCGAGCCGTCGTCGTCGAGCGGGAAGACGGTGTTCCGCCAGGCCTCGCGGCGCCAGCTCTCGGCGAGTTCGCCGAGGAGGGACGGATGCTCCGCCGCGACGTCGCGCGTCTCGCTCGGGTCGCCCGCGAGGTCGTAGAGCTCCCAGCGGCCGCCCGCGGCGCCCTCCGCCGGAGTCGGCGCGGTCGGGGACACCGCCTTCCAGCCCGCCGACACCATCGCCCGACGGCCGAAGCTCTCGAAGTACTGGGCCGAGCGGCCGGGCGCGGTGGCGTCGCCGAGCGCGGAGGCGAAGCTCCGCCCGTCGGGTTCCTGCGCGGGTCGGCCGTGCCGCTCCCCGAGCGGGGCGACGCCGGCGAGCTCGAGCAGGGTCGGGGCGAGGTCGGCGACGAAGACGAACTGGCCACGGAGGCCGCGGTCGGCGCGCTGCACGGGCGCGCCCGGCCACGAGAGCACGAGCGGGGCGTGCACGCCGCCCTCGTACAGCCCGCCCTTGAAGGAGCGGAACGGCGTGTTCGAGACCCGCGCCCAGCCGGCCGGGTAGTGGCCGTGCACGCGCGGCCCGCCGAGCAGTTCGAGCTCGCGGGGGACGTCGCGCACCCAGTCGCCCGGCACGGGCGTGCCCGCGACGAACTGCGCGAAGTAGCTGCGGGTGCCGCCGGGGCCGCCCTCGGCGGTGCCGCCGTTGTCGCTCGCGACGACGATGATCGTGCGGTCAAGCTCGCCGAGCTCCTCGAGCCGCTGCACGAGCCGGCCGACGCTCTCGTCGACCTCGGCGACCGACGCGGCGTAGACCTCCATGTGCCGGGCGAAGAGCTCGCGCTCGGCCTCCGTCAGCGACTCCCACGGCGGGATGAGCGCGGCATCCGCCTGTTCACCCTCCGGCAACCGCGTCCCCGGCGCGACGATGCCGAGCTCGCGCTGCCGGGCGAAGCGCGCCTCGCGCAGGGCGTCCCAACCGGCGGCGTAGCGGCCGCGCTGGCGGGCGATGTCCTCGGCCTTGGCCTGCACCGGACCGTGCACCGCGGTGTGCGCGAAGTAGAGGAAGAACGGCTTGGCCGCGTCGTTGGCGCGCAGCCCGTCGATCATGCCGAGCGCTTCCTCGGTGAGCTCGTCGGTGAGGAAGTAGCCCTCCGGCAGGCTCGGCCGGTCGACGACGGAGTTGTCTCGCACGAGCCGGTGCGGGTGGTGCAGCGAGGTGAAGCCGTCCATGCTGCCGAAGTAGCGGTCGAAGCCGCGCTGCAGCGGCCAGCTGGCGCGATCGCCGCCGTCGTGCAGCTCCGACTCGACGGTGAGGTGCCATTTGCCGACCATGAACGTCGCGTAGCCGCCGGCGCGCAGCGACTCGGCGAGGGTGGGGGCGTCCTCGGGGAGTTCGCAGGTGAAGCCGGGGTAGCCGGGGTCGACGTGCGCGACGGTGCCGAAGCCCGCCCGGTGCGGGTTGAGGCCCGTGAGCAGGGCGGCGCGGGCGGGCGAGCAGACGGGTGCGGTGCGGTAGTCGGTGAAGATCCAGCCGCCGTCCGCGAGGCGGTCGATGTTCGGGGTGGGGATCTCGCTGCCGAAGGGGCCGAGGTCGCTGAAGCCGAGGTCGTCGACGAGCACGACGACGATGTTCGGCGCCCCGGCGGGGGCGGCGCGGCGCGGGCGGTCCCAGGGCGTCGAGGCGGAGGCGAACTCCTCGACCCGTCCGCCGAAGCCCTCGTAGCCGCGTGCAGCTGCCCGTCCCATGCATCCTCGCAATCGTTGGAGACCAAGTGGTCACTAACGATAACCGCCGGCGGCCCACGCGAGGTCACGAACGCATAACTTTCTCCATGCGTGGAACAACGTATGCTGTGAGGCACCAGCCGGTCAGCAGGCCGAACGAGGAGCCGAGGATGCCGAGAGTCGTCGATCACGACGCGCGCCGCGACGAGATCGCGGCGGCCGCGTGGCAGGTCATCGCCCGCGACGGCTTCGATCAGGCGACCATGCGCAGCATCGCGGCCGAGGCGGGGTACTCGCACAGCGCCTTCGCGCGGTACTTCCCCGACAAGGAGAGCCTGCTGAACGCGGTGTTCCTGCTCACCCGGGGCGACGCCGACGCGCGCATCGACGAGCTCACGGCCGGCAAGCGGGGCCTCGCGGCGCTGCACGGCATGTGCGTGGCCGCGCTCCCTTTCGGCCCGGAGGGCACCCGGCACGCCAGGGTCGGCGTCGCCTACTGGAGCTACGCGGCGCAGAACGAGGCGTTCTGGGCGACGCAGCGTGAGCACGCCCGGCAGTGGCGCGAGCGCATCCTGCGCTACCTCGAGGAGGCGCGCGACGACGGCGAGCTCGCCGACGACGTCGACCTCGTCACCGCCTCCGACCGGGTCGCCTCCGCGAACATGGGCTGGCAGACCATCCGCCTGCTGATGCCCGAGTTCTCGACCGACGAGCGGATGCGCGCCGCCCTCGACGCCCTGCTCGAGAGCCTGCGCCGCCGCTGAGGCCCCCACCCCCAGACTTGCCCGACTTTCATGAACGTCGGGCAACTCGAGAGATCAGTCGGGAATACCCCGGGGCGCCGCGCGGTAGTATTAGTTGTGCTTACAACCAATGGGGCGCCGCAGGGCGCCGGACTCCTCGCCGCCGACACCGGCATGGGCGCCGTGACGCTGCGGGTCGCCGACCTCGACGGCATGATCCGCTACTACCGCGACGGCGTCACCCTCGAACTGCTGCGCCACGACGGCCCCCTCGCCGTGCTCGGCCGCGGCACGACGCCGATCATCGTGCTCGAGCACGCGCCCGAGCTGCGGCACGCCTCGCCGCGCGACGCCGGGCTCTACCACACAGCCATCCTCTTCGACACGCGCGAGGCGCTCGCGACCGCGATCTACTCGGTCGCCTCGCGCTACCCCGGCACCTTCACGGGCAGCGCCGACCATCTCGTCAGCGAGGCCTTCTACTTCACCGACCCCGAGGGCAACGGCGTCGAGCTCTACTTCGACCGCGACCGCTCCGCCTGGAGCTGGGTGCACGGCACCGTCGAGATGGCGACCCTGCACCTCGACCCGAACGCCTACCTGCGGGAGCACCTCGGCGAGCCGGGCGTGCAGGCGGCCGCCGCGGGCACCGGGCTCGGCAGCGCGATCGTCGGCCACGTGCACCTCTCCGTCGGCGACGTGGCGAGCGCGCGCGAGTTCTACGTCGAGCGGCTCGGCTTCGAGACGACCGCCGAGATGGGCGATCAGGCCCTCTTCGTCTCGGCCGGCGGCTACCACCACCACATGGCGATGAACACCTGGGGCAGTCGCGGCGCCGGTCGTCGCGGGCTCGCCCTCGGACTCGGCAAGGTCGAGATCGTCGTGCCCGACGCCGAGGAGCTCGGCGCGCTCGGCGAGCGCATGGCGCACTTCCGCGTCGGCGTGCGGGACGACGGCCGCACGCTCGCCTTCGACGACCCGTGGGCGAACCTCGTCGAGGTGCGCGCGGCCGAGTAGCGCGGGGTCAGCGCGGATGACGTGGATGCCTCGTCGAGGCATCCGCGTCGCCGTACTACTCGGCGGCGCCGCGCCCGTGCTGCAGCTCGTGGAACTCGGCGAAGCTCGGCGCCTCGCCCGGCAGCGGCGTGAGCTCGGGGCGGGCGCGCAGCCCGTCGAGCACGATCGTGAGCTGCCGGTGCCAGTGCGGCAGGTAGCCGCCGCCGAACTGCCCGACCGAGCCGAGCATGTTCGCGAGCACGGAGAGGTCGACGCCCGTGACGTCGGCGCGCAGCGAGCCCTCGGCCTTGGCGCGCTCGACGAGCTCGTTCAGGAGCGGCTCCATGGCCAGCGCCGGCTGGTGGTCGGGGTAGATCTCGCCGACGCGGTGCAGCAGCGCCGCGAGGTACGGGGTCTCGGCGATCCAGCCGGCGAGTCGCTCGATGTAGCGCTCGATCGCCTGCCAGGCCGTGTCCGCCTCGACGATCTCCGGCTGCATGTCGCGGAACATGACGAGGGCCGAGTCGTACAGCTCGAGCAGCAGCGCCTCGCGGTTGGGGAAGTGCCGGTACACCGTGCCGGCCCCCACCCCCGCTCGATTGGCGAGTTCGTCGAGCGGCGCGTCGATGCCGCGCTCGGCGAACAGGCGACGGGCTTCCACGAGCAGCCGCTCGTGGTTGCGCCTGGCGTCGCGACGGGTGGAAGTCGACGAGCTCATTCTGGAATTGTAGCGACGGATGCCCTCGCCCATTCATGCGGATTTTCGCCGAGCGCCACCTCCGCGCGGTCCGGGCCCCGGCCGCCCGAGCCGCGCGCGTAGGCTGGCTCCGTGACTCAGCACGAAGACGTGGCCGACGGCGTCGAATCAAACGGCGTCGAATCGAACACCCGGCAGATCGAGGCATCCGTCGTCACCGACTTCAGCGACCGCATGAGCTACGGCGGCTACCTCGACCTCGGCACCCTGCTCGCGGCGCAGCGGCCGATCTCCCGACCCGAGCACCACGACGAACTGCTGTTCATCATCCAGCACCAGACCACCGAGCTCTGGCTGAAGCTCGTGCTGCACGAGCTCGAGGCGGCCTGCGCTTACCTGCGCGCCGACGAGCTCGCCCCCGCGCTGAAGTGCGTCGCCCGCGTGAAGCACATCCAGAAGACCCTGACCGAGCAATGGTCGGTGCTCGCGACCCTCACGCCCACCGAGTACGCGCAGTTCCGCAACGTGCTCGGCAACGCGAGCGGGTTCCAGTCGTACCAGTACCGCGCCGTCGAGTTCGTGCTCGGCAACAAGAACTCCAAGATGCTGCAGGTCTTCGACGCCGACCCGGTGGCGCACGCCGTGGTGAAGCAGGCGCTCGAGCAGCCGAGCCTGTACGACGAGTTCCTGCGGCTGCTCGCCCGGCGCGGCTACGCCGTGCCCTCCGCGGTGCTCGACCGCGACGTCACCCTCGCCTGGACGTTCCAGCCCGAGCTCGTGCCGCTCTTCGCCTCGATCTACGCGAACCCCGACGAGCACTGGGCGGCGTACGAGACCTGCGAAGAGCTCGTCGACCTCGAGGACAACTTCCAGCTCTGGCGCTTCCGGCACCTGAAGACGGTCGAGCGCATCATCGGCTCGAAGACCGGCACTGGCGGCTCCTCGGGCGCCCCGTTCCTGCGTCGCGCGCTCGAGCTCACCTTCTTCCCCGAGCTGTTCGCCGTCCGCACCGAGATCCCGGGGTGAGCGTGCGCACCGCCGAGGAGCTGCCGAGCCCCGAGCCGCTGCCGGGGCGGCCGGCGCGGCTGCGCCTCGCCGACGGCGCACCGGGCCCCGAGGGCACGGCCTTCCCGCCGTTCGTCGATCACCACGTGCACCTGCAGATGGTCGACCCGGATGCCGCGCCCCGGGCGGGCATCGCGGGCGTCGTCGACCTCGGCGCGGAACTCACCGCGATCTCGGCCCTCGCCGGTCGCGAACCGCTGCCGCGCGTGGTGTTCGCCGGCCAGTTCCTGACGGCACCGGGCGGCTATCCGAGCGACCGCTGGTGGCTCCGCCCGGGCAGCCTCCGTGAGCTGCCCGCACCCCTCCCCGCCCACGAACGCCGGGCGCTCCCGGACCCGATCGAGACCGCCGTCGCCGAGCAGGCGGCCTTCGGCGCCCGGCTCGTGAAGGTCATGCTGAACGCCGACGCCGGGCCGGTCTTCGACCGCGAGACGCTCGACGCGGTCATCGCCGCGGCGCGGGCGCACGGCCTCCTCGTGGCCGCGCACGCCGAGGGCGAGGGCATGGCCCGGCTCGCGATCGAGGCCGGCGCCGACGCCCTCGTGCACGCGCCGTTCACCGAGCGCCTCGACGACGAGCTCCTCACGCGCGCGGCCGCGGCGGGGCAGTGCTGGATCGCGACCTTCGACATCCACGCCCGCGCCGGCGAGGCATCCGCCCTCGAGACGGCGATCGACAACACCGCACGGTTCCGCGCTGCCGGCGGGCGGGTGCTGTACGGCACCGACCTCGGCAACGGCGAGCTGCCCGACGGGGTGAACGCGGGCGAGCTCGCCGCGATGCTCGCCGCTGGGCTCGGTGCCGCCGAGCTCGTCGCGGCGCTCGCCGACCCGTGGCCGCTCGCCGATGCCGCGGACTGGGGCGGCGACGCCCTCGCCACCTTCGTACCCGGCCCGCCGCCGGGCGACGCCGACGGGCTGCCCGGCTGGCTCGCCGGCGCCCGCGTCGTCCCGATCGAGAACCTGGAGTTCGGATGAGCCTCGACCAGCACCTCGCCTACGCCCGCCGCATGGACCGGGCCGACGGCCTCGCCCACTTCCGCAAGCGCTTCGCGGGCGCCGACGGCCCGCTCGTCTACTTCGACGGCAACTCGCTCGGCCGGCCGCCGCTCGCGGCGATCGAGCGCATGCAGCAGTTCATGACCGAGGAGTGGGGCGGCCGGCTCATCCGCGGCTGGGACGAGGCCTGGCTCGCCCAGCCGACCGAGCTCGGCGACCGCATCGGCCGCGCGGTGATCGAGGCGAAGGCCGGGCAGACCGTCGTCGCCGATTCCACGACGGTGCTGCTCTACAAACTCGCCCGCGCCGCGGTCGACGCGCAGATCGCCCGCGACCCGCAGCGGCGGGAGATCGTGGTCGACACGGACAACTTCCCCACCGACCGCTACGTGCTCGAAGGCATCGCCAAAGAGCGCGGGCTGCGGCTGCGCTGGATCGAGGTCGACACCGCGGCCGGCGTCACCCCCGCGCAGCTCGCGCGCGCGGTCGGGCCCGAGACCGCCCTCGTCGTCGTCTCGCACGTCGCGTACCGCTCGGCGCACCTCGCCGACGCCCCCGAGCTCACGCGCATCGCGCACGACGCGGGCGCGCTCATCCTCTGGGACCTCTGCCACTCGGCCGGCTCGGTTCCGGTCAAGGCGGATGCCTGGGGCTTCGACCTGGCCGTCGGCTGCACCTACAAGTACCTGAACGGCGGGCCGGGCTCGCCCGCGTTCGCCTATGTGCGCGACGAGCTGCAGGGCGTGCTCGCGCAGCCGATCCAGGGCTGGTGGGGCACGACGGACATGTTCCTGATGGGGCCGGAGTACGAGCCCGTGCCCGGCATCCGCCGCTTCCTCTCGGGCACCGCGCCGATCCTCGGCATGCTGCCGATGGCCGAGACGCTGGCGATGATCGAGGAGGCGGGCATGCCCGCGATCCGGGCGAAGTCGATGGCGCTCACCGCCTTCGCGATCGAGCTGTCCGAGGCGTGGCTCGCCCCGCTCGGGGTGACGCTCGCCTCGCCCGCCGACCCCGAGGAGCGCGGCGGGCACGTCACCCTGCACCACGACGCCATGCGCGAGGTGACCGCCAGGCTCTGGCAGCGCGACGTCATCCCCGACTACCGCGATCCCGGGGGCCTCCGCATCGGCCTCTCGCCGCTGTCGACGAGCTTCGAGGAGGTGCACCGCGGCCTGCAGCAGACCGAGCAGGTGCTCCGCCAGGTGCTGACCGAGCGGGCCGGGCTGGCCTGATCGGCCAGGCCCGGGCCCGTCGCGCTACTCCGAGCGGGACGCGGATGCCTCCGCGGGCGCGCCGCCCGCGGCATCCGCGCTGCCCGAGGCATCCGCCGGCCGCTGGCCGCCCCAGGCCACGGTGACCTTCGGCTTCGCGAAGAACAGCACCACGATCGCGCCGAGTCCGAAGCCGATGACCGGCAGCCAGAGCGACTGGCTCATCGCCGTCGCGAAGCCCTCGGCGAGCTGCGGCGGCAGGCCGCCCGAGCCGGCCCCCGCCTCGCCGCTGAAGCCGCCCGTGAATCCGGGCAGCTCGGCCGCGAGCCGGGCGTTCAGCAGCGCCGTGATCGCCGCGCTGCCGAGCACCGAGCCCACCTGGCGGGTCATGTTGTAGACGCCGGAGCCGGCGCCGGCCTGCTGCGGCGGCAGGTTGCGGGTCGCCGAGGACGCGAGCGGCGCCCAGATGCCCGACAGGCCGAGGCCGAGCAGCGCGACCGGGAAGAGCAGCGTCCAGAGTTCGGCGTCGGGCGAGAGCCAGAGCGCCATCCAGCCGAGGGCGACCGCGACGGTCGAGAAGCCGGCGAGCGCGACCCACTTCGGGTCGACGCGGTCGGTGAGCTTGCCGATGATCGGCGCCATGATGCCCGAGGCGACCGCCATCGGCGCGAGCATGAGCGCCGCCTGGGTCGGGTCGAGCCCGCGGGCGATCTGGAAGTAGAACGCGAGCGGCAGCGGCATCGAGGTGATCGCGAGGCCGACGAGCGAGATCGCGACGTTCGACAGGGCGAAGTTGCGGTCGCGGAACAGCCCGAGCGGCAGCAGCGGCTCGGCGCGGTTGAAGCGCTGCCAGACGAGGAAGCCGGCGAGCACCACGACGCCCGTGATGATGAGCCCCCACACGCTGATCGGACCGACGATGGTGCCCCAGTCGTAGCTCTCGCCCTCCTGGATGCCGAAGACCACGAGGAACATGCCGACGCCGCTCAGCACGACGCCGAGCCAGTCGAAGCGGTGTGGGTGGGTCTCGAGGTTCGGCACGAGCCAGACCGCCATCGCGAAGGCGACGATGCCGACGGGCACGTTGACGAAGAAGATCCATTCCCAACCGAGGGTGTCGACGAGCACGCCGCCGAGGATCGGGCCGACGAGCGTCGCGATGCCCGCGACGGCGCCCCAGAGGCCCATCGCCGCGCCGCGCTGGTTCGGCGGGAAGATGCGGGTGATGACGGCCATCGTCTGCGGCGTCATCAACGCGGCGCCGAGCCCCTGCACGGCACGGGCGACGATCAGCATCGTGATGTCGCCCGCGAAGCCGCACCAGAGCGAGGCGAGGGTGAAGATCACGAGGCCGATGAGGTAGATCCGCTTCGGCCCGAAGCGGTCGCCGAGGCGCCCGGTGATGAGCAGCGGCACCGCGTAGGCGAGCAGGTAGGCGCTCGTCACCCAGAGCACCGCGGTGAAGTCGGTGTCGAGGTCGGTGAGGATCGCCGGGTTCGCGATCGAGACGATCGTCGAGTCGACGAGGATCATGAAGAAGCCGATGACGAGGGCCCAGAGTGCGGGCCAGGGCTTGCGTTCCATCGCGGAACCTTTCGGAGTCAGTTGGATGGCCCGGGCCAGGCGAGCGCGCCCGTCCCGAGCTGGGAGATCGTGGAGTCGAGCCAGTCCGCCTCGGCGACGAGCATGGCCCGCGTGTAGTGCACGTTCAGCACGTGCGCGGTCGCGACGCCGCGCGCGGCGATGCCTTCGAGGGAGGCGTCGATGAAGCCGATGGTCTCGCGGATGCTGGCCACCCGCTCGCCGAGCAGCCGGATCACCTCGCCGGCGGGCAGATTGTGCGCCTCGCCGATCGCGACCGGGAACTCGGGGAACTCGTTCACGTGGCGGCCGAGCATCTCGGCGATCGACGCGCGGAGCGCCGCGCGTCCGGCGGGCGTGATCGAGTACACCGTGCGCTCGGGCCGGTTGCCCTCGCGTTCGACGCCGACCTCGGCGATGAGCCCGTCGGCGGCGAAGCGCTCGACCGCGCGGTAGAGCGATCCGGGCGAGAGCCGCACGACGCGGTCCTCCTTGCGCGCGAGCATGAGCTGGTACATCTCGTAGGGATGCATGTCGCCTTCGGCGAGCACCGCGAGGGCGGTGACGCCGAGCGGCGTGAGCTGCGGCATCCGGTCCTCCTCTCGCTGCGAGCTCGGCGCGAGCTTCGCCGGACATCTATTCCGCCCGGAATAGTACGCCCGGAATGCCCCTCCCGCAAGCCGGTCCGCCTCGGGCGCGAGCGCGCCGCGGCACCGGCTAGAATCGAGGCATCCCCACCCTCGACACCGGACGGAGTCCCAGGTGCCCACCATCGTCGTCGACGTGATGCCGAAGCCCGAGCTGCTCGACCCGCAGGGGAAGGCCGTCGCCGGCGCCCTGAACCGCACGGGTCACTCGCTCGTCACCGGAGTCCGCCAGGGCAAGCGATTCGAGATCACGGTCGACGGACCGGTCGACGAGGCGGTGCGTGCCGAGATCCGCACCATCGCCGAGGAGATCCTCTCGAATTCGGTCATCGAGGACGTCGTGGCCATCGACTTCGGCGACGCCGAGCTCGGTGCCGACGAGACCGCCGAGGCCTGAGCCCATGCGCGTCGGCGTCATCACCTTCCCCGGCTCGCTCGACGACCGCGACGCGCAGCGCGCGGTCCGGCTCGCGGGGGCCGAGCCCGTCGCGCTCTGGCACGGCTCGCACGACCTCGAGGGCGTCGACGCCCTCATCCTGCCCGGTGGCTTCAGCTACGGCGACTACCTGCGCTGCGGCGCGATCGCCTCGCTCTCGCCGATCATGACCGAGGTCGTGGATGCCGCGAACCGCGGCATGCCCGTGCTCGGCATCTGCAACGGCTTCCAGATGCTGGCCGAGGCGCACCTGCTCGAGGGCGGCCTGATCCGCAACGACCACGGCTCCTTCATCTGCCGCGACCAGGTGCTCCGGGTCGAGAACGCCTCGACCGACTGGACCGCCGAGTTCGAGGCCGGCGAGCAGATCACCATCCCGCTGAAGAACGGCGAGGGCGGCTTCATCGCCGACGACGAGACGCTCGACCGGCTCGAGGGCGAGGGGCGCGTGGCGTTCCGCTACGTCGACGTGAACCCGAACGGCTCGCTCCGCGACATCGCCGGCATCACGAACGCGCGCGGCAACGTGGTCGGCCTCATGCCGCACCCCGAGCACGCGGTCGAGCCCGGCTTCGGCCCCGACACCGCCGCCGCGATGCGCTCCGGCGTCGACGGGCTGCGCTTCTTCACGAGCGTCATCCAGCGCACCCTCGCCGCGGCCTGACGCCCCTCCTCCCCAGTCGTACCTCACGCCCGCTGCTCCACCGAGTAGCGATCGCGCCACTTCCGCGCGCCCGGCCCTGGAAGCGTGGCCCTGGAACGGCGACGATGAAGGGGTGCAGATGACCGAGGCGCAGGTGTGGACCATGCTGGGGGTGTTCACGACCCTCATGTTCGGCATGCTCACGATCGTGTCGGTCGGGTTCGTCCGCGTGCTGCGCGCCGAGATCGGCAGACTCCGCAGCGAGATCGGCGGCGTGCGCAGCGAACTCCACGGCGAGGCCGGCGGCCTCCGCGCCGAACTCCACGGCGGGATCGGCAGCCTCCGCAGCGAACTCGGCGGCGAGATCAACAGCCTCCGCAGCGAACTCGGCGGCGAGATCAACAGCCTCCGCAGCGAACTCGGCGGCGAAATCAGCACCCTCCGCAGCGAACTCGGCGGCGAAATCAGCACCCTCCGCAGCGAACTCCACGGCGAGATCGGCACGCTCCGCGCCGAACTCAGCGGTGTGCGCGAAGAGATGCGGGCCCGCTTCGAGGCCGTCGACGCCCGCTTCGACGCGGTCGGGCACCGCATCGACGGGATCGACCGCGACGTGCAGATGCTCGTGCAGCGCACCTTCGGGGTCGACTGAGCGGCCCGGCATTCGGCTGAGCACCGTTCGTTCACCCGCGCGCCCCGTCGGAGCGGCCCACCGAGACGAATTCCAGATGAACCGTCGACATGCGCCGCCGCTTCGCCCCCGCGCGGCGACTGCCCGCTGCTAGCGTCGAGGGCGATAGCGCCTAGGGTTCCGGGGTCGACCGCGAGGTCCGCCCGACTGGTCCGAGCGGCGCCACGGCCACCGCCGACGGCGGCCGTCATCTGACAGGACAAAAGCCCGGAGGACCGGTTCGTCGCGCCCCGCGACGGGCAGAAGGTCCCCATGTCGCCCACCGCGCTCGCCCTCGTCCTCGCCGCCGCCTGCTGCCACGCGGCGTGGAACATCCTCGCCCACGGCGTCAGCCGCATCGGCATCCCCTTCCTCTGGTGGGGCGCCGTCGCCGCGACGCTCGTCTGGCTGCCGCTCGTCCCCGCGACCGGCGGCCTCGGCGAGGCGCGACCCGAGGACATCGCCCTCGGCGTCGCCGTCTCGGCGCTGCTGCACTGCGGCTACATGCTCGTGCTGCAGCGCGGCTACGCCCGAGGCCGGCTCTCGACGGTGTACGCGACCGCCCGCGGCACCGGACCGACGCTGACGGTGATCGTCGCGGTGACCGTGCTCGGCGAACGTCCCTCGCCCGCCGCGTTCGGCGGCATCGCGGTGATCCTCGCCGGCATCGTGGCCATCGGGCTGCTCGACCGCGGACGCGGGAGTGCCGCGGCATCCGGGGCCGCCGCGTCGCGAACGGCCGTCGAGACGTCGGGCCCTCGCCGCCGCCTCGATCCGGGCATCGCCTGGGGCCTCGCGACCGGGGTCGCCATCGCGATCTACACCGTGTGGGACGCGCACGCGGTGCGGGAGTGGGCCGTCCCGCCCGTCGCGTACATGGTGGGCTGCACCCTCGGCGAGATCGTGCTCTACGCGGCGATGCTCGGCCGGCGCCGCTCGGAGCTGCTGCCGGTCATGCGCCGGCACTGGCCGCGCATCCTGCTGTTCGGCGCGCTCTCGCCGCTCTCGTACATCCTCGTGCTCGTCGCCGTCACGATGGCGCCCGTCGCGCTCGTCGCCCCGATGCGCGAGGTCAGCGTGGTGCTCGTGAGCCTGTTCGGCGCGATCGTGCTGCGGGAGAGCCGGCCGGGCTGGCGGCTCGCGGCCTCGGCGCTCGTCGTCGGCGGCATCGCCCTGCTCGCGATGTGAGCCCCGCCGCCGTCCCGATCAGGAGCCGGCAATCGGCCGCAGGTAGTGCTCGCCTCGCGGTGCGCGCCCGGAGGCCGCCACGGTGAAGCGCACGAGGTCGCTGCGGTATCGGTCGTCGGATGCCTCGAACACCCGCCCCTCGGCATCCCGGGAGATGCGCCGCAGCCGCAGCACCGGCGAGCCGATCGGCAGCTCGAGCAGCGCCGCGTCGAGCTCGTCGGCGGCGACGGCGTCGATCTCGTGGTCGACGTCGCTCGAGCCGAAGCCGTGCTCGGCGAGCACCTCGGTGATCGACACGGCGTCGAGGTCGATGCCGAACAGGATGCGCCCGGCGGGCTCGATGTAGCTGAGCCGCTCGAGCATGGCCGGCCGGCCGTCGAGCCGGCGCAGCCGGAGCACGTGCACGACGAGCTCGCCCGGTTCCACGCCGAGCAGGAGCGCCTGCTCCTCGTCGGCGCGGCGGAGCGAGACCTCCTGGGTGTCCGCGCCGGGCTCCGCGCCGAGCTCCCGCGCCCAGCGCGTGAACGGGATCGAGACGTCGACCGCCTGGTGCGCCTTGCGCTCGATGACCCGCGCCGGCCGACCGCGGCTCGTCTCGATGAGCCCCTCCTGCCGGAGTTCGGCGAGGGCGTTGCGGATAGGCCCGCGCGAAGTGCTCCACCGCTCGGCGAGCTCGGCCTCGGTCGGCACCTCGTCGCCGGGCGAGAGCTGCCCGCTCGCGATGCGCTGCCGCAGCTCCTCGGCGATCTCCTTGTACACCATGGACGTCACGTAGGAATACTAGTTCGCGATGCGGCCCTCCGAAACGGCGGCGGTGTTCCGGACACCGACTGTTCACCTTCGGCGGCAGAAGAGTGAACACCTCGTGAATGCGCGGCGAGATCGGTATACACCTTGCTGCGGGTCTGGCAGCGTTGCCGTCGCCAGCATCCGCACCCCTGCCTGAAAGGCCGTCATGATCACCCGCACCACGACCTCCGCGTTCGCGCTCCTCGGCGCCGCCGCCCTCGCCATCGGCCTCTCGGCCTGTTCGGGCACGGCCTCCGCGGGCGAGTCCGGCGACGACGCCGCCGGCTTCGCCGTCGACGCGAACACCCTCGTGTTCGGCGTCGTGCCCGACTCGGTCGACACCGAGACCAACTACCAGCCGCTCATGGACTACCTCGCCCAGGAGACCGGCAAGACCGTCGAGTACCACGAGTCGACCGACTACGCGGCGCTCATCGAGGCCGCCGTCGCCGGCAAGATCGACGTCGCCTCCTTCTCCGGCTTCACCTACGTGACCGCGACGAACAACGGCGCCGAGATCACCCCGATCTCCTCGATCGTCACGGCCGAGGGCCAGGAGCCCGGCTACTACTCGCAGGCCATCGTGCCCGCGAGCAGCGACATCACCGACCTCGAGGGCTTCGCCGGCAAGAAGGTCTGCTTCGTCGACCCGTCGTCGACCTCGGGCTACCTCTTCCCGACGTACAACCTCCTCGAGGCCGGCATCGACCCCGAGCAGGACCTCACCCCGGTGTTCGCCGGCAAGCACGACGTCAGCGTCGCCAAGGTCGGCGAGGGCGTCGAGTGCGAGGCGGGCTTCGCCGAGGACAGCGAGGTCGCGAAGAGCGACCAGGTCAAGGTCGTCGCGGAGACCATGGTCCCCGGCGCCCCGATCGTCGTCTCGAACTCGCTCCCGGCCGAGCTGAAGACGCAGATCACCGAGCTGCTCGGCGAGGTGACCATCGACGACATCATCGCCTCCGGCGTGACGAGCGCCGACTCCGACGGCTTCCGCTCGGTCTTCTTCGAGACCAAGCCCGTCGACGACGCGTACTACGACACCATCCGCGACATCTGCAAGAAGACCGACGCGGAGCAGTGCCAGGGCTGATCCCCGCGGCCTGGGCACCCGAATGCACGCCACCGAACCGGAACGAGCCGACATGCCCAGCCCCGTCATCGAGGTGCGCGACCTCGACAAGCGATTCGACCGCACGCTCGCCCTCCAGGGCGTCGAGCTCACGATCGACCGCGGCGAGATCGTCGTGCTCCTCGGGCTCTCCGGCTCGGGCAAGTCGACCCTGCTCCGTCACCTCGACGGGCTCGAGACGCCGACGTCCGGTTCGGTGCGCGTGCTGGGCGAGGAGGTGCCGCGCCTGCGCGGCCGGCGCCTCCGCGCCCTGCGCGGCCGGGTGGGCTTCGTATTCCAGCAGTTCGAGCTCGTCCCCTCGCTCACGGTGCTGGAGAACGTGCTCACCGGCTCGCTCGCCCGGCTCCGCGGCCCGCGCCTCGGCCTGTGGAGCTACCCGCGCCGGCTGAAGCTCGCGGCGCTCGGCCACCTCGACCGGGTCGGCCTCCTCGACCGCGCCTACCAGCGCGCCGACACCCTCTCCGGCGGGCAGCAGCAGCGCGTGGCCATCGCCCGCGCGCTCATGCAGGAGCCGGAGATCCTCCTCGCGGACGAGCCCGTCGCCTCCCTCGACCCCGAGTCGAGCGAGCAGGTCATGGCCCTCATCCGCGAGATCGCGATGGACGCCGGGCTCACCGTCGTGTGCAGCCTGCACCAGGTCGACCTCGCGCTCGCCTGGGGCGACCGCATCGTCGGCCTGCGCGGCGGCCGCCTCGTGCTCGACACCCCCACCGAGGGCCTCGGCAAGGCCGAGGTCATGGAGATCTACGGCCGGGTCGCGACGGCGACCGCCGAGCTCGAGGCCATCGAGACGGAGCTCGCGGATGCCTCGTCCGAGGCATCCCCGGAGCGCGCGGAGCCGCTCGCCGAGGGAGCGGGTCGATGACCGCGCTCGCGCCCGCCCCGCACGCCGCCACTGCCGCCTCCGTCGCCGAGCGCGCCCCGAAGCACCGCCCCTCGCCGGAGCGGATCGCCGCCGGCCTCACCCTCGCCGCCCTCGTCGTGGCCTCGCTCTTCGCCCTGAACTCGCTCGGCATCTCGCTGCCGTCGATGCTCGAGAGCTGGTCCAACGCCGAGCGCTTCTTCACCCGGGTCGGCTCGATCAGCTTTCCCGAGCCGCTCGAGCTCGTCCAGCTCACCGCGCTCACGCTCGGCATCGTCGTGACGGGCACCCTGTTCGCGGCGATCTGCTCGGTGCCGATCGCCTACCTCGCCGCGTCGAACACGACGCCGGGGCCCGGGTGGCGCGCCGCCGCCCGCTTCATCACGGTCTTCACCCGCGCGCTGCCCGACGTCGTGCTCGCGATGGTGTTCGTGCTGCTGTTCTCGCTCGGATCGCTGCCGGGCATCCTCGCGATCGGCATCCACTCGATCGGGATGATCTCGAAGCTCTTCGCCGACGCCATCGAGCAGATCGACGAGGGCCCGCGCCGGGCCGTCCGCGCCGCCGGCGGCTCGAAGCTGCAGGAGTTCACGAGCGGCATCCTGCCGCAGGTGCTGCCCAGCTGGGTGGCGACCGTGCTGCACCGCAACGACATCAACCTGCGCGGCTCGGTCGTGCTCGGCTACGTCGGCGTCGCCGGCCTCGGCCTCGAGATGTCACACGCCTTCAAGTCGCTGAACTACTCCCTCGGACTCGGCGTCGCGATCGTCATGTTCGCCCTCTGCGTGCTCATGGAGATCATCTCGAGCGCGGTGCGACGGGCCATGCTGCACGGCGGCCGCGCGAGCGGCGGTCCGCTCGCGGCGACCACGGTCGAGGCCGCGGCCCGCCGACCCTGGACGGGCTCGCGCGTGCGCACGACGGTCTGGGGCTGGGTGACGGCGGCACTCCTCATCGGCGCGATCGCGGTCTGCAACATCCAGTGGGGCGACCTCGTCACGGTGTGGGCCAAGATCCCGCCGGTCGCTGCGCAGTTCTGGCCGCCGAGCTTCGGCGCCTACGACTGGACGCGGATGTCGGGCGCGATGCTCGAGACGATCGCCATCGCGCTCGCGGCGGCCGTGCTGACGCTGCTCGCCTCGATCGTGATCGGCTCCTTCGCCGCTCGGAACGTCGCGCCGAACCCCGGCACCCGGGCGGGCGCGCGCTTCCTCCTCGTCGGCATCCGCGGGGTGCCCGAGGTGATCCTCGCGATCGTGCTCATCGTCATCACCGGACTCGGTGCCCAGGCCGGCACCCTCGCGCTCGCCTTCGGCGGCATCGGGCTCGCCGGCAAGCTCATCGCCGACTCGCTCGAGGAGGTGAAGGGCGGGCCCGAACGGGCCATCACCGCGACCGGGGCGAGCCGCTTCCAGCGCTACGCCGCCGCGACGCTGCCGCAGGGCGCGCCCGCGATCATCGGCCACAGCTTCTACCTGCTCGACACGAACATCCGCGCGGCGACGATCCTCGGCATCGTCGGCGGCGGCGGCATCGGCTACTACCTGCTGAACGCCGGGCAGGGCTCCAACTACGGCGTCGTCACGGCGATCGTGCTGATGATCCTCGTGACGGTGCTCGCCGTCGAGGGCCTCGCGATGTGGATGCGGCGGGTGTTCCGGTGAGCGCGGGACTCCGCACCGGGCCGAACGCCGGGCGCTACGACCTCGTCGTCGTCGGCGGCGGCGTCATCGGGCTCGGCGCGGCGTACGCGGGCCTCCGCCGGGGCCTCCGGGTGCTCGTCGTCGAGCGCGGGGCCGAGGCGAACGGGGCCTCGGTCCGCAATTTCGGGCACCTCTGCGTGACGCCGCAGACCGGCGTCGCCCGCCGCCACGGCCTCGCCGCGCGCGAGCTCTGGCTGCGGCTCGCCCGCGACGCCGGGGTGTGGCTGCGCGAGTCGGGCACGCTCGTCGTCGCGCGCGCCGCCGACGAGCTCGCCGTGCTCGAGGAGCTCGCGGCCGCCAGGGCCGGTGCGGGCGACGCCCCCGAGCTGCCGCGCGGGCGCGCCGAGGTCGAGCTGCTCGACGCCACCGCGATCGCCGCCCGGCTGCCGATCCCCGCGGGCTCCGCGCTCGGCGGCGCCCTGCTGCCCCTCGATCTGCAGGCGAACCCGCGGCAGGCGCTCGCCGCGATCACGGCGCACCTGCGCGAGCGGGGCGTCGAGTTCCGCTTCCGCACCGCCGTGGGCGCCGTCGAGCCCGGGCGGGTCGTGACGAGCCGCGGCGAGGTGGCGGCGGAGCGGATCGTCGTCGCGACGAACCACGACGTCGACCAGCTCTTCCCCGAGGTCGCCGAGGAGCTCGGCATCGTCCGCTGCGGCCTCGACATGCTGCGCGTCTCGGCCGAGCTCTCCCGCCCCCTCGACGCGCCGCTGCTGACCGGCTGGTCGCTGCTGCGCTACTCGGGCTTCGCGGCGACGCCCGCGGTCACCGCGCTCCGCGAGCGACTGCACGGCGAACGGCCCGACCTCGCCGCGCTCGACCTCAATCAGATGTACACGCAGCTGCCGGACGGCAGCCTCATCGTGGGCGACACGCACTACCGGGGCGCGGCCGTGACGCCGTTCCAGCCGGAGGCCGCCGCCGAGGCGCTGCTCGAGGAGTTCGAGGCGCTGTTCGGCGCGGCGCCCCGGGTGCTCGAGCGCTGGCAGGGCGTGTACGCGAGCGCCCGCGACGAGTTCCTCGACCTCGAGGCCCGCCCCGGCGTGCACCTCGCCGCCGCGACGACCGGCATCGGCATGACGACCGGTCTCGGTCTCGCCGAGCACGTCGTCGCCGGCTTCGCCGACGCCGCACCCGGGCCGCAGGTGCGGCCCCAGACCCAGACGCCGCGCACGCGGCACCAGCAGGAAGGCACGAGATGACCATCGACCCCGCCACCGGACTCGCCGAGCCGG
This sequence comes from Agromyces mediolanus, assembly GCF_014648575.1. GTDB lineage: Bacteria > Actinomycetota > Actinomycetes > Actinomycetales > Microbacteriaceae > Agromyces > Agromyces mediolanus. The sequence goes on along the minus strand of NZ_BMRJ01000001.1, from coordinate 1,251,816 downwards.
AGCTCGCCTCCCCCGAGGACCGCGAGGACGAGGACCTCGCCGAGCTCGCGGACTCCCACGAGATCGAGCTCGTCGTCCTCGACCTCGCCGGCACGACGGTCCGCGACGACGGCCTCGTCGAGCGCGCCTTCGCCCTCGCGGCCGAGCGCGCGGGCTTCGCCCCGGAGGGCGAGCAGCGGGAGGCCGCGCTGCAGTACGTGCGCGACACCATGGGCCAGTCGAAGATCGAGGTGTTCCGAGTTCTCACCGGCGACGAGGCCGTCGCGCAGCGCGCCAACGAGGAGTTCGAACGCGCCTACGCCGAGCTCATCGACGAGGTGGGCGTCGAGGCGATCCCCGGGGCCGAGGCCGCGGTCCGCGCGCTGCGCGCGGCCGGGGCATCCGTCGTCCTCACCACCGGCTTCTCCCCCGCGACGCGCGATGCCCTGCTCGCCGCGCTCGGCTGGACCGGGCTCGCCGACCTCGTGCTCGCCCCCGCCGACGCCGGCCGCGGGCGCCCGCACCCCGACCTGCCGCTCACGGCGCTGCTGCGCACGGGCACGAGCTCGGTGGACGCGATGGCCGTCGTCGGCGACACCCGCAGCGACATGCTCTCGGGGGTGAACGCGGGTGCCGGGCTCGTCGTCGGCGTCCTGACCGGCGCGCACGACCGCGACGCGCTCGAGGACGCCGGAGCCGACGAGGTGCTCGCCTCGGTCGCCGAGCTGCCCGCGCTGCTCGGGCTCGACGCGGAGCGCCTCGACACCGCCCCCGGCGCGTCGGCGTGAGCCCCGCGCGCAGCTCGGCCGGCGCGGTGCTCGTGACCCCGTCGCCGGCGGCGATGGTGTGGCACGAGCCCGGTCGCGCCCACGAGTCGATCGCGGTGCCCGGCGTCGAGCTGCGCCCCGGCGAGGCGCTCGTCGAGGTCGAGCTGGCGACGGTGTGCGGCTCCGACGTGCACACGGTGCTCGGCCACCGTCGGCAGCCCGCCCCCGGTGTGCTCGGTCACGAGCAGGTCGGCCGCATCGTCGCCCTCGGCCCGGGCGGGGCCTCCTCCGTCGACGGCGCGGTGCTCGCGCTCGGCGACCGGGTGGTGTGGACCGTCACGGCGAGCTGCGGGGCGTGCGAGCGCTGCCTGCGCGGGCTCCCGCAGAAGTGCCACGAGCTGCGCAAGTACGGGCACGAGCGCCTCGAGCGCGGCTGGGAGCTCTCGGGCGGCTTCGCGACGCACGTGCACCTGCTCCGCGGCACGGGCATCGTGCGGGTGCCCGAGGCGATGCCCGCCGAGCTCGCGGCGCCCGCCTCCTGCTCGACCGCGACGGCGGTCGCCGCGCTGGATGCCGGTGGCGGCGCCCCGCTCGACGGCGCGGAGGTGCTCGTGGCCGGCGCCGGCATGATCGGCCTCGCGGTCACCGCGATCGCGAGCGCGGCGGGCGCGACCGTCACGGTCGTCGACCCCGACGACGTGCGCCGCGACACCGCGCGGCGCTTCGGGGCGCGCACCGTGCTCGATCCGGGCGACGGCGCGCTCGCCGGACAGCTCGCCGCGCACGGCCGTTCGGCGCCGGTGCTCTCCGTCGAGGCGTCGGGCGCCGCCGGCTCGGTGCGCGCCCTGCTCGAGACGAGCGAGGTGGGCGGCACGGTCGTGCTCGTCGGCAGCGTCTCGCCCGGGCCGTCAGTGGAGCTCGACCCCGAGCGGATGGTGCGGCGCCTCCTCACCGTCCGCGGGGTGCACAACTACGCGCCCGCCCACCTGCAGGGGGCGATCGACTTCCTCGCGGCGACGCCGGGACCGTTCGCCGCCGAACGGCTGGTCGGCGCGAGCTTCCCGCTCGACGCGCTCGACGAGGCGCTCGTCACCGCTGCGGCCGGCACGCACGTGCGCGTCGCCGTGGACCCGCACGCCCGCTGATCGGGCGCGCGGCTCAGCGGTACTCGGGGTTCGCGCCGTACGGGTTCGGCTCGAAGCCGGAGTGCCGCCCCTCCTCCCACTCGGCGATCGAGTTGCCGCCGAGCGGGAAGCCGCCCGCGTCCTTCAGCAAGCGTGCGAGGTGGAGCAGGTTGTACGTGAGGAACGTCGTGTTCCGGTTGGTGAAGTCGTTCTCGAGTCCGCCCGATCCCGGGTCGAGATAGCTCGGCCCGGGGCCCGCTTCGCCGACCCAGCCGGCGTCCGCGCCGGGCGGGATCGCGAAGCCGATGTGCTGCAGACTGAACAGCACGTCCATGGCGCAGTGCTTGATGCCGTCCTCGTTGCCGGTGATGATGGCCCCGCCGACCTTGCCGTAGTACACGTACTGGCCGCGCTCGTTCCGCTCGCCGCTCATGGCGTACAGCCGCTCGATCAGCCGCTTCGTGACCGAGGAGTTGTCCCCGAGCCAGATGGGTCCGCCGATCACGAGGACGTCGGCCGACTCGACGAGGGGCCACACCTCCTCGGGCCAGGCGTCCGTGGCCCAGCCGTGCTCGCGCATGTCCGGGTACACGCCCGTCGCGACATCCAGGTCGACGAAGCGCAGGACGTCGACGTGCACGCCGTGCTCGCGCATGAGCGCGATGCTCGCGTCCATGAGCCCTTGTGTGTTGCTGCGCTCCGGGCTGCGCTTCAGCGTGCAGTTCACGTACAGCGCGCGGAGGTCGGAGAAATCGGGGAGCTCGCTCATGCGGCGAGGCTAGGCCCGCGGGCGGGGCGCGGCGAGGGGGTTGACGGCACGCACGCGGTCCCGGGCCATGGCCCGGCACGAGGCATCCGGGGTGCGGATGCTGGCGCTCTCGCCCGCGCTGCGGCAGGCTACGAGCAGACGGCGGGATGCCGCGGCGGCCCGCCGCCCGTCCGGGAAGGAGCCCATGGTGTCGACGAGCACGGCGAAGCGCTCGGCGAGCGCGCCGAAGCTGCACCGCGCCGACGTGTGGGCGATGGTGGCGGAGGCGCTCGGGCTCGCGATCCAGATCCCGCTCGTCTGGCTCGGGATCGCCTTCATCGTCGGCGACGACATCGAGGAGCTCGTCGGCTGGTGCCTCCTCGGCACCTTCTATCTCGTGGTCACGATCGTCGCGCTGAATCTCGCGGTGCGGCTGCCGGGCATGACGGGTCGGGCGGGCACCCGCCGGCTCCTCGCGCACCCGGCCATGCGCATCGCCGCGAGCCTGCTCACCTTCTCGTCGAGCACGGTCGGCATCATGGCGGCGATCCAGCTCATCGTGCTGCGCAACGACCCCGAGTGGAGCGGCTTCATCGAGCTCTTCGCGGTCTGGGCGATGCTCGTGGCCTGGGGGCTGTTCCACTGGGGCTGGGCGCGGATCTACTACTCCCGGTACCACCGGGCGACCGGCATCCGACCGCTCGAGTTCCCGAAGACCCCGGAACCGGAGCTCATCGACTTCGTCTACTTCGCCTTCACGAACGCGACGAACTTCTCGGTGTCCGACGTGCTGGTCACCACGACGCGGATGCGCTGGACCGTGATCTGGCACACCTCGCTCAGCTTCTTCTTCAACGCGCTGATCCTCGTGCTCGCGATCAACACGATCACCGGCATCCAGATCGACCCGGACCTGCTGAAGTGACGCGCCCCGCGCCCGCTCAGTAGCTGAGCAGGCTGTACGCCTCGAGCCCGGCGGGCAGGGCGTCGCGGCCGTGCAGCTCGGCGAGCTCGATCGCGACGGAGACGCCCGCCACGTGCCATCCGGCCCGCTCGACGAGACGCGCGGCGGCCGCGACCGTGCCGCCCGTCGCGAGCACGTCGTCGACGATCAGCACGCGCGTGCCCGGCGGCAGCTCGCCCTCGTGCACCTCGAGCGCGGCCGTGCCGTACTCGAGCGAGTACTCCTCGCGGAGCACCGCGCGCGGCAGCTTGCCCGCCTTGCGGATCGGCAGCACGCCGACGCCTGCCGCCACCGAGGCCGCCGCCGCGAGCAGGAAGCCCCGCGCCTCGACCCCGGCGAGCACGTCGAACCGCCCGGCGAACGGCGCCGTCAGCGCCTCGGCGAGCGCGTGGAACGCCGCCCCGTCGGCGAAGACGGGGGTCAGGTCGCGGAACAGCACGCCCGGCTCGGGGAAGTCGGGGATGAGCGCGAGGCGCGACTCGACGAGGGCACGGGTTTCGGACTCGTTCACCGTGACAGGCTAGCCCGCCGCGAGGGGCCGCCAGAACGGCTCGGCCTTTCCAACCTTCGACGGATGCCTCGGCGCGCCCGATCGGCGACGATGGAAGCATCCCGATCGCTGGAGTCCCCCCGCACATGACCACGCTCAGCCCCAAGCGGCTCTTCCGCGGCCTCGCCTTCGCCGAGGCCGTCACCTGGACGATCCTCATCGTCGCCATGATCCTGAAGTACGCCGCCGGCGTCGAATGGGCCGTCCTCGTGGGCGGCTCGATCCACGGCTTCGTCTTCCTCGCGTACGCGGCGAGCTCGATCCTCGTCGGCGTGAACCAGCGCTGGAGCGTCGGCCGCATCGCGTTCGCCGTGCTCACCGCGATCGTGCCGTACGCGACGATCCCCTTCGAACTGCACCTCGTGCGCAGCGGACGCCTCGAGGGCGAGTGGCGGCGCGAAGCCACCGAGCACCCGGCCGACGGCGCCTGGTGGAACCGCGTGCTGCGCTGGTTCCTCGCCCGCCCGGTGCTGCTCGTCTCGGTCGCGGTCGTCGCGATCGCCGCGATCTTCGGCGGCCTGCTCGTGCTCGGCCCGCCCGGGGGCTGGCAGAGCTGAGCGGCGCGGACGCGGCCTCCACCGGCCTGCGCGAGCGGGGCGGCTCTCGCTACCGGCGCAGCCGGTTGACGAGCGCCGTCCAGACGAGGGCGGCCGTCGAGCAGACGAGCAGCCCGACGAAGACCCACGGCAGCCCCGCGAGCCCGATCGCGCCGTAGAGCACCGAGCCGAGCAGCGCGCCGCCGCCGATGCCGAGGTTGAACGCGGTCGTGTAGAACGAGGCCGCAGCGTCGCGGATGCGCGCGGACGCCGAGTGCAGCAGCCGGGTGTTCAGCATCGGCGGCAGGGCCCCGAAGGCCGTGCCCCAGAGCAGGAACGAGGCGATCCCGACGACGGGCGACTGGGCGAAGGCGGCGAGGCCCGCGACGCCGATGCCGGTCGCGACGAGCGCGATGAGGAGGCCGACGGTCGGCCGCCGGCCGAGCACCGTGCCGGCGAGCAGCAGGCCGACCGCGCCGGCGATGCCGTAGGCGAGCAGCATCGGGCTGATGGCGCTCGCGGGCAGACCCATGACCTCGGTGATGAACGGCGCCACGAAGGTGTAGAAGGTGTACGCGCCCACCATCGTCACCATCGTGATGAGGCAGACGACGAGCACCGGCACGAAGGTGGGGTCGCGGCGCAGGCTGAGCGGCTCCGCATCGGCGGCAGCGGCATGGTGCGCCACGGGCGGCAGGAAGCGCAGCACGAGCAGCGCGCCGACGAGCGCGGCGCCGCCCACGACGGCGAAGGCGAGGCGCCAGCCGAACGCCTGGCCGAGCGCGGTGCTGAGCGGCACGCCGAGCACGAAGGCGAGGGAGCCGCCGGCGACGCTGATGGACACGGCGCGGGCGAGCTGCTCCTTCGGCACGAGGTGGCCGGCGTAGGCGCCGACGACCGACCAGAACACGGCGTGCGCGGCGCCGCCGAGCACGCGCGTCGCGACGACGGTCGGGTAATTCGGTGCGAGCGCGGTGAGCACGCAGCTCAGCGCGAGGATGCCGAGGGTGATCACGATGAGCGTGCGGCGCGGGACGCGGCGGGTGAGCGCCGAGAGCGGCACGGCGGCGATCACGACGGTGCCGGCGAACACGGTGACGAGCACGCCGATCGCGGGCTCGCCGACCCCGAGCTCGCGGCTCATGTCGGGCAGGAGCCCGGTCGGGATCATCTCGATCGTGATGGACAGGAAGACGGCGGTGGCCAGGGTGAGGAGCCCGAGCCAGGGGAACGGCGGCGCCGGGGTGGCGCGCGCCGACGAAGACGTGGTCATTGCGGATACCCAAGAGGGAGCGTGTCGCTCGTCGGCACCGGGGCGGGGCTCCGCGCGTGCGCCGCGACGAGGACTGCGCGCCGATGTGCGCGCCCAGGGCCGCCGGGAACCGACGACCGCGTCCAGTGTACCCGGGCCCGTGGCGCCCCGTCGGTGCCGCTTCCAGTGCCGCTTCTTCGGGAGCCGGGTGCACACTGGGAGCATGCCCATCCTCAACAAGGACATGACCCTGTGCATCTCGCTCTCGGCGCGGCCGTCGAACCTGGGCACCCGGTTCCACAACTTCCTCTACGACGAGCTCGGGCTGAACTTCGTGTACAAGGCGTTCTCGACCGAGGACATCGCGGGCGCCGTCCGGGGCATCCGCGCGCTCGGCATCCGCGGGGCGAGCGTCTCGATGCCGTTCAAGGAGGCGGTCATCCCCCTCGTCGACGAGCTCGAGCCCTCGGCCCGCGCGATCGAGTCCGTGAACACGATCGTGAACGACGCGGGCCGGCTCGTCGCGGCCAACACCGACTACGAGGCGATCGCCGAGCTGATCCGCGCGAACGGGCTCGACCCCGAGGCGCGGGTGCTGGTGCGCGGCTCCGGGGGGATGGCGAAGGCCGTGGTCGCCGCGTTCCGCGACGCGGGCTTCGCCCGGCTGACGGTGCTCGCCAGGAACGCCGAGCTCGGCCCGGCGCTCGCCGAGCGGTACGGCTACGAGTGGCTCGCCGAGGACCCGGCGCCGGGCGCCGCGGACGTCCTCGTGAACGTCACCCCGATCGGGATGGCCGGGGCGGATGCCGAGACGCTCGCCTTCTCCCCAGAGCACATCGCCGCGGCGGCGGTCGTCTTCGACGTCGTCGCGTTCCCGGCCGAGACGCCGCTCATCCGGGCCGGACGAGACGCGGGCAAGCTCGTGATCTCGGGGGCCGAGGTGCACGCCCTGCAGGCCGCCCGGCAGTTCGAGCGCTACACCGGGGTCGCGCTCACGCCGGAGCAGGTCGCCCGCGCGGCCGCCTTCGCCCGGGAGGGGTGACCCGCGCGCTCCTGCCTCTCCGCCTTCCCGCCCGTCCCCCGCCTCGTCCCCCGCCCCGCCCCCTCCTCGTCCCCGCTCCGAGCTCCCCGTGAAGTCAGTATTTGCGGGTCCGCGGGCGGCGTGACCCGCAAATACTGACGACACGGCCCCGGGCAAGGGGCGACGGACGGACGGACGGGCAGGCCTCCGGGCCCGCGCGCCGCCGGTAGACTGATCCGGTCAGGCTTCCGTCCGCGGCATCCGTCGCTCAGCCCTGGAGACTCCCCTGTGACTCAGCCGGCCACCACCCCTGCTTCCGTGCTCGACACCGTCGACGTCGCGGCCTCCACGCCCGAGAAGGAGCAGCCCTACGCGGCCCTCGGGCTGAAGCCCGACGAGTACGAGCGCATCCGCAACATCCTCGGCCGTCGCCCGACGAGCGCCGAGCTCGCGATGTACTCCGTGATGTGGAGCGAGCACTGCTCCTACAAGTCCTCGAAGATCTACCTGCGCCAGTTCGGCAAGAAGGTCACGCCCGAGATGAAGCAGCACCTCATGGTGGGCATGGGCGAGAACGCGGGCGTGCTCGACATCGGCGAGGGCTGGGCCGTCACCTTCAAGATCGAGTCGCACAACCACCCCTCGTACATCGAGCCGTTCCAGGGCGCCGCGACCGGCGTCGGCGGCATCGTGCGCGACATCATCTCCATGGGCGCCCGCCCCGTCGCCGTCATGGACGCGCTGCGCTTCGGCGCCATCGACCACCCCGACACCGCCCGCGTCGTGCACGGCGTCGTCTCGGGCATCAGCTTCTACGGCAACTGCCTCGGCCTGCCGAACATCGGCGGCGAGACCTGGTTCGACCCCACCTACCAGGCCAACCCCCTCGTCAACGCGCTCGCGGTCGGCGTGCTGCGCCACGAGGACCTGCACCTCGCCAACGCCAAGGGCGCGGGCAACAAGGTCGTGCTGTTCGGCGCCCGCACGGGCGGCGACGGCATCGGCGGGGCCTCCATCCTCGCCTCCGACACCTTCGCCGAGGGCGGCCCGACCAAGCGCCCCGCGGTGCAGGTCGGCGACCCCTTCGCCGAGAAGGTGCTCATCGAGTGCTGCCTCGAGCTCTTCGCCGGCGACCTCGTCGAGGGCATCCAGGACCTCGGCGCCGCCGGCATCTCCTGCGCGACGAGCGAGCTCGCCTCGAACGGCGACGGCGGCATGTCGATCGTGCTCGACGAGGTGCTGCTGCGCGACCCCACGCTCACGCCCGAGGAGATCCTCATGAGCGAGAGCCAGGAGCGCATGATGGCCATCGTGCGCCCCGAGAAGCTCGCCGGCTTCCTCGAGGTCGTGCAGAAGTGGGATGTCGAGACGAGTGTGCTCGGCGAGGTCACCGACACCGGCCGCCTCTCGATCACCTGGCGCGGCGAGGAGATCGTCAACGTCGACCCGCGCACGGTCGCCGTCGACGGCCCGGTCTACGAGCGCCCCGTCGCCTACCCCGCCTGGATCGACGCGCTCCAGGCCGACTCAGCCGCGGGCCTCGCCCGCCCCGAGACGCCGGAGCAGCTGCGCGAGCAGTTCCTGCAGCTCGTCGGCTCGGCGAACCAGGCGGATGCCGCGTGGGTCACGAGCCAGTACGACTCCTACGTGCTCGGCAACACGGCGCTCGGCGCGCCCGACGACGCCGGCATGATCCGCGTCGACGAAGAGTCGGGCCTCGGCGTCTCCGTCGCGACCGACGCGAACGGCCGCTACTCGCAGCTCGACCCGAAGCAGGGCGCCAAGCTCGCCCTCGCCGAGGCGTACCGCAACGTCGCCGTCACCGGCGCCACGCCGATGGGCGTCAGCGACTGCCTGAACTTCGGCTCCCCCGAGAACCCCGAGGTCATGTGGCAGTTCTCGCAGACCGTCGAGGGCCTCTCCGACGGCTGCCTCGAGCTCGGCATCCCCGTCACCGGCGGCAACGTCTCGTTCTACAACCAGACCGGCGACGTGCCGATCCACCCGACCCCGGTCATCGCCGTGCTCGGCGTGATCGACGACGTCGCCCGCCGGGTGCCGAGCGGCTGGCAGGACGACGGCCACAACATCTACCTGCTCGGCGACACCGCGCTCGAGCTCGACGGCTCGGCCTGGGCCGGCACGGTGCACGACCACCTCGGCGGTCGCCCGCCGGCGGTCGACCTCGGGCGCGAGAAGACGCTGGGCGAACTGCTGAGCGCCGCGGCGCTCGAGGGGCTCATCGACTCGGCGCACGACCTCAGCGACGGCGGACTCGCGGTCGCCCTCGCCGAGGGCGTCTCCCGCTTCGGCGTCGGCGCCCGGGTGTTCCTCGGCGAGGTCGTCGAAGACGCCGGCATCGACCTCGCGACGGCCCTGTTCAGCGAGTCGACCGGCCGGGTCATCGTCACGGTGCCGCGCGAGGACGACGTGAAGTTCCGCGGGCTCTGCGAGGGACGCGGCTACCCGGTGCGCCGCATCGGCGTGACCGACGCGGCCTCCGACGCGCTCGAGGTGCAGGACGCCTTCACGGTCTCCGTCGACGAGCTCCGCGGTGTGAACCGCGCACCGCTCGCCGAGGCCTTCGGCCCGATCGTCGGGTACTGAGCGCCGGATCGCCCGCGCGCGGAGCGCCCGGCCCCGTGTGAGACTGGTGGCGTGATCGAGGAGTACTCCGACGCCTACGCCGCGACGCACGGCCGCTTCACCGTCGTGCCCGCCGCCTACGTGCTGCTGCGCCGCGGCGACGAGGTGCTGCTGCAGCTGCGGCGCGGCACGGGGTACTACGACGAGCACTGGGCCTTCGGGGCGGCCGGCCACGTCGAGGCCGGCGAATCGCTGCCGGCCGGCGCCGCCCGCGAGGCCCGCGAGGAGCTCGGGGTCGAGCTGGCGCCCGGCGCACTGGAGTTCGTCACGCTGATGCACCGCACCGACGGCTCGGGTCGTCCGATCGAGCAGCGCTTCGACGTCTTCTTCCAGGCCCGCGAGTGGGTGGGCGAGCCCCGGTTGATGGAGCAGGGCAAGGCCGCGGGGCTCGACTGGTTCCCGCTCGACGCGCTGCCCGCCCCGGTCGTGCCGCACGAGCTGCGGGTGCTCGAGGCCCTGCGCGCCGCTCCGGTTCCCGGCATCACGACGTTCGGCTTCTGATCGTGGATCCGTCGCTCATCAGCACCGTCGCGATGCTCGGCTTCGGAGCCGTCATCCTCGTCGGGGTGATCGTGCGCTGGATCCGGGCCCCGCGCGGCGTCCGGTCCCGGCTGCGGCACGCCCTCGGCCCGATCGCGGGCGCCGGCGAGAGCTACCAGGAGCTGCACACCGGCCAGCGCGGCCTGCAGGCCTCCATCATCGAGGCGGTGCAGGAGCAGGAGCAGGGCGGCGGCGCCGGGCGCGACGCCGACGCCCCGCGCTGAGCGCCCCATCGCGACGTGCCCGACTTTCATGAAAGTCGGGCACGTCGCGATGGGAGCGGGGGTCAGCGACCCGCTCAGCCGCGACCGCGGGAGGCGTCCCAGAGAGCGGCCCAGTCGTCCGCCGCGAGGCGGCCCGGCGGGGTGGAGGAGGGGATGCCCCGGCGACGGAGCCACACCTTCGCCGACCCCGAACCGGCATCCGCCCAGCCCGTCCCGCCCGTCGCCGCGGCGGCCGCGGTGAGCCGCTGCGCGAGCCCGGCCCCGCGCCCCTGGAAGACCTCTCCGACGAAGCGCTGGTAGCTCCGCCGCTCGCGGGGGTCGACGAGCGGTCGCTCGCGCCGCTCGATCGTGAACAGGCCGCCGTCGACGGCGGGCACGGGCCGGAACGCCGACGCCGGCACCCGCCGACGCAGCCGGAAGCGGTACCACGGCGCCCACTGCACGGTCAGCATGCTCGCCCCGCCGACGCCGCAGCGCCGCCGCGCCACCTCCCACTGGGTGAGCAGCACCGCCCGGTCCCAGCCGGGCGACTCCAGCAGGTGCCGGAGCGCGGCGGTGGTCACGTGGAACGGCAGGTTGGCCACGACGAGATGCGGATGCCTCGGCAGCCTCCAGCGCAGCAGGTCGGCGTGCACGACCTCGACGTGCGACCCGAGCTCGCGTCGCAGTCGGGCGACCCGTGCGGGGTCGAGTTCGACCGCGGTGAGCGGCCGGCCGAGCTCGGCGAGCGGCCGGGTGAGCGCCCCGCCGCCGGGGCCGAGCTCGACGATGGGGTGACGGCTCGTGCGGGCGAGCTCGACGATCTCGGCGACGACGCGGCGGTCGACGAGGAAGTTCTGCCCGAGCTCATGACGGCCGCCATGGCTCTGGCTGCGCGCGCTGTGCGGCTGCGCGCGTCCGCGCGCGCGTGAGGGACGTGGGTTCGATGAAGGCATGGATGCTCCGCTGACGAATGAACGCCGGGGACGCCGAAGCGCGCCGCGGCCGAGGACTCGGCTGGCGGCGGAGCGGGAGAATGATCCGGTCGCTCCGCCTCAGGCGGTGCGGGGCCGAATGATCATCTGCGAGCACATGCAGGACATGGTCCGCCACCCTAGCAAGCGCCGGCGAGCGCCGCGAATCGCTCGTGCGACGCCGCGTGACGCCGGGCGCCGGAGGCTTCGTGCGACGCCGCGTGACGCCGGGCGTCGGAGCATGACGGGCGGGCTCGCCGAGGCATCCGTCCCGCGCGTACGCTCCCGCCATGACGCTCATCGACGACCCCACCGCCACTCCCGCCGCGTCGGCCGAGACCGCCGCGGACGCGGCCGACCGCGCCGCCCGCCTCACCGCCGCCGGCACCGCCTGGCACGAGCGCATCGCCGCCGCGCCGGCGAACGCCGAGCTCACCTACCGCGTCTCCGGCCGCGGCACCGGCGCCGTCGCGACCCGCATCATCGCCGGGAAGCACCGCTTCACCGTGGACGAGCCCGCCGCCCTCGCCGGGGACGACGCCGCCGCGAGCCCGGTCGAGTACGCGCTCGGCGCGCTGATCTCCTGCCAGGTCGTCGTGTACCGGCTGTACGCGCAGGCGCTCGGCATCGTGCTCGACGACGTCGAGATCAACGCGGAGGGCGACCTCGACGTGCGCAAGCTCTTCGGGATCGACGAGTCCGGCCGCGCCGGGTTCTCGGCCGTGCGCCTCGACGTGCGCCTGAGCGGTCCCGAGTCGAAGGAGCGCTACGCCGAGCTGCAGGCCGCGGTCGACGCGCACTGCCCGGTGCTGGACCTGTTCCAGAACCCGGTGCCGGTGCAGGTCACGCTCGGCTGAGCCGCGCGACGGCGCCCGGCCGCCCGGCCGGCGTCACGTCCCAGGCGCCGGCTGCGCGAGCAGCTCCGCCCGCTCGGCGAGGTAGCCGGCGAGCGGCGTCCAGGCACCGGGGTCGCTCGGGTTCCAGCGCACCATGACCCGGCCGTCGCGGAGCGCCACCGGCCCACCGGCCGGCAGCGCCGCTGTCCCCCCGTCGAGCGGGATCGGCACGGCGTCGAAGTCCACCGTCTCGCCGGCCGGGATGCCGCCCTTCACCGCCGCCGCGCGGTAGGCGCGCTGCTCGGCGACCGCGTTCGCGGTGACGGAGCGCCGGGCCGGGGCCTCCGCGCGCACGACCCGGCCGACCGCGTACAGCCGCCCGTCGCCGTCCAGCAGCAGCGAGCCGAGTCGCCAGACCTCGCCGAGCCGTCGCATCCGCGCCGCCCGCGGCAGGCCGAGCCGACGGCGCGGGGGCTCGTAGGCGGCGAGCACCTCCCGGCGCGCTCCGGCCGCCGCGAGACGCGCGGTCGCGGCGGCAACGGCGGCGCGCGCCTCGGCGAACGCCTCGTCGGCGAACGCCGCATCGCCCGCGGCGTGCGCGGATGCCTCGCCAGGCCCGTCGCTCATGGAGTGCAGCGTACCCGCCCTCACCGCCGGATCCGTGCGGGGCCGAGGGCCGCCGCCAGGCCGAGCAGCACGATGGCGACGACCACGAGTCCCCAGCGCCCGGTGAACACGCCGAGCACGGCCAGCGCTGTTCCGACGACGGCCACGATCGAGGCGGCGCGTCGCCGCACGGCGGGCCGCGTCCACCAGCTCGCGAGGAGCCCGCGCATCAGCCGACGAGGGTGAACGGGGTCGCCGTGGCGAGCTCGGCGAAGGCCCAGGTCTTCGCGCCGATGGCGGGGTCGCTCGACACCCGCGTCGGCTGCTGCCTGGCGGGTTCGCCCTTCACGAGCCCGCGCGGGCCCCAGAACTCGCCGCCCGCGACCTCCGCGGCGGTGAGCGCGTGCAGCACGGGCTCCGCACCGCGGTGCTTGCCCTGCGCCCAGGCGGCCTGCAGCGCGTCGGCGAAGCGGTCGCCCCGGCTCGGCTCGTTCACGCCGGGCACGGTGGGGGTGCGACCGGAGATCGCGTAGCCGGGGTGCGCGACGATGCTCGCCACGGGCACGCCGGCGCCGCGCAGCCGGCGGTCGAGCTCGAAGCCGATCGACTGCCCAGCGATCTTCGACTGCGCGTAGGCGCGCCAGAAGTCGTAGCCCCGCTCGAGCTGCAGCTGCTCGACCCGGAACGTCGAGAGCTTCGTCGACAGCGAGCCGAGCGTGATCACCCGTGCGCCGTCCGCGAAGCGGCGCGAGCCGGGGACGAGCTCGTCGCCCGAGCCCGCCGCGCCGAACAGCCCCGCGAGGAGCGCGAAGTGCCCGAGCACGTTCGTGGCGAGCACGAGCTCGTTGCCGTCGGGGCTCTCGAGTCGTCGTCCGGGCGTGTGCACCATGCCGGCGTTCAGCACGGCGCCGTCGAGCTGCGGCTCGCCGCGGAGGGCGGCGACGCCGGCGCGCACGGAGTCGAGCGAGGCCGTGTCGATGACGAGCGTCGAGACCCGCCCGCCGAGCTCGCCGCGGTCGGCTCCGGCATCCACCCGCTCGCGGATGACCGCGGCGGCCGCCTCGAGCCGCTCGGGGCTGCGCCCCGACAGCACGACGTGGGCGCCCGCGCCGACCAGTCGGGCGCTCGTGAAGAAGCCGAGCCCGGCGTTCGCGCCGGTCACGAGGTAGCGGCGGCCCGTGAGATCGGGCAGCGGCACGGGGTACCAGCTCATCGGGCGCGGCTCACAGCTCGCCGGAGGCGCCGTTGCCGGCGAGCTCCTCGTGGTGCTGGATGACCTCGGCGACGACGAAGTTGAACCACTTCTCGGCGAACGCGGGGTCGAGGTGGGCGTCTTCGGCGAGCGCGCGGAGCCGCTGGATCTGGCGCTTCTCGCGGTCGGGATCGCTCGGCGGGAGGCCGTGCGTCGCCTTCAGCCGGCCCACGTGCTGGGTGAATTTGAAGCGCTCGGCCAGCAGGTGGATGAGGGCGGCGTCGATGTTGTCGATGCTCGCTCGGATGCCGAGGAGCTCGGACATCGCGGCGTCCCGGTCGTCGATCGCGGTCATGCTTCGACCCTACTTCGCGCGGGCCGGCTTCTCGCGCGAGCTCGCGCATTCCGCGCCGACGGGGCACCGGAGCCGTT
>NZ_BMRJ01000001.1:1207107-1237366 GCF_014648575.1 Agromyces mediolanus | reverse complement strand
GTCGGCCCGCGATCCCCGGTGCGGGCCGACGCCGGGGGTCTAGGCGGACTCCGCCGCGCGACGCAGCATCGGCCGCGTCGAGACGAGCCCCAGGGCGACGACGCCGATCCCGGCGGCGAGGACCCCGGCGATCACGAGCAGCGCGAGCGGCTGCACGATGAGCGTGATGCCCGTGAGCGGCAGCATGACGACCGCGGCGACCACGGCGGAGCCGATCGCGGTGATCCGCAGCGGCGACATCACGGCGCGGCGGCGGGCGGCGTCCATCGTCGGCTCAGGCATGCCGAGCATGTCGAGGGAGCGGTAGAGCTCGCGGCGGTCGAGGATCCCGGCGGCCTGGTTGACGCCGACGGAGCAGGCGACCATCAGGAACGAGCCGATGACGGTGATGAGGATGCCGGTGCGGATGTCGGTGATGAGCTCGAGCCCCTCGCGGTCCATCTCGCCCGAGCCGCCCATGGCGTCGATGAGCGCGATGCCGACGCCCGCGAACACGGCCATGAAGCTCGTCATCGCGACCCCGGACACCTGCCGCCAGGCGGCCTTCGGCGATTCGAGCACGCTGCGCGCGGCGAGGAGCTTCGCCGGCTTCGTGGCGCGCTTCGCCTGCCCCTGCGCGACGAGCCGGATCACCCACGGCCCGATGAGGTTCAGCACGGCCAGGGTGCCGCCGAACGCGGCGCCGAGGAACAGGAAGAGCACGGATGCCTCGCCGGCCAGCTGCAGCCCGCTCATCAGCCCGAAGGCGAGGACGATCACGGCGGCGCCGATCGCGATGCGCAGCCAGGAGAGCTTCGGGGCGTCCTGCCGCGTGCGCACGCCGAGCGGCGAGATCACGACCTGGCGCAGGCCGAGGACGGCGCTCACGACGGCGAGCAGCACGATGCCGAGCGGCACCACGAGGAGCACCGCGGCCGGCAGCAGCACCCCGTCGATGCCGAGCGGCTCGCCGCGGAACGGCACGAGCGCGATGCCGGGCATGATCGCGAAGTAGCCGACGATGCCGATCGCCGATCCCACGAGCGCGAGCATCGCCGACTCGATCACTGCGAGCGCGGAGACCGTCGCCGGGGTGGCGCCGAGCAGCCGCAGCGTCGCGAGGCGGTCGTCGCGGCGCCTGGCGGACAGCCGGGCGGCTGCGCCACCGAGCGAGGCGAGCGGCACCACGAGGAGCACGAGTGCGATGACGGCGAGCAGCTGGTAGCCGACGGCGGTGTCGTCCGTCCAGCGCCAGAACGACTGCGCACCGCCGATGACGGTGAGCAGCAGCGCCGTGACGATCGCGAACGCGGTGATCGGCAGCAGGAGGGTCGCCGCGCCGGAGGAGCCGGGGCGGGCGAGCAGCCAGGCGACGCGGCCGATCACGCCCGGCCTCCCGGTGCGGGCAGCGGCACCGCGGTGGCGCCGGGGGCGGGCGGGGCCGGGGCCGGCGGCGCGACGGGCGCCGGGTCGGCCGCCGCGCCGTTCGGCTGCGGCATCCGCTCGCCGACGATCAGGCCGTCGCGGACGTCGACGATGCGCGAGCAGCGCGCCGCGACCTCCGGGTCGTGCGTGACGAGCACGAGGGTGCGCCCCTGGCCGACGGTCGAGTGCAGCAGGGCGCCCATCACCTCGGCCGAGGTCGCCGAGTCGAGGGCGCCCGTCGGCTCGTCGGCGAACACGACGCTCGCGCCGGTGACCTGAGCCCGGGCGATCGCGACGCGCTGCGCCTGCCCGCCGGAGAGCTGACCGATGCGGCGGTCCTCGAGCCCGGCGAGGCCGAGCGCGGCGAGCCAGCCGCGGGAGTGCTCCTCGGCGCGAGCGCGCGGCATCCCGTTCAGCATGAGTGCGAGCGCGACGTTCTCGATCGCGGTGAGCTCGGGGATCAGGAGCCCCTGCTGGAAGACGAAGCCGAACGCCTCGCGGCGCAGCCGGGAGCGGTCGCGCTCGCCGAGCGAGTTCACCTGCACGCGGCCGGTGCCGCCGAGGAAGGAGACGGTGCCGGCGTCCGGCAGAGTGATGCCCGCGAGGCAGTGCAGGAGCGTCGTCTTGCCGGAGCCCGAGGCGCCCATGATCGCGAGCGACTCCCCGGTGCGCACGGCGAGCGACACCCCGGCGAGGGCGCGCGTCGGGCCGAAGGACTTCTCGAGGCCGGATGCCTCGATGACGAAGGAACTCATGCTTCGAGCCTGCCCGGCGAGCGGCGGACGGCGCGTCGGGCGCGGGCATGATCCGGGGCGCGAGGCGTCATCCGCCCGGATGACCCGCCCCGCCGCCGCTGGGATGACTCCCCGAACGACCGAGTTGCCCGACTTCCATGAAAGTCGGGCAACTCGGGGAGTGGGATCGTGGTGGGATGCCGCGCGGCGAGCGACCCCCATCGCTCGCCGCGCGGGCGGGCGCCGGCCCCAATCCGGCGCCCGGCGATCAGCGCGGGGTGGCCCGGCGGATCACGAGGAAGCCGGCGACCGCCGCCACCGCTGCGGCGGCGAGCCCGAGCAGGGTCAGCCCGATCGGGGTCAGCCCGACGAGCCACGTCCACACGGCCGGCCACGACTCGGTGAAGGTCAGCGTGGCGATCAGGATCAGCACGAGCGCGACGGTGCTGAACAGCAGCACCATCATGCCGCGCACCCGCCAGCGCATGTAGATCGTCGTCGCACTCGCGCCGATGAAGAGCACGAGGAGCTGCAGCACGAAGGTCGAGAAGAAGTCGAACCCCCAGCCGAGCTGCCCGTACCAGAGGGCGTCGAACATGCCCGCGCCGATCCACCAGCCGTTCGTGAGCTGCTCGAGCTGTACGAGCGTCGCGATCGCGACAGCCATCTCGGCCGAGACGAGCACGAATATCACGCTCATGCCGAGCCAGAAGTCGCGCCTGGTCGAGCCGAAGCCGAGGGCGAACGAGAAGGTGTAGGCGACGGCCTGCACGCCGACGACGACGAGGTACCACTGCGGCGAGAGCACGGCCCAGCTGTAGCGGAAGCCCTCGCGGGCCTCGTCCATCGGCGCCCCGGCGCCGCTCATGATGAGCGCGATCACCATGGTGACGGCCCAGGCGCCGCCGAGGATCATCCAGGGCACCCCGAAGAAGATCGTGGGGTTCACGGCGAGCAGGCGCACGATGCGCCAGACCTCTCCGACGCGGAGCCGGGGTGGCCCGAGCTCGCGCTCGGCGGTGGCGGTGGCGACGACGGTCATGCGGCGACCTCCTTCTCGGTCGCACCGGCGAGGTCGGCGCCGGTGAGGTGGACGATGAGCTGCTGGAGCGAGACCGGCGCGAGCTCGAGACCGAGCTCGGCGGCCCGGACGCGCTCCTCGCGGTCGAGACGGCCGTCGATGGTGACCGAGGCGAGCCCGCCGAGGCCCTCGCGGCCGATGATGGGCCGGCCCTGCACGAACTCCTCGACGACCGAGCGGGCGCCGGCGATCGTGGTCGCCTGTCCGCGCACCTCCTCGGCGTCGCGGTCGAGCAGGATGCGGCCCTGGTCGATCAGGATGACGTGCTCGAGGAGGTTCGCGACCTCGTCGATCAGGTGCGTCGAGAGCACGATGGTGCGGGGGCGCTCCGCGTAGTCCTCGAGCAGCCGGTCGTAGAAGATGTGCCGCGCGACCGCGTCGAGGCCGAGGTAGGGCTCGTCGAAGAAGGTGAGCGGGGCGCGGCTCGCGAGGCCGACGATGACGCCGACGGCGGAGAGCTGCCCGCGGGAGAGCTTCTTGATGGGCCGCTTCAGCGGGAGGCGGAAGTCGGCGATCAGGCGCTCGGCGAACTCGGCGTCCCAGTTCTCGAAGAACCACGGCGCCGAGGTGAAGACGTGCTTCGGCGTGAAGTCCTCGGGGTAGCGCTGCGACTCGGCGATGAAGCAGAGCCGGCGCAGCACGTCGGCGTGCTCGGCGGGCGTGCGGCCGAACACCTCGAGCTCGCCCTCGTTCGGGAAGAGCTGGCCGGTGAGCAGCTGCATGAGCGTCGTCTTGCCGGCGCCGTTGCGGCCGAGGAGGCCGTAGATGCGGTGCTCCTCGAGCGCGAAGTCGACGCGGTCGACGGCCGCGAAGGAGCCGTAGCGCTTGGTGAGACCGCTGGCGCGGACCACGGTGCTGGTCATGATGCGATCCTTTCCGCGCGGATGAGTGCCGCGAGGTCGTCGATGGTGATGCCGAGTTTCTCGGCCTCGATGATGAGCGGGCGGAGGTACTCCGCCGAGAAGTCGGCCCGCCGGCGCTCGACGAGCCGGTCACGGGCGCCCTCGGTCACGAACATGCCGATGCCCCTTCGTTTGACCACGATGCCGTCGTCGACAAGGCGGGTCACCCCTTTCAGTGCGGTCGCCGGATTGATCCGGTAGAACGCGGCGAACTCGTTCGTCGAGGGGATCTGCGCGCCTTCGGCGATGACCCCGTCGATGATGTCGTTCTCGATCTGCTCCGCGATCTGGAGGAAGATCGGGCGGGATTCGTCCATTCCGGCCTTCCTGTGCGTCGTCCCCGGGAACGAACCTTGGTTGGTTCATTACTTGTGTAACTAACCAACCACGTCGGCGCGCCGGTGTCAAGCGCCGCGCAGGAATCCGCCGCGACCTCCACCCGCCGCCGTGCTTCGCGCCGCTACGCTGCGGGCGCCTCCGCCGCAGCGCGCCGCGGCAGGCGCAGCCGGCCCTGGGCGAGCAGGATGCCGAGCAGCACGAGCAGGGCGCCGATCGGCTCGTGCCAGCCGAACCGCTCGCCGAGCAGCGCCACGCCGAGGGCGACCCCGACGACCGGGGTGACGTACGTCACCGTCGAGGTGCCGGTCGGGCCCCAGGCGCGCAGCACGTTGATGTTCCAGATGTAGGCGAAGCCCGTGCCGAGGATGCCGAGCGCGAGCAGTGAGGCGACGACCGCCCCGTCGAGCCGCACCGGCCCGAGCGCGAGCCACGGGGTGAGCGCGAGCATGACGAGCCCGGCGACCCCGATCGAGAGGAAGGCGAACGTCGCGGGCGCGATCGGTCGCTGGCTCAGGAACTTGCGCTGGTAGCCGAAGCTGAAGCCGTAGCAGGCCGTCGCGACGAGGCAGGCGAGCTGCCCCGCGAGGCTGCCGGTGAGGGCGTGGTACTGCCACGGCCCGATCACGACGACGACCCCGACGATGCCGATGCCGACGCCGACCCAGCGGCTGAGCCCGAGCCGTTCGACCCGGAACACGAGGGTCGCCATGAGCGCCGTCATGATCGGCGTCGTCGCGTTGTAGATCGACGCGAGGCTCGAGGAGACGTACTGCTCGGCCCACGCGAAGCACAGGTACGGGATGACACAGGTCGCGAACGAGACGACGAGGAAGTGCAGCCAGACGATCGGCTCCCGCGGCAGCACCGCACCGGGGCGGCCGTCGGCTCCCGGCACGCGCGGGCGCGTCACGGCGACGATCACGCCGAGGGTGAGGGCGCCGAGCAGCACCCGCGACCAGGCGATCTGCCCGAAGCTCACCCCGGCGAGCGCGAGCTTCATGAACAGGAAGCTCGCGCCCCAGACGACGCCCATGACGAGGAACTGCGCCCACGTCGACCACCGCTTCGGCCCGGAAGCGGGCACGACCGCGCCTCCGGCCGTGGCCGTCGCGGACGGTGCCGCGGGGGTGGCGTCCACCGAGGCGTCGCGGGGGTCGATGCTGCTCACCCGTCGAGGCTACGGCCGGCCGCCGACGGCCGGAACGGCCCGAGGCATCCCTGTCCGGAATCCGCCGAGGATCGGCAGCCGCGCCCGTCGCCCGCTCCCTGGCGGACCTGCCGCGAACGCCACCGAGCCGCCCGCGTCCGATGGAACGCGGGCGGCTCGGTCACGGGTGCCGGCGCGACGCGGGCAGGCGTTCCCGACGCGCCGAACGGGTGGCCCGGCGGCGCGCCCCCACGCGCCGCCGGGCGGATCAGTGCTCGCTCGCCTTCTCGGCGCCGATGCCCGTGAGCGAGCGGACCTCCATCTCCGACTGCTTCGCGGGGTCCTCCGTGCCGCGATCGAGCACGGTGCCGAGCCAGCCGAGGAAGAACGCCAGCGGGATCGAGACGATGCCCGGGTTCGAGAGCGGGAAGAACGCGAAGTCGATCGCGTCGGTCTTCAGCATCGAGGTCTCCGAGCCCGACACCACCGGCGAGAAGGCGATGAGCAGGATGGCGGAGGCGAGGCCGCCGTACATGCTCCACAGCGCGCCCTTCGTGGAGAAGCGCTTCCAGTACAGCGAGTAGACGATCGTCGGCAGGTTCGCCGAGGCCGCCACCGCGAAGGCGAGCGCCACGAGGAACGCGACGTTCTGCCCGTTCGCCCCGATGCCGCCGATGATCGCGACGATGCCGATGATCACCACCGTGCGCCGGGCGACCTTCACCTCGGCGCCCGCCGCCGGCTTGCCCTTCTTCACGACCGAGGCGTAGATGTCGTGCGCGAAGGAGGCGGCCGCCGTGATCGTGAGCCCGGCCACGACCGCGAGGATCGTCGCGAACGCGATCGCGGAGATGAGGCCGAGCAGCAGCGGGCCGCCGAGCGAGAACGCGAGCAGCGGCGCGGCGGAGTTCGGCCCGCCGGGCGCTGCGGCGATGACGGACGGCCCGACGAGCGCCGCGGCGCCGTAGCCGAGCACGAGGGTGAACACGTAGAAGATGCCGATCAGCCAGATCGCCCACACGACGGACTTGCGGGCCTCCTTCGCCGTCGGCACCGTGTAGAAGCGCATCAGCACGTGCGGCAGCGCCGCGGTGCCGAGCACGAGCGCGAGGCCGAGCGAGAGGAAGTCGACCTTCGAGAGGTCCGAGACGCCGTACTTCAGGCCCGGGTCGAGGATGGCGGGGTTCTCGGCGACGGCGACGGCCTGGTCGAGCAGCGCCGAGAAGTCGAAGCCGTTGATCGCGAGCACCCACACGGTCATCACGCCGGCGCCCGCGATGAGCAGCACCGCCTTGATGATCTGCACCCAGGTGGTGCCCTTCATGCCGCCGACGAGCACGTACAGGATCATCAGCGCGCCGACCACGGTGATCACGAGCGACTGGCCGAGGGTGTCGCTGATGCCGAGCAGGAGCGACACCAGGCCGCCCGCGCCCGCCATCTGCGCGAGCAGGTAGAAGAAGCAGACGACGAGGGTGGTGATGGCGGCGGCGATCCGCACGGGCTTCTGCTTCAGCCGGAACGACAGCACGTCGGCCATGGTGAAGCGCCCGGTGTTGCGCAGCAGCTCCGCGACCAGCAGGAGCGCGACGAGCCAGGCG
Source organism: Agromyces mediolanus (assembly GCF_014648575.1). Lineage (GTDB taxonomy): Bacteria > Actinomycetota > Actinomycetes > Actinomycetales > Microbacteriaceae > Agromyces > Agromyces mediolanus. The sequence continues at coordinate 1,230,158 of NZ_BMRJ01000001.1, read as the reverse complement.
ACGAGGAAGCCGATCGAGTAGAGGAAGCCGTCGTACCCGGTCATCGCGATGGCGCCCACGATGCCGAGGAACGACGCGGCCGAGAGGTAGTCGCCCGCGATCGCCGAGCCGTTCTGGCCGCCCGTGAAGGAGCGGCCCGCGGCGTAGTAGTCGGCGGCGGTCTTGTTGTTCCGGCTCGCGCGGAACACGATGATCATCGTGATCGCGACGAAGGCGCCGAAGATCGCGATGTTGAGCCACGGCTCGCCAGGCGCGCTCGCGGTCGGCTCGGCGGCGTGACGCAGGCCGAGGGCCGCGGCGCTCATCGCGACACCTCCGCGTTCGAGGCATCCGCGATCTCCGCCTCGATCTCCTCGCGGATCTCGCTCGCGATCGGGTCGAGCCGACGATTGGCGAAGCTCACGTACCAGGTCGTCACCGCGAAGGTGGTGACGACCTGCGCGAGCCCGAGCAGCATCGCGACGTTCACGCTGCCGAAGACCGGCGTGGACATGAAGTCGTGCGCGTAGCTGGCGAGCAGCACGTAGGCGAGGTACCAGACCAGGCAGGCCGCCAGCACGGGGAACACGAACCCGCGCTGGCGCCTCCTCAACCGCTGGAACCGCTCCGACTGCTGGACCGCGCGGTAGTCGACGATGGGACGGTTCGTCTCCTCCGCGCTCAGGGCGTCGTTGCCCATGGCGTCTCCTTCGAGGTCGTCGGTGCGACATCGCACCGTGCGGCCCCTCGATGCCAGAGGCTGCGGGCCGCGGTGCGACCATGCTGCCGTCGCTCGCGGACCGCCGGGGGCCGACGCCGCTCGTCGTCGCCGAGCGGTCCCGATCGTGCGACGAACGGCGGCCGCTCGCGATGAACGATCGCTACGCTGGCCTGCATGCCCGAGTCCCTGGTGGTGGCCGCGGCGGCCGGCGTCGTCGCCGGCGCGCTCGCCGTGGGACTCGTCGTGCTGCTGCGCCGCCTCGTGGTCTCCTCGAAGGAGCTCGGCACCGAGGCGGAGCGCGCCACCTACCAGACGCTGCACCTCGCCTCCCGGGCGGCCGCGCACCTCCGCGGCGGCGTCGGCGTCGAGGACGCGAAGCGCGCGGGCCGGCACCTGAAGGCGCTGCTCGGCTGCGACACCCTCGCGATCGTCGACCCGGGCGGCGTCGTCGCGCTCGAGGGCGACGACGGCCTGCGCGAGACCGCCGCGGAGCTCGCCGCCGCCGCGCACGATTCGGGACGGCCGCAGGTGCAGCGCCGCGTGCCGCGCTCGGGGCGGGCGCGCCACGGCGCGCGGGAGACGGATGCCGTCGCGGCCCCCATCCTCGTCGGCCGCCGCCCGGTCGGGGCGATCGTCGCGTTCGCCGCCCCGGTGCGGGCCGAGCTCGTGCGCGCGACCGCGGAGGTCGCCGACTGGGTCGCCGCGCAGGTCGAGCTCGGCGAGCTGGATGCCTCCCGCACGGCGCTCGCCGAGGCCGAGGTGCGGGCGCTGCGGGCGCAGATCAGCCCGCACTTCATCTACAACTCGCTGAACGCGATCGCCTCGTTCATCAACACCGACCCCGCGCAGGCGCGCGAGCTCGTGCTGGAGTTCGCCGACTTCACGCGGTACTCGTTCCGGCGGCACGGGGAGTTCACGACGGTCGCCGACGAACTCGGCTCGATCGACAGCTACCTGCGCCTCGAGCGGGCGCGCTTCGGCGAGCGGCTGCGGGTGACCCTGCAGATCGCGCCGGAGGTGCTCGGCGCGGTGGTGCCGTTCCTGTCGATCCAGCCGCTCGTGGAGAACGCGGTGCGGCACGGCCTCGAGGCGAAGGAGGGCGGCGGCCGGATCACGATCACCGCCGAGGACTCGGGCGCGTACGCCGAGATCAGCGTCGAGGACGACGGCGTCGGCTTCGACCCGGAGCTCATCCGCGAGGTGCTGGCCGGCGGGCAGGGCGGCGCGCACGTCGGCCTGCGGAACGTCGACGCCCGGCTCCGCCAGGTGTACGGCGACGAGCACGGCCTCGTCGTCGAGACGGCCGTGGGCGCGGGCACCCTCGTGCGGATGCGGGTGCCGAAGGCGGCGCCGCCCCCGGTGCCGCTGTCCGAGCGGGATGGGAGACTCGAAGCGTGATCTCCGTCCTCGTCGCCGACGATGAGCAGCCCGCGATCGACGAGCTGGTGCACCTGCTCGGGCAGGATCCGCGCGTCGGCGTCATCCACCAGGCCTCCTCGGGGGCCGAGGCGGTGCGCCTGCTCACCCGCGAGCCGGTCGACGCGGCGTTCCTCGACATCCACATGCCCGGCCTCTCCGGCTTCGACCTGGCCCGCGCGCTGCAGCGCTTCGAGCACCGGCCGGCGCTCGTCTTCGTCACCGCCGACGAGGAGGGCGCGCTCGAGGCCTTCGACCTCGCCGCGGTCGACTACCTGCTGAAGCCCGTGCGCGCCGAGCGGCTGCAGCGCTCGGTGGGCCGCATCGTCGAGGCGCTGCGGCCGCCGGCGCCGGATGCCTCGCCGGCCGGTGAGATGATCGCGGTGCCGCTCGGCGGGACGACCCGGATGATCCGGCGCGACGAGGTGCGCTACGTGCAGGCACAGGGCGACTACGCCCGGCTGCACACCGAGGGCGGCACGCACCTCGTGCGGGTGCCGATCTCCGACCTCGAGAAGCAGTGGGCGGAGGCCGGCTTCGTGCGCGTGCACCGCTCGTACCTCGTCGCGCTCGCGCACGTCTCCCGGATCCGCCTCGGCTCGGACCACCCGGCCGTCGTCGTGGGCGACGTCGAACTGCCCGTGAGCCGCCGTATGCTGCCGGGCCTGCGCGACCGGCTCGCGCAGTCGAGCGTGCGGCCCCGCCCGTGAGCGAGCCGACCTGGTCCCCTGAGCCCGTCGAAGGGGAGCCCGTCGAAGGGGAACCAACCTGGTCCCCTGAGCCCGTCGAAGGGGAGCCGCGCCCTTCGACAAGCTCAGGGAACCAACACCCTTCGACAAGCTCAGGGAACCGGCACCCTTCGACAAGCTCAGGGAACCAGTCGAGCGCAGGGACCCGGCCCGCCCGCGTCCGCGTCACCGCGGCCGGCACGCCCCGCCCGGCGCCGCCGCGCGCCGCCCTCCGGCTCGACCGGCCGCCGGAGGCGCCGACGAGCGACATCCGCGGCGTCTACGTGCGGTCCCTCATCCGCTCGCAGCTGCGCCTCGGCCTCGTCTTCGCGGGCGGCTTCTGCGTCGCGACCGTCCTCTTCGTCGCCGCGATCGTGCTGGTGCCCGGGCTCGACGCGCAGTTCGTCGCCGGGGTCCCCGTCTCCTGGCTGCTGCTCGCCTTCGGCCTGTACCCGCTCGCCATCACCGTGGGCGTGCTCTACGCGCGAGCGGCCGCCCGAAACGAAGCGCGCTTCCGCCAGCTCGCCGAGGACGACGCGTGAACCCCGTCACCGGCTACACGGCGATCGCGGTGGTCTCGCTGGCCTCGGCGCTGATCGGATTCTACGGCCTGCGCGTCTCCCGCACGACGGGCGACTTCTACGTCGCGAGCCGCACGGTGCGACCGTGGTGGAACGCCTCCGCGATCGGCGGCGAGTACCTGTCCGCGGCCTCGTTCCTCGGCGTCGCGGGGCTCGTGCTGCTGAGCGGCTCGACGGGCTTCTGGTTCCCGATCGGCTACACCGCCGGCTACCTCATGCTGCTGCTCTTCGTCGCCGCGCCGCTCCGCCGCAGCGGCGCGTACACGATCCCCGACTTCACCGCCGCCCGACTCGAGTCGCGCTGGGTGCGCCGGGTGACGAGCACCCTCGTCATCCTCGTCGGCTGGTTCTACATCGTGCCGCAGCTGCAGGGCGCCGCGCTGACCGTGCGGATCACGACCGGGCTGCCGCCGTGGGCCGGCTCGCTCGCGGTCGCCGTGATCGTCGCGGTGGTCGTCGTCGCCGGCGGCATGCGCTCGATCACCTTCGTGCAGGCGTTCCAGTTCTGGCTGAAGCTCACGGCGCTCGCGGTGCCGGTGGTGGCGCTGCTCATCGTCGTCGCGGGTGGTGTCCCCGGCCTCGAGGCGCGGGCGGCGCTGGCCCCCGAGCTGGCGTTCCCGGCCGAGGCCGGGCCGCACGGGCTCGACGCGTACCGCACCGTGTCCCTGATGGTGGCGCTGCTCTTCGGCACGCTCGGCCTGCCGCACGTGCTCGTGCGCTTCTACACGAACCCGGATGGCGCGGCCGCCCGCCGCACGACGGTGATCGTGCTCGCCCTGCTCTCGGCGTTCTACGTGTTCCCGACGGTGTTCGGGCTGCTGGGCCGGGCGTTCGCCCCGGAGCTCGCCGAGCGCGGGCAGGCCGACGCGCTCGTGCTGCTCCTGCCCGGGCTGCTCGTGCCGGGCCCGTGGGGCGAGCTGCTCACCGCCCTCGTCGTCGGCGGGGCCTTCGCCGCCTTCCTCTCGACGAGCTCGGGCCTCGTGGTGTCTCTCGCGGGCGTCGTCAGCCAGGATCTGCTCGGCGGCAGCGTGCGCGGCTTCCGCATCGCGGCCGTGCTCTCGACGCTCGTGCCGCTCGCCGTCGCGCTCGTGACGGAGTCGGCGGGGCTCGCCGGCAGCGTCGGCCTCGTCTTCGCGTTCACCGCGTCGACGCTCTGCCCGGTGCTGCTGCTCGGCATCTGGTGGCGCGGGCTCACGGCGCGCGGCGCGATCGCCGGCATGGTGACGGGGGCGCTGCTGTCGGGCGGGGCGATCCTCGCGAGCGCCGCGGGCACGACGGCGGCCGCGCCCGGGTGGCTGCGGCCGCTCGTCGAGCAGCCGGCGGCATGGACGGTGCCGCTCGCGGTCGCGGTCATCGTGGTCGTCTCGCTCGCGGACCGGCGGCGGATGCCTCGCAGCGCCGACGCGTTCCTCGCCCGCCTGCACGTGCCTGAGCGGCTGCGCTGAGCGGAGCCGGGCCTCCCGCCCGGCCGCCCGCCGACACCGCCCGACCGCCCCGGCTAGGCTGGATCGGTGCTGCTGCCCGTCGCGATCTCCGTCCTCGTGGGCGCGTTCGCACAGCGCATCACCGGCATGGGCTTCGCCCTCATCGCCTCGCCGGCTCTCGTCATCCTGCTCGGCCCCTTCGACGGCGTCATCATCGTGAACGTCTGCGCCGTGCTGTCCTCGCTGCTCATCCTGCCGCGGGTGTGGAATCAGGTGGAGTGGCGCCGCTTCGCCTGGCTCGTCGTCCCCGCGCTCGTCGGCACCCTGTTCGGCACGCTCGCCGCGACGGCCATCCCGGGGCCCTGGCTGCAGCTCGGCATCGGCGCGCTCGTGATCGTGGCGCTCACCGTCACCCTCCTCGTGACCCGCACGGAGCACGTCGTGCACGGGGCGCCGCCGGCGATCCTCACGGGCGCGGCCTCGGGGTTCATGAACTCCGCGGCCGGCGTCGGCGGGCCCGCGCTCAGCGTCTACGCGGTCGCGAGCCGCTGGTCGCAGACGGGCTTCGCGGCGACCGCGCAGGCGTACTTCATCGTCATCGGCTCCGCGGCGCTCGCGAGCAAGCTCGCCACGACCGGCTGGCGGCTGCCCGAGCTGGAGCCGGGGGCCTGGCCCTGGGTGATCGCCGCGCTGCTCGTCGGCCTCGTGCTCGGCGAGCTGCTGCACACGCGGATCAGCCACCGCGCCGCCCGCATCGCGGTCATCGCGATCGCGTACCTCGGCGGCGCGGCCGCCCTCGTCGACGGCGCGCTCGAACTGCTCGGCTGAGGGCGCCGCCGCACTCACCCGCGCAGCAGCACCGGCCCGTCGCCGAGGGCCGCGAGCCGCGCCTCGAGCCCGGCGCGCACCTCGGGCCACTCGTCCACGATGACCGAGTACACCGCGCTGTCGCGCCAGCTGCCGTCGGCCCGGCGCTTGTCGCGCCGCATGACGCCGTCGAGCTTCGCCCCGAGCTTCTCGATCGCGCCGCGGGACCGGGCGTTCGCGGCATCCGCCTGGATCTTCACCCGGCCGAAGCCGTTCGCGAAGGCGAGCCCGAGCAGCAGCAGTTTCGCCTCGGGGTTCACGGCGGTGCCCCAGACGCGCGGATCGTAGCCCGTCCAGCCGATGTGCGTCGACTCGTTCGGCAGGTCGAAGTCGGCGAGCTTCGTCGCGCCGACGATGCGGCCGTCGTCCGGCCCGCCGATGAGGCGCACGGTGAAGGGCCGCTGCTCGGCGCCGGCTGTGCTGCCGTAGTAGCCGGTCGCCCATCGCTCGAACGCGGCGCGGTCGGCGGGGAGCCCGGCCGGACCGCCGCCATAGCCGCCGGCGAAGACCTCGGGGCGGGCGAGCGCCTCGAAGAGGCCGTCGAGGTCGTCGGGATGCCACGGCGAGAGCCGGATGCGGCTGCCTCGGAGTTCGGCGCGGGCGGGAAGGGTCGCGGTCACGGACCGAGTCTGGCACGCGCCGCGGCGGGGGCGCGAATGCCCCCTTCCCGTGCGGCTCGGCGTGTGCGACGATGACGGCGAAACCGCCATTCCGAGCGAGTACTGAGAGGACCGAGCATGGGTGCACTGGACGACGCGGCCAAGCAGGCCGGCGACTTCATCAACGAGAACAAGGACAAGATCAACGAGGCGCTGAAGAGCGAGCAGGCCGAGGGCATCAGCGACTCGGTGCTCGACGGCGTCGCCGGCTTCGCGAAGAAGGTCACGGGCGGCAAGTTCGACGAGCAGATCGACGGCGCGCGCGACTCGGTCGACGGCGCCATCGGCAACGAATAGCGCCACCGGACCACGCGACGAGGGGCGGATGCATCGGCATCCGCCCCTCGTCGTATGTTCGGGCCGCGGCGCGCCCCGGCGGGGCGGGCGCGCGTGCTCGCGCTAGTCGAGCAGGTCGTGCAGCTGCACGATCGCGTCGCGCTCGGGGCCGACGCCGATCGCCGAGATCCGCGAGCCGCTCATCGCCTCGAGCTCGCGCACGTACGCCTGCGCGTTCGCGGGGAGGTCGGCGAACTCGCGCGCGCCGGAGAGGTCCTCGGTCCAGCCGGGGAACTCCTCGTAGATCGGCTTCGCGTGGTGGAAGTCGGACTGCGAGACGGGCACCTCGTCGACCCGCTCGCCGTCGACGTCGTAGGCGACGCAGACCGGGATGCGCTCGATGCCGGTGAGCACGTCGAGCTTCGTGAGCACGAAGTCGGTGACGCCGTTGATGCGCGCCGCGTAGCGGGCGATCGGGGCGTCGTACCAGCCGGTGCGGCGGCGGCGGCCGGTCGTCGTGCCGAACTCGTGGCCGTTCTCGGTGAGGAAGTCGCCCCACTCGTCGAACAGCTCGGTCGGGAACGGGCCCGCCCCGACGCGCGTCGTGTACGCCTTGATGACCGCGATGACCCGGTCGATCTGATTCGGGGCGATGCCGGAGCCCGTGATCGCGCCGCCCGAGGTCGCGTTCGAGGACGTCACGAAGGGGTACGTGCCGTGGTCGACGTCGAGCATCGTGGCCTGGCCGCCCTCGAAGAGCACGGTCTCGCCGCGGCCGAGCGCCTGGTGCAGCTCGAGCGCCGTGTCGGTGACCATCGGGCGCAGCCGCTCGACGTAGCCGAGCAGCTCGTCGACGATCTCGTCGACGGCGATCGCGCGGCGGTTGTAGACCTTCACGAGCAGGTGGTTCTTCTGGTCGAGGGCTCCCTCGACCTTCTGCCGCAGGATGTTCTCGTCGAAGAGGTCCTGCATGCGGATGCCGACGCGGTTGATCTTGTCGGCGTAGCTCGGCCCGATGCCGCGACCGGTGGTGCCGATCTGGCGCTTGCCGAGGAAGCGCTCGGTCACCTTGTCGAGGGTGCGGTGGTACTGGGTGATGACGTGGGCGTTCGCCGAGATGCGGAGCTTCGAGACATCCACTCCGCGGCTCGCGAGGCCCTCGAGCTCCTCGAACAGCACCTCGATGTCGACGACGACGCCGTTCGCGATGACGGGCGTGACGCCCGGCGTCAGGATGCCCGAGGGCAGCAGGTGCAGGGCGTACTTCTCGTCGCCGACGACGACGGTGTGCCCGGCGTTGTTGCCGCCGTTGAACTTCACGACGTAGTCGAGACGGGAACCGAGGAGGTCGGTGGCCTTTCCCTTGCCTTCATCGCCCCACTGGGCTCCGACGAGTACGACCGCGGGCATATCAGTCCTCTCCTGCCGGCGGGGTCGCCGGGATCACGGTGATGAGCTGGGTCGGGGTGAACTCGCTCGCGATGCGGGCGGGCGCCTCGGAATCGGCGGCCTCGAGCTGCGCGGCGAGCGCCTCGGCGCGATCGCCGAGCCCGAGGGACAGCGCGGCGCGACGCTGGGCGTCGAGGGCGCGCAGGTAGGCGCGGTTGGGCTCCTCGGCCCAGCGCACGGGGTCGCCCTCGGTCCAGCCGGCCGCGGCCAGCTGGGCTCGGGCGAACTCGACGGATGCCGCGGCGAAGGCGTAGGCCTCGATGGCCCGCCCCTCGGAGTCGGCGAGGTCGGCGAGCTCGGCCCAGGCGAGGGGCGACGAGGGATGTTCGGCGACGACGGCCTGCACGGCGCTGCGGTCGCTCGTGGCGAGGGCCTCGCGCACCTCCGGCTCGTCGGCCAGGGTGATCTCGGTCTCCGCCGATGCTTCGTCAGGAGTCACACTCCACCATATCGCGAGGCCGCCCGGCGGCCCGGGAGGCGGCACGGGAGGGCGGCCGGCCTGCCGTGCGCGGCGCGGCCGTCGCGGCGCACCGGTCCGCGCACGCCACGGGGGCCGGGCCGTGCGACCCGACCCCCGTGGGCTCCGCGCTACTGCACGACGTTGAAGGCGTTGACGTTGCCCGCGCCGTAGAAGCCGTTGCGCGCGCCGCCGGTGCAGCTGGCCTCGTAGGCCGTCTCGCTGCCCGCCCACAGGGGCACCGGGTTGTACACCCCGGCCGGGCAGGCGAGCGGCGTCGCCGTGCGCTCGAGGAAGGACGCGAGCTGCCCCGGCTTCATGCCCGGGTGCGCCGAGACGGCGAGCGCCGCGACGCCGGCGGCGTGCGGCCCGGCCATCGAGGTGCCCTGCTTGTAGCCCCAGCCGCCGGGGACCGTCGACAGCACCCCGTCCGCGACGGTGCGGCTCGCGCCCTGCGTGCGGAAGCGGGTGTCACCGCCGGGGGCGGTCACGTCGACCACGCCCTGGCCGTACGAAGAGTAGTAGCTCTTCTGCTCGGTCGGGCCGACCGCCGACACGGTCACCACGCCCGGTGCCTCGGCGGGCAGGTCGCGGCAGGCGCCCGTGATGGTGCGGTCCTCGACCGGGGCGCTGCCGTCGTTCGGGCTCGTCGAGTCGACGAACTTGTGCTGCAGGTCGACGTTGCTGTTGCCCGCCGACGCCACCGTCAGCGTGCCCTTCGCCGAGGAGTAGCGCAGCGCCCGCTGCACGGCCTGCCACACGGGCCGCTGGCTCGGGTCGTTCACGCAGTTGAACTCCCACGGGTCGATGTAATAGCTGTTGTTCGTCACCGGCATGCCGTGATCGGCCGCCCAGAGGTAGCCGCAGATCGCCGCCTCGGGGTAGATGTAGCCGTCGTCGTTCACGACCTTCACCGCGGCCACCTTGACGCCCGGCGCGACGCCCGCGATGCCGACGCCGTTGATCGCCGCGGCGATCGTGCCCGCGACGTGGGTGCCGTGGTCCGAGGTCGTCGGGTTCCAGGCGGCCTCGGCCGTGTCGACGACGCCGCCGATGCAGGACGCGCTCTGCTCGTACGCGATCTGCGTGGTGAGGTCGGGATGGCTCGAGTCGATGCCTGAGTCGAGCACGCCCACGACGACCGAGGGATCGCCCGTCGTCACGCCGTGCGCCTCCGCGACGTCGATCTGCTGCATGTCCCACTGCAGGCCCCACAGCGGCTCGGCGGTGGGGTCGCCCGGCGCGCCGAGCGCCGTGGGGTCGACCGGGGCCGCGGCCTCGTCGTCGATGAGCGTGGTGCCGAGCCCGTCGGTCGCGGCGACCTCGAGGCCGCCGCCGACGCGCGAGGCGAAGTCGCCGGACGACGACCGCACGACGAGCACGCCGATCTGGTCGTACGCCGCGACGACAGTGCCGCCGGCGGCGTTCACCCGCTTCTGGGCGTTCTTCGTGCCCTGGCCCTGCGGCCCGAGCACCAGATAGCTGTGCTCCTGGCCGTCGTCGGCCGCGGCCGGGGTACCGGCTGCGCCCAGGAGGCCGATGGCGAGGACGGCGGCGCACGCCGTGCCGATCACCTTGCGATTCATTCCCTGTCTCCGTTCGAGGGGATATGGATGCACGGTCGACCACGTCGTCGACCGGGACCGGCCGTCCCGCGGGTCGCGGGCGCCCCGGCGTCGTCGCCGGGCTGGCCGATGCTCGCGAGTCTAGCCACCCCCGCACGGGGGACACAGCGGGGTCGCGTCTCCGGATCGGCGGCGTCACGACGCCGCCCGCGCAACTAGGCTGGAGGCCATGTCGAAGGTCCTCACCTCCCTGCCCGCCGGCGAGCGCGTCGGCATCGCCTTCTCCGGGGGGCTCGACACCTCCGTCGCCGTCGCCTGGATGCGCGAGAAGGGCGCGGTGCCCTGCACCTACACCGCCGATCTCGGTCAGCCCGACGAGCCCGACGTCGAGGCCGTGCCCGGCCGGGCGCTCGAGTACGGCGCCGAGCTCAGCCGCCTGGTCGACTGCAGGGCGGCGCTCGTCGAGGAGGGCCTCGTGGCGCTCCAGTGCGGCGCGTTCCACATCCGCTCCGGCGGCAAGACGTACTTCAACACGACGCCGCTCGGCCGTGCGGTGACGGGCACCCTGCTCGTCCGCGCGATGATGGAGGACGGCGTCGACATCTGGGGCGACGGCTCCACCTACAAGGGCAACGACATCGAGCGGTTCTACCGCTACGGCCTGATGGCCAACCCGCGCCTGCGCATCTACAAGCCGTGGCTCGACTCGGCCTTCGTCACCGAGCTCGGCGGCCGCCAGGAGATGAGCGAGTGGCTGCTCGAGCGCGAGCTGCCCTACCGCGCGAGCGCCGAGAAGGCCTACTCGACCGACGCGAACATCTGGGGCGCGACGCACGAGGCGAAGGTGCTCGAGGAGCTCTCGGCCGGCATCACCACGGTCGAGCCGATCATGGGCGTGAAGTTCTGGGACGAGTCGGTCGAGATCCCCGCCGAGGACGTCACCGTGCGCTTCGAGCAGGGCCGCCCGGTCGCGATCAACGGCGTCGAGTTCGACGACGCGGTCGAGCTCGTGCTCGAGGCGAACCGCATCGGCGGCCGCCACGGGCTCGGCATGAGCGACCAGATCGAGAACCGCATCATCGAGGCCAAGTCGCGCGGCATCTACGAGGCGCCGGGCATGGCCCTGCTCCACCTCACGTACGAGCGCCTGCTGAACGCGATCCACAACGAGGACACGATCGCGAACTACCACAACGAGGGCCGCCGCCTCGGCCGGCTGATGTACGAGGGCCGCTGGCTCGACCCGCAGTCGCTCATGCTGCGCGAGTCGATCGTGCGCTGGGTCGCCTCGGCGGTCACCGGCGAGGTCACCGTGCGCCTGCGCCGCGGCGACGACTACACGATCCTGAACACGGAGGGCCCGGCGTTCAGCTACCAGCCCGAGAAGCTCTCGATGGAGCGCGTCGGCGACGCCGCCTTCGGCCCCGAGGACCGCATCGGCCAGCTGACCATGCGCAACCTCGACATCGCCGACTCGCGCAGCCGCCTCGAGCAGTACGCGCACCTCGGCATCGTCGGCGGCTCGACCGCGGCCCTGGTGGGCGACCTGGCCGAGGGCGAGGCCGCCGAGATCGCCGCGCCGGCCGACGACGCCGCCTCCGCCGCGACGGATGCCGCGATCGAGGCCGCGGCGTTCGACCTCGGCACCGACTGAGCGGGGCCACCCCGCGCACGACGCAGCCCGGCACCTCGATGGTGCCGGGCTGCGTCGTCTCGCGCGGCGGTTCGGGCGCCGGCGGTCGGGGCGGCGGTTCGGGCGCCGGTCGGATCGCGCTCCTGGTTAGCGCGGGACCTGGGTGCAGCCGCTCAGGGCGAAGAGCGGGTCGCCCCGGCCCTCCATCCAGACGGCGGTGCCGTGGTCGTCGTACCAGAAGCCCGGGTAGACGTCTTCCTCGTCCTGGTGCTTGGCGTGCGCCTTGACGACCGCGAGCTTGTCGGTCTCGATGTACACGTAGGGGTTCTTCTCGCTGTGCGTCGCGTGGCAGTAGGGGACCTTGTGATCCCCGTCCACGGGACTCGAGGCGAACGCCGGCGACGCGGTCGCCAGCAGGGCTGCCGCGGCGAAGGGCACGGCGGCGAGGACGGCGACGGCGCGCCGGATGCTGCGCTCGGCCATGATGGGCTCCATTCTCGGGTTCGGACGACCGCGTCATGCGGGTATGCGGTCAGGGTCAGCAAAGCACTGCGCAGCCCCGCCAACAAGAGGAATCCTCACCCCCGTTCGGGGGCGCGCGGCGAAGCCCGCCCGAGGGGAGGACAATGGGGGTCTGCCCACGAGGCAGACGAGGAGGAGGGCGCGTGAGGATCGAGCTCCGCGGAGTCGCCAAGGGCCGGGACGGGCAGGCGCTGCCCCCGACCACCGTCGGATTCGAGTCCGGTCGTGCGACCCTCGCGAGAGCCGAGACCGAGCAGCGGCCCACCGTGCTCGGACTCATCGCGTCCGGGCGCATGCGCCCCGACGCGGGCGAGGTCGTCATCGACGGCAAGGCGGATGCCTCGGCCATCCGCCGCCGGATCGCCCTCGTCGACGCGCCGGAGGTCAGCGACCCCGCCCCAGACATCACCCTCGGCGGCGTCGCCGCCGAGGAGCTGATGTTCGCCGGCATCCCGTCCAACCCCGTCTCGGTCGGCCGCTGGCTCGGCCAGCTCGGCCTCGACCACCTCGCGCGCGTGCCGATCGCGAACGTCGCGCCGCACGCCAGGCTGCGCCTGCTCACGGAGCTCGCGCTGCTCCGCGAGGGCGTCGAGGGCCTCGTGATCGTCTCGCCCGACCGGCACGGCGGCGACCCGATGGAGTGGTGGGAGCTCGCGAAGGGGCTCGCCGATCGCGGCTTCGCGCTGCTCGTCATCGCCGGCGACGCCTCGGCGGCGGCCATCGGCGCGGCCGCGATGATCGCGAGGATGCACGGACCCGACGAGCCGGATGACGAGCTGCCGCTCGCCGAGGGAGGCATCGCGTGAAGATCCCGCAGATGATCGCGGCCGAGTTCCGGCGGCTCACGTCCACGAAGATGTCGGTGCTGGCACTGCTCGCGCTCGTCGCCGTGCCCGTGCTCTACGGCGGCCTGTACCTCTGGGCCAACCAGGACCCCTACGCGAAGTTCGCCGAGGTGCCCGTCGCGCTCGTCGTCGAGGACGAGGGCACGCCGGCCACCGCCGACGCCCCCGCTCGGAACGTCGGCGACGAGATCGCCGCCGAGGTCGTCGCCGACGGCGCCTTCGACTGGCACCGGGTCTCGGCCGAGGAGGCCGAGCAGGGGCTCGACGAGTCGCGCTACGACTTCGCCATCACCTTCCCGCGCGACTTCTCCGAGGCGCTCGCCTCGGTGCAGACGGATGCCCCGAGGCAGGCCGAGATCGTGCTCGCCACGAACGACGCCAACAGCTACCTCGCGGGCACGATCGGCAAGCAGGCCGTCGAGAAGATCCGCACGACGATCGCCGAGAAGGTGGGGCAGGAAGCGGCGTCCACGCTGCTCGACTCGATCTCGACGATCCGCGGCAAGCTCGGCGAGGCGGCCGACGGCGCGGCCCAACTCACCGGCGGCGCCGGCACGGCGCGCGACGGCGCCGGGCAGCTCGGCGCCGGGGCCGGGCAGCTCGCCGACGGCACGGCGCAGCTGCGCGACGGCACCGCGCAGCTCGCCGACGGCTCGGCGACCCTGGCCGACGGCGCCGGGCAGGTCGCCGACGGCAACGCCGAGCTCGCGGCATCCGCCGACCGGGTCGGCTCCGTCGTCGCGCAGGCCGCCGCCGACGTGCCGCAGGCCCGCGCCGAGATCGAGGCGCTGCTGCGCGCCCAGGGGCTCGATCAGGCCACCATCGACGCCGTGCTCGCCCGGCTCGACGTCGTCGGCACCGCGATCGTCGACGGCAACGAGCGGGTGCAGCAGGTCGTCGGCCAGGTGGACCGGCTCGCCGACGGCAGCCGCCAGGTGGCGAACGGCTCGGCGGAGCTCGCCGCGGGCGCCCGCACCGCCGCCGACGGCGCGGCGCAGGCGGCGGGCGGCGCGGCGCAGCTGCGCGACGGCCTCGGCACGCTGCAGTCCGGCCTCGGCGAGCTCGAGACCGGGGCGGGCACGCTCCGCGACGGGCTCGCGGCCGGCGTCGCCGAGATCCCGGACTCCTCCCAGGCCACGCGGGACGCGCAGGCGGCGACGATCGCCGATCCGATCACGCTCGAGACGAGCCAGGTGACGCAGGCCGGCAACTACGGCGCCGGGCTCGCACCGTTCTTCGCGGCCCTTGCCGGCTGGATCGGCATCTATGCGCTCTTCCTCATCGTGAAGCCGATCTCCCGGCGCGCGGTGACGGCGCTGCACTCCCCCGTCCGCATCACGCTGGCCGGCTGGCTGACCCCGGGGCTGCTCGGCGCGGTGCAGATGGTGGCGCTCTACGTCGTGCTCGCGGTGACGCTCGGCTTCCAGATGCACCATCCGCTCGGCGTCGTCGGCACCATGGTGTTCGCCTCGGCGACGTACGCGGCGATCATCCTCGCGCTGAACGTGTGGCTCGGCTCGGTCGGCCAGTTCCTCGGCCTCGTGCTCATGGTGCTGCAGCTCGTGACCGCGGGCGGCACGTTCCCCTGGCAGACGCTGCCCGCGCCGCTCGCGGCGCTGCACCATGTGCTGCCGATGGGCTACGTCGTGGACATGATGCGCCAGTTCATGTACGGGGGCGATCTGTCGCGCGCCTGGACGGACGCCGGGGTGCTCGCGATCTGGCTCGCCGGCGGGCTCGTGCTCGCCGCGATCGGCGTGACCCGGATGACCCACTTCCGAACCCTGCGCGACCTGCAGCCGAGCCTCATCGGCTGAGCGGCGCCGGGCGCCCCGCGCCGCCCGGCGCCGAAGTCGCGCAACCGGCGCTTCCGGCATCCCTCTCCCCGCGGTTCGTGCGACTCCGCATCGCGAAGTCGCGCAAACGGTGCTCGCGAGCACCGCGGGAGCGCAGTTCGCGCGACTTCGCGAGCGAACGAGCCCGGGGCGGGACGGGGGCGGCCCGAGCGGCGCCGGGCGCCGGGCGGCTAGAGCCAGTGGCGCGACTTGAAGATGAGGTAGAGCACCGAGGCCGAGGCGATCATGAGCACGATCGCGAAGGGGTAGCCCGCCTCCCAGCCGAGCTCGGGCATGTTGTGGAAGTTCATGCCGTAGATGCCCGCGACGAGCGACGGCGCGAAGAAGATCGCCGCCCAGCTGGAGATCTTCTTCGTCTGCTCGCTCTGCGCGAGGCTCGTCTCGGTGAGGGACTGCATGACCTCGTTCTGCCGCTGCGCGACGAGGGTCGCGTGCACGCTCAGCGCGTTCTGCAGGGTCTGCCGGAACTCGTCCGCCTTCTCCGTGATGCGGATGACGTGGTCGAGCACGTCGCGGAACGAACGGCGGAGCTCGAGGCCGGAGTCGTCGTCGCCGGAGCTTCCCGCGTCGAGCTCGGCGCGGAGCGTCTCGATGACCCCGACGAGCGGCTTCGTCGCCCGCTGGAACTCCATCACCTCGCCCGAGAGGTCGTAGATGCGCTTCGCGACCGCCGCCTCGCCGGAGAACAGCTCGTCCTCGATCTCGTCGATGTCGTTCTCGAGACCGGCGACCACGGGCGCGTACTCGTCGACGACCTGGTCGAGCACCGCGTACAGCACCCCCATCGGGCCGCGGGCGAGCAGCCCGTCGGACTCGAGTCGGGCGCGGACCCGGCCGAGGTCCGGCGATTCCGCGTGCCGCACGCCGACGACGAAGTCCTGCCCGACGAACAGGTGCACCTCGCCGAACTCCACCCGCTCCTCGGCGTCGAGGTAGCGGGCGGGGCGCAGCACCACGAAGCGGGTGTCGCCGTAGCGGTCGAGTTTGGCCCGCTGATGGCCGGTCAGCGCGTCCTCGACGGCGAGCTCGTGCAGCCCGAACTCCTTCGCGACGACCTCGAGCTCGGCCGCGTCGGGGCGGTACAGGCCGATCCAGGCGAAGCCGCCGGGCGCGGCCTGCAGCGCTTCGAAGGTGTCGTCGAGGCTCACGGGCGTCGCCACGCGTCGCCCGTCGACGTACACGGCGTTGTCGATGACGGTCACGGCGTCAGTCTGGCACGCGGGCGTGGCCGGGCCGGGGATGCCTCGCGCGCCCCGCCTCGTGCCATCCCGCCCATCCCCGCCCCGTCCCCTCGCTCCCATCCCCACCCCACCCCGCCCGGCAAGACGGCACGATCTGCGGGTGCGCGGGCGCCGCGACCCGCGAATACTGACGTCTTGCCGGGCGGGGATGGGGTTGGACGGGGCAGGGTTGGACGGGGCGGGGTTGGACGGGGCACGCGGTCAGGCGCGCGCGTCGGGCTTCGCGTGGGCGAGCACCCAGGAGTGCATCGTGATCGCGGCTGCCGCGGCCGCGTTCAGGGAGCGGGTCGAGCCGTACTGGGTGATCTCGACGACGGCGTCGGCGATCGCCCGCGCCTCCGGCGAGAGGCCCGGGCCCTCCTGCCCGAAGAG
Source organism: Agromyces mediolanus (assembly GCF_014648575.1). Classification (GTDB taxonomy): domain Bacteria; phylum Actinomycetota; class Actinomycetes; order Actinomycetales; family Microbacteriaceae; genus Agromyces; species Agromyces mediolanus. Next base: position 1,213,567 of record NZ_BMRJ01000001.1, on the reverse strand, counting down.
CAGCACGCAGCGCTCGGGCCAGTCGAAGGCCTCGATCGGCACGGCGCCGGGGATGTTGTCGACGGCGATGATCGGCAGGGACGCCTCGTGCGCCCACACCGCGAAGCCGGCGAGGTCCTCGTGGTAATCGAGGTGCTGGTAGCGGTCGGTGACCATCGCACCGCGCTTGTTCCAGCGCCGGCGCCCGATGATGTGCACGGTGTCGGCGGCGAAGGCGTTGGCGGTGCGCACGATCGAGCCGATGTTCAGGTCGTGCTGCCAGTTCTCGATGGCGACGTGGAAGCCGTGCCGCCGCTCGTCGAGGTCGGCCACGATCGCCTCGAGCCGCCAGTAGCGGTAGCGGTCGACGACGTTGCGCCGGTCGCCGTGCTCGAGCAGCTCGGGGTCGTAGTGGGGGTCGCTCGGCCAGGCGTCGCGTCCGCCGGGCCAGGGGCCGACGCCGCTCGGGAGCTCGACCTCCGGTGCTGCACCGTCCGCAGACGCTGCGCCGTCCGCAGACGCTGCGCCGTCGGCAGACGCTGCACCCTCTCGGGGCGCTTCGGGCGCGGCGTCGTTCATCTGTGCCACGGTACTCGTCCGGCCCTCCAGGCACTTTTCGGTGCGCCTAAATTCTGCTAACTTTTCGGTATGCCGAAATCTCCCGCCGATCCGCTCGCGCCCACCGCAGACCGCCCCGACGAGGCATCCTCCGAGGCATCCGCCGCCGCATCCGCCGATGCCGCCGGGCCGCACGGCCGCCGCCCGAAGCGGCGCGGCTCGGTCCCGCGCGCCGCCTGGCTGATCGGACCGGCGCTCGTCGCCGGCGTCGCCTACCTCGACCCGGGCAACGTCGCGAGCAACATGACCGCGGGCGCGCAGTACGGGTACCTGCTGGTGTGGGTCGTCGTGCTCGGCAATCTGATGGCGTGGCTCATCCAGTACCTGTCGGCGAAGCTCGGCATCGTCACCGGGCGGAGCCTGCCGGAGGTGCTCGGCGAGCGCATCCGCAGCCGCTGGGGCCGGCGGGCCTACTGGCTGCAGGCGGAGCTCGTCGCGATGGCGACCGACCTCGCCGAGATCATCGGCGGCGCGGTCGCGCTGAACCTGCTGTTCGGCATCCCGCTGATCTGGGGCGGCGTGATCACGGGCGCGGTGTCGATCGGGCTGCTGATGATCCAGTCGCGCCGCGGCCCGCGCACCTTCGAGTTCGTGATCATCGGGCTGCTGCTCATCATCACGATCGGCTTCAGCGTCGGCGTGCTGATCGCCCCGCCCGACCCCGGCGGCCTCTTCGCCGGCCTCGTGCCCCGCTTCGCGGACACCGGATCGGTGCTGCTCGCCGCCTCCATCCTCGGCGCGACGATCATGCCGCACGCGATCTACGCGCACTCGGCGCTCAGCCGCGACCGCTTCGCGACGCCCGGGTCGAGTCGCACCACCGCACCCGGCGAGGCGACCGAGCTGCCGGCCGGCGTGCTGCTGCGCGCCACGCGCATCGACGTCACCGTCGCGATGGCGATCGCCGGCACCGTGAACCTCTGCATCCTGCTGCTCGCCGCCGTGAACCTCGCCGGCGTCGAGGGCACCGACAGCCTCGAGGGCGCCTACGCCGCGCTCGGGGCGGCGCTCGGCCCCGTCATCGCGACCCTCTTCGCGATCGGGCTGCTCGCCTCCGGGCTCGCCTCGACCTCCGTCGGCGCGTACGCCGGCGCCGAGATCATGCACGGACTGCTGCACGTGCGCGTGCCGCTCCTCGTGCGCCGGCTGGTGTCGCTGCTGCCGGCGCTCGTGATCCTCGGGCTCGGGCTCGATCCGACGCTGTCGCTCGTGATCAGTCAGGTCGTGCTGTCCTTCGGCATCCCCTTCGCGCTCGTGCCGCTCGTGTCGCTGACGGCGAAGGCCGGCGTGCTCGGCCGCTGGCGCAACCACTGGGCGACGACCGCGGCGGGTGTCGCGGCATCCGTGTTCCTGATCGCGCTCAACGCGCTGCTGCTCTGGCTGGTGTTCACCGGGGCGTAGAACTGCCGCAGAAGTTTCGGCCACGGCAACAGTGGGCAGAGTTTCATCCGCGCGGTCCGTCACAGAGCCCGCGCCCGCCCTGCACGTCGCCTACGCTGCGGGAACCCACGGAGGAGGACCCCATGACCGGCTGGCGCGTGCGCGAGTTCCACAACGACGATCTCGACGGCATCCTGCACCTCTGGGAGGCCCAACGGCGCTCGGCGCACGAGCCCGTCTACGACCTCAGCGAGGTCGTCGCCTCCTGCCAGAAGGACCACGCCGTCGTCGCGGTGCACGGCGAGGAGCTCGTCGGCGCGGTCGTCGGGCGGGCGGCGCACGACCAGGGCTGGATCGTCTTCTTCGGCATCGACGAGGACTGGCGCGGTCGCGGCATCGGCTCGGCGATGCTCGCGGCCCTCGAGAAGCGGATGGCCCCGCACGGGCTCACGAAGCTCTCGGCGCTGATCCCCGAGCACGAGAGCCGGGTCGACGCCTTCGCCAACCAGGGCTTCGAGCCGAAGCACCAGTTGCGCTACTTCGAGCGGCGCATCCCGGTGCAGCGGCAGGAGCTGACCTCGCTCGCCGAGCTCGGCGGCCGGCTGCTGCCGCGCACGCTCTGGGAGTCGGTCGCGGGCATGCGGCGGGAGAAGGAGATCCTCGAGCAGCGGCTCGTGCTGCCCCTCGCCGAGCCGGACCTGGCCGAGCGCTACGGGGTGGTGCCGCCGCGCGCGGTCGTGCTGTTCGGCCCGCCCGGCACGGGCAAGACGACCTTCGCGAAGGCCATCGCCTCGCGGCTGGAGTGGTCGTTCGTCGAGGTGTTCCCCTCGCGGCTGGCGGCGGACCCGCGCGGGCTCGCCGGCGCCCTGCGCGAGACGTTCACGAAGATCGCCGAGCTCGAGCACGCCGTCGTCTTCATCGACGAGGTCGAGGAGATCGCGGCGCAGCGCTCGGGCGAGCCGCCGTCGCCGCTGCAGGGCGTGACGAACGAGCTGCTGAAGATCATCCCCGCCTTCCGCGAGCAGCCGGGGCGGCTCCTCGTCTGCGCGACGAACTTCATCCGCGCCCTCGACAGCGCGTTCCTCCGGCACGGACGGTTCGACTACGTCATCCCGATCGGCCTGCCCGACGACGCCGCGCGGCTCGCGATCTGGCAGCGCTACGTGCCGGAGCAGGTCGCGCGCGAGGTCGATCTGGCGCTCCTCGTCGAGCGGACGGCCGGCTTCTCGCCGGCGGACATCGAGTTCGCCGCGCGCAGCGCCTCGCAGCGCGCCTTCGAGGCGGCGGTGCGGAACGGGGCGGCGGATGCGGACGCCGCGGCGCGCGCGGATGCCTCGGCCCGGGCGGATGCCTCCGGCCGACCCGCCGGCCCGAGCACCGAGGACTACCTCGACGCGATCGGCGCCACCCGCACCACGGTGTCGCCCGAGACCGCCGCGGCCTTCCTCGAGGACATCGGGGCGCTCGCCCGGGTGTAACCGGCTGATGCGGTGGCGCGGGGCCGCGCCCGCGAGGCATCCAGCGCTCCCGCCGCGCACCGGCGAACGAAGCCCCCGCCCGCCGGGCCCGGTAGTCTGGGGCCGATGCCGGCCAGCAAGAATCCCGCGATCGAGGACTACCTGAAAACGGTGTACGCGCACACCGAGTGGCAGCCCGACCCCATCACGCCGTCCGTGCTCGCGGGCAAGCTCGGCGTCGCCCCGTCGAGCGTCACCGAGATGGTGAAGAAGATGGCCGCCGCCGGGCTCATCGCGCACGTGCCGTACGGCCCGCTCCGGCTCACCGACGCCGGACGCGAGCGCGCCCTCGCCGTCGTGCGCCGGCACCGGCTCATCGAGACCTGGCTCGTGCAGGAGATGGGCTACGGCTGGGACGAGGTGCACGACGAGGCCGAGGTGCTCGAGCACGCCGTCTCCGACCGGCTCCTCGACGTGATCGACGAGCGGCTCGGGCGGCCGAGCCGCGACCCGCACGGCGACGCGATCCCGGCGGCCGACGGCACGATCCCGGCCGAGCCGTTCCTCCGTCTCGACGAGGCGCCGCAGGGGCACCGCGGCTGCATCCTCCGCATCAGCGACCGCGACCCCGCCGTGCTCCGCGAGCTCGAGGCCGCGGGCCTCGCCCCCGGTGTCGAGGTCGTCGTGAGCCTCGGCGACGGCGAGCGCGTGCGGCTCTCGGCGGGAACGGCGGATGCCCCGGCGCCGGCGCTCGAGCTGCCGGGCACGGCGGCCGCGGAGATCTGGCTCACCGCCTGATAGCATCCGGCGGTGCGCATTCTCCGTCGAACGCTCATCGCCCTCGCCGTCGTCGTGGCCGTCGTCATCGCCGCGGGCGTCGCGGGGTACTGGTGGCAACGCCCCATGCTGCTCACCGGCACCGGCTACGCCGCGCACAACGCGTGCGCCGTCACCGAGCTCGCCGGGCGCGACGACCCCGAGCGCGACCTGCCGCCGAATCCGCTCGTGCCGTACCTGCGCTTCGGCGCCGACGAGCCCGGCGAGACCACCGGCTCCCTGCTCGGCGTCCTCGCGAAGCAGCGCGCCTGGTACACGGAGGGCTTCGGCTGCACCCTCGCGGGCGAGCGCCCCGAGCTCGGCACCGCGACCCCGATCGACGACGCCGGCAACCCGCTCACCGGCGCCCCGGCTCCGACCGCCGACCCCGCGGTCGACGCGGCCATCGCCGCCGCGTTCGGCGACGGAGCCCCGCCGGAGCAGGCGGCCGCCCTCGGCACCCGCGCGGTCGTCGTACTGAAGGACGGCGAGCTCGTCGGCGAGCGCTACGCCGACGGCTTCGACGCCGCGACGCCGCAGCTCGGCTGGTCGATGTCGAAGAGTGCGACCGACCTCATCACCGGCGTGCTCGTGCAGCAGGGCGTCGTCGCCCTGGACGACGCCGAGCTCCGCCCCGAGTGGACGGACGAGCGCGCGAACATCACGATCGAGCAGCTGCTGCGCATGACGAGCGGCCTCGAGTGGGACGAGACCTACGACCTCGGCACCCCGATCACGCAGATGCTGTACGGCGAGGCCGACATGGGCGGCTACGTCGCCGGGCTCCCGCTCGAGCACGCGCCAGGCACCGTGCAGGAGTACTCGAGCGGCTCGACGACGCTGCTCTGCTCGGTGCTCGCCGAGCGCACCGGGCTCGGCGCCGATCTGCCCCGACAGACCCTGCTCGCTCCGCTCGGGCTCTCCTCGGCCGTGTTCGAGCCGGACGCCGCGGGCACCCCGGTCTGCTCCTCGTACCTGTGGATGACGCCCCGGGACTGGGCCGCGCTCGGCCAGTTCGCCCTGCAGAACGGCGAGTGGAACGGCGAGCAGCTGCTCCCCGCCGACTGGATGGCCAAGAGCCTCGAGGTGCTGCCCGTCGAGCAGACCGACGACCCCGGCTACGGCATGGGCTGGCGGGTGAACACCCTCACCGACGGTTCGCCGCGCTGGCCAGGGCTGCCCGCCGACACCTACTACGCCTCGGGCCACGACGGGCAGAAGGTCATCGTCGTGCCGTCGGAGGGCCTCGTCGTCGTGCGGATGGGCTTCACCCCCGAAGCCGACGACGAGCCGAGCGAGGTGCAGCTCGTCGAGGAGCTGATCGCCGCACTCGGCTGAGTCGTACGGACGAGCGGATGCCTCGGCCCACCGCTCGCGACCGGCCGGGGCATCCCGCCGTCGTCATCCGTTCGCAACATCGGAGCCCTACGCTGGGAGCATGGGACGACGCGACGAAGTCGAGTGCTGGCTGACCGACATGGACGGCGTGCTCGTGCACGAGAACCACGCCCTGCCCGGCGCCGCCGAGCTGCTGCAGCAGTGGGAGGACCAGGGCACCCCCTACCTGGTGCTCACGAACAACTCGATCTTCACGGCGCGCGACCTCTCGGCGAGGCTCCGCGCCTCCGGCCTGAACGTGCCCGAGGAGCGCATCTGGACCTCCGCGCTCGCGACCGCCGACTTCCTGAAGCAGCAGGTGCCCGGCGGCTCGGCCTTTGTCGTGGGTGAGGCGGGCATTCTGACCGCGCTGCACGACGCCGGCTACATCATGACCGAGACCGATCCCGACTTCGTCGTCGTCGGCGAGACCCGCAACTACTCCTTCGAGGCGATCACGAAGGCCATCCGGCTGATCGACCGCGGTGCGCGCTTCATCGTCACGAACCCCGACGCGACCGGCCCGAGCGCCGAGGGACCGCTGCCCGCGACGGGCGCGATCGCCGCGCTCATCACGAAGGCCACCGGTAAGGACCCGTACGTGGTCGGCAAGCCGAACCCGATGATGTTCCGCTCGGCGCTGAACAAGATCGGGGCGCACTCCGAGAACACGGCGATGATCGGCGACCGCATGGACACCGACATCGTCGCGGGCATCGAGGCGGGCCTGCACACCGTGCTCGTGCTCACCGGTATCAGCGACCAGGCCGAGATCGAGAAGTACCCGTTCCGTCCCGACGAGGTGCTGAAGGGCGTCTTCGAGCTCGTCGGCG
>NZ_BMRJ01000001.1:1194653-1207020 GCF_014648575.1 Agromyces mediolanus | reverse complement strand
TGCCCGACTTCCATGGAAGTCGGGCAACTCGGTGTGCTGGGCGCGGGGAGCGCCGCGCGGCTCAGCCTGCGGCGACCTGCGAGGGCGTCGCCCCGGCGATGCTGCCCGTGAGCGGTTCCCCGCTCGAGCGGTTCGCGAAGCAGTAGAAGGTGCGCTCGCCGGCGTCCCACTGCTCGGCGAGCGGGTACGAGAAGACGAGCTGCAGATCGCTGAGGCCCGCGATCGCGTTCCCGTCGAGCACGCCGTCGGCCTGGCAGGCGGTGCCCAGCTGCGCCGCGAGCTCGGCGTCGCCCGGGAAGGCCGCCCCGGCCTCGCCGGGCAGCGTGCCGCGGAGCACGAGCTGCGCCGCGTGCGGCGCCGCGCAGTCGACGACCGTGTAGTCCTGGGCCCACGCGTCGGTGAACGGGTCGATGCACTCGCCGCCGAAGAGGGTGTTCCAAGCGTGCACCCCGGCGGGCTGCGCCGCGGTCGGGGCGGGGGCGGGCGTGTCGCTCGGCGCGGCCGACTCGCTCGTCGCCGGACCGGATGCCGCGGGCTGGGCGCCGAACGGGAGCTTCGTGCCGAGCAGGAACAGGCCGCCGAGGACGAGCACGGCCACGAGGCCGCCCGCGATCCAGAGCAGGATGCGCCGGCGTGAACCGCCGCCTGCGCCGCCGGCTCCTGCGCCGGAGCCGGCGCCGGACCCGCCGCGCGACCCGGGACCGGGCGCGTCGGCGCGCTGCGCGCGCGACTCGGACGCGAACCGGCCCGCATCGCCCGCGGGGGTGTGACCGGCGCCCCCGGCGTGGCCCGCTGCGCCGGCCGCGGCCGCGGTTCCGGCGACCGGCAGCAGGGCGGTCGCGGCGGAGGGCTCGGCATCGCCGGGGCGGGGCTCGGCGACCGCGGATGCCTCGGGGCCGAATCCGAACGGGTCGAGCGTGTCGGCCGGGTCGAGCGTATCGGCCGGGTCGGCCGCCGCGGGGGGTGCCGGCTCCGGCTGCTCGTCGGTGAACGCCCCGGCGGCTGGGGTCTCGCCCTCCGCGGCGACCGCCGCGAGCGCGACGGTGCCCAGCGGGCCGTCCTCGGCGCGCGGGTCGGCCGCCTCGGGGTCGGGCACGATGCCCCACACGAAGGCGGCTTCTTCGGGCGCGTCCGCCTCGTCGTCGTCGAGGTCGTCGGGCTCACGCTGCGCGGCCGCCGCATCGAACTCGGAACCCGCTCCTGCGCCGAAGCCCAGGCCCAGCGGATCGCGCTCCGCGTCGATGGTCGGCTCGGGCTCGGTCGGCGCCTCGATGTCCGGCGTCTGCGCGGTCTCCGAGGGGGTGGCTGCGGCGCCCACCGCGGCGCCGGAGGCGACGCCGGCGAGCAGGTCGTCGACCGGCGCTTCGGCGGCGGGCTCGACGGGGGCGGGAGCCCCCGAGGCGAAGGCGGGGAACGGGGTCCGTGCCGCGGGCACCGCAGCGGCGGCGGCGTCCGGGACGGGCGCGTCCGTCGCGTGCGCGTCCGCGACGTGCGCATCCGGCGACAGGGTCGGAGCTTCGCCCGTGTCGCCCTCCTGCAGGGCGGACCAGAGCGCGGCGTCGAAATCGGTCGTCGCGGCGGCCGAGGCGGAGGCCGCGGCCGCGGAGACCGGCGGCGGGACGAGCGGCTCACCGAACGCCCCGGTCTCGTGCTCGGCGGCGCCCGGCACGGGCGCGCTCGGCTCGTTCGGCACGGCTCCGGCTGCGGCGGCCGGGTCGCCCCAGGTGAGGGCGAACGGCGCCGTCGGGGTCGCCGGCCCCGGCACGACCGGCGTCTGCCGCTCCGCCGGCACGGCGGGCGTCGCGGGCGCCCACGGCTCCGCTCGGGTCTCGCTGCGGGGATGCTCGGGCGCCGGTGCACCAGCAGCGGCGGGAGGCTGCGGTGCGCGCTGCGGCGCGACGGGCGGCTCCACGGCGGTGAGGATGGGATCCGCCGGAGGGACCGCCGGGCCGCGGTCGCGGCGGCGGAGCAGGGGCTCGTCGAGCACGCCCGTGTCGCCGCGTTCACTGCGCGGCTCGTCGCTGATCGGCACGGCGGGCGTGGTCATCGGAGCGGCGGCGCCTTCGGCCTCCGGAGTCTGCGCCGGCTGCGGCGGCTCCGCTTGCTGGGGTGCCTGCGGCGCCTGGGCGGCGAGGGAGAACCAGTCGAGCGACTCCTCACCCGGCGAACCCGCCCGGCGGCGGCCGCTCGGCTCATCCCGGGCGGCCTCGGAGTCGGCGGTCGGTGGCGGCGACGCCGGCATCGACGGGACCGCTCCCGCGCCCCCGTCCGTCTCGGGCTCGGCCGCGCGGCGGCCGCGCGAACGGCTGGTCCACCACGGGGTGCGCGGCGCGGAGGCATCCGAGCCGACCGGCTGAGCCGGCGATCCCGGCGACCCCGGCGAGGGGGTCGCCCCGGCCGCTGCCGGCGTCACCGGGGGCTCGGCGGGTGCACCGAACTCCGGTTCGGCGGCGGGCTCGGACGGCGCGGGGGCCGCCGCACGGCGGCCCTGCCGGCGCGACTCGTCAGCGGCATCCGCGGCATCCGCCTCTCCGTCGCCGAGCTGACCGAGCAGCCAATCCGCGTCGCCGAACTCCTCGCCTCCGGGCTCGCCGCCTCGCTGGACCATCAGGCCAGCCCCAGATCGTCCAGCCCGATGGCGTAGCGGTACGGCACGCCCTCGGCCTCGATCACCTCGCGCGCACCGGTGTTGCGGTCGACGACGACGGCGACGGCGACGACCTCGGCGCCGACCTTGCGCAGCGCCTCGACGGCCTTCAGCGGCGAGCCGCCGGTGGTCGAGGTGTCCTCGAGCACGATGACGCGCTTGCCCTCGAGCTCGGGGCCCTCGATCTGACGGCCGCGGCCGTGGTCCTTCGGCTCCTTGCGCACGACGAACGCGTCGTAGGCGAGCCCGCGGGCGGCACCCTGGTGCAGGATGGCGCTCGCGATCGGGTCGGCGCCCATCGTCATGCCGCCCACGGCGGCCACGTCGGGCACGTCCGCGATGAGGTCGAGCATGACCTGGCCGATGAGCGGTGCGACCCGGTGGTCGAGGCTGACCTTGCGGAGGTCGACGTAGTAGCTCGCCTTCTTGCCGCTGGTCAGGGTGAAGTCGCCGTGGAAGACCGCCTCACGCGAGATGTGGTCGATGAGCTGGCGGCGGGCGTCCGAGTCGTGCTGAGTCACGCGAATACTCTACGGCCCGCCTCCCGGGAAGACCCTCAGCCTCGTCGGCGGAGCGGAGAGCGGAATCGGGATCCGAGGCGGGAGCGGAGGCGGCTCCAGACGCTGCCGGCTCCTCCCGTGACCGCCGCGATCGGCTTCTCGATGTGGAAGGCGGCGAGCTCCTCCGCCCCGTGGTGCACCGCCCGGTAGAGGGCCGTGCCGATCAGCACGCCCAGGGCGATCGACATGATCGAGACGAGGGCGAGGGCGAAGTCGTCGAAGCCCTCGCTCGCGCCCACCGCCTCCGTGAGCGCGACGAGCCCAGCGGCCCCGGGCACGAGCAGCCAGTACGCCGGCAGGAAGGTGAGCTGCGCGGGCGCGCCCTTCGGCAGCGAGGCGATCCACAGCACGACCGGCGTCATCGCGAGCGCCCCGATGAAGCCCGAGACCGTCGCACCGAGCAGCGCGGTGCCGATCAGCTGCCCGAGGTACGCCACCACAAGCGCGAGCAGCACCCAGGCGAACGTCGATCCCGGCGCGGAGAAGTGCAGGTAGTTGCCGATCGCGAAGAGCAGCAGCGCGAGCCAGCCCACCCACCACGGCAGCGACTCCGCGGAGGCGAGCGGCGCGTAGCTCGAGTCCGCGACGCCGACGACGGTGCCCGCGGCCAGGATGCCGAACGCGAGCAGGCCCAACTGCACCATCCCCATCACGAGGCGCGACGCGCCCGCGATCATCTGCCCGGCGGCGAGCTCCATCACGGCGGTCGTGAGCACCCCGCCGGGCAGGAAGGTCGCGAGCGGGGCGATGAGCAGGCGCAACGGATCGCCGAGCGGGAAGTGCGGCGCCAGCAGGAACACCGCGACGCCGCAGACGAACGCCGCGAACACCGGGAACACGAGCTGCAGGGTCGGCGAGGGCACGAGCTTCGCCACGCCGATGAGCGCGCCGAGCACGAACGCGACGAGCGCGCCCTCCCACGTCGGGGTGAGGAGCAGCGCGAGCCCGGCGGTGAGCACGGCGTGGCCGAAGGTGCGGACGAGCCATCCGCGCTTCGGCCGCATCCGGCCGATCTCGTTCAACCGGTCGATGCCGTCGGCCGGGTCGACCGCCGCCTCCTTGGCCTCGCCGAGGAGTCCGTAGAGCGCGGCGATCTGGTCGAAGCGGAAGCTCGCGCTCACCGAGCGGATGGCGACCCGCCCGGCCTCGCCGGTGCCCGTCTCGACGAGGATCACCGTCGGCAGCACGACGAAGTCGATGTCGTCGCGACCGTAGGCGCGGGCGACACGGGTCATGTCCGTGCGGATCTGATCGACCGACTCGGCCGCCGCGTTCATGCCCTCGGCGAGCCCCAGCAGGAAGCGGCCGAGCAGGGGATCGTTCATGCGCTGCGCCGCGCGGTCGGCCGCCCCGCGGTCGGCCGGGGCGCGCTCAGGCGCGGCCCGCTCGGACCCGGCTCGCTCGGACCCGGCTCGCCGGGCCGCGGCCCGCGCGCCGGCGCGGTCCGTCGCGCCGTCCGCCGCCGCGCGCGCCGCCGCCCGGTCGCCCGCCATCAGCCGAGGAGGAAGGAGATCGCCACGCCCACGATGATCGCGCTGAACACGTAGACGAGGTTCGGCAGCTGGAAGGAGTGGTCGAAGACGAACTTGCCCATCTTCGTGGTGCCCGTGCGGTCGAAGGCGACCGTCGCGACCTGGCTGCCGTTGGCCGGCAGCGTGTACATGCCCATCGCGCTCGGCCAGAGTCCGGCGATGAGGTGCGCCGGCAGGCCGATGGTGAGGCCGATCGGCACGATCGCGTTCGTCGCGCTCGACTGGCTCGTCGTCAGCATGGCGACGACGAAGAGCGCCAGCGCGAACAGCAGCGCACCCACGAACGCCGAGGAGCCCGAGACCATCGAGCCGAGCCCGTCGACGATGAGCTGCGTGTTGGCGGCGACGAAGGTGTTCGCGAGCCAGGCGATGCCGAACAGGGCGATGGCGCCGACGATGCCGGCGGGGAAGGTGGACTGCTTCGGCACGTCGGCCGCCTTCACCTTGCAGAAGACGAAGATGAGGGCCGCGATGACGCCCATCGTGACCTCGATGACGGTGGTCACCGAGAGGTGGATCGGGTCGCCCGCGTCGTTCGTGCCGATCACCGGCAGCAGGTTCGAGAAGAGGCCGCAGAAGACGATGACGGCCACGCCGGCGAGGAAGAGGGATGCCGAGAGCACCGCCGTCTTCGGCAGCTTCTGCTCGTGGGCGTCCTCCTGCGGGGCGTCCACCTGGTGGGCGGCGAGCCGCTTCTGGAACTCGGGGTCGTCCTCGAGCTCCTTGCCGTGCTTGAGCATGACGAGCGCGGCGAGGAAGAGGCCCACGATCGAGGCGGGCCACATGATGAGCAGCAGCTTGCCGAGGTCGAAGCCCTGCGGGGCGAGCAGCACCACCATGGAGGCGGTCGCCGCCGAGACCGGGGAGCAGAGGATGCCGACCTGCGAGGCGACCGCGGAGACCGAGAGCGCCCGCTCCGGGCGGATCCTCTGCTGGTAGGAGACGTCGTAGATGACGGGCAGCAGCGGGTAGAAGATGTTGCCCGTGCCGGCGCCGACGGTGAAGAGGAACGACATGGCGGGGGCCAGGAAGACCACCGAGCGCGGTCGTTTCCTGATCGCCTTCGCCGCGACCGAGACCATCCAGTCGATGCCGCCCGCCGCCTGCATCACCGAGGCCGCCGTGATCACCGTGATGACGATGAAGACCGCGTCGACCGGGGCGTTGCCCGGCGCCTCGCCGAAGACGAAGATGAGCACCGCGACGCCGACGAGGCCCCAGACGCCGAGGCCGATGCCGCTCGTGCGCGTGCCCATGAAGATCGCCAGGATGACGACCAGGAGCTCGGCGAGCAGGATCCAGACGTTGTCGTTCATGCGCTCGGCCCCTTCACGATCGGCCCGGTGCCCTCGAGCACCCGCACCGCCAGCGGCGTCTCGACGATCTCGCCGTCGACGGCCTCGACGCGGAGGGCGAGCGGCGGGTCGACGGGGCTGATCGCGGTGACGAACTCGGGGGCGCCGCCGCCCGCGCGCTCGAAGTGCAGCGACTGCAGGTTGCCCACGGCGTAGCCGGTCGCGAGCTCGCCCTTCAGCTGCGCGTCGTGGAAGAGCGGCTGGCGCTGGTCCTCCGCGTCGTAGTGCGGGCAGAAGCTGCCGTGCAGGAAGCCGAGCCCCTCGGGCAGCACCTGGAGGGTCGGGCCGTAGCTGTCGGTCGTGCCGCCCTCGAACCAGCAGATGCCGCCGGCGGAGCCGCCCGTGAACACGGTGTTCGACGCGGGGTCGTCCCACATCTCGCGCATGATCTCGTCGAGCCCCTGGCGCCGCCAGACGTCGAGCATGTTCGCGGTGTTGCCACCGCCCACGTGGATCACGTCGAAGCCCTTCACGAAGCCCGCGAGGTCGTCGAGGTCGCGGTGGAAGAGCGTCAGGTGGTGCGGCGCGCACCGGTCGGAGTCGTAGGTCTTGTAGAAGCTCAGCGTGTACGCCTGCTCGTCGCCCGTCGCCGTGCCGACGAAGAGCACCCGCGGGCGCTCCTTGCCGGTGAGCCGCAGGATGTACTCGTGCGTCGGGTCGTTGCGGCGCTCCATCATCGCCTTGCCCGCGCCGGTCGCCACCACGTGCGCCATCGTCCCCCCAGACCTCGATGTACCCGTTGCGGCACACGCTAGCGCTGGAGGCGGCTCCGAGTCGAGCATTTGCTGGCGCGATCGCTCAGCGGGCCGGGGCATCCGGCCGGGGCGTCCGCCTCCGAGGCATCCGTCCGAGCCATCCGCTCGAGCCATCCGCCCGAGGCATCCGCCCGAGCCATCCGCCCGCGGAAACGAGGAGAGCCGCCCCGCGGGGTGTCCCTCCCCCGCGCAGCGGCCCTCGACTCCGGGGCGATGCCCCGCTTCGCGCTACACAGTGCGCGCGAAGGTCTCCTTCGGCAGGCGACGGTAGCCGTCGCGCGAGGCGACGACGACGGAGCCGACGAGGCCGGCGAGCGAGACGCCGCCGAGGAGGAGCAGGATGGCGAACACGGTGGTTCCTTTCACGAAGACCAGTGGATCGTCGAGCGACGGAGGCGCCGTTGCACGTGTTCGACAGTTCAATTGAACCGCGGAAAACCGTTCAGCACAATCTGATGCACCTTCACTGACGATGTAGCATCGCTACATGGATGTGCGACGTCTCGACCTGCTCAGAGAACTCGCCGAACGGGGCAGCGTCACCGCCGTCGCTGAGGCGACCGGTCGCACGCCCTCGGCGGTCTCGCAGCAGCTGAAGGTGCTCGAGCGCGAGGCCGGCGCCCCGCTCACCGAACGCAGCGGCCGCGGCATCGTCCTCACCAGCGCGGGACAGGCGCTGGCGCGGAGCGCGGCGGATGTCGCGATCGCGCTCGCCCGGGCGGACGCCGTCTGGGACGAGTTCCGCAACGACCCGAGCGGCGAGGTGACCCTGCTGACCTTCCCGACCATCGGGGCGACTATGCTGCCCGCCGTGCTGACCGAGCTCCAGCAGGTGCCCGGCCTCGTCGTGCGGGCGACCGATTTCGACCCGGAACTCGCCGAGTTCGCCGAGCTGACGGCCGACTACGACATCGTGCTCGCTCACACCATGCCCGGGGTGCTGCCCTGGGGCGGGCGGGGGCTCCGCGTCGTGCCGCTGCTCACCGAGCCGCTCGACATCGGGCTGCCCGCGACGCACCGGCTCGCCGGCCGCTCGCACCTCACGGCGAGCGACCTCGTCGAGGAGACCTGGCTCGGCGTCCCGCCCGGGTTCCCGTTCGAGCGCATCCTGCACGCCATCGAGCAGCAGGGCGGCCGGCGGGTCGAGATCGCCCAGCGCTTCAGCGACATGCGCATCGTGGAGGCGTTCATCCAGGCCGGCTTCGGCGTCGCATTCGTCCCTCGCTACACCTCGGGCTCCCTCCCGCCCGAGCTCGTGCTGAAGCCGCTGCGCGGCGTGCCATCAGCCCGGCAGATCGTGGCGCTCGTGCGGCCCGACGTCGCCGAGCGGCTGGCGGTGCGCACGGTGCTCGACGTGCTCGTGGCGAAGGCGGCGGAGCTCGGCGCCGGCGGCGCGGGGACCGGGGCGTAGGCGGGGCTTGGGCCGGGGGCGGGCGTGGGCCGGATCCGGAGTTCAGTGTCCGCCCTGTTGCCTTCCGAGCTGCATCTGTGATCGACTCGCCCCATGACTCGCCGCCCCTTCGTACGAGCCGCGCTCGCCGCCCTCGTGCTCGGTTCGCTCGCCGCCTGCTCAGCCTCGCCGACACCGACACCGACACGACCGCCGACGAGCAGTCCGTCGTCGACGCCGAGCCCGAGCGAGGAGGCTCCGACTCCCGCCGCGATCGAGGTCTTCACCGATCGCTTCGACGTAGTGGACGACGAGGGCGCCGTGCTCGCGAGCTTCGACTACTTCCAAGCCACGGACGAGGTCGTCGACGGTCTGACCACCTTGCTCGGCGCGCCGGTCGACACCACCGTCGAGGCGGGGCTCGAGACACCCGCGGCGACCTACCACGATTGGGGCGGGCTCCGGCTCGTCGACACCGTGCCGCCGGCGGACCCGCCCACGACGCCGGAGCACTTCGTCCGCCTCACCTCGGCGGACGCCAACGGTGTCGCGCTCCGAGCCTTCGATGGCAGCGCCGTCGGCGGGCCGATCCTGAACGTCCAGGGCGAGGTGTCCGAGTACACGAACTCCATCGACGGACTCGCGTACCGAGCGGTGCGCACGGGAGTCCTTCCGATCGAGCCCGCATCCGACGGCACCGAACGCAACTTCGCCGTGGCGGTCCTCGGCGAAGTCGACGCGGACACGATCACACTGATCGTCTCTCCATCCGCCAACTTCGGCGTCTGACTCCGCGAGCGCCACTTCCAGTGCGCCTTTCCCCCTGATGGAGCGCCACTTCCAGCACCGTTGGCGAGCGATCGCTGACAGGCTGGGAGCATGACGAATCCGCTCGACGCACTCGAAGCCGACCTGGCGTCGTTTCGTGCTGCGTGGGGCGAAGCGGGCCCCGCGTTCGGCCCCGGCGCCGGGCCGGGCGCCGACACCGCGCCCACGGCGATGAGCGATGCGGGCCTCCTGCGCGTGCTGCAGTCCGCGGCGCGACTGCGACGGGCGAGCGAGGTCGCGCTCTCGCTCGTCGCCGCCGAAGTCGCGGCGCGCTCCGATGCGGGATTCGGGGCCGAGGGCCTCGCCAAGCGGCACGGTCACCGCAACGCGGCCACCCTCGTCGCCGCCACCACGGGCGACGCGGTCGCCGGCGCCGCCAAGCTGCTCCGCGTCGGAGCGGCCACGCGCCCCCGCCAGACGCTCACCGGTCAGCTCCGACCGGCGCGCCACCCCGCGGTGGCCGACGCCCTCGAGCAGGGCGCGCTCTCCGTCGATGCGGCCGACGCCATCTGCACCATGCTCGAGCGCATCGCCCCGCGCACGAGCCTGCGGCGCGCTGAGGCCTACGAGGCCGAGCTCGTCCGCTTCGCGAGCGCCGCGCCGCACGGGCTCGTGCTGCGCGCGGTCAGGCACGCCGAGGCGCGGCTCGATCCCGATGGCGTCGAACCACGCGACGAGGCGATGCATCAGCAGCGCACGCTCTCGATCGTCGAAGAGGCGTCGGGCATGGTCCGCATCACGGCACGGCTCGACCCGGTCACGGCGGCACCGGTCAAGGCGGCGATCGAGGCGATCGTCTCCGAGACGCTGCACCGGCGCCGCGATCGGCAACCGACGCCCGTGGCCGTCCCCGCCTCCGAAGTCGACGCGGCCGACGTGCAGCTCGCCGGCGCCTCCCCGACGGTCGACGACGATAGCCCGGTGCTGGACGGCGCGGTGCCGGATGGCCCGGTGCTCGAAGACCGGCGCACGATCCCGCAGCTCCAGGCCGATGCGCTCAGCGAGCTCGCCCGCCACGTCTTCGGCTGCGAGGCCGCTGCGACGCGTGCGAAGGCGACGGTCGTCGTCCGCCTCGACCTCGACGCGCTGCTGAGCGGCGTCGGCGAGGCGACGATCGACGGCCTCGACCGGCCGATCTCGGCTGCCGCAGCGCGGCGCCTCGCGGTCGACGCGGAGTTCGTTCCCGCGGTGCTCGGCGGCGAGGCGCTGCCGCTCGACCTCGGCCGCTCCCGGCGGCTGTTCTCCCGCGCGCAGCGGCTCGCCCTCGGCGAGCGCGACGGCGGATGCGCCTCCTGCGGGCGCAACATCGCCTACGTCGAGGCGCATCACATCGACTGGTGGCACCGGCATCGAGGGCCCAGCGACCTCGACAACGGGGTGCTCCTCTGCAGCCATTGCCACCATCAAGTGCATCGCGAGGGCTGGCGCATCAGAGCCGACCGGCGTGAGGTCTGGTTCGTGCCGCCGCCGCACCTCGATCCGGAGCAGCGACCGAGGCTCGGCGGGAGGGCCCGCTTCAAGCTGCGCACCGACCGGCAGCTCGCCGCATCGCGCGAGATGACGGATGGCTCGCCGGCACCGGGCGCGTTGCGCCTGCCCGCGGCGTAGCGCACCCGGCCCTGGCCGCTGCACCGCCCGGAACCCAGGCGCGGGCCCCGTCTCCGGCCCCGTCTCCGGCCCCGTCTCCGGCTCCGACTCCGGCTCCGACTCCGACTCCGACCGTTCTCACCCCGGGCCGGACCCCGACGCCCCACCCCGGCCACGGCCCCGATTCCCCTCACCCCGGCGCCATCCGCACGCTCCCAGCTCAGCCCGCCGATCCGCTGCGCAGGTCACCGAGCTCCGCCACGAGCTTCGTGATCCGAGCCGCCCGCCCCTCGGCGGTGCGCGCCTTCAGCAGCGGCAGCACCAGGGCGTACTGCCGCGTCTTGCCGAGCGCCTCGAATCGACGCCCGGCGAGCGGCGCCGCGGCGAGCGCCGCCGCGAGGTCCTCGGGCACGGTCGCGTCACGCTGACGGACGTACGCGGCATCCCACCGGCCATCGGCCCGCGCCGAGGCGAGCTGCGCGAGTCCGCCCGGACGCATGCGCCCCGCCGCCTCGAGCGCCTCCGCCCGCTCGACGTTGATCGCCGACCACGGGCTGCCGGCCCGCCGCGGCGAGTAGCGCTGCGCGAACGAGGCGTCGTCGTTGCCCCGGCGGATGCTGTCGATCCAGCCGAAGCAGAGCGCGACGTCGAGTGCGTCGGAGATCGCCAACCCGGCCCGGCCCCGCTTCGCGATGCGCAGCCACGCCTCCCCTGCGTCACCGTTCCGCTCGAGCCACGCCTCCCACTCGGCAGCCTCGTCGAAGTGCAGCAGCTCGGGTCGGGCCGCGGAGGCGCCGGCCGCCCTTCCGCTGCTCATGCGGCGCCCCCGCCGACCATGTCGAGGAAGTGCCGGTTGAACATGATGCCGAGCACGTTCCCGAACGGGTCGACGACCGACGCCGTCACGAAGCCCGGCCCGCGTTCGATGACCGGCTGATGCGGCGCCGCGCCGAGCTCGAGCAGCCGGGCGAGCACCGCCTCCACGTCGTCCACGTGCCAGTACGTGATCGGCTGGGCGGCCGCGGCGCTGCCGTCCCCCGTGACTGCGGCGCCCTCCCCCGCGCTCGGAGCGAAGCGACGGTCGACGATGCCGAGCTCGTGCTGGAGCTCGCCCAGACGGAACTCGACGTACATCGGGGGCGCCGGCTGCGGCGGGTTGAAGAAGTACGGCTCGACGCCGAGGAACTCCGTGTACCAGCGCTGGGCGGCGGCGACGTCGTCGGCGTAGACGTTGACGGTGCTGAGCCCGCGCAGCGGCGCGGCGGTGGTCGGACGGACGGATGCGGACTGCTCGTTGATGCTCATAGCAGCACGCTAAATGCCATTGCGGAACCTTTCTTTCCGCAATTCCTGACAGACTGGAGAAATGCTCGAAAGCTCGGTCCGGATGCTCCGCCTGCTCGCCCTGCTGCAGAGCCGCCGCGAGTGGGCCGGCGCCGAGCTGGCCGACCGCCTCGACGTCACCACGCGCACGATCCGCAACGACATCGAACGGCTGCGCATCCTCGGCTACCGGGTCGACTCCTCGCCCGGTGTCGCCGGCGGCTACCGGCTCGCAGCCGGCAGCGCACTGCCCCCGCTGCTCCTCGACGACGAGGAGGCGGTCGCCGTCGCCGTCGGGCTCCGCGCCGCCGCCGCGGGCTCCGTCACCGGCATCGAAGAGGCCTCGCTGCGGGCCCTCACCAAGCTGGAGCAGACCCTGCCGCCGCGGCT
>NZ_BMRJ01000001.1:1193894-1194536 GCF_014648575.1 Agromyces mediolanus | reverse complement strand
CGATCGCCGCCGCCGCCCGCGACCACGAACGCCTGCGGTTCGCCTATCGCGCCGCCGACGGCACCGCGACGGACCGCCTCGTCGAACCGCACGGACTCGTCTTCACCGGTCGCCGCTGGTACCTGCTCGCCTGGGATCTCGACCGCGAGGACTGGCGCAGCTTCCGCGCCGACCGCGTGGAACCGGGTGCGCCCACGGCGCGGCGCTTCGTTCCCCGGGAGCCGCCGGAGGGCGGCGCCGCGGCGCACGTGCTCCGGGGCATCGGCTCAGCGAGCTGGCCGGTGCGCGCCCGCATCCGCTTCGACGTCTCGCAGGCCGAGCTGCTGCAACGGCTCGAGCCGCCCGCCGGGCTCGTCACGCCGATCGACGCGCAGCACTGTCTCGTCGAGACCGGATCGAACACCCTCCACGATCTCGCCGTCTACCTGGGCCGGCTCGAACTGCCCTTCGCGGTCGTCGAGCCGCCCGAACTCCGCGAGGTGATCGCCGGGCTCGGCCGCGCCTTCACCGCGGCGAGCGCCGCCGGCCCCGCCTGAGACTCCCCTGCCCGCCCCGCGCGCGTGATTCTTGTCCCCCATCCCTGGTCCCCTTGGTCCCCCTGGTCCCCTGCCCGTCCCCGACCCCTGGCAAGACGTCAGTATT
>NZ_BMRJ01000001.1:1179715-1193807 GCF_014648575.1 Agromyces mediolanus | reverse complement strand
GGGGGGGGGACCGGGGCGGGGCGGGGCAGGGACAGGGGGCACGGAGGACAGGGCAGGCGGAGCCGGTCAGTCGTGCCGCGGGAACCCCAGGTCCACACCGCCGTGACTCGGGTCGAGCCACCGCGAGGTGATCGCCTTCTCCTGCTGGAAGAACGCGAAGCCCTGCGGCCCGTACGCCTTCGTGTCGCCGAAGAACGAATCCTTCCAGCCGCCGAAGGAGTGGTACGCGACCGGCACGGGGATCGGTACGTTGATGCCGACCATCCCGACCGTCACCTCCCGCTGGAAGCGCCGCGCGGCGCCGCCGTCGTTCGTGAAGATCGCGGTGCCGTTCCCGTACGGCGAGCCGTTGATGAGCGCGAGCCCCTCCTCGTACCCCGCGACCCGCACGACCGACAGCACGGGTCCGAAGATCTCGTCGCGGTACACGGCCGAGTCGGTCGGCACCCGGTCCACGAGCGTCGGCCCCAGCCAGAAGCCGTCCGCCTCGCCATCCACCTGCGGGTCGCGCCCGTCGACCACGAGGGATGCCCCGTCCGCCTCGGCGACGTCGAGGTACCCGGCCACCTTGTCCCGGTGCTCCCGGGTGATCAGCGGCCCCATGTCGCAGCCGCGGGTGCCGTCGCCGGTGCGGAGCCGGGCCATCCGCTCGGCGATCTTCGCGACGAGCTCGTCGGCGATGGACTCGACCGCGACGAGTGCGGAGATCGCCATGCAGCGTTCGCCCGCCGAGCCGAAGCCGGCGTTCACGGCGGCGTCGGCCGCGAGCTCGAGGTCGGCGTCCGGCAGCACGAGCATGTGGTTCTTCGCGCCGCCGAGCGCCTGCACGCGCTTGCCGTTCCGCGAGGCGGTCTCGAAGATGTACCGGGCGATCGGGGTAGAGCCGACGAAGGAGATGGAGCGCACCTCCGGGTGCTCGAGCAGCGCGTCGACCGCGACCTTGTCTCCGTGCACCACGTTCAGCACGCCGTCGGGCAGCCCGGCCTCCTGCAGCAGCCGCGCGAGCCAGACCGCGGCGCTCGGGTCCTTCTCGCTCGGCTTCAGCACCACCGTGTTGCCGCACGCGATCGCGATGGGGAAGAACCACAGCGGCACCATCGCGGGGAAGTTGAACGGGCTGATGATGCCGACCACCCCGAGCGGCTGCCGCACCGTGTACACGTCGATGCCGGTCGAGGCGTTCTCGGAGTACTCGCCCTTCGTGTACGCGGGCATCGCGCACGCCAGCTCGACGACCTCCAGTCCGCGGGCGATCTCGCCGGCGGCGTCGCCGAGCACCTTGCCGTGCTCGCTCGTCAGGATCGCGGCGAGCTCGTCGCTCCGCGCGGCGAGCAGCTCCCGGAAGCGGAACATGATCTGCTGCCGTTTCGCGATCGACACCTCGCGCCAGGCGGGGAAGGCGCGCGCCGCGGCATCCACCGCGGCATCCACGTCGGATGCCTCGGCGAACCGCACCCGGCGCGCGACGACGCCGCGGGCCGGATCGTAGACGGGCCCCGTGCGCTCCCCCGCGCCGCTCGTCGTGGCCCCGTCGATCCAGTGCTCGACGAACTCGTGCTCGCTCATGATGCGCCTCCCACTGCGCTCAGCACCTCGTCGTAGATCGCCATCGCCTCGGCCACCTCGTCGGCGGTCACGACGCACGGCGGCACGACGTGGATGCGGTTGTCCTGGATGAACGGCAGCAGCCCGCGCGCGAGCAGCGCCGCCTTGAGCTCCCCCATCGCGGCGGCGGGCAGCGGCTCGCGCGTCTCGCGGTCGGCGACGAGCTCCATCGCCCAGAAGACGCCCTCGCCGCGCACCTCGCCGATGAGCTCGTGCCGGTCGGCCAGCTCGGCCAGGCCCGGCCCGATGGCGGTCTCCCCGATCGCGCGCGCGTGCTCGACGACGCCCTCCGAGGCCATCGCGTCGAGCGTCGCGACGATGGAGGCCATCGCGAGCGGATGCCCCGAGTAGGTCAGGCCGCCGGGGAACACCCGCTCGTCGAAGCCCGCCGCGATCGGCTCGTCGATGATCACCCCGCCGGCCGGCACGTAGCCGGAGTTCACGCCCTTCGCGAAGGTGATGAGGTCGGGCCGCACCTCGTAGCCGTCGAAGGCGAACCACCGGCCGGTGCGGCCGAAGCCCGCCATCACCTCGTCGAGGATCAGCAGGATGCCGTGCCGGTCGCAGAGCTCGCGGACGCGGGCGAGGTAGCCGGGCGGCGGCACGAGCACCCCGGCGGTGCCCGGCACGGTCTCGAGCAGCACCGCCGCGATGGTCTGCGGCCCCTCCGACTCGATCACCCGGCGGAGGTGCTGCAGGGCCCGCTCGCACTCCTCCTCCGCGCTCCGCGCCCAGAACTCCGAGCGGTAGAGGTATGGCCCGAAGAAGTGCACGTGCCCGCGGGCGAACTCGTTCGGCACCCGCCGCCAGTCGCCGGTCGAGACGATCGCCGCCCCCGTGTTGCCGTGGTACGAGCGGTACGTCGAGAGGATCTTGTCGCGCCCCGTCGTGAGCCGGGCGAGGCGGATCGCGTTCTCGTTCGCATCGGCGCCGCCGTTCGTGAAGAACACCCGGCGGAACCCCTCGGGCGCGCGGGCGACGATCCGCTTCGCGGCCTCGCCGCGGGCGAGGTTCACCGTGGCCGGGGCGACGGTGGTGAGCAGCTCGGCCTGCTCGCGGATCGCCGAGACGACGGCCGGATGCTGGTGGCCGATGTTGACGTTCACGAGCTGACTGGAGAAATCCAGGTACTCGACGCCGGCGTGGTCCCAGACGCGGCATCCGCGCCCCGAGGCGATGACGAGCGAGGACGTCTGCGCCTGCGCCGACCACGAGTGGAAGACGTGCGCCCGGTCGAGCTCGCGCGCGAGCTCGTCGGTGACGTCGCGTGCCTCGGCGACGTCGTCGACGTCGGGGCCGGGGTCGTTCATGATGCGCTCCTTTCGATGATCGACCGATGATCGACCGGGATCGGCGGCGGTCAGCGGCGGTCAGCGCTTCGCGACGAGGTGCTCGCGGAGCGCCGGGATCACCTGCTCGCCGTAGACGCGCAGGGTCTCTTCCTTGTTGTCGTGCTGCAGGTAGCCGGCGAACTGGTCGACGCCGAGCTCGGCGAGCCGCTGCAGCTTCTCGATGTGCTCCTCCGGCGGGCCGAGCAGACAGAAGCGCTCGACGATCTCGTCGGGCACGAAGTCGACGTGGTCGTTCGACGCCCGGCCGTGGCTGTTGTAGTCGTAGCCCTCGCGTCCGCGGATGTACTCGGTCAGCGCCTCCGGCACCTGCCCGTGCTCGCCGTAACGGGCGACGAGGTCGGCGACGTGGTTGCCGACCATGCCGCCGAACCAGCGGCACTGCTCGCGCATGTGCTCGCGGTCGTCGCCGATGTACATGGGCGCCGCGACGCAGAACGCGATCTCGTCAGAGTCGCGCCCGGCGGCCTCGGCCGCGTTCCGCACCGTGCGGATCATCCATGCCGCGATGTCGAGGTCGGCGAGCTGCAGGATGAACCCGTCGCCCACCTCGCCCGCGAGCTTCAGCGCCATCGGCCCGTACGCCGCGACCCACACGTCGAGCCGGGAGCCGATCGACCAGGGGAACTGCAGCGTCGCGCCGTTGAACTCCACGGCTCTGGAGTTCGCGAGTTCGCGGATGACGTGGATCGACTCGCGGAGCTCGGCCATCGTGGTCGGTTTGCCGTTGGTCACCCGCACGGCCGAGTCGCCCCGGCCGATGCCGCAGATCGTGCGGTTGCCGTACATCTCGTTGAGCGTCGCGAAGACGCTCGCCGTGACCGTCCAGTCGCGGGTCGCCGGGTTCGTGACGAACGGCCCCACGATCACCCGACGCGTCTCCGCAAGGATCTGGGAGTGGATGACGTACGGCTCCTCCCAGAGCAGGTGCGAGTCGAACGTCCACACGTGCGAGAAGCCGAACTGCTCGGCGAGCTTCGCGAGGTGCACGGTCCGCGAGGCGGGCGGGTTCGTCTGCAGGACGACGCCGAAGTCCATGGGTGGTGCCTCCGTCTCTGGAACGTTCAACTCAGATAGCTCGACAGCCCGCGCTTCAGGTACCGGCCGTCGCCCTTGCGGCCGAGGTACTCGTCGCCCTCGACGACGACCTTGCCCCGGGACAGCACGACGTCCACGTGCCCGTCGACCTCGAAGCCCTCCCACGCAGAGTGGTCCATGTTCATGTGGTGGGTGCGGCCGGTGGGCTTGCCGTCCGCGTCGACCGGCATGCCGATCGTCGTGCGCCCGTTCGGGTCGTAGACGACGAGGTCCGCGTCGGCGCCGGGCTGGATCGCGCCCTTGCGCCCGGCGAGCCCGAACATCCGCGCCGGCGTCGTGCTCGTGAGTTCGACCCAGCGCTCGAGCGTGAGCTCGCCCGTGACGACGCCCTGGTACATGAGGTCCATGCGGTGCTCGACCGAGCCGATCCCGTTCGGGATCTTGCGGAAGTCCCCGAGGCCGAGCTCCTTCTGGTCCTTCATGCAGAACGGGCAGTGGTCGGTCGACACCATCTGCAGGTCGTTCGTGCGCAGCGCCTGCCACATCGCGTCCTGATGCCGCTCCTCCCGGCTGCGCAGCGGCGTCGAGCACACCCACTTCGCCCCCTCGAACGCGCCCCACTGCTCGCTCGACGCGCCGAGCTGCTCCTCCAGCGAGAGGTAGAGGTACTGCGGACACGTCTCGCCGAACACGTGCTGCCCGTGGTCGCGGGCCCAGGCGAGCTGTGCGACCGCCTGCTTCGCCGAGACGTGCACGACGTAGAGCGGGGCGCCGGTGAGCTTCGCGAGCATGATCGCGCGGTGCGTCGCCTCCTCCTCCATCTCCCAGGCGCGGGCGACGCCGTGGAAGTAGGGGTCGGTCTTGCCCTGCTCGGCGAGCTGCTCGGCGAGCACGTCGATCGCCGGGCCGTTCTCGGCGTGCATCATCGTGAGCATGCCGGTCTCGCGGGAGACCTGCATGGCCCGCAGCACCTGCGCGTCGTCGGAGTAGAACACGCCGGGGTAGGCCATGAAGAGCTTGAAGCTCGTGATGCCCTCGTCGGGCAGCTTGCGCATGGCCTGGAGGGATGCCTCGTCGACACCGCCCACGATCTGGTGGAAGCCGTAGTCGATGGCGCACTCCCCGGCCGCCTTCTCGTGCCAGGCCGCGAGCCCGTCCTCGACCCGCTCGCCGTACCGTTGCACGGCGAAGTCGATGATCGTCGTGGTGCCGCCGTGCGCGGCCGCCCGGGTGCCGGTCTCGAAGGTGTCGGAGGCCTCCGTGCCGCCGAACGGCAGCTGCATGTGCGTGTGCGCGTCGATCCCGCCGGGGATGACGTACTTGCCGCTCGCGTCGATCACCCGGTCGACGGAACCGGCGAGCTCGGCGCCGAGCAGCGTGCTGCCGGGCTCCAGCACGGCGACGATGCGCTCGCCGTCGACGAGCACGTCGGCGGCGCCGCGGCCGGTCGCCCCGACGACGGTGCCGCCCGAGATGAGGGTCGTGGTCATGGTCCTGGCTCCCTGAGCTGGTCGAAGGGATGCTGCGTCACGATGCTGGTTCCCTGAGCTGGTCGAAGGGCTGCTGGTCGAAGGGCTGCGGCGGTCACGGCTGCGCGATCCGGGTGTACGAGTCGGGCCGGCGGTCGCGGTAGAACTGCCAGTCGTCGCGCATCTGCCGCACCATGTCGAGGTCGAGGTCGCGCACGAGGATCTCCTCGTGCTCGCCGGAGCCGCGCTCCCCGACGAAGTTGCCGCGGGGGTCGATCACCTGGCTCGTGCCGTAGAAGTCGACGGCGAGCTCGCCGTACTCGTTGTCCTCGCGGCCGACGCGGTTGGGCTGCAGCACGAAGTAGCCGTTCGCGACGGCGGCGCACGGTCCCTCGACCTCCCACAGCCGGTTCGAGAGCCCGGGCTTCGTCGCGTTCGGGTTGAACACCATGTGCGCGTCGTTGAGGCCGAGCTCGCGCCATCCCTCCGGGAAGTGCCGGTCGTAGCAGATGTACATGCCGATGCGGCCGACCGCGCTGTCGAAGACGGGGTAGCCGAGGTTGCCCGGCCGGAAGTAGAACTTCTCCCAGAAGCGGTCGAGGTGCGGCAGATGGTGCTTGCGGTACTTGCCGAGGATCGTGCCGTCGGCGTCGACGAGCACCGAGGTGTTGTAGTACACCCCCGTCTCGGCCTCCTCGTAGATCGGCAGCACCATGACGGTGCCGAGCTCCTTCGCGACATCGGCGAAGCGCTGCACGATGGGGCCGTCGGCCTGCTCCGCGAAGCGGTAGTACTTCTGCTCCTGCGTGATGCCGAAGTAGGGCCCGTAGAAGAGCTCCTGGAAGCAGATCACCTCCGCGCCCTGCCCCGCGGCTTCCCGCGCGAACTGCTCGTGCTTGTCGAGCATGGACGCCTTGTCTCCGGTCCAGCTCGTCTGCGTGATCGCCGCTCGAACGATGGTCATGCTGCCTCCTGCCGCACGTCGTCGTGCACTCGTGGCTCATGGTTCCTGTTCGGCTCATCCTCTCCCGAGGCGCGGCTTCGGGCAATGGATTGCTCGGATGAGCACGCCTCGACGTGGCGCGAATGCTCGGGACGCGCCGGACGTGCACGCGGCGCCGCCTACGCTGGAGCCGTGAGGATCACCGTGCTCGCCGGCGGCGTCGGCGGCTCGCGCTTCGTGCGCGGGCTCAGGGAGGAACTGCGGCGCCGGGCGGCCCGCGCCGAGCCGCGGCCCGGGGCATCCGTCCCGCCCGACCAGCCGACACCCGACGATCAGGTGTCGGTCGTCGTGAACACCGGCGACGACGTCTGGCTCGCGGGCGTCCGCCTCATGCCCGACTTCGACTCGCTGCTCTACGCGCTCGCCGGCGTGAACGACGCCGAGCGCGGCTGGGGCCGGGCCGGCGAGTCCGAGCGCGTCGCGGCGGAGCTGCGCGAATGGGGCGTCGGCTGGCCCTGGTTCACGCTCGGCGACCTCGATCTCGGCACGCACCTCGCGCGCACCTCCTGGCTCCGCGAGGGGCTCACCCCCTCCGAGATCGGCGAACGCCTGCAGCGCCGCTGGCCGCTCGGCGTGCACCTGCTGCCCGCGACCGACACCGAGGTCGACACCTGGGTCGAGATCGCCGAGCCGACCGACGACGGTCGGCGCGAGCTGCACTTCCAGGAGTGGTGGACCCGGCACCGGGCGAGCCTGCCCGCGAGCGCATTCCGGCAACGGAATATCGCCGAGGCGCGGCCCGCACCCGGCGTCGTCGAGGCGATCCAGCAGGCCGACGTCGTGCTGCTCGCCCCGTCGAACCCGGTCGTGTCGATCGGCACGATCACCGCGATCCCCGGCATCGCCGACGCCCTGCGCGCGACCGAGGCGCGCGTCGTCGGGGTCTCGCCGATCATCGGCGGCAAGGTCGTGCGCGGCATGGCCGACGCGTGCCTCGCCGCGATCGGCGTGGAGACGGATGCCGCGGCCGTCGCCCGCCACTACGGCGGCCGCGCGAACGGCGGACTGCTCGACGGCTGGCTCGTCGACGAGGCGGATGCCGCGGCCGTGGCCGCGCTCGAGGCATCCGGTCTCCGCGCGCACGCCGCACCGCTCTGGATGCGCGACCCCGACACCTCGGCCGCCGTCGCCGGCGCCGCCCTCGACCTCGCGAGCGCCCTGCGCCCCGCCTGATCGCGACTTGCCCGACTTTCATGAAAGTCGGGCAAGTCGGAGCGAGGGTACCGGGTACCGGGTACGGCGTTCCTGCACCGGGTGTCAAGCCCGTTGCCGCGGCGGGCCGCGCCTGCGAGCGTGGGCCTCGTCCACCGCACGAACGCCAGCAGGGGAGGCCGCGATGTCGAGGAACGAAGACTGGGTGCCCGAGGAGGACGCCGGCTCCTACGTGGAGTCGCAGATCCCGGGCGAGGAGTACGTGCCCGAGGAGGGCGAGGGCTCCTACGTCGACTCGGAGCTGCCGGAGGACGCCGTCGTCCCCGACGAGGAGCGGCGCGTCGAACTCGACCGGGACGACGACGAAGACGACGCGCTGGGCACCACCCAGCCGATCGATCGGGCCGACGCCGGTCGCGACGGCCCCGTGCCGGGCACCGGTCCCGCCGAACGGGGCGAGCCGATGACCGAGTCGCGCGACGGCGGTCTCCGCGGGGGCGACCCCGGCGTCGAGGAGTAGCGCGAGCCGCGCCGCCTACGGGATGTAGTCGACGATCCCCTGCGGCGCCACGGCCGCGCGGTAGCGCTCGACGAGCTCACGCCAGCCGGACTCGGGCGTGTACTCGTGCTCGTACACCGCCTCGGTGAAGTGCCACAGCAGGTACGGGTGCGCGCCGAGCGCGTAGAGCGCCGCGTAGTCGCGCGCCGCGAAGGCGTCCCGCTCGGCCGTCGTCAGCTCCCGGTCGTCGCTCGGCCCCGTCGGCCCACCGCCCCCGGCGAGCCAGGCGTCCACGACCCCGGCCGGATCGGCGACGTACGCCGCGACCGCCGCGTCGCTCAGCTCCACCGCGCGGATGAACTTGTCGACCATGTACTTGCTCATCAGCGGCTCCCCCACAGGAAGAACGGGCTCGAGGCGAAGCGCGACGGCGTCACCTCGGCGAAGTCGGCCGGGCGGCCGCCCATCGCGGCGAGCGCCGCCACCGCGTTCAGGTACTGATACGTCATGCAGCCCGCCTCGAGGAGGCGCTGGAAGTCGCTGCAGACGCGGATGGCGCCCTCGAGGTCGCCGTCGCGCATCCACGAGGCGGCCGCCTCGTCGAAGTCCGGGTCGGGCGAGCCCGCGAAGGTGCGCGGGCCGCCGACGTCGTTGGCCATGTGCCCGGAGGTGAGGATCGCGACGCGGGCGTCCGAGTCCCAGCGCTCGATCGCGTCGCGCAGGTGCTCGCCGAGCGCGACGAAGCGGCGCACCGAGGGCACCGGCGGCATCGAGGCGTTCGTGTGGATCGGCACGACCGGCAGGTCGAGCTCGGGCCGCACGTACTGCAGCGGGATCACGTAGCTGTGGTCGAGCCGCCACTCCAGGCTCACGGCGAGGTCGATCGTCTCGGGCAGCACCGTGCGCCCGGTGATCTCGTCGGCGAGCTCGCGGTGCCCGGCGAGCTCCACGTACTCCATGCCGAAGGTGCGCACCTCGTTCTCCCAGGTGCCGTGGTACGACTCGGCCTTGCCGACGACGAACGGCGGCGAGTTGTCGTAGAAGAACTGCCGCACGTGATCGGTGCCGATGACGACGAGCACGTCGACGTCGTGCGCCGCGACCGCCTCGCGGATGCGCCCGAAGTTCGCGGCGATCGGCTGCAGGTCGTCGGGCACCGGGTCGTTCATCGCCCGCCAGAGCAGCGGGTTGTGCGGCGTGGCTGCCGCCAGGACGAGCTCGGCCATGTGGGTCCTTCCGGAGGTGCGAGGGGATGCGAGGTCGGGGCGCGGCTCAGATGCCGAACAGGGCGCGCGCGTTGTCGAGGAGGATCTTCTGCCGCGACTCGGGCTTGAACGGCAGCTCGGCGAACTCCGTCATCCAGCGGTCGGGGGTCATCACGGGCCAGTCCGAGCCGAACAGCACCCGGTCGGTGATGAGCGAGTCCGCGTAGCGGACCACCTCCGGCGGCAGGTACTTCGGCGCCCAGCCCGAGAGGTCGAGGTACACGTTCGACTTGTGCCACACCATCGCGAGGTTCTCGAGGTGCCAGGGCCAGGCGGGGTGCGCGCTGATGATCTTCAGCTCGGGGAACTCGGCCGCGACGTCGTCGAGGTACGGCACCGGCCGCGAGTTCTCGAGCCGGTACCCGCCGCCGCCCGGGGTGCCGGCGCCCGCACCGGGGAAGCCCGAGTGGAACATCACGACGAGGCCGAGCTCGGCGCACGTCTCCCAGATCGGGAAGAAGCGCCGGTCGTTCGGCAGGAACTTCTGCCGCGCCGCGTTCAGTTCGCCGACGCCCTTGATGCCGTACTCGGCGTGCATGCGGCGGATCTCGGCGATCGCCGCCTCGCCCTTCCACGGGTCGATGCCGGCGAAGGCGATGAAGGCGTCGGGGTGGTCCGCCTGCGCCTTGCCCAGCAGATCGTTCGGCGCGCCGGGGATGCCCGAGGTCGTCTCGGAGTCCGAGTTCACGATGACCGCCATCATCTTGCGCTCGCGGTACTGGTCGGCCTGCTCGGCGAAGGAGACCACGGGGCGCTCCCGGCCGAAGTGCTTCGCCATCTGCTGGTGGCGCTGGCCCATCGCCCGCAGGAACTCCTCGGTCTGCGGGTGGGTGTGCACGTCGATAGCGACGAGCTCGTCGAGGCGGCTCATGCGCGGCTCCTCTCGGGGGTGGTGGATGCGGCGGATGCCTCGGGCTTCGCGTCTGCGGCGGCCCCGAGCAGCGGTGCCCCGAGGAGTTCGGCGCCGTGCTGGTCGAGCCGCGGGGCCGCGGCGAGCGCGGGTCGGCCCGAACGGTGGAAGCGCGTGCTCGGCACGGGGACGCGGAGGGCCGAGCCATCCGGTCCCTCGATCTCCTCGACGAGGCGCATCGCGGCGATCTGCGGGTCGTCGAAGAGGTGCGCCACCGTGTTCAGCGGACCGTGCGGGATGTCGTGCGCGACGAGCCGGTCGAGCCAGTGCTGCCGGGGCATCCGCGCCGTCGTTGCCTTCAGCTCCGCATCGAGCTCGTCGTAGTTGCGCACCCGGGCCTCGCGCGTCGCGAAGCGCGGGTCGTCGGCGAGCTCG
This sequence comes from Agromyces mediolanus, assembly GCF_014648575.1. Taxonomy (GTDB): domain Bacteria; phylum Actinomycetota; class Actinomycetes; order Actinomycetales; family Microbacteriaceae; genus Agromyces; species Agromyces mediolanus. Next base: position 1,183,142 of record NZ_BMRJ01000001.1, on the reverse strand, counting down.
GGCCGCTCGAGCACCTCGAGGAGCCCGGTCCAGAACTTCTCGGGGACCGACATGTGGATGACGAAGTCGAGCCCGTCGGAGCCGCGGCAGGCGTAGGCCTGCGCCCGGCGCGGCCGGGAGTCCGGGCCCGCGACCTGCCCGGTCTCGAGGTAGGTCGAGGCCGCCTCGGTGAGGAAGTCGATGAGCGAGCCGACCATGGAGACCTCGACGTGCTCGCCGGGGCCGGCGTCGCCGCGGGCGTGCAGCGCCGCGAGCACGGCCTGCGCGGCCGACATGCCCGAGAGCAGGTCGGAGAAGGCGGGGCCGAGCGGCCGCAGCAGGTCCTCGGGCACGACCTGGCTGTACATGCCGCCCACGGCCGAGATGACGGTGTCGTAGGCGGGCCGCTTCGCGTACGGCCCCTCGGGGCCGAAGCCGGTGATCGCGCAGGAGACGAGGCGCGGGTTCACCCGGGCGAGCACGTCCGGGCCGAAGCCGAGGCGCGCGGCGACCCCGGGCCGGAAGTTCTCGATCAGCACGTCGGCGTCGCGGGCGAGGTCGAGGAGGGCGGCGAGGCCGGCCTCGCTCTTCAGGTCGAGCACGACGGCGCGCTTGCCCCGGTTGTAGGCGGCGAACTGCGGGCTCATCTGCCCACTGCCCTCCCAGCGGCGCATGGGGTCGCCCTCGGGCGACTCGACCTTCACGACGTCGGCGCCGAGGTCGGCGAGGAGCTTCGCGGCGTAGGGCCCGGAGATGTACTGGCCGAGCTCGATGACGCGGACGCCCGCGAGCGGGCCGCTGGGGGTGGGGGTCATGCGGGGAGGTCCTCTCCTCTTGGTGCACGGGGGACGGGAGATGCGCCGACGGCGGTCGCGTCGCGGCGGGCGCCTGCTCGAGGCGCAGGTGGCCGCGCGAGCTCAGGACACATCGATGATCACCTTGCCGGGTGCCGTGCGGGGCGCACGGTAGGCATCCGCGATCCGCTCGAGCGGGAAGCGCGCCGCGACGGGCGGGACTACCCGGCCCTCGGCGACGAGCTTCAGGGCCCGGCGCACCTGCGCGAAGTCGGCGCTCGCGACGCCGAGGAGCCGCAGCCGGCGCAGGTAGAAGCTGCGTTGGTCGAGCTCGAGCACCGGGTCGACGGAGGCGGCGCAGGTCACGGCGCGACCGCCCCAGGCGAGCGCGGCGATGCCGGCGGCGAAGGTCGGCCCGTGGCCGCCGACGTCGACGACCGCGTCGAAGGGAGCCTCGGCGGCGAGGCGTTCGCGGAGCTCGGCGGGCGAGCCGGCGCGGAGCACGCGGGCGCCGTCGGGCGCGGGGGCGGCGGAGCGGGATGCCCCGACGGTGTCGGCCCCGCTCGCGACGCCGAGCTGCAGCGCGATCTGGCCGAGCATGCCGCCCGCGCCGGTGACGAGGAGCCGGTCGCCCGCGCCGACGCCGATCGCCTCGAAGGCGTTCAGCACGATCGGCACGGTGTGCACGGCGGCGGTGGCGAGGGCCGCGGGGATCTCGCCGCGGTCGATCGCGTTGCGCTCGGGCACGGTGACGAACTCGGCGGCGCCGCCATTGCGGTGCACGCCCAGCACGGTCTGCGCGGGGCAGTCGGCCTCGCGGCCGGCGGCGCAGCTGCGGCACTCGCCGCAGGGGATGTTCGGCTTCACGACGACCGGCCGACCGAGGCGCGCCTCGCTCATGCCGGGTCCGACGGCGACGATCGTGCCGGCCGGGTCGATGCCGAGCACGCGGGGGAGCTTGGCGACGGCGCCCGGCCCGATGCCGGCGATGACGTTGCGGTCGAGCTGGTTCACGCCGACGGTCTCGACGCGCACGAGCACCTCGCCCGCCCCCGGAGCCGGAACCGGCACCTCGGCGACGGCGAGCGCCTCCAGGGTGTGATCGGTGAGCAGCGCTGCCCGCACTCCGCCTCCTCGCGTCGTCTTTCTGGATACGGTATCCAAAATTGCAATCCGCGTCCAGTGCTACGAGCATCCCACCCGCGCGGGCGCCGGCGCTCCAGGTCCACTGGCCCAGCTCGCGCAAAGGGTCCCGTTCCGACCCGGCATGGCGCGATTCGTGCGACTCCGCCTCGTGACGTCGCACGAATCGCCCGGTCACCCCGCCCGACCGCACCGATCGCGCGACCTCGGGAGCACCTCCGTAACCCCGCTCGAAAGAGGGCATGGACAGCCCGGAGCAGATTGGATACCGTATCCATACTCGCGGACGGTGCCGTTCCCGCGGGATCCGACCGCGAGGGTCTATCCCGCCAAGAATGGAGAGTCATGCGCAAATCCATCCCCCGCAGCAGCCTCGCGGCTGCGGCCGGCATCGCAGCACTGGCGCTGCTCGTCGGCTGCAGCTCCGCCGCACCGGCGCCGTCCGGCCCGGTCGATCTCGGCGACGGCGAACCCGGCGCCGCCGAGGACACCGACATCACCGTCGCCATCCCCTTCCCCGACATCACGATGTACTCGATGTACGTGCTCGGCACGGACCTCGGCTACTACGAGGAGGAAGGGCTCACCGTCGAGGTCATCACCGCCGACAACGTCACCGCGGCCGTCGCGTCGGGCAGCGCCGACATCGGCGTCGAGTCGACCGGCACCGTCATCGAGGCGATCCGGGGCGGCGTCCCGATCGAGCTCGTCGGCGGGCACTACTGCCGGCAGAACTTCGACTTCGCGGTGCAGCAGGGCATCGACTCGGTCGACGACCTCGACGGCACGACGATCACCCTCGCCGGCACGCCCGGCGACCCGGCCGAGTTCCAGCGCAAGCTGGTGCTGAAGGAAGAGGGCTGGGACCTCGACACCGTGAACGTCGAGGTCGTGTACCCCGGCCCAGGTTCGGAATCCTGGACCGAGTTCTTCGTCAACGACCGCATCAGCCTGCAGCCGTTCTACGCCGACGACCGGCCCGCGCTCGAGGAGCACGGGGCGAACATCGTCGTCGAGGCGCTGCGCAACTGGGCGAACGACGTGCAGGTCGCCGGCACCGACTGGGCGCAGAAGAACCCGAACACGCTCGTCCGCTTCCTCCGTGCGACGCTGAAGGCGGCCGACTTCATGACCGCTCCGGCGCCGGGCGAGTTCCCCGAGAACGTCGACGAGGTGCTCGACATCTACGAGGCGAACGACTTCGACGTGTCGGCGCTCCGCGGCTCGGACAGCGTGTGGGTGCTCGACGGGCACCTCGCCTGCTCGAACCTGTACTTCGACCAGGACGCGTGGGACACCACGATCGAGACGCAGTCGCTCGAGCCGCTCGAGTTCGACGCGGGACAGCTCGCGTACCTCGAGAAGGCCCAGGAGCTCGTCGGCGTCGAGAACGACCCGCCGGCCACCCTGCCGTACCCCTGATCGGGCTTCGCCCCGATCCTCGGAGCCCCCGCCGCAGCGCATGACGGCGGGGGCTCCGTCGTGTCCGGCCGGCGCCCCGCCCGACCCCG
>NZ_BMRJ01000001.1:1179380-1179680 GCF_014648575.1 Agromyces mediolanus | reverse complement strand
CATCCTCCACCCCGGCAAGACGTCACTATTGGTGGGTGCGCGGGCGCCGCCACCCACCAATAGTGACGTCTTGCCTCGCGGAGCTGGGTCGGCAGGCGGGGCCGGGTGGTGCGCGGGGAGGGGCGGGCGGGGCCGAGGCAGGTAGGGCACTGAGGCAGCCGGGGCGGGCCGGGGCGGGCGGATGCCTCGCCGAGGGTGGCAGCGCCAGTTCGCACCGATTGCGCCACTTGGGCTGGCGCACCGACGCCGAAGTGGCGCACTCGCATGCGCGGGCGCGCGAAGGAGGCGGCATCCCCTCCC
>NZ_BMRJ01000001.1:1153998-1179308 GCF_014648575.1 Agromyces mediolanus | reverse complement strand
AAGACGTCACTATTCGTGGGTGGCGGCGCCCGCGCGCCCACGAATAGTGACGTCTTGCCGGGAGGGTGGCGGAAGGGGGGAGGGGGAGGGGCCGGGCGGGCACGACGAAGCCGGCCCCCGTCATCGCGCATGAAACGGGGGCCGGCAGTCTCTCGCCACGAGCGCCGAGCACGCAGCGCCGAGCACGCAGCGCCGCGACTCAGCCCGAGGGCACCGCCGCGATCGCCTCGATCTCGAAGCGGTAGTCGGGTCCGGCGAAACCGGCGACCTGGATCAGCGTCGACACCGGGAAGTCGTGCGTGAAGTACCGGGCGCGGATGGCCCGCAGCTCGTCGCGCACGAGCTGGAAGTCGTCCCGCACGAACACGTTCACCTTCACGACATCCGCCGCCGTCGCCCCGGCCGCTTCGAGCACCCTCACGAGGTTCTCGAAGGCGAGCTCGATCTGCGCCGCCGGCTCGGCCGGCATCGTGCCGTCGGGCCGCATGCCGATGATCCCGCTGAGGAACACCAGGTCCCCGCCGGAGACCCGGATCGCCTGGCTGAAGTCCGCCGTGGGCGGGTACACGCCCTCGGGGACGACGATCTGCTTGTGCATCAGGAGGCCCCCGCGATCTTCCGGTCGTCGTACCACGGCGCCAGGCGGCGTCGCAGCGTGGAGATGAGCAGCAGCGTCAGGTTCGCGATGATCACCATCACGATGACCATGGCGATCGCGTCGTCCATCTGGAACTGGTACGCGGCGTACTCGAGCATGTGCCCGAGCCCGCCCGTGCCGCCGAGGAACTCGCCGAGCACCTCGCCCGTGAAGCCGAGCGCCGCGCCACGCTGGATGCCCGACAGGCTGTACGGCAGCGTCGCCGGCACGATGATCTTCCAGCCGAGGGCGACGCCGTTCACCCCGTACACCCGGCCCGCGTTCACGAGCGAGGTGCTGACCGTGACGGCGCCCTCCATCGTGTTCAGGATGATCGGGAACACCGCCAACAGGAACACCAGCGCGATCTTCGACTCGCTGCCGAGCCCGAGGCCGAGGATGAACAGCGGCGCGAGCGCCACCTTCGGCGTCGAGTACAGCAGCCAGAGGAACGGCGCGACGGTGAACCGCAGCACCGGCGACCAGCCGACCGCGAGGCCGACGGTGACGCCGACCACGACGGCGATGACGAGGCCGATCGCGACGTTGCCGAGGCTGTAGCCGAACGCGCCCCAGAACTCCGGGTCGACGAGCAGCTTGCCGAACGACACCGCGATCGCCGAGGGCGGCGGCAGGAACGACGCCGGGATGAGCTGCAGCCAGCTGACCGCGGCCTCCCAGATCAGCAGGATGGCGGCGATGACGCCGACGAGCAGCCAGGTCCACTTGGCCTCGCTCCGCCGGATCACCCGCCGGGGGCGCACGATGCGCATCGTGCCGGTCGCACTGGTGACGGTCATCGCCGGCCCTTCCTCGTCCACGGGGCGGCCCATCGTTCGACGAGGGTCACCACCTGGGTCATCCCGACGCTCCACGCCACCACGATCGCGATCGCGGCGAACGCCTGGTCGGTCTGGTACGTGTTGGCCGCCTTGATGATGAGCGCGCCCATGCCGGAGGCCGAGCCGGCGAGCTCCGCCACGACCATGCCGATCGTCGCGAGCACGACCGCCTGCCGGAGCCCGGCGAAGAGGAACGGCACCGTCGACGGCAGGTACACCGAGCGGTACAACTGCGTGCGGCTCGCGCCGTACACCTTGCCCGCCCGGATGATCGAGGCGTTCGTGGTGCGCATGCCCGCCGCCACGTTCAACAGGATCGGGAACAGCGCGCTTACCGCGACCAGGAAGATCACCGGTCCGATGCCGAAGCCGAACCAGGCCTTCGCGAGCGGCTGGTACGCGATCGTCGGGGTCGCGTAGATCGTCCACGCGATCGGCCCGACGACGCGGTCCATCGGCAGCGAGCTGCCCATCAGCAGGCCGACCGGGATCGCGATCACCGCGGCGATCGCGAAGCCGATGAGCCACGCCTGCGCCGAGATCAGCATGTTCGGCCACAGCGTGCCGCCCGCGACGAGCTCGACGAAGCCCTGCGCGATCGCGGTGGGCGGCGGCAGGAACACGGGGTTGATCCAGCCGAACACGCCGACGACGAGCTGCCACACGACGAGCATGACCACGACCTCGATCGCGAGCACGCCCGCCTTGCCCGCCGGACTGAGTCCGGCGAGCCAGGCGCCGATGCCGCCCCGGCCGAGGTTCGGCCCGGCGGCGAGGAAGGCGCTCATTTCGAGACCGCCGCCGCCGTGGCCTCGCCCTGCAGGGCGTCCCAGAGGTGGTCGCGCAGCTCGAGGAAGCGCGGGTCGTGCTGGATGCTGCGCTCGGAGCGCGGGCGCTCGAGCCCGGTCTCGATGATCTCCTTGATGGCGCCGGGGTGGCTCTTGAACACCACGATCCGGTCGCCGAGGAGGATGGCCTCCTCGATGGAGTGCGTGATGAACAGCACCGTCTTGCCGGTGGCCGCCATGAGCTTCTCGATCTCGTCGCGCATCACCTCGCGGGTGAGGGCGTCGACGGCGCCGAGCGGCTCGTCCATGAGCAGGATGCGCGGCTCCGCCACGACCGCGCGGGCGAGGCCCACGCGCTGCTGCATGCCGCCGGAGAGCTCCCGCGGGTAGGACTGCTCGAAGCCGGCGAGCCCGACGAGCTCGATCGCCTCCTGCACGCGCTCCCGCCAGCCGGCGCCCTTCAGCTCCTTCTGCATCTCGAGGCCGAACTTCACATTGTCGAAGACCGTGCGCCACGGCAGCAGCGCGTAGTCCTGGAACACCACCGCGCGGTCCGGCCCGGGCCCGGTGACCGGCGAGCCGCCGACGAGCACCGTGCCCGTCGTCGGCTTCACCAGTCCCGCGACGACGTTCATGAACGTCGTCTTGCCGCACCCCGACGGCCCGAGCACGGTGATGAACTCACCCTCGTGCACGTCGAGGTCCACGCCCTCGATGGCCGTCAGCCGCTTGCCCGTTCGCGCTACGTCGTAGCTCACCGACAGGTCGCGCACCGAGATCAGCGGCGCACCCGCCTCGTTCCGTTCGATTGACGTCGTCGTCATCTCATTCTCCATTTCGGGGGCGCGGCGGAGCTGCCGCGTCAGCGCATCTTCGGCAGCACCTCGCTGCCGAGCAGCTCGATCTGGTCGAAGAACTTGTCGAACTTGAACCGGAAGTCGAACACGACGTGCTCGACGCCCGTCGCCTCGAACTTCTTGAGCTCGGCGACCGCTTCATCGGGGTTGCCGACGATGAGCTGGCCTTCCAGGTCCTCGACGGTCTCGAAGCTACCCGACGGCGGCTTGACGGCGAACTTGGCCTTGTTGGCCCAGGCGAGCAGGCCGGGCACGTTCACGTGCTTGAGCGCCTCCTCGCGGGTCTCCTCGATCGAGGTCGGCGGGATGACGGCGACGGTCGGCATCGGGCGGCCCGAGGCATCCGTCATCTCCTTCATGACCTCGATGCGCTTGGCCATCGAGGCGAGGGAGATGCGGCCCGGCATCCAGCCGTCGGCGTACTCGGCCGCGAGGCGCGCCGAGCGCGGCGTCGCGCCGCAGTACCAGAACGGCACGCTGCCGCCGACGGGCTTCGGCTCGATCGTCACGTTCTCGAAGGAGAAGATGCCGTCGTCGTAGGTGACGTCGTTCTCGGTGAAGACCCGCTTCAGGATCTCGGCGTTCGAGCGCACCATGTCGACGCGGTTGAGGTCGCCCCAGCCGATCGCCTCGAACTCGTGGTCGAAGGTGCCGGCGCCGAAGCCGAGGATGAGGCGCGGCCCGAGGAGCTGGGTCATCGTGCCGGCCATGAGGGCGGTGACGAGCGGGTGGCGGAACGGGATCAGCGACCCGGTGCCGAGCTCGAGCTTCTCGGTGACGGCGCCGATCGCGGTGAGCGTCGTGAGCGCGTCGTAGAAGGTGCGGTTCGGCTTCTCCATCTCGCCGTGCGGCTCGAACACCAGGTGGTCGCGCACCCAGACCGAGTCGAAGCCGAGCTCCTCGGCGCGCTTGGAGCCCTCGAGCAGCTTCTCCTTGCTCGCCTCTTCGCCGAAGTGCGGCAGCAGCAGTCCGAATTTCATGTGTCAGTTCCCTTCCTTCGCGGCGAGCGCGGGTTCGGCGGCGCGTGCCGCATGTGCTGCGGCCGGGGCGGCCGCGAGCTTTCCGTGACCGGGGGCGCCGACGACCTCGCCGTCGGCGTACACGTCCTGGCCGCGCACGAGGGTGCGCTCGATGCGGGCGCTGATGGTGCGCCCGTCGTACGGGGTCCAGCCGATCTTCGAGAGCACGTCGTCGTTCGTGATCGTCCACTCGTGGGCGGGGTCGGCGATGACGAGGTCGGCGTCGGCGCCGACCTGGATGGTGCCCTTGACGCCGGCGAGGCCGAACTTGTCGGCGGGGATGGTCGCGACCATGTCGACGGCCCGCTCGAGGGTCAGCTCGCCGCGGTTCACGGCGTCGAGCATGAGCTCGTAGTAGTACTGGATGCCGGGCGTGCCGGTGTGCGCGCTCCACATCTCGGTCCAGCCGATCTCCTTCTCCTCGCGCGTGTGCGGCGCGTGGTCGGAGCTCGCGATGTCGATGGTGCCGTCGCGCATGCCCTCCCAGATGGCGGCCCGGTTGTCGTCGGGCACCCAGTAGGAGAGGGCGTACGGCCCGAGGGTCTCGACGTCGTTCCAGGTGGAGAGGAACGGCGCCCAGTGGTTCACCTCGCAGGTGACGTCGATGCCGGCGGCCTTCGCCCGGCGCACCGCCTCGATCGAGCGGCGGGTCTGGATGTGCGCGATGTGCACGGGGCATCCGGATGCCTCGGCGAGCCGCAGCACGACGTCGATCGCCGTGTCCCAGATGACGCCCTCGCGGGCGGCGTACGCGGAGGCGTAGCCCTGCGGCGTGTTCTCGCCGCGGGCGAGCACCTCGCCCTCGATGTAGTCCATGAGCGCCTGGTCGTGCGGGTGCACGATGAAGCGCTTGCCGGTCTTCGCGATGCGGTCCATGATCTGCAGCAGGTGGCCGTGGTCGTGGATGCCCGTGCCGGCCGGGTGCGGGTAGGTGCGGCCCGTGTCGACGACCATGTAGATCTTGAAGGCGTTGATGCCCATCTCGGCCATCGGCTCGATCTCGTCGAACTTCGTCGGCGCGGGGTTGTGGTTCCAGTCGACGATCGAGGTCGAGGCGTAGCGCTCGAACACGTCGGTGAGGGTCTCGACGTCGACGGTCGGCGGGTTCAGGTTCGGCATGCCGAAGATGGTCGTGACGCCGCCGGCCGCCGCCTGGCGGGTCGTGGTGAGGATGTCGTCCTTGTGCTCGTAGCCGGGCTCGCGGGTGTGCACGTGCACGTCGACCATCCCGGGGAGCACGAGGCGCCCGGTGGCGTCGACGGTGCGCGCGGCGTCGATCGCGACGTCGGGGCCGACGAGGCCGGCGATGCGGCCGTCGTGCACGAGCACGTCGGCCCGCTCGGGGCCGGCGGGGGTGACGACGGTGCCGCCGGCGATTCTGAGGTCGATGGTCACTTCGGTGCCTCCATGAGCTCGATGGTCTCGCCCTGCTCGGGCGAGGTGGTGGTGCGCACGACGACGTCGCTCGGCCGCACGTAGCGGTCGAGCCAGTCGACGATGAGCGGGGTGGTCTGCTCCCAGTAGCGGTCGTAGGCCGCGTAGTGGGTGGTGTGCCGCTGCATGATCAGCTGCTTCGGCCCCTTCGCCGCGGCGTAGAGGGCCTCGGCGTGGTCGGTGGGGGTGGTCGCGTCGCCCTCGACACCGATCACGAGGAGCGGGGTGCGCAGGCGGTTCGCGGCGTCGATGGGGCGGTAGGCGAGGATCTCCTCGGCGCAGGACAGCGGGATGGCGCTGGGGATGCGGTCGTCGACGTCGGCCTTGATGTTCGTGGCGCGGCGCTCGGGGGTCGGCACCATGATCTCCTCGCGGGGGTGCACGAGCCGGCCCTGGCCCGTGGCGACGCGCAGCCGGCGGTCCTCCTCGAGGCTCGCGAGGAAGGCGAGCCAGGCGTGCTCCTCGCGCATGCGGTGCAGCCAGTCGGTGCCGTCGGCGACGGGCACCTGACTGACGGCCGCCTTCACGCGGGGGTCGACGTCGGCGAGCAGCACGGCGTTGCCGCCGCCGGTTCCGCCGGTGCCGAAGACGCCGATGGCGTCGGCGACGACGTCGTCGCGAGTGGTGAGGTAGCTCACGGCGTTCACGAGGTCCTGCAGCTGGCGCGCGGGCGAGAGGATGCCCCGGTCGCCCTCGGAGTCGCCGAAGCCCCGGTAATCGAAGACGAGCACGGCGAAGCCGGCCGCGACGAGCGCCTCGTGGTAGCGCACGTAGAGCTTCGCGTCCTTGAGGCCGAGCCACCCCGGCCCCTGCACGATGGCCCGGTACGGGCCCGGCGTCTCGGGCGTGCGCCAGATGGCGGCGATGCGATCGCCCTCGCTGTAGAACTCGACGCCTGTGCTTCTCATGCGGGTCCTCCCGGATCTCGACGCTTCCTTGCGCGGGGCCCGGCACGCGGCGGATGAATCGGCATCCGCGGTGTCGATCGGAAGCTTCCGATCGGGCCCGCCGAGCCCATCATGTCGTATCTTGGATCCAGAATCCAGTATTGATCCGAGATCGTGCTCGGAGCTAAGCTCTTCTGCGACGGCCGGGCGGGATTGCCCGGTGTCAGTGGTCCGGGATTGGGCCGCGAGTCGCCGACCTCGTCGGATTCCCCATCGCTCGCCCCTGCCCAGGAGACCCCGCATGACCACCAGTCCCACCCGTCCCCGCCGTTCGGCCCGCGGCGCCCGCCTCGGCGGCCCCGCGCTCGTCGCGACCGCGCTCGGCCTCGCCGTCGCCTCGACCGTCGCGCTCGCCGGCTGCGCCGCGCCCGCCTCGGCCGAGCGCCCCGAGGCATCCGCCCCGGCCGCGAGCGGCTACCCGCTCACGCTCGACAACTGCGGCACCGAGGTCACCTTCGACGCCGCGCCCGAGCGCGTCGTCACGATCAAGTCCTCCACGCTCGAGCTCATGCTCGCGCTCGGCCTCGGCGACCGCGTCGTCGGCACGGCCTTCAGCGACGGGCCGGTGCCCGAGGAGTACGCCGACGCGCTCACCGGCGTGCCGGCCGTCTCGGACAAGGTGCCCTCGCAGGAGGCCACCCTCGAGCTCGAGCCCGATCTCGTCTACGCCGGCTGGGAGTCGAACCTCTCCGCCGAGGGCGCCGGCGAGCGCTCGCAGCTCGCCGCGCTCGGCGTCGCGAGCTACGTCGCCCCGGCCGCCTGCAAGGGCGCCGGCTACATGCCCGACCCGCTCACCTTCGACGAGGTCTTCCGCGAGTTCGAGGAGCTCGGCGCGATCTTCGACGTGCCGGATGCCGCGGCCGAACTCGTCGCCGAGCAGCGCGCCGCGCTCGACGCCGTCGAGCCGAACGCCGACGGGCTCACCGCGCTCTGGTACAGCTCAGGCAGCGACACGCCCTTCGTCGGCGCGGGCATCGGCGCCCCGCAGATGATCATGGACGCCGCCGGCCTCGAGAACGTCGCCGCCGAGGTGCGCGACACCTGGACCTCGATGAGCTGGGAGGCGATCGTCGACGCCGAGCCCGACGTGATCGTGCTCGTCGACGCGCCCTGGAACACCGCCGCGTCGAAGATCGAGCTGCTGCAGCAGAACCCGGTGACCGCGGCGCTGCCGGCGGTCGCGCAGCAGCGCTTCCTCGTCGTCGACTTCCCCGCGACCGAGGCGGGCGTGCGCAACGTCTCGGCCGTGCAGTCGCTCGTCGAGCAGCTCGGGACGCTGGCGGGCTGATGCGCGCGGCCGGGCGGACGGAGACGACGGTGCGGGCTACGGGCCCGGCCGGGGTCGACGGGCTGCGCGCCGCGCCGACGGGTGTGGTCCCGGGCGGCACGGCCTCGCGCGGGCCCGCCTCGCGCGGGCCCGCCTCGCGCGGGCGGCGGGGCGGCGGCCGCGCCCTCGCGGCTGGGCTGGTCGGGCTCGTGCTGCTCGCGGTCTCCCTCGTCGTCGCCGTCACGCTCGGCCCGGCGGACCTCTCCCCCGGCGAGGTGCTCGCGAGCCTCGCCGCGCACCTCGGCTTCGGCGAGCCGACGCTGTCGCCGCTGCGCGACGGCATCGTCTGGCAGCTGCGGATGCCGCGCGTGCTCACCGCCGCGGCCGTCGGGGCGGGCCTCGCGCTGTGCGGCGCGGTGATGCAGGCCATCACCCGGAACCCGCTCGCCGACCCCTACCTGCTGGGGCTCTCCTCCGGCGCCTCCGTCGGCGCCGTCGTCGTGCTCGTGCTCGGCTGGGGACTGCTGCTGCCGCTCGCGGCCTTCGGCGGCGCCGTGCTCGCGCTCGTCGCGACCCTCGGCCTCGCCCTGGCCGCCGGGCGCGGCGGCCGGCTCGCCCCGACGACGACCGTGCTCGCCGGCGTCGCCGTCACGAGCGTGTTCGGGGCCATCACGAGCCTCGTCATCTTCTGGAGCGCGACGAACGACAGCTACCGCGAGATCCTCAACTGGCTGCTCGGCTCGCTCTCGGGCACCGATTGGACGTCGGTGGCGATCGCCGGCGGCGCGCTCCTCGTGGTCGGCGCGCCGCTCATCGCGAGCGCCCGCACGCTCGACGCCTTCGCGGTGGGCGAGTCCGGCGCCGCGGCGCTCGGCGTGCACGTCGCCCGCAGCCGGGCGCTGCTCCTCGGCGGCACCGCGCTGCTCACCGGCGCCCTCGTCGCGGTGAGCGGCTCGATCGGCTTCGTCGGCCTCGTGCTGCCGCACGCCGTGCGCCTCGTCATCGGCCCGGGCCACCGCGCGCTGCTGCCCCTCTCGGCCATCGCGGGCGCGATCTTCCTGGTCTGGGCCGACACCGGGGCGCGCACCCTGTTCGATCCGCGCGAGCTGCCGGTCGGCATCCTGACGGCCCTCATCGGCGGCCCGGTGTTCGCATGGCTGCTGCTCCGCTCGAGGAGGAACGCATGACCGGCGAGCACCACATCGGCGGAGGCGCAGCACTCGCGTGGCTGCTGCTCCGCTCGAGGAGGACGGCATGACCGGGACACTGCTCCGCTCGAGGAGGAACGCATGACCCTGGATCTCGATCGGGTGCGCTTCACCCGCGGCGGCCGCACCATCATCGACGGCGTCGACGCGACGCTGCCCGGCGGCGCACTCACCGCGCTCATCGGGCCGAACGGGGCCGGCAAGTCCACCCTGCTGCACCTCATCGCCGCGATCGAACGGGCCGACGACGGCGCACTCGCCCTCGACGGCCGGGAACTCGGCCGGATGCGCCGACGGGAACGCGCCCGCCTCGTCGCCCTCGCCGAGCAGCAGGCCGAGCTCGACCCGCAGCTCACCGTCTCGGCGGCCGTGCTGCTCGGCCGCACACCGCACCTCGGCGCCTTCGCGCCCGCCGGTCCGCGCGACCACGCCCTGGTCGCGCACGCCCTGGCCGCGAGCGGCGCGGCGCACCTCGGCGAGCGCCAGATCGGGCAGCTCTCGGGCGGCGAGCGCCAGCGCATCACGCTCGCCCGCGCCCTCGCTCAGGAGCCCGAGCTGCTGCTCGCCGACGAGCCCACCAACCACCTCGACCTCTCAGCCCAGCTCGTCGCGCTCGAGCTGCTCGCCGGCCTCGCCCGCGGCGGGCTGACGGTCGTCGCGGCGCTGCACGATCTCAGCCAGGCGGCGGCCTACGCCGACCACGTGCTCGTGCTCGCCGAGGGGCGGGTCGTCGCCGCAGGGCCGCCCCGCGAGGTGCTGACGGCGCAGCTCGTGCACGAGGTCTACGGCGTCCGCGCCGAGATCATCGACCACCCGATCACCGGCCGGCCGCTCGTCGCAGTCGCCGGCGGGGCGGCCGCGGAGGCGGCGACGGCGGCCCCCGGCGCGGTCCCGGCCGGCACCGGCGGCACCCCGAGCGCGTAGCCTGGAGGCGTGAGCGAATCGGTCGTCGACGGCATCGCCGCCGAGTTCCTGCACAACGCGAATCGCGGACGACGCCTCGTCGCGGTCGACGGGGCGGATGCCGGGCGCGCCGCCCGCTTCGCCGACGCCCTGGCGCAGGCGATCGCCGGGGCATCCGGCGACGACGTCGTGCGCCGCTCGCTCGGCGCGGTGACCGAGCCGGAGCTCCGCAGCGGCACGGTCGAACCCTTCCGCGCGGGCGAGGATGCCGGAGCCGACGCCGTGCTCGTGGTCGACGGCCAGGGACTGCTCGACGACGCGGTGCGCGGCATCTGGCACTTCTCGGTCTGGACCCTCGCGGGCGACGAGCTGCCGCACTCCGGCGCGAACGTCATCGTCGACCTCTCCGACGAGGGCGCACCGAGCCGCTACTTCTACGACTACTGCGCGATCCCGCCGAGCGTGAACCGCCCCGGCCTGCACTGAGCGGGCGGGCTCGGCACTCGACTACGCCCGCTCCCAGACGGTGACGTTCCCGTTCGGGCTCGGCACGAACCCCGCCTCGTCGAGGGCGCGCCGGGCGCGGGCCGAGAGCGGTCGCATGTCGTCGCGCGCGGCATCCAGGATGGACGCCGAGGTGCGCAGCCCCCAGCTCCGACGCCCGGCATCCACGTCGATCCCGGGGAGGAACCGGCGGCGCACCGTGATCCGGTGCACCTGCGAGAGGGGCACGATGAGCTCGCCGCGGGAATCGCGCCATCGGATCGAACCGGTGCTGATCGAGAGCACCCCCCGGCGGCGGAACGGCCGCGCGACCACGATGCCGAGGCCGGCGACGGCGAGGAACACGACCCCGCCGAGGAGCAGCAGCGGCTGCGGGCCGATCACCCCGCCGCGTGCATCGACCACGAAGAACGCGGTGACGACCGCCCCCGCGGCGAGCACGAGCGCGGCCGCGAGCACCGCGTGCATCACCCCGCTGCGGGCGCGCAGCGCCGACATCTCGAGCTCGGCCCGCCCCTCGCGCACCGTCCAGCCCGTCGCCGTCATGTCACGAGTCTGACACGGCGGGCCGGTGCCCGGGCCGGGCCCGGCGCGCTCACCCACGCGCCGGGCCCGGAGCTCGCGTGCGGCCGCCTCAGCCGCGGACGCGGAGGCGCGGCGCCAGGTCGCGCTCGAAGAGCTCGAGGAAGCGGCGCTGGTCGTGGCCGGGCGCGTGGAACACGAGGTGGTTGAAGCCCCAGTCGATGTACTGGCCGATCTGCTCGACGACGGCGTCGGGGTCGGTGCCGACGATCCAGCGCTTCGCGATCTGCTCGATCGGCAGCGCGTCGGCGGCCCGCTCCATCTCGACCGGGTCGGTGATGTCGTGCTTCTGCTCCTTCGAGAGCGAGAGCGGCGACCAGAACCGGGTGTTGTCGAGGGCGGCCTCCTCGGTCTCCTCGTAGGAGAGCTTGATCTCGATCATCCGATCGAACTCGTCGAAGGTGCGCCCGTCGGTGCGCGCCGCGAGACCCTCCTTCACGGCGGGCATGAGCTGCTCGGCGTAGAGCTCGGCACCCTTGCCCGAGGTGCAGATGAAGCCGTCGCCGGCGCGGCCGGCGTACTTGGCGACCTGCGGTCCGCCCGCGGCGATGTAGATCGGCACGGCGGTCTCGGGCCGGTCGTAGATCGAGGCGTCGTGAGTCGAGTAGTACTCGCCCTCGAAGCTCACCTGCCCCTCCTCGTTCCAGAGCGCGCGCATGAGGCGCACGGACTCGCGGAGCCGGGCGTAGCGCTCCCGGAACTCGGGCCAGTCCTGCTCGCCCGCGCCGCGGAAGCCGGTGGCGATCTCGTTCAGCGCCTCACCCGAGCCGAAGCCGGCGATGATGCGGTCGGGGTAGAGCACGCCGAGCGAGGCGAAGGCCTGCGCGAGCACCGCGGGGTTGTAGCGGAACGTCGGCGTCATCACGCTCGTGCCGATCTTCACCGTGCTCGTGCGCTCGCCGACGGCGGCCATCCAGGCGAGCGAGAACGGTGCGTGGCCGCCCGTGTGCCGCCACGGCTGGAAGTGATCGCTCGCGAACACCGACTCCATGCCGTGGCCTTCGGCGGCGACGGCGATCTCGACGAGCTCGCGGGGGTCGAACTGCTCGGCGCTGGCCTTGTACCCGAGGGTGAGGGTCACGATTGGTCTCCTTCTGCTGGGAACTGCTGATCACTGAGAACGTGCGGGGGCCGCCGGGGCTTCCGCGGCGTCCGGGGCGGGCGGATCGGATGCCTCGGCCGGCGCATGCGGCAGCGCCTCGTCGGCGAAGGCGGCGACGACCTCGGCCGTGCGCGGGCCGACGCCGAGCCCGAGGGCCGCTTCGAGCGCCTCGACGGTGTCGACGTCGCGCCGCAGGCCGAGGTCGATGCTGCCGATCGCGGCGAGGTCGGCGAAGCCGGCGGCCCGGTGCGCGGCGGCGGAGTCGGGCCCGAAGCCGGGCTCGAGGCCCGTGCCGGCGAGCGCGGTGACGAGCGTCGTGCCGGTGCCCTCGAGGTCGGCCACGAAGGCGAGCCGGTGGCCGCAGGCGGCCTCGAGCGCCCCGTCGAGCGCGGCGGAGCGAAGCGCAGGCAGGTCGCCGAGGAGCACCGCGAGGTGCCGCCCGCCGCCGTGCCTGACGTGCGCGATGCCGAGCTCGATCGCGGCGGTCAGGCCGGGTTCGCCCGACTCGGGCACGAGCTCGACGTCGGGGAGCGCGGCGAGTTCCGCGCCGAGTTCGGGCTCGGCGGTGACGACGACGACCTCGGCGACGCGTTCGGCGTTGCGCACGGCATCCACCGTGTCGAGCGCGAAGGCGCGGGCGAGGGCCGCGCGCTGCTCGTCGCCGAGCTGCGGGCGCAGCCGCGACTTCGCCGCGGCGAAGAGCTTCACGGGGATGACGACCACCCAGTCGCCGCCGCTCATGGCCGCAGCCCCGGCAGGACCTCGCGGCCGAAGACCTCGAGCCATTCGAGCTGGTTGCGGCCGACGTTGTGCAGGTAGATGCGGTCGAAGCCGAGGTCGAGGTGGCGCTGGATCTCGGCCCGGTGCAGATCGGGGTCGGCGGAGACGACCATGCGGCCCGCGAAGTCCTCGGGCCGCACGGTGCGGGCGAGCTGCTCGACCTCGAAGGGGGAGCGGATGTCGCCGCGCCCGAAGCGCATGCCGGCGATCGGCCACTCGGCGAGCGCGTTGCGCATCGCCTCCTCGTCGGTCGCGGCCCAGGAGAGGTGCAGCTGCAGCACGCGGGGCATCTTGGCCGCGTCGCGGCCGCCGTCGCGGGCGCCGTCGGCGAAGCGCGCGAGCAGCACCTCGAGCCGCTCGGAGGGGCCGCTCTGCGTGATCAGACCGTCGGCGACCCGGCCGGCCCGCCGCGCGGTGACGGGGCCGGCGGTCGCGATGTAGATCTCGGGGGCCGTCTTCGGCATGGTCCACAGCCGGGTGGACTCCATCTTGAAGCTGGGGCCGGCGTGGCGCACGTCGCGCCCGGCGATCGAGCCGGCGAAGAGCTTCTTGATGAGCTCGACGGCCTCGAACATGCGGGCGATGCGGTCGGGGGGCTCGGGCCAGTACGCGCCGACGACGTGCTCGTTGATCGCCTCGCCGGAGCCGATGCCGAGCCAGTGCCGGCCGGGGTACATCGAGGCGAGCGTCGCGCTCGCCTGGGCGACGACCGCGGGGTGCATGCGGAACGTCGGCGTCGTGACGCCGGGCCCGAGGTCGCCCCGGGTTGCCGCGCCGACCGCACCCAGCACGCTCCACACATGCGAGGCCTGGCCGAGACGCGGCAACCACGGCTGGAACGGATCGGTGGCCATGGTGCCGCTGAAGCCGTGACGCTCCGCCGCAGCGGCGAAGGCGACCGCGTCGGACGGAGGGAACTGCTCGAGCATGGCGGCGTAACCGATGTGCACTGACACCCCTCCATCCTGACGCGTCGTCGTACCGGCGTCACGCGAGCGAACTCGCGAGGCGGGTCCACCTCCCGCGGGGACAGTCTTTCGGATACTGGATCCAAAAGCAAGTGCGCCAGCGCCGGTCGTCGCCGCGGCGGTTCAGCGCGCACCGCCTCAGCGCGCACCGCCTCAGCGCGCACCGCCTCAGCGCGCACCGCCTCAGCGGGCACCGACTCAGCGCGCGGCGGCGCCGCCCTCGGCGGAGAGCATGGCGAGCACGGCGTCCCGCACGCCGGTGAGGTGCGAACGCAGCACCTCGGCCGCGGCATCCGCGTCGCCCGCCTCGACGGCCGCGACGAGCTCCTCGTGCGAATGCCCGTGCTCGCCGCCGCCGACGAGCCGCCAACCGAGCACGTAGCGGCCGACCTTCAGCCGCAGCTGCTCGATCATCTCCCAGTGCACCGGGCGGGCGGCCGCGCCGTAGAGCTCCGCGTAGAACTGGGTGCGGGCGTCGACGAAGTCGGCGCCCTCCTCCTCGGCGTCGGCCGTCCGGCCGAGCTCGCGCAGGCGCGCGATGCGCTCGGGCGTCATCTCGTCCATCGAGTGCCGCAGCGCATCGATCTCGAGCAGCACGCGGATGTCGTAGACCTCGCGCGCCTGCTCCGCCGACAGGGCCTTCACGACCGCGCCACGCCGGGCGTGGAACTCGACGAGACCGTCGGCTTCGAGCTGGATGAGCGCCGAGCGCACGGGCAGCCGCGACACGCCGATCGTCTCGGCGAGGGTCTCCTGGCGGAGCTTCTGCCCGGGGGCGAGCGTGCCGTCGAGGATCGCGTCGCGCAGGATGTCGTACGCCATCGTGCCGACCGAGCGGTATCCCGCCTGGTGCCGACCGGCCAGTTTCTGCAGCGCTTCGGCGCTCGGCGCGCTCGCTCCGGCGGTGCGGGTCTCGCGTTCGCTCATGGCGACGAGGCTAGCGGATGGATGGGCGCCGGGCACGCAAATTGGATCCAAGATTTCGGAACCGCGGCGCTCCCGCTGCGGCACGCCCCTCGCTCAGCGCTCGCCGCCCTCCGCCTGCGCCTCGTCGAAGCCCGCACGGTACCCCTCGTCGTACGCCTCGTCGGCGCCGAGCCGGAAGAGGTCGCGGTCGGAGGGCCGCTGGATGGACCGTGCGCCGGGCAGGTCGAGGTCGCCCACGTAGCGATCGAGCCCGCGCACGACGGCCACCGGCACCCCGGCGCTCTTGCCCTTCACGAGCTCGCCGGCGCCCGCGATCTCGTCGGCGACGCACGGCATGGTCACCGCGAGGGCCTTGCCCGAGGCATCCACCTGTCCGCGCAGGTCGTCGAAGACGTGCACGCCGGCCGCCCCGATGGCGATGTCGGTCTGCCCCTCGCGCCACGGACGGCCGAGCGTGTCGGAGAGGATGACGCCGACGCGGCGGCCGGTGAGCTCGCGCAGCCCGGTCGCGAGCGCGCGCGCCGAGCCGTCGGGGTCGACGGGCAGCAGCAGCACCGTGCCGTCCGGGGAGTTCGAGGCGTCCACGCCCGCGGCGGCGCCGACGATGCCCTGCCGGTTCTCGACGATGCGGGTGACGCCGCCGTCGTACTCGCGCGTCGCGACGACGCGCACCGTCTCGGCGGTGATCGCCGCCTCGCGGTCGGATGCCTCGACGATCCGACCCTCGGCCTTGGAGACGATCTTCGAGGTCACGACGAGGATGTCGCCGTGCTCGAGCGAGGCGGCCCCCGCGATGATCGCCGCCAGATCGGCGCCCGCCGTGATCTCGCCGATGCCCTCGACACCTTCGACGCTGAATCCCATCGTCGCCTCCTCGCTCGGCTTCGATCATGGCAGCAATGCCGGGCGGGCGGCAGCCGGGCGATTCGGCTGGGTACACTTCCAAAGTCCTGGCCGAGCACGAGGAGGAGCCGCAATGTCGCAGTCCCGAGCGTCGCGCGACGAGATCTCGGCACGGGTCTGCGGCACGATCGCCGTGGTCGCCGGCGCCGCGCTCGTCTGGATGGCCGCCTCGATCGGGTCGACGGGCGGGGAGTGGAGCTACTCGATGCTGGGGAGCTTCATCCCGCTGCTCTTCGCGCTCCAGGGCCTTCGGCTCAGCCGGGCGCCGGGCACGAAGTGGCCTCGGTAAGCCTCGTCACCTCGATCGTCGGCCTGGTGCTCGGCGGCGTGACGTTCATCTGGTTCCTCGTGCTGCTCATGCAGTCCGTCAGCGTCTGATCGCGCGGCGCCGCCCGGCCGCCCCTGCCCGTGCCGGCGGCGTCGGATGCGGCGGATACGCTGGATCCCATGCGCATCGCCACCTGGAACGTCAACTCGATCCGCACCCGCGTCGGCCGTGTCGTCGACTGGATGGTGCGCGAGGACGTCGACGTGCTCGCGATGCAGGAGATCAAGTGCAAGCCCGAGCAGTTCCCGCACGAGGCGTTCGAGCAGGCCGGCTACGAGCTCGCGATCCACGGCCTCAACCAGTGGAACGGCGTCGCCATCGCGAGCCGCTCGCCCATCCACGACGTCGAGCACGAGTTCCCCGGCATGCCCGGCTTCCTGAAGGGCCACGAAGGTCCCGACCTGCCCCGCGAGGCCCGGGCGATCGGCGCGACCGTCGACGGCGTGCGGCTGTGGAGCCTGTACGTGCCGAACGGCCGCGCCCTCGGCGACCCGCACTACACCTACAAGCTCGACTGGTACGCGGCGCTCACCGAGTACACCCGCGCCCAGACGAGCGCGCACCCCGAGGTGCCGTTCGCCCTCATGGGCGACTTCAACGTCGCCCCGCTCGACGTCGACAACGGCGACCCCACCGTGATCGTCGGCCAGACGACGCACGTCTCCCCCGCCGAGCGCGAGGCGTTCTTCACGCTCGAGAACGCCGGCGTCAGCGACGTGGTGCGCGCCCGCGTGCCCGAGGGCCTGTTCACCTACTGGGACTACAAGCAGCTGCGCTTCCCCCGCAACGAGGGCATGCGCATCGACTTCATCCTCGGTTCCGAGGCCTTCGCCGAGGCCGTCACGAGCGCGTCGATCCACCGCGACGAGCGCAAGGGCGACGCGCCGAGCGACCACGTGCCGGTGCTCGTCGAGCTCGACCTCGGCGGCGACGACGACGGCGACCTGCCGATGATCTTCGGCTGACGAGCCCGCGGTTCCGCGCGCCCCGTGTTACGCCATGGGTCGTGACGGGCTGACAGCGCGGGCGTCGGCTGGGTACCGTCGGGGCATCCACCACCGCCCTGCGCGCTGATCTCCCCCGATGGGCGCCGCCGTTCGGTTCCGGCGAGCCCGGAACCCGGGAGCCCAGATGCCAGCGACGCCGACGAGCACGAGCGCAGCCGCGCTGCCCGTGGAGTTCCGCGGCGTCGCTCGCGCGTTCCCGACCGCCGCGGGCGCCCGGCCGGTGCTCCGCGACGTCGACCTCGTCGTCGAGGCCGGCGAGATCCTCGCGATCCTCGGCCCGAGCGGCTGCGGCAAGTCGACCCTGCTGCGCATCGCGGGCGGCCTCGACCGGCCGACGAGCGGGCGGGTCACGATCGCCGGCAGCCCCGTCGCCGACTACGACGCGCGCAGTGCGATCGGCTTCCAGGAGCCCCGGCTGCTGCCGTGGCGCACCGTCGCCCAGAACGTCGCCCTCGGCCTGCCCCGGGGCACCCCGCGCGCCGCGGGCCGGGCGCACGTCGCCCGCCTGCTCGAACTCGTCGGGCTCGCCGAGTTCGCCGAGCACCGCCCGCGCGAGATCTCCGGCGGGATGGCGCAGCGCACCTCGCTCGCCCGGGCGCTCGCCCGCTCGCCGCACGTGCTGCTGCTCGACGAGCCCTTCGGCGCGCTCGACGCCCTGACCCGGCTCCGCATGCAGGACCTGCTGCTCGAGGTCCACGCCGCCGAGCCCACGACCGTGCTCCTCGTCACCCACGACGTCGACGAGGCGCTGCAGCTCGCCGACCGCATCGTCGTGCTCGGCGCCGAGGCGGACACCGACGCGACGCCGGGAGCGAGTATCCGCCAGACCGTCGTCGTGCCCGGCACCCGGCCCCGCGACCGCGGCTCCGCCGAGCTCGCCGAGCTCCGCGGCCGCCTGCTCGACGGGCTCGGCATCGACCGGCACGGCGCCGCCCGCGGCATCCAGTCCACCAGCACCATCCCGGCGTTCCCCTACTGAGCGCGCCGGGCCCCGTCTGCACCCCACCCCCGAGGAGTCACATGTCCCGCACCAGTCTCATCCGCACCGCGCTCGTCGCGGGCGCCGCGGCGAGCGCCCTGCTGCTCTCCGGCTGCGTCGCCGGCGAGGGCCAGGCCGCCGAGCCGGCCCCGAGTGCCGAGTCGGGCTCGCTCGAGGGCCAGACCCTCGCGATCGACTTCGCCACCTACAACCCGCTGAGCCTCGTCATCAAGGACCAGGGCTGGCTCGAGGACGCCGGGCTCGACGTCACCTGGGTGCAGTCGGCCGGCTCGAACAAGGCGAACGAGGCGCTGCGCGCCGGCGCGATCGAGGTCGGCTCGACCGCGGGCTCCGCCGCCCTGCTGGCCCGCTCGAACGGCTCGCCCATCCAGGTCATCGACCTCTTCTCGCAGCCCGAGTGGGCGGCGCTCGTCACGGTCGACGGCACCGGGATCTCCTCGGTCGCCGATCTGAAGGGCACGCAGGTCGCGGCGACGAAGGGCACCGACCCGTACTTCTTCCTGCTGCAGTCGCTCGAGGCCGAGGGCCTCCAGGCCTCGGACATCACCGTGCAGAACCTCCAGCACGCCGACGGCTGGGCCGCGCTGCAGAACGGCTCCGTGCAGGCCTGGGCGGGCCTCGACCCGATCATGGCCGGCGCCGAGGAGCAGGGCGCGAGCCTCTTCTACCGCAACGTCGACTTCAACTCCTACGGCTTCCTGAACGCCACGGAGGACTTCATCCAGAACAAGCCCGAGGTCGCCCAGGCCGTCGTCGACGCGTACGAGCACGGCCGCCAGTGGGCCGAGGAGAACCCCGAAGAGACCGCGCAGATCCTCGCCGACGTCGCGGGCCTCGACCTCGCCGTGGCCACCAAGGTGATCGACGAGCGCACGAACCTCGACGTCGACCACGTGCCCGGCGACGCGCAGATCGCGGTGCTCGAGAAGATCGGCCCGATCTTCGTCGAGCTCGGTGACGTCGCCAGCCAGCAGCAGGTCGACGAGGCGCTCGCCTCGATCGTGAACGACACGTTCGCCGCCAAGGCCGACGCGTCGCGCTTCGAGTAAGGCCGCTCCGATGACGGCGGATGCCTCGCGCGGCGATGCGCTCACGAGCACCGGCCCCGGCACCGGCCGCGCCGGCGCCGGGCTCGGGCGCGCGGGCGTGACCTCGGTCGATCGGCAGTCGAACGCGCCCGTCGCGGACCGCGGCCTCGCGGTCGCCGCCGCCGGGCCGCTCGGCGTCTCCGGGATCGACCGGCGCGAGGCATCCGACCCCCGAGCCGACGGCGTCGGCCCGGCCGGGCCATCCGGCGTCGCCCCGCGCCGCCGCCTCGTCGACCGGCGCTGGTTCCGCATCGCGGGCGGGGCGCTGCTCCCCCTGGTGCTGCTCGTCGCCTGGCAGCTCGCCTCGACCTCGGGCGCCGTGCCCGTCTCGATGCTGCCGAGCCCCGAGATGGTGTGGACGGCCGGAGTCGATCTCGCCGAGCGCGGCCTGCTCGGCCTCTACATCGCGATCTCGACGCAGCGCGTGTTCATCGGCTTCGCCGTCGGCGCCGCGCTCGGCCTCGTCGTCGGTGCCGTCGTCGGGCTGTCGAAGCTCGGCGACATCCTGCTGTCGCCGACGCTCGGCGCGATCCGCGCGGTGCCCTCGCTCGCCTGGGTGCCGCTGCTCATCCTGTGGCTGAAGATCGGCGAGGAGTCGAAGGTCGTGCTCATCGCGATCGGCGCCTTCTTCCCCGTGTACACGATCGTCGCGGCGGCGCTGCGGCACGTCGACCGGCAGCTGCTCGAGGCCGGGCGGGCGTTCGGCCTGCGCGGCGTGCGGCTGCTCTCGGTGGTGCAGCTGCCCGCGGCGGTGCCCTCGGTCGTCTCGGCGCTGCGGCTCGCGCTCGCGCAGTCGTGGCTGTTCCTCGTCGCCGCGGAGCTCATCGCGAGTTCGATGGGCCTCGGCTTCCTGCTCGTGGACTCGGGCAACAACGGCCGGATCGACCGGATCTTCCTCGCGATCATCCTGCTCGCCGTGCTCGGCAAGCTGACCGACGCGGTCGTCGGCCTGTTCGAGCGCTGGGCCGTCCGGAAGTGGGCCTGAGCCGCGGACGGCGCTGACCGGACTCGCACCCTTCCGACTTGCCCGACTTCCATGAACGTCCGGCAAGTCGGGGGTGAAGCTCAGTCGGGGCGCGGCAGCACCGTCAGCACGCGCGTCGTGAACTCGAGGAAGCGGCGCATGAACGTCGCGAGGAACTCCTCGGTGCTCTCGACGGTCACCTCGCCGTCCGGGCCGATCAGCCCCGGCGTGAACTGCAGGTAGGCCTCCGGCGAGTTCATCTGCGGCGCGTTCGAGAAGCTCAGGATGCTGCGCAGGCTCTGCTGCGCGACCGCGGTGCCGATCGCGCCGGTCGACGCGCCGATCACCGCGCTCGGCCGCCCGGTGAGCACGTTCTGCCCCCAGGGCCGGCTCGCCCAGTCGATCGCGTTCTTCAGCGGCCCCGGCAACGAGCGGTTGTACTCGGGCGTGACGAAGAGCAGCGCGTCCGATGCCTGGATGGCCGCCTTGAAGTCGCGGGCCACCTGCGGGTAGTCGGCGTCGTAGTCCCGGCTGTAGAGCGGCAGCTCGCGGTAGACGATCTCGTGGAACTCGAGCTCCGGCGGGGCCAGGCGCTCGAGCGCCCCGGCGAGCTGCCGGTTGATCGAGTCGCTCGCGAGGCTGCCGATGAACACGCCCACCCGGTAGGGCGGCTCGTGGTGGATGGGTTCGATCTGCATGGCGCGATCCTTCCTGCTCCGAGGCGGCGCGGAGCGGCGCCGCGCATCCGGGTCCAGCCTGCACCTGCGACCGGTCGCGCACCAGCCCTGTTCAGCGCAGGGCCCGGTAGCGCGCCCGCTCCTCGGGCGAGAGGTGCTCGCAGGCGTAGCTCAGCATCGTGCGCGGCATCCGCGCGGCGAAGCGGTCGAGGAAGCCGGTGAGCGCGGTCCGGTCGACCCGCTTGCCCACCTCGCGCAGCATCCAGCCGACGGCCTTGTGCAGCAGCGGTTCGCGGTCGTCGAGCAGCCGCTCGGCGATGGCGAGGGTGGGCGCGGCGTCCCCGCCCTTGATCGCCGCGAAGGTCGCGAGCACGGCGACCCGGCGCTGCCAGAGCGAGGCGGAGGCCGCGAGCTCCGCGACGAGCGGCGGCAGCGGCTCGTCGGCGCTCGGGCCGGGGTAGACGACCTCGCCGACGAGCACCTCGGCGCTCGCGTCGACGAGGTCCCAGTTGTCGACCCGGCCGGCGCGCACAGCCACGAGGTACGCCTCGTGCTCGGCGCGGCGCACCGCGTCGTCGCGCCCGCGCGGCCGCCCGGCCCGGCGGAAGCGCTCGACCATGACGAGCAGCCCGGCGAGACGCTCCTCGTGGATCGGGCTCGCGACGAGCTCGGCGGTCTCCGCGGCCGGCAGCGCGAGCGAGCGCCGCACGGTGGCGCGCGTCGCGGGCACCGTGACCCCGATGAAGACGTCGCCCTCGGCGTACTCGCCGGGGCCCGTCTTGAAGAAGCGGGCGGCGCCGGCGGCGCGCTCGGGGGAGGACGCCGCGGCGAGCGCGGCCCGCACCTCGGCGGCGGTGCGCAGGCCCTCGGTCATGCCTGCACCGTACCGCCACCCGCCGCTCCACGACCGGGGCGCGTCCGGCGGTCCGGCGCCGTCGACGCGCGACCCGGGATCAGGCGCGCGGTGCGGCCGGGTCGGCCGGCGCTGCGGGGTCGGTCGGGCTGGCCGGGTCGGCAGGCTCGGCCGGCGCGGCCTCCTCCACCACGACCTCCTCGACGAGCACCGCCTCGGACTCGGCGGGCTCGGTGACGAGCACCGGCGCGGGCACCCGGCGCGAGAGCGCGCCGAAGCCGATCAGCACGGCGAACAGCGCGAGCGAGACGACGAGGCCGACGATGCCGCCGGTGAGCAGCCCCGAGGACACGACGATCTCCGACTGGCTGCCGTAGACGTCGACGGCGGTGCCGGTGCCGCTCGTGAGCGCGGCGTTGAGCGTGGCGTTCGCCTGCGACGTCCACATCGCGCCGATCACCGTGACGACGGCGGAGCCGGCGAGGGCGATCGTCGGCACGACGAGGGCGACGGCGGCGGAGGGGCGGGAGTGGGTCATGAGGGACTCGTTTCGTCTGGTCGAGTTCGGCGGACGCCGAGACGGATGCCGGTGCGCCGGGCCGGTGCGGAGGAGTCCGTCGCCCGGCCTCGAGCGACGGTACGCACGCCCGCTATGCATCCCCTATGCCTCCGCTATCGGATTCGTGTGCGGGCAGGCGATCGCCAGCGTGGATCGTTCGATCGGCGCAAGATTCCCGCGTCGCACCGCAACCAATCGCGGAGCGCGTGCGCCTACCCTGGGATGGGCGGCGATTCTGCGCTGCCGCAGACCACCACGACGACGGGAGGTTCCGAATGTCACAGACCACTCTTGACACCATCGTTGGCGAACCCGAGGTCCTGGAGGACGCGGTCACGCCGGAGACGATCGCCCTCGCGGCCGGGGTCGAGCAGGACCCCGCCTGGCTGGCGCTGAAGGACGCGGCGACCCGGCTGCAGGCGCTCCAGGTGAAGGACGGCTCGGTGCCGGTCGAGACCGACCGCCCCGAGGCATCCGCGCTCGTCGACACGATCGTCGAGTCCGTCGCCGCGCTCGCCCCGCGCTTCCCGCACGAGGCCGCGTACCTGACGGCGCTGCAGGCCGACTTCCGCACCTGGCAGGGCGCCGGCTTCGGCATCCCCGACTTCCTCGACTCGCTCGTCGAGTTCCAGCCGCAGCGGCACCGCGTCGACGGCATCCGCCACCTCGTCGTGTTCCCGATGTACACGCAGAACGGCTCCTCCGACCGCCACGTCGAGGCGCTCGTCGTCGAGACCATCTGGCCGGAGTTCATCGCCGCCCTCGAGGCCGGCGACTACGGCAACAAGCTCTTCGTGAGCCTGCGGCTCGTCGACTTCACGCCCGGCTACGACACCAACTCGGCGGTGCTCTTCCCCGAGACGGTCGCGATGCGCGAGATCCCGCAGTTCACCTGGGGCGCGATCTTCCAGGACCGCGAGGCCGCCCGCTACCGTCGCGTCGTTCGCGCCGCGAGCGAGATCACGAAGCTCGAGCTGCCCGACGATGCCGCGAGCCTCCTCGACGACCAGCAGCTGGCCGAGCGCACCTTCGTGATGTGGGACATCATCCACGACCGCACCCACATGCGCGGGGATCTGCCGTTCGACCCGTTCATGATCAAGCAGCGGATGCCGTTCTTCCTCTACTCGCTGGAGGAGCTGCGCTGCGACCTGACCGCCTTCCGCGAGTCGGTCAAGATCCAGCGCGCGCTCGACGCCCGCCTCGCGGCCGGCGAGGAGCTCACCGAGGTCGAGGAGCAGATGCGCTCGACCGGCAAGCTCGTGCAGTACGCGGTCATCTTCGACCGCATCTTCCGCTTCGCGATCACCGGCAGCCGGGTGCGCAACTACGACGGGCTCGGCGGGCAGCTGCTGTTCGCGTGGCTGCACCAGAAGCACGTGCTGGAGTGGCGCGACGTCGAGCTGAGCTTCGACTGGGACGCCGTCGCCGACGCGGTCGTCGAGCTCGGCGACGCGATCGACCAGCTCTACTGGGAGTCCATCGACCGCCCGAAGACGGTGCACTGGCTGAAGGCGTACGAGCTCGTCACCTCGGTGGTGACGCCGAACCCCGCGTCGGTGTGGGCCGAGGGCCTGCCCCGCGAGGTGCTCGCGGGCCCGCCGAAGGGCTACACCGACCTCGTGATGGACGACGAGTTCCCGCTGTCGATGTTCTTCGAGGCGCTCGACAAGAAGATGAAGCCGGTCATCGAGTCCACGGTCGGCATCACGGGCGCCGACGAGGCCTGAGCACTGGATTCACCGGATCACCCCGGGCGCACGGAGCTTCCGTTCCGGCGCTCGGGGTGATTCGCTTTCGATGGAACACGGCGAGCGCGGCGAGCGCGGGGCGAGCGGATGGAGAACGACATGGTGGATGACTCGACGAACGGGCCCGCGGGCCGGGTCGTGCTGATCGCGGGCGCGACGAGCGCCTCGGGCCGCGCCGTCGCGCGCGCCCTGCTCGACGCGGGCGCCGTGGTGGTCGCCGTCGGCAGCGACCGAGGGCGGCTCGAGGCGATGGCGGACGAGCTCCCCGGGCTCGTCACCGAGCTCGCCGACCTCACCGATCAGCAGCAGGTCTGGCCGCTCGCGATGCGGGTGCACGGCCGCGTCGGCGACGTCGACGGCGTCGTGCACCTCGTCGGCGGCTGGCGGGGCGGCGGCGGGCTGCCCGGGCAGACCGAAGAGGACTACCGCGTCCTCGAGCGCTCCTTCTCCGCGCTGCGCCACCTCAGCCGGGCGCTGTGGGACGACCTCGTCGGCTCCCCCGCCGGGCGGATCACGATCATCTCCTCGACGACCGTCGAGCACCCGACCGCGGGCGGCGCCAACTACACCGCGGTGAAGGCCGCGAGCGAGTCGTGGATGCAGAGCGTCGCGCAGGGTCTCGGCAAGGCCGGCGACCGCGGCGCGGCGGTCACCTTCCGGGTGAAGGCGCTCGAGGGGCTCGAGGAGCGCTTCGCCGAGCGGGTGGTCGCGCTCTGGCACGAGGATGCCGCGGCGCTGAACGGCCGGGTGGAGACGCTCTCGGCGGACTGATTCCGGCCGCCCGGATGTCGCGAGACCGACGACTTCGACGGCGGATCGGCCGAGCCGGGAATACGTTCGCATGGTATCCCGTTGCGTCCTGATGGCCGGGCACGGAGCCCGGCAGGAATCGGAGCACCAGTGACCACCATCGGCTACCTCGTCGGCAGCATCTCGAGCACCTCGGTCAACCGCGAGTACGCGAAGGCCCTCGCGAACCTCGCCCCCGAGGGCGTGCGCCTCGTGGAGATCCCCATCGCCGAACTGCCCTTCTACTCGCCCGACTACGACGCCGACTACCCGCTGGTCGCCCAGAACTTCAAGCAGGCGATCGCCGACGTCGACGGCGTGCTGATCGTGACGCCCGAGTACAGCCGCTCGATCCCCGGCGTGCTGAAGAACGCGCTCGACTGGGCCGCCCGCCCCTGGGGCCAGAACGCCTTCGACGGCAAGCCCGTCGCGGTCACCGGCGCCTCGATCGGCTCGATCGGCACGGCCGCGGCGCAGCAGCACCTGCGTGGCATCCTGGGCAACCTGAACGCGGCCACGCTCGGCCAGCCCGAGACCTTCGTGCACGCGACCGAGGGCCTCCTCGTCGACGGCCGCGTGACCGACGAGGGCCTCGCCGAGTACCTGCGCGGCTTCCTCGGCGCCTT
>NZ_BMRJ01000001.1:1074315-1153917 GCF_014648575.1 Agromyces mediolanus | reverse complement strand
AGCCCGCGGCCCGCAGCGCTGCACGCCGGAACGCCGCCGACGGAGGATCCGTCGGCGGCGTTCCGCGTCTCCGGGCCGGGCCCCTCAGGACTCGAAGGAGCCCGTCGAGGCCTTGAGCTCCTCGACCGTGGTCGCGCTCATCCGGCGGCCGCGGGTCTCGCCGCCGAACCACACCGCGATGGCGCCGAGCACGCACGCGCCGATGATGAACAGCGCCACGCCCCAGGTGCCGCCGCCGACCGCCGCGACGAGGGCGACGGCGATGAGCGGAGTGGTGCCCGCACTCACCGCGCCGGCGAGCTCCCGCGAGAACGCGAGGCCGGTGAAGCGCGCGCCGCCCGTGAAGAGCTCGGCGAAGTACGCCGCCTGCGGGCCGAACATCGCGCCGACGCCGAGACCGAGGCTGACGACGATGGCGAGCACGATCGGGAACGGCGCCTGCGCCCCGTCGATCAGCCAGAAGTACGGGAAGGCGAAGATCGCGGAGAACACGATGCCGAAGAGGATCACCGGCCGTCGGCCGACCCGGTCGGAGAGCCAACCGAACAGCGGCAGCAGCACCATCGTGACCGCGGTGCCGATCGTGGTCGCGAGCGGCCCGATCGAGGAGGCGAGGTGCAGGTTGCCGACGAGGTAGGCGGTGATGAAGGCGAGGTTGATCGAGGACACCACGTTCTGCGGGGTCTGCGCGAGGAAGAGCGTGAGCATCGCCTTCTTCTCGCGGGCGAAGACCTCCTTCACGGGAGAGGCGGGCGCGTGCTCCTGCTCCTGCAGCGCGACGAAGGCGGGGCTCTCCGCGAGCTTCAGCCGGATGACGAGCGCCACGACCACCACGACCGCGCTGAGCAGGAACGGGATGCGCCAGCCCCAGGCGAGGAACTCGTCCTCCGGCAGCTGCGTGACGATCGCGAAGACGCCCGAGGCCATCAGCAGGCCGAGGTAGACGCCGGCCGAGGGCCAGGCGCCGTGCAGCCCGCGGCGGCGCGGGTTCGCGTGCTCGACGGAGAAGATCGCCGCCCCGCCGAACTCGGCGCCGGCGCCGATGCCCTGCACGAGCCGCAGCACGATGAGCGTGATCGGCGCCCAGATGCCGACCTGCTCGTAGCTCGGCACGAGCCCCATCAGGAAGGTCGCGACGCCCATCACGAGCAGCGTCAGCACGAGCACGTACTTGCGCCCGTGGGTGTCGCCGATGCGGCCGAAGATGAGGCCGCCGAGCGGGCGGATCAGGTACCCGACCGCGAACGTCGCGAACGCGGCGAGCGTCGCGACGAGCGGGTCGGAGTTGACGAAGATGATGCGGTTAAAGACGAGCGCCGCCGCGGTGCCGTAGAGGTAGAAGTCGTACCACTCGAGGGCGGAGCCGACGAGCGAGGCGGCGCCGACGCCGAGCATCGAGTTGTGCTTGGCAGGGCGATCGGTCGGGGGGAGTGCGGTTCGAGACATCCTTGTCCTATTCGTGTCGAGGGTACTTCGCGGGCGGGGGTGCGGAGATCGAGCGGGAGGGGCGGATGCCGCGATCAGGCGACGCGGCGGTCGTCCATGGCGTCGCGGTTCCAGCTGATGCCGAGCCCCGGCTGCTCGGGGGCGACGGCGCGCCCGCCCTCGAGCCGGATCTCGTCGTCGGTGACGGCGCGCAGTTGCGGGATGTGCTCGACGTAGCGCCCGTTGGGGATCGCCGCGACGAGGCTGACGTGCAGCTCCATCAGGAAGTGCGGGCAGACGTCGGCGTTGAAGGCCTCGGCGAGGTGCGCGACCTTCAGCCAGGGGGTGATGCCGCCGATGCGGGCGACGTCGGTCTGCACGACGGTCGCGGCGCCGCGCTGCAGGTAGTCGCGGAACTGGCCGAGGGAGTACATCGACTCGCCGACGGCGACGGGGATGGCCGTCGAGGCGGCGAGGCGCACATGGCCGTCGACGTCGTCGGCCGGCAGCGGCTCCTCGAACCAGAAGAGGTCGAGCGACTCGAACGCGCGCGCCCGGCGGATCGCCTCGGCGCTCGTGAACGCCTGGTTCGCGTCGACCATGAGGTCGAAGCCGGGACCGACGGCCTCGCGCACGGCGGCGAGCCGCTCGAGATCCTCGGCGATGTGCGGCTTGCCGACCTTGATCTTCGTGCCGCTCCAGCCGGCCGCCTTCGCGGCGATCGCGCCGTCGACGAGCTCCTGCGTGCCGAGGTGCAGCCAGCCGTTCTCGGTGTCGTAGAGCGGGACGGCGTTGCGGAAGCCGCCCGCGGCGCGCCAGAGCGGCTCGTTCGAGCGCAGGCAGCGCAGGTCCCAGAGCGCGGTGTCGACGGCGGCGAGCGCGAGGCTCGTGATGGCACCGACGGTGGTGGCGTGGGTGCGGTCGTGCAGGCGCCGCCAGAGCGCCTCGACCTCGCGGGAGTCCTGGCCGAGGAGCTGGGGGAGGAGCGTGCCGCGCAGCAGCTCGATCACCGAGCGGCCGCCCGTGCCGATCGTGTAGGAATAGCCGGTGCCGCGGAGCCCCTCGTCGGTCGTGAGGTCGACGACGATGGTCTCCTGCTTCTCGAAGCTCTGGGTGGCGTCGGTGCGGACGGTCTCGACCTCGAGGTCGATGAGCGACGCGGTCGCCTGGGTGATGCGGGCCATGGGTTCACTTCCTTGGGAGGGCTTGTTCGTAGATCCTATAGGAAATAGCTAGAGGATGCACGGAATAGGGCGGGCGGTAGACTTCCCGGATGACCCTGGGTGCCGTGAGCGTGACCATCCCCCCGCGTCGAGCGCTCGTCGACGACGTCTACGACGCCCTGCTCTCGCTGCTCATGGACCAGGAGATCGCGCCGGGCGCGCGCCTCTCGATCGACGGGGTCGCCCGCCAGCTCGACGTCTCCCCCACCCCGGTGCGCGAGGCGCTCACCCGGCTCGAGGCCGAGGGGCTCGTGCTCCGCGAGGCCCGCAAGGGGTACACCGCGGCCGAGCTGCTCGACGCGGAGGGCCTTGACCAGCTCTACGAGCTGCGCATCCTGCTGGAGCCCCGGGCGGCCCGGCTCGCCACGGCCCGGCTCGACGCCGCGGCCCGCGGGGAGCTCGCGGCGCAGCTGCGCGGCATGCGGCAGGCCGCGGCATCCGACGGCGCGGAGGCCGGCTTCCGCAACTACCGCGACTTCGCCGAGCGGGATGCCGCGTTCCACCACACCATCGCCCGCGCCTCGGGCAACCCCCTGCTCGCCGACGCGATCACCCGGCTCCGCTCCCACGTGCACCTGTACCGGCTGTACTTCCAGCACGGCATCGCCGACGACACGGCCGACGAGCACGCCGCCATCCTCACCGCGCTCGAAGCCGGTGACGCCGACGCCGCCGAGCTGGCCATGCGCACGCATCTCGAGACCTCGCGCGCCCGCCTCGTCCCGCGGGCCGACGAAGCGGCCGAGTAGCGACCGCGTCGGGGCGCAGTGCCCCGTCCGACCCGCCGAGCGCGCCGGGCCGCAGTGCCCCGCCCGGGCTCAGCCGCGCGGGCGGAGGCGCAGCTCCTGCATCCCGCCGTCCACCGCGAGCGAGACGCCCGTCGTCGAGCCGGCCCGCGGGCTCGCGAGATAGGCGACCGCGTCGGCGACCTCGTCGGCCGAGACGAGCCGCCCGTGCGGCTGGCGCGCCTCGAGCGCGGCGCGCTCGGCCACCGGGTCCTCGGCGCGTTCGAGCAGGCGGCCGATCCATGGGGTGTCCGCGGTGCCGGGGCTGACCGCGTTCACGCGGATGCCCTCGGCGAGGTGGTCGGCGGCCATCGCCCGGGTGAGCGCGAGCACCGCGCCCTTCGTCGCCGAGTACAGCGCGCGCTGCGGAAGGCCGGCCGTCGCGGCGATCGAGGAGGTGTTCACGATGCTCGCCGCGGCGGAGCGGCGCAGCTCGGGCAGGGCGGCCCGGCTCACCCGGGCGATCGCCACGACGTTCAGGTCGAAGGCGCGGTGCCACTCGGCGTCGTCGTGGTCGGCGACCGTGCCCTGCGCCCCGACGCCCGCGTTGTTCACGACGACGTCGATGCCGCCGAGCTCGGCGGCCACCCGTGCGACGCCGGCGCGGACCGCGTCGTCGTCGCAGAGGTCGAGCGAGATCGCGAGATCGGCGTGCGCCGCCGCCTCGGCGCGGAGGTCGAAGACGGCGACCCGCGCGCCCTCGGCCCGCAGGCGGCGGGCGATGGCCTCGCCGAGCCCGGATGCCCCGCCGGTCACGATCGCGACGAGCCCGTCGAACGCGCCCATCAGGCGATCACCTCCTGGCGCTGCCGGCCGAGCCCATCGATCTCGAGCTCCACGACGTCTCCGGGCGCCAGGTACGGGAACCGCCCGGACAGGGCGACGCCCTCGGGCGTGCCCGTCAACACGAGGTCGCCGGGCTCCAGCACGAGGAAGCGGCTCAGCTCCCACACGATGCGGTCGATGCCGAAGATCAGATCGGCCGTGCGCGAGTCCTGCCGGGGCTCGCCGTTCACCCAGCTGCGGAGCCGCGCGTCGTCGGCGTCGAACGCGTCCGCCGGCACGAGCCAGGGCCCGAGCGGGCAGAAGCCCGGCGCGGACTTGCCGAGCGTCCACTGCCCGCCGACCCGGCCCAGCTGCCAGTCGCGCTCCGAGAGGTCGTTCGCGACGACGTACCCGGCGACGTGGTCCCGGGCGCGGGCCGGGTCGTCGAGCGTGTCGGTGCGGCTGCCGATCACGAGGCCCAGCTCGACCTCCCAGTCCGTCTTCGCGCTGCCGCGCGGGATCGCGACGGCATCGTCGGGACCGACGATCGTGTTCGGCGCCTTCATGAAGACCACGGGCTCGGCGGGGGGCTCGGCGCCGGACTCGGCGGCGTGGGCCGCGTAGTTCATGCCGATGCAGTACACCGCGCTCGGCCGGGCGATCGGGGCGCCGACGCGGAGGCCCGCGCGATCGAGCTCCGGCAGACGGCCTGCGGCGTGCGCGTCGCGGGCGGCCCGCAGACCACCGGCGGCGAGGAACGCCCCGTCGAGGTCGAGCCGGGCGGCGGGATCGTCGGCGATGCCCGCCAGCTCGGCGATGAGCGGGCGCAGCGCGAAGGCGCGGTCGCCGTCGAGCAGCACGGGGACCTCGGCGCCGGGGCGATCGAGTCGGGCGAACCGCATTGGCTCCTCCTTGGGGTCGGATCGGTCGACGGCCTGCACCGTCGCTTGATTCCTATATCCTATATCCACTTGGATGCGGCGAGCGTCGGCGCGACTGGGCAAGCTGTCGGTGGCTCACCGCGGACCCCGACGCCCGCTGCGGATCTCAGAGAGGAGAGCGCCTGTGCTCCGTCAACGATCGACCGTCTTCGACGCCATCGCGCATCCCGTGCGGCGGCACATCCTCGAGGCGCTCAACGGCGCGCACTGGGTGTCGATCACGGATCTCGCCGAGCGCATCGAGGTCTCCCGCTCCACCGCGTCGCGACACCTCGACATCCTCCGCCGCAGCGGACTCGTGAAGGCGCGCCGCGTCGATCAGGCCACCCTGCACCACCTCAAACTCGACGCCCTGGAGCCGGTCTTCGAGTGGATCGAACCGCTCGTCGCGGAGGAAGCGCTCGCCGGCTGAGCCGCGGCGCGGAGCACTCGTCCGCCGGGGCGCTAGTCCGCCGGAGCCTCGACGGAGTCCGGCGTCTCGATCGCCTCTGGAGCGGGAGCGCCGCTCGCGGGCGGAGCACCGGATTCGGGGCCGACCCCGGACCCCGGCGTCTCAGTCGGCGGGGCGGTCTCCGGACTGAGCCCGGGCGGCACGGCCTCCGGCGGGATCGCGGGGGCGTCGCCCGCCTCGGCCGCGCAGCCCGCGGTGCCCTCGTCGCCCTGGAGGGCGAAGCGCCAGGCGGCGTCGCGCTGCCCGTCGAGCCCGGCGGGCTTCGGGGTGCCGCCGTTCCACCACTCCCACTCGCGGTACTCGAAGCCGGCCTCGGCCATGCACGCGCGCACGGCCCGCTGTCCGGTCGACCATGCCGCACGGTCGGCCTCGGAGACGAAGCGCGGGTCGGCCGGGTCGAGGTACGGGTTCTTCGGCGGCGTCGAGGGGGTCGGCGACGGCGACGGCTGCTCCGGGCGCGGGCTCGGCGACGGCTCGGGCGAGGGCTTCGGGGCGGGGAGCGTCGGCAGCGGGGTCGACGGCGCCGTGGGCGGGGCGCTCGGCGCCGGCGTCTGCGGGGAGCCGGCGGCCGAGCCGTCGCTCTGCTCCGTGGCCCCGCCGCGCTCCGCCTCGGGGCGCAGGTCGACGCCGCGATGGGCGAGCTGCACGGCCGGGCCGTCGTTGTCGCCGATCGCGGCATGCACCCCCGCGACCGCGGCGACGGTGCACAGCGCGGCGACGCCGGCCGCGGCGATCGCGATCATCGGCCCGGAGGCCCGCGAGGGTCGGCCGCGGTGCGCGTGCCTGCGGTGCACGTCACGCCCCGGGACTTCGCTCGTCTGCGCGGTCGCCGCGTGGCGCCGGGTCCGCTCGGGACGCGGCGCACGAGGGACATCGCGCGATGGAGGCATCCCTTTCCACCGTAGGCGAGGGATCCTCCCCCTGCAAGGGGGGCATTTCGCCCCGCCCACCACCGCGGGCGCGGAGCCGAGCGCCCGCCGAGCGCTACGCTCGCGCCATGGTGCGCTTTCTGATCCGGCTGGCGATCTCGCTCGTGACGGCCGCCCTCGGCCTCCTCGTCGCCTCGTGGGTGCTGCCGGACTTCCGCTTGGAGTGGGGCGGCTTCCTCGTCGCGATCATCGTGTTCTCCGTGGCGCAGGCGATCCTCGGGCCCTTCGTCTTCAACCTCGCCCGGCAGTACGCCTCGGCGGTGCTGGGCGGCATTGGCCTCGTGACGACGTTCCTCGCGTTGCTCATCGCCTCCCTCTTCCCGGGCGGCATCCACATCGACGGCGCGGTCACCTGGGTGCTCGCGACGCTGGTCGTGTGGATCATCACGGCGCTCGGCGGGTGGCTGCTGCCGCTCATCTTCCTGAAGGACCGCGCCGAGAAGCGCAAATAGCGCAGGGAACTCCGCCCGCTTCGCGAACGCGGCCCTTGACACCGCATCGACGTCCAGCTAATTTAAGCGAATCCTTAATTAAGGAGTTGCTTACATGACCGATCAGCTCAGTCTCGTCTTCCAGGCGCTCGCCGACCCCACCCGCCGCGCGATGCTCTCGCGGCTCCGCTCGGGTGCGGCGACCGTCGGGGAACTGGCCGAGCCGTTCGCGATCAGTCGGCCCGCGGTCTCGCAGCACCTGAAGGTGCTCGAGCGGGCCGGACTCATCGAACGCACCGCCCAGGCCCAGTGGCGCAGTTGCACGCTGCGCACGGAGCCCCTCGACGAGGCATCCGAGTGGGTCGAACGCCACCGCGGCGAGTGGAACGAGCGCTTCGATCTGCTCGACGAGCAGCTCCGCCGACTGAAGGGAACCGGCGATGACCGAGCCTGACGACCGACCGCAGTTCACGATCACCCGCATTCTCGACGCCCCGCGCGAGCTCGTCTGGCGCGCCTGGACCGAGCCGGAGCAGGCGGGCGCCTGGTGGCACCCGCGCGGCATCGACGTCGAGGAGGGCAGCCTCGAGCTCGACGTACGACCCGGCGGACGATACCGCTACACGATGGTGAATCCCGCCGACGGCTCCCGCTACCCCACCGCCGGCGTCTACCTGGAGGTGCAGCCGCCCGAGCGGCTCGCGTTCACCTGGGGTTCGCCGGAGGATGCCGACGACGCCGCCCCGCTCATCACGGTGCTCCTGCGCGAGCTCGACGCGGAGCGCACCGAGATGCTGTTCCACCTCGTCGGCATCGACGCCGCCCCCGGCGACGACAACGTCTATGACGGCTGGACCTCCGCGTTCGACGTGCTCGAGGAGCACCTCGCGGGCGGGGCGCGCTGATGGGCCGGCTGACGCTCGAGCAGATCGTCTCCGTCGACGGCTACGCGGCCGACGAGCACGGCGGGCTCGACTTCGTCGAGGCGGTGCCCGCCTTCGACGTGACCGACGACGACCAGCTCGCCTACCTCGAGGACGTCGATGCGATCCTGCTCGGCGCGAACAGCTACCGCATGTTCGTCGAGTACTGGCCCGTCGCCGATCCCGCCGCCGAGCCCGTCGCCGAGCCGATCGCCCGGCTGCCGAAATGGGTCGTGTCGAACACGCTCGAGCGGGCGCCCTGGGGCGACGGCGAGGCGACGCTCCTGCGCGGCGACCCCGCGGAGTCGGTCGCGGCGCTGAAGGCGGAGCGCGAGCACGTGATCGTCTGGGGAAGCCTGCAGCTCGCGGACGCGCTGCTCGCGGCCGGGCTCGTCGACACGCTGCGCCTGCGCGTCGTGCCGGTGCTGCTCGGCGCCGGGCGCTCGTTCACGCCGGACGCGCTCGCCCTGCAGCGCCTGGAGCTCGACCACGCGGTGAGCTTCCCCACCGGGCACCTCGGGCTGACCTACCGGCTGGCGCGATAGCGGGCTAGCGGGACTCGGGAGCCTGCGCCTCGGCTTCGTCGGCCTGCATGCCGGGTTCTCCGGCCTGCGCCTCGGCTTCGTCGGCCCGCATGCCGGGCTCACCGGCCTGCGCCTCGTCGGGCGTCGTCGCCTCGGCCGTGCGGTACTCGGCCGAGAGCGTGCGGTACGCCCGGGTGGCGAAGGCGGCGAGGCCGAGGGCGGCGGTCGCAAGACCGCTCACGAGGAACACGAGGGCGATGCCGCGCGCGTCGCCCTCGCCGAGGAGCCATCCCCAGGTCTCGAAGCCGGCGTCGGAACGCATGTACGGGATGATCCAGAACTGCGCGATCGGCGCGATCAGGAACGCCGTGATCGGGGCCGCGGCCGCCTCGAACGCGGCCGCGAAGCCGAAGACGCGCCCCTGCCTCGTGAAGGGCACGACCTTCTGGATGACGGTCTGCTCGGCGGCCTCGACCGCGGGCACGAGCGCCATGTAGAGCCAGATGCCGACCGCGTACAGCCACCACCACTCGCGCACGGTGAAGAACGCGCCGAGCAGGCCCATGCCGATGACGACCACGAGCATCGTGCGGATCGGATTGCGCCCGAGCCCCCACTTGGCGATGATCAGGCCGCCGACGATGAAGCCCGTCGACGCGATGCCGAAGACGACGCCCCACCACTCCACCTCGAACAGGGTGAGGCCGTACGGGTCCATCAGCGCCATGTAGACGCCGCCGATGAGGTTGTTGAACGTCGAGAAGAGGATGAGCGCGAACAGCCCCGGCGCCTGACGGATCGCCGCGATGCTGCCGCGGAAGTCGATGGCGGGCGGGCGCCCCTCCTCGACGACGGGCTTCGCCTCCGGGATGCGCACGAACAGCAGGTGCAGCAGCGAGACGAAGGTCAGCCCCACGGCGATGATCATGGTGCCGCCCATGCCGAGCAGGCCGATCGCGAGCCCCGAGAACACGCTCGTCACGATGAAGGCGAGGCCCTGCACGGTGCCGACGAGGCCGTTCGCGTTGGCGTGCCGCTCGACGGGCACGAGGAGCGTCACGGTGGTCGACAGCGCGATGTTGCGGAGGTGCTCGACGACGGCGCCGAACAGGATGACGCCCGTGAAGACCCAGAACCAGGGGCCGCCGAGGTCGAGCAGGGCCCGCTCGGGCTGGAGCACGTAGAGCAGGCCCGCGAGCGCGAAGGACGCCAGCGTGACGACGCTCGACAGCATCATGACCCGGTACTTGCGATGCCGGTCGACGATGGTGCCGAAGAGCATCGAGAAGAACGCGATGAAGAGCATGTACGCGCCGCCGATGATGCCGGTCGCGAGCACCGACTCCGTCTCGAGGTACACCCAGAAGGTGAGCGCGAACCAGAGGAAGCTCGTGGTGACGTTCGCCACCATCGTGTTCACGAGCACCTGGGCGAACGTGCGCATGCCATTCGCCGGCGGCGCGGGCGCGGGCGGCGCGGGTGCGGTCGGGGCCGACGCGGCAGGCGCGGGCGCGCTCGGCGCCGCGCTCTCGTCGGCCGTCGGGCCCCGCTGCTCGTCCACGGTGCGAGGGTACTCACCGCCGCCGACATCCGGAACTCCCCTCTCTCCTCCCGTTACTCCGCCCGGGAGGAGTTCGGCCGCCGGGGAGGAGATTCCCGGTCGAATCCGCCTCCCTCGGCACTCTCTCCTCCCGCAGAGCGGGGGCGGGTGGCGGGGGCGGGTGGCGGGGGCGGAGGGAGATGGCGCCAGGGGCGCGGCACCTCCCCCGCACGGCGGATGCCCCGAGGCATCCGCGCCGCTAGCGTGAGGGGATGCAGCAGCCGCCCCCAGCCCCGCCCGTGCTCGAGGGCGTCGAGTGGGTCCGCCCGGGACCGACCCGCCGGCAGCTGCGGAACGACGTGCTGCTCGCCCTCGTGCTCGCCGCGGCGAGCGGGGCGAGCCTCGTGCTCTACCGGGCGGCGGGCTACAACCAGGACGGCCCGTGGTGGGCCTCGCTCGTCTGGGCCGCGGCGATGACGCTGCCCCTGGCGCTGCGGCGTCGCTTCCCCGACGTCATCGCGGTCGTGGCCTCCGCCGCGTTCATCGCCGGCGCGGTGCTGTACCTCAGCGAGGCGCTGTTCAGCAACATCGCCCTGTTCATCGCGATCTACACGGTCGGAGCGTGGGGGCGCAGCCGCCGGCGCGCGTTCGTCGTGCGGCTCGTGATCGTCCTCGCGATGTTCGGCTGGCTGCTCTGGTCGCTGATCTACTTCTCGACGGTGCAGGAGGTCGCGCCCGAGCTCGGGCGCGAGGGCTTCCTCTCCCCCTACCTGGCGTTCGGCCTCGTGAACGTGCTGACCAATCTGCTGTACTTCGGCGGCGCCTGGTACTTCGGCGACGCGAACTACCGCTCCGCGCGCGAGCGGGCGGCGCTCGAGCAACGCACGGCGGAGCTCGCCGCCGAGCGCGAGCGCTCGCGGCGGCAGGCGGTCCAACTCGAGCGGGTGCGCATCGCCCGCGAGCTGCACGACGTCGTCGCGCACCACGTCTCGGTGATCGGTGTGCAGGCGGGGGCGGCGCGGCGAGTGCTGTCCTCGAAGCCGGATGCCGCGGTCGACGCGCTCTCAGCGATCGAGACGAGCTCCCGCGAGGCCGTGACCGAGCTGCACGCCCTGCTCGGCACCCTGCGCGCCGACGGGGAGCCGGAGCCCACCGCCAGCACGCTCGGCATCGCCCAGATCGAGGCCCTCGCCGCCGAGGCGAGCGCGGCCGGGCTGCCGACCGCGTTCGCCGTAGTGGGCGAGCCGCGCCAGGCGCCGACGCTCGTCGAGGCGAGCGCGTACCGGGTCGCGCAGGAGGCGCTCACGAACGTGCGCAAGCACGCCGGCGCCGCGGCGACCGCCGATGTGCGCATCCGCTGGACGTCCGAGCGCGTCGAGCTCGAGGTCGCGAACACGGGCATCGTGCGGCGCAGTGCAGGCGAGGCTGGCGAGACCGCCGGGCTCGGCCTCGTCGGCATGCGCGAACGGGTCGCGGCCACGGGCGGGGAGCTCGAGCTCGGGCCGAGAGCGCGCGGCGGCTATCTCGTGCGGGCGGCGTTCCCGCTGCAGAGCGACGGGCGGCGGCCCGCGACGAACGGAGACGCCCGATGATCCGCGTGCTCGTGGTGGACGATCAGAGCCTCGTGCGGGCGGGCTTCCGCACGATCCTCGACTCCGAGCCCGGCATCGAGGTCGTCGGCGAGGCGGAGGACGGCGAGCTCGCCGTCGCCCGCACCCTGGAGCTCGCGCCGGACGTCGTCTGCATGGACGTGCAGATGCCGAACGTCGACGGCCTCGAGGCCACCCGGCGGCTGACCGCCGATCCGCGCGTGGAGGCCGCCGTGCTCGTGCTCACGACCTTCGACCGCGAGGATTACCTCTTCGCGGCCCTCGAGGCGGGCGCGAGCGGCTTCCTGCTGAAGAACTCCAGCCCGGAGCGCCTCATCGACGCCGTACAGGTGCTCGCGGGCGGCGAGGCGCTGCTCGCGCCCGACGTCACCAGGCGCGTGATCGAGGCGGCGCGGCGGCACGGCGTGCTCGCCGCGGGCGGCAGCGGCTCGGA
Source organism: Agromyces mediolanus (assembly GCF_014648575.1). Taxonomy (GTDB): domain Bacteria; phylum Actinomycetota; class Actinomycetes; order Actinomycetales; family Microbacteriaceae; genus Agromyces; species Agromyces mediolanus. The sequence continues at coordinate 1,141,937 of NZ_BMRJ01000001.1, read as the reverse complement.
CGGCGCGGATGCCTCGGGCGCGCCCGTGCGCGCTCAGGTTCACGACGCCGGCGACGAGGCATCCGCCCCGCCCGCGCGCCCGAGCGCGCCGCCGGAGCTCGACTCCCTGACCGATCGGGAGCGCGAGGTGCTCGTGCTCCTCGCCGAGGGGCTGTCGAACGCCGAGATCGCTGGGCGCATGTGGGTCGGCGAGGCGACGGTGAAGAGCCACGTGTCGAAGGTGCTGATGAAGCTCGGCCTGCGCGACCGGGTGCACGCCGTGGTCTTCGCCTACGAGCACGGCGTCGTCTCCCCCGCCGGCTGAACGGCACCGCCCCCTGCCGACTCCCGGCGGCTCTCCCCCGCAGGGGGGAGGCGCGCGGCGGCGCGGGCGGGGGAACCCGTCGTGCGGCGGATGCCCGCGGCCTCCGCACTGCCTAGCGTGGGAGCATGCTCGAACTCCAGCACCTCGGCAAGCGCTTCGGCGAGCGCGTCGCCCTCGACGACGTGTCGTTCCGCGTCGCGCCCGGCCGGCTCACCGGCTTCGTCGGCGGCAACGGCGCCGGCAAGACGACCACGATGCGCATCGTGCTCGGCGTGCTCGGCGCCGACACCGGCACGGTCACGCTCGACGGCCACCCGCTCGGCACCGCCGACCGCCGCAGCTTCGGCTACATGCCGGAGGAGCGCGGCCTCTACCCGAAGATGCGCGTGCTGGAGCAGACCGTCTACCTGGCGCGGCTGCACGGCTGGTCCCCGGCCGCGGCCCGCCGCAACGCCGAGGAGCTGCTCGAGCGCCTCGGTCTCGCCGAGCGGCACGACGACCCCGTCGAGAGCCTCTCGCTCGGCAACCAGCAGCGCGCGCAGATCGCCGCGGCGCTCGTGCACCGCCCCGAGGTGCTCGTGCTCGACGAGCCCTTCTCGGGCCTCGACCCCATCGCGGTCGAGACGGTGCAGTCGGTGCTGTCCGACGCGGCCGACTCGGGCGCGCGCGTGCTGTTCTCCTCGCACCAGCTCGACATCGTGGAGCGCATCTGCGACGACCTCGTCATCATCGCCGCCGGCCGCATCCGCGCCGCCGGTTCGGGCGAGGAGCTCCGCGCGGAGCACGGCTCCGAGCGCTGGGAGCTGCTGACCGACGGCGACGCCGGCTGGGTGCGCGAGCTGCCCGGCATCGTCGTCACCGACTTCGACGGCGGCTGGGCCCGCTTCGAGGCGGACTCGGATGCCGCGCGCCGCGCGGTGCTCGCCGAGGCCCTCCGCCGGGGCGAGGTCGCCGGCTTCACCCGCGAGCACACGACGCTCGCCCAGATCTTCAAGGAGGTCGTGCAGTGAGCACGTCACGCAGCACCGCCGAGCTCCGCACGCCGAAGTTCACCGAGACGGTGGGCCTCATCGCGGGCCGCGAGGTCACCACGCGCCTGCGCAGCAAGGCGTTCCTCATCTCCACGGGCATCCTGATGCTCGCCGTGCTGGCCTCGGTCGTGCTGGGCGGCATCTTCGGCGGCAAGTCCGACCCGGCGAAGGTCGCCGTCGTCGGCGCGGCCGCGACGGCCGTCGAGGGCAACCCGGCGCTCGAGGCCGTACCGGTCGACGACCAGGCAGCCGGCGAGGCGCTGCTCCGCGACGGCGAGGTCGACGCGATCATCGTGCCCGAGGCATCCGACCCGACCGGCCTGCAGGTCATCGGGCTCGACCGCGCGCCGGGCGGGGTGGTGCAGGCGCTGTCGGCGCAGCCCGGCGTCGAGCTGCTCGACCCGGCGACGGTCGACCCGCTGCTGGCGTACTTCATCGCCTTCGGCTTCGGCATCGTGTTCTTCATGTCGGCGATCACCTTCGGCTCGACCATCGCGCAATCGGTGGTCGAGGAGAAGCAGACCCGGATCATCGAGATCCTGCTGTCCACGGTCTCGGCGCGCGAGCTGCTGACGGGCAAGGTGATCGGCAACAGCGTGCTCGCGTTCGGGCAGATCATCGCGATCGCGGTGCTCGCCCTCGTCGGGCTGCTCGCGACCGGGCAGCGGGTGCTGCTCGGGGTGCTCGGCTCCTCGGTGATCTGGTTCGTGGTGTTCTTCGCGATCGGCTTCGTGATGCTCGCGGCGCTGTTCGCGGCGTCGGCCGCGCTCGTGTCGCGCGCCGAGGACGTCGGCTCGGTGACCTCGCCGGTGACGATGCTCGTGATGATCCCGTACTTCGCGGTGGTGTTCTTCTTCGACAACCCGACGATCCTGACGGTGATGAGCTACATCCCGTTCTCGGCGCCGGTGGGGATGCCGGTGCGCATCTTCCTCGGCCAGGCCGAGTGGTGGGAGCCGGTGCTCTCGCTGCTGATCCTCGTCGCGACGACGCTCGGCGCGCTCGCGATCGGCGACCGCGTGTACCGCAACTCGCTGCTCCGCACCGGCACGCGGGTGAAGCTCGCCGAGGCGCTGCGGGGGTAGCGAGGCCCCCAGCTGTATCGACATCTCGGGCCCGGGTTCGCGAGGTGTTCACCTTCCTCGGGGGACGTGGCGGGCGGTTCGCGCCGGATCCGCGTGAACCCGCGGCGAACGTGTCTCGACAAGCGGCGTTTTCGCTTGAACCGCCCTCGGGGCCCTCCGAAGACTGGGCAGCGCCCGGCATCCGCCGCCGCATCGCCCCGAACTCCGGAGACCCTCATGCCCTCGCCGAACCGCGCCGCCCGCGCCGTCTCGACCTCGCTCCTCGCCGCCGCGCTCGTCGCGGTGCCGGTCTGCGCCCAGGCGGCCGCAGCCCCGGCCGCCGCGCTGCCCGCCGCTCAGGCCGCACCCCCGACCGCCGTCCAGCCCGCCGCCGCCCCCGAGCGCGCCGTGAAGACCCTCGTCGTCGGCATCGACGGCGCGAGCTTCGACTTCCTCGAGCCCGCGGGCATGCCGACCCTCGCCGGCCTCCGCGCCGCCGGCCTCACCGCCTCGAGCAATCTGTACGCGCAGCCGATGGCCGGCACGATCTCGGGCGCCGGCTGGTCGAGCATCGCCACGGGCGTCTGGCCCGACAAGCACCGCGTCGTCGACAACAGCTTCAGCGACCCGAACTACGCCGAGTACCCCGACTACCTGACCCGCATCGAGGCGGCCGCCCCCGAGCGCGAGACGCTCGTCGTCGGCACCTGGACGCCGATCCCGCAGACGGTCTTCGGCCCGGCCGTCGACGAGCGCCTCGCGGGCGGGAACGACGCCGGAACGACGGCGAAGGTCGTGCAGGCGCTCTCGACGGGCGACCCCGACGACGTGTTCGTGCACCTCGACGAGGTCGACGGGGCCGGCCACTCGGTCGGCACGAACGGCACCGCCTACGGCGAGGCGCTGCGCCGGGCCGACGCGCAGCTCGGCGAGATCCTCGCCGCGATCGACGCCCGCTCGACGCGGGCCGCCGAGGACTGGCTCGTCGTCGTCACCGCCGACCACGGGCACACCCCGACCGGCGGCCACGGCGGCAACTCCGCGGCCGAGCGGAAGACCTTCGTCATCGCCGCGGGCCCCGGCATCGAGGCGGGCTCGGTGCGGCACGACGTGAAGATCACCGACATCGCCCCGACCGTGCTCGCCGCCGACGGCATCGCGAACGACCCCGCCTGGGGCCTCGACGGCACCGCGCTCGGCGAGCTCGAGGGCGACGACTTCGACACCCTGCGCCCGGTGCTGAAGCCGCAGCAGGACGAGACCCGGCCCGGCGCCGGCGTGCTCGGCTGGACGCACGAGGCCCCGAGCGGCTGGACGATCGACAACGCGAAGATGCCCGCGGGCGGCGTTGCCGAGTGGTCCGGCTGGTCGTTCGCGACCGACGACTTCTGGACCGGTGCCGAGCGCGGCCAGATGCGCGAGACGAGCGTGCGCAACCGCGACGTGTTCGCCGTCGCCGACTCGGACGAGTGGGACGACAAGCCCCACGACCCGGGCCAGTTCGACTCGACGCTCGTGAGCCCCGCCTACCCGCTGAGCGGTGCGGCGACGGCGACGCTCGCGTACGCGACGAACTACTTCATCGACGGGCCCCAGTCGGCCGAGGTCTCGGTGAGCTTCGACGGCGGCGAGCCGCGATCGCTGAAGAACTACCGCATCGACACGAACCGTTTCGAGCGCCTCGAGTTCGAGGTGCCGGCCGGCGCCCAGGCGGCGCAGTTCCGCTTCCACTACACGGGCACGAACAGCGCGTTCTGGACGGTCGACCAGGTTCGCCTCGAGCAGGACCCCGCCCCCGCGATCACCGCTCCGGGCGCGCCGACGGGCGTGACGGCGACGGCCAGGGACGGCCGGATCGAGGTGTCCTGGACGGCGCCCGAGTCCGACGGCGGCGCGCCGATCACGGGCTACACGGCGACCGCGACGCCGGTCGCCGTGACACCGATCGCCGCGGCACCAGCTGCTGCGACGGAGGGCGCGGATGCCTCGGCGCTCGCCGCCGCCGCGCCGCTTAGCTGCACGACGACCGGCACCGCCTGCACGATCGAGGGCGCCGTGAACGGCACCGCGTACACGGTGCGGGTCGTCGCCGCGAACGAGGCCGGCGCCTCGGCGGACTCCGCGCCCTCGGCCGAGGTCACGCCGACGGCGGCCACCGCCCCGGTCGACCCGGGCACGGGCGGCGGCACCGGCGGCACCTCGACGGGCGCCGGCTCCGGCTCGGCCGGCAGCGGCGCGGATGCCTCGGGCTCCCTCGCTTCGACCGGAACCGAGTGGGCGCTGCCGCTCGCCGGGCTCGCGGCGACCGGGCTCCTCGGCGGCCTCGGCCTGCTGGCGGTGCGCCGCCGTCGCCCCAGCGCGAGCTGATCGACCCGGCCCACTTGCCGAGAGGGTCGGATTCCGACCGGAGCACGACCGCGATGCGGTGGCTCGGTCGGAATCCGACCCTTTCGCCAGTGGGCTTCAGGATGGGCGGGGCGCGCAGGGTGCGCGGCGGGGCTCAGGCCGCGGTCGCGCGCGCCAGTTCCCCGGCGGCGTCGAAGCCGAACACGCCGCCCACCATCGTCGCCCCGACCTCGAGCTCGCGGATCCGCTCGGGCGCCACCCGCAGCGGGTCGTCCGAGAGCACCACGAGGTCGGCGAGCTTGCCGCGCGAGAGCGCGCCCTTCCGCGCCTCCTCGTGCACGGCGTACGCCGAGCCGACCGTGTACGCCCGCAGCGCCTGCGCCGGGGTGAGCGCCTCGTGCAGCCCGATCGGCGCCCCGCTCGCCGAGCGGCGGTTCACCATGTCGTGCAGGCTGAGCAGCGGCTCGCCGGGCACGACCGGGGCATCCGTCGATCCCGGCAGCTCGACGCCCGCGTCGACGAAGCTGCGCATGCGGTACGCGAGCTGCGCGCGCTCCTCGCCGAGGGCCGCGAGGAAGCCGTCGCCGAGCGCCGAGACGAAGCGCCCCTGCGGCACGGGCACGAGCCCGCCCGCGACGATCCGCCGCACCTGCTCGTCGGAGGCGACGCCGACGTGCTCGATCCGGTGCCTGGCGTCGGCCCGGGGCATCCGCCGCTGCGCCTCCTCGTACGCGTCGAGCACGACGTCGAGCGCGCCGTCGCCGATCGCGTGCGTCGCGAGCTGCCAGCCGTTCTCATGCCCGCGGAGGATGAATCGGCGGATCTCCTCGGCCTGCCACTGCAGGTAGCCGGCGTTGCCCGGGGTGTCCGCGTAGTCGCAGCACATCGCCGCCGTGCGGCCGATGAGCGAGCCGTCGGAGACGACCTTGATGGGGCCGATGCGCAGCCACTCGTCGCCGAGCCCGCTGCGGATGCCGAGATCGACGCCCCAGCCGTCGACCCCGTCGCCGAGCGGCCCGAGATCGTGGATCGCGTCGATGTAGGGCATGAGCGTCACGCGGGTGCGCAGCAGGCCGCGCTCCCGGGCGAGCTGGAACGCCCGCACGTCGGCGGGGCCGTGCCCGATCAGGGTGCCGCCGATGCCGGGCTCCGTGACGCTCGTGACGCCGTTGCGCAGCGCCCACTCGCTCGCGGCGGCGAGGGCGGCCACGAGCTCCTCCTGCGGCACGGGCTTCAGCACGTGGTTCACGAGCTGCATCGCCTGCTCCTGCAGCAGGCCGGTCGCCCGGCCGCCCTCGCGCACCATGCTGCCGCCGGCGGGCGCCTCGAGCGCGTCGGGGTCGCCGTGGCCGGCGCGGCGGAACGCCTCGGTGTTCGCGACGGCCATGTGGTTCGAGTTGTGCACGAGGTAGACGGGGCGGCCGCCGGCGATGCGGTCGAGCACGGCCCGGTCGGGGTGGGCGCCGATCTTGTTCTGGTCGTAGCCGTTGCCGATGACCCAGGCGCCCTTGGGCTTCGCGGCGGCCCAGGCCTCGACCCGCGCGTAGAGCGCGTCGAGGGTGGGCGCCTGCTCGAAGGCGAGGTCGAGCTGCACCTGCTCCTTGCCGAGCATCGAGAAGTGCAGGTGGGCGTCGTTGAACCCGGGCACGACGGGGGCGCCACCGAGGTCGAGCTGCTCGTCGGCGGTGACGCCGTGCAGCTCCTCGTCGAAGCCGACGACGCGGCCGCCGAGGATGCCGACGCGGTTCGCGGTCGGCCGCTCGGGGTCGAGCGTCGTGATGCGGGCGTTGCTGAGGATGGTGTCGATGCGCATGTCGGGGTGCGGCTCCTTACTCCGCGTTCCGCAGCTCGCGCTCGCGCGCCGCGGAGAATCCGGTGATCGCGGCGAGCGCGAGCACGCCGGCGACGGTGATGACGATGAGGGCGATGAAGAAGCCGGCCACGCCGCCCCAGTGCCCGCCGCCGAGGTTCAGGAACAGCTGGGCGAGCAGCGGCGTCGTGCCGCCGATCAGGGTGGAGCAGAGCTGGTAGGAGAGCGAGACGCCGCTGTACCGCACCTCGACGGGGAAGGCCTGCGCGAGGAAGCCCGCGAGCACCGCGTAGTAGCCGGTGCCGGCGATCATCGACATGCCGATGCCGAGCAGGATGAGCCAGGGCTCGCCGGTCGTGACGAGGAGGAAGAGCGGCACGGCGAGCACGGCGCTCGCGGCGAGACTCCAGATCATGAACTTCGTCGTGCCGACCCGCTCGGCGATGCGGGTGCCGATCGGCTGCCAGACGAACTGGATCACCGCGCCCACGAGCAGGATGTTCAGCATCACCTGGCGGTCGACACCGAGGGTGGTGGTGGCGTAGGAGAGCATGAAGGTGCTCACGAAGTACGCCATGCCGATGCCGAGGCCGCTCGCGAAGACGGCGGCGACGACGGCCTTCCAGTGGTGCTTCAGCAGTTCGAAGAGGGGCACCTTCACGGTCTCGGCGGCGGCCTTCGTCTGGGCGAACTCCTCGGGCTCCTCGAGGCGGAGGCGGATGACGAGGCCGATGACGACGAGCAGGGCGGAGAGCAGGAACGGCATCCGCCAGCCCCACGCGAGGAACGCCTCGTCGGGCAGGAACGCGGCGAGCGCGAAGGCGGTCGTGGCGAGGATGTTGCCGGCGGGCGAGCCCTGCTGCACGAACATGCCGCCGCGCACGGCCTTCGACTTCGGCCCCGACTCGGCGGCGAGCAGCACGGCGCCGCCCCACTCGCCGCCGACGGCGAAGCCCTGCAGGGCGCGCAGCAGGGTGAGCAGCACGGGCGCGGCGACGCCGATGGTCGCGTAGCCGGGGAGGATGCCGATGCAGAAGGTCGCGACGCCCATGATCAGCAGGGTGGCGACGAGGGTGTTCTTGCGGCCGAACTTGTCGCCGAGGTGGCCGAAGACCATGCCGCCGATCGGGCGGGCGAGGAAGCCGGCCCAGAAGGTGGCGAAGGAGGCGAGGATGGCGGTCGAGGCATCCACGTTCGGGAAGAACACGGGGCCGAAGGCGAGGGCGGCGGCGGTGCCGTAGATGTAGAAGTCGTACCACTCGACGGTGGTGCCGAGGAAGGCGGCGATGCGGGCGGTGCGGCCCTGCCGTTCGGGGGAGGTGCGGGCGCTGGGGCGCGTCTCGGTCTGTGCCATGGGTGCTCCGTTGCGGGGGATGGGTGCTGACGAGGTGGATGTCCCGGGATCGCCCCATTCTGCGCGCGGCCGCATCATGCTGTCGAATACCGAATCTGCACTGTTTTCATGCCTCAGCGGCATGGCCTGTGGATGGCGGAGTCGCCGGGGCAGGGCCGCCCACTACGGTCCAGCCATGACCCGCTCGCCCCTCGCTCCGCTCTCGTTCGCCGCCGGCCTGCTCGCGCTCCTCGTCGTGCTCGGCTTCCGCCTCATCCTCTCCTCGCTGTACTGGGGCGGCTCCTTCACCGTCGTGTCCCTCGTGCAGTTCGCCCCGATCGCGCACGTGGCCCAGTTCGCGCTCGCGGGCCTCCTCGCGGCGGCGGCGATCGCCGGCGGCAGCGTCGTCCTGGTCCGGCGACTCGCCCGCCCGGCCCTCGCCGGGGCCGCCGTCGCACTCGGCGCGGCCGCCGTCGCGGAACTGCTCGTGGGCCTACTGCTGGGGCCGTACCCGCTGTTCAACTGAGCGGGCTGCCTCACTCGTGGCATGCTTTCGACATCCCCAAACGGTCTGTGGCATGCCTTGGAGGCATCGATGGAGCTCCGCGTCGTGAAGTACTTCCTCGCCGTCGCCGAGGCGGGGTCGATCACCGAGGGCGCCCGCCAGGTGCGGATCTCGCAGCCCGCGGTGTCCCGGCAGCTGCGCGCGCTCGAGCAGGAGCTCGGCGTCGAGCTCTTCGAGCGCGGCCACGGAGCGCTCCGGCTCACCCAGGCGGGTCGGCGCTTCCTCGGAGTCGGGCGGGACCTCGTGCGCCGCGAGCAGATGGCCCGCAACGCGGTCGGTCTCGAGCACCCGCTCGAGACCCGGCTCGTCGCCGTCGCGCCGTTCGCCACGATCCTGCGGACCCTGGCGCCCTTCGCCGCAGCGCACGGCGCGAGACATCCCGTCATCGACGCGATCGAGTGCGAGCCGAGCCTCGTGTTCGAACGCACCGTCGCGCTCGGCGCGGACTTCGGCGTCTCGACGGTGCCGCCGCCCGCGGACTGGGCGGGGCACCGGCTCTCCCCGATCGGCATCACCGCGCAGGTCGCCCCGGGGCATCCGCTGCACGGCCGGCCCGACGTCGAGGTCGCCGAGCTCGTGCGCCATCCGCTGATCCTGATGGACCGCACGAATCAGGCCCGGATGGTCTTCGACGACGCGCTCGCGGAGTCGGGGCTCGCCCTGCCCGACGCCACCGAGCTGAGCTCCTCGTTCATGGCGCAGGGCCTCGCCGCCGCCGGTCGGGGCGCCGCCGTGCTCACCAACGAGGCCGTGTTCGGCCTGCATCCCGTGCGCGTCATGCGCGACGGCCACCAGGTGCGCATGTCGCTCTACGCGGGCTGGGACGCCAGCCACTACGCCGCCGGGCTCATCGAACGCTGGGTCGCGGAGTACGGCGACTGGCTGCAGACCGTCGACGACGTCGCGAACGTGGATGCCCCGGCGGCGAGCGCCTAGTCCGACACCCGCTCGGCCGGCGCGAGCCGCGACGGGTCTGCGGCCTCCTCGGGCTGCAGATCGCCGATGCGCTTCGGCGTCGCGACGACGGCGAGCAGCGACACGAGGCAGGCGGCGATGACGAACAGCACGACGAGCCAGAGCCCGCCGCCGGCGGCCGCGACGAGCGCGGTCGCGATGAGCGGCGTCGGCCCCGCGACCAGGGCTCCGTTGAGCTCGCGGGCCGTCGCGACGCCCGTGAAGCGGTACCGGGTCGGGAAGAGGTTGGTGAGGAAGGTGCCGGTGGAGGCCGCGGTGGCGCCCACCGCGACGACGCCGAGCGCCGTCATGCCGAGGGCCGCCAGCACCGGGTCGCCCGACTGCAGGGACAGGAAGACCGGGTAGGTGAGGACGATCCCGGCGACCGAACCGAAGACGAGCACCCGCTTGGCGCCGAAGCGGTCGACCGCCATCCCGCCGAGCACCGGCGCGAACGCGGTGAGCAGCGAGGAGACCAGCACGGCGATCAGCGCCTCGACGCGCGGCATCCCGACCGTCAGCGTGAGGTAGCTGAGCGCGAAGGCGCTCAGCACGTAGTTCGTGACGTTGTGCCCGCACACGCTGAAGAAGCCGACCACGAGCTCGCGCGGGCTGCGGCGGAACAGCTCCGCCAACGGCACCTTCGTCGCGGTCTGCTCCGCGTTCGCCACCGCCTCCCGGTACTCGGGCGTCTCCTCGAGGCGGCGCCGGATCCACAGCGCGAGCACGAAGAGCACGGCGGAGACGAGGAACGGGATGCGCCAGGCCCAGCCGAGCAGCACGTCGCCCGGGAGCATCGAGGCGAAGGTGAAGGCCAGCGTCGCGAGGAACGCGCCGCCCGGGGCGCCCGAGGTGACCAGTCCGATGACCCGCCCGCGCCGCCGCTCGGGGGCGTACTCGGCGACGAGCGTGAGTGCGCCGGCGAGCTCCGCCCCGGCGCCGAAGCCCTGCACGAAGCGGAACAGGATCAGCAGGATGGGCGCCGCCAGCCCGATCGCCTCGGCGGTCGGCAGCAGCCCGATGCCGACGGTCGCGACGCCCATGAGCACGATGGTCAGGATCATCGCGGGCTTCCGGCCGACGCGGTCGCCGAGGTGGGAGATGATGAGGCCGCCGAGCGGCCGCACCACGAAGCCCACGGCGAAGGTCGCGAAGGCGAGCATCGAGGCGGAGGCCGGGATGACGTCGGGAAAGAAGAGCGGGCCGATCACGAGGCCCGCGGCCGCGCCGTAGAGCGCATAGTCGTACCACTCGATGAGCGTGCCAAAGTAGGCCGCGGCGATCGCCCGCCTCGCCTGCGGGGTCATGGTGCGTTGCGGTTCGTTGGCCATGGGGTGTCCTTTCGTCATTGAAAAGTGCCGGCTCGGTCGTACTTATCCGGTCGGCGCGAGGAGCGCGGCTCCCCGGCCGCGCAGCTCGGCGGTCGTTCGCACGCCGAGCAGCTGCATCGTCGACAGGGTCTCGCCCGCCACGAGGTCGAGCGCCCGCTCGACCCCGATCCGGCCGCCCGCCATGAGGCCGTACATGTAGCCGCGGCCGAGGAACACGAAGTCGGCTCCGCACGCGATCGCGGCGACGACGTCGAGCCCGCTGCGGATGCCGGAGTCGAGCAGGACCGGCACGTCGTCGCCGACGGCGGCGCGCACCGCGCCGACGACCTCGACGGGCGAGATCGCGCGGTCGAGCTGGCGACCGCCGTGGTTGGAGACCCAGATGGCGTCCGCGCCGGCGTCGACGAAGCGCTCGGCGTCGACGGCGGAGAGCACGCCCTTGACGACGATCGGCCCGCTCCAGTGCTCCCGCAGCCAGCGCACGTCGTCCAAGGAGAGCGCGGGATCGAACATGCTGCTCACGACGTCCGTGACGCTGCCGGAGCGGGGCCCGAAGTTCGCCATGGCGGGCGCGTCGTGCGCCAGGAGATCGAGCGACCAGGCGGGATGCAGCGCCGATTGGGCGGCGGTGCGCACCGTCAGCCGCGGCGGCATCGAGAGCCGGTTGCGGTCGTCGCGGTAGCGCTGTCCGGGCACCCGGGTGTCGACGGTCAGCACGAGGGCGTCGAAGCCCGCCGCGGCGGCCCGCTCGATGAGTGCGAGCGAGGCATCGCGATCGCGCCGCAGGTAGAGCTGGAACCACCGCCGTGCGGCGGGTGCGGCGTCGGCGAGCTGCTCGATGCTGCGCGTGCCCATCGTGGAGAGCACGAACGGCACGTCGCGGTTCGCGGCCGCTCGGACGCCGTCGGTCTCGCCGGCCGCGCGCATGAGCGCGGTGAGGCCGATCGGGGCGATGCCGATCGGCATCGAATGGTCGCGCCCCAGCAGGCGGGTGGTGAGCGATGCGCCGGCCGCGCTCTCGGTGACGGAGGGCACGAACCTCCGCCGAGCGAAGGCCGACTCGTTATCGCGTGCGGCCTGCTCGGTCACTGCGGCGCCCTCGACGTAGTCGAAGACGAATCCGGGCACGCGTCGCTTCGCGAGCCGCCGGAGGTCGTCGAGGCTGCGCGCCGCCGCCACGCGCTTCGCCTCGGTGGGAAGCGTCGGCGGAGCGAAGCTCAGCAGCTCGGTGAAGGTGCGGATGCGGCGTCGCAACAGTCGAGGATCCTCTCGGTGGTTCCCACCGAGGCCGAAGGGCCGACCGCGGTGTCGGCACCACCCTAACGGTCATATATCTTGCGCACAATAGAGATATTTCTGAGATATATCTGAGATGGACACGACTGACCGGCCCGTCGACGGGCCGGGCTCAGGCTTCGAGGAACGCCTGGAGGACGAACTCGCGCAGTTCGGCGAGGTGACGGCGCATGGCGGCTTCGGCGGCCTGCGGATCGCCGGTGCGGATCGCCTCCAGGACCTGCTGGTGCCCGTCGTTCTCCACTTCCGAGTGGATGCGGGCGTCGATCGCCGGGATCAGGTGATGGCTCCTGGTCGTCTCGTCGAACAGGCCGCTCATGAGCGACTTCGCCCGGGCGTTGCGGGCCGCGCCGAGGATGCACTCGTGGAACGCGCGCGCCGCATCGGTCAGCTCCGCCGTGCCCGAGCCGCCGCGCTGCGCGTCGAGGATCGAGCCGAGCTCCTCGACGAAGGCCTCGCTGCCGTAGCGCGTCGCGGCCATCGGCGGTTCGATGATGAGCCGCAGATCGAGCACCTCGCGCACCTCGGTGATGCCGAGCGGGCGGACGACGTACCCGCGGCGGGGAAGCGCCACGACGAGCCCCTCGACGACGAGGATCTGCAGGGCCTCGCGCACCGGCGTCTTCGACACCCCGAACCGCGCGGCCAGCTCGGGCTCGAGCACGACCTCGCCGGGGGCGAGCCGGGTGCGGACGATGTCGTCCCTCAGCGCCACGTACACCTTCTGCGTGCGCGACAGCACCCGGTTCCCGTCGCCGAGGGCCGCGGCGCGGCGCTGGCTGTCGACGGCGTGCGTGTGCAGGGTCGAGCCGGGTTCGCTGGGCACCGCATCCATGCCCTCAGCCTAGGGGCCGCCGACTCGAACGCTCCGCCGAGCCGATCGGCCTCAGCGCGGGCGCTCGGGATCCGGCGGCGCGATGATGCCGTCCGCCCCGATCCGCGCCGCGCGCTCCGGGAAGTCGCGCGCCCCGAACTCGGCCACGAGCCGCGCCGCCGTCCCCTCCGGATCCGGCCGCGGCACGCCGCCCTCCTGCTCGAAGTCGATCGAGCGCACCCGCCCGCCGGCGAAGCGGCCGTCGGCCTCGAGCGTCACGTCGAGGTACGCGCCGTACCTCGTCGCCTGCTCGGCGCCGAACACGCCGCCGCCGCCGAAGTTGCCGAGGCTGTACGCGATGAGCCGCCCCCGGTAGAACTCCATCCCGCGCAGAGAGTGCGGGCCGTGCCCGATCACGAGGTCCGCGCCGGCGTCGACGACCGCGTGCGAGAAGGCGACCACGTCGCCGCGCTGCTCGCCGTACGCCTCCTCGGGCCCGGGGGTCACGACGTTCGCCGCCGGCCCCTCCGCCCCCATGTGCGCGTGCACGATGACCAGATCGGCGCTCGCGGCCGCGGCGGCGACGAGGCGCCGAGCGTGCCGGAGGTCGGTGACCCGGTTCGTGTCCCGGTAGGGGGCGAAGCCGATCACCGCGACCGTCGTGTCGCCGATGCGGGTGCAGGCGATCTCGTTCCGATCGCCGACCGAGCGAATGCCGTTCGCCGCGAGGTTCGCGCGGGTGTCGGCGTACCCGACGGGGCCGAAGTCGCCCGTGTGGTTGTTCGCGAGGTTCATGAGATCGAAGCCGTCGAGGGTCCGGGCCGTGTCGGGGGCGCTGCGGAAGGCGAGGCAGTCCGCAGCGCCGCCGCACTTGTCGTAGCCGGGGTCGTCCGCGATCACCTGCTCCAGGTTGCCGGTGACGAGGTCCTGCGTGAACCACGGCCGCACGGCGTCGAAGTGCGCCGCACCGCCGTCGGCGGGCACCACGTGGCCGACGTCGTGCATGAGCACGTCGCCGACCGCGCCGATGCTCACGCGCCCCGGCTCGGCCGCGGCCTGCACCGGCGGATCCGCGTCGCAGCCGGGGATCGCGGTCGCCCGGACGGCGACGACGCCGCTCGCGACGACGAGCGCGACGACGACGACCGCGCGCCAGGCGGGCCCGCGGGACGGTCGAGGCGCGGGGCGGGGAGCGGATGCCTCGGCGGCCCCCCTCGCCGAGGCATCCGCGCGCCGCCCGGGCAGTTCGAAGAGCCAGCCGGCGCCGCCGCGGACCAGCACGCGCTCGAGCCCGACGCAGGCCGCGACGATCACCGCGGTCACCGCGATCGGCAGCGCGACGGCGGCCGCGAGCTGCACGGGGCGCGAGGCGAGCGAGAGCCACTCGGCGAGCACGATGTCGGCGACGGCGAGCAGGGGCATGTGCAGGAGGTAGACCGGGAGGCTCCGCCGCCCGAGCCACGCGGCGCCGGGTCCGAGCAGCGGGATCCGGGCGAAGGCGGGCGCCGCGGCCAGGCCGAACGCGACCCCCACGAGGCTGACGAGGGGCCAGACCCCGGGCACCGTCTCGCTGCCCGTCAGCCGCATGGCCGCGAACACCGCGAGGTAGCCCGTCCCGAGGAGCGCGAGCGGCACCGGCCGCACCCGGCCCGCGAGTCGGCGCACGTGCGGAGCGAGATGGAGCCCGAGCAGGAAGAAGGTGAGGTTGTAGAGCAGTGAGCCGCGGTTGCTCACGATCTCGACGTAGCCGGCCGCGACGACGACCGAGAGCACGGCGGCCGCCCCGACGACGAGCCACGGCGACACCCGGGCGAGCCCCTTCGCCACGAGGAAGTAGAGCGCGAGCGCGAAGAGGTACCAGGTGTTCGGCGGGCTGATCGTGACGGCCTCCACGAACTCGGCGACGCCCCGCGGCACGAGCGTCGGGAAGTCGGGGAACGCCCAGAGCGCCGCGGTGTGGATGAGCGACCAGAGCAGGTAGAGGTACAGGAAGCGCACGACCCGGGTGCGCAGCACGACCGCCCAGGGCCGCGTGAACGCCGCCGCCGCGAAGGTCCCGGAGACGAGCAGGAAGAGCGGCATGAGGAACGGCCAGATCAGGTCGGCGAGCAGCCCCCACGCACCGGGGATCGGCACGCCGAGCTGCCAGTCGACCTCGAGGTAGCTCTTCATCACGACGTGCCAGAACACGACGAGCACGATGAGCACGCCCTTGACGACGTCGCCCCAGGTCTCGCGGGGCGCTGCCGGGCCGCTGCGCGCGGTCGGCGCCGGCCGCCCGGTTCGCTCGACCCGGCTCATGCGGTGCGCCCGAGGCTGCTGCCGGCCGGGGCATCCGCCCGGTGCACCCGCGCCACCCGGGCGCCGACCCGCGTCACGAGTTCGTGTTCGATGGTGCCCGCCCAGCCGGCCCACTCGGCGACCGTCGGCTCGCCCGCGTCGCCGGGACCGAACACGGTGACCGGCTCCCCCGGCCGGATCCGCTCGCCGCCCGTGTCCACCACGACCATGTCCATCGAGAACCGGCCGACGAGCGGGCGGCGCCGGCCCCGCACGAGGACCTCCGCCCGCCCCGACGCGGCACGCGGCACGCCGTCCGCGTAGCCGAGGGGCAGCAGCGCCAGGTTCGTCCGCGCCGCCGCGACGTGGTCGAGCCCGTAGCCGACCCCGGTGCCGGCCTCGACCTCGCGGGAGGCGACCACGCGCGCGACGAGCGACAGCGCCGGCCGGAGCGCGGTCGAGCTGCCGGACGGATCGATGCCGAAGAGTCCGGCGCCGATGCGGTGCAGGCCGAAGCCCGCCCCGTCACCCGTGAGCGTCGCCGCGGTGGCCGCGAGGTGCACGACGTTCGGCGAGAGCCGACGCCGCCGCGCGGCCAGCACCGCGTTGACGAAGCGCTGACGCTCGAGCCGGCTCTGCGGGTGGCCGGGGATCTCCGCGCACGAGAGGTGCCCCATGATCCCGACGACGCGAACGGAGCCCTGCAGCTGCAGCTCCCGCGCGAGTTCGCAGAGCGCGGACCAGCCCTCCCGCGGGCAGCCCTCCCGGGCCATCCCGAGGTCGATGTGCAGGTGCACCCGCGCCCGCCGCCCGAGCTGCGCCGCCGCCCGGCTCACCGCGCCGAGCACGGCGGCGCTCGGCACCGCCAGGTCGACGTCGGCGGCGACGGCCGCGGAGAAGTCGGCGTCGGGGGCGTTCAGCCAGCTGAGGATCGGCGCGTCGATGCCGCCCGCCCTCAGCGCGAGCGCCTCCTCCGAGGAGGCGACGCCGAGCCAGCTCGCGCCGGCGTCGAGCACGACCCGGGCGACGCGCTCGTGCCCGTGGCCGAAGGCGTCGGCCTTGATGACGGCCATCAGGCGGCCGTCGGTCGACGCCGCGAAGTGCGCGGCGTTCGCGCGGATCGCGTCGTGGTGCACGAGGAGTTCGGATGCGGGTGGGGCCATGCGGCCAGTCCAGCGGCGGGCGTGTTGCGCGGCCGTCTGCGGATTCCGATACGCCCACGCAACATCCGGACCGCTGGACTCGACGACGAGGAGGCAGCCATGTCACGACCGCACCCCCCGAGGGAGCCCGCCGCAGGGGCCGTCCGGCGCATCGCCGTCGTGTCCGGCGGCACCAGCGCCGAGCACGACGTGAGCGTCGCGAGCGCCGCCGCCGTCGAGGCCGCGCTCGCCCGGATCGGCGTCGAGGCGGTCCGGCTCCGCATCGAACGGGACGGCTGCTGGAGCAGCCGCGGGCGCCCGCTCGGCCCGAGCCCGGCGACGGGCCTCGCCGCGGCACTCGAACTGCTCGCCGACTGCGACGCCGTCTACCCGATGATCCACGGCGCCCCCGGCGAGGACGGCGCGCTCGCCGCGCTCGCGACGCTCGCCGGGATCCGAGTGATCGGCTCCCCCCTGACGGCGAGCGCCGTGACCATGGACAAGGAGCTCACCAAGCTCGTCGCCGCCGCGAACGGTGTCGACGTCGCCCCGGGTCGCTGCCACGGCGCGGCCGAGCTCGACGCCGGCATCCCGTTCGTCCGCCCCGTCATCGTGAAGCCGGCGACCGCGGGCTCCAGCCATGGCGTGCGGCTCGCGCGCACGGCGGCCGAGTTCGCGGCGGCGATCTCGGAAGCGCGGCTGTTCGACGAACGGGTGCTCGTCGAGCAGCCCGTCGTGGGCCGCGAGATCGACGTCGCCGTCGTCCGCACGGCGGCCGGCGAACTGCTCGTGCCGCCGCCGCTCGAGATCCACGGCGAGGGCGTCTTCGACTCCGCCACGAAGTACGACGGCACGGCGCGGTTCACGGTGCCCGCGGCGATCGACGACGCCACCGCTCGGCGGCTGCAGGACACCGCCCGCGCGCTCTTCGAGACGCTCGGCTGCGACGCGATCGCGCGCCTCGACTTCTTCGTCACGCCGGACGGACGCCTCGTGCTGAACGAGATCAACACGATCCCGGGCATGACCGCGCACTCGCAGGTGCCGCGCATGTTCGCCGCCGCCGGCGTCTCCTACGAGGAGCTCATCGCCGCGGTCGTCGGGGCGCCCGTCCCGACGCGCGCGCCCGCTACCGTGGGGGCATGAGCGACGCACCCGAGATCACCCACCCCGAGCTCGGCGCCTTCCGGCGCGCCCGTACCGAGCTGCTCGACGGCGAGGTCCTCGACCACGACTGGTACTCGGCGCTCATCGAGGTCGACGGCGAGTCCGTGGAGCTCACCGCGGCGAGCGGATCACCCGAGGAGGTGCGCGCGATGCTGCCGCGGATCGCGGAGACCGTGCAGGCGCTGCCGACGCTCCGCCGGGTGCTGAGCGACGCGGTGGTCACGGGGTTCAGCGAGGGCGAGCCGACCGCCGCCGAGCTCGACGACGCCGCGAGCGACCTCGAGCTGCAGACGATCGAGGCGCACCCCGACGGCACCGTCACGGTGCACCTGAACGACGGCTGCGGCGAGCACTTCCCCGAGGGCTACTGGCCCGCCGTGCACCTCGACCGCGACGGCGCCGTCACGGAGGTGACCGTCGAGGCCTGAGCCACCGGGCGTCACGGGCGCGCTTCGCCGGGCTCGCTTCGACGAGCTCAGCGGACCAGGGGCGCGCTTCGACGAGCTCGCTTCGACGAGCTCAGCGGGCCGGGGACGCGGCATCCGTGCGTCGTCGGGGCGCGCGGCGCGCATTCCGTGCGCCACCCGGCGAGACGCTGCCAGGGAGCGGGTGGCAGGATGGTTCGGTGACTTCGCAGCTCCACGACACGACGTTCCGCGGTTTCGCCAGCGACAACTACTCGGGTGTGCACCCCGCCGTGCTCGCCGCCATCCAGGCCGCGAACGACGGCCACCAGGTCGCCTACGGCGAGGACGCCTACACCGAGCGCCTGCAGGAGGTCTTCGCCGGGCACTTCGGCGAGGGGATCGAGGCGTTCCCCGTGTTCAACGGCACCGGCGCGAACGTCACCGGGCTGCAGTCGATGCTGCCGCGCTGGGGCGCCGTCGTCAGCGCGAAGACCGCGCACATCAACTCCGACGAGGGCGGTGCGCCCGAGCGCGTCGGCGGCATGAAGCTGCTCACCGTGCCCGCCGAGGACGGCAAGCTCACGCCCGAGCTCATCGATCAGGAGGCCTGGGGCTGGGGCGACGAGCACCGCGCCCAGCCGCTCGTCGTGTCGATCACGCAGACCACGGAGCTCGGCACCGCCTACACGGTCGAGGAGGTGCGGGCGATCGCCGATCACGCGCACTCGCTCGGCATGAAGCTGCACCTCGACGGCGCCCGCATCGCGAACGCCGGCGCCTCGCTCGGCGTCCCGCTGCGCGCCTTCACCCGTGACGCGGGCGTCGACGTGCTGAGCGTCGGCGGCACGAAGAACGGCGCGCTCGGCGCGGAGGCCGTCGTCGTGCTGAACCCCGAGGCATCCGAGGGCCTGAAGTACCTGCGCAAGCTGAACATGCAGCTCGCCTCGAAGATGCGCTTCGTCTCCGCCCAGCTCATCGCCCTGTACGAGGGCGAGCTGTGGCTCGAGAACGCGCGGCACTCGAACGCGATGGCCCGCCGCCTGCGCGACGCGCTCGACGCCGGCATCGCGGCGGGCGAGCTGCCGGGCCTCGGCTTCTCGCAGGAGACGCAGTCGAACGGCGTCTTCGCCGTGCTCCCCGAGGGCGTCGCCGACCGGCTCCGCGAGCGCGGCTTCCGCTTCTACGACTGGGATGCCTCGCGCGGCGAGGTGCGCTGGATGTGCTCCTTCGACACCACCGAGGCCGACATCGACGCCTTCGTCGCGGGCATCCGCGAGGAGCTCGCCGCGCGCTGACCGCGCGCGCCACGCGCCGCCGTCAGCGCGCTCAGCGCGAGGCGGCGGCCACGTGCCCCCGCAGCGGATTGCCGGCCGACATGGAGACGAGCCGCGCGGCGCCGTCGAGCGGGTCGGTCGAGCCGATCTCGACCTCGACCGCCGGGATCTCGTGCCGCACCGCGCGCTCGAACGCACCGGCCAGGCGGGTCGAGCCGAACACGCCGCCGACGGCGCGCACGGTCGGCGCGGCAGCGAGGTCCTCGCCGACCCGGCGGAGCCCGGTGACGGCGGCGTGCGCGAGTTCGCGC
Organism: Agromyces mediolanus; assembly: GCF_014648575.1. Taxonomy (GTDB): domain Bacteria; phylum Actinomycetota; class Actinomycetes; order Actinomycetales; family Microbacteriaceae; genus Agromyces; species Agromyces mediolanus. The sequence goes on along the minus strand of NZ_BMRJ01000001.1, from coordinate 1,122,508 downwards.
GCGGCGGCGTCGAGGATGCCGGCGGCGACCGGGTCGGTCTCCGCGAGCTCGGCGACGGCGCGGGCGTAGCGGGCGACCCGGCGGATCCGCTCCCCGTCGCCCTGCAGCACGATGTACGCGTCCTCGAGCTCGGGGAACTCCTCGCGCACGGCCGCGGTCAACGCCGTCGCCTCGCCGCGCCCGTCGTGCGCGCGCATGACGGCCTCGAGCGCGGCGCGGCCGATCCAGTACCCGCTGCCGGCATCCCCCATGATGTTGCCCCAGCCGTCGATGCGCGCGACGGTCGTCGCCCCGACCGCGAGCGTGACGACGCCGGTGCCGGCCGCCACGACGACGCCCGGCGCCTCGTCGAGGGCGCCCAGGTAGGCGGTGATCGAGTCGTGGGCGAGGATCAGCTCCCGCGTCCCGAGCGGCGCGGCCGCCTCGATGAGCGGCTCCGCGTCGAAGTCGGGCGACGTCAGTCCGGTCGTGCCGATACCGACCGCCTCGGCCGCGAGCCCGCGCGCGGCGGCGCCGCGGATCGCGTCGGCGAGCTGCGGCGGCAGCGGCTGGTCGGTGCGGACGCCCGGTTCGGCCCACTCGACGACGCCGGCGGAGGAGCGGTGCCGCACCTTCACCCCGGTCTGCCCGGCGTCGATCGCGAGCACGCTGGCGGGCACGCGCGCGGGCGCGTCGGCTGCGGAATCCATACGGGTATTGTGCCCGCTCCCGGGCAGCCCGGACGACGCGCACGGAATAGGCTCGAAACTCGATACGTTCGAATAGACGGGTCAACGGCGTCCCGGCAGCACTCCACCTCCACGAAAGCCGCACCATGACCCTCGTCACCGATCTCACCAGCCGCAAGGCCGCCACCGAGGCCCCCCTCATCGACCCGCTCGCCGAGCGCTGGAGCCCGCGCGCCTTCGACCCCGAGGCCGTCGTCGAGTCCGAGCAGCTCCGCACGATCCTCGAGGCGGCGCGCTGGGCCCCCTCGGCGAACAACTCGCAGCCGTGGCGCTTCATCGTCGCCCGCCGCGGCACCGCCGCCTTCGCATCGCTGCACGGCGCGATGGCCGGCTTCAACAAGGAGTGGGCCGACTCGGCCGCCGTGCTCATCGTGAACATCGCCGAGACGGTGGATGCCGAGGGCCGCCCGCGCCCGTGGGCCCGCTACGACCTCGGCCAGGCCGTCGCGCACCTCACCGTGCAGGCGCAGCACGAGGGGCTGCACACGCACCAGATGGGCGGCTTCGACGCGCAGGCCATCCACGAGGCGTTCGGCCTCGACGAGCGCCACGAGGTCGTCTCGATCACCACGATCGGCGCGCTCGGCGACGTCGACCGGCTCTCGGACGTGCTCCGCGAGCGCGAGGTCGCCCCGCGCCAGCGCAAGCCGCTCGCCGACTTCGTCACCGTCGGCGAGTAGCCGCCCGCGACGCGGGAATCGGCCCGCGCCCGGCTCAGTGCAACGGCACCGGCGCGGTCGGCGGGTCGACCCGTTCGGACGCCGCCGGCACCGGCATCGCCTCCATCGCCCGCTTCACCCGCCACGCCGCGAACACCGCGATGACGCTCACGGCGAGGTGCATGCCGAGGAACACGTCGGCGAGCCCGGCGCCGAGCAGCACGCCCGCCACGAGCGGACCGGCCGCCGAGAACGCGGTCTGCAGGGCGCCGATCGTGCCGAGCGTCTGCCCGACCATGCCCTTCGGCGCGAGCTGCGCGGTGAGCGGGTTCAGCACGGGGCTGTAGATCGTCTCGCCGATCGCGAAGACGCCGTAGGTCGTGACGAACAGCGCGGTCGCGATGCCCGGCGCGAACTGCGCGGCCGAGAGCGCGAGCCACGACACGACCCAGATCATGCCGACGACCATGAGCAGCGAGGGCGCGCTGCGCTTGGCGGTGAGCTTCACGACGAGCACCTGCAGCGCGACGATCACGATGCAGTTGACGGCGGCGGCGATGCCGATCGCCGAGGCGTCGACGCCGAGCACGGTGAGCCCGTACGCGGGAAGGCCGGACTCGAACTGGGCGTAGAAGCCGAGCGCGAGCGTGACGGTGACGATCGCGGTCCACCGCAGCGCGGGGGTGCGCAGGATGGCGCGGACCACGCTCCGGTCGCGCTTGGCCGCACGCACGTCGACGGCCGCGATCGCGCCCGTGGCGGCCTCGATCGCCCCGACGCTGCCCGTCACCGGGCGTCCGTCGGCGACCGCCGCGACGGCGAACTCGCTCGGCACGACGGCGCCGCGGCCCGCGAGCGCGATGATCGCCGAGGAGAGCACGAAGCCCGCGGCCGCCATCGCGAAGCCGACGTCGAGCCCGTCGGGGCGGCCGAGGTCGACGATCTGGCCGGCGAGGAACGCCCCCGCCGCCATGCCGAGCGACTCGCCCGTGAACTTGTAGGCGAACACCTTGCGCCGGTCGTCGCTCGTCGACCACTGCAGCGCGAGCACCTGCTTCGCGGGCACGGCCCCGGCGAGGCCGAGCCCGAAGACGAGCATGCCCGCGAGGAAGAGGCCGGGGCTGTCGACGAAGGCGAGCGCGCCGACGCCGGCGGCGCCGATGAGCTGCGCGACGACGGCGACGAGCACCGGGTTGAAGCGGTCGGCCAGGCGCCCGGCGATGGGCGCGGCGACGAGCGCGCCGATGGAGAAGAGGGAGGATGCCCCGGCGGCCACGAGCGCGCCCCAGCCGCGGGTGTCCGCGGCGTAGGCGTACTGGTAGGGCAGCACGGCCCCCCAGCCGAGCATGCCGATGGCGGAGGCGAAGATCAGCAGTTTCGCGCGCACGGGGTCGCGCCCCCTTTCAGAGTCTCAGCTTCGATGGGCTCGCGACGGGGTGCCGTCGCGGGCCGAGGTCCGGATGGTGCTCGCGACGGGCTCCCCCGGCGCCGCACCGGCCGAGGCATCCGCGCGCTTCGAATACGAACTATTCGATGTCGAAATATTAGCAACCGAACGAGCCGTGCGAGAATTCCCAGATGGCCAGACGCATCCCGAGCGCCCCGGAGCTGCACCGCCGGGCCGTCGCGACCTACGTCGCCGCCGGCGGCGAGGAGTCCGTGCAGCGCGTCATCACGGCCGTGCAGAGCCTCACGAAGAAGCTCGACCAGTGGTACGTCCGACAGCTCGCGGACCTCGACGTGACGGCCGGGGAGTGGGCGGTCGTCACCTCCCTCGCGAAGGCCGGCGAACCGCTCACCCCGAGCCAGCTCGCCGACCTCACGAACGTCGCGCCGTCGTCGATGACCCACCGGCTCGACAAGCTCGCCGAACGCGGACTCGTCGAACGCACCCCCGACGACACGAACCGCACCCGCATCTTCGTGAACCTCACCGAAGAGGGCTGGCAGCTGTTCAGCCTCGCCATCCGCAGTTCCGACGTCGTCGAGTCCGATGTGCTGCAGGACCTCAGCGACGAGGAGCGCGGCGAGCTCGCCCGCCTCCTGGAGGTGGTCATCGACCGCCTCGACGACATCGAGGCCTAGCCCGAACCGAGCCCGCGGGGTCCCGGCTCAGTCGGCGTCGCGCTCCCGCTCGGCCCGCGGCTGCCACTCCTCGAGCCTGCGGTGCAGCTCGGCGTGGGCGACGGCGGCCGCGATGAACCGCTCCCGGAACCGCTGCACGGCCGGCCGGGCATCGGTCGCGTCCTTCGCCTGCCGCAGGCGCCGATTCGCGGGGCCGACGCGAGCGGCGAGCCGCTGCAGGGCGGGCGGCAGCGCCGGCAGCGCTGAGGCGGCGGCGAGCTCGGCGGGCACGAGCACGGCACCGTGCTCGGCGCTCTCGAGCACGCCCCACGCTTCGACGCCCTCGGCCTCGAGGACCCCGGCGGAGGTGACGGTCAGCCGGGCGTAGAACGCGCGCTGCGTCTCACCCTGGCCGACCACGCCGACCGGGCGCCGCTCCCGGAAGTGCGCGTGCAGTCGCGCGACGGCGTCGTCGGGCACGCGATCCGCGTCGTACCAGGCGATCCGCTCAGGCACCGACGCGCACCGGGCACGGGTGCGTCGAATGGTCGCGGGCGAGAGGACACGATCGGGGGAGCAGTGCACGCATAGGACCACTGAATCACACCGCACCGTCGTCGGTGAAGCCTGCGCGCCCGATTGGCGATCCGGCCGCCGAGGAGCCGAGCGATGGTCACGGATTGGAGCTTTTGGTATCCCTGCGGCCATCGAACGGGCCGGAGTTGGATGATCCGCACGAACGATTCCCGCCGGGGAACCACTGCAGCCTACGCTCGCCTGCGGGGTCACCCACCTCGCTCCGGACAAGGGGTTGCCCCGGAGTCGAGGGCCGCGGAGCCCGCCGACCCCCTTCGGCGGACTCCGCGGGCTCCCTCTTGCCGCGTGGTATCCCCAGGGTTACACTCCGCTCGTGGGATATCCGTCGAGCCGCCGGCAGCCTCGGGTAGCGGTCGGGCGATCGGGTCAGCGGATGTTCGTCTCCTGACGCTCCGGTTCGGGTTCCGGGGTCAGCAGACCCGGGATGCCGCCCCGCCTCCCTTCGGGGCCGCATCCCGGCCCCGCCCCCGCCCCCGCGGTCGAGATCTTGGCGGACGGGGTGACGCTCAACGCGGATCGGCGTGCGCCCGACGAGACGACCTCCACGAGCCGACGGGCGTCATCGGAATGGCCAGACCGGCGAACGCGATCAACGGCCAGAAGCTGTTCGAAACGACGGCCAGCACGATCCCGAGGATCGCGAGCCCGACCGCGAACGACCACGACACGACGATCGACCAGCTCGGAACCGGGGCTTGCTTCGCGGCGCTCATGCCCGAAGCGTACCGACGCACTTCACGCTCCGGCGGAGATGCACACGACGTTCCCAGCGTGCCCCGCGGTCAGGCCCGCGGGCGGAGAGAGGGGGAGGGCGCTCACGTCGCGGCGCGCAGCGCCTCGGCGAGCTCCGGAGCGAGCCCGGGCACCTCGTCGACCGGCACCGCGAGGGCGAGCAGCGCCCGGCTGAAGTAGTTCCGGGCCGCGGCGGCGAGGGTCAGGTCGACGATCTGCCGGTCGCTGAAGCCCGCGTCGCGCAACTCCTGCGTGTCCGCATCCGTCATGGCCGCGGGATCGCGCGAGAGGCGCTCGGCGTAGCGGATGACGAGCCGCTCGTCGTCCCGGAATCCCGAGTCGTCGCCCGCGGCGAAGGCGGCGAGCCCGGCCTCGTCGACGACCTCCGCACGGAGCGCCTTCCGCCCGTGCGCGAGCAGGCAATGCTCGGAGCCGATGGCGCGCGCCGCGCCGAGCGTCGCCGCCTCGTACAGGCGGATGCCGATCGACGGCACGACCGCCCGGACCAGCGCCTCGAACGCCCGGTACGCCTCGGGGTTGGTCGCCATCGCCGCGGTGTGCGCGTAGACGAGGCCGTCGGCTCGCAGGTCGTCGTCGTAGAGCTCGGCGACCGTGCCCGTCGCGGACTCGGCCGCGGGTGGGGTGATGATCATGGCCGCAGGCTAGGCCCGCGCACCCGCGACCGCGCGGATCGGCGGACGGATGGCCGCGACCCGTGAGAGCCCGGCGCCGGCCGACCACTCCCGCGCCGGCAGCTGCGCCTGCGCGACCGCGCTCGCCCAGATCCGGGTGGCGAAGCCGCCCCGGCGGGCGAGGGCTTCGGCGATCGCGTCCTTCTGCGGCTCGTCGAGATCGGCGAAGGGAGCGAACAGCGCGAACACGGCTCGCGTCTCCCGCCCGTCGAGCTGCTCGCGACAGGCCGTGACGACCCCCTCCGGCAGCGCCTCGACGTAGGCCTGCAGATCGGCGGCGAGCCGACGGTCGAGACGGCCCTGCGTCGGGCGCGGCAGCTCCTCGTCCGCGGCCACGGCGCCCCACAGCTCGAGTCTCGCCTCGCGGCGGGTCACCCGGCCGCGTTCGAGCCGGTCGAGCAGCCGGTCGCAGGCCCCGCCCGCGGCGGCCCCCGAGAGGCCCGCGGCCGCGGCATCCGCGGTTCCGTCGCTCGTGGCGCGCGCGTCGACCGCCCGCGAGAGCAGCACGTCGACGACGTCGGCGTCGTAGCGGTCGATCGAGAGCGGCTTCGAGAAGCCCTCGACGAGGTGGAAGCGCTCCACCGGGCGGTGCCGCGGATTGAAGTCCGGCCCGAGGCGCACCTCCTCGGCGAGCGCGGCGACCGCGCGGCTCGACAGCGAGCGGCCGAGCACCGCCTCCTCCGCCGCGACGCGTTCCTTCAGGATGCGCAGCGCCTTCGCCGTCTCGTGGCGGACCGGCCCGTTCACGAAGCGGGAGCACACGGTGGTCGCCACGCGCTGCACGATCGCGCCGGGGACGGGATGGCCCGCCTCGAGCCGTTTCGCGAGCTCCAGCAGGGTCTCGCCGATGGCGTCCTGCACGTCGGCGTCGCCGAGGCCCATGCGGGAACGCAGCCCGCGCACCGCCCGGACGGTCTCGTCGAGGAGCTCCGCAGCGGCCCGGCGCACCTCGTGCGGGTCGTCGCTCGCGAGATCGACCGTCCAGTCGCGCGGGGCCTGGACGGGCTGCGCGTTCCCGGCTGGGCGGTCGAGGTGTTCCACGCGCCCATCGTGCGCGGCGCCGAATCGCCGGAGGCCCCCGCGGATCCCCCGGATCCGACGCAGTGGTCGCCGCCGATCCACCGGCCCCGCGAATCCGGCCGTCTCCCCCGCTGCGCGGCGCGATCCCCACCGGATCCCGACGCGGCATCCGCCGAAGCGATTCAGAGATCCCGCGCCGGAATTCACCGGCCCCGCGTCCGGGGGCCGCGGGAGCGCCGCCGCGCATGTACTGAGCGCCGGGTGACCGTCGCGGGAGCGCGACGGCCCGGCACTGAGAGTGAGGGACCCCCGGTGAAGACCGACGAACGCGATCGGATGATCGTCGAGCACCTGCCGCTCGTGGGCTTCCTGGTGTCGAAGGTGATCGCGAGCGCCACCCACCTCTCCCGCGACGATCTCGCGCAGGCGGGCGCCGTCGCCCTCGTCAAGGCGGTCGACGCGTACGACGCCGAACGGGGCGTGCCGTTCGGCGCCTATGCGCGCGAGCGCATCCTCGGTGGCATCCGCGACGAGATGCGCGCCACCGACTGGGCGAAGCGCAGCACGAGGCAGACCATCAAGGAGACGGTCGCCGTGCAGGAGCAGCTGACCGCCGCCCTCGGCCGCCGCCCCTCGACGGGCGAGCTCGCCTCGGCGCTCGGCGTCGACCGCGCGACGGCCTCCGAGTACGAGGGCCTCGCGTCCCGCCGGGTCGGCCCCTACGACGAGGCCTTCGTCGGCGACGAGGCATCCGAGGTCATGCTCCCGGAGGCGGAGCTCGTCGTGCGCGAGCGGATCGAGTTCGCGCACGCCGCGGTCGCCGCGCTGCCCGAGCGGCTGCGCTACGTGATCGAGGAGATCTACTTCCACGACCGTGCGGTCACCGAGCTCGCCGAGGAACTCGGCGTCACGCACTCGGCCGTCTCGCAGCAGCGCAGCGAGGGTCTGCGCCTCCTGCGCCTCGGCGCCGCGGGGTACCTCGCGGACGAGACCGAACTGCCCCTGCAGGTGCCGGCCCCGAGCACCTCGCGGGCGAAGAAGTACCTCGACGACCTCGGCGGCGCCTTCGGCGGGCGCCGCAGCACCACACTCGCCTGAGCCGGGCACCCCCTGGCCCGGCTCAGGTGACCCTCCCGATCGCGCCCCGTCGTGCACTGATGGCAGACTCGGACCCTGACCGCGATGGTCGGGCGCAGCGCGAGGAGGAGCCGATGGGCGTCGTATTCCCGGACGGGGAGATCTCCGTCACGACCGCGGGCGGCGACGTCGTCCTCCTGCGCATCTGCGATCTGTGCGGCGCAGCCGTCGTCGAAGCCGAGGGCACCGACCTCTCGTTCCACAAGCGCTGGCACCGGGCGACCGGCTCCGGCAACTGGATCGACCCCGCGACGGGCCGGCTTCACGGCCCAGGGAACCCGCTGATTCCCGGCACCTCGTCGGACTGAGGCCGCCGCGGCATCTCCGCCCGCCGGCCGCTCCTCGAACGTCTACGACGTCCCGGCGCTCGCGGCGGCCACGATGCCGATCACGATGACCACGGCGAAGACGGCGGCCCAGACGAGCAGGATGAGCCCGCTGATCACGACGCCCGTGATCGCCATGCCGCGGCCGGCCGGTTCCTTCTTCAGGCCGATGAATCCCAGGATGAGCGACAGCAGCGGGAGCAGGAACGTGAAGCCGAAGACGATCGACACGAGCGCCAGCACCATCGAGGTGATGCTGAGCCCCCGGGGCGGGGGCGGCGGAGCGGCGGCCAGCACGAACTGCGGCGGGAGCTGAGGCGGGGAGGGCGGCTGGTTCGTCATTGGGATCCTGCTCGGTTCGAATACGGTCGACGTGCGGGTGCGCGGGCCAGGAATCCAGGTCGCCACGCTTGACGCGATGGTATCCCGAGCGTAGCGGATCGATCCCGAGGCGCCCACGCGGCGCTGACTCCCCGCCGTCCTCGTGACCCCCGGAGGCGACGAGGCCCGAACCGCAGCTAACGGACCCGGATGCCGCGACCGAGAGTGGCTCTCGACGGTCCACGGATGGACCGCGACCGATCAAGGAAGAGATCACACCATGGGTATGCAGATCAACACCAACGTTGCGGCGTTCAACGCGCACCGCAACCTGACCAACACGCAGAACGAGCTGTCGAAGTCGCTCGAGAAGCTCTCGAGCGGTCTGCGCATCAACCGTGCTGCCGACGACGCCGCGGGCCTCGCGATCTCGGAGGGCCTGCGCTCGCAGATCTCCGGCACCAAGGTCGCGGCGCGCAACGCGCAGGACGGCATCTCCGTCATCCAGACGGCGGAAGGTGCGCTGACCGAGGTTCACAACATCCTCCACCGCATGCGCGACCTCGCGGTGCAGGGCGCCTCCGACTCGAACAACACCGAGTCGCGCGCCGCCATCCAGAAGGAAGCCGACGCGCTGAGCCTCGAGCTCTACCGCGTCTCGGAGGGCGTGAACTTCAACGGCATCGACCTGCTCAAGGGCGGCTCGCTGAACTTCCAGGTGGGCGCGGGCGACACCGCGAACGACACGATCGCGATCAACCTCGCGAACGTGGGCACCTCGGTCGGCACGCTGGCCTCGGCCGACGGCACCGCCGCCGGTGCGGGCTTCGTCGTCACCAGCAACGCGACCGCGAACACCACGCTGACCTCGATCGACACCGCCATCACGGCGATCTCGACCGCTCGCGCCGACCTCGGTGCGCAGCAGAACCGCTTCGAGTCGACCATCCGTACGCTGAACGTCTCGGCCGAGAACCTCTCGGCGGCCGAGTCGCGCATCCGCGACACGGACATGGCGGCCGAGATGGTCAGCTACACCCGCGCCAGCATCCTCTCGCAGGCCGGTACCGCGATGCTCGCCCAGGCCAACCAGGCCAACCAGGGCGTGCTGAAGCTCCTCGGCTAAGCCGCAGGGATCACCTGACCGAACCCGGCGGTGACCGAGGCGCTGCACTCCGCCCCGTCACCGCCGGGTTCGTCCCGTTCCACCGCACCACGACCGACCGCAAGGAGCAACGCATGGGGATCTCCCTCGACGGCCTCGTGAGCGGCCTCAACACGACCGAGCTCATCGCGAAGCTCATGGCCGCCGAGGCCGCGCCGCGCGCGCTCCTCGTGCAGAGCAAGGCGAAGGCCTCCTCCGTCGTCACCGACCTGCTCTCGCTGAACGCGCGCCTCGCCTCCCTCATGGAGCTCGCTCAGGGCGCGGCGAAGCCCGAGGCGCTGTCGAAGTTCACGACCTCCGCGACCGACCCCTCCGTCTCGGTCGCGACCCGCCCCGGCGCCTCCGCCGGCGGCATCGACCTCACCGTGACCCGCGTCGCGAGCGCGCACGTCATGGTCTCGGCCGCGATGCCGAGCCTGCCCGGCGTGCCGCCCGTGCTCACGATCGTGCGCCCCGACGGCACCCGCACGCAGCTCGTCGCGAGCAGCAGCTCGATCGAGGACGTCGCCCGCGCCGTGAACAACGCGGAGCTCGGCATCCGCGCCACCCGCATCCAGGCCGGCACCGACGCCGGCGGCGCGGCCCTCTCGCGACTCCAGCTCGCCTCGACCGAGACCGGCGCCGCGGCGTCCTTCCGCGTCTTCATCGGCAGCGAGGCCGACGTCGACGCCGGCACCGCCACCGAGCTCACCGATCAGCCCGGCGCGGCCCTGCTGCGCCAGGGCGCCGACGCCCAGGTCACCCTCTTCGCCGGCACCGCGGCCGAGCAGCAGCTGACCAGCGCCTCGAACACCTTCACCGACCTGCTCCCGGGCGTCGACGTCACGATCTCGAAGGTCACCTCCGCCCCGGTCACGATCGACATCGCGCCGAACACGAAGGAGTCGGCCACGGCCGCGCAGGCGTTCCTCGACAAGATCAAGGACGTGCTCGCCTTCATCGACGCGAAGTCCGCGAGCACGAAGTCGACGGATGCCTCGGGCAACCCGATCACGGTCGTCGGCAGCTTCACGAGCGACTCGAACATCCGCACGCTCCGCCAGGCGCTCGTCTCGGCCATCCAGGGCCCGGTCGCCGGCAACTCGATCGCCCCCTTCGGCATCAGCGTCTCGAAGGACGGCGAGCTCGAGTTCGACGCCGAGAAGTTCCAGAAGGCGCTCGAGACGAACCCGGCCGCGGTGCGCTCGGCCTTCGCCACCGTCGCGACCCGCATCGAGGAGGTCACCGACCGGTACGCCGACCGCTTCGACGGCCTGCTCACCAAGCAGATCCAGGGGCGCCAGACGACGATCGCCGACATGGACAAGCAGATCGAGTCCTGGACGCGGCGGCTCGAACAGCGCGAGGCGACCCTGAAGCGCACCTACTCGGCGCTCGAGGTCGCCCTCAGCAGCATGAACAAGCAGTCCGACTACCTCGCCTCGCAGCTCGCGAACCTGCCGACGTGGTCGAACTCGAACAAGTGATCCCCGCCCGGAAGGAGTCGGCATGACCGATCGGCTGAACGACTACCAGCGCACCGCCATCCTCTCGGCGAGCCCGGCGCAGCTGCTCACCATGCTCTACGACCGGCTGCTGCTCGACCTGGACCGCGCCGAGCAGGCCCAGCTCGCGGAGCAGTGGGGCGAGGCGAGCGCGCAGCTGCTGCACGCCCAGGACATCGTGAGCGAGCTGCAGCGCACCCTCGACGTGCGCGTCTGGGACGGTGCGAGCCGGCTCATGGCGATCTACGACTACGTGTACCAGTCGCTCGTGCGGGCGAACATCTCCCGCGACGTGGAGCTCACCCGCGAGTGCCAGGCCCGGCTCGAGCCGCTGCGCCAGGCGTGGCACGAGGCCGCCGCGATGCCGGTCGCCGCGCCGGTCGGCGGGGTCGCCCGTGTCGGCTGAGCCGACCGGCCCGGCCGAGCAGCACGATCCGGCCGAGCAGCACGATCCGGCCGAGCAGCTCGATCCGGCCGCGCAGCTCGGCGCGGGAGCGGATGCCTCGGAGACGGCCGCATTGGGGGCGGCCGCCTCGGAGCCGCCCACGGGCTGGGCCCGATGGCTCGACGAGCTGGAGCTGGCGCTCGCGGCGGACGGCCCCGCCACGCTCCCCGAGCCCGCGGGACTCGACCGTCTGCCCGCCGAGCTCGCCGCCCGGGCCGCCGCCCTGCGCGAGCGGATCGACGCGCGCGCCGCCGAGCTGCGCCGAGACCGCGACGACACCGCCGCCGAGCTCGCCCGGCTCGGTGCGGCGGGGGCCGCGGCATCCTCCGCCCCGCGCCCCGCCTACCTCGACGCCACCGCCTGAGCGGCCCCGTCCTCTCTCCTCCGGTCCGGCCTCCCTGCCCTCCGGGAGGAGATCGTCCCGTCGGGAGGATGCCAGCGGCCGAATCATCCTCCCGCGGTGCGAATCTCCTCCCACCCGGTGCACACCCCGCGCACCCGAGCGGCACCGCAGCTAACGGCGGCGGCACCCGCGACCGAGAGTGACCTTCGAGCACGGATCGCTCGAGACGAGGCCAGGGATCGGCCCCCACCACGCACCCTGGGAGGATCGTGCTCGAATCCGTCTCCTCGCTCGCCCTCGCGAGCGCGCTCGACGGCCTCGCCGAGCGCCAGCGGGCCATCGCAAACAACATCGCGAACGTGAACACGCCGTTCTACACGGCCAAGCGCGTCCAGTTCGAGGACGCCCTCGCCGCCTCCATCGAGGCCGGCGACGGCCGCGTGCGCGCGACCACCCAGAACTCGCTCGAGCCGACCAAGCTCAACGGCAACAACGTCAACCTCGACACCGAGACGCTGTCGAACATCGACACCGTGCTGCGGTACCAGTTCGCGGCGCAGGCCGCGAACGGCCAGTTCACCTCACTGCGCACCGCGATGCGCACCAACGGATGACCCGGAGGACCCCATGACCTTCGACGCGATCGGCATCGCCGGCTCCGCTCTGACCGTGCACCGCAAGTGGCTCGACGCGGTCTCGGACAACCTCGCCAACATCAACACGGCCACGCCGACGAACGGCGACGCCTTCCAGGCGCGCTACGTCATCGCCCAGGCCGGCGAGGGCACCTCCGGCGTGTACGTGCAGGGCGCCGCGTACGGCGACGCCGAGGGCCGCATGGTCTACGAGCCGGCGCACCCGCTCGCCGACGCGGAGGGCTACGTGCGGTACCCGGACATCGACCTGTCCAGCCAGATGGGCTCGCTGATCATGGCGCAGCGCGGCTACCAGGCGAACGCGGCCGTCGTCGACCGCGCCCGCGAGACCTACATGTCGGCCCTGCAGATCGGACGCAGCTGATGCCCATCCCCGGAGTGAACGGCGTGCAGGCCGGTGTGCAGGCGGTGGCGCAGAGCGGCTACCTCGAGGCGGACGCGAGCCGCACGAGCGGGGTCGCCGGCACCGGCGGCGCAGCCTTCGCGGGCGTGCTCGGCGCCGTCGACGGCGCGCAGGCGCTGCAGGCCGAGTCGAAGACGCTCGCGCTGAAGGCCGTCACGGGCGACCTCACCGACATCCACCAGGCCACGCTCGCGTCCTCGCGCGCGGCCGTCACGCTCGAGCTCGTCGCCGCCGTGCGCAACAAGGGTGTCGAGGCGTTCAACGAGATCATGCGGATGCAGGCCTGATGCCCGCCCCCGTCAAGGCCGGGCTCGCGCGGATCGGTGCGTTCGTCGGCGGCTTCAGCACCGCGCAGCGGGTGCTCGCCGTGCTCGCGGTCGGCCTGCTCGTGCTCGGCGTCGTCGGGCTTGCCGCCTGGCTCACGAAGCCGTCGTACACGCCGTTGTTCAGCGGGCTGTCCGGCTCCGACGCGAGCGCCGTCGTCGAGCAGCTGCGCTCCGGCAACGTGCCCTACGAGCTCGCCGACGGCGGCACCACGGTGCTCGTGCCCGAGCAGGTCGTCTACGAGGAGCGCATCAAGGCGGCCTCGGCCGGCCTCCCGGCGAACTCCGACGGCGGCGGCTACGCGCTGCTCGACGACCTCGGCATGACGACCTCCTCGTTCCAGCAGTCGGTGACGTACAAGCGCGCCATCGAGGGCGAGCTCGCGTCGACGATCAAGGCGATGAAGGACGTGCGCTCCGCCTCAGTGCAGCTCGCGCTGCCCGAGGAGACCGTGTTCGTCTCCGAGAAGGTCGACCCGACGGCATCCGTCTTCATCGAGACCGACGCCGGCACGACGCTCTCGACGACGCAGGTCAACGCGATCACGCACCTCACGAGCGCCGCGGTCGAGGGGATGAAGGCCGAGGACGTCGCGGTCGTCGACGCGAACGGCAACGTGCTGTCCGCGGTCGGCGTCGGCGCATCCGGCGGGGCCGAGAGCCGCGCGGCCGACTACGAGACCCGCACCACGACGGCCGTGCAGCAGATGCTCGACCGGATCGTCGGCTCGGGCAACTCCAGCGTGGCCGTCGCCGCGACGATCAGCGACGAGTCCGCCGAGGTGACGACCGAGCGTTTCGAGGGAGCCGAGGACACCCCGGCGCTCAACGAGTCGGTGAACACCGAGACCTACACCGGCACGGGCGGCGCCCAGGCGGGCGTGCTCGGCCCCGACAACATCGCGGTCCCGGGCGGCACCGGCGGCGACGGCACGTACACCTCGGAGCAGCGGGTGCAGAACAACGCCGTCGACAAGGTCACCGAGACCCGCAGCATCCCGGCCGGCGCCGTCGCCAGGCAGACCGTGTCCGTCGCGATCGACCGCACCGCGGCGAAGGGGCTCTCCTCGAACGCGATCCAGGACCTCGTCGCCGCCGCCGCGGGCATCGACCGCCAGCGCGGCGACGCCGTGAACGTCGAGCTCGTCGACTTCAGCACCGCCGACTCCGAGCGGGCCACCGAGGCGCTGCGCTCGGCCGAGGCGCAGGCCGAGCAGGACCGCATGGCCGAGCTCATCCGCTGGGGCGCCATCGCCCTCGTGACCCTCGTCGTCGGGATCGTCGGTGCGATCGTCATCGCCCGCCGCCTGCGCCCGCGCCGCGAGCCGCTCGAGCTCGAGGAGGCCGTGCCGCACTACACGCAGGTGCTCGAGTCCGCGCCGGAGCCCATCGCCCTCGACGCGCCGACCGAGCCGATCGGCCCCGACCCGGCCGAGAGCCGCCGCAGCGATATCGCCCGGATGGCCCAGCAGGACCCCGAGCGCACCGCGAAGCTGCTGCGCGCCATGCTCGATGATCGGAGCGCCGGGTGAACGACGCCGCGACGATGACGGGCGCCCAGAAGGTCGCCCTCGTGCTGATGAACCTCGAGCGCGACCAGGCGGCCGCGCTGCTGAAGGAGTTCAGCGAGACCGAGGCCGAGGAGATCGCCGCCGAGATCATCCGGCTGCAGCGCGTCGACCTCGACGCCGCGGACCACGCGATCGCCGAGTTCCACGAGCTCGCCATGCGCGGCCGGCTCGCGGCCCGCGGCGGCCTCGACGTCGCCGAGGGGCTGCTCGAGTCCTCCTTCGGCAGCGAGCGCGCCACCGGCGTGATGAACCGCGTCGCCTCCTCGCTCGCCGGGCGCTCCTTCGAGTTCCTCGACGCCGCCGAGCCCGCCCAGGTCATCTCGCTGCTCGAGGCCGAGATGGCCGAGACCGTCGCCCTCGTGCTCACCCACCTGCGCACCCCGCAGGCCTCGAACATCCTCGCGGCGCTGCCCGACGTGCGCCGGGCCGACGTCGCCGAGTGCATCGCCGGGCTGTCGAGCGCGACGCCCGCCGCCGTGGCCATCGTCTCCCAGGTGCTGAAGTCGCGCGCCGCCTCGATGATCTCGCCGCGCAGCGCCGCCGAGGTGACCGGCGGCGTGCAGCCGCTCGTCGACATCATCAACCGCGCCCCGGTCGCGACCGAGAAGGCCGTGCTGGAGGCGCTCGAGCAGCGCAACCCCGAGCTCGCCGCCGAGGTGCGCAGCCGACTGCTGACCTTCACCGACCTGGTGCGCTTCGAGGACCGCGATGTGCAGCTCATCGTGCGCGGCATTGACATGGGCGTGCTCGCCCTCGCCCTCCGCGGGGCGCCCGCCGCCGTCGAGGAGAAGATCCGCGCCAACCTCTCGGAGCGCAACCGCGAGCTGCTGAACTCCGAGGTCGAGCTGCTCGGCCAGGTGCGCGTCTCGCAGGTCGAGGAGGCGCGCTCCGAGCTCGTGCGCACCATCCGCGAGCTCGCCGAGGAGGGCCGGATCACCGTGCAGCGAGGGGACGCCGATGAGTTCGTCTCGTGAGGCCGCGTTCGGCACGATCGACTTCCCGCGCATCGGGCGCCAGGGCGAGGCGGATGCCGCGGCCGAGGAGCGCGGCTACGCGCAGGGGCTCGCGGCCGCCCGCCGACGCACCGAGGCCGAGCGCGAGGAGCTGCTGACGGCGATCGCCGCGCAGGCCGCCGAGCGCGAGGCGCGCCGCGACGCCGAGCACCGGGCCGCGATCGAGGCGCTCGTGCTCGCCCGCACGGCGCTCGAAGCGGCGGCGCTGCCGGTGCTCGCCGCGGCCGAGCGGCAGCTCGCGGAGGGTGCGCTCGCCCTCGCCGAGACGGTGCTCGGCGCCGAGCTCGCCGCCGACCCCGACGGGGCGGCCCGGGCGGCCCTCGCCCGGGCGCTCGACCACGACGACGCGGCGCTCGTCACGCGGGTGCGGATGCATCCCGCCGCCCTCGCCCGCGTCGCCGCCGCGGCCCCCGAGCACCTCGAGCTCGTCGCCGACGCCGCCCTCGGCGAGGCGGACGCCGTCGCCGAGCTGCCCGACGGGCTCGTCGACGCCCGCATCGCCGCGGCCCTCGACCGGGCCCGCCGTGCCATCCGGGAGTCGCGATGACGACGCTCCTCGACGCCCCTGCCTTCCGCTCCGCCCTGGGCGCGGCCCGACCCGCCCGCCTCGGCCGGGTGCGCAGCGCCGTCGGTCTCGCGCTCGAGGTCGAGGGTCTGCCGCTCGCGGTGGGCGAGGTCGTCGAGCTCGGCGGCGCCTCCGCGGAGGTCGTCGCCGTGCGCCCCGGCGCGGCATCGTGCATGCTGCTCACCCCGCTCGACGCCCCCGCCGTCGGGCTGCCCGTGCACCGCGTCGCGGGCACGGCGACCGCCCCCGTCGGCCGCGGCCTCCTCGGCCGGGTGATCGACGGGCTCGGCCGGCCCATCGACGGCCGCGGCCCGATCCGCGCCGAGGCGCAGGTGCCGCTCCGGCATCCCTCGCCCCCGCCGCTCGACCGCGCCCGCATCGACCGGCGGCTGCAGACCGGGGTGCGCGTGCTCGACGCCCTCGTGCCGCTCGGCCGCGGCCAGCGGCTCGGCCTCTTCGCCGGTTCGGGCGTCGGCAAGTCGACCCTGCTGTCGATGATCGCCCGCGGCTCCGAGGCCGAGGTCTCGGTCATCGCGCTCATTGGCGAGCGCGGCCGCGAGGTGCGCGAGTTCCTCGAGGACGACCTCGGCCCCGCCGGCCTCGCGCGCTCGGTGGTCGTCGTGGCGACGGCCGACGAGCCCGCGCCGATGCGCCTGCGCGCCGCGCAGCTCGCCACCCGGATCGCGGAGCACGAGCGCGAGCGCGGCGCGCACGTCGTGCTCATGATGGACTCCCTCACCCGCGTCGCCATGGCGCAGCGCGAGGTCGGCCTCTCGGCCGGCGAACCGCCCGCGACGCGCGGCTATCCGCCCTCGACGTTCGCGCTGCTCGCGCGGCTCCTCGAGCGCGCCGGCGCCGGCACGAGCGGCTCGGTCACCGGGCTCTACACGGTGCTCGTCGACGGCGACGACCACAACGAGCCCATCGCCGACCAGGCCAGGTCGCTGCTCGACGGGCACGTCGTGCTCGATCGCCGCATCGCGGTGGCCGGGCGCTACCCCGCGGTCGACGTGCTCGGTTCCGTCTCCCGTGTCGCCGGCCGGATCACCCCGCCCGCGGAACTCGCCGACGCCGCCGCCCTGCGGCGCGCCCTCGCCGCCCGCACCCAGGCGCAGGACCTCATCGACGTCGGCGCGTACCAGCCCGGCGCCAACCCGCTCGTCGACGCGGCGCTCGCGAACGAGCACGCGATCGACGCGTTCCTCGGGCAACGGCTGGGCGAGTCGACGCCGCTGGAGCAGACCACCGCCGCCCTCGCGGCGCTCGTCGCTGCGATCGGAGGTGCCGCGGCATGAAGGGATTCCGCTTGGACGGCCTGCTGCGGGTGCGCCGGGTGCAGGAGGAGCGCACCGCGAGCGTGCTCGCCTCGCGCACCGCGAAGCTGCGCGACAGCGAGGCCCTGCGCGCCAGGGCGCAGCGCGAGCTCTCCGCGTACGGCGAGCCGGGCACGCAGCTCGAGACCCTGCGCGCGATCGCCGCGGCGCGGGCCTCGAGCGAGGCGATGCTCGCCGAGCTCCTCGCCGCGAGCACCCTGCTCGCGGCCGAGGTCGACGAGGCGAAGCTCACGCACGACGAGGCGCGCCGCCGCGTGCGCACCCTCGAACGCATGGAGGCCGCGCACGTCGAGGCCGAGCTCGAGACCGAGCTGCGCGTCGAACAGAACCGACTGGACGAAATCGCGAACGGGCGTCGTGCCCGCGGAGGGGAGGAGTGATGGCCGCCGTCGACGCCGTCGCCCGAATGCAGGAGATCAGCCAGACCGTCGCCGCGCTGCAGGGCCGCCAGACCGCCGCGAGCGACGGCACCGCCTTCGCCCAGGCGCTGCTCGCCGCGCTCGGCGCGAACGGGACCGCCGCCGCGAACGCCGCCTCCGGCGCGTCGCTCGAGCGGAGCGGATCGCTCGCCCAGGGCGTCACCGGCGAGGACCTCGTCGCCGAGGCGAAGACCTGGGTCGGCGTGCCGTACGTACTCGGCGGGAACGACCGTTCCGGCGTCGACTGCTCGGGCCTCGTGCAGCAGGTGCTCGCGAAGTTCGGCATCGACGCGGAGCGCCGCGTCTCGCTGCAGACCGATCTCGGCGTCGAGGTGCCGTCGATGGCGCAGGCGCAGCCGGGCGACCTCATCATCACGAACAATGCCGACCACGTCGTGATCTACGCGGGCGACGGCATGATCGTGCACGCGCCGTACGAGGGCCGCACGGTCTCGTACCAGAAGAACTACCTCGACGAGTCGGACGTGCTGACGATCCGCCGGGTCGTGCCGGATGCCGGGCAGCCCGCCGCGGCCGCTCCGGCGGCGGCCCCGGCGGGAGCCGGCGCGCTCGGCGGCGCGGAGCTCGCGGCGCAGCTGCAGGCGCTGCTGGCCTCGTCGAGCGGTGGGCTCACCGGGCTCGGGACGGCCGGGATGCTCAGCGCCCTGCTCGGGCTCGGGGGCACGGGCGGGCTCGGCTCCGGGCTCGGCTCCGGCCTCGGAGCGGGCGCCGGCCTCGGCTCGCTCGGCTCCGGCCTCGGCACGGCTGCGCAGGGCGCCGGCGGGCTCGGCGACCTCGTCGCCGCGGCCCAGCTGCAGGCCATCCTCCGGAGCGCCGCATGACCGCGATCGCCCCCGCGCTCCCCGCGCCCGCCCCCGCCGCGCGGACGGGCGGCCCCGCGAGCAGCGCAGGGGCCCACGACGGCGGCTTCGCGGCCGCGCTCGCGGGCGTCGCGGGCACCGCGCAGCAGCCGGACGCCTCGGGCACCGCTTCGGGCCCGGGAACCGGCCCGGCGCCCGACGGCGGCACCGGCACCGCGCAGCAACCGGCGAGCGAGGCGACCCTCGATGCATCCCTCGCCGCCGCACTCCCCGCGGCCTTCGCGCCGACGGCTCCCGTTCCGGCTCCCGCCGCGGAGCCCGGGCTCGGGCTGCCGCAGGCCGAGCCCGGCGCAGTCCAGGACGGCGCGCTCGTCGTGAGCGGCGCGGGCGACGGCGACGCTGCGGCCGATGCCGTGATCGCCTCGGCCGCTGCTTCGGCGCCCGCGTCTGCTGCGAGGACGGCCGCGAACGGCGAGGCGGCGAGCAGCACCTCGGCCGGCACGCCGGTCAGCGCCTTGGGCGTCGCCGGCGCCGGGCCCGCCGACGGCGTCGCCGGCGACGGGCTCGGCGGCCAGCCGGGCCCCGGGCTCGGCGGCGGCGCGAACGGCGAGGCGCCGGACGGCTCCCCGTCGAGCACCGCGCCGACGTCGGCGAACGCGAGCGGTGCGGCGCCCGCCGACCCCGCCGCAGCGGCGCGTCAGGGCCAGGCCACCGCCGACGGCACGGAGCGCGCTCGCGCCGGGGCCGAGGCATCCCCTCCGCCGCCCGGCTCGACCGTGCCCGGCGCGGCCGCACCCTCGGCATCCGCGACCGCCCCCGCGACGCCGGCCACGACGCCGACGGGCGAGGGGATCACCTCGCTCGCGGCATCCGCGCCGCCCGCACCGGTCGCGGTCACCGCACCCGCGGCGCCTGCCGCACCCGCCGCGGCCCCCACCGGGGCATCCGCCGCGACCGCCCCGCCGCTCGCCGAGCAGCTCGGCGGCCACCTCGTCTCCCTCGCCCGCCGCGGACCCGGCGAGCATCTCGTCTCGGTGCGCGTCGCCCCCGAGGAGTTCGGCCCGGTCACCGTGCGGGCCGTCGTCGGCGCCGACGGGCACGTGCGCGTCGAGCTGCACGCCCCGAACGACGCGGGCCGCGAGGCGCTGCGCCAGGCGCTCGGCGACCTCCGCCGCGACGGTGCGGCCGCCGGCCTCTCCGGCTCGCTCGACCTCGCCCCGCAGGACCGCGACGGCGGACGGCAGGCCGGCGACGACGCCCGCACCGCCGCCCCCGCCGAGGAGCCGCGCGCCGCCGCCGCGCCCGCGCGCACCCTCGCCCTGACCCCCGTCCCCACCGGACCGATGCCGCTCGGCACCGGCCTCGACGTGATCGCCTAGGAGGCACCGGATGACCGTCGACTCCGTGAACGCGACCGCCGGCAGCGCCGGTGCGAGCATGTACACCGGCCAGGTGGCGACCCGCCGGCCGAAGCAGGAGATGGACGGCGAGCTGTTCCTGAAGCTGCTCGTCACCCAGCTCGCAAACCAGGACCCGAGCTCGCCCATGGACACCAACGCCATGATCGGGCAGACCACGCAGCTCGCCACGATGGAGCAGCTGACGGCGCTGTCGAAGCGGCAGGAGGAGTCCTTCTCGCTGCAGATGCGCACCGCCGCGGCCGCCCTGATCGGCAAGGAGGTGGAGTACCTCGACGCCGACGGCAAGACCGTGAAGGGCGTCGCCGGCTCCGTGTCCTTCGCCGGCCCGATCCCGACCGTCGACGTCGGCGGGGTCTCCGTCGCGCTCGACAAGCTCTCCGCCGTCCGCACCTGACCCCGTCGCGGCATCCGCTCGCGACCGCACCGACCACCACGACCGACCCCGCGCTCCAGCGCACGACCGAAAGGACGCAACCGTGCTCCGCTCGATGTTCTCCGGGATCTCCGGACTCCGCGCCCACCAGACCATGCTCGACGTCACCGGCAACAACATCGCCAATGTCAACACCACCGGGTTCAAGGGCTCGGCGACGCAGTTCCAGGACACGCTGTCGCAGCTCATCCAGGGCGGCGGCGCGCCCGGCGCCGCAATCGGCGGCACGAACCCCGCCCAGATCGGCCTCGGCGTGCAGATCGCCGGCATCAGCACGAACTTCACGCAGGGCTCCGCGCAGGCGACCGGCCGCGCGAGCGACCTGATGATCTCGGGCGACGGCTTCTTCGTCGTCAACGCCGGTGGCGAGACGCTGTACACCCGGGCCGGCTCGTTCGACTTCGACGCGCAGGGCCGCCTGGTTTCGCCGAACGGCGGCTTCGTGCAGGGCTGGATGGCGCAGAACGGCGTCGTGAACCAGGGCGCCGGGCTGCAGAACATCACCCTCCCCCGCGGCGTCGTCGCCCCGGCCGTGCCGACCACCTCGGTGCGGTTCACCGGCAACCTGCCGCTGGACGCCGCGGCCGGCACCGAGATCGTCCGCGACATCGACGTCTACGACGCCTCCGGAAACGCTACGAGCGTCACCCTCTCGTTCACGCGCAGCGCGACCGGCTGGGACGTCGCCTCGGGCGGCACCAACCTCGGCGCGATGACCTTCGTCGACGGCCAGCCGACGGGCATCACCTCGGTCACCGTCGCCGGCGCGACGATCGACCTCGCCGGGGTCACCGGCTTCGCCGACCTCAGCACGCTGAAGGTCGCCGGGCAGGACGGCCGCCCCGCCGGCACGCTCGACGCCTACTCGATCGGCCCGGACGGCACGATCACGGGCACCTTCTCGAACGGTGCGACGCAGGCCGTCGGACGCATCGCCCTCGCGACCTTCGTCAACCCGGGCGGCCTCGAGAAGGCGGGCGACTCCTCGTACCGGGCGACCGCGAACTCGGGCGCCGTCGAGCTCGGCGCCGCCGGCGACCCCGGCTACGGCAAGCTCGCGAGCGGCTACCTGGAGATGTCGAACGTCGATCTCTCGCAGGAGTTCACGAACCTGATCATCGCGCAGCGCGGCTTCCAGGCGAACGCCCGGATCATCACCACGAGCGACGAGGTGCTGCAGGAGCTGACGAACCTGAAGCGCTAGCCGGAGGGCGCTCCTTCCCTAGGCTGGAGCGGTGCAGCGGGCGATCGAGTGGTGGGACCGGCACCAGCTCGCGCTCGCCATCGCCGCCATCGTCCTGGGCGCGGCGACCGGGCTCGCGGCGCCGGCCGTCGCGCCGGCGCTCTCCGCGGCGACGAATCCAGTGCTGGCGCTGCTGCTGTTCGCGACGTTCCTGGGCGTGCCGGTCGACGGGGTCGGGCGCGCGCTCCGCGACGCCCGCTTCCTCGGCACGGTGCTGCTCGTGAACTTCGTCGCGGTGCCGCTCCTCGTCTTCGGCCTCTCGCGCCTCGTCGCCGACGACCGGGGGCTGCTCCTCGGGGTGCTGCTCGTGCTGCTCACGCCGTGCGTCGACTACGTGATCGTGTTCACCGGCCTGGCCGGCGGGGCGCGCGACCGGCTCCTCGCCGCGACCCCGCTGCTGCTGGTGCTGCAGCTCGTGCTGCTGCCCGCATACCTCTGGCTGTTCGCCGGCGCGGACGCCCTCGCCCTCCTCGACCCCCGGCCGTTCCTCGAGGCGTTCCTCGTGATCATCGTCGCGCCGCTGCTCGCCGCCGCCCTCGTGCAGGCGCTCGCCCGGCGGCACCGCGTCGCCCGCGCGCTCGAGCGAGGCGCAGCGGGGGCGATGACCCCGCTGCTGATGCTGACGCTCGCCGTCGTCGTCGGCTCGCAGATCGCGGCCGTCGGCGCCGAGGCCGTCGCGCTCGCGCGGCTCGTGCCGCTCTTCCTCGGCTTCGCCGCGGTCATGGTGGGCGTCGGCATCCTGGCGGGGCGGATGGCCCGCCTCGACGTCCCGCGCACCCGCGCCGTCGTCTTCAGCGGGGTCACCAGGAACTCGCTCGTCGTGCTCCCGCTCGCCCTCGCCCTGCCGACGAGCCTCGCGATCGCGCCGCTCGCGGTCGTCACGCAGACGCTCGTCGAACTCGTGTGCCTGCTCGTGCTGGTGCGGCTCGTGCCGAGGCTCGTGCCCGCGCGTAGCGGCGCCCCGCTCAGTCGTCGATCGTGATGTAGGTCTTCCGCAGGGTCTCGTGCACGTGCCAGACGCCCTCCCAGCCGCTCGGCATCACGAGCGTGTCGCCCGCGCCGATGGTGGCCCGCTGCCCGCCCGTCGTCTCGACGGTGACGGAGCCCGAGAGGATCTGGCAGATCTCGGTGTAGCCGTCGCGGCGCGCGGTGAAGCTGCCGGGCGAGCACTCCCAGAAGCCGACCTCGGTGCCGCCCGCGCTCCAGAGCGGGCTCGTCGCCTCGACGACGCCGGGCGTCGTGGCGGTCGGCTTCGGGGCCGGCTCGCCGAGCTCGGCGGCGAGCGGCTGGGACTGGATGACGAACTCGACGGTCATGCTGGTTCCTCTCAGGGACGCGCCACCGGGCGATCGAGCGCGCCCGGGGCAATGGACGGACGCCTCAGTGCCGGCCGGCGATGAGGTCGGCGAGCCGGGCGGTCGGTGCCGTCGTGCGGCGCCCGGCGAACTCGGCCCGGTCGGCGTTGCGGTAGAGCCCGTAGATGCCCTGCACCGCGAGCCAGCGGAGCGGCTCGAACTCCCAGTTGCGCGCGCGGTGCCCCACCCAGGGCAGCCGCACGAGCTCGGTGTCGCGCTGCAGCACGAGGTCGGCGAGGGTGCGCCCGGCGAGGTTCGTCGCGGTGACGCCCGTGCCGACGTAGCCGCCGGCCCAGCCGAGCCCGGTCGAGGCATCCAGTCCCACCGTGGCGGCCCAGTCGCGCGGCACGCCGAGCACGCCGGCCCAGCCGTGCGCGATCGGCACCTCGGCCGCGGCGGGGAAGAAGCGGCGCAGCAGCGCCGTGAGCGACTCGATCGTCTGCGCCTGCGTCGCCCCGTCGGTGTCGACGCGCGAGCCGTAGCGGTACGGCACGCCGCGGCCGCCGAACGCGATGCGGTCGTCGGCGGTGCGCTGCGCGTACATGTAGACGTGCGCGAAGTCGCCGAGGGTGTCGCGGCCGGCCCAGCCGAGCTCGTCCCACACCGCGGCGGGGATGGGGTCCGTCACGATCATCGAGGAGTTCATCGGCAGCCAGCGCCGGTGCTCGCCCTTCAGGTTCGCCGTGAAGCCCTCGGTGGCGCGCAGCACGTGCCCCGCGCGCACGACGCCGCGCTCGGTGACGGCCTCGCCCGGCCGGATCTCGGTGACGAGCGTCTGCTCGAGGATCGGCACGCCGAGCGCCTCGACCGCGGCGGCGAGGCCGCGGGCGAGCTTCGCCGGGTGCACGCGGGCGCAGTGCGGGTGCCACACGCCGCCGAGCGTGCCGGCGACGTTCACGCGAGCGGCGGATGCCTCGGCCGAGAGCAGCTCGACGTCGGCGCCGGGCCACTCGGCCTCCGCCGCGGCGAACGCCCGCAGGCGAGCCAGCTGTGCGGGCGCGTACGCCACGTTGAGCTCGCCGCCCTTCACGAGGTCGGCGTCGATGCCTTCAGCCTCGGTGACGCGGGCGACCTCGTCGACCGTCTCGTTCAGGGCGCGCTGCTGGGCGATGGCGGCCTGGCGGCCGTGTGACTTCGCGTAGCGCTCGCGACCGCCGGTCACGGAGTTGGTGAGCCATCCGCCGTTCCGGCCGGAGGCGCCGAAGCCCGCGAAGCGCGCTTCGAGCACGACGACCCGGAGGTCGGGCTGGAGGGTCTTCAGGTAGTACGCCGTCCAGAGTCCGGTGTACCCGCCGCCGACGATCGCGACGTCGACGTCGAGGTCGCCGTCGAGTCCCTTGCGCGGCGCCGGGAGCCCCAGCTGCTGCCACCACCACGACACTCCGCCGTTGCCCGTCATCGTTCCCTCCATGCGACGTTCCGTCCGACGACGGCCGTCCGTTCGATCATGCGGGACGCCCCGGTCGGGGCGCCACCCTCCAACTGCTGGCTTTCCGGACGCCGTCCGGACGATGTGTCGTGCGCGGCCGCTCGGGCGCTCACCTGGCGCGCTCCGCGACCGTGCGGCCGCCGACGATCGTGCGCTCGACGCCGATGCCGCCGATGCCGCCGGGCGCGACCGTGCAGGGGTCGGCGTCGAGCACGACGAGGTCGGCGCGCAGGCCGGGCGCGATCCGCCCCTTCTCGCGCTCCTCGCCGACGCCCTCGGCCGCCCAGCTCGTGAACATCCGCACCGCGTCGCGCACCGGGATCCGCTCGGGCGAGGGCCCGCCGTCGGCACCGGTGCGTCCGGCCGCGCCGGCGATGTTCGCGAGCGGTCCGACCGCGTCGGGCACGGTGCCCGTCGAGTCCGTCGCCCCGATCACGCGGTGGCCGGCGGCGACGAGGCTCGCGAGCGGCTGGAAGCCGTCCCGGTCCGCGTCGGACGAGGTCGCGAAGTGCGGCGTCGCGACGAGCCCGACCCCGGCGGCCGCGATCCGCGGCAGCTCGGCGAGGTCGACGTAGTCGCCGCCGTGCTCGATCCGGTGCCGCACCCGCGCGGGCCGCTCGCGGCGGGCCGCGATCACGGCGTCGCAGGCGAGGCGGATGGCCCGGGGCGTGACGGCGTGCATCATGAGCTGCACCCCCGCGGCATCCGCCCGGTCGACGAAGCGCGCGAGCTCCTCCGGCGACCACTTGACGTCGTCGCGCGCGTGGCCGAGCCCGTCGCCGCCCTCGCCGTCGACGAAGATCTTCACGCCGCCGAAGCGCAGCCGCTCGTCGCCGAAGCCGGACTCGGGGCCCCAGGCGAGCACCTCGTCGAGGCTCGCGGTGCGCGGCACGTGCGTGAACCAGCGCACCCGGAACGGCAGCTCGCCGGACTGCGCCAGCCGGTGCAGCGCGCGCACGTCGTCGGCCGAGGTCGAGATCGTGCTGAGGCTCGTGGTGCCCTGGCGGGCGAACACCGGCACGGCGTGGGCGCGGAGCGCCGCCACCGCCTCCTCGACGGTGCACGTGGGCAGCCGGTCCCACACCTCGGTGAAGACGCCTGTGGGGCCGTCGGCGTCGCGGTGCACGGTGATCCAGTCGGGCAGCGCGTCCGGGTCGGCGAGGCCGAGCTCGCGCATCGCCGCCGTGTTCAGGCAGGCGACGTGCAGGCCGGCGAGCACGACGATGGGCTGCGCCGGGCTCACCCGGTCGAGCTCGACCCGGTGCGGCAGCCGCCCCTCGGTGACGTCGCGCTGCAGCCCGAAGGGGCCGCGGCCGACGATCCAGCCCTCGGGCTGCGCCCGGCGCGCGGCGGCGAGCGTGTCGAACATCTCGGCGAGGCTGCGGTGCCCGTGCAGCGGGACGTGGTGCTCGAGGGCCTGCACGGTGAGCTCGAGGTGGCAGTGCCCGTCGACGAAGCCGGGCAGCACGACGAGGCCGTCGAGCTCGACCGTCTCGTCGGCGTCGCGGATCCCGCCGGGCTCGGCGACGCGCACGATGCGGCCGTCGCGCACGAGCAGCTCGGCGGGACGGGGCGCGTCCTCCTCGTCGACGAGCACGCGGGCGCCGCGGTACGCGACGGCGGGGCCTGGGACGACGGATGCCTCGTCGAGCGCGTCGCCGCTCACGCCGCGTGCTCCGCGGGGGCGGGGACCGGCACGACGACGGCGTGCTCGGCGTCCCAGCCGACCACGACCGGATCGCCGAGCGCGATCGGGGCCGGCGCGTCGACGCCGTCGTGCAGCAGGCCGCTCGAGCCGTCCGCGTAGCGCAGGGTCACCCGGCGGAACGCACCGAAGTACGCGATGTTCACGACCCGGGCCTCGACGCGGTTCTCCGCGCCCGCCGCGCCGCGTGCAGCGGGATCGATGGCGCCGCGTGCGGCGCCGCCGGAGGCATCCGCGCGGCCCGAGGCATCCGCCGTCCCGACGAGGCGCAGACGCTCGGGGCGCACGACGACCGCGGCCGAGCCGCTCGCCGGGCCGTCGCCCATGCAGCGCAGCGTCTGCTCGCCGAAGCGCAGCGCGCCGGGGCCCGCGAGCTCGCCGCGGAACACGTTCGACTCGCCCAGGAACTCGGCGGCGAAGAGGGAGGCGGGCCGCTCGTAGAGCTCCGCCGGCGTGCCGACCTGCACCACGCGGCCCCGGTCGAACAGCACGATCCGGTCGGAGAGTCCGAGCGCCTCGCCCTGGTCGTGGGTGACGAAGAGGAACGTCGTACCCACCTCCCGGTGGATGCGGCTGATCTCGACCTGCATCCGGTCGCGGAGGGCCTTGTCGAGCGCGCCGAGCGGCTCGTCCATGAGCAGCACCGGCGGCCGGTAGACGAGCGCCCGGGCGAGGGCGACGCGCTGCTGCTGGCCTCCCGAGATCTGCTTCGGCGTGCGGTCGCCCAGGCCGTCGAGGCGCACCATCGCGAGCGATTCCTCGATGCGCGCGCCGATCTCGGCCTTCGAGAGCCCCCGGCCGTGCAGGCCGAAGGCGATGTTCTCGCGCACCGTCATGTGCGGGAACAGCGCGTAGTTCTGGAACACGACGCCGAGGTTGCGCTTGCTCGGCGGCAGCGCGGTGACGTCGGCGCCGGCGATCTCGATCCGGCCCGAGCTGGGCTTCGCGAAGCCCGCGATCGTGTTCAGCGTCGTCGTCTTGCCTGAGCCGCTCGGGCCGAGGAAGGTGACGAACTCGCCGGGCTCGACGGTGAGCGAGACGTCGTCGACGCCGATCGTGCCCGAGCGGAACCGCTTCGTGACCCGGTCGAGGCGCACCCCGCCGGTGCGCGTGGTGGGGGCCGGCTGCGCGGCCGTGGCGCTGCGGTCGGTCATGAGCTGCTCGCTTTCTGGCTGGGGCGCCGGCGGGTGAAGGCCGGCAGGAGGACGATCGCCGTGGTGAGGGCGAGGATGACGGTGGAGACGGCCGCGATCGTGGGGTCGACCTCGTTCGTGACGCTGACGAACATCTCGATCGGCAGGGTGCGGATGGCGGGCGACTGCAGGAAGCTCGCCGCGACGACCTCGTCGAAGGAGGTCACGAAGGCGAACAGCGCGCCTGCGCCCACGCCCGGCGCGATCGCCGGCAGCGTGACCCTGACGAAGGTGCGCCACGGGCCCGCGCCGAGGCTCGCCGCGGCGCGCTCGAGCATCGGATCGGTGGTGCTGAGGCTCGACGTCACCGTCACGATGACGAAGGGGATCGCGAGCACCGTGTGCGCCAGCAGGAAGCCGAGCAGATTGCCCGTGAGCTGCCAGCGCAGGTACACCGAGTAGATCGCGACCGCCGAGACGATGCCCGGCACGATCATCGGCGCGACGAGCACACCCGTCACGAGGGCGGCGACGCGGCCGCCGAGGCGGTGGATGCCGAGGGCCGCCGCCGTGCCGAGCACGGTGCAGATCAGGGTGACGAGCACGCCGACGAGGATCGAGGTGCCGATCGCGGAGGTCCAGCGCTGGTCGGTGAACAGGTTCACGTACCAGTCGACGGAGAGCCCGTCGGGCGGGAACTTGAAGCTCCGCTTCTCCGCGAAGGAGATCGGCACGACGACGAGCAGCGGTGCGACGAGCAGCACGGCGACGAGGATCGCCCAGAGGCGGAGTCCCCAGCCGGCGCGGGTGGTCTCATCCATCGTCGCGGCCTCCGTCCGTCTTCGCGCCCGGCACGAGCGCGCGCACCCCGCCGCCGACGGCGAGCAGCAGCACGACCGTGATGACGAGCAGCACGACCGAGATGGCCCCGGCGCCCGGGAAGTCGAGCAGCTTGCCGACCTTCGTCTCGATCAGCTGGCCGACGAGGGACTGCTGCGGCGAGCCGATCAGCCGCGGCGTCACCCAGAAGCCGAGGCTCAGGATGAAGACGAGCACCGAGCCCGCGGCGACGCCCGGCACGGACAGCGGCAGGTACACGGTGCGGAAGGCGCGGAAGCGCGAGGCGCCCATCGAGTGCGCCGCGCTCAGCAGCCGCCGGTCGATGCCGGTCATGGTGTTGAACAGCGGCAGCACCATGAACGGCAGCAGCACCTGCGTCATGGCGATCGTGACGCCCAGCTGCGAGCCGAGCAGCTTCACCCCGTCGAGGCCGAGGAAGCCGAGGAAACCCGCGACGGGCCCGCTCGGCTGCAGCAGCACGATCCAGGCGAAGGTGCGCGCCATGAGGCTCGACCAGAACGGCAGCAGCACGAGGAAGAGCAGGAAGGTGCGCATCCCGGGACCGAAGAGGCTCATCAAGTAGGCGTACGGGTACGCGAGCAGGAGCGTGACGACGGTCACGAGCAGGGCCACGACGAGGGTGCGCACGAGGATCGTCACGGTCGTCTCGTTCGTGACGAGATCGACGTACTGACTGAAGCCCGGCGTGGGCTCCAGGAAGCTCCGGGCCGAGAGCGCGAACACGGGGTACACGAAGAAGACGAGCACCACGACGAGCGCCGGGAGCAGCAGCAGCACGGCCCAGCCGCGCGAGCGCGCGGAGCTCATGCCGAGTCCTCCCGCCGCCACACGATCTCGCCGCCGACGACAGTCAGCTCGGCCTCGAGGCCGGCGAGCCGCTCGGGCGACAGGGTGCGCGGGTCCTCGGCGTAGACGGCGCAGTCGCCGTGCATGCCGATTCCCAGGGCGCCGATCCTGCGCTCGTTGAACCCGGCCTCCGCAGCGAACTCGGTGTAGCTGCGCACCGCGGTGTGCACGTCGACCGCCTCCTCGGGGGCGACGATCACGCCCGAGCCGGTGCGCCGGTCGAGCATGCGCGCGACGCCGAACCAGGGGTTCGTCGCGAAGGGCTGGGTGCCGCCCGTGTCGGAGTTGCCGGGTGGGCGCATCCCCGCCTCGACGAGCGTTCGGTAGGCGTAGACGCCCGTGCCGGCGTCGGCGTGGATGAAGCCCGCCGTCGGCACCGCGATCACGTCGAGCTCGCGCATCCGGCGCACGATCGCGTCGTCGATCCAGAGGTTCGCGGCGTGTTCGAGCCGCGTGCGGCGGTCGCCGGGGCCGGCGACGCGCGCGGCCTCCTCGATCGCGTCGAGGGCGAGGTACTGGGCGAGGTCGCCGATCGCGTGGATCCACACCTGCAGCCCGGCGCGGTGCGCCACCGTCAGCACGTGCACGATCTCGGCGTACTGGCGGGTGTTGGTGCTCCAGTGCCCCGGGCTCTTGCCGAGGTGCGCGGAGTCGAAGGCGGAGGTGTCGTCGCCGTCGAGGAAGACCTTGAGGCCGCCGAGCCAGAGCCGCTCGTCGCCGAAGCCGGCGGCGAGCCCGGTTTCGGCGAGCTGCTCCGGCGAGCGGAGGATCGCGTGCAGCCCGGGCGCGACGGTCAGCGTGAGGCTGAGCCGTGCGGGCAGCTCGCCGGCGGCGCGGAGGCCCTGGTAGGCGCGGATGCCGTCGGCCGTCGCGGGCAGCTCGTAGATGGTGGTCACGCCGTGCCTGGCGAAGGACTCGCGCAGCTCGTCGCGGAGCATCGCCCGCAGCCGCTCGGGCGGCGGGGCCGGCACGGGGAAGAGGTGGTAGCCCTCCTCGACGACGCCGCTCGGGGCGCCGTCCTCGCCGATCACGACGAGCGTGCCGACGGGCGAGGTGTAGCCGCGGACGAGGCCGGCCCGTTCCAGGGCCGCCGTGTTCGCGGTCAGCCGGTGCATGCTCTCGCGCACGAGGATCGGCACCTCGCGGGAGACCTCGTCGAGCTCGTCGCGGCTCGGCAGGTCCTGCCCGTAGGTGCCCTGGGCGACGAGCCAGCCGTCGACGCCCGCGGCGACGGCCGCGGCCAGCCGCGCGAGCGTCTCGGCGCGGGGCGCCTGCCGCACGTCGATCCAGTCGCGGCTCAGCGCGCAGAACTCGACGTGGGTGTGCGAGTCGATGAGGCCGGGCAGCACGGTCCGGCCGGCGAGTTCGACGACGGGGGTGCCGGGCCGGGCGGCGGCGAGCACCTCCTCGGTGGTGCCGACGAGACGCACGGCGCCGTGCTCGATGAGCAGCGCTTCGGCGTCCGGCGTGCCGGGGTGCAGGGTGGCGATGGTGCCGCCCACGAGGGCGAGGTCGTTCATGTGGCTCCGTCGATGGCTCGGATGCGGGGTGGGGGCGCGGCTCGGCGCGGGCGGATGGGCGGTGCCGCCGGCGCTCGGCCGGCGGCACCCCGGATCATCCGGCCGACCAGTCGGTCCAGCGCTGGACGACCTCGTCCTGGTTCTCCCCCCACCAGGCGTTGTCGATCTGCCAGGAGAGGTCGCGGTGCTCCTGCAGGGACGAGTCCCAGGCGGATGCCGCGGCGTCGAGCTTCGGCGTGGCGGTGAGGTTCGCCGGGCCGTACGCGATCGACTCCGCCCAGACCGTCTGCGGGCCCTGCGAGACGGCGAAGTCGATGAACTGCTGGGCGGCCTCGCGGTTGGGCGAGCCCTTCACGATCGCGAGCGAGGCCCAGTGGTAGGAGTTGTCCTCCCACATGGGCGCGTAGGGCGCGCCGTTCTGCACGGCCTCGTAGCCGCGGCCCGACCAGACGAGGATCATGTCGGCGCGCTGCTCCTCCATGATCGCGACCTGCTCGGCGCCGGAGCTCCAGAACACGGTGTCCGCCTTGACCTTGTCGAGCACCGTGAACGCCCGGTCGTAGTCGAGCGGGTACAGCTCGTCGGGCGCGACGCCGTCGGCCAGCAGCGCGAGCTCGAGGTTGCCCTCGGCCGGGTCGCTGCCCATCGAGCGGGTGCCGGGGAACTTCTCGAGGTCGAAGAAGTCGGCGATCGAGGTGGGCGGGTTGTCGCCGTACTTCTCCTCGTTGTACGCGACCATGTACGAGTAGGTGTCGACGGGCACGCCGCACTTCTCGACGGTGCCGGGCGCGAAGTCCGCCTCGTCGATGTTCGAGAGGTCGAGCTCCTCGAAGAGGGTGCCGCAGTACGCGGGCACGTCTTGCTGGCCGGCGAGGTAGACGTCCCAGGTGGGGTTGCCGGCCTCGACCATGACCTTGAGCTTGGCGGGGTCGACGGGGCTCTCGACGGTGACGTCGATGCCGGTCTCCGCGATGAACGGGTCGACCATCGACTTCTCCTGCGCCTCTTGGAAGGCGCTGCCGTAGGTCACGAAGGTGAGGCGCTGATCGCCGCCTCCGTCGCTGCTGCCGCCGTCGGCGGGGGTGGAACTGCACCCGGCGAGCAGGGCGACGCCGACGGCGCCCGCGAGCAGGGCCGTCCGGGGGATGGTGCTTCTCATGGTGCTGACTCCTCGTGGTGATGAGTGCTGCGGTGGTGTGGGTCGTGCTGGTGGTGCGCGTGGTGCTGGTGGTGCTAGTGGTGCGTCGGTGGTGCGGTGCCGGCGGCTGCGCCGGCACGTTCGATGGCCTCCAGCTGGTGCGGGAGGAGGTTCTGCTCGGGCGTGTGCAGGTGCCGCCCGTATGGGTCGTGCAGCTCGGTCTCCGCCTCGGCCTCGAGCAGGGCGGCGACCACCGCCGCGCCGCAGATCGGGGTGTAGAGCGGCGAGTAGCCGCCCTCCTGGGCGATGACGAGCCGCCCGCCGCAGAGCGCTTCGGCGAGCTCGATCATGCGGCGGGTGAGGTCGCCGAACGTCGCGCTCGTGAGCGCCATCTGGCTGCTCGGGTCGAGGAAGGCGGCGTCGTAGCCGCAGGCGACGACGAGGAGCTCGGGCTGGAAGGCGCGCAGCGCCGGGGCGACGACCCGGTCGAAGGCGGCGAGGTACGCGCCCTCGCCGCTGCCGGCCGGGAGCGGAATGTTCAGGGTCGCGCCGAGGGCGGCGTCGCCGCCGCGCTCCTCGACGGCGCCGGACTCGACGGGGTAGAGCCGGTCCTGGTGCAGGCTGATCGCGAGCACGTCCGGGTCGTCCCAGTAGATCCGCTGCGCGCCGTTGCCGTGGTGCACGTCCCAGTCGACGATCGCGACGCGGCCGAGGCCCTGCCGGGCCCGGGCGAGCTCGAGTGCGATCGGGATGTTCGCGAGCAGACAGTAGCCGCGGGCCCGGTCGGGCTCGGCGTGGTGCCCGGGCGGGCGCACGAGCGCGTAGGCGCGGTCGAGTTCGCCGTCGAGCACCGCGCGCACGGCGGCGGCCACCCCGCCGGCGCTGCGCACGGCGACCTCGTAGGAACCGTGCCCGAAGCCCGCGAAGTCGCCGAGCTCGCCGCCCGTTCCGGCGGACTGCGCCCGGAACGCGGCGAGGTAGTCGGCCGTGTGCACCCGGGCGAGATCGGCCTCGGCGAGCGCGAGCGGCTCGAGCGGGGTCATCCGGCGGCGCAGGCCGAGCCGCTCGATGAGGTGCAGCAGGCGGCGGCGGGCCTCGGGCGTCTCGAGCTGCACGCCGGGCTCGACGGAGGGGCCGAAGTCGGCTCTCGACTCGTGCCAGAAGCCCGCTTCGTCGGCGACGAGGCCCACGCGGCGATGGCTGGATCGGGGCATCCGTTCCCTCTCGGTCTGGGCGGCACCGCGCGGCGCGTGGGCCGCGGCGGTGCGGCGATGGTCGATCGACACGGCGAGATATCGTCGTGTTTTACAACAACGTTTTATGAAGGGTAGCCTTGGAGCACAGACCCGTCAAGGTCGCATCCGGACGGTGGTGCACTAGGGTCCAATCAGCCCGCCATGCGGGCGCGCGGAGGGGGATGCCGAGATGCCGATCGAGGTGGACGAGAGCGAGCGCCTCGCCGAGATCGCCGACGCCACAGTGGCCGTCGCGAACGAGCGGGGCACGCGCGCAGTGACCCTGCGGGCCGTCGCGGAGCGCCTGGGCCGGTCGACGGCGTTCATCACGAACTTCGTCCCCTCCAGGGCGCACCTGATGGTGAACGCCCTCGAGCACGCCCAGTCGCACTGGCGCACCGAGCGCGCCTCCCTGCTGCGCGACGCCACCGGCATCGAGCGCCTCGTCGCGGTCGCCCGCTGGATGTGCTCGACCACACCCGAGGACAACGTGCTCCGCAGCCTCTGGGTGGAGGTCATCGGCGATGTGCGCGGCGACACCCGGCGCGCGTACGACGTCGTGCGCGAGGTCACCGACGCCACCTACCAGGAGTTCGTGGCGAGCGCCGAGGCGACCGACCTCGAGCACCCCGAGTACATCGCCGACATCCTCTACCTCTACTGCCGCGGCTTCCACGTGAAGACGGTCGAGGACCCTGAGGCCTGGACCGACGAGCGCGTCAACGCCTCCCTCGAGGTGCTGCTGCGGGCCCTGCTCGGTCCGCGGCTCGACGCACTCGCCGGCTGACCGCGGTCGCTGCGTGCCTCAGAGCGCGAGCGGAGGCGGCGGGGTCGCCTACAAGTCGAGCGCCGACCCGCGCACCGGTTCGATTTCTGGGAGCCCTGCGGCGAAGATGCGCTCAAGTCGCCCTGCGGCCGCCTCGTTCAGCGCGTCGCCTGGGAAGAACTCCTCGAGCAACTCCTCGGCGTCCTCCGAGCGGCGGATGCCGTTGATCGCGAGCAGGTAGGCGACATCGCGCTCATCACGACCCCGCCGCCCCTCCATCGCTTTGAGCTTCATCGCGAGCAATGCGTCGGCGGGCGCGAGCCAGATGGAGATGGTGGCGTCGTCATGCAATCGCACCCACTCGACCGTCTTGCCGTAGCCGGGGATGAACTTCGCCGCGTCGTCATTCAGCCAATCCAGCGGCCAGCCTCGTTCCACGGCGATATCGGCGATGAACGGCGCAAGCACGGCCTTCGGCTCGATCCGCGCATCGATGTCGAAGGTCGCGGGCCGATCGAAGTAACCGAGACGGAGCGCCGCACCACCGACGATGAACATGCGCACCCCGCCGATGCCCGCGGCTCGCACCCGAGCGGCGAGCTCGCGAAGTCCGCTTTCGAGTTCGGCGAGCCCCAGCAGTGCGGCCATCAGACGCTCGCCAGGGTCGACTCGTCGAGCAGCACGTTTCGTTCGAGGAATGCCGTCGGTACGCGATCAGGGTCAGGTGCACCGACGTACGGTCCGAGGTCGAGCGGGGTCGCCTCCGGCAGCCTCCGATCTCCCCGTGCGAGCCATCCAGGGATCGGGAGTCGCCCCCGTTCCAGCCAATACGCACTGAGCCCCGCGACCGCGGCGTCCCACTTGGGGTCGCCGATCGCGGCCGGTTCTGCCGCGGTGAGCACGACCCTGCCGGTTGCATCGGCGGCTTTGAGCGCGTCGGAGTAGCTCAGGAAGACCCGGAACGCCCGCTCGCCGTCAGCACCCTCGATCGACGACGCAATCTCAGCCGCCGCTTCGACTCCGCTGAGCCCCAGCACGGGAGCCGCGATGAGCTGATGGCCGGCGCTTCGGAGGATCCGCTCGAGCGTGTCGACCGTCGGAGTGCGCCGGCCCCGCTCGATGAGCGACAGGTCGGGCTGCGCGGTGCCGGCACGTCGGGCGAGTTCTGCCTGGGGAATGCTCTGACTGAGCCTCGCGGCCCGCAGCAGCTGCGCTGCGCGCTTCGCTGAAATCTCCATGCGGCCCTCCGTTCCCTCTGCCCTTCTGAACCCAGAATATCGCTTTCGATATATTCGCGCCGGAGTTCTCCACCGTGTGCGCGCCGCGCCCCCTAACGGCGGGACACCGCGCGGCCGAGAGTGGAGAGCGGCGGCCGCCCCGGTCGCCCCTGCAGCTTCGGGGGACCCCATGATCGTCGTGACACGACTGAACGGCAGCAGCTTCGCGCTGAACGCCGACCTCGTCGAGCGCATCCACGCGACCCCCGACACGACGCTCCTGATGGTCGACGGCACGAACTACGTCGTGACGGAGTCCGTCGAAGAGGTCATCGAGCGGATCGTCGAGTTCCGCGCCCGCGTGCTCGCCCGCGCGCAGGAGCTCGACCGCGGCACCCCGGCCCCCGTGACCCGCCTGACCCTGGCACCGAAGGCGGACTGACCGTGGACCCCTCCCTGCTCATCGGCCTCGTCCTCGCGTTCGGCTCGCTCTACGCGATGATCACGCTCGAGGGCGCGCA
This sequence comes from Agromyces mediolanus, assembly GCF_014648575.1. GTDB lineage: Bacteria > Actinomycetota > Actinomycetes > Actinomycetales > Microbacteriaceae > Agromyces > Agromyces mediolanus. The sequence continues at coordinate 1,086,867 of NZ_BMRJ01000001.1, read as the reverse complement.
CGTCGAGGCGCTCCTCCTCCCCGCCCCGATGGCCCTCGTCTTCGGCGCGACCATCGCCGTCGGCATCGCCGGCGCGACGCTCGGCGACGCGTTCCGCGCGGTCAAGGCGCTCCCCCGCGCCTTCCGCGGCAAGACCGCGAAGCCGCAGGGCACGATCGACCGCCTCGTCGAGATCGCCGAGAAGGCGCGGCGCGAGGGCCTCCTCTCGCTGGAGCAGGATGCCTCGGAGACCGACGACCCGTTCCTCCGCAACGCCCTGCAGAACATCGCCGACGGCACCGACGGCGACGAGCTGCGCTCGCTGCTCGAGGAGGAGATCGCCTCCAAGGAGCGCGACGGCATGCAGTCCGCGAAGTTCTACAAGGCGCTCGGCGGCTACGCGCCGACCATCGGCATCATCGGCACGGTCGTCTCGCTGACGCACGTGCTCGAGAAGCTCGACTCCCCCGACACCCTCGGCCCCTCCATCGCGACCGCCTTCGTCGCCACCCTCTGGGGCCTGCTGTCGGCGAACTTCATCTGGCTGCCGATCGGCGACCGGATCGCCCGCCTCACCACGCTCGAGGCCGAGCACATGACCCTCGTCATGGAGGGCGCGCTCGCCATCCAGTCCGGCAGTCAACCGCGACTCCTCGGCGAGCGCCTGCGGGCCATCGCCCCGGGCCTGGGGCAGCAGCAAGAGGCGGCATGAGCGCCCGGCGGAAGCGCCGCGCGGCGAACGGCGAGGTCCACAACGACGAGCGCTGGATGGCCTCGTACATGGACATGGTCACCGTGCTGATGTGCATGTTCATCGTGCTCTTCGCGATGTCGACCGTCGACGCCGAGAAGTTCCAGGCGCTCAGCAATTCGCTCGCCACCGGATTCGGCCAGGAGGCCAGCGACAAGGTGGACATCTCGGACGGCTACGTCGTGCCCGCCGAGCTGCGCAGCGAGGAGACGGAGCAGGAGCCGACCCCGCTCGACCTCGCGAAGCAGGAGCTGCAGAACCTCGTCGAGATCCGCGACCGCATCGATGCCGCGCTGAAGCAGGCCGGTCTGCGCGAGGCCGTGGCCTTCGACATCGACGAGCACGGCCTCATCATCCGGCTCGTCGGAGCGGAGACGTACTTCACCGGCAACAGCGTGGACCTCAGCGAGCTCGCGCAGCGGGTGCTGACGATCGTGGGCGGCGTGCTGTCGTCCATCCCGAACGAGATCCGCGTCGAGGGGCACGCCGACCCGCACGGCTCGCCGGGGCCGTTCCCGACCGACTGGGAACTCGCCAGTGGACGCGCGGCCCGCGTCGTGCGCTACTTCGTCGAGCAGGGCTCGCTCTCGCCCGAGCGCGCGGTCGCGATCGGCTACGGCTCGGCCCGCCCCATCACGGCGCGCTCCGACGAGGAGGGGATGGCGCTGAACCGCCGCGTCGACCTCGTCGTCGTCTCCGACCAGCCCGAAGACGTGCGGGCGCTGCTCCCCGCCCTCTACGACCAGCTCGAAGCCGCGACGACGGCGGGGCAGTAGCTCGGCTGGCTCCCCGAGCTCGTCGAGGGGGCGCCCTGGCTCCCCGAGCTTGTCGAGGGGGCGCCCTGGCTCCCCGAGCTTGTCGAGGGGCGCTTCGACAGGCTCAGCGAACCAGCCTGGTTCCCCGAGCTTGTCGAGGGGGCCGGCACGCTTCGACAAGCTCAGCGGGCCAGGTGGTTCCCCGAGCTTGTCGAGGGGCGCTTCGACGAGCTCAGCGAACCAGCGCTTCGACAAGCTCAGCGAACCAGCGCTTCGACAGGCTCAGCGAACCAACGGTTCGACGGGCTCAGCGAACCAGCTCGGCGGGCGATGCTAACCGCGCCGGGCACCGCGACCGATAGTCGGATTCGTGCTGACGAGAACCGAGGAGCAGGCCGAGACGCCGACGCGCGCCGCCGAGCCCTACGACTTCCGTCGCCCGACGACGCTCGCCCGCGAGCACTCCCGCGTGCTCGAGCTCGCCTTCGAGAGCTTCGCCCGGCAGTGGGGCACGCAGCTCACCGCGAACGTGCGCGCCCGCTCGCAGGCGACGTTCCTGCAGGTCGGCATGCACACCTACGACGACTACGCCGCCTCGCTGCCGCCCGCGACCACGATGGTGCTCTGCCGCCTCGCGGGCGACGAGGCGAAGGCCGTCATCCAGTTCCCCGCCTCGGCCGCCCTCGGCTGGATGACGCACATGCTCGGCGGCTCCGGCGAGCGCATCGAGCCCGAGCGCACCTTCACCGAGATCGAGCAGCAGCTGCTGCGCGCGCTCCTCGACGACCTCCTCGACGACCTGCAGTACTCGCTCGGCCGTATCCTCCCCGCCCGTCCGGAGTTCGACTCGCTGCACCACACGGCGCAGTTCGCGCAGGCCGCGCCGACGTCCGCGCTCATGATCGTCGCGAGCTTCATCGTGGAGTGCGCCGAGCGCGAGACGACGGCGACCCTCGCGCTGCCGGCCGACGCGGTGCTGCGCGGCCTCGGCGAATCGAACCCCGTGGTCGCGACCGACCGCGCCCGCAGCCTCGTCGCGGCGCAGATCGAACTGACCCCGGTGCCGCTCGGCGTCGGCCTCGCCCCCGTTCCGGTCACCCCGCACGACATCCTCGAGCTCGCCGTCGGCGACGTGATCCCGCTCGCGCACGCCGCGAGCGAGCCGTTCCTCGTCACCGTCGACGGTCGCGCCGTCGGCCGTGCCGCGATCGGCCGCACCGGCAACCGGCTCGCCTGCACCATCACCGAGACCCTGGAGATCCCCTGATGACCACGACCGCCTCCGCCGCGCTCGCCGCCGACGCCGCCGCCGAGCTCGCCCGCGCCCTGCCGAGCGAGAACGGCTACACGGTCGGCGGCCCGGCCGGCCGGGTGGCGCCGGCGGAATCCTTCGAGGCGAGCTCGGTCGGGCAGGTCTCGGTCGATGTCGCGGTCGGCTTCCTTGGCGTCGGTACGATCGCCCACGACGGGCTCGCCGTGCAGAACCTCGTGCACCCGGCGCTCGCCGCCGCGGCCCGCGTCTACGGCACGGGCGTGCTCGGCGAGGTCCGCGAGGGCGCCGGGCTCTTCGACGACCCGGACGCGGAGGTCTTCGAGCTGCTCGACGGCGAGTCGATCGTCGGCTGGTTCGCCGTGCGGCCGCGCCGCTCGGCCCGCCAGGGCGGCCCGCTCGGGGGCGACCCCGAGGAGCGGCTGAACCGCATCAACGGCGTCGAGATGGCGCTCACGGTCGAGATCGGCCGGACGCGGATGACGGTGCGCGACGTGCTGGGCCTCGAGCCCGGCGCCGTGGTGGAGCTCGACCGCTCCGCCGGAGCCCCCGCCGACATCCTGCTGAACGGCCGCATCATCGCCCACGGCGAGGTCGTCGTCGTGGATCAGGACTACGGCGTGCGCGTCACCCGCATCCTCGACGCCCAGGAGGGCGCCCGCTAGTGGATGCCGTTTTCCTCGTCCTCCGCGTGGTCGTCGCCCTCGGCGTCGTCCTCGCCGTCATCTGGGTGGCGCACCGCCAGCTCAGCCGGCGGCGTTCGGGGTCGAAGAAGGCGGGGCTCGTCCAGGTCGTCGCGCGCCAGTCGCTGTCGCCGAAGGCCTCGGTCGCGATCGTAGATGCCGACGGCCGCCGTCTGGTGCTGGGCGTCACCGAGCACGGGGTGTCCGTGCTGAGCGACCGGCCGGCGCCGGTGCCCGACGCCGAGTTCGACGCGGTGCTCGCCGCCGCCGTCGCCCCCGCCGAGCCGGTGCCCGTCGAGGCATCCGCGCAGCCGTCGGCGGCACGCCGTGAGGACGACGTCCTCGACGGGCTCGACGCCCTCGCCATCTTCGACGAGCCGTCGGCCGACGCCGACGCGCCCGTCACCCGCCGTGCCGCCCTCGCAGCGGCCTCCACCGCACCCGCATCGCACGGATCGCGCCGCGGGTCGATCCTCTCGGCCGAGACATGGAAGCGCTCGCTCGCCGGGGTGAAGGAGGGCCTCGGCATATGACGCGCCCCTCGGCCGGCAGCAGCCGGTCGGGGAAGCCTCTGCGGATCGCCGCCATCGCGGCCGCTTCCATCCTGATCGCGCTCCTCTGGGTCGTGCTCTCCTCCGCAGCCGGCTTCGCCGTGGAGATCGACCCCAACGCCCCCACTCCGCCGAGCGACCCCGTCGCCCCCGTGGATCCCGGGCAGGGCGGCTTCGGCGTGTCCATCAACGGCCCGGACGGCACGCCCTCCTCGGCGATCGTCACCCTCATCGGCATCACACTGCTCGCCGTCGCCCCGGCGCTGCTGATCATGACGACCTCGTTCACGAAGATCTTCGTGGTGCTCGCGATGGCCAGGAACGCGCTGTCGCTGCCCGCGATCCCGCCGAACCAGGTGCTCGCGGGCCTCGCCCTGTTCCTCTCCTTCTTCGTGATGCAGCCCGTGCTCGCGCAGGTGAACGAGCTCGGCATCCAGCCCTATCTCGCCGGCCAGCTCGACGCGAGCCAGGCGTTCGAGGCGGGCGTCGCGCCGCTGCGCGACTGGATGCTGTCGTTCACCCGCGAGGAGGATCTCGCCCTGATGACCAGGGCCGCAGGGCTCCCGAACCCCGCCGACCCCTCGGCGGTCGACCTGTGGACGCTGATCCCCGCGTTCGTCATCTCGGAGCTGCGCTCGGCGTTCATCATCGGCTTCGTCGTGTTCGTGCCGTTCCTCGTCATCGACCTCGTCGTCTCCGCGGTGCTGATGTCGATGGGCATGATGATGCTGCCGCCGGTGATGATCTCGCTGCCGTTCAAGATCCTGCTGTTCATCCTCGTGGACGGCTGGGGCCTGCTCGCCACGACCCTCGTCTCCAGTTACCGGGGAGGCTGAGTGGACACCGCCGCCGTCCTCGACATCGGCCTCCAGGGCCTCCTCGTCGCCGCGAAGCTCGGTGCGCCGGCGCTGCTCACTGCGCTCGTCGTGGGCTTCGCGATCTCGCTGCTGCAGTCGATCACGCAGATCCAGGAGGTGACGCTCTCGTTCGTGCCGAAAGCGGTGGCCGTCGGCATCGCGCTCGTCGTCTGCGGGCACTGGATGATCAGCGAGATCGTCGCCTTCACGCTCGGGCTGTTCGAGCGCATCCCGAGCCTCGTGGGGGCCGGCTGATGGACTTCGCCTTCGACCCCGCCTGGCTCGAGGCCGTGATGCTCGCGAGCGTGCGGATGGCCGCCTTCCTCGTGATCGCCCCGCCGTTCTCGAACCGGGCGGTGCCGATGCGGGTGAAGGCGGGGCTCGCGCTCGCGCTCGGACTCGCCGTGTCGCCCGCCGTGGTGCCGGGCTACACGCCGCCCGACGGCGCCGGATTCCTCGGCGCCCTCATCGCCGAGGTCGGCACGGGGGCGCTGCTCGGCTTCCTCGTCTACGCCGTGTTCAGCGCGATCCAGTCGGCCGGCGGGCTGCTCGACCTCTTCGGCGGCTTCCAGCTCGCGCAGGGCTTCGACCCGCAGTCGATGGTGCAGGGCGCCCAGTTCGCCCGCTTCTTCAACCTCGCGGCGATCGCGCTGATGGCCGCCTCGGGCGCGTACCTCGTCGTGCTGATGGGGATGTTCCAGTCGTTCGACGCGATCCCGCTCGGCGTCGGCATCGACGTGGCCCGCTCGGCGGAGTCCGCGGTCGACGCGGCGAGCGGCATCCTCGTCTCCGCGGCGCAGATCGCGGGGCCGCTGCTCGTCGTGCTGTTCCTCGCCGACGCGGGCCTCGGCCTGCTGACCCGCGTCGCGCCCGCCCTGAACGCCTTCGCGATGGGCTTCCCGCTGAAGATCCTGCTGACCCTCGCCCTCGCCGGCACCGTCTTCGTCGCCCTCCCGGGCGTCGTCGACGCGCTCACGGAGACCGCGATCGGCGCGATGCGGAAGGGGTGGTGAGCGATGAGCGACGTCGGTGAGCGCAGCGAACAGGCGACGGACAAGCGGATGCGCGAGGTGCGCCGCGAGGGCAAGCTGCAGCGTTCGCAGGACCTCACGGCCTGGATCGGCATCGGTGCGATCGCCGTCGTGCTGCCCGCGACGATCGCGGTCGGGACGGATGCCGCGGTGGCGCAGTTCCACCTCGTGGCGGAGGTCGCGGCCGCCCCCTCGGGCGCCGCGGCGACGCAGGCCCTCGAGGCCGGCTTCGCCTCGATGCTGCCGACCCTCGGCCTCGCGTTCGTCGTCGTCTCGATCGTGGTGCTCGCCGCGGCGGTGCTGCAGGGCGGCGTGCACTTCCGGCGCAAGTTCTGGCGCTTCGAGCAGTTCGACCCGGTGAAGGGCATCGGCCGGGTCTTCGGATTCCAGGCGCTCTGGCAGGGCGCGAAGGCGCTCGCGAAGACCGCGGTGCTCGGCGTCGTGCTGTGGTCGGTCGTGCAGTCGCTGATGCCGATCCTCGCCGGCGCGGGCGGGTTGCCGCTCACCACCGTGCTGCAGGCCGCGTCGGACGGCGTCGCCGCGCTCGTCGTCACCGCCGTCGCGGTGGGCCTCGTGCTCGCCGCCCTCGACGTGCTCGTCGTGCGCCGCCGCAACCGCAAGCACACGATGATGACGAAGAAGGAGGTGCGCGACGAGGCGAAGCACACCGACGGCGACCCGCTCGTGAAGTCGCAGCGCCGCTCCCGTCAGCTCGCGATGAGCCGCAACCGGATGATCTCCGCGGTGGCCGACGCGAGCGTCGTCGTCGTGAACCCCACGCACGTCGCCGTCGCCCTGCGCTACGAGCCCGGGCGCAGCGCGCCCCGCCTCGTCGCGAAGGGCAAGGGGCACATCGCCGCCCGCATCCGCGAGGAGGCCGAGCGCGCCGGCGTGCCGATGGTGCGCGACGTGCCGCTGGCCCGCGCCCTGCACGCCGCGTGCCGGCTCGGCGAGGAGATCCCCGTCGAGCTCTACCAGGCCGTCGCCGTCGTGCTCACCTTCGTGCAGGCCCTCCGCCGCCGCGGCAGCGTCGCCGGCGTGCACGCCATGACCACCATGACCCCCGCCGGAGGTGTCGGATGAACCGCAGGCTCTCCATGATCGCGGTGCCGCTCGGCGTCGTCGGCATCCTGCTGCTGCTGATCGTGCCCGTGCCCGCCTGGATGCTCGACGCCCTCATCGTCGTGAACATCCTCTTCGCGCTCGTCATCCTGCTGACGACCATGTTCGTGAAGAAGCCGCTGGACTTCTCGGTGTTCCCCTCGCTGCTGCTCGTGGCGACCCTGTTCCGGCTGGGCCTCAACGTCGCCTCGACCCGCCTCGTGCTCGGCGAGGGCTACGCGGGGCAGGTCATCGCGGCCTTCGGGCACGTGGCGGTCGGCGGCTCGATCATCATCGGCGCGGTCGTGTTCCTCATCCTCGTCGTCATCCAGTTCGTCGTCGTGACGAAGGGCGCCGAGCGCGTCGCCGAGGTCGGCGCGCGCTTCACCCTCGACGCGATGCCCGGCAAGCAGATGGCGATCGACGCCGACCTGAACGCGGGGCTCATCACCGAGACCGAGGCGCGCCGCCGCCGCGAGGAGGTCTCGGCGGAGGCCGACTTCTACGGCGCGATGGACGGCGCCTCGAAGTTCGTCAAGGGCGACGCGATCGCCGGCATCGTGATCATCCTGATCAACATCATCGGCGGCATCACGATCGGCATGGTGCAGCGCGGCATGGAGATCGGCGACGCGCTGAACACCTACACGCTGCTCACCATCGGCGACGGCCTCGTCACCCAGATCCCCGCGCTGCTGATGGCGGTGTCGACGGGCATGGTCGTCACCCGCTCGAACAGCGAGACCGACATGGGCGACAGCGCGGCGGCGCAGCTCATGCAGTCGCGCACGGCGCTCGGCATCGCGGCGGGCGCCGCGGTGCTGATGGGCTTCATCCCCGGGATGCCGATCCTGCCGTTCCTCGGCGCCGGCATCGTGCTCGCCATGCTCGCCCAGCGGGTGCGCACGAGGGAGCGCACCGCCGAGCAGCAGGCTCGGGCCGACGAGATCGAGGCGGCGGCGCCCCGCGCCGAGACCACCGAGGACCTGCTCGCGCAGGCGCGGGTGCACGCCCTCGAGATCGGCCTCGCCACCGACCTCGTCGACCTCGTCAACGGCTCGGCCGACGACCTCCTGGCCCGGGTGAAGGCGCTGCGGCGCAAGCTCGCGATGGAGATGGGCTTCGTCATCCCGCCGGTGCGCACGCGCGACAGCGTCGAGCTGCCGCCGTCGACCTACTCGATCCGCGTCGCGGGCGTCGAGGTGGGCCGCGGGCAGGCGCCGCCCGGCCGCGCCCTGGCGCTCGGCGACCACCTGGAGTCGCTGCCCGGCGAACCGACGATCGAACCCGTGTGGGGCCTCGCCGGCAAGTGGGTGCCGACGGAGTCGCGCCGAAACGCCGAGCTCCTCGGCGCGACCGTGATCGACCGCGTGTCGGTCATCGTGACGCACCTGTCGAGCATCGTCGGCGACCACGCCGCGCGCCTGCTCAGCCGAGAGGACGTGCGCGTGCTCACCGAGGGCGTGCGGGCCGAGAACCCGGCGGCCGTCGAGGAGCTCACGCCGACCCCGCTGTCGCTCGCGGAGGTGCAGCGGGTGCTGCAGGGCCTCCTCGCCGAGCGGGTGCCGATCACCGACCTGCCGCGCATCTACGAGGCCGTCTCGCTGCGGGCGAAGACGACGACCGACCCGGAGCTGCTCGTCGAGGCCGCCCGCGACGCCCTCGGCGCGGTGCTGCCGGCCGCGTTCGCCGACGACGGCGTGCTCCGCGTGGTGATGATCGACCCGATGCTCGAGCAGCGCATGCTCGAGGGGCTGCGGCCGAGCGAGCACGGCAGCCAGATCCTGCTGCCGCCCGAGACGATCGAGCGCGTGCTCACGGGCGTGCGCGACCGGATCCGCTCGGCGGAGGCCGAGGGCGGCCGGGCGGTCCTCGTGTGCGCTCCCGCGCTCCGGCCCGCCGTGCACCGGCTGGTCGCGGCGCAGTCGCCGGGGACCCCGGTGCTCTCCTACCAGCAGGCGTCCGCGGGCGCCGCCACCATCGAGACCGTGGGGGTGATCCGGAGCGATGCCGAGCTTCCGGCGTAAGGCGGCCAGTCTCGAGGAGCTGCGCATGCAGGTGCTCCTCGCCTACGGGCCGGAGGCCCGCATCACCGAGGCGACCCGGGTGACCCGCAAGGGGCTCGGCCGCTTCCTCGCGCACGAGGAGATCGAGGCGACGGTGATCGTGCCGGACGACGCGGCCCCCGCGGGCGGGATCGACCCGGAGCGCGTGGACCGCGCGGGCATCGCGGCGCTCCTCGCCGACGCGGACCGGGCGGATGGCGGCGCAGGCCCCACCGGCCCCTCCACCACCCGCGCGGCCGCAGCGATCGAGCCGGCCGCGGGCCCGCAGGCCTCGACGTCGAGCCGAGCCTTCGCGACCCTGCTCGCCGACGTCGAGCGGGCGATCGCGGTGCCGCCGCTCGCGGCACCGGCGGCGCCCCCGGTGGCAGCGCCGGCGGCGGATGGCCCGGGCGGCGACGGCGTCGCGAGCGCTTCGCCGGAGCCGGAGCTCGCCGACGCCGAGGACCGCCCGATCGTGCTCGAGGCCGTGCGCTCCTCGCTCGTGGAGCTCGAGGCGCCCGGCATCCCGCTCGTCGCCGACCGCGCGTCCGCGGGCGACTTCGTGCTCGTCCTCGGCCTCGGCGACGACGCCGAGACGGCGGCGCGCGGACTCATCGGCCAGGCGGCCGGCGCACCCCTGCTGCTGCACGGCCGGGCGGCGGATTCCGAGGCCGACGTGCCCGACCGGCGGGCGGCGCTGGCCGCGCGGATGCGTGCCGTCGAGCAGCACGCCGCGGTCGTGCTCGCGGTGTCGGTCGGCCTCGACGACGACCTCACTGCGATCGCCGAGCTCCGGCCGGACGAGGTGTGGGCCGCCGTCGACGTCAGCCGGCGCACCGACGACACGGCGTACTGGCTCGCTCGGGTGGATGCCGCGCTGCCGATCTCGGCGCTCGCGGCCGTCGGGGCGGAGCGGACGAGGCATCCGCTCGACGTCTCGCGCTTCGGTCCGCGCGTCGGCTGGCGGCAGCCGCGCGCCTGATGGTGATGGAGCGGGGGCCGGTGCAGTGCACCGGCCCCCGCTGCGCTGCTCCCTCAGGCGCGCTGGCCGCGTCGGACGCCGGCCTTCCGACGACCGCCGAGCCAAGACGTCACGATCGCGCCGAGCCCGGCCAGGACGGCGGCGATCGCACCGACGGCCACGGCCAGATCGATGCCCGTCGAGGCGAGACCATCGGACGCGCCCGCCCCGCGGGAGCCGCCCGTAAGCGCGTCGCGCTCCGTCGAGGCGCCGCCGGAGCCCGAGCCGGTCGCGTTGGTGCTCTCGGTGCCGACGCCGTTCCCGGTGCCGACGCCGTTCCCGGTGCCGACGCCGTTCCCGGTGCCGTTCCCGTTGCCGTTGCCGTTCCCGGTGCCGGTGCCGGTGCCGTTGCCGTTGCCGTTCCCGTTGCCGGTCCCGTTCCCGTTCCCGGTGCCGTTCCCGTTCCCGGTGCCGGTCCCGTTCCCGTTCCCGTTCCCGGTGCCATTCCCGTTCCCGGTGCCGTTCCCGTTCCCGTTCCCGGTGCCGTTCCCGTTCCCGGTGCCGTTGCCGTTGCCGTTGCCGTTGCCGTTGCCGTTCCCGTTCCCGGTGCCGTTGCCGTTGCCGTTGCCGTTGCCGTTGCCGTTGCCGTTGCCGTTGCCGTTGCCGTTGCCGTTGCCAGCATCCGTCTCGCTGACGTACGTGAACGGCAGCGGATTGCTCGACCCACCCGGCGTCGACACCACCACATCCACCGGCCCCGCCGCCCCCGGCGGCGTCACGAAACGAATCTCCGACCCGCTCACCTGCTCGAACGGCACCGACACCCCACCGACCGTCACCGACGTCGCACCCGCAAGATCCGACCCGGACACCGTCACCGACGTCCCACCAGCCACCGGCCCCTCCGACGGCGACAACGCCACCAGCACCGGCACCACCACCGGCACGACGACGTCGTCCGCGGCGAGCACCGTCGAGGACGCGAGCGTCACCTTCGCGAGATCGGTGTTCGCGACATTCGGCAGGAGCGTGACGCTGAGCGCGCGGACGGTGAACGAGCCCGGCCCGAGGTCGCCGCCGGCCTCGTTCAGCGGCGCTTCAGTGGGTTGCTCGTTGATTCTGATGACCGCGAGGTTGGCGAGCAGGCCGTCGAGCGCCGGGCGCAGCAGCTCCAGCAGGCCCTGAACGACGCCGTTCAACGCAGCGGTGGTTGCGGCGCTCGACGCCGTGAGCACGGCCTGAAGCGGGGCAGCGACGCCGGCGAGGATCGCGGGCGCGAGCGTCTCGGTGACGGTCGAGAGGACCGTGCCGAGCAGGCGGTTGATGTCGACGCCCATGCAGATGCCTCCCACGGATGCACCGAGGCAGCTCGGGGCGGAGGGGAGGAGCCGGATACCCGACGCGTCGATGGTGGCGGTGCCGTTGAGGAACTGGGTGAGGGTGCCGTTGATGATGATGGGTGCGTTGACGAGTTGCAGGCCGCCGAGAGCGGGCAGGGCGACGACGCTGAGCCCGACGTTGAGGCTGATTTGGGTCGATTCGAGGAGGGCGTCGAGGCCCCCCGTGAGGTGTCCGACGAGTTTGCCGAGGGCTTGGTTGACGCCGTCGGTGATCATCCCGATGACTTCAGGGGTGAGCACGCTGGTGTTGGCGGGGAGTCCGTTCAGGTTCGGCCCGCCGGGGTTGACGAGTTCGGCGAGGTCGACCGAGATGGTGCCGTCGGTGAGGTTCACGCTGATGGCGCCGTCGTCGCTGTAGAGGATCGCGTTGGGTCCGCCGAGGAGCTGGTCCACGAGCTGGCTCAGGTTCGGCGGGGTCACGGCGATGGTCGCGTCGCCGAGGCTCACGGATGCGACGCCGAGGAGTTGGATGTCGGCGATCGCGTCGACGACGCTCTGCACGGCCCCGCCGGGCCCGGCGAGGGCTTCGAGGTCGCTGGTGAGTTCGGTGGACGCGGTGCCCAGGGTGCCGCGCAGTTGCGTGGCCAGGGCTGCGACGGCGGGGCTGGAGAGCTCGAGCCCGAGGTCGGTGACGCGGTAGTCGCTCGTGATGCCGGTGCCGCCGTTCTTCGCGGCGCGGGTGGCGAGGGCGCCGACTTCCAGGGACGCCTCGTCGATGAGCTGGTCGGTCACGGCGGCGACGCCGAGCTGGTCGAGCAGATCGGTGAGATTCACCGTCGCGTTGCCGAAGTCGGCGGGGTCGGCGTCCTCGGACACCGAGATCGTGCCGTCATCGGCGACCGCGCCGGACGCGGCGACCGAGTCCGTCGTGGACGCGGTGCCGGCGTAGCTGTTGATCACCCCGATCTCGCCGAGGTTCAACAGGCCGGGCCCGGTCCCGTCGGTCAGCAACGGCACCTGCACCAGCCCGTTCCCGATGAGATCGACCTGCAGGCCCAGGGCCTGCAGCACCGCGAGATCGAACGGGTCGGCCTCACTGGGCGGACCGCCCGGATCCGAGGCGTAGGCGTAGGCCAGGTCCGCGGCCTGCAGTTGCAGCAGATCCGCCCCCAGGAACTGCCCCAACGCCTGAGACGGATCATCGGGTGCGGCCTGCGCACCGAGTGCG
>NZ_BMRJ01000001.1:1018553-1074305 GCF_014648575.1 Agromyces mediolanus | reverse complement strand
CCGGATCCGAGGCGTAGGCGTAGGCCAGGTCCGCGGCCTGCAGTTGCAGCAGATCCGCCCCCAGGAACTGCCCCAACGCCTGGGACGGATCCCCAGGCGCGGCCTGCGCGCTCAGCGCCCCACCGCCCCCGACGACGAGCAGGGCCACGGTGCCCGCAGCAAGCCCGCGCACCACCCCCGCCCGCCCAGAACCCGACGAGACATCCCCACGCCGAACCTTCCCGAACCCGGACATGCGTGTACGCGGACGCGACATTTTCCCTCCACTGTAAGCGAAACGGTCTCCCGAACCATGCCGACATCCACCCCAGATGGGATGCCAGCTCCCGGAGAAGGAAACCAGGGGGCCGCCTGGGATGTTCTGCAGAACGGCGGCCCCCTGGTCCTGCAGTCGACCAACCCGATTCGTCGACCGCGTGGGATTTCCCGCCGCAACTCTACAAAACGGGATAACAGAAACTCAAATCGACGAGGAGCGGAACGCAGCCGGCGTCACCGCGGCATGGCGTTTGAAGAACTTCGAGAAGTTCGCGGCATCGTGGAAGCCGAGCGCCGCTGCGACGTCCCGCACCGGCGCGTCGGGCAGGTGGGCCAGCAACCGTTTCGCCTCGAGGATCACCCGCTCGTCGATCAGCTGCTTGGCCGTGCGGCCGCCATGCTCCCGCACCGCCACGGTCAGCGTCTTCGGCGTGCAGCCGAGCAGTTGCGCAGCGGACTCGACGGAGCGGCCGATGCCCCGCGGCCCGCGCTCGTCGAGGAGGCTCACGAAGCGCTCGTAGAGCGCCGCGGATCCCCGCGGCGGGTCCGCCGGCGCCGCGCCGCTGCAGAGCCGCAACAGGATCGCCTCGAGCACGTGCTCGACGGCGGCGGCGGTGCAGCGCGTCGCGCCGCGGTCGAGCTCCTCGAGCGCCTGCAGCAGCGGGACCACCTCGTCGGGGTAGCTCCCCCGGCGCCAGTGCGCGCGGCCCGCGACACCCGCGCGTCGCAGGAGTTCGACGGAGGCCGGCGTGATGACCTCGGGCCGGAAGAGCACGACCCGCCCGTCCCACTCGCTCAGCTCGCCCCACTGCTGCACCTGCCCGGCGCGCACCCAGAGCAGGTCTCCGGCTCGAAGGCGGTGCTCCACCTGATCCACCCGGTGGGTGGCGCGGCCGGCGCCGACCTCGATCAGCAGATCGAAGCTCGGGCGCTGCGGCTCGCGCAGCGCCGCGGCCGCCGCCTCGCCGTCGCGCAGCTCGGCCACCCGGACCAGCTCCACCCGCGCCGCGGACCCCGGTCGGCGGAAGCGCACGACAGGTATCCCCTCGGATCCGATTTTCACCACAAGAATCCCTTTTCTGACATCGAATCGGCGGGGCTGCCCTTCATACGCTGGTATGCAACATGAAAACTTCCAAATCCATTCGCATCGCTCTGGCATCCCTCGCCCTTCCCACCGTGCTCGCGCTCGCGGCCTGCAGCGCAGCGGCACCGGCCGCGTCCCCGGCCGAGCCGGCGAACTCATCCGGCCGCGACCTCGCCGCAGAGGAGGCGAACCGCGAGCTCGTGCTCGAGTTCTACGACCGCTTCTTCAACGAGCACGAGACGGAGGAGGCGGCCGAGGTCATCGCCGACGACTACATCCAGCACAACCCGGCCGTGCCGGACGGCAAGGAGCCCTTCGTCTCGTTCTTCACCGGCTTCTTCGCCGAGAACCCCGAGTCTCGCGCCGAGATCGTGCGGAGCGCCACCGACGGCGACCTCGTCTACCTGCACGTGCGCTCGACCGACGCTCCCGAGCAACTCGGCTCCGCCGTCGTCGACGTCTTCCGGGTCGACGACGGCATGATCGTCGAGCACTGGGACGTCATCCAGCCGGTCCCCGCCGAAGCCGCCAACGACAACACCATGTTCTGACCCCCGGCGCTCCGGGGCAGCGGCGACGCAGCCCCGGAGCGCGCTCCTCGGCGAGCCCGACCGCGCACGACGGCTCCGCCGCGTCCCGTCGATCCGCTGCCAGGAGAGTCCAACGATGGTTCTCGATCGCCTCGTCCCCCGCCCCTCCGTCGATCCGCGCCGCCCCACGGCCACGACCACGACCACGGCCGAGCCGCGCACCACCGAACTCCGTCGCGGCAGCCCCGGATTCCTCGGGGGCGCCTCCGGCCGGGGCGACGTCTCGGCCTACACCGATGCCGCCGCCTCCCGCGTCTTCCGGAAGCTGCGCGGCGACATCGTCATCGGCACGCTGCCGGGCGGCTCGCGACTCATCGAGCTCCCGATCGCGCGCGAGGCCGGGGTCAGCCGTCACGCGGTGCGGACGGCGATCCGGCGACTCGTCTCGGAGCGACTCGTCGACGAGTCATCCGCTCAGGGCTGGCGGGTGACCTCTTTCACCAGGTCCGACGCCGCCGACCTCGCCGAGGTGCAGTCGCTGCTCGACCGGGTCGCGGCCCGCCAGGCGGCGCACCGCCGAACCAGCCGGGACCTCGCGGGTTTCCGCCGCCAGATCGCCGCGGCCGAACGAGCCCTGCAGCGCGGCGACGACCTCGATCTGATCCGCATCGGCGGGCGCTTCCGGGCCGAGGTCTATGCCTCGACCGGCAACGGCCCGCTGCTCGCGCTCCACGATCTGCTCTTCAGCCGGTCGCTCCGGCTGCTCGCCTTCGCCGATGATGCGGAGCTCGACCCCGCCCGCGCACTCGCCGACTTCGACGCGGCGTTCACCGCGCGCGACGCGGATGCCGCCGAGCTGGCCGCGCGGCGCTTCAACGCCGAGCTCCGCACCGCCCGCCGCGTCTGGGCGCTCCGCCGGCTCGACGAGTCGAACGGCGGCTTCGGTCGCGAACTCGGCGACCCGACCGCCGCGCCGGGCGCCGAGCCGCACGCGGTCGAGCGCATCGCGGCCGCCCTACGCGCCGAGATCCTCAGCGGAGCGCGGGCGCCGGGCCAGCCGCTGCCGACGCGGGTCCTCGCCGAGCGGTACGGTGCCGGCCGCGCCGACGTCCGGGGCGCGATCGGCGAGCTGGCGAAGGAGGGGCTCCTCGCGCCGGGTTCGGGCCAGCTTTCCGCGCGGGTGCGCGACATCCCGGAGGCCGAGCTCAGCGGCTTCCTCGACCTCGGCAGGCTGCTCGACCGCCTCGCCGTCCGCTTCGCCGCCGAACGGCCGACGCCCGAGGCGCTCACCGGACTCGAGGAGCGGGCCCAAGACGCGGAACGACTGGCGCGACGCGGCGACGCGAGCCCCGCCGAGCTCGACGAGGCCGCGTTCGCGGTCCGCGCGCAGCTCCACGACATGTCCGGCAATCGCGTGCTGCGGGAGCTCGCCCGGGCGATCGAGCCGCGCCTGCGCGTGTTCAGCGCCCGCTCGCCGGGCACGCTCGCGTCGCTCGGCGAGCACCGGCTCGTGCTCGAGGCGGTCGCGAGCCGCGACTCCGGGCTGCTCGATCGGCGGGCGAGAGCCGACGGGGCATCCGCTCCGCTCGACCGGCCGCTGCCCGTTCGCTGATTCCGGCGCGCTCCGCGCCGGTGCCGCGCATGATGGTGGTGACGGCCGCCGGGGAGTCTGCGGCCAGGAGGAGCGAAGCAGGGATGCTGGTACTGACCCGCAAGTCGAACGAGCGCGTGCTCATCGGCGACGACATCGTCATCACGGTGCTGGAGGTGCGGGGCGACAGCTCCGTGCGACTCGGCATCGAGGCACCGCGCGACCGGCGCATCCAGCGCGAGGAGATCGTCGTCGGCGTCACCGACGCGAACCGCGAGGCCGCCGAACTCGGCGCCGGCGCCGAGTCGGAGCTGTTGCGGCTGCTCGGTCGCTGACGTCCGCACGGGAGCCCCCGAGGGGAGCGCCGCGCGACGGTCACGAGACCCGTGCCCGACCGTGCAGCTGGGCTGCGACGACCCCGCGGTCGTCGACGCTCGCGACGTGCTCGGCGGTGACGGCGACCTCGATCTGCTTGCGCGTGCCCCAGGACACGTCGCGGAAGGTCGCCATCGCGTACCAGCGCATCGCCCGGAGCACGAACCACGACCAGAGGGCCGCGAGCGGCGCGGTCAGGTACACGAGCCAGCGCTGCCCGAGCCCCTGGTCCGAGCGCCACACCGAGAGGTAGCGCGCCGAGCTCGCGAACTGCACCCCGACCGTGACGACGAGCGCCCAGCCGAACACGCCGGGGTCGAACAGCACCCCGCTCAGCAGCAGGGCCAGGAAGACCGCGGTCACCGCGATGTACATGACCCACTTGACGGCGTGCATCCAGTAGGCGGGATGGGTCATCGGCAGGTACTTGAAGCGCCACCAGGAGCGGATGAACGAGCCGCGCATCCAGCGCAGCTGCTGCTTGGTGTGGTGCCGGAGGTTCTCGGGCATGAGCGTGAAGGCGAACGCCGAGGGCTGCTGCACGGCGAAGCCCCGCTCGAGGGCGAAGAGCGTGAGGAGGCTGTCGTCGGACATGTGCACGGGGCGGCCGAAGAGGGTCTCGGTGAGGTACGTGCGCACATTCGCGCGCAGCACGTCGCCGCGGTACAGGGCGCACCCGCCGCAGTTGACCATGACGGAGCCCGCCGTCGAGAGCGCCGAACGGTCCCCCAGCTGCATGGTCACGCAGATCAGGTCCATCATGCGGGTCAGCAGGTTCGTGCCGACGTTCGTGGTGAGGATGACGGCGGCCACCGACTGGATGCGCGGGTGCACGAACGGCTTCAGGCCCTCGGCGATGGCCTCGGGGTCGAGGATGCTGTCGGAATCGACCGTGACGTAGACGTCGGCCCGCGGCTCGCGGCGCGCGCCCATCACCTGCGCCATCCGCTTGCCGCCGTTCTCGGTGCGTCGCCAGTGCGCCCGGATGCCGCGCCGGGCCGCCTCGGCGAGGAACCAGTCCCGCTGCTCGGCGTAGTCGCCGCTCGTACTGCCGTCGTCGGTCACGCAGATCGCCTGCGGCAGCCGCGACTGGTCGAAGAACGACTGCAGGCAGCGCCGCAGCGCCTCGGGGTCCTCGTTGTAGCAGGGCACGAGCACGACGATGTCGAGGCGGTCGAGCGCCGCCTGCTGCGCCGGGTCGTCGACGCGGTAGGGGCGCTCGAGCTGCGCGGCGAGGAACTGCACGCACAGCACCACGACGGAGGCGAGGTACACCGCGGTCACGATCGTGATCCCGCCGCGGAAGGCGCCCATCAGGTGAGACGCCCCGAAGCTGAAGATCACGATGCCCGCGATCCCACCGGCCACGGTGCTGACCCCGCGGAGCCGCCGCGCCCGCAGCATCAGCGCGTCGGCATCGGTCCGCTCGGCGGCGTCGGCCCGCTCGGCGCTTCACCCTCGGTCCCGCTCGCGTCCTCCTGCACCATCGCCTCGAAGGCCGCCGACTCGTCGCCCCGCACGACCGAGCGACGACGGGACATCCGGATCAGGATCACGCCGATCACCGCGGCGAGCGCCGCCACCCCGATCAGCCAGTACCACCCCGTCGCGATCCCCGTGATCGCTAGCACCCCGGCGGTCGCGCCGGTCCACGTCACCCCACTGCTCATGATCGATCCCCCCGCGGCTCACGCTAGCCCCGACGGGCGCGCAATGGAAGGATGTCCCGGCGTCGTCGGCGGGGATGCCGCGGCGCTCAGGCGGCGGCGAGCACCTCGGCGAGCGGGGCGCGGAGCGGCCAGTCGCCCCGGTCGAGGATGGTCTGCCGTGCGCGGCCGTCGGCGGCGACCACGATGGGCGCCTGCAGGTTGACGGTCGTCGGCGCCGCAGAGGGGTTCACCACGACGTAGACGGCGGGCTCGGGGTCGCCGAGCTCATCCAGGTCGATGCGGGGCACGATCGGGTGGTAGCCGGGCAGGTGCAGCGAGGCATCCAGCAGGTACAGGCGCGCGTCGCCCGACGCCGCCCGGAGGGCGAGCAGGCCCGGCGCGCCGTCGACCGCGGCGAGCTCGAAGTCCGTGTCGGCGAGCCCGAAGGGCGGGGCGAGGAAGGTCAGTCGGGTCATCGCAGGTAGTCCATCAGGGTCGGGCGCACGGCGCGGGCGGTGGCGGCGAGCGCGGCCTGGTGCGCGATCTCGCTCGTCGAGAGCTCGATGGCGGCGGTGGCCACGTCGATGTCCTCGAGCCGGCTGCGGGTCGCCTCGAGGTCGATCTTCTGCGCGAGGTTGCGGTCGACCGACTGGAGCACGGTCGCGTGCCGGGCTCCGGCCGCGGCGTGCGCGTCGAGCACGGCCGAGCGGTGCACGTCGAGCGCACTGAGCTCCCCGCCGACGGGCGTGCCGGCGCGGAGGCCGGCGGCGATGCGGTCGATGGTCGCGAACACGGAGTCCGCGCCGACGCCGAAGACGCTCGAGCCGTCGACGTCCACGCGGACGGTGGTGCCCGCGTCGACGCGGCGCTCCACGGTGCCCGCTCCGCCGGAGAACGCGTAGCTCGCATCGAACGCGGGCTGGTCGGAGGTGCCGGCGAACACCTGGCGGCCCGCGTAGCTCGAGTTCGCCTGCGCGAGCAGCAGGTCGCGCACGGCGTCGAGCTCGGCGGCGATGGCGTCCTTCTGCGTCTGCGAGAGGGCGCCGTCGTTCGCGCCCTGCAGGGTGAGGTCGCGGGCCCGGCCGAGCAGCGACGTCGTGGACTGCAGCGCGGAGTCGATCGTCGAGAGCCAGGCGTTGCCGTCCTGGATGTTGCGCGCGTACTGCAGGTTCGCGCGCTGCTCGGCGCGCACCTGCATGGCCCGCGCGGTCGCCGCGGGATCGTCAGAGGGCTTCGTGATGGCCTTGAAGTCGGTCGCGCGCTGCTGCGCCCTGGCCAACTGGGATGCCGCAAGCTGCAGGTTGCGCGCCGAGGACTGCGCGATGGACATCGTGGTGACGCGGTTCATCATGGCTTACCTCCCGACCACACCGGTGCGGGTGATCAGCACTTCGAGCATCTCGTCGATCGCGGTGAACACCCGCGCCGCCCCCTGGTAGGCGGTCTGCGCGGTGACGAGCGCGAGGTTCTCCTCGTCGAGGTCGACCGCGGACTCCGACTGCTGGCGGCCGACGGCGTCGACGAGGCCGAGCGCGGCGACCTGCGCCCGCGAGGACTCCGCGCCGGAGGCGATGCCGACCTTCCCGACGAAGGAGCCCCAGACCTCGTCCGGGGAGCCCGCGGCCCGGCCGATGCCGGCGATGCGGTCGGCGATGGTGCCGTCCTTCGCGCCGGCGCCGGGGAGGGCGGCGGCGATGCCCGACACGTCGGTCGGGATGACGCGCAGGCCGAGCGCCGCCGGCACGCCGGGGTCGAAGGCGAAGAAGTCGAGCCCGGTCGTGCCGTTCGGCGTCGCACCGGTGCGGTGCACGGCGTTGACCTGCTCGGCGAGCGCCGTCGCGACCGCGTCGTAGGAGGCCAGCGCCTCGTTCAACGGGCCGCCGGTGCCACCCGAGGCGGGTGCGAGCATGGAGAGCGCGCCGGCGAGCTCGCCGCCGTCGAGGTCGATCGCGGTCCCCGGCCGGCGCTCCCACTGCACGGAGACCGCGCCGGTGCCGCCCGGGGTCGTCGGCCCCGCGAGCACGAGCCGGTTCGCGGTCGTGCCGGTGACGATCGGGTTGCCCGCGACGAGCACGTCGACGGTGCCGTCGCCGCGGTCGTACACCTGGCCGCCGGCGATCGAGGCGAGGTCGGCGGCGACGCGGTCGCGCTCGTCGAGGAGCTCGTTGACCTGCCCGCCGGCGAGGGTGGAGCGGCGGATGGTGTCGTTCAGCTCGGCGACCCGGGCGGCGGCGTGGTTGACCTGGTCGACCATCGTCGAGGCATCCTTCCGCAGCGCCGTCCACTGCGAGGAGACCGCGCGGGATCCGTCGGCGATGCGCGCGGCGAGGGTGGCCGCCTGCTGCAGCACGACGGCGGCCGCCGCGCCGTCGCCGGCCGCGTTGCCGAGGTCCTGCCAGGAGGCCCAGAACTCCTGCATCCGTGCGGAGAGGCCGTCCTTGCCGGGCTCGCGGAGGCCGGTCTCGAGGGTCTCGAGCGCGGCCGCACGGGTCGCGTGGTACCCGGAGCTCGCGGAGGCCTCGCGGACCCCCTCGTTGAGCATCTCGTTCGCGAGGCGGGCGATGCCGGTGACCATGACGCCCTGCCCGGGGCCGGGGCGCGAGAGCGCGAGGACGCCGATCGGGCCGGCGACCGGCGAGGAGGCGAGCTCCGCGCGCTGGCGCGTGTAGCCGGGCGTCTTCACGTTCGCGATGTTCTGGCCGGCGACGTCGACGGCGGTGCGCGCGGCGTTCAGGGCGGTGTGGCTGGTGTTCAGCCCGCCGAAGGTGCTCATCAGGTCTCCTCGTCCACCAGGGTGGCTTCGACGACGTCCCGGGTGAGGCCGCGGGCGTCGTAGGTCGTGGTGCCGCGCCGGGCGGCGTGCTGGGCGACTCCGGCTGGCCGGGCGGCCTGCTTGAGCAGCTGCTCGTTCGCGTCGCGGAGCTCGCTGATCTCGCCGGTCACCTCCCGGAGGGCCGCGAGGTGGGCGAGCAGGATGTCGCGCCAGACCTCGTCGCCGACGGCGTCGGCGAGTTCCTGAAGCGTCGCCTCCGCGGGCAGCTGCAGCTCCTCGGCCACCTCGGCGGACTCGACGGCGCGCGCGAGCCCGACCTCCTTGAGGCGGGCGGTGAGGAACTCGATCTCGTGCGCGGCCCGGCCGAGCCAGCGGCGGCGGTCGGTGGCGAGCAGCAGGCGCTCCACCTCGAGCTTGTACAGCAGCACGTCGAGCAGCTCCCGCTCGCGCCAGAGCACGGCGGAGAGTTCGTGCAACGACATGCGGACCGCCTCTCCTCGATGCATCCGACTATCGGCCGTGCGCCCGCCCGCGGTAAGCGCGCTCCCCCGTTCCCTTTCGGACGTGCCCGACTTTGATCAAAGTCGGGCACGTCGGCACAAAGGCGGACCGTGCCGCGCATGTATCTCTTGCCGGGATGTCCGCACTAATGAGGACACCGCCGAACGCAGCGATTCGGCGGCCCGGCGGGTGGACCCGCACCCGCTGTACACACGATCCAGGGCCCCCGAGGGCCGAACCCGAGGAACGAGCACGATGCCAGCAGAACAGACCACGACCGCCCCGCACCCGTCGGAGGGGTGGACCGAGCGCCGCGAGCACGCCGACGGCGTCTCCTACTGGCGCCGCGGCGAACGGCACCGCGCCGTCGGTTGGGCGGTCGACCGCGCCGGCGCCCGCGAGGCGTGGCTGTTCGGCCGGCGCATCCCGACGCCCGCGCACCCCGAGGAGCTGTGCTTCGCCGGCCAGGCCGCCGACGGCGTGCTCGAGTGGCATGACGAGGCGGGCCGGGTGCGCGTGCTGCGCTGGACCACCGCCGGCGGCGTGGAGGAGACCCGCTACCTCGGCGAGACCGGCGCGCCCGAAGCGCACCCGGGCGGCTACCACCGCGTCCGCGTGCTGCGCACCGGCGAGCGCCGCTTCTACGAGGAGACCGCCGGCGGCCCCCGCCTGCACCGACTCGACGGCCCGGCCCTCGAGGACGCCGGCAGCGCGCGCCGCTCCCGCTGGCTCGAGCACGGTGCTCCCGTCGCCTCGCCCGAGGAGCTGCTGAACGCGGCGAAGCGCCGCGCGATGGCCGCCTGGAACCGGGGCGTCGACGCCCCGGCGCACGTGCTCGCGGAGGCGGATGCCGAGCGCATCGCCGCGGTCGTCGCGGCCGAGCCCGACTGCGAGCTGGCGTGGGAGCTGTCGATCGCGTTCCCGACGCCGTGGATCGCCGGGATGCGACGCGCCGGACTCGCCGAGCGTCCCCCAGTCCGGGGGTGAACCGGACGGGTCCGCCCGCGTCGCCGACCCTCTGCTCGCCCGGAATCACGCGGATCCACCGGGGGTGAGCGCGCTCCCCCGAAGCGGATTCGTCAGGGCCCCTTCCCACCTCCTTGCCCAAGCTGTGCAATGGCTGTGAGAATCGCCGCAGCGGCCGGTGTTCCGGCGTTCGGATTCGGGTTCCGAATGTCTCCGGTCGCCTCGGCGACCGCGGGGGCGGTCGCCGTGGCGTGCGCGCAGCGCCGCCGGATTCGGGGTATGGAATGGGCGACGACAGCTCGGCGCCGACGCAGCACGCGTCGGGTCCTGGCCTCGCCGTCGCGCGCCCGCGCCACGACGCACCGGCCCCGCACGGGTCGATCCCGACTCCTCGGCACGGTGCCGCCCGGCACGGCGTCGCCCTGCACGACGGCGACGGCGAGTGGGAGGCGCGCGTCGCACGGCTGCGCGAGCACCTCGCCACCACCGGGCGACCGCCGCGGGATGCCGCGAACGCCGCCGAGCCGGAGCGCGCCGTCGCCCGCTGGCTGAAGCGGCAGCGCGAGCTGCTCCGCACGGGCGCGCTGCCCGAACGCCGGCTCCGCCACCTCGACTCGGTCGTGCCCGGCTGGCGCGACCCCCGCGGCACCGACTGGCACGGCACGGCCGTCGCCGTGGGGCTGCACCTCGCCGAGACGGGCGCCTACCCCTCGCCGAGCGCGAACGACACCGCCGAGCGACGCCTCGCGACCTGGCTGCGCACACAGCGGCGGGCCGAGGCATCCGGCCGCCTGTCGCCCGAGCGGCTCGCCTGGCTGGAACTGAACCTGCCGAGCTGGCGGCGCCCCGCCGACGAGGGCTGGGACGACGCCGTCGCGGCGGTCGCCGCCTTCATCGCCGAGACGGGGCGGTTCCCGCGCGAGGCGGCCCACGGGGAGCCGTTCGAGCGGCGGCTGGCGGGCTGGCTCCGCCGGCAGCGCGAGGCCGCGGCCGACGACCGACTGGACGACGAGCGTCGTCGGGCACTGGACGACGCAGTGCCCGGCTGGCTCGACCCGGCCGCCGCGCGGTGGACCCGCACCGCGCGGCGACTCGCCGGATGGGTCGCGGCGCACGACCGCCTGCCCGCGAAGCACGCCGCCGAGCCGCTCGAGCGCCGACTCGGCGAATGGCTGGCCGGGCAGCGCCGGCTCGCGGTCGCCGGCTCGCTCTCCCCGGCGCGGGCGGCCCGACTCGACCGCTCGGTGCCGAGCTGGCGCGAGCGCCCGGATGCCGCGTGGCGCACGCGCCTCGACGAGCTCCTCGCCTTCACCGCCGCAGCCGGCCGCGCTCCGGCCCGCACCGCCGACGCCGACGACGAGGAGCGCCGCGCCGCCGCCTGGCTCGCCGAGCAGCGCACCGCCGCGCGAGCCGGCCGCCTGAGCGACGCCCGCCGCGCCCTGCTGGACGCGTCGGTCGTCGGCTGGTTCGACGACGAGCGCGAGTGGCGGCAGCAGGCCGACCGGCTCGCCCGTCGGCTCGCGCTCGGCGCCGGTGCGCCCGCGAGCCGCGCCGAGGACCCCGAGGAGCGATCGCTGGCCAGGTGGCTGCAGCGGCAGCGCGGCCTCGTCGCCGCCGGCGAGCTCGACGAGTCACGCGAGCGCTGGCTCGACCGTCAGCTCCCCGGGTGGCGGGACCACCGCTTGACGGCGTGGGGGCACACCGCGACGCGCCTCCTCGCCTTCCGCGCCGAGCACGGCCGACTGCCGGCCCGCGGCGGCGACGCGAACGCCTCGGAGCTCGAGCTCGGCGTCTGGCTGAACAACCAGCGCTCGGCGGCCCGCCGCGGCGGCCTGATCCCGGAGCGCGAGCAGTGGCTCGACGCCCGCATCCCCGAGTGGCGCGACCCGCGCCTCGCGAGCTGGCTCCGCCGCGCCGCGGAGGTCGCGGCGTACCTCTCGGAGCGCGGCCGGCTGCCCTCCGAACGGTCGACGGTCGAACGGTCCCGCCGCCTCGGCACCTGGCTGCAGACGCAGCGACGCGCGCACCGCGACGGCACCCTCGACGCCACGCGCATCGCCTGGCTGGACGCGAACACCCCGGGCTGGGCGGGCGAGGGCAGCGGTCCTCGGCCGATGCCGCCGTCGGAGCCGGCGACGCCGCAGCGGCTGACGGCCGCCCGGCGCCTGGGCGACGACGACGGCCTGCCGCGCATCGCCTGAGCGCGCGCTGCGGCCGCAACGGGCGCGACGGGCGCCTGGGCGCTACGGGCGCTACGGGCGCCCGGGCGCTACGGGCGCAGCAGCACCTTCACCGCGCGGCGCTCGTCCATCGCGGCGTACGCCTCGGCGGCCTCCTCGAGCGGCAGCTCGAGGTCGAAGACGAGCCCCGGCCGGATGGCGCCCGAGCGCACGTCGGGCAGCAGCTCCTCGATGTAGCCGCGCACCGGCGCGACGCCGCCGTTCACCCCGACGTTCGTCTCGAACAGTCGCCGCACGGGCAGCTCGGGCCCGCCGTTCGGCACGCCGACGTAGCCGACCATGCCGCCGGGGCGGGCGGAGCGGATCGCCTGATCCATCGACTCCTTCGTGC
Organism: Agromyces mediolanus; assembly: GCF_014648575.1. GTDB lineage: Bacteria > Actinomycetota > Actinomycetes > Actinomycetales > Microbacteriaceae > Agromyces > Agromyces mediolanus. Next base: position 1,062,004 of record NZ_BMRJ01000001.1, on the reverse strand, counting down.
CGACGCACTCGAGCACGCGGTCGGCGCCGATCCCGCCGGTGAGCTCGCGGACCGCCTCGATGCCCGCATCGCCGCGCTCGGCGACGACGTGCGTGGCGCCGAACTCCCGGGCGAGCGCCTGCCGCTCGGGGTGCCGGCTCATCGCGATGATCGTCGTCGCGCCGAGCCGCTTCGCCGCGATCACGGCGCAGAGCCCGACCGCGCCGTCGCCGACGACCGCGACCGCGTCACCCGGGCCGACCCCGGCGGAGACGGCGGCGTGGTGCCCGGTGCCCATGACGTCCGAGAGCGTCAGCAGCCCCGGCACCTCCTCGTCGGCGACCGGCCCGGGCACGACGGCGAGCGTGCCGTCGGCGAGCGGAACCCGCACGCGCTCACCCTGCGCGCCGTCGGCGAAGCCGCCCTCGCGGTCGGCGGAGCCCCACCAGCCGCCGTGCAGACACGAGGTGGACACCCCGTTGCGGCAGTTCGCGCAGCTGCCGTCGCAGACGTAGAACGGGGCGATCACGAAGTCGCCCGGGCGCACCCGCTCGACCTGTTCGCCGACCGCCTCGGCGACGCCGACGAACTCGTGCCCGATGCGGCGCGGCTCGCGCGTCGGCGTCACGCCGCGGTACGGCCAGAGGTCCGAGCCGCAGACGCAGGCGGCGACGACCCGCACGATCGCGTCGCGGCCGGTCGAGAGCACCGGGTCGGGCACCGTCTCGACGCGGATGTCACCGGGGCCGTGGATCAGGGTGGCGCGCATGAGGGCGAGCCTACGCCCTCATGCACGCACCGGCCGCTCGCGCCGCCGCGGCTCAGGCGCCCCGGCGGCGGCGCACCGCGAGCAGCACCAGCAGGGCGAGCCCCGCGAGGATGCCTCCCGCCGCGAGCAGCATCGGCAGCAGCGTGTCGACGCCGGTCTGGCTGAGTCCGCCCGGCGCGCTGCCGGCGCCGTCGCCGGGCACCGGGACCGGCACCACGAGCTCCGTCTCGGCGGCGAGGAGGCGCGCCGAGCCATCCGCTCCGACGCCGCTCGCCGCGAACGCGTGCTCGCCGGCCGCGAGCGCCTCGGGAACGGTGACCTCCGCCGAGAAGGCGCCCGAAGCGTCGGCGACCGCCGAACCGAGCGGCGTGAGCGTCGAGTAGACGCCGAGCGCGATCGGCGCACCGGGGAGGAAGCCCTCGCCGGAGACCGTGAGCGTCTGGCCGCGCCGGAGCTCGGCGGGCACCCCGCCGAGCACGCCGTCGACCGTGGCGGGCAGCTGCGAGGGCAGGGCGACCTCGTCGGTCACGGTGAGCGAGAATCCGAGCACGTCGTCGCCGTACGCGTTCGTCGCGGTGAGCTCGATCGTCGACGCTGCGGCGTCGCCCAGCGCCGGCGTGCCGCTCAGGGTCGCGGTGCCGTCGCCGTGGTCGACGAGGGAGAGCCACGCGGGCAGGCCGCTCGCGGTGATCGCGGGGGCGGGATGCCCCGTGGCGGACACCTCGATCGTGCGCACCGCGCCGGGCAGGACCGTGACGTCGGACTGCGCCGCGAAGGCGGGCACCTCGCCGACGGCGAGCGTCGCCTCGGCGCTCGCCGTCTCGCCGGCCGCGTTCGTGAAGACGGCCCGGTACCGGGTGCCGTCGTCGGCCAGGGTGGCGGTGAGCGTCAGCGTCCCATCGTTCGCACCGGCGATCGGCTGCCAGCTGGCCCCGTCGTCGGCGGAGCGCTGCCACTGCACGCCGGGCGCCGGGAAGCCGCTCGCCGCGGCGGTGAGCTCGAGCTCGGTCCCCGCGACGACCGAGGCGTCCGCCGGGTTCTGCGTCACGACGGGGGCCTCGTTCACCGTGAGGCGGACGAGCTGCCGGTCGCTGCCGTAGGCGTTCGAGATGAGGAGCCCGACCTCGACCGTGCCGCCCGTCCCGGCCGGCGGCGTGCCGACGAGCCGCTGCGAGCCGACCGGACCGGTGAGGCCCAGCCAGGTGGGAACCATGCCGTCGAAGACGACCGCACCGGCGGCGGGGTAGCCGCCGTCGACGGTGATGGGCAGCTCGCCGGCGGTGCCGACCGTGAAGGTCGCGGTGCCCGGGCTCGTGATCGCGGGGGCGCGCCCGACGACGAGCTGGATCGTCTGGTGCAGCCCGCCGACGCTGTTCTCGACGTCGATGCGGGTCGTGTAGAAGCCCGCGTCGGCGGGGGCGGCCGTGCCGTGCAGCCGGACGCGCCCGTTGCCGAGGTCGGTGAGGGTGATGCCGCTCGGCAGCGAGGAGTTCTCGAGCGCCGTGACGGTCGGGACGGGGGCGCCCGAGAAGACGAGCGTCTCGTCGATGCTCGTCCCGGCCGCCACCGAGTAGAAGGTCGGGCCGAGATAGCTCGGGGCGGACTCGACGGTGAGCGTGAAGAACTGCATCGTCGTGCCCGTGGGGTTGCCGAGCGAGATCGTGAAGGTGTGCGTGCCGCCCGCGTTCGCCGGCGGCGTGCCGACGAGTCGCGTGCCCGAGGTGGTGTCGATCCGGAGCCAGAACGGCGCACCGCTGAGCTCCGGGACGCCCGTCGCCGCGGGGTAGCCCGGCGTGAAGGTGATCGGCACGCTCTGTTCGGTGCCGTCGGCGGTGAAGGTCGCGAAGCCGTTGCTCGTGATGGCCGGCGGGGCCGTCACCGTGACCACCATGACGCCGTCGTTGTCGCCGAAGGCGTTCGTCGCCCGCAGCGTGATGGACTGCACACCGGTCGCCGTCGGTCGGCCGCTGAGCTTCGCGGTGCCGTCGCCGGCGTCGGTCAGGGTCAGCCCGGCGGGGAGGGCACCCGTGGAGACGATGGTGTCGGCGACGTCCCCGCGGGTGCGGATCGTGACGTCGACGAGATCGCCTTGCCGCACGGTGAGATCGCTGAGCCCGTCGAAGGCCGGGGGAGCCCCGACCTCGATCGTGAGCGACTGCTCGACCGTCGCGCCGTTGTCCGCGCGCAGCACGATCGGGTAGCTGCCGCGGGCGCCCGTGGTGGGGGTGCCCGAGATGTTCGCGGCGCCGGGCGCGCCGGGCGAGAACGACAGGCCGGTGGGGAGCGGCCCCGAGACGAGGCTGATCGTCGGCGCCGGGGCGCCCGTCGCCGTCACGGGGAAGGAGACCGCGTTGCCGATCGGCGCGACGAGGGTGTCGGGGCTCGTGAAGTTCGGCACCGCGCGCACCGAGATGGCGATGGGGATGGTGACGGCGTCGAAGCTGAGGCTCGCGCCGCCGGCGCCGCCCGTCGCACCGGCGGTGAAGGTAGCGCCGGCCGTGCCCGCGCTGAGTGCGGCCGACGCCGGCGAGACGCTGGAGCCGCTGGGGCCGGCGGCCGACCAGGCGACCGTTGCCCCGTCGAACGCGGTGAGCTTCGCCGGGGCCACGGGCAGGCCCGCGGAGTCACGGCCGAACGAGGCGGTGAGCGCGGTCGAGCTGCCCGAGTCGACGGTCGAGGCCGCCGCGCTCGCGGCGAGCGTCAGGTACGGCGCGACCGTGCCGTCCGGCAGCTCCGCGAGATCGCACGGCGCGGTCGACGGACCGGCGTTGCAGCCCCACCAGTTCAGTGTGGCGGCGACGGTGCTCGAGGCATCCGCCCGGACGGCGGCCGCGCCGCCCGTGTTGCCGGCGATGCGGTTGTACTGCGCGGTGACCGGACCGTTCGCCAGCGCGACGGCGGCGCCGAAGCCCGCCGCACCCGCGACCGTGTTGCCGGTGAAGGTGTTCGCCGTGATCGTGGCCGGGCCGGAGAGCTGGCGCACCGCCCCGCCGAAGGCCGGCGATCCGTCGCTCGTCGCCACCTGGTTTCCGTTGAAGGCCGAGCCGCTGATCTCGACGGAGGCCCCGGCCGCGTCGTACGCGACGGCGCCGCCGCCGTTGTCCAGGCCGGCGGAAGCGATGACGGAGTTGCCGGTGAAGGTCGAGCCGGTGATCGTGAGCGCCTGGTCGGTCGGATCGCCGAGCGCCTGATAGAAGACCGCACCGCCCGCGCCGATGCCGGCCCAGTTCTGATCGAAGAGGGAGTCCTCGATGGTGAGGCTGCCGCCCATGACCTGCACCGCGCCGCCAGGGGCGAAGGAGCCGGCGGTCGAACGGTTGTCGCGGAAGACGGCGTCTCGGATGACGAGCTCGTCGCGGGCGGCTGCTCCGCCGTCGCCCGCGATGATCGCTCCGCCGCCGGCATCCGCGTCGCGCCCGCCTCGGAAGGTGAGCCGTTCGAGCGTCACGGAGACGCCGCCGCCCACCGCGGGGTCGACGCTCAACAGCTGCGTCGTGCCGTTGCCGATGATCGCCGCCTCGCCCGAGGCCGGGCCGGTGACCGTGATGTCGGCACCGGGCGCCGTGCCGAGCTTGAGCGCGCCGGCCGCGCCGAGCCGGTACTCGCCGGCGGGCACCGAGATCTGCTGCGCACCGCCGAGGTTGTTCGCCACGCAGAAGGCGTTGCGGAGCGTCACGGGGTCGACCGTCGTCGTGACGGTGTCGTTCCCGCAGGCGTCGTTGACGTCGCCGTCGGCGGTCGTCGTGACGGTGATCGCGTCGGCGGCGTACGCCGGGGGCGAGACGAGCAGTCCGCCCGCGAGCAGTGCTGCAATGGAGAGCGCCGCTGCGGCACTCCGGACGTGTCCAGCCCGCAAACGAAGCCCTTTCCCGATGCGCCATCCCGAGGGCGCGTTTGCACCCCAACTGGGTACGTCGGAATGCTATCGGCTGATTCGATCGGAGAGATAGTGTGGGCCAGCCGCCCAGTTCGGGGGGTTTCGGGACCTCAGGAGCGACGTGACGTCAGGACTCTCACGCCGCACCGCACTCGGCGCCGGCGCAGCTGCGCTCGGCGCTGCGGCGGTCGGCACCGCTGCGCCCGCGCAGGCGCAGCAGGCGACGCGCACGGCGGCCGCCTCGACCCCCTCGGCCGCGGACAGCGGCCTCGACCCGGCGACTCCGGTCCGCTCCCAGTTCCTCGGCCGCGAGGGCACGGCGTACGACGGCGCATCCCAGTGGTCCGCCCACCGGCTCGAGCTCGCCGTCGTCGGCGACCTCCCCGGCGACGGCGACGCGGAGCACCGCTTCGCCGTGCGGTTCACGACGGATGACGCGGCGCGCGACGGCATCTACCGGCTGACCGCGCCCGGCGAACCCGACGCGATCCTGTACCTCACCCGGGTCGGCGGCGGCGCCCCGACGCTCGAGGGCGTCGTCGATCGGAGGGCCGTCTGATGGCCGAACCGTTCCTCGGCGAGATCCGCGTCTTCGCCGGTTCTTACGCACCGGTCGGCTGGGAGCTCTGCGAAGGGCAGCTGCTCTCGATCAACAGCAACGAGGTGCTCTTCGCCGTCATCGGCACCACCTACGGCGGCGACGGGGTCACGAACTTCGCCCTGCCCGATCTGCGCGGCCGGGTGCCGGTGCACCAGGGCGCACTGCCAGGCGGCGACACCTACGTGATCGGCACGCCGGGCGGCGTCGAGCAGGTGACGCTGACCGCGAATCAGCTGCCCGCGCACACGCACGCCGCCCGCGCCACCGCGGCGCCCGACCGCACCACCCCCGGCGACGCGATCTGGTCCTCGCAGACCACGGGCGCGTACCAGGCCGCGAACCCGTCGGCGACGATGCAGGTGCAGACGGTGCAGGAGGTCGGCGGCTCGTTCCCGCACGAGAACATGCCACCGTCGCTCGCGGTGTCGTACATCATCGCCACCAGCGGCGTCTTTCCGTCCGAGGGCTGAGGGGACGAACCATGGCAGACCCATTCATCGGAGAAATCCGACGTGTCGCATTCAAGTTCGCCCCGAAGGGCTGGCTCCCGTGCGACGGCCGCATCCTCTCGATCCAGAACAACCAGGCGCTGTACGCACTGCTCGGCGCCACCTACGGCGGCAACGGCGTCACGACCTTCGCCCTGCCGGACCTCCGCGGCCGCAGCCCGATCGGCGTCGGATCGAGCATTCCCTGGGGCGCGGTCCTCGGCGAGGAGAGCCACGCCCTCACGCAGAACGAGATGCCGATGCACACGCACCAGGTGCACGCGACGAACGCCGCCGCCACCGGCACCTCGCCGGCCGGCGCGGTCTGGGCGCAGACGGAGCAGGCGGCCTACGGCACCGGCTCGGCGACGACGCAGCTGCGCCAGAGCGCGGTCACGTCGGTCGGCGCCAATCAGCGCCACGAGAACCGGCCGCCATTCCTCGTCGTCAACTACATCATCGCCACCCAGGGGATGTTCCCCTCGCGCAACTGACGCGCCCCGGTCCGAACGGAGCATCATGGCAGACCCCTACTACGGCGAGATCCGCACCGTCGCCTTCGGCTACGCGCCGTACAACTGGGCGCCCTGCAACGGGCAGCTCATGCCCATCGTCCAGAACACCGCCCTGTACTCCGTGCTCGGCACGACGTACGGCGGCGACGGCAGGTCCACCTTCGCCCTGCCCAACCTGAACGGCCACCTCGCGATGGGGCAGGGCGACGGGCCGGGGCTCACCCCCCGTTCGCTCGGGATGGACGTCGGCAGCGCGACCGTGACCCTGCTGCCGACCGAGATGCCGCGCCACACGCACACTCCCGGGGCGATCGACGCGGCCGGCACGAGCGGCTCCGCGACGGACGGCGTCTGGGCGCAGCCCCGCTACGGCCGGGTCGGCCGCAAGGCCTACGCGAGCGGAACGGACGCGCCGATGCGCGGCGACGCCCTCGCGGTGGCCGGCGGCAGCCAGCCGCACAACAACCTGCCACCCGTGCTCGGCATGTACTTCGTCATCGCGCTCGTCGGCGAGTTCCCGCCGCGGCCCTGACGGCACCGATGACCGCCGAGCTCGACCCGCGGCATCCGCTCGTGCAGCAGATCGCGGCCGAGGTGCTGCGGGAGCGCCTCCCCGGCGTCCCGGCGGAGCTCGCCGCGCCGCTGGTCGCCGCGCAGCTGCGCGCGAAGTTCGAGGCGATGCGGGCGTCGCGGCCCGCGGCGACGGCGGAGCTGCTGCCGGCCGGCCGGGGCGACGCCGACGCGCTCGGCTATCTCGTCGTGGACCGCAGCGGCGAGGAGCTCCGCCTCGTCGACCTCGCGGTCCGCGCGGAGGCCCGCGGCCGCGGCGTCGCGAGCGCGGCGCTCCGCTCGCTCGCGACTGAGGCGGATGCCGCGGGCCGCGCGATCACGCTCTCGGTGTGGGCGGGCGACCCCACCGAACGGCTCTACGCGCGGCACGGCTTCGTCCGGATCGAGGAGCCCGGAGCGCGGGACGCCGCCGGCGGCTACGTCGAGCTGCGGCGCCCGCCCCGGCCGAGCGCACGCCAGAGCAGCGTGTGGACGGGCGACACCAGCACGAGCAGCAGCAGCGCCCAGTAGCCGATCGCGGGCACCAGGATCGAGAGGGCGAGGGCGACGAGGAAGAGCCCGGTCGTGATGACGTCGGCGAGGATGCCGCGGCGCAGCCGCAGCTCGGCGACCGAGTGCAGCGCGGGGTGCCGCAGCAGGTACCAGCGGATGGCGAGCGACATGACGCTCGTGAGCACGAGGCTGCCGATGTAGACGAGCTTCTGCGCGTCATCGGTGTCCATCGATCCGAGCATCGCCGTCGGCACCGGCAGCCACACGATCGTGAACATCCAGCCGATCGTGAGCCAGAGCAGCGCGGGACTGGTGCGCTCGACCCTGGCGAACACCCGGTGGTTGGCGAGCCAGAAGGTCGCGATCAGCGCGAAGCTCAGCGCGAAGCTCATCAACTGCTCGGCGTGCTCGCCGAACCAGGCGACGACGCCGCCGCCTTCCGCGCCCGCGTCGGTGACGCTCTCCATGAGCGGAAGGATGAGCAGCGTCATCGCGATCGCCACGACCGCGTCGGTGAAGGCCTTCAGGCGCTCGGCCGAGGTGGTGGCGGGGCCGCTGCCGTCGTCCACGGGTTCCGCATCGTGGTCGTCGAGGCGACGGCGATCCGGCTCGTTCGAGCTCATGCACGCAGAGTAGCGAATACCGTCGCCGGCGAGGGGATCTCGGCGGAGGGAGTGCGCGTGCGGCCGCGGGGGGATCGGCGACCGCACGCGCACGAGGTGGAGCCGCGCGGGTTCGCGGCTCAGCTGGTCGGCGCCAGCATGATCGGGCAGAGCTCGCCCGCACGCTGCGCGTCGAGATCGGGGACGGCGGACCAGGGGATCCACGGCTCGCTGTCGTACGTCTCCTCGAACGCCTCGCGGGACGGCCGCTCGGGCACGGGGAACCCGGCGCCGTCGAGGCAGTCCTCGATCTCGACGTACCAGTCGTAGATCAGCTCGTACTGTTCGGCCGACAGCGGCGCGTCCGGGTCGATGCCGGCCGCTTCCAAGCACTCCAGGTCGTCCGCTTGATAGGCGGTCATCTGCTCGGGCGGGATGTTCCCGACGATCGCCGTGCCCTCGAGCCGGACGTCCCACCCCCGCTCGGCCAGGCAGGCCGCCCGCTCGCTCGCCACGTCGGGACCGGCGAAGAGGGAGTCGATGCCGCTGCTCGACGGTGCGGGCGGGGTCGGGCTGCACCCCGCGAGCGTGAGCACGACGACCGGGAGGAGGACGAGGAAGCGCCGACGCCGCATCAGATCGCTTGGCAGTACCGGTTGGCGGACGAGACGGCGCCGTTGCCACCGAGGCCGTAGGCGTAGAAGTTTCCGGCCTCGTTGGTCCAGAACTTCCAGCCCCAGTTCGCGTACGCGGCGGAGTAGCCGAGGCTCACGGTGTTGCTGTTGGTGTTCTGCGGGTTGTTGAGCTGGAACTGCACGGTGCCGCGGGCGACGGCGGTCGTGCCGATCGTGATGTTGGGATACGCGGTGCACGAGATGCGGCCGGTGATGGCGCGCATGCCGGCGGCCTCGGCCGGGGCCGCGACCGCGAGGGTGGCGGCCATCGCGGCGGCCGCGGTCGCGGCCAGGGCCGCTGCTCGGAACTTCTTCATTCGATCCTCCAAACGTCGGTGTCTTGCGGACTTCTGAAGCGTATGGGATTCCAGCGTTCCGATTTAAGGTGTAAACACTTCAAGTGTTCATGCGCGGCGTTCGCGGGGAGACATCGCACCAGTTCCACGCTCAGACGTGGGGGACGAAGCGCTGCCAAGCGACCCGGCGCTCACCGCGCGGGTCGGCCTCGATCCGGTCCCGCCGGTCGAGGATCAGGGTCAAGCGCTCCGGCTCGCCGTACTGCGGCCAGTCGAGCCATCCGTCGTCGCCCGGCTCCGCGTCGCCGCGGCCCCCGGGGGTGCGCCCCAGCTCCGGACTCCCGCTCGTGGCGAACGCGGCCCAGCGCGCCTGCATCCGCCGGCCGACCGCGACGAACATGCCGCGGCCGCCGAGCACGGTGAGCCCCACGCCGACGGGGGTGTCGAACTTCTCGAAGAGGGCGAACAGCTCGAGGCCGTGCGTCGCGTCGAGCCCGAGCAGCCGGGCCATCCGCGGCGCCGCGTCGAAGCGGTAGCTCCACGTCGGCGCGAAGCGCGCGTGCCGCTCGGCGAGCTTCACGCTCGGGAACCAGAAGGTGAAGTCGCCGGCGAAGTCCGCGGCGGGCCGCCGATCGGGGAGCCCCGGGTACTGCCGCTTGATGCGCTTGCGCGCCTTCTTCTTCGTGTTCGCGAAGATCGCCCGGATGCGCGGCTTCGTCGTCGGCAGGATGTCGATGCGCCCCTCGAAGAGCGAGCCCTCCCGGTCGTTGGTGCCGATCACGAGCGGCACCCGGTGGGCGCGCCCCTCCTTGAACGCGTCGAGCGGCCGCCACGGCAGGAACTCGCCGTCGATCACCGGGGCCAGGCTGATGGTGCCGGGATTCTCGTCCGGTGTGCGCACGGCGAGCTCCGTGGTGGCGCGGGCGAGCACCGCGGGATCGGCGGTGCGCAGCATCCGGGCCGCGTCCTCCGGCGCCCCGCTCTCGAGGTCGTCGTCGTCGACGAGCCGGCTGAGCAGCCGCACGTACTCGGCCGCCCAGCGCTGCGCGACCTCCGCCGGGTAGACGGCGTTCGCCGGCGAGGACTGCGCGACCGCGCGCGCGAACAACCCTTCGGCCGCGGGCACCGTCATGAGCGTCGTCACCGAGTTCGCGCCGGCGGACTCGCCGAAGAGCGTCACCCGCGACGGGTCGCCGCCGAAGGCGCGGATGTTCCGCCGCACCCACTCGAGGGCGGCGAGCTGGTCGCGGAGGCCGAGGTTCGCCTCGATCGGATGCCCCGGCGTCGAGTAGGCGCGGAGGTCGAGCCAGCCGAGGGCGCCCAGCCGGTAGTTGCAGCTGACGTAGACCACGCCGTGCCGCGCCGCGAAGAGCTCGCCCTGGCGCGGGTACTCGCCGGAGGAACCGACGCTGTACGCCCCGCCGTGCAGGAACACCATGACCGGCAGCCCGGCGCCCGACCCGACGCCCTCCGGCGAGATCACGTTGAGGCTCAGGCAGTCCTCGCTGCGCGGGAGGTGCGGGGCCGCACCGATGAACTGCCCCCGACGCAGCTGCGGCGCGACCGGGCCGTACTCGTGCGCGGCGCGCACGCCGTCCCAGCCGCTCGCGGGCCGAGGGGCCCGGAACCGCGCCTCTCCGGCGGTCGACGCGGCGAAGGGGATGCCCCGCCAGGTCCGCACGCCGCGGCGGCGCACGCCGTGCACCGCGCCGAGCTCGGTCTCGACCAACAGGCCGTCCCCCGCAGCCGTCCCCGTCATGCGCGCATGCTATCCGTCCGGCATGAACGGCGCTCGGACGCGCGAAGTACCCCCCGAACAAGGCACACCGCGCCCGTGCTGCCCGCTTGCGGCTGGACGGCGGCCCCTGGCAGCATCTCCGGTACGTCCGCCTCCGGCGGGAGCCCCGACTCCAGCCGCGGCCGGACGCATGGTGATGCGCACCGCCGCGATCGTTCGACCGGTCGTCGTCGAGGCGAGTGCGCCGTGTGTGGTGGGAAGTCGAGGATGCCTGGCTCATCGTTCGATCACGCGATCCCCCTCCCGGAGCGCGAACTCGATGAGCTGGCCCGCCGGTGGGCACGGGCCGGCACGGCGGTCCTGATCGGCGCGCACGGGTCGGGTCGCTTCCCGCTGGCGCGCGCGCTCGCGGGACGACGGCCCGCGCCCGTCCTCGTCCGCACCGCCGACGCCGCCGAGAGCGGTGCGCGGGGCGACGGCTGGCTCCTCGAGGAGCTCGGGCTGCATCACGCGGACGCCGTCCCGGTCCGGAGCGTCGAGCGGTTGGCGTCGGAGGTCGCGAAGCGGGCCGGCGAGGTGACGGTGATCGTGAACGGCGCCGAGCGCGCCGACGCGCGCAGCCTCCGGGTGCTCACCCACCTGGCCAGCCGCGACACCGGAGTGAAACTCGTGCTCATCCACTCGGACCGCTCCGCGGCGCGCGCGCCGCGATTCGCCCAGGGGGCGGTGCGGATCGTGCTGCCCGAGATGGCCGGCGAGACCACACGGCGGACCGTCGAGCGGCTGCTCGGGGCGAGGCCGACCGAGCCCGACGCCGCGGCATTGTCCGCCGCGTCCGGCGGCTCGTTCCGGGCGCTGTGCTGGCTGCTGGAGCTGCTCGTCGTGAACGGGGGCATCCAGATCGATCGCGGCATCCTCCAGCTCCGACTCGAGGAGCCCGCGGCGGCGCGGCTGCCCGACTGGTCGATCGTCCCCGCACTGCTCGGCGACGAGGCGGGCCACGCGCTCGCGCTGAGCGGCGGGCTCCGCCTCGGTGAGCTCGATCGCCTCGGCCTGCTCGCCCGCGCTGTCGAGCTCGAGCAGGCCGGCCGGGTGATCGTCGACGGCGGGGTGGCGCGCCTCTCCTCGCCCGCCCTCGGCTGGGAGCTCGCCGCCCGCCAGCCCGAGGGCGCCAGGCGGCTCCTGCTCGGACGTGCCGCCGCCGTGGTCGAGGCGGACGATGCGACCGCCGGCGTGCGGGCCGCCGAGCTGGCCGACTGGGCGGGTCGAGCACGGCTGCGCCTGCCGGCGCCGCTCGAGGAACTCGCCGTCGATCACCTCGCACGGACGGGCCGCCACGCGCGGGCGCTGGCCGTGATGGCGCTCGATCCGGTGCGGTCGCCGGCCGCCCGAGCCACCGCCGCCTACTGCGCGGCGTGCAGCGACGACGAGGAGCGGGCGCTCCAGGAGACGAGCGAGCTCCTCGCCTTGACGCACCCCGACCCCGCGGAGCTGGAGGCCCTCGGACTCGCCCTCGCGCTCGGCCGCTTCCGGCACTCGCGCAGCGCCGGCCTCGCCGATGCGCTCGAGGCGGTGATCGCGCGCGCGGCCGAAGTGCAGCCGGCGAGCGCAGCCGTGCTCGGTGCCGCGCGCGCACTCCTGGGCCCGCGATCAGCGTTCGACTGGACCGGGTTCGCTGCGCGGTCCGAATCGGCGGTCGGTTCCGAGTCCTCGTCGGCGCGGGCCCATCGCCTGCTGGCCCTGCGCGCCTGGCTCGACGGGCGGCCGCTGACCGCGCTCGAGCGGAACGCCGCAGCGGACCGGATCGACGAGGGCGCCCCGGTGGATGCCGCGATCAGCCTCTTCCTCCGGGTGACCGGGGCGATGCTCGTGCCCGACTTCGCCGCCGCGACCGAGGCCCTCGCTCCGACCGTGGACCTCCGCGGCCGGGCCGCCCTCACGAGCCTGCTGTGGGGCGGGCAGGCGGTCTACCGCGGCGAGCTCACCGCGGGTCGGCTGCTCATCGACCCGCTGCTGCCGGGCGGGCGGTGGCCGATCGGCGACCGGGCGCTCGCCCCCTTCGCCGCGGCCATCGCCTCGATCGCGAGCTCGATGCTCGGGGACGGCGAGCGCGCACGCCTGCTGCTCGATCAGGCCTACGAGCTGGAGGCCCGCTCCGAGCTCCTGGCGGAGGCGGTCGAGCACTTCAGAGGGATCGCGGCGACGCAACTGCGCCCCGAGGGCCTGCACGACGAGGGGCTCGCCGGCTACGTCGCCGCCGCCGAGGCGGCCCGCGCCCGCGGCTTCCGGCTGTTGGAGCTGTTCGCGACCTACCGTCGCGCAGACGAGCTCGGGGCCGATCACCGGCCCGAGCTCTGGCAGTGGCTGGCCGAGCAGCTGGAGGGGCCCGAACCGCTGGAGGGCGGCCCGGCGCTCCTCGCGCGGATGGCGCGCGCCGTCGGTGCGCGCGATGTCCACGGGATGATCGACCTCGTCCGGCAGCTCACGTCCTCGGAGCTCGTGCACGACGCGAAGGTCCTCTCGATGCGCCTGGTCCGCCGCAGCGCGACGGAGATTCCGGCGACCGTCCGGCGGACGCTCGTCCGGCTCACCGAGCGCGGTCTCGATGTGCAGGCCAATGCCGGCGACTCGATCCTGACCGATCGTGAACGGGAGGTCGCCACGCTCATCGTCGAAGGACTCAGTGACCGGGAGATCGGCGAACGCTTCGGCCGGTCCCGCCGCACCGTGAGCGTGCATGTGGGCCGGATCCTGCGCAAGCTGAACCTGGCGAGCCGGCACGACCTCACCCCCGAGCTCGCCGCGCGGCACGGCGTTCAATTGTCCGAGCCCGACGGCTAGGCGGACCGGGCAGCCCGCCGATCCCGCGATTTCGACGTCGCGCCCGGCGATGTACGTATCTGCTCCGGGATGCCTACGTACCTCGCCGACGTACCGTGCTGCCATGACGGCGCATCGCAGCCGGGTCCTCGCCGGCATCCGAACCCAGCCCCTCCTCGCCGCGCTCGCCGAGGCTCGCGATCCGGGCGAGCAGGCTCGGATGCTGGCGACCGCCCCGGCGCTCTTCGTGCCCGGCATCGGGTGGATCGGCGGGGTGCACTCGATCGCGGATCTCCTCGAGGACCCCGCCTTCGAGCTGCCGTGGCGCACGCGCGAGGAGACGGAGGAGATGGTGGCCGCAGCGCTCCGCACCCGCGGCGCGGCTCGCGGCGCGAGCTGAGGGGCGACGGGCGTGTCCGGGCCGTCGTGACGTTCAGTCGTCGATCCGTCGGCGACGTGCGACGACCATCGCACCCCCGCCGACGGTCAGCAACAGGACCACGATGAGCACGATTCCGGCGCCGAGCTCGACGCCGGTGCGCGGCAGTTCGCCGGGCACCGGCGTCGCCTGCGCGGGCGGCGTGCTCGGCAGCGCCGGCGCGTGCACGACGAGGATCGCGTGGGACTCGCCGGATCGCGGCGTCGCCGCACCGTCGGGCGGGTAGGCCGAGGCGACGGCAGTGTTGCGCACCGAGCCGGCACCGCCGTCGCCGGCGGAGACGGTGTAGCTGGCCGTGCACTCGGCCGACTCGCCCGGGGCGAGCACGAGCTGCGGGCAGGAGACGTCGCTCAGCTCGCCCGCGCCGGTGAAGCCGGTCTCGTCGATCCAGGGGTCGACCACCGAGACGTTGCCGGTGTTCGTGATCACGAAACGATAGATCACAGTGTCCCCGACCTCGGCCTCGCCGGGCTCGACCGACTTGACCAGCCCCAGCGAGGGTCGCTGTGCCGCCTCCACGATCACCTCGCTGGGCGGGGTGACGATCGGCTCCGACTCGCCCACGGCCGTGCCGCTCGCGGTGGCGCCGTTCGTGAGCTCGCCCCGGTCGAGGTCGGCCTGGGTCACCTCGTAGCTCGCCGTGCACGTCATCGACTGCCCACCGCCGAGGGTCGAGCTCGGGCACTCGATCGCCGAGAGCTCGCCGGCCCCGCTGAACTCCACCTCGTCGACGCTGATGCCGTCCACGGTCACGTTGCCCGTGTTCGTCACCACGAAGCGGTACTCGATCGTCTGCCCGACCTCGCCGAACTCCCCCGCGTCGGCGGATTTCACGAGCGTCAGTCCTCGCTCGGCGGGGATCGTCACGACCGCGCTCGACTCCGCGGACACGGGCCGCGCCTGACCCGGCGGGGGCGTGGCGGCGGCCGTCGCGCTGTTGTCGATCCGCCCGGCGTCGACGTCGGCCTGGGTCACCTCGTAGCTCGCGGTGCAGTCCACGGAGTCGCCGGGCGCGAACGGGCCGGTGGGGCAGGAGACGTCCAGCGGCCCGCCGGTGCCCGAGAACGCCAGCTCGGTGATCTGCGGATCGCTCAGGGTCACGTTGCCCGTGTTCGTCACGTGGAAGGTGTAGGTGACGATCTCGCCGGCGCGCGCGACCGTGCGCGGGCTCGCGCGCTTCTCGAGTCCGATGGCCGGCTCGGGGTCGCTCGGCAGCTCCTCCTCGGCGGGCTCCGACTCGACGGGCTCGCCCCCGCCGGCCGGCTCGCCACTCGCGCTCGCGGTGTTGCTGAGGGAACCGGCGTCCACATCCGCCTGCGTGATCGTGTAGCTCGCGGTGCACGTCATCGTGTCGTCGGGGTGCAGCGTGCGGTCGGCGGGGCACTGGATCTCGGAGAGCTCGCCGCTGCCCGAGAACGCGTCCTCGCTGATCGTCACCCCGTCGATGGGGACGTTGCCGGTGTTGGTGACCACGAAGGTGTACGTGATCTCCTGCCCGACCACGAAGTCCGCCGCGGCGGACGGCGTGGCCGCCTTCGTCAGCGAGAGCGAGGGGTCGGCGGCCTGCACCGGGGTGCTGGTGCGGGACGGGGGCGAGCTCGCGTCCTCGCTCGTGCCGCTGATGCGGCCGGAAGCCGTGGCCGTGTTCTCGACCGCGCCCGCCCGCTCGTCCTCGACCGTCACCGTGTACGGCGCGTCGGCCGTGCACTCGATCGAGGCATCCGGCGCGAGCTCCCCCGGCGGGCAGCTGACCGGGCCGAGCATCGGGTCGTCGATCCGCACCTCGCTCAGCGGCAGTTCACCGGTGTTGGTGATCCGGAAGGCGTAGCGGATGCGGTCGCCCGCGTCGGTGATCCCGTTGCCGTTCACATCCTCGATCTCGGCGACGCGCTTCACGAGCGAGAGCCCCGTGCGCTTCCGGGCGTTCGTGATGGTGCAGGAGACGAGGTCGCCGATGCCCACGTGCACCTCGGCCCGGTACTCGGGCGAGCGCCCGGTCGGCAGGGTCGGGTCGGCCGTGCCGTTCCTCGTGCAGGCCCACGTCGCGTCGTAGTTCGACATCGTGCCGGCGAGCGTGCGCTCGGCGAAGGTGAAACGGGTCTCCATCCCCTTCGCGACGACCGTCTGCCGGCCGGTCGTCGCGCTCGTGCCGGTCGGCCCGGTCGTGTCGCCGAACACCCAGGTGCCGTCCTCCCCGCCGATCGAGATGCGGAAGTCGTCGCCGGCGAAGCGGGACTCGACCCGCTTGTTCAGCTCGAGCTGCGAGAGCAGCACGCCGAAGGCGACGGCCTGCACGCCCCCGCCGACCATCCGCTGGGTCCAGAAGTCCGGGTTCTCGCTCGCGACGATCGCGTTGCCGGTCTTGTTGACCGAGCGAGTGGCCGCACAGGTGACCTGCGTGGTGCCGAGGCCAGGCAGTCGCCCGTCGCAGGCGGTGCCGACGCCGGGGTCGGATCCGTTCGCGGTCAAGGAGAAGATGGGATTGCTGGAGATCCAGCGGATGGACTCGTTCGTGTCGGTGCTCTCGGCATCGGCGCCGACGAGGGCGAACGCGCTCATCTCCTGGCCGAAGGCGTTGACCACCCGGATGTCGCTCAGCGTGAGGTCGGTCGTGGTCCGGTGGCCGGTCTGGTAGAGCGCTGGCTCGCCGCCGACGCCCCGGTACTCGCGGTTGCCGAGATAGGCGCCGCTCCAGCTCGGGAACGGCACGGTCCGGATGAGCCCGCCGGAGGTCTTGAGGGTGAAGTTCATGCGCGACCCGCCGGGCAACGCGACGACCATCTCCTGCCCGGCCGCGCTCCTGGCCTGCGCCGAGTCGTACCCGCTGAAATCGAACCAGCACAGCGTGCTCGCGAAGCGCCCCGAGCCGGCGTCGGCCATGGAGCAGCCGGTCTCGGTCGCGGCCTGGGCGCTGCCGGCCGTCCCAGCGACCATCCCGCCGGCGATCACCGCGACCGCGGCCAGCGCGGCCAGCGCGCGGCGCACGGGGCGGATGCCTCGGCGGCGCACCGTCGTCCGATTCGCCATGACGGTCCTCCTGCTTCGCTCCCCGGACAGCGCGCCGCCCCCTGATGCACCGATGCTATGTGACGGGATACCATGCGAGCAACGTTGATACCCTGA
Source organism: Agromyces mediolanus (assembly GCF_014648575.1). Taxonomy (GTDB): domain Bacteria; phylum Actinomycetota; class Actinomycetes; order Actinomycetales; family Microbacteriaceae; genus Agromyces; species Agromyces mediolanus. The sequence continues at coordinate 1,045,021 of NZ_BMRJ01000001.1, read as the reverse complement.
AAACTGGGTGAACTCCCGCGCACATACCCGCGGAACTCACCCCCCGGGCGACCATTCGCCGGACCGGCTCGGCGCAGTGCTGGCAGACTCGAGCCATGGAACTCGGAGTGCACTTCCGCCTGACCGATGCCGAGGCCGCGCGGGTGCGCGAGGCCGCCGGCGACGACGAGCGACTCGGCGCCGTGCTCGCCGAGCTCGAGGCCGACGAGGAGGTCTGGGCCAGGGCGTGCGAGACCGACAAGGCCTGGGACCCGATCGCCTGCGCGCTCGCTCCGGCGGGCGAGGCGGACGAGTGGCCGGCGCGCGGCGTCATCGGCGGCGCACGCTCCCTGCAGCAGGATGACGACGCGGCATGGATCACGCACCTCGACCCGGGCGAGACTGCCGAGGTGGCCGACTACCTCGCCGGCCTCGACGACGCGGCGTTCGCCGCCGCGTACGCCGAGATGCCGGAGGAGCTGCGCAACCCCGAGTTCGGCCCCGACGAGCAGGGCTACGCGCTCGCGATGCTCGCCGGGCTCCGCCCGTTCTTCGAGGCCGCGCGCCGCGAGGGCCAGCACGTCGTCTTCACCGTCGGGTTCTGAGGGCGCCGACCCCGACGCGCGTCAGCGCTCGAGCGCCCGGATGGCGAGCCAGGCCGCCGTGCGGTCGTCGGGGCTCGCGAGCGACAGCCCGGTGAGCTCCTCGATGCGGAGCAATCGCGTCGCCAGGGTCTGCCGGTGGATGCCGAGGGCGGTCGCGGTCACGCCGAGCGCCCCGTGCTCGGCGAGGTAGACGCGCAGCGTGCGCAGCAGCTCGCCGTCGCCGCCCGCGAGCGGCTCGAGCAGATCGCCGATGCGCGCCGAGGCATCCTCGTCGAGCCGATCGAGCACGTAGGCGACCGTCGGCAGCGCGCGGTACCGCACCACCGCGCGCGCGTCGGCGACGGCCGCCTCGTGCGCCTGCCGCGCCTCGCCGGCGCTGCGGGCCAGCGCGTCGACCGGGGCGGAGGAGCCGAGGCCGAGGCGCAGCACGACCCGGCCGTCGAGCAGGAACTCCTCGACCCGGCGGGCGAAGGCGTCCACCTGGCCGTCGCGGAGGAAGCCGATGACCCGTTCGTGCGACTCCGTCACGACGTGCACCGCGCCGAGCTCGTCGAGCCAGCGGGTCACGAGGCGCTCGAGGTCGACGCCCTTCGAGCGGCTGGTGAGCGCGAACGCGGTGAGGCTGCGGTCGCGCACGCCCCAGCGATGCAGCAGCTCGGATGCCTCCGGGCCGCCCGCCAGCAGGGTGTCGACCATGACCGAGCGACCCAGCCGCTCGGTGCCGCCGTGGTCGTGGGTGCGCAGCAGGAGGTCGAGGAGCGCGGCGGCCTGCGAGGCGAGGTCGCGGGTGCGGCTCGTCGAGGCCTCCCGGGAGGAGACGACGAGGTAGGCGGTGAGGTCCTCGCCGGGGCCGACCGCGTGCACCTGCAGGCCCGGATGCCGCACCCGCACCGGCCGGTGGAACGCGACGGCCACGGCGTCCTGCACGTGCAGCCCGCCCGCGCCGGCCGTGGTGATGACCTGGCCGTGCACGTCGAGCAGCACCGCCCAGCCGTCGATCCGGTGCGCGAGCTCGGCGACGACCGCGCGGGCGCCGCCGCGGCGGGCGACCTGCGTGAGCACTTTGGTGCCGGTGGTGACGAGCCGATCCTCGGCGGCGCGGTCGTCGGCGAGCTGCGCGACAAGCGCGGCGTGCAGGAGTTCGGGCGGCTGACCCCGGCCGAAGATCGCCGCCGCCCTCGCCTCGGCGAGCGCGGCGCGCAACGCGCTCGTCGGCGCCGGGGCGACGAGCACGGCTCCGGCGAGCGCGAGCGAGCGCGCGTCGCCCGCGCGGAGCGCCGCGAGCAGCTCGGCGGCGGTGCCGACGACGAGGGTCGCGAACGCGGGGTGCCCGACGACGGCGAAGTCGGTGAGCGGCACGGCGGCGTCGACGGGGGTCGACGGGTCGACGCGCCCCTCGACGAGCTCGCCGCCGAGGGTCGCCGCGACGGAGTCGAGTCGCCGGGCCATCCCTCGATTGTACGGAATGTCGATCGAATCGGCCTGGGTTCACACTTCTTCGCAATGACGGACCCTCGACTCCGTGCCTAGCATCGGCATGCCCAGCAACAGATCCAAGGGAGCATCATGAAAGCCATCGTCTTCCGCGAGCCGGAGACGCCGATCGAGGTCGCCGAGGTCGCCCTCGCCGCCCCGAAGGCCGGCGAAGTCCGCGTGAAGATCGCCGCGGCCGGAGTCTGCCACTCCGACCTGCACGTGAAGCGAGGGGAATGGGACGCCCCGGCTCCGCTCGTCATGGGTCATGAGGGCTCCGGCGTGGTCGTCGAGCTCGGCGAGGGCGTCACCTCCCTCGCCGTCGGCGACCACGTCGTGCTCAGCTGGGTGCCGCCGTGCGGCGAGTGCCGCTACTGCCGCTCGGGCCACGAGGCCCGCTGCCAGAAGGTCGCCACCGTGGTCGCGCCGAAGGGCGTGCTCTTCGACGGCACCTCGCGCCTGAGCAGCGGCGACGAGGAGCTGCACCACTACCTCGGCGTCTCCTCCTTCGCCGAGGAGGTCGTCGTGCCGGCATCGGGCGCGGTGAAGGTGCGCGATGACGCCCCGCTCGACGTCATCGCGGTCGTCGGCTGCGCGGTCGCCACCGGCGTCGGCGCGGTGCTCAACACCGCGGCCGTCGAGCCCGGCTCGACCGTCGTCGTCATCGGCTGCGGCGGGGTCGGCCTGAACGTCGTGCAGGGCGCGAAGCTCGCCGGCGCCGAGCGGATCGTCGCGATCGACGTGCTGCCCGAGAAGACCCAGCTCGCGCTGCAGTTCGGCGCGACCGACCGCATCGACGCCTCGAAGGGCGACGCCGTCGAGCAGCTGTTCGAGCTCATCCCCGACGGCGTCGACTACGCCTTCGACGCGATCGGCCGCACCGTCACGACCGAGCAGGCCATCCGCATGCTCGGCCTCGGCGGCGCCGCCGTCATCGTCGGCCTGCCGCCGACCGGCGCGAAGGCCAGCTTCGAGCCGCTCGTGCTCGCGGAGGCCGACCAGCGCATCCTCGGCTCGAACTACGGCTCGGTGCGCCCCTCGATCGACATCCCCGCGCTCGTCGACCGCTACATGGACGGCCAGCTGAAGCTCGACCCGCTCATCTCGGCCCGGCGCCCGCTCGTCGAGGCCGCCGCAGCCTTCGACGACCTCGAGTCGGGCGAGGCGCTGCGCACCCTCCTCATCCCCTGACGCCCGTCCGCCGATCCGGGCGCCCGGCCGCAGCGCGACCGGCCGCCCGGGCCGGCACCCCCGCACCACCGCTCTTCCTCCGTTCCCCCACCCGACTCATTGGAGAGTTGCCATGACCGCCCCCACCCAGGCCGGCGCCCCCGCGCAGGCCCCCGTCGACGCCGGCCTCCGCCGCGGCGTCATGAGCGGGCCCGAGCTCGCCGCCCAGGCCATCGCCAACATCGCCCCGAGCGCCGTCATCGCGTTCACCGCCGCCGGCATCTACCTCGGCGCCGGCAACGGAACGATGCTCTCCTTCGTGCTGGCCACCCTCGTCATCCTCGCCGTGGGCTACTGCGTCGCCGTCTTCGCGAAGCGGCACGCCTCGGCCGGATCCCTCTACACCTACGTGTCGAAGGGCCTCGGGCCGTTCGGCGCGTACCTCGCGGGCATCGCCCTCCTCGTCGGCTGCTGGGGCATCGCGGCCGGCTCGCTCGGCGGCGCCGTGTCGTACATGAACCAGTTCCTGCTGCTCATCGGCGTCCCCGCCGAGGGCCTCGGCTGGTCGATGGCGCTCGCCGTCGTGCTCGGCGGCCTCGCGACGCTGTTCACCATCCGCGGCATCCGCCTCTCGGCCCGCGTCTCGCTCGTGCTCGAGCTCGTCTCGGTCACGATCATCCTCATCCTGCTCGTGCTCGCCCTCGTCTGGGCCGGCCCGGCCGCCTGGGACCCGGCGCAGTTCTCCTTCGAGGGCGTGCCGTTCCAGGGCGTCGCCGCCGGCATGGTGCTCGGCATCCTGGGCTTCGTCGGCTTCTCCTCGGCCGACGCCCTCGGCCGCGAGGCGCGCAACCCGTACACCGCCATCCCCCGCGCCATCATGTGGAGCGCGGTCACCGTCGGCATCCTCTACGTCTTCGCCGCGTACACCCAGATCGCGGTGCTCGGCGAGGACCTCGGCACCGTCGCGAGCCCGCTCGAGGCCATCGCCACGCAGATCGGCATGCCGGCCTGGTTCGCCCCGATCCTGACCTTCGGCGTCGGCGCCTCGTTCTTCGCCGTCGTGGTCGCCCCGCTGAACGTCGTCGGCCGCATCATCTACGTGATGGGCAAGGAGGGCGTGGTCGCCGAGCGCTTCGGCCGCACCCACGACCGCCACCTCACGCCGCACCGGGTGCTGCTCATCGCCGGCCCCGCCGCGATCGTGCTCGACCTGGTCCTGCTCGCGATCGGCGTGAACCCGATGGACATCGTCGTGTGGGTCGACACCTACGGCACCTACGGCTACATGGTCGCCTACGCGCTCGTCGCGATCGCCTGCGTGGCCTACACGCAGCGCGAGAAGATGCGCAACGGGCTCGTCTGGTTCTGCGCGATCGTCTCGGTCGCGGCCATGGCCTACGTGTTCTTCGCGAACGTGTGGCCGGTGCCGGCGTGGCCGCTGAACGTCATCCCCTACCTGTTCCTCGTCACGATGATCGCTGCGATCGCCTGGTACCTGCACCTCGCCAAGCGCCGCCCCGAGGTCATCGCCCGGATCGGCAACACCGAGACCGACGCGCTCGAGGGCGTCGGCTAGGCCCACGACCCGCGCTCCGTCGTCGTCGACCCGGCGGTGGGGCGTGGCTGACCGCAGCGGCGTCCGGTTCCCCCGACCGGACGCCGCTGTGGTATCCCTTATAGGGATGCCGAGGACACGCAGCAACGACGACACCGCCGTCGAGCGGGTCCTTCGGGGGCTCCGCGACGACATCATCGACGGCACCAGGCCGGGCGGCGAGCACCTCGTCGAGCGCACCATCGCCGAGGAGTACGAGGTCAGCCGGCTGCCCGTGCGCATCGCGATCCGGCGGCTCACGCTCGACGGCCTCGTCGACCAGCTCCCCCGGCGCGGCAGCTTCGTGCGGCCCATGACGCGCTCCGACGTGGCCGACGTCGCCGAACTCCACCACGCCTTCGACCGGCTGGCCGTCCGCACGGCCGCCGTGCGGCGCGGCGAGGCCGACCTCGAGCGGTTCCGCGGCCACGTCGCCGCCGCCGAGGCCGCCGAGGCGGCGGGCGACCGCGACGAGCTCGCGCGGGTCGGCGTGCGATTCCGCTCCGACACCTACCTCGCCAGCGCGAACCGGCCGCTGCTCGAGATCCACGACGCGCTGCTCAGCCGCACGCAGCGCATGTTCGCCCTCGCGGAGCGCTCGGCGACGGCGCCACTGCCGTACTACCGGCGGTTCCTCGCGGCGTTCGAGGCGCGGGACGCGGACGCGGCGGATGCGGCGATGGCCGAGTTCAGCGCGCACCTGCGGGCCGCCCGCCAGGAACGGATGCTGCGCCGCCTCGACGACGCGCTGGCGCCGGGTGCGCCGCGCAGCACGCCCACGCGACCGGCCGGCGGCGACGCCGCCGAGGGGGAGTCCGCCGACGCGGAGTCGAGCGACGCGGCCCCCGTCATCGAGGGGGTCCGCGCCGACATCATCGCCGGACGCCGGCGTCCCGGCGAGGTGCTCTCCGAGCGCGCCCTCTCCCAGGAGTACGGCGTCGGCCGCATCCCGGTGCGGCAGGCGATCGACGCGCTGCGCTTCGAGGGGCTCGCGACCGACGGCACCTCGCGCATCCCCTCCCGGGTGCGGGCCATCCCGCCCGAGGAGGCCGCGGACTTCTTCGACGTCTGCGTGACGCTCGACGTACTGGCCAGCCGCCTCGCGGCGCAGCGCCCGACGCGCGACGAGCTCGCCCTGCTCGAGGGCTGCCTGCTGGAGGAGGAGCGCCTCTCGCCCGACGACCCCGAGCAACTGCTGGACCGCATGTTCGCCTTCCGCCGGCAGGTCTACGTGATGGCCGAGAACCGGCTGCTGCTCGAGATCGGCCGGCTGGTCGAGGCGCGCATGCGCATACTCGTCGCCCACGCCCCCATGGCGGCGGAGGTGAAGCGCGGGCACCGCTTCCTCTTCGAGGCCATCGCGAGCCGCGAGACCGGCCTCGCCGAGGCGATCTACCTGAGCGTGTTCACCGACCCGAGCCGGCGCGATCGCGTCGTCGACGGTCCGGCCGGCTGACCCTCCGGGCGCTCGTTAGGCTGGCGCCATGTCGCAACCCGAGCCCGCCGCCCCGGATCCCCGCGCACGGTCGGACTGGCGCGCGATCGCTCCGGCGCTCGTCGCGAAGGAACGGGCGGATGCCGCGTTCGCCGAACGCCATCGGGCCACCAGGCGGCTCCGCGCCGACGGCGTGAAGGCCGGGCCGGGCGCCTACGCCGCACTCCCCGCGCTCGGCTGGCTGGAGCTCGTCGGCGGGAGCGGGACCGATCTCGAAGCCGTCCGCGGCTGCAGCGGGCTCGAGGTGCTGCGGGTCTCGCACGTGCGCGGGCTCGACGACGCCTCGGCGCTGGCCTCCTGCACGGGCCTCGAGGTGCTGTAGCTCTACGCGCAGCCGAAGCTCGAGGAGCTGCCGTCCCTCGGGGGCAACGAACGGCTGCTCCGGGTGGAGCTCGGCATGCTGCGCGGACTGCGCTCCCTCGCGCCGGTGCTCGATGCGCCGAAGCTGGAGGAGCTCGTGCTCACGCGGGACGTCCCGGTCAGCGACGAGGACGTCGAGCGCATGCTCGCCCACCCCACGCTCCGCGCGTTCCTCTGGGTCGCGCTCGACGTTCCGCTGCACCGCAGCCGGCCGGTGCTCGAACGCACGGATGCCGCGCTCGAGCGCGCCCGTTCCGTGCACGTCGACACCTGGCTCGCCGAGCGGCACGGTCTGGGCGGGCCCCGGGCCGACGATCCGCCGACGCCGGCCGAGCTGTGAATGCGCTGCACGGCTGAGCGATCCGCGTCATCCTGAGCGGCATCCGCCGTCTCTCAGGTATGACCCGTTCCCCCGCCTTCCCGGGTGCCGCCCCAACCGAGCACGCGGAGATCTTCACCGTCCCCGAGACCGGCGAGCGCATCCACGTGCGCTGCCGCTGCCGCCGCGGCGCCGACCACGAGTTCCACCGCGAGGGCGATGGTCGGGACGGCGGCCGCGGCAGCACGACGGTGCTCGCAGATCCGGTGCGGGTCAGGCGCGGCTGAGTTCCAGCGAGAACTCGACGGTGCCGTTCGGCTCGACCGAGACGAAGCCGAGGTTCGGCGCCTCGACGCCGAAGTCCGCGAAGGTGATCGGGATGCTGCCGGCGACCTGCCCGGTCGCGCCGTTCAGCACGGCCTGCAGCTCGACCGTGACCGGCTTCGTGACACCCGCGAGGGTGAGCTCGCCCGTCGCCTGGACGGTCCGCACCTCGCCGACGGCGGGTGCGGCATCCACCGTGATCGGTTCGGTGAGCACGAAGCTCGCCGTCGGGAACTCGTCGGTGCGCAGCGCCTCGGTGCGGAAGTAGTCGTCGCGGTTGGCGGAGTCGGTCGCGATGGAGGCGACGTCGACCTCGAAGGAGGCCGACTCGAGCGTGAGGCCCGCGACGGTCAGCTCGCCGGTGACCTGCTCGGTGCGGCCGGTCACGGTGACGTCGGTGCCGTTCAGCACCTCGTCGACGCGATAGCCGGCGAAGGAGCCGTCGGCGACCGTCCAGTTGCCGCTGAGATCGCCGACCTCACCGGGATCGCTCGTGCTCGCCTCGGGCGCGGCGGTGACCGTGGGAGCCGTGTCCGGCTTCGCGGCGATCAGGTCGCGGTAGACGACGGGGCCCGCGATCGCGGCGGCGCCGCCGAGCACGAGGGCGCCGGCGACGATCGAGACGGTGAGGATCTTGGTGCGCTTCTGCATGGGACTCTTTCGTTCATCGTGTTCGACGGGTCGCGTCGGGCCGCGGTGACGGGATTCCAGCGTGGCGCACGAACGTATGAGAAACCATGGAGTTCCCCTGGAAGGCGCCGCAGATGACGCGGCATGACGCCGGGTCCGATCGAGCCGGCGGATGACGTGGGCGCCCGGCGGGCGCACAATGACGCTATGGATGCCGCGAACGCCGACCCGCACCGCCTCGCCCCCGGCCTGCTGCCGACGCCGTTCACCGCCGAGGAGATCCGGGCCGCCAGCGGCTCGGGCAAGACGATCCGGCTGCTCGTCGAGGAGCCCGGCGGCACGAGCTTCGAGCGGGTCAACCGCTTCGTCGACTGCGACGCCGAGGGGGCGACGCTCGAGCAGTGGCGGCTCGCGCCCGGCGGAGAGGTGGACGGCGAGGTGAGCCGGGGGCGGGTGAGCTGGCGCGAGCTGCAGGAGCACGCGGCGTTCCCGGAGGCGACGACGATCGTGCGCGACGAGGAGCTCGAACTCCCCTTCGGCCGCGCGGCCTGCCGCCGCTACGAGCTCGCGGGCGACGGCGGCGCACCCGCCGCCGTGTTCTGGTTCGCCCTGGAGCTGCCCGGGATGCCGGCGCGGTACGAGGTGCTCGTGCCGGGCGGCGTGCAGCGCACGACCATCCGCTCGGTCGTGGCCGAGCACTGAGGCACTGGCCGACCCGCGCGAGCTGTCAGACTCGGAGCATGGACAACGCGCCGATCGACACCGACGCCGCCCACGCCCTCTGGGCCGAGTATCGCGCCTCCAGCCCGACCCACTGGATCGAGGACGAGGCGCCCTCGATCGAACGCTTCGGCGACTACCCCGAGCTCACCGACGAACTCCTCGACCTCGTCATCCACGGGCCGAAGCGCGCCACGGCGGGACTCGTCGCGGAGTTCGAGGCAGCGGGCGAGCCGCTCCCGCGCGTCGGCAGCCACTGGATCGCGTGCGACTCGACGGGCCGACCGCGGGTCGTGCTGCGCTCGGTGGAGCTCCGGGTCGGACCGTTCACGAGCGTTGACGAGCGCTTCGCCTTCGACGAGGGCGAAGGCGACCGCTCCCTCGCGAGCTGGCGGGAGGGCCACCGCGACTACTGGACCCGCGTCGGCGCCGCCCTCGGCATCGAATGGACCGAGGCGCACGACATCGTCTTCGAGCGCTTCGAGGTGGTCTGGCCGCCCGAGCACGCCGACCGCCGCCGCTAGCGCCCTGCCGGGCCGTGCCCGCCGCGCCCCGGCCGGCCCTGGCCCGCCCAGGCCGGCATGACGTCAGTTCTTGCGGGTCAGCGAGCCGCGGCACCCGCGAATACCGCCCGCACGGCCCAGCGGCCGAGCAGCAGCACGACCGTCGCGGCGATCGCGCACATCGCGAGAGCGCCGTCCGAGGTCTCGAGGAACCCCGTGAGGAACGGGTGCTCCGCCTGCGTCGCCGGGTCGAACCACCACCAGGTGTCGGCCGACCGCACGCCCGAGATGCTCGAGCGCCGTTCCCCGCCGAGCGCCGTAGCGAGCCAGGGTCGGACGACCCCATTCAGGAGCACGGCGATCGCGAGCGGCCCGAGCAGGCAGGCGAGGAACCCGGCATCCACCCGCCGCCGGGCGCGACGCTCGGCGACGGCGGTCTCGGTCATCCCTCGACGCTAGCGCGCCGGTGCCACGCCCTCGCGCGACGGCGGTTTCTGCGGGTCAGCGCGCCGCCGCACCCGCAAATACTGCCGTCGACCGCTAGGCCGTCGTCGGCTTCCAGCCGAGGCTCGGCGCGACGTGCTCCGCGAAGGCCGCGATGAGCCGCAGGTTGAACGCGACCCCGAGCTGCGACGGGATGGTGAGCATGAGGGTGTCGGCCGAGCGGATCGCGGCGTCGCGCTGCAACTGCTCGACGAGGCGCTCGGGGGTGTCGGCGTAGGTCTTGCCGAACGTCGAGCGGAAGCCGTCGATGTAGCCGACGCCGTCGGACTCGTCGCGCCCGCCGAAGTAGAGCTCGTCCTCGGCCGTGGTGATCGGGAAGATCGAGCGGCTCACCGAGACGCGCGGCTCGCCGGGGTGGCCGGCCTCGCGCCAGGCGGCGCGGAACGCTTCGATCTGCTCGGCCTGCAGCTCGTCGAAGGGGATGCCGCGGTCCTCCGTGAGGAGCGTCGAGGACATCAGGTTCACTCCGGCGCGCCCCGCCCACTCGGCGGTGTCGCGGCTGCCGGCGCCCCACCAGATGCGGGAGCGCAGGCCGGGGCTGTGCGGTTCGATGCGCTGCAGGCCCGTGCCGCCGCCGAACGGCGACGAGGCATCCCGCTCCGCGAGCCCCTCGCCCTCGATCGCCTGCAGGAAGCGGGCGAAGTGGTCGCGGGCGAGGTCGGCGCCGCGCGGATCCTGCGAGCCGGTGTAGCCGAAGGCCTCGTAGCCGCGCACGACCGTCTCGGGTGATCCGCGGCTCACGCCGAGCGCGAGTCGCCCGCCGGAGATGAGGTCGACGGCGGCCGCGTCCTCGGCGAGGTGCAGCGGGTTCTCGTAGCGCATGTCGATGACGCCGGTGCCCATCTCGATGCGCTGGGTGCGCGCCGCGATCGCGGCGAGGAGCGGCATGGGCCCGGCCTGCTGGCGTGCGAAGTGGTGCACGCGGAAGTAGACGCCGTTGACGCCGAGCTCGTCCATGCCCTGGGCGAGGTCGACCGCCTGCAGCATCGAGTCGGCGGCGCTGAGCTCGCGGCCGCCGCCGAGCGGGCCGTAGTGACCGAAGGAGAGGGTTCCGAAGCGTTCCACGTCGGTGGCAACAGGCGCCGGTCCAGGTCTATTCCAACGCATGGATGCCTCGCCGGCATCCGACGCCGCGGATCACCCCCGAGCGGCGGAGTCGGCGAAGCGCGCGGCGATCCAGTCGGCGGCGAGCGACGGCGCGTGCTGCGGATGCATCGTGCCGGAGTGGTGCGTCGGCCACCAGCGGCTCGTCAGCTCCACGCCGGCACGGCGGTAGGCGCGCAGCAGGGCGGCGGAGAGCGGCGCCGGCGCGACCTCGTCGAAGCGCGCGGCGTCGATGCGCACGGGCGCGCGGAAGCCGCGCAGTCCGGCCACCTCGTTCGCCCGGAACGAGGCGAAGAGGCGCTGGAACAGCTCCTCGCCGCGGACCCCGCCGATCCGCCCGGGCGCGATCGCGCCCCAGGAGTCGGGGCCGGCCAGCTCCGTGAGGCAGCGCTCGTCGAGCTCGGTCCAGCGCGCCGCGGCCGCCGGGCTCAGGCCGTCGCTCGCGATGAGCTCCCGCATGCGCTCGTCGCCCGTCGCCGCCCCGCGCAGCATGAGCGCGACGAGGGCCGAGACGATCCCGGAGCCGGGAAAGCGCACCCCGAGCCGCACCGCGGCGGCGATGCTGCGGTCCATGCGCGTGACCGGCGCGAAGGCGGCCGTGCCGAGCAGGCGGGACGCGGCATCCGGCTCGGCGGCGACCGAGGCGTGCAGTGCCGCGACCGCACCCTCCGAGTGGCCGGCCGCCACCCACGCGTTTCCGAGCGGCGCGCCGAACGCGGCCCGCGCCCGCACCATCGCGGTCATCGACTCGGCGAGCGAGCCGCCGATCAGGTACGGGTGCACGCCCGGGCCGCCGATGCCCTCGTAGTCGGGGCGCAGCACCGCGACGCCCCGGGCGAGGAGCGCGTCGCACAGCGCGTCGCCCTGCGACATCCGACGCCATTCCGGATGCGAGGGCCCGCCCGTGCTCGGCGCGGAGCGCGGCGAGCCGCCCGTGGTCATGTGGCCGTAGACGACGATCGGGAAGCCGCCCGCCGGCGGGCGGGTTCCCGGGAGCTGCAGGAGCCCCGTCTGCTGCTGCGGCTCGCCGTCGATCCCGCGCGCGGGGAAGGCGACGACGCGGCGCTCGCCCGTCACCAGCGCCCCCTGGGCAGGCGTCGCCGGAGGCTTGCCGGCATCGTGCCGAGCCGCCGGCCGTCGTGCCGCTCGGCGTCGTCGACGACGTCGGCGAAGAAGTCGACGACGGGCACGAGCTGCGCCCGGTCGATGCGGTCGATGGTGTCGGCGTCGTCGTAGAGGTACAGCGGCCCGGAGATGAGGCTCACGGTCGGCACCCCGGAGACGAAGGTGAACGAGGCGTCGGTGGGGATGCCGCCGGCGAAGAACTCGAGCGCACCCGCGCCCAGCAGGCTCGTGCCGTGCAGTCCGTGGCGACGCACCGCGCGCCCGATGCGCCAGGTGAACGCCGGGTTCACGTTCACGAAGACGCCGCGCGGCTCGGTCTCGCCGGTCGAGGCGAAGCCGCCGTCGGCGCCCTCGACCGCGCGCAGCCCGATGTGCTCGATCGTCGCGTTGAGCACCACGTTCCAGGGCGCGTCGCGGGCGAGCACGTGGCGCCTGGCGAACGCCCGGTGCGCCTGGTAGCCGGTGAAGTGGGTGTCGAAGGTGACGAACAGCAGCGTCTTCTCGCGCTCGGCACCGGCCCGCGCGGCCGCGCCGTAGCGCTCGGCGAGGGCGATCACCGCGGCGGTGCCCGAGGCGTCCTCCACCGCGCCGGGCCCGATCGAGTCGTGGTGCGACTGGACCATCACGGCGTCGCGGGTGCGCCCGGGCAGCACCCCGATCACGCTGCGCGAGACGACCTCGCGGCGGGTGACGTCGAGGGTCAGCCGGGCTCGCGACTGCCGACCCAGGGTCGCGCGCAGCCGCGCCCCCTCGGCGCGGGTCACCCACACGCCGGGCAGCGGGAAGAGCGTGCGGCGGTAGTACTCGTTGTGGTAGCTCCGCGAGTCCGGATAGTCGCGCAGCACGCCGATGACGCCGACCGCGCCCGCCTCGGCGGCTTCGCGCATCGTGCGGGCGAGCGAGGTGACGTAGGGGTTGCGGCTGCGGAGCACCTCCCGGCGCAGCACCCGGCGGCCCGGGTCGTGCAGGAAGAGGGTGAGCGGCAGCGAGTGCGCCACGGTCATGTCGAAGCTGAGGTCGAACAGCACAATGGCGCCGCGGACGTCGTGGCGGCGCACCCGGTCCGCCCCGATGTCGACGACGGGGGCGTCGAGCCGGTGCTGCACCTCGCCGGTCCACTCGTGCCCGGCGAGGCCGGAGTGCAGGATCGGCGAGCAGGCGAACGCCGTGTCGCCGAGCCGGAGCTCGCACGCCTCGGCGCGCCAGGCGAAGGAGGGCACCTCGAGCACCTCGGTCTGCAGTCCCGCCTCGGCGAAGCGCCGCTCGACGTAGTCCGCCGCGGCCGCGCCGCCAGGCGACCCGGTCGCCCGGGGGGCCATGGCGACGAGGTCCTCGATCGTCGCCATCATCGCGGACTCGCCCGCCGCCGCTCCGCTCACCGCCGCCTCGCTCGCCGCCATGCAGCCGAGCGTAGGCACCCCTCGCCTTCCCGCGATTCGCTGGACACGATCCTTCACTTCTTCGGCTCGCCTGCGTACGATCCGTCAGGTGGATGCCTTCGACGAACTCGACCTCGCGGTCGTGCACGCGCTGCAGATCGACGCCCGGGCACCGTGGACGCGCGTCGCCGCGGCCGTCGGCGCGGACCCGGCCACCGTCGCCCGGCACTGGCAGGCGTTGCGCGAGGCATCCCTCGCCTGGCTCACCGCCTGGCCGACGCCGGAGCGCTGGTCCTCGTCCACCGACGTCGCCGTCGTCCTGCTCGATCGCGCGACGCCGCCCGAGCAGATCGACGAGCTCGCCCGGCTGAGCTGGGTGCTGAGCGTCGACGAGACCTCCGCCGGCTGGCTCGTGCTCGCCGCGGGCGGCGCCGGGCTCGCGGCCCTCGGCGAGCGCGTGCGCACGCTCGGCGGATTCGGCGAGGTGCACCGCGCGGACATCGCCGCGGCGATCCCCGCGGAGGACTCGGGCTGGCGGCTGCGGGTGCTGTCGCGCGCCCAGCAGCGCACGCTCAGCGCCCCGCCGCGGGGCGCGGAGGCCCGGCCGCCGCGACCGGACGTGGTCGCGGAGCTCGCCGATGCGCTCGAGGCGGATCCGCGGATGCCGGCCGCGGCCCTCGGCGTCGCGCTCGGCGTATCGGAGGCGACCGCCCGTCGCACGGTCGATCGGGCCGTCGCGGCCGGGGTGCTCCGGCTCGGCTGCGATCTCGCGATGCCCGCGGCGGGCTACCGGCGCGGGGCCGTGCTCTGGGGGCGCGCCGCCGACGTCGAGACGGCCGCCGCGCGGGCGGTGCAGCTGCCCGAGGCGCACCGGGTCGGCATCCTCGTGAGCGGTGCGCCGCTCTTCGTCTGCGTCCGCGCGCGCTCGCTCACCGAGCTGCCGCGCATCGAGCAGGCCTGGGGCGCCGAGCTCGAGATCGTCGAGCGCTGGACCGTGCTGCGCGAGCTGAAGCGGAACGGGCACCTGCTCGACGCCGAAGGGCGCTCCGCCGCCCGCGTGCCCGTGCGCTGGTAGCGGCTCAGCCCGCCGCGCGAGGCGCCGCGTCGGCAGCCGCCGCCCGCCGCAGTCGAGCGTCCAGGCGGTACCGCGACAGTGGCACGAGGCTCACGGCGCAGAGCAGGGCGGGGATCGCGGACACCCCGAGCACGATCGCCCACTGCGCCTCGCCCGATTGCGCGACGACGTCGCCCGCCGAGGCCCGGTACCCGCCGAGGCTGAGCACGAGGCCGAGGATGGCGGGGCCGAGCGCGTAGCCGAGCAGCTCGAAGCCCGACCAGACGCCCGAGATCATGCCGATGCGGTTGGTTCCGCTGCGCTTCGCGTCCTCGGCGGCGAGGTCGGGCAGCATCGCGAGCGGGAAGAGCTGGGTGCCCGCGTACCCGACGCCGACGACGCCCGCGGCGACGAGCAGCACGGTCACGTCGCCGGAGCGCGCAGCGAGGAGGGCGATCAGCCCGACGGTCAGCACCCCGGTCGCCACGGCGAAGCCGCGCTGCTTGCCGATCGCCCGGCCGAGCCGCGACCACGCCGGGGTGAGCACGATCGCGGGGGCGACGAAGCAGACGAAGGCGATGGTGGCGACGCCGGGGTCGTGCACGACGTGCCGCGCGACGTAGACGACGCCGCCGAGCACCATGCCGATCGCGACGGCCTGCAGCACGTACGCGACGATGAGGTTCCGCGCGTCGCGGTCGCGCAGCACCTCGGCGAGCTGCCCGAAGAGGCGACCGCCCGCGACCTCCTCGCGGGTGAGCGGCACCCGCCGGGTGCCCCACCACACGCCGATCGTGCCGACGAGGATGAGCACCGCCATCGCCCCGGCCATGAGGCGGTACCCGGCGACGCCGCCGGCGAGCTCGACGAGTGCGGGCGCCGTGGCGCCGGACACGAGGATGGCGAGGCTGAACACGACGACGCGCCAGGCGATCAACCGGGTGCGCTCGCTGTAGTCGTCGGTGATCTCGGCCGACATCGCGAGGTAGGGCACCTGGAAGAAGGCGTACACGGTGGCCGAGGCGAGGAACAGGGCGAGCACCCAGAGCGCGCCGGCGAGCGGCGGGGCGGTCGGGCCGAAGAACATGGCGGCGAAGGCGAGCGCGAGCAGGATGCCGGCGCGCAGCACGAACGGCCGGCGGCGGTCGTGCGGATGCCTCGAGCGGTCGCTGATCCGGCCGGCGACCGGGTTGAGGAAGAAGTCCCAGGCCTTCGGCGCGAACACGATCATGCCGGCGACGGCCGCCTCGACGCCGAGGAGGTCGGTGAGGAACGGCATGAGGATGAGGCCCGGCACGGTGCCGTAGGTGCCGGAGGCGATGCCGCCGAGCGCGTAGCCGATCCGCGAGCGGCGCGTGAGCGCGGTCATGGAGCCGATCGTAGGGGCGCTCGCGCGAATGCCGGGGTGGTCTGCGGCTGATCCGTCACCTGGACCGGGCGGTGCAGGCCGATCCGTCATCCACTCGATCGCCGACCTGGGGAGGCCGGCAGGTCCTGAGCCCTGGCGGCCCCGAGGCATCCGGTCTACCGTGAGCGGCAGGGGGATTCCGCCGAGGCATCCAGGAATATCGAACCGAGCACCAAAGTTGAGTTCAGTAGACTCAACTTTAGGACGACGGGACCGAGTTCCCAGAAAGGATCGACTGAGTGGCGAACATGCAGGGCGCGCCGAGCTCGCAGGAGGAGCAGAAGTCGGCGCTCGAACAGTACGGCGTCAACCTGACCGACCTCGCGAAGGCCGGCAAGCTCGACCCGGTCATCGGCCGGGACTCGGAGATCCGGCGGGTGAGCCAGGTGCTCACGCGTCGCACCAAGAACAACCCGGTGCTCATCGGCGAGCCCGGCGTCGGCAAGACCGCCGTGGTCGAAGGGCTCGCCCAGCGCATCGTCGCGGGCGACGTCGCCGAATCGCTGAAGGACAAGCAGCTCGTCTCGCTCGACATCTCCGCGCTCGTCGCCGGCGCCATGTACCGCGGCCAGTTCGAGGAGCGGCTCAAGGCCGTGCTCAAGGAGATCAACGAGGCCGAGGGCGGCATCATCACTTTCGTCGACGAGCTGCACCTGCTCATGGGGGCCGGTGGCGGCGAAGGCTCCGTCGCGGCATCCAACATGCTGAAGCCCATGCTCGCCCGCGGCGAGCTGCACCTCATCGGCGCGACCACCCTCGACGAGTACCGCGAGTACATCGAGAAGGACGCCGCGCTCGAACGCCGCTTCCAGCAGGTCTACGTCGGCGAGCCCTCGGTCGAGGACACCATCGCCATCCTCCGCGGACTCAAGGGGCGCTACGAGGCGCACCACGGCGTCACCATCTCCGACGCGGCGCTCGTCGCGGCGGCCTCGCTGTCGAACCGGTACATCACCTCGCGGCAGCTGCCCGACAAGGCGATCGACCTCATCGACGAGGCGATGAGCCGACTGAAGATGGAGATCGACTCGAGCCCGATCGAGATCGACCAGCTCAAGCGCCAGGTCGACCGCATGAAGCTCGAGGAGCTCGCCCTCAAGAAGGAGAAGGACGACGCCTCCAAGGAGCGTCTCGCGAAGCTCCGCGAGACCCTCGTCGAGCAGGAGCGCGAACTCGCCGCCCTCGAGGCGCGCTGGGCGCGCGAGCGCCAGGGGCTGAACCGCGTCGGCGAGCTGAAGAAGCAGCTCGACGAGGCCGTCACCGAGCGCGACCGCGCCATGCGCGAGGCCGACTACGCGCGCGCCTCGAAGCTCGAGTACGAGACCATCAAGCGCCTCGAGCGCGACCTCGTCGAGGCGGAGCGGGCGGATGCCACGGCCGACGCCAGCGAGGGCCGCATGGTCAACGAGCAGGTCACCGACGAGGACATCGCCGCCGTGATCGCCGCCTGGACCGGCATCCCCGTCGGCCGCCTCATGCAGGGCGAGACCGAGAAGCTGCTGCACCTCGAGCGCGAGCTCGGCAAGCGCCTCATCGGCCAGAAGCCCGCGGTGGCCGCGGTCGCCGATGCCGTGCGCCGCTCGCGCGCGGGCATCAACGACCCGAACCGCCCGACGGGCTCGTTCCTCTTCCTCGGGCCCACCGGCGTCGGCAAGACCGAGCTGGCGAAGGCGCTCGCGGAGTTCCTCTTCGACGACGAGCACGCCATGGTGCGCATCGACATGTCGGAGTACGGCGAGAAGCACTCCGTGTCGCGGCTCGTCGGCGCCCCGCCCGGATACGTCGGCTACGACCAGGGCGGGCAGCTGACCGAGGCGGTGCGGCGTCGGCCGTACTCGGTGATCCTCTTCGACGAGGTCGAGAAGGCGCACCCCGAGGTGTTCGACGTGCTGCTGCAGGTGCTCGACGACGGGCGGCTCACCGACGGCCAGGGGCGCACGGTCGACTTCCGCAACACGATCCTGATCCTCACCTCGAACCTGGGCTCGCACTACCTCGTCGACCCCTCGCTCACGTGGGACGAGAAGGAGCAGGCGGTGCTGCAGACCGTGCGGCAGTCGTTCAAGCCCGAGTTCGTGAACCGGCTCGACGACATCGTCGTGTTCTCGGCGCTCAGCCAGCAGGACCTCGGCGAGATCGTCGGCCTCTACATCGACCGGCTCACCGCCCGGCTGCACGAGCGGCGGCTCGAGCTCGGGGTCACGCCCGACGCCCGGGCCTGGCTCGCCGAGCGCGGCTACGACCCGCTCTACGGCGCGCGGCCGCTGCGCCGGCTCATGCAGCGGGAGATCGACGACCGGCTCGCCCGGGCGCTGCTCGACGGCTCGATCCGCGACGGCGACACCGTCGTGGTGGGGCTCGCCGACGACGGCGAGGCGCTCACGGTGTCGCGCGCGGAGGTGCCCGGCACCGGCTCCGCCGGTGAGGACGACGTCGTCGAGGCCGAGCTGCTCGACGAGTAGCCCGGGCTCTGCCGCCCCGGCATCCGTCCCCGCTCCATCCCTTCCCCGCCAGCGCCACATCGGCCGCCACGCGCCACTTCAGTGGGCGCGACGACGCCGAAGTGGCGCTGGTGGATGCCTCGACGCGGGTGCGGCCCCTCCGCTACGGTGGGCGCATCGGACGCGCTCCGGACGACCCCGGAGCGGCCGCGCTCCAAGGGGGATGGACGCATGACCGAAGAGTTCGAGGCGGGCGGCGCGGTGCTGAACCGCACGCAGGTGAACGTGGTGCGGCTGACCGGGCTCGCCGGCATCATCGGCGGAATCCTGCTGATCATCGTGGCCGTCGTGGCGT
This sequence comes from Agromyces mediolanus, assembly GCF_014648575.1. GTDB lineage: Bacteria > Actinomycetota > Actinomycetes > Actinomycetales > Microbacteriaceae > Agromyces > Agromyces mediolanus. The sequence goes on along the minus strand of NZ_BMRJ01000001.1, from coordinate 1,026,479 downwards.
GGGTCGGCGTGTCGTCGCAGTTGCGTGCCGAGAACATCGTGATCCCCGACGACGCCCCGATCCTCGCGGGCAAGGTCGTCGACGGGCCGATCGACGCGTTCGTGCAGGCCGGGGTCATCGACATGCACGCACGCGAGATGGCCGACGGCAAGACGTACGCCGAACTCGATCAGGACGACCCGCTGCGACCGGTCGTGATGAACGCCTCGTTCCTGCGCGCCTCGCTCTTCACCTCGGTGATCTCGTTCGGCATGGCGCTCTTCGCCGGCGGCGCGGGCGTGCTGTTCCTGCTGTTCGGCTGGGCGATCCGCACGATGGTGCCGCCCCTGCCGCGCAGTCGCTAGCGCTCGCTCGCGTCGCCCGCCGCCTCGGGGGCCCCGGCGCCCGGGGCCCCGGCGCCCGCGGCGCCGCCGGCCGCTGCGCCGCCGGCCGCTGCGCCGTCGGCCGCCGCGTCGGCGGTGACGCCGTTCGCGGCGGGCGACACCCGGCGCTCGAGGGCGATCGCGAGCACGCAGATCGCGACGCAGCCGGCGACCATGACCGCGATGAACCAGCCGGACAGCCCCTCGCCGAGCAGCACGCCCGCGGCGACGGGACCCGTGATCGCACCGCCCTGGAACGCCGCGGAGTTGATCGCGTTGTAGCGGCCCCGATTGCGGTCGCTCGCGAGGTCGTTGTAGATCGCGGGCACCGTGGGTTGCAGCATGGTCTCGCCGAAGGCGAAGACGCCCATGAACGCGAGCACGCCGATCGCGGCCGCGAGCGAGTCGGGCAGCAGGCCGGTGGCCCCGAGCAGCAGCCACGACACCGCCCAGATGAGCGCCATGACCTGCATGACCCGGGTGCGCCGCCGTCCGCTGATGAGCCGCAGCACGGTGAACTGCAGCAGCACGATGACCGCGGTGTTGACGGCGAAGGAGAGGCCGACGACCCGCGTCGACACCTCGGACACCTGCCGGGCGAACGCCGGGAAGCCGGCCTCCATCTGCCCGTAGCCGATGAACACCGAGATGAAGGTGAGGAGCGTCAGCCACAGCACGGCCGGCTGCCGCAGGATGGCCCGGTACCCCGCGACGGGCGCCTCGCCCGGCTCGGGGTCGCCCTGGGTGCGCACGCGGCGCAGCGGCCCGAGCAGCAGCGCCATGGGGATGAGCGTCGATACCGCGTCGACGAGGAAGATCGCGGTGAACGTGCTCGGGTTGTGCACGTCGACGAAGAAGCCGCCGATGATGCCGCCGACGCCGATGCCGAGGTTCACGAGCGCGAAGTTCACGCCGAAGTACTGCTGCCGCACCTCGCCGTCGACGACCGTGGCGATGAGTGCGTTGAAGCCGGGCCAGGAGACGCCGAAATTCACGCCGATGAGCACGAGGGCGACCGCGGCGACCGCGGGATGGGTGGCGAAGGCGAGCAGCGTGCAGCCCGCGATCATCGCCGCGAGCCCGACGAGCAGCACCCGCTTGGCGCCGTAGCGGTCGATGAGGGTGCCGCCCGGCCCGGTGACGAGGAGCCCGGTGACCGCGATGAGGCTCATCAGCGCCCCGGAGAGCCCGAGGTCGAAGCCCCGCACCTCGTGCAGGTAGATGATGGTGAACGGCAGCGTCATGCCGCGCCCGAGCGTCTGGATGGCGACGGTGGACAGCAGCCAGCGCCCCTCGGTGGGGAGGGCCTGCCAGAAGGTCTTCATGCCGGTCACCTGAGCATTCTGCCGGAGGCCGCCGACATCGGCCGGATGCCCCGGGCGCACGAACTGCGACGGCGGGAAGGGTTCCGGGCGGCGTACCGTTGAAGCTGCAGACGCAGCCGTTTCGACGAAGGGAATCCCCATGCCGCTGCAGGGCGAGTACGCACCGAGCACCTCCGAGTGGGCGCGCAAGCAGGCCGAGGCCTTCGAGGCGTCCGAGGGCGCCGAGGCCAACGAACTGCGCGGCCGGCCCATCATCGTGCTGACGACGCTCGGCGCGAAGTCCGGCAAGCTGCGCAAGACGGCGCTCATGCGCGTCGAGCACGACGGCGAGTACGCGGTGGTCGCCTCGCGCGGCGGCGCACCCGAGCACCCGCAGTGGTACTGGAACCTCAAGGCGCACCCCGAGGTCGAGCTCCAGGACGGCGACGAGAAGCACGACTATCTCGCCCGCGAGGTCGAGGGCGCCGAGCGCGAGGAGTGGTGGGCCCGGGCCAACGAGACCTGGCCCGACTACGCGAACTACCAGACGAAGACCGAGCGGCAGATCCCGGTCTTCGTGCTCAGCCGGATCTGAACCCGGCGCCTCACAGCCCGCGCATCGTGAAGACGCGGGCCAGTGCGGCGCGCGCCGGGGGCAGCGCGAGCAGGCGCACGGCGAGGTTCCGCAGGGCGAGGCGGATGCCTCGGGCCGGCCCGCCCATCGCCATGTTGAACGCCGCCCGGCGGATCGCCCGGGACGCCGCCCGACGACGGCGCCGCGCGTAGGCCGCGAACGGCGCTGAAGCGCCCGCGCCCGCCGGCCCGCCGCTCGGCGACGCCGCAGTGAGCGCCCCGGCCACCGCTTCGGCGAGCTCCTCGGCGTCGCGGAAGCCGAGGCTCATGCCCTGCCCGCCGATCGGGCTGATCTCGTGCGCGGCGTCGCCGGCGAGCGCGAGGCGTCCGACCGCGAAGCGTGCGGCGAGTCGCTGCCGGGCGACGAACCCGCTCGGTTCGATGTCGCTGGGGAGGCGCGCGCCCACGCGGTCCGCGACGAGCGAGGCGAACGCCGCGGCATCCGGCCAGTCGGACGCGGAGGGCGCAGCGGACACCGAGGAAACCGAGCGATCGGGACGGCGTCCGCCCGACCGCCCCAGGTGCGTCACCCAGCGGAGCCCGCCCGGGATCGGCAGCGCCTCGACGACCCCGTCGCGCTCGAAGCAGAGCCGCGCCTCGGCGGCGGACCCCGCGGCGACGCCGCTCGCCTCGGGCCCCGTGACGTCGGCCATCGCGTAGCGGGCGCTCCCGCGGCGCAGCCGCCAGGCGATGCCGAGCTCTGCGCGGAGCCGGCTGCGCACCCCGTCCGCGAGCACGGCGTACTCCGCCGCGAGCTCCGCGCCGTCGAGGAGCCGCACGCGGACCCCCGCTCGCGCCGAGTGCGCGCCAGAGCTCGACTCGATCCCGACCGCCTCGACGCCGACCGCCTCGACCCCGCGCCGCAGCGCCCCCGGCCGCAGCTCGGCGAGCCTCGCCTCGAGCGCCGCCTCGACGAGGTGCTGCGGCACGGAGCGCACCGCGGCGTCGCCGGGGAACCGCATCCGCCCGAGCACGCGCCCGTCGCACTCGACCGCGCCGCCGACGATCGCGACGCTGCTCGGCTCCAGTCGCTCGGCGACCCCGGCCGACTCGAGCGCCCGCCAGCCGGGCGCATGCACGCCGACCGCCTTCGGCCGGGTCGCGATGCCGGTGCGCCGTTCGAGCACGACCGGCTCGAACCCGCGCTGCGCGAGCAGCACCGCGAGCAGCAGGCCGACCGGCCCGCCGCCCACGATCACGACGTCGCACCGGGCGGGGGCGTCGTCAGACACGCGAGCGCCCCGCGGCATCCGCCTGCCAGACGAGCTCCAGCCGCGCCGGGAACGCCCGGCGCACCCGCCACCCCGCCGGCAGGATCGCCTCGAGCTCGGCGGCGGTGTGGCTGCGCCGGATCGACGTCAGCCCGTCCGCGCGGATGAACGAGCCGCGCAGCAGCGTCGCCTCGAACGGCAGCGTGCCCACCGCGAACGCCGCGTAGGCGAGCCGGCTCCGCTCGATGTCGGCGTGCACCACGGTGCCGCCGAGCTCGGCGAGCCGTTCCGAGTCGGCGAGCAGGGCGCCGAACTCGCGGCCGTCGAGGTGGTGCAGCACGTGGTTCGAGCAGACGAGGTCGAAGTGCTCGTCCGCGGCGGCGAGCTCGGCGGTCGTCGCGTCGAGCAGGGTGAGCCCCTCGAGGCCCGCCGTGCGCGCGGCGGCGAAGTCGAGCGCGCGCCGCTCGGGGTCGATCGCCGTGACCCGCAGCCGCAGCCCGTCCGCGGCGGCCCAGCGCAGCCAGAGGGCCGGCAGGTCGGCGGCGCCCGTGCCGACGTCGAGCAGGCGCGTCTCGAACACGGGCGAGAGGCGCGGCCGGATCCACCGCAGGTAGCGCTCGCGCGGCGCGGACACCGCCCGGTTCACGGGTGTGAAGCGCGCGTAGGTCTTCGCGAGCGCCGCCTCGTCGCACTCGGGATCGTCCATCAGCTCGACCGCGTCGGCGTCGCGGCTGCCGAGCGCTCGCCACCAGCCCATCGCCGGCCCGCTCAGCCGGCCACGGTGAGCAGGGCGGACTCGACGGTGAGCCCCGGGCCGAAGGCCATCGCGGCGACGCGCTCCCCCGGCATCGCGGGTCGGGCGGTCGCCTCGCCGCCGGGGCGGGCGGCGTCGGCGCCGTCGAGGATGCGCTGCAGCACGAACAGCACGGTCGCGCTGGACATGTTGCCGTACTCGCGGAGGATGCCCCGGGCGGGCGCCAGCTGCGCCTCGCTCAGTGCCAGCCGCGCCTCCACCTTGTCGAGGATGCTGCGTCCGCCGGGATGGATGGCCCAGTGCTCGACGGCCTCGCTCGAGGCATCCGCGGCGAGCGCGGCCGCGAGCCCGTCCTCCTGCGCGAAGAGCGGCTCGAGGGCGCCGGTGATGTGCGCGTCGATGATCGCCGGCACCGCCGTGGAGAGCACCATCTCGAAGCCGTGGTCGCCGATCTTCCACGCCATGTCGCCCTCGCCGACCGGCGTGATCCGGGTGGCGAAGCCGTCGAGCAGGTACGCGGGCTCGCCCGGCCCCGGCTCGCGGGTGCTGACGATCGCGGCCCCGGCGCCGTCGGCGAAGAGCGAGGAGGCGACGATCGTGTCGGGGTCGTTCGAGGCGCGCAGGTGCAGGGTGCAGAGCTCGACCGAGACGACGAGCACGACGGCGTCGGGGTCGGCTTCGCAGAGCTGGCTCGCCAAGCGCAGCGCCGGGATGGCGGCGTAGCAGCCCATGAAGCCGAGGTGATAGCGCTGCACCCCGGGGTCGAGGCCGAGGTCGCGGGCGAGCACGTAGTCGGGCCCCGGCGCGTAGAAGCCCGTGCAGCTCACCGTGATGACATGCGTGACGTCGGCGGCGTCGAGGCCGGGCGTCGCGGCGATGGCCGCCGCTCCGGCCTCGAGGTAGAGCCGGGTGGCGTGCTCGATGTACAGCTCGTTGCGCGCCTTGGTGCCCGGCAGCAGCAGCTCACCGCTCGCCGCGTCGTAGAACACCGGGTCGTCGGCCTGCGCGGCGCGGGTCAGCTCGGCGAGCACGGTGTGCCGGGTCTCGATGCCGGAGACGTCGAAGCTCGTGCCGACGATGCGCTGGCCGAGCCGGTTGAGCCCGGGTTGCGCGGCGAACACGTCGCGCACCTCGGGCTGCACGAGGACCGTGGCCGGGACGACGGTGGAGAGACCTCTCAGGGTGGCGCGCATGGTCCGCAGTCTAGGTGGCCGGTCGAACCGGGCACCATGGGGTTGCGCTGCCATCGGAGGCTCTTCCCAGGCGAGGCATCCGTCAGTAGCGTGAGGGGTGCGGCGACGCCGCCGCGCTGATTCGCGGTCGCCCGCGCGACCGCCTGGCATCCGGGGGGATCCATGGCGAACGAGTCCACAGGCAAGCCGGCGTTCTCAGGCAAGATCGCGCTCGATGTGCGTGATTCGGTGGCCGACTGGGCGCCCTACGCGCAGCCGAAGGCGCCCGAGGGAGCACCGAACATCCTGGTGATCCTCTACGACGACACGGGGCTCGCGTCCTGGTCGCCGTACGGCGGGCGCATCAACATGCCCACGCTCGACCGGCTCGCCGAGAACGGCCTGACCTACACCCAGTGGCACACCACGGCGCTCTGCTCGCCGACGCGCTCGACGTTCCTCACCGGCCGCAATCACAACGTGAACGGCATGGGCAGCATCATGGAGGGCACGAACGGGTTCCCCGGCTACGCCGGGCACATCCCCGAGGACTGCGCCACGATCGGCCAGGTGCTGCAGCAGAACGGCTACTCGACCTTCTGGCTCGGCAAGAACCACAACGTGCCCGAGGAGGACGTCTCCGCCGGCGGCAGCAAGGCGCAGTGGCCGCTCGCGATGGGCTTCGACCGCTTCTACGGCTTCCTCGGCGGCGAGACGAACAACTGGTACCCCGACCTGGTGGAGGACAACCGCTTCATCGAGCCGCCGTACACCCCGGAGGAGGGCTACCACCTCTCGAAAGACCTTGCCGATCAGGCCATCCGGATGATCCGCGACCAGAAGTCCTCGAACCCCTCCAAGCCGTGGTTCACCTGGTTCTGCCCCGGCGCGAACCACGCCCCGCACCACGCGCCCGAGGAGTACATCGAGAAGTACCGCGGCGTCTTCGACGACGGCTACGACGCGTACCGCGGCTGGGTGCTGGAGCGGATGATCGAACGCGGCATCCTGCCCGAGGGCACCGAGCTGACCCCGCTGAACCCGATGCCGGAGGACGAGGCCAACCCGGCCGACTGGGTGAAGCCGTGGGCCGAGCTCTCGGCCGACGAGCAGCGCCTGTTCAGCCGCATGGCCGAGGTCTTCGCGGGCTTCAGCGAGTACACCGACGCGCAGATCGGCCGCGTGATCGACTACCTCGAGGCATCCGGCCAGCTCGACAACACGCTCATCTTCTACTGCGCCGACAACGGGGCGTCCGGCGAGGGCTCGCCCGACGGCTCGGTGAACGAGAACAAGTTCTTCAACGGCTTCCCCGACGACCTCGCCGAGAACCTCGCGAAGATCGACGTGCTCGGCGGCCCGGAGACGTACAACCACTACCCGACGGGCTGGGCGGCGGCGTTCTCGACGCCGTTCCAGATGTTCAAGCGGTACTCGCAGTTCTCGGGCGGCACGTGCGACCCGATGATCGTGCACTGGCCCGCCGGCATCCGGGCGAAGGGCGAGGTGCGGCACCAGTACCACCACTCGACGGACGTGGTCGCGACGATCCTCGACGTCATCGGGGTGGAGTTCCCGCAGGTGTTCCGCGGCATCGAGCAGCGGCCGCTCGACGGGGTGTCGATGAAGTACAGCTTCGACGCCGCCCCCGACGGGCCGACCGAGAAGCACGTGCAGTACTACACGATGCTCGGCACCCGCGGCATCTGGCAGGACGGTTGGAAGGCGTCCGCCATCCACGCCCCGCTCACCGGCCACGGCCGCTTCGACGAGGACCGCTGGGAGCTGTACCACGTCGACGCCGACCGCTCCGAGTCGAAGGACCTGGCCGCCGAGCACCCCGAGAAGCTGCGGGAGCTCATCGACGTCTGGTTCGCCGAGGCCGAGAAGAACCATGCCCTGCCGCTCGACGACCGATCGGCCCGCGATCAGCTGACCGTCGAACGGCCGCAGGCCGAGCCGCCGCGCACCCGCTACGTCTACTACCCCGACACGGGCGCCGTGCCGGAGAGCGTCGCGGTGAACGTGCGCGGGCGCTCGTTCAAGATCATCGCCGACGTGCGGCTCGAGGCCGGCACGGAGGGCGTGATCTTCGCGCACGGCTCGCGTTTCGGCGGGCACTCGCTGTTCCTGAAGGACGGCCGGCTGCACTACGTGTACAACTTCCTCGGCATCCCGCCGGAGCAGCACTTCGTCTCGGAGGCGCTGGAGCCCGGCGACCACGCGCTCGGCATGGAGTTCGTGCGGGAGTCGGCGGGCGAGCACGGCGAGTCGATCGGCACGTGCAAGCTCTACGTCGACGACCAGATCGTCGCCGAGGGGCCGATGCGCGCGCAGGTGGGCAAGTTCACGCTCTGCGGCGACGGGCTCTGCGTCGGCTACGACAGCGCGGATGCCGTGAGCGGCGAGTACACGAACCCGTTCCCGTTCCGGGGCGGCGAGCTGCTCGGCGTCGCGGTCGACGTGAGCGAGGAGCAGTACCTCGACCTC
>NZ_BMRJ01000001.1:949421-1018440 GCF_014648575.1 Agromyces mediolanus | reverse complement strand
GGGGGCAACTCGGTTTCAGCGCAACGTGAGGGCGCGGTCAGGCGCCGAGGAGCTTGGCCTTGGCCGCCGCGAACTCCTCGGGCGTGATGAGTCCCTGCTGCTGCAGCGTCGCGAGCTTCTGCAGCTCGCCGACGAGGTCGCCCCCGGGGGCCGCGGCCTGGGCCGCGGGGGCCTGCGCCGCCGCGGCCTGCGCCGCCGCCTGCTGCATCGCCTCCTGCTGCTGGGCCGCCTGGTACTGCTCGGCCTCGTACTGCTCCTGCGCCTTCTCCTGCTGGCGCCGGGCCATCCCTCCGGAGACCGCCGTCGCGGTGCCGGCGACGACCGCGGTGCGCGCCGCGAGGCCGATGAGGCCCGGGCGTCCGACTCGCCTGATGAACGGCATCGCCGCCTCCTACTCCGCCTCGGTGCTCGCCTCGGCGAGCACCTGGTTCACGACCGGTGCGGGGATCCGCACCGACTCCAGCACGACGCCGCCCGCGTCCGCGAAGCGCGAGGCGAGCCGCTTGGCCCAGACGAGCTCGACCGCGAGCAGCACCGCCGAGGTGCCGCGGTCGATCGTCTCGGCGAACTCCGCGACGTCGTCGTGCCCGACGAGCCCGCTCGCGGGCAGCTCGAGCGCCGTGACGTCGAGCTCGTCGCCGAGGTCCTCGATCTCGATCGCCTCGATGCCGCCGTCCTGGTCGCGCGAGACGAGCAGCGCGTCGAGCAACCGGATCTGCCCGGCCTCCACGAGCTCCGCCAGCGCGTCGAGCGTGCCCGCCGAGGGCCGCTCGTTCTGCAGTGCCACGACCACGATCTCGACCGGGCCGTACTCGAATTCCGCCATGAATCCCCCCTTTGTCCGCGAGCCTAGGCCCGCTCGCGTTCCGGCGGAACCCCTGACAACCGGCGCAGCACGCCGGCCCCCGGATCGGGTTCCACGAGCAGCGCCCGCACGAGCAGCGTGAGCGGGATGCAGAGGATCGCCCCGATCGGCCCGATGACGAGCGCCCAGAACACGACCGAGAAGAACGTGAGCGTGAGGCTGAGCCCCACGGCGTCGCTCACGAACTTCGGCTGCACGAGCACCTGCAGCACCACGTTGATGACGCTGTACGCGAGCACCACCACGAGCGCGAGCGGCCAGCCGCCGACGACGAGCGCGAGCACCGCGGGCGGGATCACCCCGATCACGAAGCCGATGTTCGGGATGAAGTTGGTGACGAAGGCGAGGATCGCCCACACGACCGGCGCCGGCACGCCGAGCGCCCAGAGCAGCAGCCCGTCGAGCACCGCGACCACGGCGCCGAAGCTCGCGTTCACGACGTAGTAGCGCCGCACGCCGGTGAAGTAGCGGCCCGCGATGCCCTCGCCCTGCCCGCCGCCGAAGGCCGCCCCGCCGCGGCGGAAGCCCGAGGCATCCGCCGCCATGAAGATCACGTACGCCAGCACGAAGAAGAACGCCGTCGCGAAGCCGAGCACCGCGTCGGCGATGGAGGCCGCGATCGGCACGAGCGTCTCGGGGTGCAGGGCGGATGCCGCGGCGGAGGCCGTGGCATCCGTCGCCCCCAGCGACTCGAGCCAGCCGGCGATCTCCGTCGCGGTGCGCTGCAGCTCGTCGGCGTAGTCCGGCAGCATCGCGACGAACTGGGCCGAGGCGACGACGAGCAGCGCCGCGAGCGCCGCGAGGATCAGGTAAGCGACCACGATCACCGCGGTCGTCGCGAGCCAGCTCGGCCAGCCGCGGCGTTCCAGTGGAAAGCGCACGGGGTGCGCGATGATCACGACCACCGCGGCGACCGCGGCGGGCGCGAGCACATCGCGGGCGAACCACACCCCGGCGAACACGACGACCGCCGCCGCGAGGGTGAGCAGCACGCGCGTGCCGTGCGCGAGCCCGCCGTCCGCCATCAGAACTGCCCGATGCCCTTGCCGATCAGGACGACGCCGATGACGAGCAGCAGCACGGCCATGACGGTCGCGTTGTTGTGCACGAGCCAATGCCGCAGCGACTCGAGCGGGCCCGCCATCTTCGCCGAGGCGATGAGGTAGGCGATGACCGGCACCGCGACCGAGCAGGCGGCGATGACCGTGAAGATCACGATCGCGAGCGTCGCCTCCCCGCCGTTCAGTCCGCCGGTGCCGATCGCGACGCCCGCCGCGACCGCCATCAGCAGGTTCTTCGGGTTCACCGCCGAGAGCAGGAAGCCGAGCCCGGCGCCCTTCACCGCGGTGAGCTGGTCGATCGCCGCCATCCACTTCGGCATCGGCGGTTCGGCGTCGCCCTTCGGCCGCGAGCGCCATTGCTTCAGTGCGAGCAGGAGCAGCAGCACGCCGAGCACGATCTGGATGGTGCCGGCGATCGGCTTCGAGGCGTCGGGGTCGGAGGCCGGGATGATCGAACCGAGCAGGGTGAACACGACGACCGCGACGACGATGCCGAGCACCCAGCCGAGCAGGAAGCCGACGCTCGTGCCCTTCGCCTTCGGCGAGAGCAGCATGAGAATGGCCGCGATGATCGGGATCGGGCTGATCGCGATCCCCAGCGCGAGCGGCAGGATGCCGCCGATGACCCCGTTCACGCGAGCGACTCCTTCACGAACTCGGGCAGCCGCCAGCTGCCGTCGAACCAGGGCTCGAGCGGGCCGTAGAGCCGGAGGATCGGGAACCAGCTCTTGCCGGGCGCCGTCTGGATCCAGTTCGACTCGCGCCCCTCGGGCGCCGTCGGGCCGAACCAGAGCACGTAGCTGCCGTCCTCCTCCGCCTGCACGGTGCCGCCCAGGCTCGAGAGCGCCGGATACGGCGTCGAGGGCACCTGCAGCAGTGAGCGGGTCTGGGTGTCGTAGAGGTCGATCGACCAGAAGTTCTTCGCGGGCGGGTTCGCCGGCACGCGCAGCGAGTACGTCGCCCCGCCGTCGAGCACGTGCCCCTCGCCGTCCTCGGCGGTATAGGCGTAGGCCGATCCGGCGCCGACCTGCGCGTGCGCCATGGCCGGGGTGATCACGGTCGCGAAGTAGTGGAACTGGGTGCGCGCGTCGAGGAGCCGGGCGCCGTTGCGCAGGAACTCGGAGCTGCCGCCGATGAAGGCGTTCTTCCAGGAGACGCCCTCCCAGAAGAAGGCGGCCGGATCGCGCGGCTTGTAGACGAGTGCGCGGGCGATCGCGGCGCCGAGCTTCGCGCCCCGGTCGAGGAGGTCGAGCCGGTGCGCGTCGGGGGCGAAGGGCTGCCCGTGCACGATGCCGAGGGCGGCGAGCTGGCCCGCGCGTTCCACGTCGAGCGCCTCGACCGGCTCCTCCTGCACGAGCTCGTCGATCTCGCGGAAGAAGTCCGCGTCGTTGGAGTGCACCGTGTTGATCTTCGCGTCGGCGATGTTCACGAAGACGTTCTCGCGCGGGGCGTCGGCCTCGGAGAGCGGGTAGATGCGGGTCTGCTTCATCGCCGGCACGCCACCGAGCGCGCGAAGCACGACCCAGTTCGTGTACGTCGGGCTCTCGAAGGTGAAGTACCCCTCGGGCTGCTCCCCGTCGTAGCCGGGCGGCAGGAAGAGGTACTTGCCGCCGGCCCCGTGATCGGGACCGGGGATGCCCATGTCGGTCACGTAGCGGAACCAGAAGTCGTCGACGACGCAGAGCGACTCGGGCGGCGCCTCGATCACGGTCGGCCCCCAGGCCCGGAGGTCGAGGAAGGTGGTGCCGTAGGTCGTCTCGGTGTTCGGCGTCAGGTACAGGCCGCCCGAGTTCGCCCGCGGATCGGTGATGCCGATGATCTCCGGGCTCGTGAGGCCCGCCGCCCGCAGGCCGCGGCGCAGGGCGACGAGCGAGGCGCCAGGCACGGCGTTCAGGAACGCCTCCGCGGCCCGCATCAGGTCGAGGCCGTCGTAGAGCGTCGCGACGCTCGCGTCGCGCGGCACGCCGTCGAACAGCTCGATCTTGCCGAACGGCGTGTCGAGGCCGTCGGGCGTGCTCACCCGCTCGATCGCCTCGGCGAGCTCCTGCTCGCTCATGCTCGTCGCTTCCTGCTGCGTTCCCATCTGGTCCCCCCGGTCCCTCTGCTGGTCTCGATGACGACGGCTCAGGCGCCGCCGTGCTCGGTGGTGTCGTGCACCGTCTCCCCGGCGAGCGCTGCGAGCGCCGCACGGTTGGTCTCGTAGCTCGCCCGGTCGCCGAGCAGGCCGAGGTGGTCGAGCCGTGCCTTCGCGTCCGGCCGCACCCGGCTGAAGCTGAGGTCGATGCGCTCGCGTTCGAGCCAGACCAGCAGCGCCTCGAAGCTCTCCGCGCCGGTCACATCGACGTCGGTGACCGCCTCCATGTCGACGACGAGGTGCCGCACCGGGCCGTTGCCGGCGGCCCGGGCGCGTTCGACCGCGCGCTTGACGGCGTCGCTGAACACCGATCCGTTCGCGAAGAACAGCGGCGCCGCGAGCCGCACCACGACGACGCCGGATGCGGTGACCTGCCCCTTCGGCGCCTCGTCGAGCAGGGAGTCGCTGGGTTCGCCGCTCGAGGCGAGCACGTCGATCGCGGGGTTCGCCGCGCGCTTCGCGAGGTTCACGAGCGCGAGCACGAAGGCGACGACGATGCCGGGGATGGAGCCGATGAAGAGCGTCACGAGGAAGCAGACCGCGCCGACCACGAATTCGAAGCGATCGGCCTTCCACAGTCCGATGAAGTCGCGGATGCCGAGCAGCGGCAGGATCGCGACGCCGACGATCGCGCCGATCGCCGGGCTCGGGATGTCGGCGAGCAGCGCGGTGCCGAACAGGAGCAGCAGCAGGGTGCCGACCGCGAGCACGAGCGAGGGCAGCTGCGTGCGTGAGCCCGCCTGGTCCATCGCCGCCGTGCGCGAGGTCGAGGAGCCGACGGCGAAGCTGCCCGAGGCGCCCGCCGCGAGGTTGCCGAGGCCGAAGGCGAAGAGGTCGCGGTTCGGGTTCGTCGGGTAGCCGCGCTTCTCGCCGTACGAGCGGGAGACGAGCAGCCCCTCGGCCGTCGTCACGAGCGTGAGCGCGATCGCCGAGGGGATGAGCATGAGCCACGTCGTCCAGTCGATGACCGGCCAGGTCAGCGCGGGCGGGCCGGCGGGCACCTCGCCGAGCACCGAGACGCCGGCGTCGTCGAGGCTCGCGAGCACGACCACGACGGTCGCGACGACGAGCACGACGAGCGCCCACGGCACGGCGGGCAGGAAGCGCTTGCCGGCCAGCAGCACGACGACCGAGAGCACGGAGATCGCGAGCGAGATGAGGTTCGTCGTGCCGAGACCGGTCACGAGCCCGGCCACCTTGTCGACGAACTCGCCGCCCGAGTCGATCTTCACGCCGAGCATCTTCGCGATCTGGCTGACCAGGATGTCGAGGGCGAGGCCGCCGACGAAGCCCACGAGGATCGGCTTGGAGAGGAAGTTCGCGAGGAAGCCGAGCTTGAACACCGCGAGCAGCAGGAACATGATCCCGCAGAGCACCGCCTGGGCGAGCGCGAGCGTCGCGTAGTCGTCGCTGCCGGCCACCGCCAGCCCGCCGATGGAGCTCGCGACGAGGGCGGCGGCCGCGGCATCCGGCGAGGCGATCAACTGGCGACTCGAGACGGTGAGCGCGTAGACGACCGTCGGCACGATGAGCGCGTAGAGCCCCGCCGTCGCCGGCAGCCCCGCGATCTGGGCGTAGCCGATGTTCAGCGGGATGGCGATCGCGATGAGCGTCACGCCCGCGACGAGCTCGCGGACGAGGTTGCGGCGCGTCAGCCCGGCCAGCGGTCGTTGCACGTGATCCCCCCTCACGACGCCGCCGGCGGGGTCACGACTCCGGGCCGCTCCGACGGGTGCACCACGAGCTCCGGCGCCTTCGTCACGAGCAGCCAGACCGGCAGCACGATCACGCACAACAGTGGCAGAACGAGGGGGTCCCCGACTAGAGCGACGCCGACGAAGATCGCGATCCAGCCGTCCTTGGTGGCCGCGAGCACGATGCCGAGCGCCCCGCAGGCGATCGCGAGCGACAGCGGCAGGCCGGGGATCAGGGCGTAGCCGAGCAGCCCGATCGCGACGCCGATGAACACGGCGGGGAAGATGCGGCCGCCGCGGAACCCGGCGGCCGCGGCGATCACGAGCGCCACGATCTTGATGCCGGCGAAGAGCGCGAGCTGGCCCGCCCCGTAGCGCTCGGGGTGCTCGATGAGCTCGCCGGTCTGCTCGAGGCCCTTGAACAGCGTCATCGGCCCGCCGATCATGCCCAGCAGGCCGAGCACCAGGCCGCCGAGGGTCGTGAAGAGCAGCGGATGCCGTAGCGAGTGGAACGCGCGGTGCACCGGGGGCAGCGCCCAGGCCGCGAGGATGCCGGCGAGCGCCGACACCGCCGCGACGAGCAGGCCGGTGAGCAGGAACACCGGCTCGACCTCGCCCATGGGCGTCACCGTGAACGAGATCGAAGAACCGCCGAGCAGGTGCATCGTGATCGCGCCGGCACCGGCCGCGGCGAGCGGCAGGAAGAGCTTGTCCCAGAGCGCGCCGCCCGCCTTCACCGCGGCGACCGTGCCGGTCAGCACGAGCGCCGCCGCGACGGGGGTGCCGAACAGCGCGCCGATCGTGGCCGCGCTCGCGAGCAGCACGACGAGCTGCTGCGGCACCGCCTTCGAGAGCCGGGCGAGCAGGGCCACGGCCAGGGCGGTGTTGATCGCGATGATCGGGTTCTCGGGTCCGAGGCTGACCCCGCCCGCGAGGCTCAGCACGACCGCGACGAGGAGGCTCGGCACGACGAGGAGCGGCATGGGCGGCGCGTCGAGCTCGGTGGTCGCCGAGTCGGCTCCGGCATGGCCGGGCGCGAACTGCACGACGAGGCCCACGGCCGCGCCGGTCGCGGTGAGCACGACGAGGATCCACCAGGGCGTCGCCGCGTCGGCGCCGAAGACCCCGGGCAGCGCCTCCCACAGCACGACGTGCAGCTGCTCGGCGAGGAGGTCGACGAGCCAGAGCACGAGCGCGGAGGCGGCGCCGATGACGAGCGCCGGGATCGAGAGCAGCAGGAGGTGTCGCACCGTGGGGGAGCCCGGCGCCTCGGGGGCGGGGGTGAGCTGCATGCTCGGCTCCTTCCGATCGCGCCGATCAGATCTCGAACGGCGGGGTGAGCGGTGCGGCGGGCGGATCGCTCGTCACGGTCACGGGGATGCCCCGTCCGGCGAACGCCTCGGCGAGCGCATCGACGACGGCGGAACTGACGGTGGTGCCGTGCTTGGGGTGGTGCCAGAAGCGCACCCGGTAGACCTGGCGCTCGGGCGAGCGGCTGCGGCTCAGCACG
The DNA here is from genome assembly GCF_014648575.1 of Agromyces mediolanus. GTDB lineage: Bacteria > Actinomycetota > Actinomycetes > Actinomycetales > Microbacteriaceae > Agromyces > Agromyces mediolanus. The sequence continues at coordinate 1,011,176 of NZ_BMRJ01000001.1, read as the reverse complement.
TCGACGTGCTCGCGCTGGTGCACCCCGTCGACGGCGCGCACCGCCTCGGCGATGGCCTCCGGCATCCCGTCGGCCGCCCCGCCGATGCGCACCTCGACCTCGCTGCGCCGGGCGCCGTGCGCGCTCTCGTTGACGAGCGGCTGCTGCAGCACGGTGCCGTTGGGCAGGTGCACGAGTCGGCCGTCGAAGGTCTTCACGACCACCGCGCGGCCGTTGAGCTCGACGACCTCGCCCTCGATGTCGTCGCTCGTGAGCACGTCGCCGACCTCGATGGGCCGCCGGGTCTGCAGCACGACGCCGGCGGCGAAGTTGTCGGCGATGCCGCGCAGCACGAGGATCAGCACGACGCCGACGATGAGGGCGATCGCGAGCAGGGGCTGCACGGAGGCGCCGAGGAAGCCGAGCGCGACCCCCACGCCGAGCAGGATGATCGCGTAGACGACGACCCGGACGATCGCGGTCTTCACTCCTTCGCCGAGCGACGGCAGGCGCACGAGCAGCTTGGTGAGGCCCCGTCGGGCGAGCCGGGAGAGGATCCAGCCGGCGACGAGGGAGAGAGCGGCGAAGAGCAGACTCCAGCCGTCGATGTCGAGCGACGCGACCCAATCCGCCATGCGATCCCCCCTTGCGGCCGAGCGTAGCGCGTAGGAAGGACTACTGACACGACACGCCGTGTCGCGCTATGGTGCAGACGGAAGCATCATCCGGGGGGAACGCGGCTCAGGCCGCGATGCGAGCCCGAGTGCGACCTCCGGCCGCTCGAGCGGTCGCGATCCTCGAATCGGAAGGGCTCACTCATGAGTTTCTGGCAGAGCTTCTGGGACATCATCTGGTGGACCATCTGGATCTTCGCGTTCTTCGCGTACCTCTGGGCGGTCATCGCGATCATCACCGACCTGTTCCGCGACCACAAGCTCAACGGCTGGTGGAAGGCGCTCTGGATCATCTTCCTGCTCTTCTTCCCGTTCGTGACGGCGCTGATCTACCTCATCGCCCGAGGCCGCGGCATGGCCGAGCGCGCGCAGAAGGACGCCGTGCAGGCGCAGCAGGCCACGGCCGAGTACATCCGCCAGGCCGCCGGCACCTCGGCGAGCCCCGCCGACGAGATCGCGAAGGCGAAGGCGCTCCTCGACTCGGGCACCATCACGCAGCAGGAGTACGACCTGCTCAAGGCGAAGGCGCTCGCCCACCAGGGCTGATCGCACGACCCGATCGACGGGGCCGGATGCCGCGAGGCATCCGGCCCCGTCGTCGTCCGTGCGCGGCGCGGCCTACTCGGCGAGGACGGTCGCCAGGCGATCGAGCGAGCCCGGCACGAGGGCGTAGTACGCCCAGCTGCCGCGCCGGGTGCGGCTGAGGAACCCCGCCTCGGTCAGGATCTTCAGGTGGTGCGAGACCGTCGGCTGCGACAGCCCGGTGGGTTCGGTTAGGTCGCAGACGCAGGCCTCCTGCCCCTCGGCCGCGGCGACGATCGAGATCAGCAGCACGCGGGTGGGATCGCCGAGGGCCTTGAACAGGCCCGCGGTGGTCGCGGCCTGCTCGAGCGTGATCGGCGCGCTCGCCACCGGTGCGCAGCAGCTGTCCTGCTGGATCACGGGGAGCTCGATCACCTCGGTCATGACACGACTCTACGCCATATTGACATTCTTCGATACAGGGTGGATGCTGAGCTGCATCGATGTTCTTCGATGCCAAGGAGGCACCCGTGACCCTCGTCGAGCTGACCGCCCCCACCCTGCACGACAACCCCCTCGTCGACCTCCCCGTCGCGATCATCGGCGCCGGCCCGATCGGCCTGGCGGCCGCGGCGAACCTGGTCGAGCGCGGCATCCCGTTCGAGATCTACGAAGCCGGCGACCGGGTGGCCGACTCGATCCAGAGCTGGGGACACACCCGCCTGTTCACCCCCTGGCGCCACTTGGTCGACCCGGCATCCCGTCGACTCCTCGAGGCTGCCGGGTGGACGCACCCCCGCGAAGACGTCCTGCCGACCGGGAGCGAACTCGTGGAGGCCTACCTGCGTCCGCTCGCCGCGCTGCCGGCGGTCGCCGAGCACCTCTCGACCGGAGCGCGGGTCACGGGAGTCAGTCGCGACGGCGCCGACCGCACCCGCACGAGTGGCCGCGAGCGCACCGCCTTCCTCCTTCGCGTCAGCGGAGCCGACGGCACCCGCGAGGTGCGGGCGCGCGCAGTCATCGACGCCTCAGGCACCTACCGCTCACCGAACTCACTCGCCTCCTCCGGACTCGACCTGCTCGGCGCCGAGGAGGTGCAGCACGCCATCTCGACTGCGCTGCCCGATGTCCTGGGCGCGGAGCGCGAGCGATTCGCCGCCCGCCACACGATCGTCGTCGGCGCCGGGCACTCCGCCGCGAACACGTTGCTCGCGCTCGCCGAGCTCGCGGCCGGGGCACCCGGCACCACGATCACCTGGGTCATTCGGAACAGCGCCGCGGTGCGCGTCAGCTCCGCGGCCGACGACGAGCTACCGGCGCGCGCCTCCCTCGGCGGTCGCGTGCAACAGCTCGTGGCGCAGGGGCGGGTACGCCTCGTCGACCGCTTCGAGATCGTCCGGCTCCGCCGCGACGGCGAGCGAGTGACGCTGATCGGGCATCGCGGCGACGCGCTCGAGGAGCTCACGGCCGACACGGTCGTGAATGCCACCGGCTTCCGCCCGGACCTCGACCTACTTCGCGAGATCCGCCTCGACCTCGACGAGGTGGTCGAGGCGCCGCGGCGGCTCGCCCCGCTGATCGATCCGAACCTGCACAGCTGCGGCACCGTGCGGCCGCATGGCTTCGCCGAACTCCAGCACCCGGAGCCCGGGTTCTTCCTCGCCGGCATGAAGTCCTATGGCCGCGCCCCCACCTTCCTGCTCGCCACCGGCTACGAGCAGGTCCGCTCGATCGTCGCCCACCTCGCGGGCGACCGCGCCGCCGCGGCGAAGGTCGAGCTCGTGCTGCCCGCGACCGGCGTCTGCTCGTCGAGCCTCGGCGGCACCGCCTCGGCGAGCTCCTCGTGCTGCGGGCCGGCGTCGCCGTCGAGCTGCGCGTAGCATCCGTTCACCCGAGTCAGGAAGCATGGACCCCATGACCGACACCCGCCCCACCGTCCTCTTCGTCTGCGTCCACAACGCCGGCCGCAGCCAGATGGCCGCGGGCTACGCCCGCGCCCTCTCCGGCGGCGCGGTCGAGGTGCGATCGGGCGGCTCCGAACCCGGCGCCTCGATCAACCCCGTGGCGGTCGAGGCGATGCGCGAGGAGGGGATCGACATCGGCGAGGCGGTGCCCCAGCTGCTGCAGACCGACGACGTGCGCGCCGCCGACGCGGTCATCACGATGGGCTGCGGCGACGCGTGCCCGATCTTCCCGGGCAAGCGCTACGAGGACTGGGAGCTCGAGGACCCCGCCGGCAAGGACCTCGAAACCGTCCGCCGGGTGCGCGACGACATCAAGCAGCGCGTGGGGCGCCTGCTCACGGAACTCGGCGTCGAGCTGGTCGCCTGAACCAGGGGTCTTCGACCCGCGATCAACCGTGCGTATCTGATTTTCCTGGGCGAATCCTTGAGAGCACTGGTATCCCGTCATTGATCTTGAGGTAATCTGCTCGCCATGAGCCCGATCATGTCCTCCTCCCGGCGCGCCCCCGGCACCGCGCTCGCACTGCTCGCCCTCGCGGTGCCCGCCGTCCTCGTGAGCGCGCCCGCCGCGGCGCTCGACGTCGAGGAGGGGTACCCCCGCGTGGGATCGGTGCGCGAGTCGCAGCTCGGCTACGAGATCGCCTGGGGTCGCACCTCCGCGGTGTCCCAGCTCTTCGCAGTGCACACCGGCCCCGGCGCCGAACCGGAGCTGTTCGCCTACTGCATCGAGGTCACGGTGCACCCCGGCTACGAGGAGCGCATGGACATCGGCGGCTGGGACTCGTTCCCCGGCGACAACCGCTTCGCCGACGAGCCGCGCGTGCGCGAGCAGGTCGCCTGGATCGTGTCGAACTCCTACCCGCAGCAGTCGCTCGACGCCGCCGCCGCTGCGGCCGGCCTCGCCGGGCTCACTGAGCGGGAGGCGATCACGGGCACCCAGGTCGCGATCTGGCAGCTGACCGACTCGGCTCCGGCGCCGGCCGGATTCGCGTACCGCGGGCTCGTGACCCCGAACGGCGTCGACACGACGTCCCCTGCGGCGCAGCGGGTGCAGTCGCTCGTCGACCACCTGACGGGGCCCGCGAACGTCGGCCTCGGGGAGTCGAGCCGACCCGCGCTGCGCATGACCCCCGAGCAGCTCGCCGGCGAGGCCGGAGGGCTCGTCGGCCCGTTCACGATCGCCGCCTCGGCGGGGGCGCTCACGCTCGACACCCCGTCGGGCTACCCCGTCGTGACCGCCGACGGGGCCCCGATCGATCCGGCCGCCCCGCCGCGCGACACCGCGCTGTACCTCGACGTCCCCGCCGACGCCCCGGCCGGTATTGCGACGCTCCGCGCCGAGCTCGTCGGCGAGGGGTACGACGGCCTGCTCCTGACCTCGCCGACCACCCCGCGCCGGCAGACGATGATGATCGCCGACGGTCGCGAGTCCCTCATCTCGGCGGACATCGAGCTGACGTGGACGGCTGCGCGGCCCGGCATCCCCGCCACCCCGATCGAACCGGGTGCGCCGGTCGAACCCGGCACCCCGCTCGAGCCGGCCACCCCGATCGAGGCCGGCACGCCCGGCACCCCGGCCGACCCGGCGGCGCCGACCGTGCCTGCCGCGGCATCCCCCGCGACGGTCGCGAACGACGCCACGCCGACGCTCGCCCGGACGGGCGCGGACGCCGGCCCGCCGCTGCTCGGCGCGCTCGCCGTGCTCGTCAGCGGCGCGGCGCTACTGACCCTTCGCTCGCGACGTCGGCAGCTCCGAGCGGCGCACCACCGGCCGCTCCCGCGGTCCGCAGGAAGACGATGATCCAGCTGAAGATGAGGCACGCGGCGACGAGTTCGACGGCCGTCAGGTTGTAGTAGCCCGTGGCGAAGAACACCGCCATCACGATGATCACGACGACGTAGACGTAGCCGAGCCCGACGAACACCCGCGGCGCGGTGCGGATCAGCCACGGCAGGAACACGACGATCGCCGCGAAGCAGACCGCCATGCCCGTCGCGACCGTGTTGTGCAGGAGGAAGAAGCGGTCGACGGGGAAGATCCCGACGCAGGCGAGGAACACGCCGATGAGGATCAGCCCGATCCGCACGAGGTCGCGCCCGCGCCGGTCGGGCGGGTTCCCGGCGGGCAGCGTCGCCGTCGCGTACCGCGCGATGATCGTGACGATGGCGCCGGCGACGATGAGCGTCAGGTTGAACGCCATCGCGGAGACGTCGTTCGTCATGCCGAGCGCCGAGAGGTTCTCCTTCCACCAGTGCGGGTCGCTCGCGGAGAGCATGCTCGTGAGCGCGCCGACCACGAGGAACACGGCCAGCACGAGCGAGAGCAGCATCGGCGTCATCCGCGCCGCCGAGAGGAAGCAGACGTAGCCGGTGAGGGCCATCGCGACCGCGGCGAGCGCCGCCCCCGGCAGGGTGAACACGACGGCGTCGCGGAAGCAGAACTCGAGCACCGTGGCGAGCGCGAACCAGCTGAGCAGGGCGATGGCGCCGTGCGCGATCGCGAGGGCGGTGACGTCGAACCAGTGCAGTCGGGCGCCCGGCACCGACAGCCCCTGCCCGATCTCGCGGCGGAGCGCCGGGTTCGCGGTGCGCCGCACGAGCACCCGGCCGAGCACGAAGGCCACGACCGCGACGACGGCCCCGGCGATGCCGACGAACTCGCCGAGCGAGCCCTGCCCGCCGGCGATGGGGAGATCGCGACCCCAGAAGACGGCGAGCGAGACGAGCCCGCCGACGACGAAGAACGCGCTGCCGGCGAGCAGCGCCACCGACTCCAGCGACTCGGCGCTCTCGGCGGGATGCCGCAGCGCGGCGCGGAGCGAGACGGGATCGTCGTGCTCCCTGGGCGCCGGTCCGGCCGGATGCTCCTGCGTCGTGCTCATTGCGCCTCCCCCGCGGCGCGCCCGACCACCGGCCGCGCTCGGCACCACTCTAGGGCGCGGGACGATGGCGAGGTGGATCTCCTGCTCGTCGGGTGCGCGTCTCCTTCAGCGGGGCGGGATCCGATACGCCTTGCGCCTGGCCGGATCGCGGTCTCGCGAGTCGCCAATCCCGCCGTCACTCGGCGAAGAAGCCCCGGTCGCCAAGGGTGACGAGGGAACGATTGTGGAAGCGATCATCCTGCTCGAGCACGGTCACACTCCCCGTGGGAGTTCGAAAGACTGCGTATGCACACGCTTCGACGGGGATTCTCATCCAGGCTGCGATCACGGGACTCGCCGAGCCCCCATGGGTGACGACAATGCGATGAGGAGCGGGATCATCCTCGAAGCGCGCGACCGCCGCATGCACTCTCTCGAGCCATTCCTGCTTGGTCTCCGCCCCCTCGATCCCCTCGTCGTGATCCATCCGTTCGCCGACCGCCGGCGGAGGGACGAAGCGTTCGCGAAACCAGGCCTGCGGACGTCCCTCGGCGACGCCGTACGACTTCTCCCGGAGACCCGAATCAAGTGTTGCGCCGGTCCCGAACACCTCGGCGATCGCCGCTGCGGTCTCCCGCGTTCGACGAAGATCGGACGAAACAATCTGAGGCAGCTCCCCCGCGGGAATCAACGAACGAAGATGCCGAGCAATCTCTCCTGCTTCCGCAAGACCTTTCGCAGTCAGATGAGAGTCGTACCAGCCTCCGACCAGACCATCGACGTGATGCGATGCCTCCGGATGAGTGACGACATAGACGCGCTTCATCTCCCCAACCCTGCCAGGTCACGGGCAGACGTCGGCCGAGCGGATCAGCGGATGCCTCGGCACGCCCGCGACCCCGAGGCCCGGCGACGAGCGGCGAGCACGAGCAGCCCCGCCGCAGCGAGGCTCGCCGCGACGAGGATCGGTGCTGCCGGATCGGAACCGGTCTCGGGCAGGTGCGGGCGGAACCGCGCCGGGTTCGGCGAGGCCAGCCACGGACCGAGGCCCGCGGCGTTCGCCGCGGCCACCTCGGCGATGACGTCCACGCCGTCGGCCACGCCCGTGAACAGCTGCGGCGTCGGGGCGCCGAGCACGACGCGCTCCTGCAGCGGCTCCCCGGCCGTCGTCTTCAACCGGACGACGTAGGACTCGACCCCCGGCTGCGCGTCGGTCCAGCCCACCTCGACGCTGCGGTCGCCCTCGCTCAGGCTCACCTGCTGGACCGCGGCGGGGAGGCCGTCGACCGGGCCGACGACGATCCGCCCGGTGAGGTTGTCGAAGCCGATCGAGCGGCCGACGAAGAAGACGTTGCCGGTGTTGAAGTAGGGCCCGCTCGCGGCGAGCGCCGCGGCATCCGCATCCGCATCCTCGCTCGGCGACGCGCCGATCGGCTGGTACAGCCCGGCGGCGCGGTAGCCGCCGGCGACGGTCCGCGTCCAGAAGGGTGCGCCCCCGGGGGTCGCGAACGAGATCGGCGTGCCCGTGTTCAGGTGCGCGATCTCCTCGGCGCCGCCGCCCGGGAACGGGGTCGGCGAGGGGATCGGCGTCGCCCACGCCCCGAAGTCGCCCATCAGCACCGAGCCGCGCTCTCCGGAGTCGACGGTCGTGGGCAGGCAGTTCATGGTCGTGGCGATCGACCAGCAGCTCTCGGCCTGTTTCGCGAACATCGGGTGGTCGCTGCCCGGGTAGTCGCCGCCGCCCGTCAGCGCGGGTTGGAGGACGGCATCCGCCTCGCCCACGAGCGGGGCGCCGAGCGACAGGGTGCCGATCCGCTCGCCCGGCGCGGTGGGCGCGTGCGTGATGCGGATGGTGTGGCCGTCGCCGGCGCCGTCGGGCAGCTGGGCGATCGCCGACCACCAGGGGTACTGCGTCTCACCGGCCTCGCCCCAGGTGCGGAGCCCCTGACTCACCCCGAGGATGCCGTCGAGGCCGTCGTCGCCGCCGAGGCAGTCGACGGGCTCGCAGCGATGGGCGAGCACGAACGGCAACCGGGCGGGTGCCGCGCCGCCGATGGCGACGTCGGCGAGCGCGACATGCCCGAAGACGTGCGCGCCGTTGTAGTCCGGATTCGCGACCACGTCGGTGCGATCGACCGTCGTGTCGCCCGCGAGGCGGTTCGGGTAGACGACGAGCCCCTCCGAGCCGGTGTCGAGCAGGAGGGTCAGCGGGCGCTCGCCCACCTGCACCTCGACCGCGGGGAGGAAGGTGCCGTCCCGGAGCGACTCGGCGATGATCGGCACCTCGGCCGGCGACGGGGCGGGTGCGGCGACGGCGGCGGGGGCGGCCGCGACCGTTCCGAGGAGCGCCGCACCGGCCGCGACCAGGGCCGCCTTCGTCAACATCCGTCCGCGCATGCCCGTCCCCCGTCGTCACGATCATCGCGACGCGATCCCGAGACGCCGCGTACGCACCCTATCCATGCGCGGCGCACCCGCGGAAGCCCGCGAACGGAGGGCGGGATCGACTTGGAAGCGGCTCAGGCGTCCATCGGGTCGAGGATCTCCAGCATCGAGCCCTGCACGAAGCCCGCCCACTCGTAGGCCGCGCGCAGGTAGTCGTCGCGCTCCTCGTCCTCCGCGTAGCCGCCGTCGTCGGTGACGCCGACCCGCTCGGCGAGGATCAGCCGCAGATCGGTGAGGAAGGTCAGCCAGCCCCACGCCTGCGACTCGTCGAGCTCGATCTCGACCAGGTCGCGGCCGTCGCTGACGTCGGTCGCGTCGCGCACCGACTGGGCCGCCTGTCGCTTGCCGTCGACGAGGCTGTCGCGGGTGTACCGCTCGAACTCGCCCGCCGCCTCGACGTCGTCGGGATAGGCGTTCGGGAGCAGCCGGTCGATCGCCGGGTCCTCGCCGGAGCCGAGGAGCAGCACCGAGTCGACCTGGTCGGCGAGCTCGGAGAGCAGCATCGCCTCCTCGGCCTCGAGCACGAGCCGGACGCCCTCGCCGCTGCGGCCCGCGACGATCACGGCTCCGCCCTCGCCACCGTCGCCTGCAGACCGTAGCCGTGCATGGCCTGCACGTGCCGTTCCATCGCCTCCCGGTTGCCCGTCGCGACGACTGCCCTGCCGGTCGTGTGCACGAGCAGCATCAGCCGCTCCGCCTCCTCGCGGGAGTAGCCGAAATAGCTGCGGAACACGTAGCTCACGTAGCTCATCAGGTTCACCGGGTCGTCCCACACGATGGCGCGCCAGGACCGCGCGGCGCCCTCGCGGGTGGCGCGGTCGAGGTCGACGTCGAATTCGACGTCGGTGGCTTCGAGGATCCCGGTCACGCCTCCAGCCTGACACGATGCCGCCGGACGCGCACCCCCGTCAGCGCTCCGTCGGGGCATCCGGTTCCCGCGGCCGATAGACGAACGTCACCAGCACCACCGAGATGATCATGAGCAGGAACCACGACACGAGCTTCGACGCGGAGACGGGGTGCCAGCCGTCGAGCTGGTCCGGGTACAGCCACGCGCCGCCCCACGTCGCGATGTTCTCCGCGAACCAGATGAACAGGGCGACGAGGCCGAACGCGACGAGCAGGGGCATCCGGTGCACCCGCCGCCACACCCGGAAGTGCATCATCGTCGGCCACCACAGCACGACCACCGCGGCGAGCAGCAGCCAGCGGAAGTCGACGATGAAGTGATGCCCGAAGAAGTTCGCGTAGATCGCCGCGGCCACGACCGCCGTGAGCCAGCGCCGCGGATAGCGCGTGAAGCGCAGGTCGAAGAGCCGGTACACGCGCACCATGTACGAGCCGACCGCCGCGTACATGAAGCCCGAGAAGAGCGGCACGGCCCCGATCCGGAGCACCCCGTCGCCGTCGTAGCTCCACGAGCCGACGTCGGTCTTGAACAGCTCCATCGCCGTGCCCGTGAGGTGGAACAGCACGATCACCCAGAGCTCGCGGCCGGTCTCGAGGCGCGTGGCGAGCATCACGATCTGGATCGCGATCGCCGCGAGCGTCAGGGCGTCGTTGCGCGCGAGCCAGGCGTCGTCGGGGTACCAGAGCCGCGCCGCGACGATGACGGCGAGGAGCGCGGCGCCGAAGACGCACGCCCAGGCCTGCTTCGCCCCGAACACGAGGAACTCGAGCAGTTTGGCCTTCGCCCCGTGCTCGGGCGCGCCCGCGAGCAGGCGGTGCGCCGCGGCGTCGATGCGCTGCTCGACGGAGGTGAGTCGGCGCGGGTCCGGCCGCTCGTCGTCGGCCGGCTGTTCGGCGGCCGTCACGCGCCCGCCCGCTCGGCGCTGCGCTCGGTGCTGCGCTCGGCCCGTCGGGAGGCGGTCACCGTGAACTTCGCGTTCCTCGCGATCTGACGCGTCGGGCCGACGAGGCGGTCGAGCAGGGGGCGGTAGCGCAGGTGCGAGTTCCAGACGCACCAGAGCTCGCCGCCGGGCGCCAGCACCCGTGCGGCCTCGGCGAAGAGGTGGCCCGCGATGCCCGTCGACAGCGCCGCGTCGCTGTGGAACGGCGGGTTCAGCAGCACGAGGGGCTCACTCGCGTCGGCGAGGAGCTCGAGGCCGTCGGCGCGTTCGACGGTCACGCGCTCGGCGACCCCGTTGGCCAGCGCGGTGAGGCGGGCGGATGCCGCGGCGGCGGCCGAACGGTCGCTCGCGGTCACCCGGATCCCCGGGCGCGAGAGCGCGAGCTTCGTCGCGATGACGCCGCTGCCGCAGGCGAGGTCGACGGCGGATGCCGCGTCGGGCACGGCCTCGGCGAGGTGACCGAGGAGGAAGCGGGTGCCGATGTCGACCTTCGTTCCCGCGAACACGCCGCCGTGCGCGACGACCACGAGGCCGAGCTCGTCGTGGCGCTCGCGGCGCGGCCAGCGGACGGGCGCGGCATTCGACGGGGCATCCGCTCCGCCGCCCGCCGGCCGCAGCTCGGCCCGAGCACCGCTCGCCCGCAGCACCCGCGACTTCTGCCGCGCGAGGCTCACGTCGACGCGCGCGAACGCGCGGCCGAGCACCTCGTTCATCGCGATCGACATGTGCTTCAGGCGTCCCCCGGCGACGATCTCGACGGCGGGGTCGGCGTGGCGGGCGACGAGCTCGGCGATCTCGTCGAGCCGGTCGAGGGAGCGCGGCAGCCGCAGCAGCACGAGCCGCGCCCCGGCGACGAGCGCCGGCGCGAGCGGCTCCGAGCGCACCTCGTGCGCGAGCCCGAGCCGGGCGGCGTTCTCGGCGAGCGCGCGCTCGCCCGTGATCGGGTCCTGGTGCACGCGCACCTCGCGCGCGCCGAGGTCCACCGCGCCGAGCGCGAGGGCCCCGAAGGCGTCGTCGATGACGACGAGCTCACCGGGCGCGAGCGCCCCGACGGCCGCCCTCGCCTCGTCGAGGATCAGCCGGTCGGCGGCATCGGATGCCTCGAGCCCGGGCCCCTCGACGTCGGGATGCCGGCGCAGCGCAGTGAAGTCCACCTCGGCAGGCTACCCGGCGCCGACTGGGCGCGCTCTGGAGGGATCCAGTCGGGTTTGCTACCCTCGCATCCGCATGCGTCACCGCCGGTTCCCCCGCTCCACCGACCCGGCCGTCGCCCCGAACCCCGGTGCGGCGGCGAGCGAGCGACCCCGCAGCGACGCCGCACGGCCGCCCGTCGCCCGCCGCTTCGCGGCCCTCTTCGCTTCCTTCGTCGTGCTCGGCACGACCGCGGGGCTCGCGCTCGCCCCGAGCTCGCCGGCCCCCGACCCGGCGGCCGTCGCCCTCGTCGCCGACGGATCGGCCGACACCGTGGCCGAGGCGGTGCAGTCGATCGAGGTGCACGACGCCGCGGCACTGCCCGGCGTGGCCGAGGAGTCGTACGTCGCGTCCACGGGCACCCAGACGCTCGTGGCGGGCGGCACCAATCTCGACTGGGCGAAGCTCGTGCTGATCGAGGGCGACTGGCCGGTGACCGAAGAGAACGTCACGTTCATGATGCGATGGATGCGCCAGGAGAACGGCGCCGACAACTGGTGGAACCGCAACAACCCGCTCAACAACGGGCAGGGCTCGGGCGGTGGCTCGGGGCTCGGGAGCTACCCCGACCTCGCCGTCGCGGCGTACTACGCCGCCGAGAACCTGCGCTCCGGACGGTACCCGGCCGTCGACGCGGCGCTGCAGCGCGGCGACTCCGCCGACGCGACGGCGCAGGCGATCTGGGCCTCGCCGTGGGCGTCGAGCCACTACGGCTACGGCACGCACTGGAGCTCGCGGCCGTATGACGTCATCGAGGCGCCCGCGGAGGCCTGGGGGCGCTGAGCCGGCTGCTCGTGTCCGGGGCTCGCCGCCGCGGCGGGGCCGCTACTCGTGCTCGAGCGGGCGCCAGACGACGAGCGCGTTCTCGCGGCGGACGCGCGTGCCGGCCTTGAGGGTGACGACTTCACCGGCCGAACCGGCGGCGAACACGCGGCGACCCGGCCGGTTCAGCATCTCGTCGGCGAGCGCGGCCTCGAGCTCGCGCACGCGGGCGCGCAGGCTCTGCACCTCGTCTTCGAGGCCGAGCACCCGGCGGATGCCCTCGAGGCTCACGCCCTCGGCCGAGAGCTGGGCGATCTCGCGCAGCTGCACGACGTCGCGCATCGAGTAGCGGCGCGACTTGCCCGCCGTGCGGGTGGGCGACACGAGCCCGAGCCGGTCGTACTGCCGGAGGGTCTGCGGGTGCATGCCCGCGAGCTCGGCCGCGACCGAGATCACGAAGAGCGGGCTCGTCTCGTTCACGGCTAGCTCCGCGCCTTTGCGAGCAGGTCTTCGCGCGGGTCCTCGTCGGGGAGGGCGGCGGCGAGCGCCTCGACCGCCTCCTTCGCCTCCTTCGAGAGGTGCGAGGGGACGGCGATCTGCACGACGGCGAGCAGGTCGCCGGTGCCCTTCTTCGTCTCGACGCCGCGGCCCTTCACCCGCAGCACGCGGCCGCTCGGGGTGCCGGGCGCGACGCGGAGCTTGACGGGGTCGCCGCCGAGGGTCGGCACCTGGATCGTGGCACCGAGCGCGGCTTCGGTGAACGTCACGGGCACGGTGACGCGGAGGTTCAGCCCGTCGCGCTCGAAGACCGGGTGCTTGCGCACGTGCACGGTGAGGATGAGGTCGCCGGTCTCGCCGCCGTCGGGCGAGGGGTGGCCCTTGCCGCGCAGCTTGATCTTCTGCCCGTCGGCGACGCCCGCCGGGATGCGCACCGTGATCGGCTTGCCGTCGGAGGTCTGCAGGGTGATTTGCTCGCCCTTGGTCGCCGTGATGAAGTCGAGCGTGGTCGTCGCCGTGACATCGCGCCCGCGGGTCGGCCCGCCGAAGCCGCGGTAGCCTCCGGAGGGCTGCCCGAAGCGGCCGCCGCCGAAGAGCCCGCCGAGCAGGTCGTCGTAGTCGCCGCCCTGCTGGAAGGTGTAGCGCTGACCGCCGCCGCCCTGGTTGAACATGCCGCCGAAGACGTCCTCGAAGCCGCCCTGGCCGCCGGCGCCGGGCGCCGTGAAGCGCGCGCCGGAGCCCATCGCCCGGATGGCGTCGTACTCCTTGCGCTGCTCGGGGTCGGAGAGCACGGCGTTCGCCTCGGAGATCTCCTTGAACTTCGCCTCCGCCGCGGCGTCGCCGGGGTTCTGGTCTGGGTGGTACTTGCGCGCGAGCTTGCGGTAGACCTTCTTGATCTCGCTGTCGCTCGCGTCCTTGGAGACGCCGAGCACCTGGTAGAAGTCCTTGTCGAACCAGTCCTGACTGGCCATCGGCACCTCCTTTCTTGAAGTCTGTCGTATCTGAATGAGTGCGGGAGGAGATTCGCTGCGGCGGAGGTCGGATCGAACGATCCCATCCTCCCCTGGCGCGAATCTCCTCCCGTCTCGTGGAGCGGTCTGCCGGGGCTCAGCCCTGCGGGCTCTTCACCACGACCTTGGCCGGCCGCAGCTGGACCTCGCCCAGCTGGTACCCGGTCTCGACGACGTCGGCGACCGTGTCGACCTCCACGTCGTCGGCGGGCTGCTGGAAGATCGCCTCGTGCAGCTGCGGGTCGAACGGCTCGCCGACCGCACCGAAGCGCACCAGCCCGAGCCGCTCGGTGACCTGCCGGAGCTTCGCGGCGATCGTGCCGAAGGCGGTGTCGCCCTCGAGGTCGCCGTGCTTCTCGGCCCGGTCGAGGTCGTCGAGCACGGGCAGCAGCGCGGCGACCGTCTGGCCGACCGCCCGGTCGCGCTCGAGCTCGCGGTTCTGCTCGGTGCGCTTGCGGTAGTTGGCGTACTCGGCGGTCACCCGCTTGAGGTCGGCGAGGTGCTCGTCGTTCGGCTCCGCGACCTCGGCCTGCGCCGCGTTGAGGATGTCGTCGACGGTGAGCTCGGCCTCGTCGGCGGATGCCGCGGCGTCGGCCGCGGCATCCGTCTCGCTCGAGGGCTCGCGAACCGCACCGGTCTCGGGGTCGATCTTCCGCTTGTCGCGGATGACCGGCTCGTCGGGGTTCTGGTTCTCGTCAGCCATGGTTACTTCGCCTGTCCTGTCGAGGGGTCCTCGTCGTCCACGACCTCGGCGTCGACCACGTCCTCGTCGGACGCCTGGTCGGATGCCTGGCCGCTGGCGTTCTGGTCCTCACCGGCGCCGGCGGGCGCCTCGGACTGCTGCTGCGCGTAGATCGCCTCGCCGAGCTTGCCCTGCGACTGCGAGAGCTTCTCGAACGCGGTCTTCACCGCGTCGTCGTCCTCGCCCGCGAGTGCGGACTTCAGCGCGTCGACATCGCCCTGGACCTCGGTCTTGACGTCCTCGGGGAGCTTGTCCTCGTTGTCCTTGATCAGCTTCTCGACCGAGTAGGCGAGCTGCTCGGCCTGGTTGCGCTGCTCGGCGGACTCACGGCGCTTCTTGTCTTCGGCGGCGTGCTCCTCGGCCTCGCGCACCATGCGGTCGATGTCGTCCTTCGAGAGCGACGAGCCGCCCGTGATGGTCATCGACTGCTCCTTGCCCGTGCCCTTGTCCTTGGCGGACACGTGCACGATGCCGTTCGCGTCGATGTCGAAGGTGACCTCGATCTGCGGGATGCCGCGGGGCGCGGGCGCGATGCCGGTCAGCTCGAAGGTGCCGAGCGCCTTGTTGTCGCGCGTGAAGTCGCGCTCGCCCTGGAAGACCTGGATCGCGACCGACGGCTGATTGTCGTCGGCGGTCGTGAAGGTCTCGCTGCGCTTGGTCGGGATGGCGGTGTTGCGCTCGATGAGCTTCGTCATCATGCCGCCCTTGGTCTCGATTCCGAGGCTGAGCGGGGTGACGTCGATGAGCAGGACGTCCTTGCGCTCGCCCTTCAGCACGCCGGCCTGCAGCGCGGCGCCGACGGCGACGACCTCATCGGGGTTCACACCCTTGTTCGGGTCCTTGCCGGTCTCCTGCTTCACGAGCTCCGAGACGGCGGGCATGCGCGTCGAGCCGCCGACGAGCACCACGTGGGCGATGTCGGAGACCTTGATGCCGGCCTCCTTGATGACGTCCTCGAAGGGCTTCTTCGTGCGGTCGAGCAGGTCGCTCGTCATGTTCTCGAACTGCGCGCGGGTGAGCGTCTCGTCGAGGTTCGCCGGGCCGTTCTCGGTGAGCGAGAGGTAGGGGAGCTGGATGCTCGTCGACATGCTCGACGAGAGCTCCTTCTTGGCCTGCTCGGCGGCCTCCTTCAGGCGCTGCTTCGCGATCTTGTCGTTCGAGACGTCGACGCCGGTCGACTCCTTGAAGCGCTTGATCAGCCACTCGACGACGCGCTCGTCCCAGTCGTCGCCGCCGAGGCGGTTGTCGCCGGCGGTCGCGCGGACCTGGATGGTCGAGAAGTCCTCGTCCTTGCCGACCTCGAGGAGGGACACGTCGAAGGTGCCGCCACCGAGGTCGAAGACGAGGATGAGCTCGTCCTCCTTGCCCTTGTCGAGGCCGTAGGCGAGCGCGGCCGCGGTGGGCTCGTTGATGATGCGCAGGACGTTGAGGCCCGCGATCTCACCGGCCTCCTTGGTGGCCTGGCGCTCGGCGTCGTTGAAGTACGCGGGGACGGTGATGACCGCGTCGGTCACCGTGTCGCCGAGGTACTGCTCGGCGTCGCGCTTGAGCTTCTGCAGGATGCGCGCCGAGATCTCCTGCGGCGTGTACTGCTTGCCGTCGATCTCCTGCGTCTTCCAGTCGGTGCCCATGTGGCGCTTCACCGACGAGATGGTGCGGTCGACGTTGGTGACGGCCTGGCGCTTGGCGGTCTCGCCGACGAGCACCTCGCCGTCCTTCGTGAACGCGACCACCGAGGGGGTGGTGCGGAAGCCTTCGGCGTTCGCGATGACGGTGGGCTCGCCACCCTCGAGGACGCTGACCACGGAGTTCGTGGTGCCGAGGTCGATTCCAACTGCTCGTGACATGTGTTTCTCTCCTTCTGCTGACCGGTGTCCGGCGGCGCGGATGCGCCTGAGCGAGACCCCGGTTCAGCGCGCGGCTCGGCCGTGCTGGCCCGCAGCCGAAGTCTCTGTCATCTCTGACGGCCATTGCTGGCCCCGTCAAGACTTGAGTCTCAACGGCTCAAGTGTCGCAAATCGAGGTGAACGCGTCAAGTCGATCCGGTAAAACTTGAGTACAGTTGACTCAACTTCTGGAGCGCGTGCGGTATTCCCGCAGCAGAAGGATTTGCCTGGTGGGAGCGGTTATCGCTCCGACCAGACGCCCAGCTCGTTGCCGCTGGGGTCGGCGAAATGCAGACGACGGCCGCCGGGGAACTCGTACGGCCCCTGGGTCACCCGTCCGCCGGCCGCGGTGATCGCCTCGGCGGTGCCGTCGAGATCGTCGCTGTAGAGCAGCACGAGCGGGCCGCCGGTGGTCACCTCGTCGACCTGCATCAGCCCGCCGGCCTCTTCGCCGCCGCGCTCGGCCGCCGTGCGGATGCCGGCGTACTGCGGGCCGTACGGCGTGAACTCCCACCCGAAGGCGGCGCCGTAGAACGCCTGCGCGGCCGGCAGGTCGGTGACGGAGATCTCGATGTAGTCGATCGTGCGCGGGATGCCGTGCGTGTGAGAGGTCATGACGCGAGTCTCGCGCCGGCCACCGACATCCCGGCCGACGCCCCGCATTGACTTGTCGGATGCCCCGGCCTATGGTTGCCGGGGCCCTTCCGGCCCCCGGGCCTCCCGCCGACTCCGGCACGAGGCCGCCCCGATCGAAGGCAGGTGATGCGACATGTCCGGTGATAGTAGCCGCGCCGCCGCCTCGCCCCTTCGAGCCGGTCTCCCGCGGCACTGATCGTCCCGCCCGCAGCGCCCCGCGTCCCCGACGCGGCTGCGGCACGATCGCACGTCCGCCCGAGGCATCCGTCCCTCGCTGGTCCGAGCGGTGGCATCCGCGCGCCGAGCGCGCAGCCCCCGCGACGTCGTGGACGTCGCGCGATCGACCCAGACGAGGTGAGACGAAATGATGACCCTGATCGACAACGGCGTGTACGTGGACGGCCTCCGCACCGCCACCCCCGAGAACCTGCAGCAGACGTCCGAGGTGATGCGCTCCGGCGGAGGCATGGCCTGGATCGGCCTGTACCGCCCCAGCCCCGAGGAAGTGCGCTCGGTCGCCGAGCAGTTCGAGCTGCATCCGCTCGCCGTCGAGGACGCGCTCACCGGCCACCAGCGCTCCAAGCTCGAGCGCTACGGCGACACCCTCTTCGTCGTGCTCCGCCCCGCCCGCTACGTCGACGAGCACGAGGAGGTCGAGTTCGGCGAACTGCACCTGTTCGTCGGGCCCGACTTCGTCGTGACGATCCGGCACGCCGAGGCGCCCGACCTCCGACGGGTGCGGCGGCGCCTCGAGGCCTCCCCCGAGCTGCTCGCGATGGGCCCGGAGGCGGTGCTCTACGCCGTGCTCGACGAGGTCGTCGACGAGTACGGCCCCGTCGTCGCAGGGCTCGAGAACGACATCGACGAGATCGAGGACCAGCTGTTCTCCGGTGTCGAGGGCGTCTCCCGGCGGATCTACGAGCTCGCCCGCGAGGTGCTCGACTTCCAGCGCGCGGCGCAGCCGCTCGTCGGGATGCTCGAGGGGCTCGCCCGCGGCTCCGACAAGTACGGCGTCGACGTCGAGCTGCGCCGCTCGCTGCGCGACGTGCTCGACCACGCCCTGCGGATCGTCGAGCGGGCCGGGGCGTTCCGCGCCATCCTGGACAACGCCCTGCAGGTCGAGGCGACGCTCGTCGCCCAGCGGCAGAACGAGGAGATGCGCCGGATGACGGAGCTGAACCTCGCCCAGAACGAGGAGATCAAGAAGATCTCCTCGTGGGCGGCGATCCTGTTCGCGCCGACTCTGATCGGCACCGTGTACGGCATGAACTTCGACGTCATGCCCGAGCTGCACTGGAGCCTCGGCTACCCCTTCGCGCTGCTGCTCATGCTCGGCATGAGCGCCGCGCTGTACGGGGTCTTCAAGCTCCGCCGCTGGCTCTGACCCTGGCCCGCTGAGCTCGTCCCCTGGTCCGCTGAGCTGGCCCGCTGGTCCGCTGAGCTTGTCGAAGCGAACTCGACACGCTCCGACGAGCTCAGCGAGCCAGGCAGGGTCAGGCGGCGGGGCGGCCGTAGGCCTCGAGCAGGCGCAGCCAGACCTCGCTCATCGTCGGGTAGGCGGGCACCGCGTGCCAGAGCCGATCGATCGGCACCTCGCCGACGATCGCGATCGTCGCGGCCTGCACGAGCTCGGCGACGTCCTGCCCGACGAAGGTCGCGCCGACGACGACCCCGCGGTCCTCGTCGACGATCATGCGGGCCGTGCCGCGATAGCCGTCGGCGAGCAGCGAGGCGCCCGCGACCCAGCCGAGCTCGTAGTCGAGCACCCGGGTGCGCAGCCCGGCCTCCTCGACGCCGGCCGCCGTGAGCCCGACGGCGGCGACCTCGGGGTCGGCGAACACGACCTGCGGCACCGCGTGGTGGTCGGCGGTCGCGACGTGCGCGCCCCAGGGGGCGTCGGATGCCTCGTCGCCGCGCGCCCGCGCCGCGATCGCGTCGCCCGCGGCCCGGGCCTGGTACTTGCCCTGATGGGTGAGCAGCGCCCGGTGGTTCACATCGCCGACGGCGTAGAGCCAGTCGTGCCCCGGCACGCGGAGCGTGTCGTCGGCCTCGAGCCAGTCGCCGGGTTCGAGGCCGATCGTCTCGAGCCCGAGCCCGTGGGTGCGCGGGGTGCGCCCGGTCGCGACGAGCACCTCGTCGGCGACGATCGTCTCGCCGGTCGACAGCTCGATGCGCACCTCGCCGCCCGAGGCATCCGCGTCGTCCGCCGCCCCGACCCGCTCGACCCGCACCGGCGACGCCCCCGTGATGACCCGCGCGCCCTGTTCGGCCAGCCCCTCGCCGACGAGCTCGCCCGCGAAGGGCTCGAACTCGCGCAGCAGCCCGCTGCGGGCGATGACGGTCACCTCGGTGCCGAAGGAGGCGTAGGCGGCGGCCATCTCGACGCCGACCACGCCGCCGCCGATCACCGCGAGCCGGCGGGGCGCCTGCTCCGCGCTCGTGGCCTCCCGGCTCGCCCAGGGCCGGGCCTCGGCGAGCCCCTCGATGCGCGGGATGAGCGGATCCGAGCCGGTCGCCACGACCACCGCGACGCGGGCGCGCAGCTCGACACTGCCGCCGTCCGGGGTGTCGACGACGACGCGGCGCTCGCCGTCGAGCCGGCCGTGCCCCCGGACGAGCTGGATGCCGGCCCCGTCGAGCCATTCGAGCTGGCCGCTGTCGTCCCAGTGCTTCACGACGTCGTCGCGGTGCGCGAAGAGCGCCTGCACGTCGAGATGCCCGGTCACCGCCTCCGCCGCGCCGGGCACGCGGCGGGCCGCGCTGATCGCGGCGCCGGCGCGCAGCAGCGCCTTCGACGGCATGCACGCCCAGTACGAGCATTCGCCGCCGACGAGCTCGTGCTCGACGATGACGGTGCTGAGCCCGCCCTGCACGGCCCGATCGGCGACGTTCTCGCCCACGGGCCCGCCGCCGATCACGATGAGGTCGAATTCCTGCTGCATGCTGCTCCCCTCGTCGGCGCCGCTCGGCGCGGCACTCCTTCCATCGTCGTCGCGCGCGTGCGGGAGCGCCAGCCTCCCCGCCCGGCTGTCGGGCGGACACCCCGGCGCACTACGATGCGCCCATGCCGACGACGCGCGCCGCCCAGCCCGCCACCAGGGTCGTCCACCTCGTCGATCGGCTCGACGACGTCGCGGACGCGGCCGCCCCGGTGGCGTTGCGCCTGCCGCGTCGGCTCGGCACGCCCGGCCGCCTCGCCTTCGCCGCGGCGGCGGTCATCGCGACCGCGGTCGCCGCCTGGGGCGTCGTGCTGCTCTGGACGGAGGAGACGCCCGGCTGGTGGTTCAGCCTGCTCTTCTCGGTGCTGCTCGGCGCGATGGGCCTCGTGCCGTGGTTCCTGCTCGCCGGCTCGATCGGCGCGGCCCGCGAGGACCGCGAGGCGCAGGCCGCCTGGAGCGCCGCCCGCGACTCGGCGACCCCCACCACCGGCCGCGTCGTCGCCCGCCGCACTCAGCTCGCCGAGGAGGGCACGCCGACGTCCTTCGAACTCGACGTGGACCTCGCCGACGGCTCGCGGCTCACGGCCGAGTGGCGGCTCGAGCGGGCGGCGCAGCGGCTGCTGCAGTCGCAGGTCCCGGGCGTCGGCGCGGCCGTGCGGGTGTGGCGGGCGGCGGGGGTGCCGGAGGCGCCCCTCGTCGTCGAGGTCGCGGACCCGAGCGTGGTGGGCTGAGGCGCCCGCGCTCAGCCGCGGAACGGGTCCGCGATGCCGACGTAGGTGGTCTCCAGGTACTCCTCGATGCCCTCGAAGCCGCCCTCGCGCCCGATGCCGGACTGCTTCACCCCGCCGAACGGCGCCGCCGGGTTCGACACGATGCCCGTGTTCAGCCCGAACATGCCGACCTCGAGCTCCTCGGCGAGGCGCAGCCCCCGGTCGAGATCCCGGGTGAACGCGTAGGCGACGAGCCCGAACTCGGTGGCGTTCGCGAGCGCGACCGCCTCGGCCTCGTCGGCGAACGTCACGATGGGCGCGACCGGTCCGAAGATCTCCTCGCGCAGGATCCGCGCGTCCGCCGGCACGTTCGTCAGCACGGTCGGCTCGTAGAAGTACCCGGGGCCGGGAACGGGCCTGCCGCCGAGCGCGACGGTCGCCCCGTCCGCCCGGGCCGACTCGACGAGCTCGTGCACCTTGTCCCGTGTGCCGGCGTCGACGAGCGGGCCGAGCTTCGCGCCCGGCTCGGTGCCGCGGGCCACCGGGTAGGCGGCGATCCGCGCGGTCAGCCGCTCGGCGAACTCCGCCGCGACCCGCTCGTGCACGAGCAGCCGGTTCGCGGCCGTGCAGGCTTCGCCGCCGTTGCGGAGCTTCGCGAGCAGCGCGCCCTCGACGGCCTGGTCGAGGTCGGCGTCCTCGAAGACCAGGAACGGGGCGTTGCCGCCAAGCTCCATCGAGACGCGCAGCACCTGGTCCGCGGCATCCGCGATGAGCCGGCGGCCCACCTCGGTCGAGCCGGTGAACGAGAGCTTGCGCAGCCTCGGGTCGCGGACGAGCGGGCCGGTCACGCGGCCCGCGCTCGTCGTCGGGATGACGTTCAGCACGCCTGGCGGCAGCCCGGCCTCCTCGAGCACGGCGGCGAAGAGGAGCGCCGTGAGCGGGGTCAGCGCGGCGGGCTTCAGCACCATCGTGCAGCCCGCCGCGATCGCCGGCGCGATCTTGCGGGTCGCCATCGCGAGGGGGAAGTTCCACGGCGTGATGAACAGGCTCGGACCGACCGGACGCTTCAGCACCAGGAGGCGGCTGCGGCCGTCGGGCGCGGTCGCGTACCGGCCCGAGACGCGCGAGGTCTCCTCGGAGAACCAGCGCAGGAACTCCGCCCCGTAGGCGACCTCGCCGCGGGACTCCGCGAGCGGCTTGCCCATCTCGAGCGTCATGAGCAGGGCGAAGTCCTCGGCGCGGGCGGTGACGGCGTCGAAGGCGCGGCGCAGGATCTCGGCGCGCTCGCGGGGCGCGGTCCTGGCCCAGCCGGCCTGCGCGCGGTGGGCCGCGGCGAGCGCGGCCTCGCCGTCGGCCGGGGTGGCGTCGGCGATCGCGAGGAGCGCGGCGCCGGTGGCGGGGTCCTCGACGACGAAGGTGCCGCCGTCGGATGCCTCGCGCCATTCGCCGTCGATGAGGAGCCCCGTGGGCAGCGAGGCGAGCAGGGCGCGCTCGGCCGGTCGCATCGCGGAACCGGAGCCGGAGCCGGAGTTGGCGCCGCCGCTGGCGCCGCCGCTGGGCTGGGTGCCGCTCACAGCGCCTCCCGCAGGATCTCGATGATCTGTTCCTCGCTGGGCTGCAGCGGCGCGTTCACCGTGACGGCGTCGGCGAGGGTGTCGGCGGCGAGCGAGGGCAGGGCGTCCTCGGTCACCCCGAAGCGCGAGAGCGGGCCGACGAGGCCGATGGACCGGGCGAGACCCGTGACGGCATCGATCGCGGCATCCGCGTTCTCCTCGTCCGTCGCCGCGGTGTCGCCGACGCCGAGCGCGAAGGCGGCGCGCGCGAGGCGCTCGACGCGCACGGCCCGGCTCAGGCGCAGCACGCCGCCGATGACGATCGCGAGGGCGAGGCCGTGCGGGATGTCGAAGCGGCCGCCGAGCGGATGCGCGATGCCGTGCACGAGCCCGAGGCCCGTGTGCGAGAAGCCGACACCGGCCACGTGGCTCGCGAGGAGCAGCTCGGAGCGGGCCTCGAGGTCGCCGCCGTCGACGACCGCGCGCGGGAGGTGGGTCGAGACGGTCGCGAGCACCTGCAGCGCGATGCCGTCGGAGTAGGGGTTCGCCCGCACCGAGAGATAGGACTCGAGCGCGTGCGTCAGCGCGTCGAAGCCGGTGGCGGCCGTCGCGCTCGGCGGCAGGCCGACGGTGAGCTCCGGATCGAGGATGGCGGCCTTCGCGAGCGCGGTGTCGTGCCCGACGTAGAACTTGCGGTGGCCGACGACATCGGTGATGACGCCGAAGGCGTTCACCTCGGCGCCGGTGCCCGCGGTCGTGGGGATCGCGACGATCGGCAGCGCCGGGCGGGCGAAGGCGGCGCGATAGTCGAGCTCGATGCCGCGCTCGGGGTTCACGGCGCCGAGGGCGATGCCCTTCGCAGCGTCGAGCGAGGAGCCGCCGCCCACCGAGACGATCGCGTCGGCGCCGACGCGGGCGGCGAGATCGCTGCCCGCGTCGAGGTTCGTGGTCGTCGGGTTCGGCGTCACCTCGCCGTAGACGTGCACGGCGAGCCCGGCGGCGTCGAGGGAGGCGCGCACCGCGGCGACGATCGGCGAGCCGGCGAGGAAGGGGTCGGTGACGATGAGCACCGTGCCGGCGCCGTGCGCGGCGACGATCGCCCCGGCCTCGGCGACCCGGCCACGACCGAAGTACGCGATGGGCTTGGGGTCGAGCACGAGCTCCGTCTCGGCGAGCGGCCGCGGGAGCGGGGCCAGGCGGGTGCCGGTCATGCCGCCACCGCCTCGCGGCGCAGCGGGCGGCCGATGAGGTCCTCGTAGAGCTGCACGGGCGTCATCTCCCCGGCGAGGTCGCCGTACTGGGCCTTCGCCCGGCGGTAGATCTGCTCCACGACGGCGGAGAGCTCGGCCGGCACCCCGACCGAGCGGGCGAGGTCGATCGAGAGGCCGAGGTCCTTGCACGCGAGGGCGATCGCGAAGCCCTCGTCGTAGTCGCCGCGGTCGAGGATCGAGAGCACGTCGTGCTCGACGAAGTTGGAGTTGGCGGGGCTCGCGATGAGCGAGTCCCGGAGCACGTCGAGGTCGACGCCGGCCTTCACGCCGATCGCGAGCACCTCCGCCGTGGCCACGAGGTGGGAGAACCAGAGCTGGTTGATCATGAGCTTCACGGCGTAACCGGCGCCGGCGCCGCCGACGTGGAGGATCCGCTCGGGGTCGCCCATGGCCTCGAACACGGGGCGGAGCCGCGCGACGTCCTCGGCCTCGCCGCCGACGAAGATCTGCAGCATGCCGTTCGCGGCGCCGACCGACATGCCGCTGACGGGGGCGTCGAGGATGCGCAGGCCGCGTGCGCCGTGCGCCCGGCGCACCGCGTCGGCCACCTCGGGCACGGAGGTCGACATGTCCACCCAGGTGCCGCCGTCGGCGATGCCCGCGAGGATGCCGTCGGGCCCGTTCACCACGGCGTCCACGTGCCGGGGCGTCGGCAGCATCGTGATCACGACGTCGCTCGCGGCCGCGGCCTCGGCCGGCGTCGCCGCCCAGCGCGCGCCGCCGGCGACGAGCTCGGCGGCCGACTCTCGGCGCAGATCGTTCACCACGAGCGGGAACCCCGCCCGCTGCAGGTTCCGGGTCATCCCGGACCCCATGTTGCCCAGGCCGATGAAGCCGACCGTCGGCAGGACCGCATGCGTCATGCTGTGTCTCTCGCGTTTCTCTCGCAGATCGGGCGGGCGTCAGAGCGCGCCGTCGCCCAGGTTGATCCAGGTGGTCTTGAGTCCGGTGTAGGCGTCGAAGGCGTGCAGCGAGCGATCGCGGCCCGCGCCCGACTGCTTGAAGCCGCCGAACGGCGTGATCACGTCGGCGACGTCGAAGGCGTTCACCCAGACGGTGCCGGCGCGGAGGCGGCGGGCGATCCGGTGCGCCCGCGTCACGTCGGAGGTCCAGACGCTCGCGGCGAGCCCGTAGTCGGACTCGTTGGCGAGGCGCACGCCCTCCTCGGCATCCCGCACCGTCGTGACGGCCAGCGCCGGCCCGAAGATCTCCTCCTGACCGATGCGGCCGGCGTTGTCGACGCCGTCGAAGACGGTCGGCTCGACGTAGTAGCCGCCCTCGAGCCCGGCCGGGCGGACGCGCCCGCCGCCGTGCACGGTCGCCCCCTCCGCGCGCGCCACGTCGACGTAGCCGAGCACGCGCTCGAGCTGCGTCTCGCTCGCGATGGTGCCGAGCTGCGTGCGCTCGTCGAGCGGGTCGCCCTGCACGAGCGAGCGGCCGACCTTCAGCACCTCCTCGAGGAGCTGGTCGTGCACGCGCTCCTCGACGATGAGGCGGCTGCCGCCGTGGCAGGTCTGCCCGGCGTTGTAGAAGATGCCCCAGGCGACGGCCGAGGCGCACGCCTGCAGGTCGCCGACGTCGGCGAGCACGAGCTGCGGGGACTTGCCGCCGAGTTCGAGGCTCACCTGCTTGCCGTTCGACTCGCCCGCGTAGCGGAGGAAGCCGCGGCCGACGGCCGGCGAGCCGGTGAACGCGATCTTGTCGACGAGCGGATGCCGGCCGAGCGCCTGCCCGGCGACGGGGCCGAGCCCGGGGACGACGTTGAAGACGCCGTCCGGCACACCCGCCTCCGCGGCGAGCGCGGCGAGCTTCAGCGCCGAGAGGCTGGTCAGCTCCGCCGGCTTCAGCACGACCGAGTTGCCGGCGGCGAGCGCCGGGGCGATCTTCCACGCGGTGATGATGAGCGGGTAGTTCCACGGCACGACGGCGCCGATCACGCCGAGCGGCTCCCTGGTGACGAGCGCGAGCGCGGACTCGGGGGCCGGGGCGATCTCGTCCGTGAGCTTGTCGATGGCCTCCGCGTACCAGCGCACGACGCGGGCGGCGTTCGGCACGTCCACGTTGAGGGAGTCGCCGATCGGATGGCCCGAGTCGAGCGCTTCGAGCAGCGCGAGCTCCTCGCGGTGCTCCAGCATGAGCTCGGCGAGCCGCAGCAGCACGCGCTGCCGTTCGCGGCGGTCGGCGCGCGACCAGACCCCGGCCTCGAAGGCGCGGTGGGCGGCGCGCACCGCGGCGTCGACGTCGGCCTCGGCGGCCGCCGCGACGCTCGCGATCCGACGGCCGTCGCGCGGGGCGAAGGTGTCGAAGACGGCGCCGTCCGCGGCGTCCCGGAACGCGCCGTCGATGAACAGCCGGGTCTCGGGGGTGAGCGCCGCCGCGGCGGCGATCCAATCGGTCATGGTGCAGCTCCTCGTGCTCGTCGTCAGACCGTGTAGCGGGCGACGGCGTCGTGGTCGATCTCGACGCCGAGCCCCGGGGCATCCGGCACGACGAGGTCGCCGGCCGCGTCGATCATCAGCGGCGTCATGAAGAAGTCGCGCCGTTCGGCCGTCCAGCCGGGCGGGTCGAACGGGAACTCCAGGTAGGGGCCGGCGTCGACGCCGGCGGCCACGTGCAGGTTCGCCAGCAGACCGAGCCCGTTGGACCAGGTGTGCGGGGTGAACAGACGGTGCCTGAGGTTCGCCGATTCGGCGACCTGGCGGGCCCGGTACATGCCCACGGCGAGCGCGACGTCCGGCTGGTAGACGTCGAAGGCGTCGGCCTCGATGAGCGCCATGATCTCGGGCAGGCTGCGCACCATCTCGCCGCCGGCGATCTGGATGCCGGTCTCGGCGCGCACGCGCTGCGCACCGACGACGTCGACCTGGGGCAGCGGCTCCTCGAGCCAGAGCACCCCGAGCTCGGTGAGCTCCGCGGCGACGCGCTGCACCTTCGCGAGCGGCAGCGCCGCCTCGATGTCGCCCGACATGCGCCACATCTGGTTCAGGTCGACCATGAGCTCGAAGTCCTCGCCGACCGCCTCCCGCGCGGCGCGCACGGCGGCGACGCCCTCGGCCAGCCGATGCCTGGCGATGCGGATCTTCATGGCGCGGAAGCCGAGCTCCTTCGCGGCGAGCGCGGACTCGGCCCGCGCCTCCGGAGCCTTCAGCTCGCCGCTGGACGCGTAGGCGGGCAGCCGGTCGCGCGCGCCGCCGAAGAGCACGCTCACGGGGAGCCCGGCGACCTGGCCGATGATGTCCCAGAGCGCCGCCTCGAGCGGCCAGTACCGGCCGCCGTGGAAGTTGATCGTCTCGATGCGGCGCACCTGGTTCAGGATCTGCAGCGGGTCGGTGCCGATGAACAGGTGCTCGAAGGCCTCGAAGCCGTCCATGGTGTCGCCGGAGCCGTAGCCGGTGATGCCCTCGTCGGTGTGCACCGTGACCAGGGTCGCGGCGAACTCCGTGCGCGGGTTCGGGTCCCAGGCCGCCGCGAACGGCGGATCGAGCGGCTGCAGCAGCCGGGTGAGCGTGATGGCGGTGATCTTCATGCTGGGTCTTTCGGCGTGTAGAAGGGGTTCGATGGCGCGTGCCGGGCGGCGATGACGTCGTCGGTCTCGGGGAGGTGCCTGGCGCCGTTCTCGAGCGCGGTGCGCACGGAGCGTCGGTTGTGCTCGAAGACGGCGTCGGCGTCGTCGGCGCCGGGGTTCACCCAGACGGCGGCGATCAGCACGTGGCTGTCCGCCTCCTCCCGGGTGATCACGCCGTCCGCGAGCGCGTCGGCGACCCCGGCGGCGATGCCCGCCTGCGCGGGCCCCCAGATCAGCAGGCCGTGCTCGTCGCTCGCCGGCGCCGACTTCGTCACGAAGAGGGTGAGCGGCTTCACCGGCAGCGACGGCCGGAGCACCGTCACGAAGGGCACGTGCCCCGCGCTCGGGGTGGCGAGCGCGGTCGCCCACGCCACCCCGGCCGGGCCCTCGCGGTGCCCGAAGACGGTGTTCACGTGCGCGGCGTTCACGCCGTCGCCGACGAAGCTCTCGCCGATCAGGAGGCCCTCGCTCATCAGATGAGGCCCTGCTCGGTCAGCCAGTCGGTGGCGACGTCCTCGGGGTCCTCGCCGTCGACGTCGACGAGGGCGTTGAGCTTCTGCATCTGCTCGGTCGTGAGCAGGGGCGTGAGGAGGCCGAGCACGTCGGCGATCTCGGGGTACTCGTCGAGGGTGGACTGCTTGAGGGTGAAGGCGCCCTGGTAGGCGGGGAAGAACTGCAGGTCGTCCTCCATCACCACGAGGTCGAGCGCGGGGATGCGGCCGTCGGTCTGGAAGACCTCGCCGAAGTTGCAGTCGTCGCCCTTCTGCGTCGCCGTGTAGATGACGCCGGTGTCGAGGAGCGCGACGTTCGAGTCGGGGACGTCGATGCCGTAGGCGGCCTTGAGGCCCGGCCAGCCGTCGTCGCGGGTGGAGAACTCGCTCTCGACGCAGAAGGTCTGTTCCTCGACCGGGAGGGCGGCGACGTCGCTCAGCGTCTTCACGCCGAGCTCCTTCGCCTTGTCGGCCCGGATGGCGAAGGCGTAGGTGTTGTTCAGGGGCGCCGGGTCGAGCCAGGCGATGCCGTTGGCGGCGTCGGCCTCCTTGGTGGCCTCGAACTGCGCCTCCTCGCCCTTCACGGGCTCGGTGTTGCCGTTGTAGGTGATCCAGGAGGTGCCGGTGTACTCCCAGTAGCCGAGGAACTCGTCGTTCTCGAGCGCCTGGCGCACGTTGGCGGAGCCGACGAGCTTCGTGTTCGCGACGGTCTCGGCGCCGTGGGCGTTCAGCAGCTGGCTCGTGAGGTGGGCGAGGATGAACTGCTCCGAGAAGTCCTTGGCGCCGATGTCGCCCTTCAGGCCTTCGAGTTCGGTGCCCTGGCTGCCGGTGGCGGCGCCGCCGGAGGAGCAGGCGGAGAGGGCGAGGGCGCCGGCCGCGGCGAGCGCCAGCGCTGACAGGAGGGTGCGCGTCTTCATTGATGGACTCCTTGTGTGCGGGATTCGGGGGTGGGACGGGTGGAATGGCGGGAGCGGAGGCCGCTCAGATGCCCTTCGGCTTCAGCAGGTCCTCGGCGAAGCCGGCGATCCAGTCGATGAGCAGGGCGATGCAGGCGACGAGCACGGCGCCGACGACGAGTACGGGATAGCGCTGCAGCTTCAGGCCGTTGACGATCATGTCGCCGAGGCCGCCGGCGTTGATGAAGGTCGCGATCGTCGCGACGCCGACGCAGAAGACGAGCGCGGTGCGGAGCCCCGCGAGGATCACGGGGACGGCGAGGGGCACCTCGATGCGGGTGAGCACCTGGTTCGGGGTCATCCCCATGCCGCGGGCCGACTCCCGCACGTTCGCATCGACCTGCTGGATGCCGATCATCGTGTTGCGCAGCACCGGCAGGAAGGCGTACACGACGAGGGCGACGAGCGCCGTCGTGTACCCCGTCTGCCAGAGGATGGCGAGCAGGATCACGACGCCGACGGCGGGGGTGGCCTGGCCGATGTTCGCGATCGCGAGGATGACGTTCCGCACGGTCGCCGAGCGCGTCTTCGCGAGCAGGATCCCGGTGGGGATCGCGAGCACCGCGACGAGCGCGGAGGCGACGACGGTGAGGCTCAGGTGCTCGCCGACTCGGAGCGTGATGTAGCCCCAGTTCAGCGTGCGCTGCTCGATCGAGTCCAGCTGCAGCGTCGAGACCCAGAGCAGCAGGAGCGCGAGCACCACGACCACGACGATCGGCGTCGTGAAGCGGCGCCAGGTGAAGAACCGCGGCCGCGCGGGCGCCTCGGCCGCGCGCGTCGCGCCGATCGCCTGGGTCTCGGTGGTGACGGTCATCGTGCGCCCGCTCGTGAGCCGGCCGTGCGGCCGGGCAGTTCGGCGCCGAGGACCGCGGAGATGCGGTCGACGCTCAGCGAGCCGACCGCCCGCCCGTGCTCGTCGACGACGTCGACGGCCGGGAGCCCGGTGAGCACGAGCACGTCGAGCGCGTCGCGGAGGTTCCCGGCGAGTTCGATCGTGGGTGCTCCGCTCGTCCCGACGGCGGCGCCGAGGGTCGCCTCCACGACGGGCACGAGGGCGAGGCGCTTGAGCGCGGCGCCGTGCCCGATGAACGAGGCCACGTAGTCGTTGGCCGGCTCGGCGAGGATGTTCGCCGGGGTGTCGAACTGCTCGATGCGGCTGCGGTCGGAGAGCACGGCGATGCGGTCGCCGAGCCGGATGGCCTCGTCGAAGTCGTGGGTGACGAAGATGATCGTCTTGCCGATCGACTCCTGCAGGCGCAGGAACTCGGCCTGCAGCTTCTCGCGGGTGATCGGGTCGGTCGCGCCGAACGGCTCGTCCATCAGCATGACGGGCGGGTCCGCGGCGAGCGCGCGGGCGACGCCGACGCGCTGCTGCTGTCCGCCGGAGAGCTGCTTCGGATAGCGGTTCGCGAAGGTGCCGGGGTCGAGCTGCACGGTCTCGAGCAGCTCATCGACCCGCTCCGCGATGCGCGGCTTCGACCAGCCGAGGAGCTTCGGGACGGTCGCGATGTTCTCGGCGATCGTCATGTGCGGGAAGAGGCCGATCTGCTGGATGACGTAGCCGATGTGCCGGCGCAGTTCGTTCGGGTCGAGGGAGAGCACGTCGCGGCCGCCGATGGAGATGGACCCCGAGCTCGGCTCGATGATGCGGTTGATCATCTTCATGGTGGTGGTCTTGCCGCAGCCGCTGGGGCCGACGAACATGACGAGCTCGCCGGGGGCCACGGTCATCGAGAAGTCCTCGACGGCGGGGGCCTGCTGGCCGGGGTAGACCTTGACGACCTGGTCGAGGACGATCTCGACGCCGCTCGTGTGCTGCGCGATCGCGGTGATGCCGGTGGCGGTGGATTCAGACACGGAGACCCCTTGACGTCGTGGAGCGGCTGATGAGGACGAAGGCGCCGTCGACGACGAGCGCGAGGAGGACGACGCCGAGCGTTCCGGTGAGCGCGAAGTTCAGCGCGTTCTTGGACCCGAGGGACGACAGTCCTTGGAAGATGAACTGGCCGAGGCCGGGGCCCGCGACGTACGCGGCGATCGCGGCGATGCCGATCGTGAGCTGGGCGGCGACGCGCACCCCGGTGAGGATGATCGGCCAGGCCATGGGCAGCTGCACGGCGAAGAGGATCTTCGCCGGCGACATCCCCATGCCCTTCGCCGATTCCATGATCGCGGGCGAGACCTCGCGGAGGCCGACCACGGTGTTCCGGACGATCGGCAGCAGCGAGTAGAAGACGAGCGAGAGCACAGTGGGCGTCCACCCGAGTCCGAACACGGGGGTGATCAGGGCGAGGAGCGCGAGCGAGGGGATGGTGAGGGCGACGCCGGCCGCCGCGATCGTCAGCGAGCGCGGCACCGGCCGGTTCCAGACCAGGATGCCGATGAGCACGCCGACGACGGTCGCGATGAGGAGCGAGAGCGCGACGACGGCGAGGTGCTGGAGCACCAGCTCGAGGATGTCGTCCCACCGGCGGCCCCAGAACGTGAGCAGACCGTCGAGGTCGAGTGCGTTCACGTCGCGTGCTCCCTTCTCGTCGTCGAGAACCGCCGAGGGCTCGGTGGTCGATGCAGCGACGATACGTCGGGGTCACGATATGCGCAACTGCTGTTGCGCGAGTGTCAACGCACCTCTACGCTGGCCCCATGACTCCACCGACGACGTCCGCGAGCGGGCAGCGGCGCAACTCGGCCGGGCTCCGGCGGGATCTCGAACTGCTCGAGGCGCTCGGCAGCGACGAGGCGCTGCAGCAGGGCGGCCTCGGGGTCGTGCGGCTCGCCGAGCTCGCCGGCCGCGACAAGGGCCAGGTCTCCCGCACGCTCGCGACGCTCGCCGACGCCGGACTCGTCGCCCGAGACCCGGTGACCCTCGGCTACAGCCTCGGCTACCAGCTCTACGCCCTGGCGGCCCGCACCGCGGAGGCCCGGCTCGTGCGGGAGGCCACCGGCTACCTCCGTCGCATCGTCGCGGCGACGCACGAGACGACGCACCTCTGCGTGCTGCGCGGCGGCAGCGTGCTGACGCTCGCGAGCGAGCTCAGCGAGCACGCCTTCCGCGGCCTCGGCTGGGAGGGCGTGAGCACGGCGGCCTGGCGCACCTCGGCCGGGCGGGTGCTCGTGAGCGGATGGTCCGACGAGGAGCTCGCCGCCTGGTACGAGCTGCACGGGCACGATGAGGCGATCGTGAGCCCGGCCTCCTCGCGCCCGTCGGGGCCGAGCGTGGTCCCGCCCCCGCCCCCGCCGCCCGGCAAACTGCTCGTCACCGACTTCGACAGCCTGCTCGCCGAGATCCGGCGCATCCGCGAGCGCGGCTACGCCACGGTCGACGAGGAGTTCGAGGCGGGCGTCGTCGGCGTCTCCGCCCCCGTCTACGACTTCCGCGGGCAGATCATCGCCGCGGTGAACATCAGCGCCCCGAAGCCGCGCCTCGGCGCCCACCTCGACGCCGCCGGCCGGCTGGCCGCGCGCGGCGCCGCGGAGCTCTCCGCCCAGCTCGGCGCCCCGGCGCTCACCCCACCCGGGTGAGCTCCTCGAGCATGCCGGGCTCCCGCCAGTGCCGGCTCGGGATGCTGTCGCGCAGGCGCCGCGTGTAGTCCTCGGCGGGGTCGTCGAGCACCGCGCCGGTCTCGCCCTGTTCGACGAGCCGGCCGTGGTGCAGCACCACGACGTCGTCGGTGAGCTGGCGCACGACGGCGAGGTCGTGGGAGATCAGCAGGTAGGCCGTGCCGAGCTCGTCGCGGAGCTCGGCAAGCAGGTTCAGGATCTGCGCCTGGATCGAGATGTCGAGCGCGGCGACCGCCTCGTCGAGGATGATCAGCCGCGGCTCGACGGCGAGCGCCCGCGCGATCGCGACGCGCTGCCGCTGCCCGCCCGAGAGGCCGACCGGGCTGCGGTCGAGCTGCGCCGGCGTGAGCCCGACGAGGTCGCCGAGCTCGCTCGCGCGGGCCGCGACGTTCCCGCCGCGCGGCGGGTGCAGGCGCAGCACTTCGACCAGGCAGGAGCGCACGGTCTGCCGCGGGTCGAGCGAGCCGTACGGGTCCTGGTAGACCATCTGCACGAGCTTCGCCCGGCGCAGCCGTTCGGCCCGGGAGCGCGATTTCGAGGTGAGGTCCTCGCCGTGCACGAGCACCCGGCCGCTCGTCGGCTGGTCGAGGCCCATGATGATGCGCGCGAGGGTCGACTTGCCCGAGCCGGACTCCCCGACGATGCCGAGGTCGCGCCCGGCCCGCATGATGAAGGAGACGCCGTCGACGGCGACGGTGCGCCGTCCGCGCTTGCTGAACACCCGGGTGACGTCGTCGACGACGACGGCGGGCGCCGCGTCCGGCTGCTCGGCGCTCATCGCGCACCTCCTTCTGACGCGGATGCCTCCGACGTGGATGCCTCCGACGCGGATGCCCCGCCGACACCGCCTGCGGCCACGGCCGGCGCGGTGAGGAACGCCTCGCGGTCGGCCGCCGTGATCGTGGGCAGCCGGGGCATCCGCTCCTCGATGCTCGGCCGCGAGCGCAGCAGGGCCAGGGTGTACGGATGCCTCGCGCCGCCGTGCAGCTCCTCGGCCGGCAGCTGCTCGACGATGCGCCCCCGGTACATGACGCAGATGCGGTCGCAGAGCGCCCCGGCGAGCTCGAGGTCGTGTGTGATGAAGATGGTGCCGAGCCCGCGCTCGCGCGTCGCGGCGCGCAGGATCGCCGCGATCTCCGCCTGCCGGGTCACGTCGAGCGCGGTCGTCGCCTCGTCGGCGAGCATGAGCCGCGGATCGGTCGAGAGCGCCGCCGCGATCACCGCGCGCTGCAGCATGCCGCCGGAGAGCTGGTGCGGGTACTCGGCCAGGCGTTGCGCGGGCTCGGCGATGCCGACCTCGCCGAGCAGCTGCTCGGCGCGCGCGTAGGCCGCGGCCCGAGGCATCCGCTTCGTCTTGCGCAGCCCCTCGGTGACGTACTCGCCGACCGTCGTGACGGGGTTCACGGAGGCCCGCGGGTCCTGGAAGACCATGCCGAGCTCCTCCGAGCGGAAACGGGCGAGCTCGCGCTGGCGGAACGCGAGCACGTCGCGCCCGTCGAAGCGGATGCTGCCACTCCCCCGCGCCGAGGCCGGCAGCAGGCGGGCGACCGCGTTGACGGCCGTCGACTTGCCCGAGCCGGACTCGCCGATGAAGCCGACGATCTCCCCCGGCGCGACGGTGAAGCTCACGCCGTCGAGGGCGCGCACCCATTCGGCGCCGTCGAAGAGCTCGACGACGAGGTCCTCGACCTCCAGCAGCTCGGTCATCGTCCCTCCCGGTTCAGGCTGACCCGATCGGCGAGCCGGTCGCCGATGAGCGAGACGGCGGCCACGACGATCACGATGGCGAGGCCCGCGAACGTGGCCTCCTCCCAGTACCCCTGCAGCACGCCGCGCTGGCCCTCGGAGATCATGAGGCCCCAGTCGGCGTCGGGCGGCTGCACGCCGAGCCCGAGGAACGACAGCGCCGCGAGGTCGACCATCGCGTAGCCGAAGGAGATCGTCGACTGGGCGAGCACCGTCGGCATCACGGCGGGCAGCAGGTGGCGCCCGGCGATCCTGGTGCGCGACTGGCCGACGGTGACGAGGGCGCTGAGGTACGGCAGCGACATCTCGCCGACCGCGACGCTGCGCACGATCCGCGCGATGAAGGGGATGTAGGCGATCGCGAGGGCGAGCACCGCGGTCGTGAAGCCCGGGCCGAGCACCGAGACCGCGAGGATCGCGAGCAGCAGCCCGGGGAACGCGAAGCCGATGTCGAAGATGCGGCTCAGGATGCGGTCGACCCAGCCGCCCGAGATCGCGGCGACGAGCGCGAGCAGCGTGCCGACGACCGCGGCGACGAGCACCACGACCGCCGGGCCGAGCAGGCTCGTGCGGGCGCCGTAGAGCAGCCGGCTCAGGATGTCCCGGCCGGAGCCGTCCGTGCCGAGCAGCGCCCACGGCTCCATCGGGCGGTAGGTGAGGCCGAAGTCGACCTCGTTCGGGTCGTAGGGCGCGATGACCGGCGCGAGCAGCGCGGCGAGCACCGCGAGCCCGACGACGGCGGTCGCGACGATGCCGGTGACGCCGAAGCCACGGCTCCGGCGCGTGCGGCGCCGGCGCATCCGGAGCGCCTCGAAGACGACGGTGGTCATGCGGCGATCCCCTGACGCTCGCGCACCCGCGGGTCGATCACGACCTGGATGACGTCGACGATGAGCACGACGATGACGACGGCGGTGATGAGCAGCAGGCAGATCGCCTGCACCACGCCGAAGTCCTTCTTCGCGACGGCCTCAGTGAGCAGGGCGCCGATGCCGTCGAGCGCGAAGGCGCGCTCGACGACCACGGAGCCCACGATGAGGCTCGTGAGGGTGAGGCCGACGACCGTCGCCACCGGGGTGAGGCCGTTGCGCAGGATGTGCCGGCCGATGATCGTGCCGCGCGGCAGGCCGCGTGCGACGGCCGCCTTCACCTGGTCGCGCGCCGCCTCCTCGCGGAGGGCGGCCCGGGTCACCCGGATCACGTAGGACCCGGAGGCGAGCGTCAAGGCGATGACCGGCAGCGTCAGATGGTAGAGCCGGTCGAAGAAGCCGTCGCCGGGCCCGAACGCGGGGAACCAGCCGAGCCCCACCGCGAACACCGAGATGAGCGTCGAGGCCGCCACGAAGGAGGGGATGGCGACGCCGATCGAGGTGCCGGCGAGGATCACGTCGCTGAGCGCCCGGCGGGACAGCGCCGCGACGATGCCGAGCCCGACGCCGATCACGACGATGACGACGAGCGCGTAGGCGATGAGCAGCGTCGTGGTCGCGAGCCGCGGCCCGAGCAGCGACAGCACGTCGTCGCGGTAGGTGATCGAGCGGCCGAGGTCGCCCGAGAGCACGTCGCCGAGCCACGCGACCCAGCGCACCAGGAAGGGATCGTCGAGGTGGTACTGCTCGCGCAGCGCGGCGATCGCTTCGTCGCTCAGGGTGCGGTTGCCGATCAGGTAGCTGAGCGGATCGCCCGGCGCGAGGTACAGCGCGCCGAAGATCAGGAACGAGGACACGAGGAGGGTCGCCAGTCCCTCGAGCACACGGATGGCGATGAAGCGGGGCAAGACGACGACCCTCCTCGGTCGGGTTCGGACGGGGCTCGGCGCTACTTGGCGCCGATGCCCGCCGCCCACGGGTAGTAGAGGAACGCGAGCGAGGCGGTCGCGCCGGAGATGCGGTCGTTCAAGTACAGCCGCATGCCCGGGTTCACCAGGTTGATGAGCCCCATCGAGTCGACGAGCCCGGCCTGCGCGGCCACGAGGGACTCGGCGCGGGCCGTGTCGTCGAGCTCGCCGAAGGCGGCGGCCACGTTGTCCGTGACGCTCGGCTCGTCGAGCAGCCCGTAGTTGTAGGCGCTCAGCGGGGTGAACTCGCTCAGGGACACGATCGGGTCGGCGACGCCGGCGCCGTACTCGTTCACGATGAAGGCGTCGTACTCGGCGCGGGCGGCCGCGTCGAAGTAGAGCGCGTTGAAGCTCGTGAGGGGCAGGGTCTGCGTCTTGACCTCGATGCCGATGGCCTTGCCCGCGGCTGCGAGCAGCTCGGCGGCCTTGTTGTCGGCCTCGGTCTCGGCGGGCAGCGCGACGGTGATGCTCTGGCCGGCGAGCCCGCCGTCGTCGACGAGCTTCTTCGCGGCATCCACGTCCTGCGCGAGCGGCGGGAGTTCGGCGGCGCCCTGCTCCCAGACGTCCTTCGCGTAGCCCCACGCGCCCGGCTGGATCGGAGTCAGCGAGGGCGCGGCGGTGCCGCGGTAGACCGTGTCCGCGAGCGCCTGCCGGTCGTAGGCGAGGCTCAGCGCGCGGCGGAGCTCGGCGTTCTGGAACGGGCCGTCCTTCTCGGTGGGGCGCACGGCCACCCAGTCGGTGCTGGCCCCCAGGTAGAAGCTGCCGGAGTCGGAGTTCATCAGCGGCTCGGTCGCCGAGAGTGGCACCCGGTAGGTGCCGTCGATGTCGCCCGAGAGCAGGCTCGACGCGATCGTCGACTCGTCGGTGACGAAGGTGAGCGTCGCGGAGTCGGCGAGCGCGGCGCGGTCGTCGTTCCAGTAGTCGGCGTAGCGCGACATGGTGATGTTCGTGCCCGGCTTCCAGCCGTCGAACTGGAACGGCCCGGTGCACATGATGCCGCCGGACGCGGTGCCGTAGGCCTCGCCGGCCTGCTCCACGTAGGCCTTCGAGCCGACGACGCCGGCCGCGGTCGCGAGCATCCGCTCGAAGAGCGCGTCGGGTTCGGTGAAGGTGATCGTCACCTGCAGCTCGCCGGTCTGCTCGATGGAGGCGACCCGGTCGTAGAGGGGCACGCCCCAGTACGAGCCGGCCGCGTCGTCGAGGTTGCGGGAGAGGCTGAAGACGACGTCCTCGGCGGTGAGCGGGCTGCCGTCCCAGAAGGTGACGCCGGAGCGGATGGTGAGCACCATCGTCGTGTCGTCGGGGCGGTCGACCTTCTCGGCGAGGCCGGGCTCGAGTCCGAAGTCCGGCGTCTGCAGCATGAGGCTCTCGCACATGTTCGCGAGGGTGGTGTTCTCCGAGTCGCTGTAGGCGTAGATCCAGTCGAGCGAGGCGGGCTCGCCGCTCGTCAGGTTCCACGTGAACGAGTCGATGGGGCCGGAGGCGGCGGGCGTCGTGGTGATCCAGTCGAGCTCGGCGCCGGCCGAGCCGCCGCTGGCGCTCGGGCTGGGGCGCTCGGCCGAGCAGGCGGCGAGGCCGGCGGCGAGCGGGACGACGAGCGCCGCCGCGGCGACGCGGTACGAGGTGCGGGACATGTCAGGACTCCTTCGGGGGTGCGGGAGCGGTGCTGCTGGCGCGGTGCCGGTGGTGCGTGCTGGTGGTGCTGCGTGCGGGGGAGTCGCCGGCCTACCAGAGGTCGAGGACGGGGGCGAGGTCGACCGCACCGTCTGCGGTGATGACCACGTTGCGCTCGAAGGTGGCGGCGGTGCCGCCCATCACGACGAAGCGCTCGAGGGCGAGAGTCATGCCGACCTCGATGGGCCGGTCGTTCTCGGGACGGATCCACGGGGCTTCGAAGCCGAGGCCGAGGCCGTGGCCGCCGGCCTGGAACTCGGCGTGCTCGAAGTCGTAGCCGCCCTCGGCGAGGAGCTCGTCGGCCGCGCGGGCGAGGTCGCCGACGGTCGCGCCGGGCCTGGCCGCGTCGGCGGCCGCGTCGATCGACGTGCGGGCGAGGCGGTAGGCCGCCTCCTGCGGGGCGGTCGGCTCGGCGCCGACGACGCGGCTCCGCGCGAAGTCGAAGAAGTAGCCGCGGTAGGCGCCGGTGAGATCGACGGTGAAGAGGTCGCCGGCCTGCAGCACCCGGTTCGAGTAGGTGGGCGGGGCGGGGATGCCGGGCGCCTCGGCGCCGAAGGTGTAGACGAAGGCATTCGCCATGACGGCCTCGTTGCGGGTGAGCTCGGCGACCATCGCGGCGACGGCGTCGGTCTCGCGCGCGCCGGGCACCAGGAACTCAGCGCCGGCGGTCAGCGCGCGATTGCCGATCTCGCCGGCGCGACGGAGCAGGGCGATCTCGGTCTCGGACTTGATGGAGCGCACGGTCTCGACGAGGTCGTCGGCGAGCACGAGCGCGCCGCGGCGCAGGCCCTCGGTGGCGCGGTCGACGGCGGCGAGCTGCTTGGCGGTCATCGTGTCGCTGCCGACGACGCCGATGCGGAGGCCGCTGCCGCCGCGCAGGGCTTCGCCGACGAGCTCGCCGAGGCTGCCGCCGGAGCGGCCGTCGAGGGCGAGGTGGCGGGTGGCGCCGATCGGCTCGGCATCGACGTCCTCCGAGCAGAGCACGAGCTCGTCGGCGGTGACCACGACGGCCGCGTAGCCGCGGTCGCTCCAGACGCCGGGCACGTCGCGGATGGTGGGGAAGACGGCGTAGTGGCCGCAGAGGTAGAGCACGTTGCCGTAGCGCTCGATGGTGCCGCCGCCGCGACCCCACACGACGATCGCGTCGAGCTCGGACTCGGCCATCAGCCGGCGCACGCCCGCGACTCGGGCGACGTACTCGCTCGGGGTGATCTGCAGCTCGACGGACACTGACAACTCCTTCGTTGATTCGGCCTTGACTACTGGTTAGTTTGTAGGACGATTAGTCGGAGAGTACCCGGGGTCGTCCCCGGCGTCAACGCCCGGGGTCGGCGAGCAGGACGGACCGTCCGGAATCCACCGCGCGGGCGGTCGAGCTGCTTCAATCGACTCGGAAGGGAACAGCATGGACTGGACTGAGATCGAGCAGGGCCGCACGCTGTCGGTGCCGGATCGGCTGTCGATCCGACTGGAGCGGCTCATCCTCGACGGCACGCTGCAGCCCGGCGAGAAGCTCCCGCCCGAACTCGAGCTCACCGAGCGCCTCGGCGTCTCGCGCGTCTCGCTGCGGCAGGCGCTGCACGAGCTCGAGCGGCGCGGCCTCATCGACCGCAAGCCCGGTCGCGGCACCGTCGTGCTCTCTCCGGCGGACGCGCGGGATGCCTCGGGCGCGGCCCTCGCCGAGGTGCTCGGTTCGACGGGCGGCGAGATCGCGCACATCCTCGAGCTCCGCTCGATCATCGAGCCGCCCATCGCCGCGCTCGCCTCGCAGCGCGCGACCCCGCGCGACCTCGTGCAGCTCGAGCAGCTCGTCGACGAGATGGCGTCGCCCGAGTCGAAGGAGCACTACGCCGAGCTCGACCGGGCCTTCCACCAGGCGATCGCCCAGTACACGCACAACCCGCTGCTCGCGATGCTGAACGAGCAGATCGCGAACCTCATCGCGCCGAGCCGCTCGACCGCGCTGCAGACGCAGGAGCGGCGCGACACCTCGACCGCGGCGCACCGCCGCATCCTCGCGGCGATCGCGTCCGGCGAGCCCGAGGTCGCCGAGCACGAGGCGGCGCTGCACATCGGCGCCGTGCGGGAGCAGATCGAGCACGCCGCGGCGGCGCTCGCGGCCGGCGCGACGGGCGACGGGGCGGACTGAGCCGAGGCATCCGACCGCCAGCGCGGCGGCCCGCACCACGGTCGAGCGAAAGTTTGACAGTTGGTAGGACCAAGTGCGACGCTGTGAGCACCGACGCATCCGCCGTGCGGATCGACGCGTCGCGATCGACCGCAACGAGAAGGCCCTGCCCATGACCACCAGCTCACCCCTCGGCGCCGTCGCGAGCTCGCACTACCTCGCCACCGAGGCCGGCGCAGCCGCATTGCGGGCCGGCGGCACCGCCGTCGACGCCGCGATCGCCGCCGCCGCGGCCCTCTGCGTCGTCTACCCGAACAACGTGGCGCTCGGCGGGGATCTCGTCGCCCTCGTGCGCAGCCCACAGGGTGAGATCAGCTTCGTCAACGCGACCGGCCGCTCCGCGGCGGGCGAATCGCTCGACGCGCTCCGCGCCCGGCATGACGGCGGGCTGCCGTCGCGCGGGGTCGACACCGTCACGGTCCCCGGCGGCATCCGCGGCTGGGAGGCGCTCGCCGCCATCGGCGGCCGTCTGCCCTGGGCTGATCGCCTCGAGGCGGCCCGCCGCTACGCCCGCGACGGCGTGCCGACCGCGACCTCGGTGGCCCGGGCCATCCGCGACGAACGCGCCGCGCTCGAGGCGGACGCCGGATGCCGCGCGCTGTTCCTGCCCGGCGGCCGCCCGCTCGACGAGGGCGAGCCGCTCGTGCAGCCCGCGCTCGCCGATACCCTCGACCGCATCGCCGAGCACGGACCCGACGAGTTCTACACCGGCGCGACCGCGAGCCGCTGGATCGACGGCCTCGCCGCCCTCGGCAGCCGCATCACCGCGACGGACGCCGCAGCCGCCCGCGCCGTCGTCGAGGCGCCGATCTCCGAGACCGTCGGCGAGCTCGAGGTCGTCACCGCCTCGCCGAACACGCAGGGCTTCTCCCTGCTGCGCACCGTCCGGGCGCTCGCGAACGGGCTGCTCGGCACGCCCGCCGACGCCCTCGGCACGGGGGCCGGAGCACTCGCGGCCGTCTTCCACGACAACAACCGCGTGCGCGGCGCCTGGCTGTCCGACCCCGATGTGGCCACGATCGACGCCGCCGGGCTCGTCGCCGCCGACGTGCCGCCGCTCGACGAGCTCCGCGCCGACCTCCCGGCCACCGGCGACACCGTCGGGCTCACCGCGGTGAGCGCCGACGGCTGGGCCGTGTCGCTCGTGCAGTCGGTCTACTGGGCGTTCGGCGCCTGCGTGCTGGAGCCGAGCACGGGCGTGCTGTTCCAGAACCGCGGCACGTCGTTCTCGCTCGAC
This sequence comes from Agromyces mediolanus, assembly GCF_014648575.1. Lineage (GTDB taxonomy): Bacteria > Actinomycetota > Actinomycetes > Actinomycetales > Microbacteriaceae > Agromyces > Agromyces mediolanus. The sequence goes on along the minus strand of NZ_BMRJ01000001.1, from coordinate 970,428 downwards.
CCCGGCCACCCCGCCGCCTTCGGACCGGGCCTCCGCCCGCCGCACACGCTCATGCCCGTGCTCGTGCTGCGCGACGGCGAGCTGCTGCAGGCGCAGGCCACGATGGGCGGACAGGCCCAGCCGCAGATCCACGCGCACCTGCTGCTGCGCACCCTCGCCGGCGCCTCCGCGCTCGAGGCGACGAGCTCGCCGCGCTGGGTCGTCGGCGTGCAGGACGCCGGCGACGTCGAGGCCACCATCACGATCGAGCGGGATGTGCCGGAGGCGACGCTCACCTCGCTGCACGCGAGCGGGCTGAAGCCCAGGCTCGTGCCGCCGCGCGACGAGAACCTCGGGCACTCGAACCTCATCCGCGTCGTCGCGGGCGGCTACGACGCTGCGAGCGACCCGCGCTCCGACGGCTCGGCGATCGTCGTCGAGGCCGCCGCCGAGCTGCTCGAGGAGGCCGGCCGATGATGCAGGAGCGCACGCGCCTGTCGATCTGGATCCTCATCCTGCTCGGCGTCATGATGGGCTACTTCTCCGGCCTCTTCGGCGTGGGCGGCGGCATCGTGCTCGTGCCGATGCTCATGCTGTTCGGCGTCGACCAGCGCATCGCCGCGGGCACCTCCACCGCCGCGATCCTGCCCACGGCCATCGTCGGCACCGTGACCTACGGGCTCACCGGCCACGTCGACTGGATCGCCGCCGCGCTCATCGCCGTCGGCATGATCGTCGGCGCCCAGCTCGGCACCTACCTCCTCGCCCGACTGCCGCGCGCCGCGCTGTTCTGGGGCTTCCTGGGCTTCCTCGCGGTCGTCGCCGTGAGCCTCTGGCTCGTGGTGCCGCAGCGCGACGCCGAGATCGAGCTGAACGTCTGGCTCGGCGCGGCCCTCGTGGCGGTCGGCGTGCTGACCGGCATCCTGTCCGGCCTCATGGGCGTGGGCGGCGGCATCGTCGTCGTGCCCGTGCTGATGTTCTTCTTCGGCGCCAGCGACCTCGTCGCGAAGGGCACCTCGCTCGCGATGATGGTGCCCGGCTCGATCTCCGGCACGATCGGCAACGCCCGCCGGCGCAACGTCGACCTGCGGATGGCCGCGATCATCGGCGTGACCGCCTGCGTCGCCTCGCCCCTCGGCACGTGGACGGCCCAGTCCATCACGCCGTTCGTCTCGAACGTCGCGTTCTCGGTGCTGCTCGCCTTCGCCGCCTGGCAGCTCGTTCAGAAGCATCTGAAGTCCCGCCGCACCGCCGCCTGACCTCCGCTCCTCCCGGCGGCGCCGATTCGCAATACCCCTAGGGGGTATATCGTTGGCGCAAGCGGAACGGCGGGATGAAGGAGGTCGTCATGGGACTGTTCGCGATCCGGGAGTATCGCCGCCTGTTCGGCGCGCAGGTCATCGCCCTGTTCGGCACCGGCTTGGCGACCGTCGCGCTCGGGCTCCTCGCCTACGAGCTCGCGGGGCCCGCCGCCGGAACTGTGCTGGCGACCGCGCTGACGATCAAGATGGTGATGTACGTCGTCATCGCGCCGATCGCGGCGGCGTGGGCGGACCGGCTGCCCCGCCGCCTGTTCCTCACCCTGCTCGACGTCATCCGCGCGGGCGTCGTCGTCGCCCTGCCGTTCATCACCGAGATCTGGCAGATCTACGTGCTGATCGGCGTGCTCCAGGCGGCGTCGGCCGCGTTCACGCCGACCTTCCAGGCGGTCATCCCGGACATCGTCACGGATGAATCGCAGTACACCCGCGCGCTGTCCGCCTCGCAGGTCGCGTACACGATGGAGAGCCTGCTGAGCCCGGTGCTCGCCGCGCTCGCGCTGCTCGTCATGAGCTTCGACTGGCTGTTCGCGGGCACGGCGCTCGGCTTCGCGGTCTCGGCGGCGCTCGTCCTCGCGACGAGGATCCCGAACGCGACGCCGAGCGGCCGAGTCGGGGCGCGGGACCGCCTCAGCTCCGGCCTCGTCTCGTTCGCCCGGACGCCGCGGCTGCGCGGCATCATGGCCCTGAACCTCGTCGTCGCGGCGGCCGGGTCCATCGTCGTGGTCAACACCGTCAACTACGTCAGGGACCGGCTCGGCGGAGGTCAGGCCGATGTCGCCTGGATGCTCGCGGCCTCCGGTGGCGGAACGCTCCTCGTCGCGCTGGCCCTCCCGAGGGTGCTCGACCGCGTGTCCGATCGGGCGGTGATGCTGAGCGGTGCGGCCGCGCTGGTGGCGGGGCTCGCAGCCGCCGTCGCGATGGCCGCGACCGCGACGGAGTCCGTGCCGCTCACGGCGTCGATCTGGGTGGCGATCGGCGCGGGGATGGCCCTCATCGTGACCCCGACCGGTCGGGTCATCCGGAGCTCGATCGCCAGAGAAGGCCTGCCGGCCGCGTTCGCCGCGCAGTTCTCGCTGTCGCACCTGGCCTGGCTGATCACCTACCCGATCGCCGGGTGGCTCGGCGCCTCGAGCCTCGCCGTCGCCTGGGTCGCCCTGGGCGCGCTCGCGATGGGCGGCACCGTCGCCGCGCTCCTGCTCTGGCCGCGCGAGCCCGCCGCGGCACCGGCCGGCGGCGCCGACGCGGAGGCCGTCGAGGCGGAATGCGTCGCGGTCGCCGGGCAGAACGGATGCGTCCACGCGGTGTAGCCGGACGCGCAACGGGGGCCCGCCGAAACCGGCGAGCCCCCGTTGCGACGATCGATCAGTACGTCGAGACGCTGCCGGAGTTAACGGCCGCCACGATGATGACGATGTAGATGATGAAGAAGATGACGCCGAGCGCGGTGAGGATCGAGCCGACGATGACCCCGGCCTTGGCGAGGCCGTTCGGGTAGCCCGCCTTCTTCGACTGCGACTGCGCCACCGCGCTGATGATCAGACCGATCAGCGGCGTGATGATGGCGAGCACGAGACCGACGATGCCGAGGGTCTTGCCGGGGTAGTCGGCCGGCGGCTGAGCGGGAGTGTTGCTCATGAGGGGTGCCTCTCTGGGGTAGGGATCACGCGCTCCCGCGGAGCGCACCCGAGAGCGTAGCGGGGAAAACGGCGGTGCGGCAACGATTTCGCGGGGTTCAGTACCCAAATGGCCCCCGTTCCGTCCGGAACGGGGCATAGACATGGCGGGCGAGCGGGCGTAAGCTGCGTGTTCGGTCGCCTGAGCGGCCGAGTCCGGCCGCATCGACGGCCCGCAGGATCGAGAGAGGAGCGAGTGATGACCGACGCCTTCGTCGCGCGTTCAGCAGACACCCTCCTCGAGGCCGCCGCCTCCTAAGCCCGTCGCGGCACCCGGTGGCCTCACGATCCGAAAGCCACCATCGTGAACTTCCTCTCGTCTCTCGACGACTCCGCCGGCACGCCGCTCGACGCGGCGTCCGGTCTCTTCTTCTCCGCCGCCGAACCCGGCGACGGTCAACGCTGGTCGACCTGGCCGGCCACCATTCCCACCGAACGCGGCCCCGAGCCGCGACCCGACTGGCTCGTGACCTCGGCCGGCGCGATCGACACCGAGCTCGGCGTCGTGAAGAGCGGCAAGGAGGCCGACCTGTTCCTGCTCGAACGTGCCGTGCCGGGCGCACTGCCCGGAACCGTCGGCGAGCACGTCGTGCTCGCCGCGAAGCGGTACCGCGGCATCGAGCGCAGCGACTTCCACCGCTCCTCGATCTACACCGACGGCCGCGGCACCCGCCGCAGCCGCGACCAGCGCGCCATCGACAAGCGCTCCACCTTCGGCCGCGAGGTCGCGCGGGTGCAGTGGGCGAGCACCGAGTTCCAGGCGCTCAGCGAGCTCACCCGGCTCGGCGCGGCCGTGCCGTACCCCGTTCAGGTGCAGGAGACCGAGGTGCTGATGGAGTTCATCGGCGACGACCGGGTCGCGGCGCCGCGGCTCGCCCAGGTGCGGGCCGAGCCGGGCGAGCTGCGCGAGCTGTTCCACCAGCTCGTCGAGTTCATGCACGTGCTCGCCGGAGCCGGGCTCGCGCACGGCGACCTCTCGCCCTACAACGTGCTCGTGCACCACGGCCGCGTCGTCGTCATCGACCTGCCCCAGGTCGTCGACGTCATCGCGAACCCCGCGGGGCTCGAGCTGCTGCACCGCGACTGCGTCAACCTGTGCGAGTGGTTCACCCGACGTCGGCTCGAGTGCGACGCGGAGGAGCTGTTCGGCGAGCTGGTGGGGGTGCTGCACTGGTAGCGGGCGCGGCGGCCGTACGTGTTCCCCGGCTCGCAGACAGCGCCATGGCAAGGTAGAACCGTGCGCGTCGACAATCTTGACCTCCCGTTCGCCGTCACCGAGATGGGCGATGTGGAGGCGGAGCCGATCATCGTGCTGCCCGGCGGTCCGTGCCGCGGTCCGGAGTATCTGAGCGATCTCGGAGGCCTCGACAGAACGCATCGGCTCGTGGTCCTGCACCCGCGAGGAACCCCGCTGAGCGGCGGCCGCTCTCGTGGGTGGTGGACCGACGCCGACGACGTCGTCGCGTTGGCCGACGCGCTGGGCCTTGGCGGTGTCGATCTTCTCGCCCATTCCGCCGGCACTCGACTCGCCCTCGCCGTCGCCGCACGCGATCCGCACCGCGTCCGCTCGCTCGCCCTGGTGACCCCGCCGGCGACCTGGTTGAGCGGAACGCGACACGATGCAGCCTCCGTCGCCCTCGACACCACGGATCCCGCCGTCGTGGCGGCGCTTCGTTCGCTGGAACAGGACGAGCCCACTACCGAAGACGAGTATCTCGAGGCGTTCCAGCGCCAGGCTCCCGCGTCATACGCCCACTGGACCCGCGTCGAACAGGTCCACGCGACCGTCGGCGCGATGAGTCTGGCCTCGGCGCGCGCGTGGTTCAACGACATCCCTCCCGACGCGGCCGATCGCATCCGTGCAAGCAGCCTCCCGCCGACGCTCGTCATCGGCGGGGATCGCGACGCGCTCACGGGTGTCCAGCCGGTCGCGGACTGCGCCTCGCTCCTCGGCGCGCGTCTCGAGATGATCGAGGACTGCGGACACTACCCGTGGGTCGAGCAAGCAGACGCGTTCGTGCGGATCGCTGAGGAGTGGTTCTCGACGGTGCAGCTCCGCCACGTCTCCCGGCATCGAGACCCGAAGCCGGAAGCCGGAAGCCGACAAGCCGAGTAGCGAAGGAACGGGGAGCGCAGTCGCGCGGGTTCCCTGAGGCATCCGGCGCCCCGCCTCGCAACGCACCGCGCCGCGCCGGGGCGACAGGCATGGCGAACCGCGCGCATCGCTCGCCCCGCGCGATACAGTGCAGACGATCGACGCCGATCCCCGGACGAGCGCCGTCACCACCCGTTCACCGGATCTCGGGAGACTGCCGCCATGACCGACCCCACCGCGCCGCAGGGCGAGCCCAGCGGCGGCGACGCCGCCGACCGGCGCCCCCGCAACTTCCCGCCCGCCCCGATGACGACCGCGGAGGGCGCCGCGGCGACCATCGGCGTCGGCACGGAGCAGGTGGAGGCGGTCACGGAGGCCGGAGCCCGGCGCGGGCGCATCCTCGCGTGGGGGCTCTGGGACTGGGGCTCGGCGGCGTTCAACGCCGTCGTCACCACCTTCGTCTTCACGGTGTACCTCACGAGCGAATCGTTCGGCCCGAGCGGCACGGTCGAAGCGCAGCTGGGGTGGGCGCTCGGCATCGCCGGACTGCTGATCGCGCTGCTCGCGCCGATCACGGGGCAGCGCTCCGACACGAGCGGACGGCGCAAGCTCTGGCTCGCGGTCAACACGTACCTCGTCGTCGCCTGCACGCTCGCGATGTTCTTCGTGCTGCCGACGCCGGAGTACCTGCTGCTCGGCCTCTTCCTCGTCGCGGCGGGCAACGTCTTCTTCGAGTTCGCAGGCGTGAACTACAACGCGATGCTCGTGCAGGTCTCGACGCCGCGCTCCATCGGCAAGGTCTCGGGCTTCGGCTGGGGCATGGGCTACGTCGGCGGCATCGTGCTGCTGCTCATCGTCTACTTCGGCTTCATCCAGCCCGAGGTCGGCTGGTTCGGCGTGACGGGCGACGACGGCCTCGCGGTGCGCGTCTCGATGCTCGTCTCGGCCCTCTGGTTCGGCCTCTTCGCCCTGCCGGTGCTGTTCGCCGTGCCCGAGTACCGGGGACCCGCGGTGCGGCGCGAGCGAGTGGGCTTCTTCGCCTCCTACCGGCGCCTCGGCCGGGACATCGCGAAGCTCTGGAAGGAGGACCGCAACACGGTGTGGTTCCTGCTCTCGAGCGCGGTGTTCCGCGACGGGCTCGCCGGCGTGTTCACCTTCGGCGGCGTGCTCGCGGCCTCGGTCTTCGGCTTCTCCGCGGGCGAGGTCATCGTCTTCGCCATCGCCGCGAACGTCGTCGCCGGCATCTCGACCATCGCGGTCGGCGCGCTCGACGACAAGCTCGGCGCGAAGCCGGTGATCGTCGTCGCGCTCGTCGGACTCGTCGTGAGCGGGCTGATCGTGTTCTTCCTGCACGACGGCGGCCAGCTCGTGTTCTGGACGGCGGGCCTCGCGCTCTGCCTCTTCGTCGGCCCGGCCCAGTCGGCCAGCCGCACCTTCCTGGCGCGGCTCATCCCGGCCGGGCGCGAGGGCGAGGTGTTCGGCCTCTACGCGACGACGGGTCGGGCGGTGAGCTTCCTCGCCCCCACCGCCTTCGCGATCTTCGTGACGCTCAGCGGCAACCAGGCGTATTTCGGCATCCTCGGCATCGTCCTGGTGATCGCGATCGGGCTCGCGCTGCTCATCCCGGTGAAGTCGACGCGGAGCGCGCGGGACTGAGCGCAGCGCTCAACCGCGGCGCCAGCCCTCGGCGAAGCGGGCGAACAGCTCGGCGAACTGCGCGCGCTCGTCGTCGCTGAAGCCCTCGAGCGCGCGCTCGACCGCGCCGCGACGGCGGCCGAGGAGGGATCGCAGCGCCTGGCGACCGCTGTCGGTGATGACGAGGATGGCCCGGCGCGCGTCGTTCGGATCGGGCTCGCGTCGCACGTGACCCGCGGCGACCGCGGCGGCGACCAGACGGCTCGCCCGGGGCTGATCGACACCGATGCGCTCGGCGAGCTCGCCGACCGAGGCCGGGCCGTGCTCGTCCAAGAGGTGGAGCACGCGCAGCGCCGCCTGCCCGCCTCGACCGCCGGGGCCGCGCCAGCCGCCGCGCTCGGGGTCGCCGGGCGCGGCATCGCCGTGATGCCCGGCGCCGTGGGGACCCCGACCGTGGTGCCCGCCGCCGTGGGGGCCGCGGCCGTGGTGGCGCCCAACGCCCTCGTCGCCGCCGTGGGGGCCGCCGCCGCCTTGCGGGCCGCCACCGCGCGGACCGAAGCCGCGTGGCCCGCCGCGAAGCACCCCGAGCGCCGCTTCGATGCGGGACACCGGATCGTCCGAAGCCGAGCGTTCGCTGGGAGCCCCTTGACCACGATCAGACATACATGTCATAGTACATATACATGTCATAAGACATGCAATGTCGAAACACCGCGCACCGCGCGCCGGGACCCGCCGAGGCGGGCCACCGAGAGAGGAACACCATGACCACCCACGAAGATCACCCCACCCCCGAGCCGACCGAGGCCACGGCGGGCACCCGCCCGTTCGGCTTCTGGCTCAAGCTCGTCGACCGCCGCCTCTCCGAGGAGATGGCGGAGCTCTTCGCCGACGAAGGCCTCAGCCGCCGCGACTGGCGCGCACTGAACCTGTACGCCGGCGCCGCGGAGGACGAGCGGCTCGCCGCCCGCCTCTCCGAGCGGCCGAAGCTCGCCCATCGGCTCGCCGAGCACGGTTGGCTCGAACGCGGCGAGCTCACCGAGGAGGGCCGCGCGGCGCGCGAGCGCCTGCAGTCCCGCGTCGACGGATTCCGCGAGCGGGTCGCCGGCGCGGTCTCTGACGAGGACTTCGCGACCACGCTCCGCACGCTCGAGGCGATCGCCCGCGAGCTCGGCTGGGACGAGTCGCAGCCGATGCCCCGAGGCCGTCGCGGCGGCCGCCGCTTCCACGGCGAGCGCGGGGGCTTCCCGCACGAGCACGGCCTCCGCGGCGAGCGCCACGGCCGAGGCTTCGGCCACGAGCGCGACGGCGGGCCCGAGTGGCACCGCGAGTCACGCGGCGGGCGCCGCCGGCCCGGCTCGAGCCACGAGCCCTGCGGTCACGAGTCGCACGTCGGGCACGGCGAACGCCACGGACGCGACGAGCGCCACGGCGGTCGCGGACACGGTCGTGGTCTGCGACGCGAGCAGCTCGAGGTGCACGTGCACCTGCACCGCTGAACCGCGCCTCGGCCCCGCCGAGGCATCCATCCCGGAGCGCCGGTCCCGAACGGGGCCGGCGCTTCGTCGCGTCCGCCCGCCGCCCGCCGCCCGCCGCCTCACGAAGTCGCGCGAACGGCGCTTCCGCGGCCCCGCCAGGAGCCGTGTGCGCGACTTCGCATCGTGGAGTCGCGCAGTTCACTCTTTCGCCCGGCCCCGGAGCGCCGTTTGTGCGACGTCAGCGGCCGCGACCAGCCGGGGAGCAGGGCGACCGCTCAGCGCAGGGCGGCGCCGGGCTCCAGGACGCGCTCGGCGAGCTCGGCGGGCACCCCGAGGGCGAGCAGTCGGGCCCGGTAGGCGCGGCGGGCGCGCAGGTAGGGCAGCTCGTCGTCGCGGATGACGGCGAGGAGGTTCATCAGCTCGAAGGTGCCCTGAATCTCGAAGGCGAGCTGCTCGGGCTCGTCTCCGGCGGGGTCGAGGCCCGGCAGCTCCCCGCGCTCGGCGGCGAAGCGCGCGGTGAGCGCGAGGTAGCCGAGCCAGTCGTCGAGCTGCGCGGCGACGGCGTCGCGCACCTGGCCCGGCTTGGCGTGGAAGTCGGCCGCGGCCGCCGAGAAGAAGCAGCCGCCCGGGAACACCCGGTCCTGCGAGTAGGCGACGACCCGGTCGAGCAGGGCGACGAGCCGGCGCACTCCTCGGGGATGCACCCGCGCGGGGGCGATGACCGTGGCGGCGAAGCGTGCGCTCGCGGTCTCGACCGTCGCGAGCTGGAGCCGCTCCTTGCCGCCGAAGAGGGTCGCGACACTCGACTTGCCGACGCCGGCCGCCTCCGCGATGCGGGCGATGGAGAGCTGGTCGAGCCCCTCGACCGAGGCGAGGTCGACGGCCTGCGCCAGCACCGTCCGGCGCGAGGCATCCCCGCGGGCGCGACGCCCGTCGATCGCCGTCTGCTGCTGCATGCTCGCCTCCTCCACTCGATTTTACGCACGATCGTGCGTAAAGTAACCCGTACGATCGTTCGTATTCATTGCCCGCCATCCGGAGGCCGTCATGCCGAAGCTCCCCGCGTCCGTCGCCGCCCGCATCGCCATCGCCCGCGCCGCCGCCCCGCGCAGTCCGCGCCTCGCCGCGCGCGCCGTGCTCCCACTCTTCACGTCGACGCGCCCGCGCCGCCCGGTCTCGCCGCGCGAACGGGCGATCCACGACAGCGCCAGGCGCAGCTCGTTCACCGCCGCTGGCCACGAACTCGTGAGCTACGAGTGGGGCTCGGGCGCGCAGACCGTGCTGCTCGTGCACGGCTGGCGCGGTCGCGCGAGCCAGTTCGCCCCGCTCGTGCGCGAACTCCGCTCGGAGGGCTTCCGCGTCATCGCCTTCGACGCCCCCGCGCACGGCGACTCCCCCGGGCGCCGCGCCGACATCCGCGACTGGATCGCCGCGATCGAGGCCCTGCAGCAGCGGCACGGGCGCTTCAGCGCGATCGTCGGTCACTCGCTCGGCGGCCTCGCCGCGATGACCGCCGTCGCCGAGGGCACGAGCGCGGGCGGGGTCGTCGCCATCGCGAGCGTCGGCGACGCGGCGGTCACCACGAACGTCTTCGCCGGAGCCCTCCGGCTGGGCGATCGGGCCGCCGCCGAGCTCGCCACGGCGTTCATCCACCGCGTCGCGCCGGGCCTCGACCCCGTGGAGGTGTGGCGTCGCTTCGACCGTGTGGCGCACCCGATCCCCGCGCCGGTGCCGCTGCTGCTCGTGCACGACGCCGCCGACCGCGAGGTGCCGGTGAGCGAGAGCGAGCGCCTGCGCGCTGCGCACGACGAGCGCGCCCGCGCGGTCGTCGTCACCGGCTCCGGCCACACTCGGGTACTCGGCCACGACGCGACGCTCGACGCCGTCGCCGCCTTCGCGCTCCGCGGTCTCGCGGGCGTCGACGCGCTCGCGCCCGTCAGCGCGAGCTCGGCACGACCGACAGCGTGACGAGCACGCGGGCGATCGCGTAGCGCGTGCGCCCCTGCGGCGAGTGCGGGTCGTAGCCGAGCCGACGGCCGAGCACGAGCAGCCGCTCCTGCACCGTGGAGTGGTGGATGCCGCAGCGCGCCGCCGCCCCGCGCACGCTCCCGGTCTCGGCGAGCGCGTCGAGCAGGGCGAGCGCCCGGGCGTCCAGTGCGGCGAGCGCGACGGCGTCCGGGTGCGGCTCGGGCCGGGCATCGGCCGCCTCGGCGAGCAGCAGCAGCCCGCCGAGCTCCTCGGCGTCGACGAGCGGTCGGGCGTCGTCGGCGAGCCGGAGCGCGACGAGCGCCGAGGCCCACGACTCCGGGAGGCGCTCGGGCGGCAGTGCGAGACCGAGGCCGAGCTGCGTCGGCTCCGTGCCCGCCGGTCCGTCCTCCGTCGCCCGCCGCAGCACGGCGCGCACGAGCCCGTGGCGGGTCGCGACGACGGCGCTCGGGGCATCCGTCGGCGCCTTCGCATCGTGCGGTGCGGCGATCGCGCGCACCCGCGGCTCCGCGTCGAGCTGGAGCCGGGCGAGCGCGGCCCCGCGCTCCTCGGCGGTGGCATGCGGGTTCACGGCGATCTCGACCACGCCGGCGAGGCCCGAGCCGCCGGCCGCGCGGCGGGCCTCCGAGATGCCGAGGGCGATGGCGAGCCGCTCGAGCACCATCGCGTCGTTCGCGTGGGCGTCTCCGCTGCGCTCGAGCCAGCACACGGAGCCCTCGCCGACCGTGCGGAGCCGAGCGCCCGCGGGCGGGGCGACGGGGCTCGGCAGCCGCCCGCCGTCCTGTCCCACGCGGAGCCGGCGCGCCGAGCCGAGGAAGCCGACCGGCGCCCCGCTCAGCGCCGCAGCCCCGCGCAGCAGTGCCTCGGCGCCGACGCCCGCGGCGACGAGCGCGTCGAAGTAGGTGACGACCTTGAGGGTCTCACTCGCCTCGGGGTCGAGGGCAGTGAGCCGCCCGACGAGTTCCTGCATGGTGCGCTCCAAGCTCTGGCGACCACGATATCCCGGTGCGGGTGGTGCTCCGCCGCCGCGGCGGAAGGCAGGCGGTGCCGGCCGCGGCGACGGAAGCGTTCAGGGATCAGTCGCCGAGCAGGCGGGAGACCCAGTTGTCGCGCGCGGCCGTGGAGGCCTGCGACACGGCGGCCTGCGGGGCGAGCAGATCGAAGCCGTGGAAGCCGCCGGCCCACACGTGCAGCTCCGCCTGGACGCCCGCCTCCCACAGCTTCGTCGCGTACGCGACATCCTCGTCGCGGAACACCTCGGCGCTGCCGCAGTCGATGTACGCCGGGGGCAGGCCGGAGAGGTCGGTTGCGCGCGCGGGCGAGGCGTAGATCGAGACATCCGGCGTCCCGCGCCGCTCGCCGAGCAGAGCGGACCAGCCGGTGACGTTCGAGCCGCGGTCCCACACGCCGACGCCGTCGATCTGCTTCGTCGACACCGTGACGTCGCGGTCGTCGAGCATCGGGCAGATGAGCAGCTGACCGAGCAGCGCCGGGCCGCTGCGGTCGCGCGCGAGCAGCGCGGTGCCGGCCGCGAGCCCGCCGCCCGCGCTCGCGCCGGCGATGAGGATGCGGTCGGGGTCGATGCCGAGCTCGGCCGCGTGCTCGGCGGTCCAGACGAGGCCGGCGTAGCAGTCCTCGACGGGGTACGGGTCGGGGAATTCGGGGGCGAGCCGGTACTCGACGGTCACGAGCACGGCGTCGTAGCGGGCGATCCACTCGACGAAGCTCGCGACGCCGACCCAGCGGTCGCCGACGATCATGCCGCCGCCGTGGGTGTGGAAGATGCCCGGTCCGGTGCCGGTGCGGCCGCGGCGAGACACGATCGACACGGCGATCTCGTCGCCGCCGTGCCCCGGGATGATCACTTCACGGGTCTCGAGCTCGTACTCGGCGAGGAGCGGCGCGAGCTGGTCGAACACGACCGGGCCGGACTGCCCCTGCCGCATCACGGGGATGAACTCGGGAGTGATCGTCGAGGGCAGCTGGTCGCCGAGCACGGTGAGCGCCGCTTCGAGCTCGGGATCGAACGGCGGTCGGGAAAGGATGTCGGTCATCGGTACTCCATCGTCCGGGGCCACTCCATCGTGGCGCGTGCCGCCATGCTCCCCGCTCGTGGGCGCCGCCGGCACCCGCCGAGCGCGGCGGATCCGCGGCTCGATCCCCGCCGTTCGGCGGGGTCGTGGTGCTCGAGCTGCGCCGCGCGCTAGTTGCCGCGCGCGCCCGCCTCGCTCGCGCCGACGTCGGTGTGGTGGAAGTTCTGGAACGAGCGCGAGGCGGTCGGCCCGCGCTGGCCCTGGTAGCGGCTCGCGTAGTCGGCGGAGCCGTACGGCCGCTCGGCGGGCGAGGTGAGCCGGAAGAAGCAGAGCTGACCGATCTTCATGCCCGGCCAGAGCTTGATCGGCAGCGTCGCGACGTTCGAGAGCTCGAGGGTCACGTGACCGGTGAACCCCGGGTCGATGAACCCCGCCGTCGAGTGGGTCAGCAGACCGAGGCGGCCGAGCGAGCTCTTGCCCTCGAGCCGGGCGGCGATGTCGTCGGGCAGCGTGACCTGCTCGTAGGTGGAGCCGAGCACGAACTCGCCGGGGTGCAGGATGAACGGCTCGTCGGGCTTCACCTCGATGAGACGGGTGAGCTCCGGCTGGTCCTCGGCGGGATCGATGAAGGGATACTTGTGGTTGTCGAACAGCCGGAAGTACCGGTCGAGCCGCACGTCGACGCTCGACGGCTGGAGCATGGCCGGGTCGGACGGCTCGATGCCGATGCGCTCGCGTTCGAGTTCGGCACGGATGTCGCGATCGGAGAGCAGCACGCGCCCAGCCTAGTTGCTACGATGGTCTCCGTGACGTCGCAGGATGTCGCACGCCGAAGTAGTTCAATGGTAGAACTTCTGCTTCCCAAGCAGACAGCGCGGGTTCGATTCCCGTCTTCGGCTCCACGATAGTCCGCGTACACGTTCAGCAGCCTTTCGGCCGCGGAACCGAGGCAGACGGCGGTCGCGGAGACCCTTTCCTTCCGGTCCGGATCTCCGCGACCGGACGACTAGTTCGCCACCTCGATCCGGGTGGTGTTCGGCATCTGATTGATCCAGCCGTCGAAGAGCGTGCCCTTCTTCACGATCGAGAGCCCGCCTTTCAGGATGCCGATCTTGTCACCGCTGAGCGAGAACTGCTCGACGCCGTTGGCCTGATTGGTCCAGCCCGCAGACAGACCGCCCTCTTTTACCAGCAGCCCGCCGGTGGTGTTGACGCCCACTCGGATGCCGTCGAGCCTGATGGCCAACGCCCCCGTGCCTCCGGTCATGGTGGTCCAGCCGGCCCAGAGGTCGCCCTCCTTGACCATTGCGACGCCGCCCACGATCTTTCCGATGCGGTTCCCGCTGAGCGAGATGTCGTCAGCCACCCCCTGGCCGACCCACGCGGCGGACAGGTCGCCTTCCTTCACCGAAACGACGGCATTCGTGCCGATGATGCCGATGCGGTTGCCCGCCAGGTCAGCCTTCTTGACGCCGCCGCTCTGCTGCACCCATGCGGTAGACAGGTTGCCTTCCTTGACGTTGAGCACTCCGTCGCTCCCAAGGATGCCGATACGAAGTCCGTCGAGGACGATGTCCTTGATGCCGCCAGCCCCGCTCACCTGGACCCAACCGGCGTAGAGATCTCCTTCCTTGACATAGGCGGTTCCGCCGCTGACCACACCGATCCGATGCCCGGACAGCGAGAACGACGTCACGTTGCTCGCCTGGATCACCCAGTTCGCATACGGGTTCGGCTCCTTCACCCAGAGCCTCCCGTCAGCGCTGAGGACCGCGTACCGTTCGGGTGCCGCGGTGCCACCCTCTGATGCGTCGAGCCGCGCGGCGATGTATGGAATCGGATCGAAGCGGGCAGCACCCCCGCGCGTGCCCGCCGAGTCCGACCCCATGGTGAGGTGGAGATGGGGGGCGTAGTGCTGCGTGGCGGTTCGAGTGCCGCCGACCGTCCCCACGATCACGCCGCGCGCGATCTCTTGGCCGACGGAGACAGACCGGTCGGTCAGGTGGCAGTAGCCGCTGAACGCACCGTCCGGGTGGTGAATCGTGACGACGTTGCCGAGCCCGTCGTACCAGTCGCTGTAGACGACCACCCCTCCGGCGATCGCTGGCACGGGGGTGCCCGCAGTTCCCGACGCACCTCCGTTGAAGTCCGCTCCGCGGTGCGGGTTCTCCGGCGACCGCCACGGCGGGGACGTGTTGCCGAACGGGTCGGATGCGTCGTACCACTCGATGGGGAATGGGTATTGATACCGAACCATGCTTACTCCTTCATTACGTGACTTCCGGCCCATCGGTCGATGGCCATGTATCGAATACACATTCGAACGTAGAAGGAAAATTGCGGGCATAGGAAGCCGACACTCCGTCCCGGAAGTCAAGACCGCAGCCGGATTGTTGCCAACACGGAACGGATGGAAGTCGGCGGATATCGGGCCGGCGTGTCGAGTTCTCACTCCCCTTCATCGATCCGTAGTTTCGAACACGCATTCGAATATCGGGTCGCCGACCGGCGGCCCGGAAGCTACGGAACGAAAGGAGGAACATGGTTCAGTACCAGCATCCGTTCTCCAATCCGGACCTCGCCGACGGCTGGGGGTCATGGGCCGGCGGTCGCAGCCAAGCGCACCGCGGACTCGACTACCCGCAGGCTGCCGACACGCCCATCCCGGCTGTGGCGGACGGCACCGTCAGGCACAACGTCTGGAACGACGCGCTCGGCTGGGTCCTCGTCATCGCGCACGCCGACGGCGTGTTCTCGGGCTACAGCCACATGATCCGGCAGTCGCCGCTCGCGGTCGGCGCGTCCGTCGCACGCGGCCAGATCATCGGCAACGTCGGCAATGAGGGCACCGCCTCGCAGGGCAACCACCTGCACCTGACCATCACCTACACGCACGACGGCACGTGGAACAACGGAGACCTCAGCGTCACCACCGATCCATGGATGTACATCAACGCCCGCCTCACCGGAAATCCCACCACCACCCCTCACGTAAGGAACAACAACGGCATGTCTTCGCTCTTCCACATTCAGAACACCGATGGCTCGCACACGTGGGCCCTCGCCGGTGACGGCCGCGGCACTGCGGCCTGGCTGCAGATCTCCGACGTGAACGTCGCGAACGGCCTCGCCGGGCAGCACGGGACCGCGGTCAACCTCGACTGGGGCACCTGGCAGGCCTGGAAGACCGCCTACCTCTCGAAGGAGCCCGTCCAGCAGTAGCTCTCCGACGCCGCGCCCCCTCCCGCGTTCGAGCGGGAGGGGGCGCCTCGTCGTGCGGGGCGCCTGATCGTCCAGTCCATGTTCTGGGTGCGCGGGGCATGGGATTCCGTGGATGCCACGGCTTGGATTGACTCCACTGCACCTAGTACAGAGGAGTACCGATGAGCATCCTGGTCCAGACCGACGCCTGCGTCGGCGCCGGGCAGTGCGCCCTCGTCGCCCCCGACGTGTTCGACCAGGACGACAACGGCATCGTCCTGCTGCTCGAGCCCGATCCCCAGGGCGCCGACCTCGCGGCGGCGACCCGCGCCGTGCGGCTCTGCCCTGCCCGCGCGATCGCGCTCTCGACGACATGAGCGCCCCCGCACGCGTCGTCATCGTCGGCGCGTCGATCGGCGGGCTCACCGTCGCCGAGTCGTTGCGCGACGAGGGCTTC
The DNA here is from genome assembly GCF_014648575.1 of Agromyces mediolanus. Classification (GTDB taxonomy): domain Bacteria; phylum Actinomycetota; class Actinomycetes; order Actinomycetales; family Microbacteriaceae; genus Agromyces; species Agromyces mediolanus. The sequence goes on along the minus strand of NZ_BMRJ01000001.1, from coordinate 954,569 downwards.
GACGGCGAGATCACCCTGCTCGGCGACGAGCCGCACCTGCCGTACACCCGGCCGCCGCTGTCGAAGCAGATCCTGGCTGGCGAATGGCAACCGGATCAGGCCGCCATCCGCACGGCGGCGGAGCTCGACGAGCTCGGCATCCGCGTGCTCACCGGCCGGCGGGCGACCGGACTCGACGTCGGCGCGCGTACCCTGCACACCGGCGACGGTCCGATCGACTTCGACGAACTCGTGATCGCGACGGGCACGGAGCCCCGACGCCATCCCGCGCTGGCCGAGGCATCCACCCTCCGCACCATGGACGACGCGCTGCGACTGCGCGAGCGGATGGAGGCGGCCCGTCGCGTCGCGGTGATCGGCTCCGGCATCCTCGGCTCCGAGATCGCGAGCGCCGCGCGCAAGCGCGACGCGGAGGTGCTGCTCGTCGGCCGCTCCGGTGCGCTCGGCTTCGGCGGGGTCGGCACCCTGCTGAGCGAAGAGCTCGTGCGGCTGCACGAGGCGCACGGGGTCGAGCTCTCCCTCCGCGCCGAGCTCGTCGCCGCAAGGCCCGCCGGCACGTCGACCGCACCGGACGCCACCGAGCTCGGGTTCGCCGACGGCACCACGCGCACCGTCGACCTCGTCGTCACCATGATCGGCGGCACCCCGTGCACCGACTGGCTCGCCTCCTCGACGCTCGAGCTCGCCGACGGCATCGCCTGCGACCGCCTCGGCATCGCCGCCCCCGGCATCTCCGCGGTGGGCGACGTCGCCGCGTGGTTCGACCCGATCACCGGGCGGCACCGCCGCGTCGAGCACCAGAGCAACGCCATCGAGCAGGCCATCGCCGTCGCCGGGCGCCTCGCGCACGGCGCCGAGGGCGCACAGCCGGTGCCGCTGTTCTGGTCCGAGATCCACGGCACCCGCATCCACGCCTACGGCTGGTTCGACCCCGAACGTCCGCTCGCCGAGCTACCGAAGAGCGCCGAACTCCCGAATACCGCCGAGTCCGTGGGCACCGTCTTCGGCAGCCACGACGGCGCCGGCGAGCTGCGCGGCGTCGTCGGCTGGAACGCCCCGCCCCGCGACTTCCGCACGGCCCGCGCGGCCGTCGTCACCTCCGCCCATCCCCTCGTCGCCCACTCCTGAAAGAAGCCAGATCGATGACGATCCCCGCCGAATGCCCGTTCCACTCCCGCTCCCTCCCCGGCGACGGCACCCCGCTCACGCCGTCCCCGCAGCTCGCCGCCTGGCGCGAAGCCGGCGCGTTCATGCCGCTCGACTTCCAGGACGGCCACGAGGGCCTCGTCGCCACCCGATACGAGGCGGCGGTCGCCGTGCTGCAGGATCCGCGGTTCAGCATGCGCCCCTCGCGGATGCCGGTCGGCCCGCCCGCGCACGGCGAAGAGGGCAAGGCCGAGAGCGCCGCGGTGCCGCTCGAGGCGCCGGGCGAGCTGGATGCCTCGGGGCAGGCCTCCGACGAGCTCAACCTCCTGAACCTCGACGGCGAGGAGCACGCGAAGCTCCGGCGCGCCGTGACCGCCCGCTTCTCGGTGCGTCAGGCGCGGGCCCGCGAGCCGTGGATCCGTGCCATGGTCGCCGAGCAGATCGAGGCGCTGCGCGAGCGCGGCCCGGTCGTCGACCTCTGGCGCGACTACGCCATGCCGATCTCGGCCCGCACGCACTGCCACGTCATCGGCATCCCGGAGCACCACTACGAGCGCTTCGTCGCGCTCTTCGTCGAGGAGTCGACGGCGCAGCAGAAGTACGACTTCATCCGCGCCCTGCTCGCGGAGCGCGCGGACTCGCCGGGCGAGGACGTCATCACCGACCTGCTGCAGAACCCCGAGCTCGACCGGGTCGAGGTCGAGGCGCTGCTGCGCCTGCTGATGGGCGCGGGGCGCGACTCCGTCGCCTACCTGATCGCGACGGCCTCCGTCGCGATCCTGACGAACCCCGAGCAGCTGGCCATCCTGCGCGCGGACCCCGAGCAGCTGCGTCCGGCGGTCGAGGAGTTCATGCGCGCCGGCGCCATGTTCGTGACGCTCTTCGCCCGCACCGCGCTCGAAGACGTCGAGATCGAGGGCACGCGGATCCCCGCCGGCACCTCGGTGTCCGTCTCGCCCGTCGCGGCGAACCGCGACCCCGGGCACTGGGGCGAGCGCCCGGAGGACTTCGACGTCACGCGGGACGCGTTCGGTCACCTGGGCTTCGGCTACGGCATCCACGGATGCATCGGCCAGCAGGTCGCCCGCGTCGAGATCCGCGAGGCCATCGCGGCCCTGCTGGAGTCGTTCCCCGGCCTCGCGCTCGTCGACGCGGAGCAGCTCACCCCGCAGCCCTTCGCGCACCCGGTCGCCGTGTACGAGGCGGGCACCGTCTCGGTCCGCCTGGAGGCCGCCGCCTGACGCTCATGCGACCTACCATGGTCGATGTGACGCTGCTGCACCCCGACGACGACCCCGTCGTCGTCGGCGCGAACTGGTACCGCTTCACCTCGGGCGAGCAGATCGTGAACCCGCACGTGATGAGCGTCTCGTTCATCTGGATCGTGAGCGGTGGCGGCGAGATCCGCGCCGGCGGGCAGAGCTGGACCGTCGACGCGCAGCACGTCGTGCGGCTGCCGTGGCACCACCGGGTCGAGTACCGCGCGAACCGCCGCGGACCGTTCCACATCGGCACCCTGCACGTCGTGCCCCGCTACGACCGTTCAGCGCCCGTCGTGCCCCGGGTCGCGCACCTGCCGGGCGACCCGCTGCTCGACGATCCGGCCAGGCACGGCGATGCGGCGGCGTTCCGCCCCGGCCTGTCGACGATGCGGAACGCCGCCGCCCGGCGCATCACCGAGTTCGGCACGATCGCCATCGAGCGACTCGGCGAGGGCGCCTTCGACGAGGAGTACTTCCGGGCGCTCGGGCGGCTCATCCTCTTCGAGAACGCCGCCTGGGCCGACAGCCACGCGCAGCAGACCGCCGTACCCGGCTCGCTCGAGCTGATGATGACATTCATCCGCCACCACATCGCCGAGCCGCTGACCGTCGCCCGGGTCGCCGAGGCGGCCAGGTGCAGCGAGACGACCGCGCAGCGCCTGTTCACCCGGCATACCGGCGAGTCCATGCAGGCGTGGATCCGGCACGTGCGCCTGCGCGAGGCCGGCAGCCTGCTGCGCACCACCGGCATGCGGGTGAGCGAGGTGGCGCAGCTCGTCGGCTACCCCGATCCGCTGTACTTCTCGCGCGCGTTCCGCCGCGCGTACGGGGTCTCGCCGACCCAGTTCGCGCGCGACACCGTGCGGCCGTGAGGCGGCGGCGAGCGCTGCTCGTCCAGTCCATGTTTCCGCGTTCCGGTGTCCTTCGGCGGGCCATCCGCGCTTCGTAGATTCGAAGGGCCGCGCCGGATGCGCGGCGCGGTGTGCACCCCGCGCGCCGCCGCGCGCAAGCAGCGCGCCCCGAGCGTGAAGGAGCGCACCAGCACATGACCGTTCATCGCCGACCGTTCGGTCGCACCGGGTGGGAGATCAGCGAGGTGTCGTTCGGCGCCTGGCAGCTCGGCGGGCAGTGGGGGCCGGTCGACGACGACGCCTCGGTCCGCGCGCTGCTCGACGCCTACGAGCGCGGCATCAACTTCGTCGACACCGCCGAGATGTACGGCTCCGGGCACAGCGAAGAGGTCGTCGGCCGATCGCTGCGGGAGTGGGGCGGTGAGCGCGTCTACGTCGCCACGAAGGTGCAGCCGCCCGAGTGGCCGCACCCCTCGGTCGACGACCCCGACATCGCGGCCGCCTACCGCCCGGAGTACCTGCGCGAACAGGCCGAGCAGTCGCTGCGCCGCCTGGGCGTCGAGCGGATCGACCTGTACCAGCTGCACTGCTGGATGCCTCGCGGCATGCAGGAGCTCGGCTGGCTGGAGACCCTGCACGAACTGCGCGCGGAGGGCAAGATCGACCGCATCGGCGTCTCGCTGCGCGACTACCGGGCCGACGAGGGGGTGGCCCTCGCCGAGTCGGGGCTGGTCGACTCGATCCAGGTCATCTACAACCTGTTCGAGCAGCGGCCCGAGGAGGCGCTGCTGCCGGCGGCCGCCGGGTCCGGCACGGCGATCATCGTGCGCGTCGCCCTGGATTCCGGCTCGCTGAGCGGGGCGTGGACCCCTGCGACGTACGCGCAGTGGGCGGATGACTCGGTGCTGAAGACGATGTTCCGCGGCGAGCGCTTCACCGAGACGCTCGAACGCGTCGAGGCGATCAAGGCGGTCACGGCGCCGTACTACGGCGGGCTCGACGAGGCCGCCGTGCGCTTCGTGCTGGACCGCCCGGAGGTGTCGACGGCGATCGTCGGGATGACCTCGCAGCGGCGCATCGCCCGCAATCTGTCGTTCGCCGACGGGCGCGGACTCGCCGAGGGGCTGCGCGAGCGGCTCGCCGGCTTCGGATGGGAGAGGAACTTCTACGTATGAGCGACACGACCGCAGCCACCGACGTCTCACCCGCGATCGAGCGGCTGAGCCCCGAGCAGATCGAGGCGCGCCTGGCGCACGCCTCCGTCGCGTACCTGCCGCTCGGCTCGCTCGAGTTCCACGGCCCGCACCTGCCGATCGGCCTCGACGCGCTCACCGCCTACGGCATCTGCCTGCGAGCGGCCGAGCAGCACGGCGGCGTCGTGCTTCCCGCCTCCTACCACGCGGTCGGCGGCGAGCACTCGCGCTACCCGTGGACGCTCATGAGCGACACCCCCGAGGCGATCGAGGCGCTGCTCGGCGAGCGCCTCGCGCGGCTCTCGGAGCTGGGCGTGCGCCGCGCCGTCATCCTGAGCGGCCACTTCGCCGAGGAGCAGCGCGAGCTGGTCGAGCGGGTCGCCGATCGCTGGAACGGCACGGATGCCCCGCTCCGCGCCGTGGCCCGCACGCTCGGCCAGGCCCCGACGCCGCCGGTCGCGCCCGACCACGCCGGCCGATTCGAGTCGCTCCTGCTGCACGCCCTCTCGCCCGAGCTCGTGCACGTCGACGCACTGCCCGACCCCACGACGCATCCGGCCCCTGACGGCGAGGACCCCTACGGCCAGGACCGGCACCGCGCCGACCACCCGCTGCACGGCGTCTTCGGCGCCGATCCCCGCCGCCTCGACACCGAGAACGCCGAGCCGCTGCTCGCCCACCTCGTGGACTGGGTCG
>NZ_BMRJ01000001.1:923576-949286 GCF_014648575.1 Agromyces mediolanus | reverse complement strand
GGGGCGCTTCTGGGTGGGTGTCGAACGAGACCCTCGACGACTCAGAAGTCGAAGTCGTCGATGTTGTCCTTGTCGAACACGTACGGGTCGCCGAGCAGCACGGTGGCGTCCGCGCCCACGGTGTACTCGCCGAGCTTGCCGGCCGTGAAGGTGTCACCCTCCTTGCCGGTGATGTCGCCGTTGATGAGCGCCGCCGCGGCGTAGGCCGACAGGTAGCCCAGGTCCTCCGGGTTCCAGAGGGCGAAGGCGGTGACGGTGCCGTCCTCGATGTACTCGCGCATCTGGTTCGGCGTGCCGAGGCCGGTCAGCGCGACCTTGCCCTTGTAGTCCGAGGTGGAGAGGTAGCGCGCGGCCGCCGAGATGCCGATGGTCGTCGGCGAGACGATGCCCTTCAGGTTCGGGTGCGACTGCAGCACGGCCGCCGTCTTGTCGAACGAGATCTGCTCGTCGTCGTCACCGTAGACGACGTCCACGAGCTGGATGTTCGGGTGGTCGGCCGCGAGCAGTTCCTTCATCTTGTCGATCCAGGTGTTCTGGTTCGTCGCGTTCGCGGTCGACGAGACGATGGCGATCTCGCCCGCGTCGCCGATCTGCTCGGCGATGAGGTCGACCTGCACCTTGGCGATGCCGTCGGCGGTCGCCTGGTTCACGAACAGGTCGCGGCAGTCGGCGTTCGTGTCGGAGTCGAAGGTGACGACCTTGACGCCGGCGTCGCGGGCCTCGTTGAGGGCGTCGCAGATCGCCTTCGGGTCGTTCGCCGAGACGACGAGGGAGCCGACGCCCTGCTGCGTGGCGGTGTTGATGTAGCTCACCTGCGCGTCGGGGCCGGACTCGGCCGGGCCGACCTCGGCGAAGGTGCCGCCGAGCTCCTCGACGGCCGCCTTGCCGCCCTTGCTCGAGGTGTCGAAGTACGGGTTGCCGAGGCTCTTCGGCAGGAAGGTGATCGCGAGGTTGTCGCTGCCGCCGCTGCCCTCGCTCGCGCCTCCGCCCGAGGAGCCGGTGTCGGCGCAGCCGGAGAGTGCGAGCGCAGCCGCCACCGCGGCCGCGGCCACGGCGGTCGCACGCTTGTGTGCAAACTTCATTGTTATTCCATTCCTTTCGTGCTGGCGACCGAGACGGATGCCGTCGGCCGGGGGACGCGCAGCGTCGTCAAGATGCTGTGGGTGCTGCGACGGAGGAGACCGGGCCCGAGCGTCGTCGCCGGACCTTCTGCAGCCAGGCGAGCAGGCTCGCACTGACGACCGAGACCACCAGGAGCGTGCCGGTGATGACGTTGATGACGTCGGAGGTGACGTTCGCGAGGCGGAGGGCGCTCGAGAGCACACCGATCAGGAGCACGGCGGCGACGACCCCGTAGAGCTGGCCGCGCCCGCCGAAGACGGACACCCCGCCGAGCACGACCGCGGCGATCACCTGCAGTTCGAGGCCGGTGGCGTTGTCGCCGCGGGCGCTGCCGAAGCGCAGGGTGTAGAAGACGCCCGCGAACGCCGCGACGAGCCCGGCCGCCATGAACAGCAGGAACTTCGTGCGCTCGAGGTGCACGCCCGAGAAGCGCGCGGCATCCTTCGACTGCCCGATCGCGTAGATGCCGCGACCGAAGGGCGTGAAGTGCAGCACCACCACGAAGATCACGAGCAGGATCAGGAACGGGATCATGATGTACGGGATCGTCGTGCCGGCGATCTTCGCCTTCGCGAGGGCCGTCCAGCCCTCGGGGAAGTCGGTGACGGCGGTGGTGCCGAGCAGGCCGACCGCGAGACCGCGGAAGAGCGCGAGCGTGCCGATCGTCACCGCGAGCGAGGGCAGGCCGACCACGGTCACGAGGAAGCCGTTGAACGCGCCGCCGATGGCGCCGACGAGCAGCGCGAGCACGGCGGCGAGCTCGAAGGGCAGGCCGGCGTGCACGCCTGCACCGGTGACGACGCTCGCGAGGCCGACCATGCTGCCGACCGACAGGTCGATCTCGCCGGTAATCATCACGAGCGTCATCGGCAGCGCGATCAGCAGGATCGGCGCGATGTCGAGCAGCAGGTAGTTGAGCGTGATCGGCTGCGCGAAGCCGCGAACCGTGAGCATCGCGTAGGCGACGACGAGCACGAGGAGCGCCACGATCGCCATCTCGCGGGTGAGCAGCACCCGACGCCAGAGCGGCTTCTCGTAGTCGCGGCTCACCCGGTTCGTCGTGGCGGGCGGGGTCGCCGGGGTGGTCGTGGTGGTCATGACTCGTCCCTCGCTTCGATGAGTCGCTGTCTCTGCCGCACGGCGAGCCAGCGGTCGAGCACGATGGCGCCGATGATGAGCACACCGACGACGGCGCGCTGCCAGAAGTCGGGGATGCCGAGGATCGGCAGCGCCCGGTTGATGGTCATCAGCAGCACGGCGCCGATCGCGGCGCCCCACACGGTGCCGATGCCGCCCGTGATCGCGACGCCGCCGATGACGGCCGCGCCGACGGCGTCGAGCTCCCAGCCGGCGCCGGCCTGCGAGCTGACGGTGCCGTAGCGCGCGACGTAGAAGACGCCGGCGAGGCCCGCGAGCGCGCCCGACAGGGTGAAGGCGGTGAGCACCCGGCGGGTGACCTTCAGGCCGTAGAGCTCGGCCGCGGCCGGGTCGGAGCCGATCGCGTAGTACTCGCGGCCGCCGCGCGTGTTGCGCATGTACCAGGCCGCGGCGGCGAGGATGACGAACGCGACGATGGCGAGGATCGGGATGGTGAGGAACTGCCCGGTGCCGATCGCGAGGAACTCCTTCGGCATGTCCGAGGCGTTCACGCGGGTCGAGCCGGCCCACATCACGTTGATGCCGCGGTAGGCGTAGAGCGTGCCGAGCGTGATCACCATCGCGGGCACGCGGGCGAAGGCGACGAGCGAGCCGTTCACGAGCCCGAGGAAGGCGCCGAACAGCACCGCCAGGAGCACGACGACGGGGATCGGCAGGCCGGGCACGTCGATGAAGAGCCGGCCGGTGAGGTAGGCCGACAGCCCCATCACGGAGCCGACCGAGAGGTCGACGTTGCGCGTGATGATGACGATCGCCTGCCCGGCGGCGACGAGCACCAGGATCGACGGGGTGAGCAGCAGATCGCGCCAGCCGTCCGTCGAGAAGAGGAAGCTCGGGTTCATCGTCGTCGCGGCGATCACCACGAGGACGAGGGCGATCAGGATGCCGAACTCGCGCGCCTTGCCGAGGGCGCCGATGTGCTTCGTGATCCCGGAGACGGGGATCACCGTGGTGGGGGGAGAGGAGGTCACGAGTGCTGCTCCGATGCGTGGGTGGCGGCGAACATCACGTTCTCGCTGGTGGCGTCTGCGCGGTCGATCTCGGCCGTGATGCGCCCCTCGCGCATCACGAGCACGCGGTCGGCCATTCCGAGCACCTCTGGCAGCTCGGAGGAGATCATGAGGATGCCCATGCCCTGGCCGGCGAGCTCGGAGAGCAGGCGGTGCACCTCGGACTTCGTGCCGACGTCGATGCCGCGGGTGGGCTCGTCGACGATGAGCACGTCGGGCTTCGTCGCGAGCCACTTGGCGAGCACGACCTTCTGCTGGTTGCCGCCGGAGAGCGTCGCCGCGACGGTGTCGAGCGCGTAGGACTTCACCTCGAGCCGGCTCGCCCAGACGCGGGCCGCGCGGTTCTCCAGCCCGGTCGTGATGAGGCCGAAGCGGGAGAGCTCGCGGCGGATCGCCATGGTGATGTTGCGGCCGACACCGGAGTCGATGACGAGACCCTGCTTGCGGCGGTCCTCGGGAACGAGGGCGAGGCCGGCGCGCATGGCCTCGGTGGGTCGCCCGCGGCGGATGCGCCGGCCCTTGAGCGTGACGGTGCCCTCGCGGTACTGGTCCACGCCGAACACCGCCCGCGCGACCTCGCTGCGGCCGGCGCCCACGAGGCCCGCGAGCCCGACGATCTCGCCGGCGCGCACGGTGAAGCTGATGTCGTGGAAGACGCCGGGCGAGGTGAGGCCCTCGACCTCGAGCAGCGGTTCGCCGACGACCGTCTCCTGCTTGGGGAACAGCTCGGTGACCTCGCGGCCGACCATCTGGCGCACGAGCTCGCCCGGCGTGGTCTCGGCGATCGGGGTCGTGGCGATGTACGAGCCGTCGCGCATGACGGTGACGGTGTCGCAGAGCGCGAAGACCTCGTCGAAGCGGTGCGAGATGAAGATGAGGCCGCGGCCCTCGTCGCGCAGGCTGCGGGCGATCGCGAACAGGCGCTCGGCCTCGACGCCGGACAGGGCCGCGGTGGGCTCGTCCATGATCAGCACCTTCGCGTCGAGCGAGACGGCCTTGGCGATCTCGATGACCTGCTGGTCGGCGATCGACAGGCCTTCGGCCGGGCGGTCGGGGTCGATGACGACGCCGAGCCGGGTGAAGAGGCGCTCGACCTCGTGCCGCATCGCCTTGCGGTCGATCCGGCCGAAGCGGCCGGTGAGCTGGCGGCCCATGAAGATGTTCTCGGTGACCGAGAGGTCGGGGAAGAGCGTCGGCTCCTGGTAGATGACCGCGACGCCCGCGGCCTTCGACTGGGCGGTGGAGGTGAAGTCGACGTCTTCGCCGTCGAGCCGGAACTCGCCGGCGTCGCGGCGGTAGAGGCCGGCGACGATCTTCACGAGCGTGGACTTGCCGGCGCCGTTCTCGCCGATGAGGGCGTGGATCGAGCCGGCCTGCAGCCGCAGGCTGGCGGAGCGCAGCGCCACGACGGCGCCGAACGACTTGACGACCTCCGAGAGCTCGAGGACCACGGGTGCGTCAGTGCTCGGCACGGGGTTCCTCCTCGTTGAGGGTTGGGGGATCAGTGGTTCAGTGGATCGGTGTGAATCGATTCACTTTCGATTCAGGGCAACTGTAGGCATCCGTCGCCCGTCGGTCAAGTCACGGATCGGACACGACCCCCGGACTGGCGGGGCGACCCTGGATCACGGGCCGGTCGACGCCCGCACGACGAGTTCGGGCTGGAAGCGGACGTGCCGGATGGCCGCGCCCTCGGAGTCGAGCGCCTCGAGCAGCAGCTCGACCGCCGCCGCCCCGATCGCCCGAGCCGGCTGGCGCACCGAGGACAGCGGGACCACCGCGGACTGCGCGAAGTCGATGTCGTCGTAGCCGATGAGGGCGAGGTCGTCGGGCACCCGCACCTCGCCGAGGATCGCGGTGCCCTGCAACACGCCGACCGCGAGCAGGTCGTTCGCGCAGAACACAGCGTCGGGCCGGTCGGCCGCGGACCGCCGGGCGATCTCCTCGCCGGCGTCCCGGCCGTGCAGCACCGTCAGCGCGTCGAGCTCGATCACCTCGAGCGTCGCCTCCGGCACACCGGCGAGGGCGCGCCGCGCGCCCTCGAGGCGGTCGGCCACCTGGCGGATCGAATGCGGCCCGCCGATGTAGGCGATGCGCCGACGCCCCTGCTCCAGCAGGTGCGCGACGGCCAGCATGCCGCCCTGCACATCGTCGACCGCGACCGACGGCACCCCGCCGCCCGGTAGCTCGCCGTCGACGATCACGAGCGGGATGCCGCTGTCCGCGAGCCGGCGCACGGCGCTCGCCTCGAGGTCGGTCGGCGTGAGCAGCACGCCGTTGACCCGCTGCTCTCGGAAGAGCTCGAGATAGGCGCGTTCGCGGCTCGGCGTCTGGTCGCTGTTGCCGAGCAGCACGGCCATGCCCTCGCGGGCGGCGCGCTCCTCCGCCCCGCGGGCGACCTCGGCGAAGAACGGGTTGGCGCTGTCGAGCACGACGAGGCCGATGCTGCGGCTCCGGCCGGCTCGCAGCTGCCTCGCCGCGTCGTTGCGCACGAAGCCGAGCCGGTCGATCGCGGCCTGCACCCGCGCGACCGTGGCGGGCGCCACCTTGTCCGGGCGGTTCAGCACGTTGGACACCGTGCCGACCGACACCGCGGCGGCGGCCGCGACGTCCTTCACGCTCACTGACATAGGTGGCCCCTCGCCCTGATGTTCGGTGATGGCGGATCGCTTGACGGATCCTTGGGGACCACATTACAGTTTGAAACGATTCACGGCTGGATCGATTCATTTCGGTGTCGACCGGGCCGTTCGAACCCCCGCGAGCCCACGAAGGAGTGCCATGCCCCGCGTCGCGTTCACCCTCCAGGTGCGCCCCGAACTGCTCGACGCCTACGTCGAGCGGCACACCCCGGTGTGGCCGGAGCTGTTGCGCGAGATCGCGGCGGCCGGCCGCCGCAACTACTCGATCTTCCTCGACCGCGAGCGCTGCACCCTCTTCGGCTACTACGAGACCGACGACGACGAGGCGGCCCGCGCGTACCTGGCCGACTCCCCCGTCGCCGCCCGCTGGGAGGCATCCATGGCCGAGTTCTTCGTCGGTCTCGAGGGCCGCGCCGACCAGGCCGCGACGCCCCTCGTCGAAGTCTTCAACCTGCACGACCAGCTGACGGCCTCCGCCGCCACCGACCACGAAAGCCCCGCATCATGACCGCCCTCTCCACCGAGCACCTCTCCGCCCTCGCCCAGCAGTCGGTCGAACTGCCCAGTTGGGCGTTCGGCAACTCCGGCACCCGCTTCCGCGTGTTCGCGACGCCCGGCACCCCGCGCGACCCATTCGAGAAGATCGCCGACGCCGCGCAGGTGCACGCGTACACGCGGCTCGCCCCCGTCGTCGCGCTGCACATCCCCTGGGACCGGGTCGACTCCTACGACGCCCTCCGCCGGCACGCCGAGGACCTCGGCGTGACGCTCGGCACCGTGAACTCGAACACCTTCCAGGACGAGGACTACAAGTTCGGCGCCCTCGCCCACCACGACGCGCGCATCCGCCGCAAGGCGATCGACCACCACCTCGAGTGCATCGACATCATGGACGAGACCGGCTCGCGCGACCTGAAGATCTGGCTCGCCGAGGGCTCGAACTACCCCGGGCAGAACGACATGCGCGACCGCCAGGACCGGCTCCAGGACTCCCTGCAGCAGATCTACGCGCGCCTCGGCGACGAGCAGCGCCTCGTGCTCGAGTACAAGTTCTTCGAGCCGGCGTTCTACCACACGGACGTGCCGGACTGGGGCACGAGCTACGCGCAGGTGAGCGCCCTCGGCGAGAAGGCCATGGTCTGCCTCGACACCGGCCACCACGCGCCGGGCACGAACATCGAGTTCATCGTGATGCAGCTGCTGCGCCTCGGCAAGCTCGGCTCCTTCGACTTCAACAGCCGCTTCTACGCCGACGACGACCTCATCGTGGGCGCCGCCGACCCGTTCCAGCTGTTCCGCATCCTCGCCGAGGTCATCCGCGGCGGCGGCCTGAACAACCCCGAGGTGGCGTTCATGCTCGACCAGTGCCACAACATCGAGGACAAGATCCCCGGCCAGATCCGCTCGGTGCTGAACGTTCAGGAGATGACCGCCCGCGCACTGCTCATCGACCGCGAGGCGCTCACCGCCGCGCAGGAGGCGAACGACGTGCTCGCCGCCAACGCGGTCGTGATGGATGCCTTCTACACCGATGTGCGCCCGCAGCTCGCCGCCTGGCGCGAGGAGCGCGGGCTCGCCGGCGACCCGATGGCCGCCTACCTCGCCTCCGGCTACCAGCAGCGGATCGCCGAAGAGCGCGTCGGCGGCGTGCAGGCCGGATGGGGGGCCTGAGATGACGAAGCCGAACGAGTCGACGAACCCGGCCGTCGCGGAGCTGATCGCGCGCAGCAACCGGCTGGGCGCGGACCCGCGGAACACGAACTACGCCGGCGGCAACACCTCCGCCAAGGGCGTCGCCGCCGACCCGGTGACGGGCGAGCCGGTCGAGCTGCTCTGGGTGAAGGGCTCGGGCGGCGATCTGGGCACCCTGAAGCCCGAGGGCCTCGCGGTGCTGCGCCTCGACCGGATGCGCGCGCTCCGGGGCGTGTACCGTGGCGTCGAGCACGAGGACGAGATGGTCGCCGCGTTCGACTACTGCCTGCACGGCACGGGCGGTGCGGCGCCGTCGATCGACACGGCGATGCACGGACTGGTGGATGCCGCGCACGTCGACCACCTGCACCCGGACTCCGGGATCGCGATCGCGACGGCGGCCGACGGCCCCGAGCTGACCGCCCGGATCTTCGGCGACCGCGTCGTGTGGGTGCCGTGGCGCCGCCCCGGGTTCCAGCTCGGCCTTGACATCGCCGCGATCAAGGCCGAGCACCCGCAGGCGATCGGCACGATCCTCGGCGGGCACGGCATCACCGCGTGGGGCGACACCTCCGACGAGGCCGAGGCGAACTCGCGGTGGATCATCGACACGGCCGCGGCGTACCTCGCCGAGCACGGCGACCCGCACCCCTTCGGCGGGGTGCGCCCCGGCTTCGAGGCGCTGCCCGAGGAGGAGCGGCACGCGCGCGCCGCGGCGCTCGCCCCCGCCATCCGCGGGATCGCCTCGAGCGAGAAACCGATGATCGGGCACTACACCGATTCCGCGGCGGTGCTCGACTTCCTCGCCTCCGAGAAGGCGCCCGCGCTCGCGGCGCTCGGCACGAGCTGCCCCGATCACTTTCTGCGCACCAAGGTGAGGCCCCTCATCCTCGACCTGCCCGCCACGGCGAGCCTCGAGGAGCAGCTGGCCCGCCTCGCGGAGCTGCACGAGGCGTACCGCGCCGACTACCGCGCGTACTACGAGGCGCACGCGAGCGACCCTTCGACGGGCTCAGGGAATACCCCGGCGATGCGCGGTGCTGACCCGCTCATCGTGCTCGTGCCCGGCGTCGGCATGTTCTCCTACGGGGCGAACAAGCAGACCGCCCGGGTCGCCGGCGAGTTCTACGTGAACGCGATCAACGTGATGCGCGGCGCGGAGTCGGTGTCGAGCTACGCCCCGATCTCCGACGCGGAGAAGTTCCGCATCGAGTACTGGGCGCTCGAGGAGGCGAAGCTGCGGCGGATGCCGAAGCCGAAGTCGCACCAGGGGCGGATCGCGTTCGTCACCGGCGCGGCCAGCGGCATCGGCAAGGCCATCGCCACCCGCCTCGCCGCCGAGGGCGCGTGCGTCGTCGTCGCCGACCTCGACCTCGAGAAGGCGCGCGCCGCGGCCGCGGAGCTCGGCGGCACCGACGTCGCGATCGGCGTCGCCGCCAACGTCGCGGACGCCGACGCGGTCCGGGCCGCGATCGACACCGCCGTGCTCGCCTTCGGCGGAGTCGACCTCGTCGTGAACAACGCGGGGCTCTCGCTCTCGAAGCCGCTGCTCGACACCACCGAGGCCGACTGGGACCTGCAGCACGACGTCATGGCCAAGGGCTCCTTCCTCGTGTCGAAGGCGGCCGCCCGCGTGCTCATCGATCAGAAGCTCGGCGGCGACATCGTCTACATCTCCTCGAAGAACTCGGTGTTCGCCGGGCCGAACAACGTGGCCTACTCGGCGACGAAGGCCGATCAGGCGCACCAGGTGCGCCTCCTCGCGGTCGAGCTCGGCGAGCACGGCGTGCGCGTCAACGGCATCAACCCCGACGGCGTCGTGCGCGGCTCGGGCATCTTCGCCTCCGGCTGGGGCGCGAACCGCGCCGCGACCTACGGCGTCGACGAGGAGGACCTCGGCCAGTTCTACGCGAACCGCACGATCCTCAAGCGCGAGGTCGTGCCCGAGAACGTCGCGGACGCCGTGTACGTGCTCACCGGCCCCGAGCTCAGCCGCACCACCGGCCTGCACATCCCCGTCGACTCGGGCGTCGCCGCCGCCTTCCTGCGATGACCGGCGCCCGCGGGGGCGCGCCGCGGCCGGCCGGCACGGTCGCGGCGGTCGATCTCGGCGCCACGAGCGGGCGGGTCGTGCTCGGCCGCGTCGGCCCCGACACGCTCGAGGCGACGACGGTCGCGCGCTTCCCGAACACCCCGGTGTTCGCCGGCGACGGGCTGCACTGGGATCTGCTCGGCCTCTACGGCGAGGTGCTCGCGGGCCTGCGGGAGGCGTTCCGCCTGGAGCCCCGGATCGCGAGCATCGGCATCGACTCCTGGGCGGTCGACTACGGGCTGCTGCGGCAGGGCCGCCTGCTCGGCATCCCGTTCCACTACCGCGACGAGCGCACCGCGCGCGGCGTCGCGGCGGTGCACGAGCGGATGCCGCACGCCGAGCTGTTCGCCCGGAACGGCCTGCAGTTCCTGCCGTTCAATACGCTCTATCAGCTCGCGGCCGAGCCCGCCGAGGTGCTCGCGCTCGCCGATCGGGCGCTGCTCGTGCCCGATCTGCTGGGCTACTGGCTCACCGGCGAGGCCAGGGCCGAGCTCACCAACGCCTCGACGACGGGCCTCCTCGACTGGTCGGCGCAGGCCTGGGACGACGAGCTCATCGCCGGGATCGGGCTGCCGGCCGGGCTGCGCGAGCTGCTGCCGCCGCTGGTCGCCCCCGGCGAGCGCGTCGGCGCGCTGCTGCCCGCGGTCGCCGACTCGCTCGGCGGCGCGGCCGACGTCGTCGCCGTCGGCTCGCACGACACGGCGTCGGCCGTCGTCGCCGTGCCGATGCGGGCCGATTCCGCGGCGTACATCTCCTGCGGCACCTGGGGCCTCGTCGGGGTCGAGGTGGCGCACCCGGTGCGCACCCCCGAAGCGCTCGCCGCGAACTTCACGAACGAGGGCGGCGTCGACGGGCGGGTGCGCCTGCTGCACAACGTGATGGGCCTGTGGATCCTGAGCGAGACGGTGCGGGGCTGGGAGCGCGAGGGGCACGCGGTCGAGCTGCCCGCGCTGCTCGCGGCCGCCGCCGAGGTGCCCGCGGGCTCCGTGCCGGTCTTCGACGTCGACGATCCGCGGTTCCTGCCGCCCGGCGACATGCCGGCGCGGATCGGCGCGTGGTGCGCCGAGCACGGGCTCGCCGCGCCCAGCACCCGCGCCGGGATCGCACGCGCCATCGTCGAGTCGCTCGCCCAGGCGTTCGCGGATGCCGCGGCGACCGCCGCCCGGCTCGGCGGACTCGAGCTGCGCACCATCCACCTCGTCGGCGGCGGGGCGCAGAACGCCCTGCTCTGCCAGCGCACGGCCGACCGGGCCGGGGTGCCCGTGCTGGCCGGTCCGGTCGAGGCGACCGCGCTCGGCAACCTGCTCGTGCAGGCGCGCACCGCCGGATTCGTCGACGGTTCGCTCGAGGCCCTGCGGGACCTCGTCGCGCGCACGCACGAACCGCGGCGCTTCGAGCCTCGCCGCTGAGCCGCAGCGATCGGGCCCGAGGCGCGCCCCCGTCGCTCAGCCGTTCGCCGACTCCGCGTCCGCTCGCACGCCGCGGTACTCCCATTGCCCGGCGCCCATCCGCGGGCGGGCGTGGGTGACCCCCCGCACCCGTTCGAGGCAGTGCCGTTCGTAGGTGCGGATGAGCTCGACCGTCACGCCGAGGTCGTCGGCGAGGCGGTGCGGGTCGGGGTCGACGCGCTCGAGCTCGGCGTACTCCTCGGGGTCGATCAGCAGCTCCGCGGCGAACACCTCGGCCTGCCGCTCGTGCTTCGGGTTGGAGTGGTCGTGCCCGTAGTAGGCGTGGCCGAGCTCGTGCGCGATCGTCACCCGCCGCTCGTTCGGCGTGAGCCGGATGTCGAAGTAGATGCGCTGCTCGTCGGG
Organism: Agromyces mediolanus; assembly: GCF_014648575.1. Lineage (GTDB taxonomy): Bacteria > Actinomycetota > Actinomycetes > Actinomycetales > Microbacteriaceae > Agromyces > Agromyces mediolanus. Next base: position 937,759 of record NZ_BMRJ01000001.1, on the reverse strand, counting down.
CGAGTAGAGACCGAGCGTGTGCTCGTCGAGATGGGTGGCGTGCAGGCGTACGCCGAGCGCGGCCGCCACCCGAACCAATGCCCTCACCCGATCCCCCGATGCGGTCGTGCTACTTGCGAGTTCCCGTTCGTGCCGCGAGGCGGTAGTCGTCGGGCGACGGCGCCTCCGGCGTGAACTCGTAGTCATCTTCGGTGTCGCCGCCGACACCGGCGGCGGCATCCGCCTCGACCCGGCGCAGCGCCTCGCGGAGCAGGCGGCCCGTCGAGACGGCGGCGAGCGGATCGGCGGGCGCGACGGCGACCGGCACCTCGGCCTCCTCGGCGGTCAGGTACCCGGCGGCGATGAGCGCCTCGACGGGCGGCCGCCCGAAGGCGCGCGCGTACGCCACGACCTGCCTGGGGTTGGGATCCGTCGAGCCGCTGCGCCACCGTCCGACCGTGGCCGGGTCGACGCCGGCACGTCGCGCGATCTCACTGTTCCGCACACCGTCGCTCGTCGCGTCGAGGTAGCTGCTCCACCGAATCCGCTCATCCACGGGCTCCAGCGTACGGCGGATGACGACGCGCCGCAATCGGCTTGCATTCGTGCAAGCCATCCCGCATATTGATCTCACGCAACTGCATTGCATCCATGCAACGCATGATCGAACGGAACGGAGCCACGGATGAACCGCATCCCCGACAAGACCATCACCGCCATGCGCGACCTCGAGTTCGAGCGCATCATCGCCTACCTCGACGCGACCGCCGAGCCGACCCCGTGCTGCGCGAAGTGCCGCCGCGGCACGAAGGCGATGCTCGGCCGCTGCGGCTACGAGCTGAACTGCCCGCGCGGCTGCCACGACCGCGCACCCCGCCACGCGCGCCGACGCTGAGCCGCACCCCATCCCGCCCGCCTCACCTCATAGCCCGAAGAACGGAGGACCCCATGACCGACCCCATCTCCCCCGACTGGCTCGCCGCCGTCGCCGACTGGCTCGAGGGCATCGATCTGCTGCAGCTCGCCCTGGGCGTCGCCGCGCTCGTGCTCGTGATCCGGCTGCTCGTGCGGCTCTGGCCGTGGCTGCGTCGAGTGGTCGCCCTGGTCGAGGCGCTCGGCACCCTGCCGGGATTCATGGAGCGGACGGACGCCTCGATGCGCCGACTGCGCCGCCAGGTCGAGGACGACCACGAGCGGCTGCACGACGAACTGCACGAGGAGCTACACGGTGAACTGCACGACGAGCTCCGCGACGAGCTGAGCTCGGGCCCGCCCACGGACCCGGGCGCAGACCCGGAGCACTGCGCCCCGACCCCACGCCCCCGCCGCCGAGCCCCCTGGAGCCGACCGTGACCTCGAAGTACGCCGATCGGCAGTTCTGGATCGACGCCGCCGACCGCGCGATCGCGACTTTCGCGCAGGCCGCGATCGGCACGTTCGGGGCCGGGGTGACCGGCATCCTGCAGGTCGATCCGGTGCAGCTCGCCTCGGTCGGCGCCCTGGCCGCCGTGACCTCGCTGCTCAGCTCGATCGCGTTCCGGGGCGGGTCTCCTGGCGACGGAGCCACTCCAGCATCGCCCGGGTCACCCCCGGCCTCACCGTCCGAGCGCATGCAGACAAAATTCAGCCCTCGGAATTAACTACCGCCTAGTTCAGCCCACACCCTTGTCTCCATCGCGCTGCTCGAGCGCGGCGTCGATGGCGAGGCCGAGATCGTCGTAGCTCTGCAGCTGGACCATCCGGTCGTCGATGAAGAAGGTGGGCGTGCCCTGCACGCCCAGCGCGTAGCCGTCGGCCTGGTCCGACTGCACGCGCTCGAGCGTCGCCGGGTCGGCGACCGCGGCGTCGTACGCCGCGAGGTCGAGACCGAGCTCCGCCGCGTACTCGCGGAACAGCGAGGCCTTCGAGTCGGCCTGCTCACCCCACGCCGCCTGGGTCTCGAAGAGCTTCGCGTACATCGCCTCGAACGCGCCCTGCTGCGCCGCGGCCTCGACCGCGACCGCCGCCGTCTTCGAGTTGCGGTGGCCGTCGAGCGGGAAGTACCGGGCGACGAAGGTCACCTCGCCCGCGTACTGCTCGCGGAGCGACTCGACGAGCGGGTAGAACGCCCCGCACGCCTCGCACTCGAAGTCGAGGAACTCGACCACCGTCACCCCGCTCGACCCGGGCTCGCCGAGCACGTGGCTGTCGTCGCGGAGCGTGGGCGGCGCGCTCGCGCCCGGGGTCTCCGGGTCGGCGGCGCCGGGGGCGGGCGGTGCGCCGCTCGGGCGGAGGAAGGCGAAGGCGAGGCCGACGACCACGAGGAACGCGCCGATGAGGGCGAGGTTGATCCAGAGCACCCGGCGGCTGCGGCGGGCGGATGCGGGGGTGTGCGATGACATGAGGGTCCTTCGGAGGGATGGCGCGGCGAGGCGGCGCCGGACGGCGGGGAAACGGGGCGGGCGGGGGCCCGGAGGGCGAGCCGGTCGGGCTCGCGCGGTCGTGGAGTCGGGCGCGGCTCAGGTCCGGCTGATGCCGAGCGCGTCCAGCGCCACCGACGGGGCCGGGGCCGCGAGCGGGCGCGGCAGCGGGCGCCACCAGGCAGCGCCGAGCCTCCGGGCGAGCAGCAGCGGCGCCGCGCGCAGGCGCAGGCCGGCGAGCAGCAGCACGATCGCGCAGCCGACGCCGAGGCAGAGCGCCAGCAGACCCTCCCCACTGCCATCGGGCGCCACCGGCGCAGCAGACGACGCGGATGCCTCGGACACCGCGGATGCCGCGGGCGCGACGCCCCCGTCGGCCACCGCGCTGAGGCTCGGGCCGTGGACCGCCGGGCCGCCGTGCCCCGTCTCGAGCGCGTGCCCGAACAGGAGCGCCGCGCAGGCCCCGACGACGAGCAGCATCGCGAGCAGCGCCGCACGCAGCGGCACGAGCGCGGTCGAGGGCGTCGGCACCGGGGCTCCCTGGGGGTCGGGGTCCCGGCCAAGATAGCAAACCGGCCCGGACGGATCCTCAGGGGCGGACGAGCGCGCGGGGTCGGCGAGCGGCGCGGACGCCGTTCAGGATCACGACGACCTCCGCGACCTCGTGCACGAGCACGACGCCCGCCAGCCCGAGCACGCCGAGCAGCGCGAGCGGGAACAGCACGACGATGATCGCGAGCGCGAGCCCGATGTTCCACGTCATGATGCGCCGGCCCCGCCTGGCGTGCGCGAAGGCGACGGGAAGCAGCCGCAGATCGTGCCCCGTGAACGCGACGTCGGCGGACTCCACCGCGGCCGCCGAGCCGTGCGCCCCCATCGCGATGCCGACCGTCGCGGTCGCGAGGGCGGGCGCGTCGTTGATGCCGTCGCCGACCATGGCGGTGGGCCGTTCGGCGAGCATCGCCCGCACCGCGGCGGCCTTGTCGGCCGGCAGTTGCTCGGCGTGCACCTCGGCGATGCCCGCCTGTGCGGCCAGCGCACGCGCCGTCCGTCGGTCGTCGCCGGTGAGCATGACCGCATCGATGCCCTGCTCGGCGAGCATCCGGATCGTCTCGGCGGCCTCGGGCCGGAGCTCGTCGCGCACGCCGAGGAGGCCCGCGACCTCGCCGTCCAGTTCGACCACGACGACCGTCATACCGGCCGCGGCCATCGCCTCGGCATCCGCCTCGAGCCCCGCCGGCGGGAGCCAGCGGGCGCTGCCGACGCGCACGCGCACGCCGTCGACGCGGCCGGCGATGCCGTGCCCCGCGTCCTCGACGACCTCGCTCGCGCGAAGCCCGCCGAACCCGCCGCGGCCGGCCGGCCGGGGCGCCGCGGCGGTGACGGCCGCGGAGAGCGGGTGGGCGCTGCCCGCCTCGAGCGCGGCCGCGAGGGCGAGCACGCGGTCGCGATCCCGGCCTCGGGCGAGCCGCACGTCGACGACCCGCGGCTCGTTGCGGGTGAGCGTGCCCGTCTTGTCGACGGCGACGCGGCGGATCGTGCCGAGCCGCTCGAAGGCCTCGCCGGACTTCACGACGACGCCGAGCTTCGAGGCCGAGCCGATCGCGCTGATGACGGTGACGGGCACCGCGATCGCGAGCGCGCACGGGGATGCCGCGACGAGCACCACGAGCGCGCGCTCGATCCACGTGCCGGGGTCTCCGACGACGAAGCCGAAGAGGGCGACGAGCGCGGCCACCACGAGCACGGCGGGCACGAGCGGGCGCGCGATGCGGTCCGCGAGCCGCGCCCGCTCGCCCTTGCGGGCGTGCGCCTGCTCGACGAGGGCGACGATCTGCGTGAGCGAGTTGTCGCGGCCGTCGGCGGTGGCCTCGATGCGGAGCGTGCCGGTGCCGTTGATCGCGCCGGCGGGCACGCGGTCGCCCGGCCCGACCGCGATCGGGATCGACTCGCCGGTCACGGCGGAGGCGTCCACCGCCGAACGGCCCTCGACCACGACGCCGTCAGTGCCGATGCGCTCGCCCGCGCCCACGAGCAGGAGGTCCCCGGTGTGCAGCCTGGGCGCCGGGATCAGCAACTCGCCGCCCGATCGGAGCACCCGGACGCGCTCGGGCACGAGGGCGAGCAGGGCGCGCAGGCCCTCTTTGGCGCGGTCCATCGCGCGGTCCTCGAGGGCCTCGGCGAGGGAGAACAGGAAGGCGAGCGCGGCGGCCTCGCCGACGTGGCCGAGCAGCACGGCCCCGGTCGCCGCGATCGTCATCAGCAGCCCGACGCCGAGTCGGCCGCGGAGCAACCGCCGGATCGCGCCGGGGACGAAGGTCCACGCGCCGGCGAGCAGCGCGAGCCACTGCAGGGCGAGGCCCGGGATGCCGAGGCCGGCCCAGTCGAGCGCGGTGCCCGCGACGAGGGCGAGGCCCGAGATCGCCGAGGGGAGCAGCGCCGGGTCGCGCCACCACGGCGGCCGCGGCGCCTCCGGGTGGGCGTCGTCGTGCGCGGCGTGGTCGTCGGCGCTGCCGGAAGGCGCGAGCTCGCCGACGCCGCCGCAGCACTCCTCGCTCATGCGGCGCCGGGCCCGCAGCAGAGCGGCACGTCGCAGTGCTCGTCGAGGCAGGGCGCACCGTCGTCGACGGCGAGCACGGTCTCGACGAGCTCGCCGATGGCCCGGACGAGGTGCGGGTCGGCGATCTCGTAGCGCGTGCGCCGGCCCTCGGGTGCAGCCACGACGAGGCCGCAGCCGCGCAGGCACGCCAGGTGGTTCGACACGTTCGTGCGCGTCAGTTCGAGCTCGCGGGCGAGTTCGGCCGGGTAGCCCGGAGCCTCCAGCAGGGAGAGCAGGATGCGCGAGCGGGTCGGATCGGCCATCGCGCGGCCCAGCCGGTTGAGCACGTCGAGGCGGGTCGCACTGGTCAGCATTCAATGACTATACAGCGACAGCTGACGCATCCACCAGGCTCAGCACGGCGACCGCGTCTGCGAGGATGGTCCCGTGCATGAAGCGAGGCGCGGTCGCACCCTCCGGGGGCTGCTCGCCGCGTCCGTCGCCACCTTCGTCGCCCTCTTCGGCCACCTGCTCGGCGGCGGCGCGCTGCCCGGCTTCGCCGGCGTCGCGGTGCCGTTCGCGCTCTCGCTGCTCGTCTGCGTCCTGCTCGCGGGGCGGCGGCTCTCGCTCGTCCGGCTGAGCCTCTCGGTCGCGATCAGCCAGACCCTCTTCCACAGCCTGTTCGTGCTCGGCACGCCCGGCCCGCTCACCCGGTCGACGGCCGAGGCGGCCGGCGCCGCGCACGCCGGCCACGGCGGGGCGGTCTCCCTCGCCGAGCCGAGCGTGCACCTCGCCCACGCGCAGCCCGACATGTGGGCCGCCCACGCCCTCGCCGCGGTGCTCACCATCGCCGCGCTGTACCAGGGCGAGCGGGTGCTCCAGGCGATCGTCGCCGTCCGCGACCGCGTGTGGGCGGCCGTCCTGCCGCGCGTCTCCGCTGAGCTGTCGCCGCGACCCGTGCCGCCGCTCGTCGCCGGCGTCTTCACGCTGGCCGCGCCGCGCCGGCGCACGGCCGATCCGGTCGCCCCGGTGCGCGGTCCGCCGCGGCTCCTCACGCCGTAACCGACGCTCCCGGAGCGACCGGCCGCCTCGCGCGCCGGTCGACGCCCGCGCGCCCGTCGGCACGGCACGAGCCGTATCCGACCGCGTCGCGCGGCGCCCTCGCGCGCCCGCGCGGCGGCGACCCCTGGAGGAATTCCATGCCCACCCACCGTGGGCGCCGCTTCCTCGTCGCGTCCCTCGCGGGCGCGACGCTGGCGGCGTCCCTGAGCCTCGCGCAGGCCCTGCCCGCCGCGGCGCACGACGAGCTCCTCGGCAGCACGCCCGCCACGGGCGAGGCGCTCGCCGCAGCACCGAGCGACGTCTCGCTGCGCTTCTCCGACGAGGTGCTGCCGCTCGGCGCGGCGATCGTCGTGTCCGACGCCGACGGCGCCGACTGGACGGCCTCGGCCGTGTCGCTCGAGGGCGACACGGTGCGCGCCGAACTCCGCGGCGGGATGCCCGACGGACGATACGAGGTGCGCTGGCGCGTCGTCTCGTCCGACGGGCACCCGATCACCGGGCTCATCCCGTTCACGGTCGGGGATGCCCCGGCCGCGAGCGAGCCCGCCGGCGCACCCCCGGCCGATCCGGACGCCGCGGCGCCCGCGCCGACGACGCCTGCGCCGGACGAGTCCGCCGAGGCATCCGCGCCCGACCCGGGCCTCGATCCCACCATCCGAACCCTGCTCCTCGCCGCCGGCGGCGCGAGCGCCGCGCTGCTGATCTGGCTCGCGGTGCACCTCGCCCGCCGGAAACGCGCCGGAGCGACGAACCACCTCGACGAACGAACGAAGGACGACCACGAATGACCACCGCACCGACGACCATCGCACGCACCCGCCGCACCGCCGGCCTCGCCCTCGCGGCCGCGGCCGCGCTCCTCCTGAGCGCCTGCGCCGGCACCGCCGCTCCGGCGGCGAGCGCCGGCCCCGCGGCGACCGAGGCGTCGCACCTCACCGTGACCGACGCCTGGGTGAAGGCCGGCGACGAGGCCATGTCGGCCGCGTTCGGCGAGCTCGAGAACGCCGGGCCGGAGCCGATCACCGTCGTGTCCGCCGAGACCGATCTGGCCGGCCGCGTCGAACTGCACGAGACCGTCGAGAACGAGACCGGCGAGATGGTCATGCGCGAGAAGGACGGCGGCTTCGTCATCCCCGCCGGCGGCTCGCTGAGCCTCGCGCCCGGCGGCTCCCACCTCATGCTGATGGAGCTCGCCGGCCCGATCCTCGCGGGCGAGGAGTACGAGTTCACCTTGACCTTCGCCGACGGCTCGAGCACCACCTTCACCGCCCCGGCGAAGGACTACGCGGGCGCGAACGAGAACTACGAGGGCGGCGACATGGACGGCATGGACCTGGGCGACGCCGGGCACGGCTCGGGGCACTGATGCGCTCCGAGTCCGACGCGCGCCGCGGGCTGACCCGGCGGCGGCTCCTCCTCGGAGGGGCCGTCGCCGGCCTGGGCGCGGCGGCCACGGTGGGGGCGGACGCCCTCATCCGCTCCGGCGCCGAGCGCGGCGGAGCCCCGGCGGGCGACGCCGGCCCCGCCGCCGCCCCGGCGCTCGGCACCGCGACGGTACCGTTCCACGGCCGCCACCAGGCCGGCATCGCGACGACCCCGCAGGCGCACGCCGCCTTCGTCGCGCTCGAACTGGCGCCGCAGACCGACCGCGACGGCATCCGCCGGCTGCTCTCGGTGCTGAGCGACGACGCGGCCCGGCTCACCCAGGGCCGGCCCGCGCTCGCCGACTCCGAACCCGAGCTCGCGGAGGTGCCCGCGCGGCTCACGGTGACGTTCGGCTTCGGTCCGGAGCTCGTGCGCCGCGTCGCCCCGGCCGCGGCGCCGGCGTGGCTGCGGCCGTTGCCGGCGTTCGGCATCGATCGCCTGGAGCCCGCCTGGTCCGGCGGGGACCTGCTGCTGCAGATCGCCGCGGACGACCCGTTCACCGTCGCGCACGCGCTGCGGATGCTGCTGAAGGACGCCCGGAGCGCGGCCGGCGTGCGCTGGGTGCAGTCCGGATTCCGGCGGGCGGCGGGATCGGTGCCCGACGGCACGACCATGCGGAACCTCTTCGGCCAGGTCGACGGCACGGTGAACCCCCGGCCGGGCGACGCCGACTTCGACGAGCTCGTCTGGGTCGGCACGGACGGCGGCTGGCTGCAGCACGGCACGGGCTTCGTGCTGCGGCGCATCCGGATGGATCTCGACCGCTGGGACCGGCTCGATCGGGGCGGTCGCGAGCAATCGGTCGGCCGGTATCTCGGGAACGGCGCGCCGCTCACCGGGACCGAGGAGCACGACGAGCCGGACTTCGAGGCGAAGACGGCGATCGGCTTCCCGGTCATCCCCGAGTTCTCGCACCTGCGGCGAGCGCGCTCCGACGACCCCCGCGAGCGGATCCACCGGCGGGCGTACAACTACGACGCCGCACCGGCGGGCGGGGCGATCTCGGACTCCGGCCTGCTGTTCGCGTCGTTCCAGGCCGACGTCGACCGGCAGTTCGTGCCCCTGCAGCGCCGGCTCGACGAGCTCGATCTGCTCAACGAGTGGACGACGCCGATCGGTTCGGCGGTGTTCGCGATCCCGCCCGGCGTCGAGGAGGGCGGCTTCATCGGGGAGACCCTGTTCGCCGCATCCGCCTAGCTGCCCCGCGCCGCACACGACGTGCCCGACTTCCGTGGAAGTCGGGCACGTCGTCGTGCAGTCGCCGGGCTCAGCCGACGAGTGTCTGCAGGGTCTTTCGCAGCTCCTCGCTGGTGTGCTGCTCCTGCTCCAGATTCGCCCGCAGCAGCTGCTCGACGTCGGTCGCGCCCATCGCGGCGACGGGGATGATCAGGCCCTCGTAGGCCGAGATCTCGTAGTGCTCGTTGCCGAGGGCGCTCGCGAGCGCCACCTGGTCGCGGAGCTTCGGGGCGCTGCGCTCGAGCAGTGACGCCGCCTGCTTGCTGATGCCCTTCGTGCTCGGCGAGGGAGCCGTGGACTCCTTGAACTCGAGCAGGCGGAACGCCTCCTGCAGGTTCGCGATCTGCTCCTTGGTCTCGTCCTGGTGGTGCTTGAAGAGCTTGCGGATCTCCGCGCTCTTCACCGCCCCCGCGAGCTCCTGCAGCGCCGCGAGCGAGTCGTTCTCCATCGTCATCGCCGTGCGGAGCTGGAAGTGCAGGAGGTCCTGCGGGCTCTCGAGTGTCTGCTTGGGCATGTCGTCTCCTCCCCTGGATACATGCTGATCGTGCTGGTCGTGCCGGCCGGTCCGGCGAACGGCAGAGGCCCGGGCGACCTGCGGTCGACCCGGGCCTCACGCGTTGCGATCAGTCCCGACCCGTGAAGGCGTCCTTCACGTCGTTGCCGGCATCCTTGGCCTTGTCTCCGGCCTGCTTGAGGTCGGCCTTCGCCTCCTCGGCGCGGCCCTCGGCCTCGAGCTCCTCGTTGCCGGTCGCCTTGCCGATGCCCTGCTTCGCCTTGCCGGCGAGCTCCTCAGCGGCGTGCTTGGCCTTGTCTCCGAGTCCCATGGTCGGTCTCCCCTCGATGTCGGTTCGCCCTTCGGCGCCCGTTCGGCGCCGACCACTCCACGGTCGCACCACCCCGCGCGGACGGCCAAGGGATTGACAGCTCCCGGACGATGTGGAATGCGCGCGCGGGATGCCGCTCACGGTCGCGCGCGGGGTTCGAGGTCGCGCTCGGCCGGCCCCTCGAGGCGGCGGCCGTCGGCGGCGAACCGCGACCCGTGCAGGGGGCAGTCCCAGCTGCACTCCGCGTCGTTCCAGGCGAGCACGCCGCCGAGGTGGGTGCAGATCGCCGAGACCTTCCGTTCCGTGCCGCCGACTCGGCTCACCGCGACCGGATGCACGCCCTCGACCTCGACCCGGCCCTCGCCCTCCTCCAGCTCGCGATCGCCGATCACCGCGCTCGACGCCAGCCCGCTCACGAGCCGGCCGGCGACCTGGGCGTTCCAGCTGATCGCCGTGGCCGCGTCGCCGAGCGTCGGACGCCGGTCGAAGAGCCGGTCCGCCCAGTCCGGGCGGTGATCCAGGATGCCTTCGGCCACCCCGAGCGCGGCGGCGGCGCCGACCGTCAGCCCCCACTTGCCGAACCCCGTCGCGACGTGGATGCGACCAGCGCTGCCGACGGGACCGGCGTAGGGCGCTCCGTCGAGCGATTCGTAGTCCTGCGCGGCCCATTCCGCCACCGGCTCAGCCTCGGGGAAGCGTTCGAGCACGGCGGCCCGCAGCTCCTCGGCGAGCGCGGCGGTCGAGTGCGCCCGGCCGACCACCGAGGCCGAGCCCGCCGCGAGCAGGTAGTCGACCCCGTCGCGCGTGACGGGGCGCAGGGAGCGCGGCTCGGCGTCGACCGTCAGGTGCATGCCGCGCAGGGTTCCGCTCGGCACCCGGAACACGGCCACCCGCGAGCGCGAGGCCTTGAGGCGGGCGAAGTCGCCGCCGCGGTCGACGATGGGGCTGCCGGTCGCGACGATGGCGTGGCCGGCCCGCAGCGACCCGCGCTCCGTGGTCAGGTGCACCAGGTCACCGTCCACCTCCACGCGGGTCACTCGGCACCCCGTGACGAAGATCGCGCCGGCGGCGACGGCCTCCTCGACGAGCCGCGCCACGAGCACCATGGGGTCGGCCATGAGCTGCCCGTCGAGCCGCACGACCAGCTCGGCCGGGAAGGGCGACTCCGAGGCATCCGCGCGCTGCACGGGCAGACCGAGTGCGCTCGCCGTCTCGAACTCGGCCTGCACCTTCGCCGCGCCGTCCTCGGTGGTCGCAGCCGTGTATGCGGGTGCGGTGCGCCACGCCTCGCCCTCCGGCAGGCCGAGCGCCGCCAGCCAGTCGAGGCCGACTCGCCCGGCCTCGAGGTAGGCGCCGGCGACCTCCAGCGAGGCGCCGTGCCGCACCTGGCTGAGCCGGGTGCCCTGCAGCAGGGTCAGCTTGCCGGTCGAGCGCCCCGTGGTGCCGCTGCCGGGCTCACCGTCGGCGACGACCGCGACCCGACGGCCGGCCCGGGCGAGCCGCACGGCGGCGCTCAGCCCGACGACGCCGGCGCCGACCACGACGACGTCGCACTCCTCCGGCGGCGGCCCCTGGCCGTCATCCAGCTGCGGCACGGCCGAGGCATCCCAGATCGAGGTCATGGCCCCATGGTCGGCGAGCCGCCGCGGTTCCGCACGGGGTTGACAGGACCCGCGGGCGAGTCGCGCCTCAGCCCGCCTCGTCGACGCGCTCCTCCTCGAGGAGGGCGACGAGCGCCGCCTCGGGCCGTCGGCTCGTCTCGAGCACGAAACCGGACTCGTAGGCGCGCACGACGCGCGGGTCGACGTAGCTCGACTTCGCGATCGTGGGGGTGTTGTGCAGCACCTCGGATGCCGCGACGTACGCGCCCCGGACGGCCGCGCTCCTCGCCCGCTTCGTGGCGAGGGGCCGCTCGGCGGCCAGGTGCTCCGCGGCGGCGAGCGTGCCGCGCAGCGTGCGGAAGTCCTTGGCCGTGAAGTCGCCGCCCGTGCGCTCGCGGATGTCGTCGTTCACCTCGCTCGCGGTGACGGCCCGCAGCCCGGCCCGGGCCGCCGCCTCCGCCCGCCAGCTGAAGAGCCGCGAGCTCGGCCGCGCATCCGCCCCGGATTCGACGAAGCCGACGAGGCCCGCGTCGGCGAGCTCGATCCGGTGCAGCGCCCCGCCCTTCGCCCGGAACCGCAGCCGCACGAGCTCCCCCTCGACGCTCGCGTTGCGCATGAGCAGCGTCGTGAGGCCGCGCGTGCGCGCGGCGAGCAGGTACTCCTCACCGCCGACGCGGAGCGCCCCGAGGTCGAGCGTGCGGAACGCCGCGGCGAGCGCGCGCGCCCGCCCGCGCCCCTCCGCCGCGAGCTGCCGCCGCACCGAGCGGCGGGCGTCGGGCAGCACGCGGGCGAGCTCCGTCATCCGTTCGAACTTCTCGGCGTCCTGCCGCTCCCGCCAGGCCGGGTGGTACCGGTACTGCCGCCGCCCCGCCGCGTCGACCCCGACCGCGAGGATGTGCGCGTTCGGGGCCTCCGCGATCCAGACCTCCGTCCAGGCGGGCGGGATGGCGAGCTCCTCGATGCGCCGCCGCTCGGCGCGGCCGGCGAGCCCGCCGTCGGCGTGCCGGTACTCGAAGCCGGAGCCGCGGCGCCGCCGCTGGTAGCCGGGCGAGGTGTACGGCTGCACCCGGCGCAGCCGCGGCATCCCCGGCCTCCGTCAGAGGCCGCGCCCGCCGGTGACCGGCAGGATCGCGCCCGAGACGTAGGAAGCGTCCTCCGACGCCAGGTAGACGTACGCGCCGGCGAGCTCGGCCGGCTGCCCGGCCCGGCCCAGCGGCGTGTTCTTGCCGAACTGCGGCAGCTTGTCGGGCCATCCGGTCGCGGGGATCAGCGGGGTCCAGATGGGGCCGGGCGCCACGGCGTTGACGCGGATGCCTCGCGGCCCGAGCTCCTCGGCGAGCGCCTTCGTGAACGCGACGAGCGCCGCCTTCGTCATGGCGTAGTCGACGAGCCGCGACGAGGGGTCGAAGCCCTGGATCGACGCGGTGGTGATGATGCTCGAACCGGGGCGCAGCTTCGGCACGGCGGCCCGCGCGAGGAAGACCGGGGCGAACAGGTTCACCCGCATCACGGTCTCGAAGTCGTCGGTCGGGATCTCGTCGATGCCGCCGCGGTCGCGCTGATGCGCCGCGTTCAGCACGAGCAGGTCGATGCCGCCGAAGGTCGAGCTCACGCGCTCGATCATCTGCTCGCAGTGCGCCTCCGAACGCAGATCCCCCGGCAGCAGCAGCGCCTGGCTGCCCGCGTCCTCGATCCAGCGGGCGGTCTCCTCCGCGTCGGCGTGCTCCGACTCGAGGTAGCCGATCGCGACGTCGGCGCCCTCGCGGGCGAAGGCGATCGCCGTCGCGCGGCCGATGCCCGAATCGCCGCCCGTGATGAGCGCGCGACGACCCTGCAGGCGGCCGGAGCCCCGGTAGCTCTCCTCGCCGTGGTCCGGTTTCGGCGTCATGTCGGCCGTCACCCCGGGCGCGGATTGCTCCTGCCGCGGAAATGGACCCCGTGGGTGTTTCGTGGTGGGGTCGATGAGGGTCGTGGTGCGTGCCATGGTCTCCTCCTCGGCGATCTTCGTCGTCGTCGCGTCTCTGTGTACGCACCAACGGTAGGCAGCGCGGGGGGCGCCGCTGCAGGGGGTTGACACTCGGCCGCTGCCACGACAAACGGGCCGGCTCCCCCGGATTCTCGCGTATTTGCACGGCCGAAGCGCCCGCGTCAACCCCCAGAGCGCCGCTGCCGAACTCCCCTAGCGTGAAGGTGTTGCCATCGGGCATTCACGTCGGATGCGCCGTCCCGAGGAAGGGGTTCCAATGAACATCCTGCTGATCATCATCGTCATCATCGCCATCATCCTGGCGATCACCGGCGGACTCGTGCAGTCGCTGAACTTCCTGCTGTGGGTGGGACTCGTGCTGCTGGCGATCGCCGTGATCAGCTGGCTGATCCGATCGATCGCGGGTCGTCGCGGCGCCTGAGCCGCCGACCCGTCCAGCTGACATCAGAACCCCGGGTCGCCCGACTTCCATGAAGGTCGGGCGCCCCGGGGTTTCGGTGTGTTGGGGGACGGATCGGATGCCTCGCGCGCTACCCGCTCGCTCCGGCATCCGCAAGCCCCTCGGCATCCCCAGCCGGCTTCCGTACCGTCGCTGACGAACCGAACACCGACGAGAGGAGTCGCCGAGATGAGCACCACGATCACCGCCGACATCGACGTGGACGTGCCGGTCCGCACCGCCTACGACCAGTGGACGCAGTTCGAGTCGTTCCCCGAGTTCCTGAGCGGCGTCGACGAGATCACCCAGGTCGACGACACGCTGACGCACTGGGTGGTGAGCTTCGGCGGCGTGCGCCGCGAGTTCGACGCCGAGATCTCCGATCAGGTCCCCGACGAGCACGTCGCCTGGCGCAGCGTGGGCGAGGTCGAGCACCGCGGCCGGGTCGCGTTCCGCCCGGAGGCCGACGGCCGTACCCGCGTGGAGCTGACGATGGAGTGGGAGCCCGAGGGCTTCGTCGAGAAGGCGGGCGCCGCACTGCAGCTCGACGACGTGCTGGTGAAGCGAGACCTGCAGCACTTCAAGGAGTTCATCGAACGCCGCGAGACGCCGACGGGCGCCTGGCGCGGCGAGGTGCACGAGGCGGCGCCGGGCGCTGCCCCGCAGTTCGGCCGTGACGGCACCCTGGGCGA
>NZ_BMRJ01000001.1:861551-923486 GCF_014648575.1 Agromyces mediolanus | reverse complement strand
CATGAACGTCGGGCCACTCGGCGGTCGGGGGCGGTCAGGCGGGGGCGAGGAACGGCTGGTGCTCGTACGCGCCGTCCGGGGTCACCACGACCGCGGTCGACTCCGGCACCTCGATGAACGCGCCGGGCAGGTCGTTCAACGGCTCGCTGACGATCAGCCGTGCACGGGTGCCGAACACGCGCAACCGCTCGAAGTCGGGGTACATGGCGCGCAGCACGTCGATGTCCTCGGAGTGGAAGAGCGTGCGGCTGCGATGCTCGCTCGAGTAGCGGAACGCCCAGACCGTCGCACCGTCCGTCACCGCGAAGGTGCCCTGCACGGCGGCCGTCACGCCGTGGGCGCGACCCGCCTCCTCGATGCGCCGCAGCGTGCGGGCCATCGCCTCGATGGGCTCGTCCATGAGCCCGTGGGTGAGGGCGAGGTGGAACACGAGCTCCGAGTCGGTGGTGCCGCGGATGCCGAGGAAGAACTCCGGGGCGACCTCGAGCAGGAGCTCCCGCTTCATCGCGGCGAACCCCGCGATCGCCCCGTTGTGCATGAAGAGCCATCTGCCGTAGCGGAACGGATGGCAGTTCGTCTGCTGGATGGGCGGCCCGGCCGCGGCCCGCACATGGGCGAAGAACAGCTGGCTCTCGACGGCCTGCGCGAGCTCGCGCAGGTTCTCGTCGTGCCAGGCCGGCTCGATGCTGTGGAACACCGCCGGGGCGTCGCCCGGGTCGCGGGACGGCCCGTACCAGCCGAGGCCGAAACCGTCGCCGTTCACCGTCTCGGCGCCGAGCGGCGAGTTCAGCGATTGCGCGACGAGCGAGTGCTTCGTGTCGAGCACCACCCGTGAGATCTGCAGGGGGTCACCGGAGTATGCGAGCCATCGGCACATCGGTCTCTTCTCCTCTCCGAGCGAGCGACGGATGCCGGCTCCGACCTCGGGGGCGGGCCGACGCTCACTCCGCGGCCGCGACCTCCTCGGCCGGGCACTTCGCCAGCTCCGACATCTTGGCGACCGCCTGATCGAGCGACCAGGGCAGTTCGACCATGGGGAGTTCGTGGTCGGGCGCGGCCTTCGACTTCGAGGCGATCGAGGCGAGCGCGAACGCCACCTCGCGCACGAAGTCCGCGCCCGAGGTCGAGTTGTTCAGCGCCACGACTACGGTGAGGCCGGACTTGGGGTCGGTGAACGCCGCGGTGAGCGCCCCGGCGCCCTCGCCGGCGGTGCCGCGCATGGGGCCGTACTGGGCGCCGCCGACCCCGTAGCCCTGCCAGGCCGGGGCGTCGCCGCTCATCGGCACGAGGGTCCACTGCTCGCGGGCGAGCTGCTCGCCGAGCAGCGAACCGGTGGCGAACGCCTCGCTGAGCGCCTGGGCGTCGGCGAGCGTCGTGACCGCGCCGGCGGCCGCGCCGCCCATCGAGCTGGACTGCTTCGAATCGTCGAAGTGCGCCGCGCAGTCCGGGCCGCCGTCGCCCGGCTTCGCGAGGTAGGCCCCGAGCATGCCGTGATGGTCGACATCGCTCGGAGCCGGGATGGCGGTGTCCTCCATGCCGAGCGGGTCGAACACGTAGTCCTCGGCGAGCGCGTCCCAGTCCCGGCCAGTCGCGTTGCGGAGCGCGAGGGACAGCAGCATGACGCCGGCCTGGGACGGCGCCCAGCCCTCGCCCGGGGCGGAGGCGCGCCCGGCGGCGAGGCCGCCCGAGATGAGCTCGGTCTCGCTCCAGATGCGCTGCGGGTTCGCCGCGAAATGACTGCGGAGGCCCGGGTAGAAGTCGCCGAGCCCGGACGTCTGCTGGCAGAGCTGGCGGAGCGTGATGCCCTCGATGCCCGGCATGGAGTCGACGTACTCGGTGACGTGGTCGTCGAGCCCGACGACGCCGGCGTCGGCGAGCCGCAGCAGCACCGTGCAGGTGATCTCGGTGGTGCCCGTCGTCAGGCGGAACTTGGTCTGCGGCGTGACCTTCGCGGCGTGGTCCTCGAAACCGGTCGTACCGGTTACGCCCTCCCAGCTGCCGGACCACGGGGCCCAGACGCCGGCGAGTCCGCCGCTCGAGCCGCTCTGCCGGACGGCTTCGTCGAGGACGCCCTGCAGCTGCTCGACGGTGGAGTCGGGCAGTGCGCGATCGAGCTCGTCGAAGCTGCGCGCCGGGTCGGGGCCGCCGCCGGTGCACGCGGTCAGCACCAGCGAGGCGGAGGCGATCACGGCGACGGCGACCGCGAAACGGCGACGCCGAGAGCGTCGCGCGCGCGAAGAATGCCGTTGCTCAGCCACCAGCCCCCCTAGCCTGTGTCCGCTGCGATTCTACCCCGGCATCCGCGCGGCGCCCGTCAGGGGGTCCCCCGAGACATCCCTGATCCTGCGGCATGTAACCGCCTGGTGCGGTTACTCGCCGTCGAGCTGCGGCCGCATGGCCCCCGACATGAACCGTTCGACGTCGCGGTCGACGATGATGTCGCTCGGCCGCAGCGGGCGCGCCAGGTAGAGGCCCTCGAGCGACGTCAGCCGGCTCAGCGCCACGTACGTCTGCCCGGGGCTGAACACCCGCGACCCCAGGTCGACGATGGCCGTGTCGTAGCTCGCCCCCTGCGACTTGTGGATCGTGACGGCCCACGCCAGGCGCAGCGGGAACTGGGTGAACTCCGCCACGATCTCGCGCTCGAGCTTCTTCGCCGCCGGATCCCAGCGGTACCGGTACTTCTCCCACGTGACCGGCTCGACCTCGTGCTCCTCGCCGTCGATCTCGACGATCACCTCGCCGTCCAGCGAGACGACCGTGCCGATCGTGCCGTTCACCCAGCGCTGCCCGTCCGGTCCGATCGCGGTGTCGTTCCGCAGGAACATGACCTGCGCCCCGACCTTCAGCTCGAGCCGCTCGTCGGCGGGGAAGGTGCGGCCCCCGAAGTCGCCGTTGACCTCGGCCGGGTTCGCGAGCGGCTCGCCCGGCAGCCGCTTCAGCTGCGCCCGGTTGATGCGGTTGACGGTGTCGTTCGTCGTCGCGAGCGTGATCGCGCCCTGCTCGGGCAGCGGGCGGCGCGCCCCCGTCTCGTTCAGCACGCCCGCGATCTCCGCGGTGACCATGCCGTGCCGCACGGCGTTCAGCATGTACTTGAAGCGGTCGTCGCTCTGCCGGTGCACCTCGCCGAGCTCGAAGATGCGCAGCGAGGTCTCGCCCCACACCTTGGCGTCGAAGAACCACATCGAGCGGTAGGTGTCGGCGAAGTAGCGCCGCTCCTCGAGATCGCCCGGCACCGGCGCGAGCTGGTACGGGTCGCCGAACAGCACCACCTGCACGCCGCCGAAGGGCTCGGCCTGGCGCTGCCGGGCCTGCCGCAGGGCGCGGTCCATGGCGTCCATGAGGTCGGCGTTCACCATCGACACCTCGTCGATGACGAGCGTGTCCATGGCGTTCAGGATCTTGCGCACCTGGTCGTTCTGGTCGATCGCGTGATCGGCGATGACCCCGATCGGCAGACGGAACAGCGAGTGGATGGTCTGGCCGCCCACGTTCAGCGCAGCGACGCCCGTCGGCGCGCAGATCACGATCTGCTTCTTCGTGTGCCAGTTGAGGTGGCTGAGCAGCGTCGACTTGCCCGTGCCGGCGCGGCCGGTGACGAACACGTGCTCGCGGGTGTGCTCGATCGCCTCGAACACCGCGGCCTGCTCGCGGGTGAGGGTGACTGACTGCACGGGAGTCTCGGCTCGTTGCTCTCTGCTGGGATGCGGATGCCGCGGACGGCGAGCCGCGGCGACGCGCCCGCCGGGCGCGCTCCCACCCTAGCGCCGGGCGGCCTCCGGCTCGGGACATCCTCAGTCTGCGCTGGAGGGCCGCCCATAGACTGGCCGGGTGGGGAAGCGAGACGCAGCACGCGGGCGCATCTCGCCGCTCGCCGTCATCGGCTGGGTCGGCGCGGCTGCGCTGCTCGGCGGCGCCCTGCTCGCCGCCCTCGGCGGACTGAACCAGAGCGTGTACGGCGCCTCCAACTTCGTGCAGCGCTACCTCTCGGCCATCGCCGACGACGACCTCGCGACGGCGGCCACCACTCCTGGCGTGGCGCTCAACGCCGACGCGCTGGCCGAGCTCGGGCTGCCGACCGATGTGTCGACCGCGATGCTGCGCTCCGGCATCGTGGACTCCGGTCCGGCCGATGTCCGCATCGTCGAGGACGTGCAGCACGACGACGGCACGCACTCCGTCACGGCGAGCTACCGGATCGGCACCTCCATCGCCGAGACGACGTTCGAGGTGAAGCCGATCGAGCCGCTCTACGGCGTCCTGCACCGCTGGGCCTTCGCCGAGAGCCCGCTCGCGATCATCGACGTCACCGCGGCGCACTCGCCCCAGTTCACGGTCGGCGACCTCACCCTCGACACCCGGGCCACGAAGCCCGAGGACGAGCTGGCGAACTTCACGCAGACGACGCCGTACCTCGCGATCGCCCCCGCCGCCTACGAGTTCGAGTACGACTCGCAGCTGCTGCAGGCCCCGCACGTCACCGCCGTCGCGGAACCCGGCAAGCGGGGCGCCGTCACGGTCGACGCCCAGCCGACGCAGGCGTTCGTCGACCGCGTGCAGGCGCAGCTCGACCTCTACCTGCAGGGCTGCGTCGAGCAGCAGGTCCTGAATCCGACCGACTGCCCCTTCGGCATCGACATCGACGACCGCATCCTGAGCGCGCCGGTGTGGTCGATGGTCGCGAGCCCGACCGTCACGCTCACCGCAGGCGAGTCCGCCTTCGAGATGCCGGCCACGGCGGGCACCGCCCACATCTCGGTCGAGGTGCAGTCGCTGTTCGACGGCGAGGTCTCCACGCTCGAGGAGGACCGCGGCTTCACCGTCGCGCTCGACGCGCGCATCAAGCCGGACGGCTCGATCGCGGTGCAGCTGAAGTAGTCCGAACGCGCCCGCGCCCGCCCCGCTTCAGTCGCGCGGCGCCCGGTCGTGCTCCGCGATCGCGGCGAGCTGCGCGTTGTACGCCTCGAGCTCGGCGTCCCCCGTGCGGTCCGCGTGCCGGTCGCGGCGGCGGGACTCCTTCTCGTCGCTGCGCGCCCACTGGATCGCGACCGTCACCGCGAGCGCCAGGGTCGGGATCTCGCCGATCGACCAGGCGATGCCGCCGCCGAGCTGCTGATCGGCGAGCGCGTCGGTGCCCCAGCCCATCGCGCCGTACCAGTCGGCGAGCATGAGCCCCGTCGACATCATGATCGCGAGGCCGAAGAAGGCGTGGAACGCCATCGTGCCGAGCAGCAGCAGCAGCCGGAACGCGTACGGCAAGCGGTACGGCACCGGGTCGATGCCCACGAGCGACTGCACGAACAGGTACCCCGTGATGAGGAAGTGCGTGATCATCCACTCGTGCCCGATGTGGTCGACCATCGACCAGCGGAACAGCGGCGAGTAGTAGAACACCCAGAGCGAGCCGACGAAGAGGGCCGCGGCGACGAAGGGGTTCGCGATGATCCCGGCGAACTTCGAGTGCACCGCGAGCAGCACCCACTCGCGGCCGCCGCGGGAGCCGTCCTTGCGCGCCTGCACCGCCCGCGCGATGAGCGTCACCGGCGCCCCGGGCACGAGCAGCACCGGCACGGCCATCGTGAGGCCCATGTGGCCGAGCATGTGCGCCGAGAAGAGGTACTCCTGGTAGGCGTTCACGCCGCCGCTCGTGAGGTACGCGAGCAGCAGCAGGCCCGACACCCAGAGCACGGCGCGGTAGATCGGCCAGCTGTCGCCCCGGCGGCGGAGCCGGCGCACGCCCGCGAGGTAGAAGAAGATGCCGAAGCCGCAGGCGAGCAGCCAGATCAGGTCGGGCTTCCACTCGGTGACGAAGCGGTACCAGTCAGGCCACGGCGGCAGCAGCTCGCCCGTGAGGATCTCGGCGGGCGTGCGGGCGAGGTCGCCGGCGACGTCCTCGGAGACCGGCGTCGCGGTGCGGGCGAGGGCCGCCGCGACACCCGAGGCGATGCCCATGAAGGCGAGCTCGGCGACCACGAACCACCAGAACTCCGCGAAGGGCTTGCGCGCCGAGGCATCCGTCTTCGCACCGCCGGCGGATGCCTCGGCCGCGAGCTGCTTGCGCTGCATCCGCCCGATCAGCCAGGTGCGCTGCAGCGCGCCGAAGCAGCCGAGCGCGATGAGGGCGCCCACCTTCGCGATGACGAGGATGCCGTAGGGCGTGCCGAGCGCGTCCCAGCTGCCGATGCGCAGCGCCGCGCTCGCGTAGCCCGAGATCGCCACGACGATGAAGCAGATGAGGGCGACGGTCGAGTAGCGGGCGAGGACGACGACGAGCCGCTCCCCGCCGAGCCGGCGCTGCAGCAGCACGATCGTGATCAGCCCGCCCAGCCAGACCGCGGCGAACACGAGGTGCAGGCCGAGCGCGGTGATCGCCTGGTTGTGCCCGGAGGCGCCGGCGGCATGCCCCTGCTGGGCGAGCGGCACGAGCGAGAACACCGCGAGCACGGCGACGAAGACGAGGGCGGTGTGGTTGCGCACGGCGAAGCAGAGCACCGTCACGGCGGCGGCGACGAGGGTCGTCGTCAGCCAGGCCTGGCCGAGCCCGATGCTCGTCACGAACTGCCCGAGCTGCATGCCGAAGCGCTCGCCCAGATCGAAGGGCACGCCCGTCACGTCGAGGAAGGTGATGAGGCCGGCCGCGGCGCTCGCGACGGTCATCACCGCGGCGGAGGCGGCCGCGACGTCGAGGGCCGCGTTGAACTCCTCGCGCTCCGGGCTGAGCGCCCAGAGCGCCAGCACGAGCGAGCCGATCATGCCCGCGGCGCCGAGGTTCACGAGGAGCTTCGCGACCGGGAGGCTCCAGCGCACGATGGGACCGGGGTCCTGGATCAGGACCGGGTCGGCGCCCCCGCCGAAGGCGAGGCCCACGAGGACCGCGATGAGCGCAGCGGCGACGAGCACGGCAGGGCCGAGCACACGAACGGAACGGGGCACCGCACCAGCCTAGGCGCTGCACCTGGGGGCCTTCTCCGCCGCGGCCGGCGGCCCGTCCGTCACCGGCGTCGCGGAACGACGAAGGGCGACCGGCCGGAGCCGATCGCCCTTCGAGCGTCGCGAAGACTTACTTGGCGGCAGCCTTGAGCTTCGAGCCCGCGGTGACCTTGACCGAGTAGCCGGCCGGGATCTCGATGGTGGCGCCGGTCTGCGGGTTGCGGCCGGTGCGAGCGGCGCGGTGCGAGCGCTCGACGGCGAGCCAGCCCGGGATGGAGACCTTGGTGCCCGAGCCGACCGACTCGGCGAGGGCGTCGAAGAGACCGCCGAGCACGGAGTCGACGGTGGCCTGGCTCTGACCGGTCGAAGCAGCGATCTTCGCGACGAGCTCGGTCTTGTTCAGCGACTTGTCAGCCATTGAGTGTCCTCCTCGGACGTTCGCTGTCGGAACAGCACTTGTTGAAGAACTCGGGAACGATCGTCCAACCACCCCCGGGGCCGTTCAGGCCGCCTCGAATGTAACAGAATTCCCCGGAATCACGCGGATTTCCGGATCATTCCCGCATTCTCGCACCGGCGTGTCGTGCGCCCATGGCGAACGCCGACGTGCCCGGAGGGAGTCCGGACGCGAGAAGGGGCGCCCCGGAGAACCGGGACGCCCCTCGTCGTGAAGCGGGTGCGGGCTGGCTTACCAGCTCGACTTGGTGATGCCGGGCAGCTCGCCCTTGTGCGCCATGTCGCGGAAGCGGACACGCGAGATGCCGAACTTCGAGAGCACACCACGGGGGCGGCCGTCGATGGCGTCACGCGAGCGCAGGCGAACCGGCGAGGCGTTGCGGGGGAGCTTCTGCAGGCCGACGCGGGCGGCCTCGCGCGACTCGTCGGTGCCGTTCGGGTCGACGAGCGCCTTCTTCAGCTCGGCGCGCTTGGCGGCGTAGCGGTCCACGACCTCCTGGCGCTGCTTGTTGCGCGCGATCTTGCTCTTCTTCGCCATGTCTTAGCGCTCCTCTCGGAAGTCGACGTGCTTGCGCACCACGGGGTCGTACTTCTTGAGCACGAGACGGTCGGGGTTGTTGCGACGGTTCTTGCGGGTCACGTAGGTGTACCCGGTGCCGGCCGTCGAACGGAGCTTGATGATGGGACGGATGTCCTGCTGCTTCGCCATTAGAGCTTCACCCCACGAGCCTGGATGTCACGGACGACGGCGTCGATGCCACGGGCGTCGATCACCTTGATGCCCTTGGCGGACACGTTCAGCGTCACGCTGCGACGAAGCGAGGGCACGTAGTACGTCTTCTTCTGCACGTTCGGGTCGAAGCGGCGCTTCGTCCGACGGTGCGAGTGCGAGATGTTGTGACCGAAGCCGGGAACGGCGCCGGTCACCTGGCACACTGCTGCCATTGGTTTCCTCCAATACCGAGGGGCGGATCGCCCCTCCCAAGGTCTCTTGTCTGCAGGCGACGCCCACCGCTTGCGCGGAAGAATACGAGGGATTCGCCTACGAACTGGGCAGTGGATGTACCCAGCCAACGAGCCAGCCTAGCAGATCCCCCACCCCAGGCCGAATCCGGGCGCGGGCTCTGCGGTCGGGGATACCACGCGGGTTCGAATCTTGGTAGCGTCTCCCGCATGGCAGCGCAGGAGATGGAGACCGCCGAGCCGAGCCGAGCCGCCCAGGCCGTCGCGGTCTCGCCGCAGCCCGCCCGGCCGCTCAACGTGCCGGGCCTCGTCTGCCTCGTCCTGCTGGGCGTGCACGCGGTCGTCATCCTGATGACCCCGTTCCTCTTCCGCGTCCTCGCGGCGGGCGACCGCTTCGCCGTGGTGTCCGCGGCGGTCACCGCGGTCTCGCTGTCGCTGGCCCTCGCCCTCGTCGTCGTCGGCGCCATCGGCGCGCGGACGAGCGCCCCTCCGCGGCTCCGCTGGGCGGCGATCGGCGGCCTGGTGAGCGGCGCGTTCACGCTCGTGGTGCAGCTCGCGAGCGTCGTGCTGGACTCGCTCATGTACGGCACGCTCATCCTCTGACGCGAGGCGCGAGACGCGAGACGCGATTACTCGAGCTCGGCGAGCTGCGCCGCCAGGATCGCCCGGAGGTCCCGCACGAGCTCCTCGTCCAGCCCGTCGGCGCCGGGATCGAGCTGAGCCAGCACGATGCCCGCTCCGTACGGGGCCCAGTAGAGGTCGCGATCCCCGCCCACCTGGTGCAGGCCCGACCAGTCGGGCACGACGGTCAGCGGCAGTTGACGGACGACGCCGTCGGGGCCCTCGCCGACGCAGGAGCTGAACTGGTGGTCGAGGGCGTCGAGATCCCGCTGACGATCCTCGGGCGGGAGCGCCACCACACCGAGCGTGAGGTGGGGCCTCGGCTCCGCCTCCGTCGTGGTGCGGAAGGTGCGGGCGACGCGCGTCGCCGCCTCGGTCAGGGAGAGGACGTCCCAGGCGCTCGCCCGGCAGTCGCCGCCGTAGGCGTGACCGTCGGGAGCCTCCACGAAGCCGGTGAAGGGCGAGGGCTCCCAGCCGGGCGCGACCGCGGCGACCGCCGCACCGGTCAGTGCGCCGCGCGCGTCTCCCGTCGGAGCAGGGGCGGTCGGCGCAGAGGCGGTCGGGGAGCTGCCCGCGGACGCAGGCTGCGGGCCATCGGGCCGAGTCGGCGCCGCGAGGGCGCATCCGCACAGCACCGCGGCGATCACCGCGGCACTGCTGAGCACTCCGGGAACGCGACGCCGCACGGTCGGCATCCTCTCAGCCGCGAGCCCCGCTCGCAAGCACGGACGCCGCGAGGGGATGCCAGGCGCGGCACCCCCTCGCCGAGCGGGACGATCAGGCGGATGCCGGCGGCGGTGCGGCATCCTCCTCGTGCGTGCCGTGCTTCTGCTTGTCGGCCTCGCTGCGCCGGTCCCAGCTGGGCCGTCTGACGGCGTAGAAGATGAGCGGCGGCACGCCGAGCACGACGATGACGACGCCGACGATCCACGGGTACGCGGCGGGCGAGAACGCGCTGAACCCGTCGGGCGGGATGAACGCCAGCAGGAACGCCGCGAGGCAGGCGAGGAAGCCGACCCCGGCGACGAAGTCGAGCGCCGGCACGCGGTACGCCCGCTTCACGTTCGGCTGCGTGCGCCGCAGCACGATCGCGGAGGCGAACATCATCATGTACATGATCAGGTAGAGCGCCGCGGCCATGTCGATGAGCGCGACGAACGCCGAACTCACGTCGGGCACGATGATGAAGATCGCCGCGAGCACGGTCACGATCGTGCCCTGCAGCATGAGGATGCCGGACTGCACGCCCTCCGTGTTGCGCTTCTGCAGCAGCGGCGGCAGCAGCCCCGTCTCGGCGGCGGCGAGCACGCCCTTCGACGGCCCGGCGACCCAGGTGATGACCGAGGCGAGCGCGCCCGCCGCGATCAGCGCCGACACGATCGCGGTGGCCCACTCCCCCATCCCCCAGTGCTGGAAGTACTCGCCGAAGGCGAGCATGATCCCGTTCGTGAGGCCGAGCTCCTTCTGCGGCACCGCGACCGAGATCGCGAGCGTCGGCAGGATGAACACGGCGAGGATCAGCACCGAGGCGAGCAGCACCGAGCGCGGGTATCCGCGGCCCGGGTCCTTCATCTGGTTCACGTGCACCGCGTTGACCTCCATGCCCGCGTAGGCGAGCACGTTCGACACGATCAGCACGATCGAGGCGAGGCCGGTGAACGGCGGGATGATGGCGGATGCCTCGAGCGGCACCTGGCTCTTCTCGCCGCTGAACACCCAGATCGCGCCGAACACGATCAGCAGCGCCGCGGGCAGCAGGGTGCCGAGGATGCCGCCCCAGGAGCCGAGCTTCGCGAAGAGGTTGCCGCCGCGCAGCGTGATGAACGTCGACCCCCAGTAGAGCACCAGGATCACCACCGCGGTGAAGAAGCCGGAGTTCGACAGCGAGGGGTCGAAGAACACGAAGGCGAGCGCTGCCGCGATGAACGACAGCTGCGTCGGGTACCAGACGACGTTCTGGATCCACTGCAGCCAGACCGCCGTGAAGCCCCAGCGGTTGCCGAGCGCCTCGCGCACCCAGATGTAGACGCCGCCCTTCCACCCGGTCGCGAGCTCGGCGGCGACGAGCGCCGTCGGGATCAGGAAGAAGATCGCCGGGATCAGGTACAGGGTGATGCTGCCGAGCCCGAACACCGCCATCGCCGGCAGCGAGCGCAGGCTCGCGACGACGACGAGGGTGAGCAGGGCCAGCTGGCCGACGCCGAGGAAGGCGGTCGCCGGGTTGTGCGGCGCGAGCGGATGGTTCGAGGTGCGCGCGGCCTCGGTGCGGTGCTGAGCCATCTCGCACCCCTAGTGGTGGAACCCGGGGTGCTGGCCCTCGACCGGCATCGGCGATTCGAGGGCGTCGAGGTACGCGGTCTCGGTCTGGATCGCCTCGAGCAGGTCCTCGGCGAGGTCCATGCTGAGCCCGTTGCGCACGACGATGCGCTGCACGGTGAGGTCGGCGAGGTCGTCCGGCATGGGATAGGCGGGGACGAGCCATCCCTTCATCCTGAGCCGGTCCTGCAGGTGGTACAGGTTCCAGTTCTTCGTGTGCCCGGCCTTCAGCCGCCACGCGAAGACGGGGATGTCGCTGCCGTCGTTCCACAGCTCGAACGCGCCGATCTTCGCGATGCCCGCCGAGAGGTACTTCGCGACATCCTGCGAGGCCTGCTGCACCGCGGTGTAGCCGTCGATGCCGAGCCGCAGGAACGCGTAGTACTGCAGCAGCACCTGCGCGCCCGGCCGGGAGAAGTTCAGCGCGAACGTCGGCATCTCGCCGCCGAGGTAGCTCACCTTGAACACGAGGTCGTCCGGCAGCCACTGCGCCTCGCGCCAGACCACCCAGCCGAGGCCCGGGTACACCAGCCCGTACTTGTGCCCGGAGGTGCTGATCGAGTGCACCCGCTCCAGGCGGAAGTCCCACACCGTGTCGGGCTGCAGGAACGGCGCGATCATCGCGCCGGAGGCCCCGTCGACGTGGATCGGGATGTCGAGGCCCGTCTTCGCCTGGATGGCGTCGAGCGCCTTCGAGATCTCGTCGACGGGTTCGTACATGCCGGTGTAGGTGACGCCCATGATCGCCACCACGCCGATGGTGTTCTCGTCGACGTACTGCTCGAGGCCGTGGCCGTCGAGCGTCTTGTGCTCCTCGGAGATCGGCACGAAGCGCGGCTCGACGTCGAAGTAGTTGCAGAACTTCTCCCAGCACACCTGCACCGCGCTCGACATCACGAGGTTCGGCGAGCTCGTGTCCTTGCCCGCCGCACGGCGGGCCTGCTGCCAGCGGCGCTTGAACGCCAGGCCGCCGAGCATGCACGCCTCCGAGGAGCCGATCGTCGAGGTGCCGATCGCGGTGCTCGCGTCCGGCGCGTTCCAGAGGTTCGCGAGCATCCGCCAGCAGTTGTCCTCGATCGCCGCGGTCTGCGGGTACTCGTCCTTGTCGATCATGTTCTTGTCGAACGAGTCCTCGTACAGCTTCTTGGCCTCGTCGTCCATCCACGTGCCCACGAAGGTGGCGAGGTTCAGCCGCGAGTTCCCGTCGAGCATGATCTCGTCGTGCACGATCTGGTACGCCGTATCGGGCAGGGACTCGGCCTGCGGGATGCGGTGCCGCGCCGCGACCGTCGCCTCCCCCGGCCTCGAGAAGTTCGGCGTCTCATCGGAGTCGAGTCGTTCGGACATGTGGCCCCCCAGCATCGAGATCCGGCACCGGAGCTCGGTGCCGGCGCGGATGCCGCGGGCGGCGACGGATGGGTCCCCCCGAACCTGCATCCGAGTCGGATGCTACGGAAGATCGCGGGCGGCGTCCAGGGTTCGCCGGAAGACGACGGATGCCGCGGGCCGGTGCGGCCCGCGGCATCCGCGTCGGCGGCGCACCCTCGGTGCGCGCGTGGTGCTACTTCGTCAGGCCGTCGACCCACTCCCGGTTGTCGGCGATCCAGTCGGCGACGACCTGCTCGTAGTCGTCACCCGTGTGCTCGTTGAACATGGCGTTCTCGAGCGAGTAGAGCAGCTCGCTGTCCATCTCGAAGTTGGACAGCCACTCCGCGACCTCGGGGTGGTCGTCGGCGAAGCTGCCGCTGCCGAAGGCGTGGATGCCCTCGGCGGTGCCGAGTGTGCCCTCGGGGTCCTTCAGGTCCTTCAGGGGGAAGGCGTCGTAGGCCCAGTGCGGGCGCCACAGCGTGACGACGATGTTCTCGCCGGCGTCGGTCGCCGCGGTCAACTCGGAGAGCATGGCCGGCGTCGAGGAGGTGACGAACTCCATGCCGTCGAGGCCGTACGTCGGGATCGTCTCGTTCTGCACCGCCTCGGTGAGGCCCGCGCCCGGCTCGATGCCGACGATGCGGTTGTCGAACTCGTCGGCGTGCTTCGCGAGGTCGGCGAGCGAGTCGATCGGGGCGTCCTCGTTGACCGCGACCGTGAGCGAGGCCTCCTCGTTCCAGGCGCCGAGGTCGGTGATGTCGGCCCCGAACTGCTCGAGGTAGCTCGCGTGCGTCTGCGGCAGCCACACGTCGAGGGTGAGGTCGTAGTCGCCGGTGGAGAGGCCGGAGAAGACCGGCGCGACGTCGGCGTACTCGAGCGTGACGTCGTAGCCCTGCTCGGTCAGCACCGCCTTCCAGAGCTCGGAGGCGGCGATGCCCTCGTCCCAGCCGTTGAACACGGCGATCGTGAGCTGCTTGTCGGAGGCGGCGTCGCCGCCGCCCCCGCCGTCGCCCGCGCAGCCGGCCAGGGCGATCGTCGCGGCCGCGCCGATGGCGAGGGCCGAGGTGAGGTGTCGCTTCTTCATGGTGCTTCCTTTCCTCCCGCGTGCTGTGTCGCGGGTGTTGGGGATGTTCCGCGCGGGGGCGCCGCGCGGGATCGACGGGCGCCGGCGGTCGGGCGCCGGCGCCCGCGAGTCGGGGCGCCGCTCAGGCGGTCGCGGCGGGCACGCGCGGCGGCTGCGGCTCAGAGTCGGGCTCGGCGGGGGTCTGCGGCGTGGCCGCCTGGGCCTTCGCCGTCGCCTTGGCCGTGCCCGGCTTGGCCTTGCCGGCCCTGCCGCGGAAGCCGCCGCCGAAGGCACCGGTGATGCGGTCCAGGATGACTGCGAGGATGACGACGGAGAGCCCGGCCTCGAAACCGAGGCCGACGTCGAGCCGGGTGAGGCTCGCGACGACCTGGCCACCGAGACCGCCCGCGCCGACCATGCCGGCGATGACGACCATCGACAGCGAGAGCATGATGACCTGGTTCACGCCGGCCATGATCGACGGCATCGCGAGCGGCAGCTGGATCTGCCGCAGGATGCGGCCCGAGGAGGAGCCGAAGGCCTGCCCCGCCTCGACCACCTCGCGGTCGACGCCGCGGATGCCGAGCTCGGTGAGCCGCACGCCGGGGGCCATCGCGAACACGATCGTCGCGACGATGCCGGGCACGACGCCGACGCGGAACAGCACGAGCGCGGGGATGAGGTAGACCATCGCCGGCATCGTCTGCATGAAGTCGAGGATCGGCCGGATGATGCGGGACGCGACGTCGTTCCGGGCCGCCAGGATGCCGAGCGGCACCGCGACCGCGATCGCGATGGCGCTCGCGACGAGCACGAGAGCGAGCGAGTCCATGGCGTTGTCCCACTGGTCGACGCCGAGGATGACCAGGAGGCCGAGGGCCGTGCCGACCCCGAGCTTCCAGCCGCGCGCCCACCAGGCGAGCGCCGCGATCGCGACGATCACGGCCCAGAACGGGGGCGCCGAGAAGAGCCAGTCCACCGCGTCGTAGGCGCCGAGGAAGATCGTGCGCAGCGCGGAGAAGAAGCCTCCGGCGACGTCGGTGATGGTGCGGAAGATCGCTTCGATCCACTCGCCGAGGGGCAGGCGGAAGCCGTTCATCGGGCACCCCCCTCCGTCGCGGCGGCCACCGGCCGGGCGAGCTCCGGCGCGGCATCCTCGGCGGGCTCCGCCTCGCTCGCGCGCGGCTCGACGTCCTCGTGCGCCGCGGCCGCGGTCTCGCGGAGCGTCGCGGTCACGACGTCGACCGGGACGGTCGCGGGCGGCTCGACGATCTCGAGCTCGCCGGTCACGGCTGGGACGTTGCCGAGCGCGGCGAGCAGGGTGACGCGCGGGACGGCGCCGAGCAGGCGCCCGGCGTCGTCGACCACGGCGAGCGGCAGCGGGCTCTCGACCGAGGTCTCGAGGAGTTCGCTGAGGTGCTCGTCGGGGTGCACGACCGGGTGGTCGTCGCGGATCGCGCTCTCGAGCGAGCGGTCGCCGCGCTGCACGAGCCGGAGCGCGTCGCGGTCGCGGATGACGCCGCGCAGCCGGCGTCCGCCGGTGACGACGAAGGCCATCGAGGTCTGCAGGTCGCGCATGGTGCGCAGGGCGCCGCGCGGGCCGGCCGAGGCGGAGACGACCGCGCGCGGCGGCTCCATCACGTTCGCGGCGGTGAGCACGCGCGCCCGGTCGACGTCCTGCACGAACTGGGCGACGTAGTCGTCGGCGGGATCGGTGAGGATCTCCTCGGCCGTGCCGAGCTGCACGATGCGGCCGTCGCGCATGACCGCGATGCGGTCGCCGAGGAACATCGCCTCGTTGAGATCGTGCGTGATGAAGACGATCGTCTTGCCGAGCTCCTGCTGCAGCTCGATGAGCTGCTCCTGCATCTCGCGGCGGATGAGCGGGTCGAGCGCGCTGAACGCCTCGTCCATCAGCAGGATGTCGGTGTCCGCGGCGAGCGCGCGGGCGAGCCCGACGCGCTGCTGCATGCCGCCGGAGAGCTCGGACGGGAGCTTGTCGCCCCAGCCGCCCAGGCCGACGCGCTCGAGGATCCGTTCGGCGCGCTCCCGGCGCTCCGCCGGCGCGACGCCCTGGATCTCGAGCCCGTAGGCGGCGTTGTCGCGCACGTTCCGGTGCGGCAGCAGGGCGAAGTGCTGGAACACCATCGACACGTGCCGGCGGCGCACCTCGCGGAGGCGCTTCGGCGCGATGCCGGTGATCCGCTCCCCCATCACCGAGACGGTGCCGGCGGTCGCGGGAAGCAGGCCGTTCAGCATCCGGATGAGCGTCGACTTGCCGGAGCCGGAGAGGCCCATGACGACGAAGATCTCGCCCTGCGCGACCTGGAAGTCGGCGTCGATGACGGCGGCGGTACCGAGTCCGGCGAGCTCCTCGCGGCTCGCGCCGCGGCGCAAGCGCTCGAGGGCCTCGCCGGGGCGGCGGCCGAAGAACTTGGTGAGGCCGGCGACCTCGATGGCGGGCGTCTCGGCGGCGACGGGGCGGAGCGCGAGCGGGTCCGGGTGCGGTTCGAGCCCGGGAGTCTGGAGCTCGGTGGTCGGGTCGGGTCGGGTGCTGGAGTCGGGCTGCTGCGGGCGCACGGGCATAGACGGGGTGCTCCTGGCGCGCCGGCGGAGGGTGCTGTGTGCTGACGCGCACGAGTCACGGCCGGGTCAGGGCGATCCGGGATCCGGGAGCGGAGCGCGATACGCGGTCCAGCGATCCGGGGATCCAGCGCGACCGGCCATCGGGACCGGGCACCACGCCCCCACCATACGTCCCCTGGCACCACGGTGCCGCGGGGCCGCGGACTGGGTTCAAACGGTCACGAGGACCTCGTCCACGCTATCCACCTTCGGGAGCAGAACTCAAACCGAACGGTTGGAAATATCCTCTGATCTGGGCTTCTCCGGCCGCTCAGCCGGCGGCGGCGAGCTTGGTGCAGTTCGCGCAGAGGCCGAAGACGTCGACCACGTGGGCGGCCTGGGTGAAGCCGTGCTCGGCGGCGACGCCCTTGGCCCAGGCCTCGACCTCGTCGGCCGCGATCTCGACCGTGAGCCCGCAGTTGCGGCAGATCAGGTGGTGGTGATGCCCCGTCGTCGAGCACGCGCGGTAGAGCGCCTCGCCCTCCGGGGACTGCAGGGAGTCGGCCTCGCCGCTCGAGGCGAGGTCGCCGAGCGCCCGGTACACGGTCGCCAATCCGATCGGCGACCCGTTGGCGTGCAGCGCCGAGTGCAGGGCCTGTGCGCTGATGAAGCCCTCGGTGTCGTCGAGGGCCTCGCGAACGGCCTCGCGCTGCCAGGTGTTGCGTTTCATGCGATGCGTGCGTCCTCTGCCGTCTCGACCGGGATCTGCTCCCTCCACGGTAGCCGTCGAAGCTTGGAAACGCCCAAGGCGACGGCGAAGAACGCCGTCGCGGCGAGCGCGATCGACGGCCCCGCCGCGATCGCGAAGGCGCGCGAGACCAGCACGCCGATGATCCCGGACGCCGCACCGATGACGGGGGCGACGAGCAGCACCCCCCGATAGCTCGACACGACCAACCGCGCGGCGGCGGCCGGTGCGGCGATGAGCGCGATCGCGAGGATGGCCCCGACCGCGGGCAGCGAGGAGACCACGGAGGCGGCGATGAGCGCGAGCACCAGGAGCTCGACGGGCCACTCCCGGAAGCCGGCCGCCCGGAATCCCGACGGATCGAAGGTCGAGAAGAAGATCCGCGTGCCGAAGGCCGCCACGAGGACGACGGCGGCGACCGCGACGACCGCGGCCAGCAGGATGTCGCCGTCGGTGACGGTCAGGATCGAGCCCACCAGGAACGACTCGGCGTGCACCGGCATGCCGGGCAGGCTCGCCTGAAGCAGGGCGCCCGCGGCGAATCCGGCGGTCAGCACGACGCCGGCGGCGACCTGCGCGCCCTGCCGGCGCACCCGGGCGATGCCCGCCATGATCGCGACGATCGCGACCGAGGCGACCGCCGCGCCGAGGGGAACACTGACGCCGAGCGCCGCCGCCGCGACCGCGCCCGGATAGGTGGCGTGCGTGAGCGCCTGCGCGAAGAAGGTGCGCCGGCGCAGCACGACGAGGGCGCCGACGAAGCCCGCGCCGGCACCGATCACGACGGCCGCGAGGAGCGCGCGCTCGAAGTAGCCCATCAGGCCGCCTCCCCCGCCGTCGCGGCTGCCGCCGCCGTCGTCGTCGCCGCCGGCCCGGCCGAGTGCTCGGGGCGCGCACGCCGGGCGAGGCGCCCGGCGAGCAGCGCGACCGCGAGCACGAGCCCGTAGCCGAGCACGAAGACCGCGACGATCGTCGAACCGGCCGGCAGGTCGACGCCCGCGCCGAGCGAGATCGCGTAGTTCGCCGCGAGGCCGAGCCACGCCGCGACCGCCGCGAACGCCGCGGCGATCGGGAACAGCCACCAGAGGCGCACGGTGAC
This sequence comes from Agromyces mediolanus, assembly GCF_014648575.1. Taxonomy (GTDB): domain Bacteria; phylum Actinomycetota; class Actinomycetes; order Actinomycetales; family Microbacteriaceae; genus Agromyces; species Agromyces mediolanus. The sequence continues at coordinate 905,357 of NZ_BMRJ01000001.1, read as the reverse complement.
GAGCCGTGCGACCGCCCCGGGCACGATGAGCAGCGCGAGCACGAGGAGCGATCCGATCGTGGCCGAGGCCGCGACCACGACGAGCGCGACGGCGGCGTTGAGCACGAGGTCGAGGGCAAGGGCCGAGTCGCCCATCGCGCGGCTGCCGGCGGGGTCGAAGGCGCGCAGCAGCTGCTGCTTCATCGTCACCCCGATCGCGAGCAGGGCGAGCAGCGAGACGCCGACGAGCGGTACGAGCTGCTCGGGGGGCACGGTCAGCACGCGCCCGAAGAGCAGGGCCTCGAGCTCGCCCGCGTAGTCGTCGCTGCGCGAGACCACGATCACGCCGATGCTGAAGGTCGCGGTGAGCACGATCGCGATCGCCGCGTCGGAGGTGATGCCGGCCCGGTCGAGCCAGGTGAGCACGAGCGCGGCGGCCAGCGCTGCGACGGCGGCACCGGGGATGAGTCCGGCCGTGCCGCCGAGGGCGAGGCCGATCGCGAGCCCGGGGAACACCGCGTGCGTGAGCCCGTCGGTGATGAACTCGAGCCCGCGGAGGTTCACGAGCACGCCGATCACGCCAGCGACCACGGCGAGCACGAGCATCACGAAGAGCGCCCGGCCCATGAACGGCATCGCGAACGCACCGAAGAGCGCGTCGCCGAGGCTCATGCGCGCCACTCCCCCGCCGGCGAGGCTGGGCCCGCCGCGCGGCCCGCGCCGAGATATGCGGTTCGCGGCATCAATGCCCCTCGTGCCCGGGAACGACGAGGGTGTGCTCGTCGACTTCGACCTCAACGCCCTCGAAGCACTCCTGCACGTTGGCGAGGGTGAGCACCTGGTCGATCGGGCCGAAGGCGAGCTGCTCGCCGTTCACGAAGAGCACGGCGTCGCAGACCTGGCGCGCGAGCTCGAGGTCGTGGGTGGAGACGAGCACCGAGACCCGCTCGGTCTTCAACCGCCGGAGCGTCTCGATCAGGGCGTCCCGGTTCGGCTGGTCGAGGCCGTTGAACGGTTCGTCGAGCAGGAGCAGCACCGGCTCCGAGGCGAGCGCCCTGGCGAGCAGGCCGCGCTGGCGCTGGCCACCGGAGAGCTCGCCGTAGCGCCGCTTCGCGAGCGGCGCGAGCCCGACGGACTCGAGCGCCCGGCGCACGGCTGCGCGGTCGGCGCGACCCGGCCAGCGGAACAGCCCGAGCTTGCGGTACCGCCCCTGCATCACGACCTGCTCGAGCGTGATCGGGAACTCCGGATCGAGCTCGGCGGTCTGCGGCAGGAACCCGATCATGCCGTTCGCGGCATGTTCACTGCCGGCGATGCGCACCCGGCCCGCCGTCTTCGGCACCAGGCCGAGCAGCCCCTTGAGCAGGGTCGACTTGCCGGCGCCGTTGGGACCGACGAGCGCGACCGCCTCCCCCGGGGCGATCGCGAAGTCGAGCCCCGAGACGCCGGAGCCGCCGGGGTGCGTGAACGCGGCCCCCAGCAGCTCCAGGACGGGATCGGTCATGCTCGTCATTTTTGCAGCACGGCGGGGAGCTCGGTCGGCACGACGCCCCACGACTCCAGGATCAGCCGCACGTTGTGCTCCTGGCTGCCGAGGTAGGTGGCGCCATCGGTGCCCTCGGCGCCGAGCGCGTCGCCGTACAGCGCGTCCTCGCCGGAGTACACGGCGACCCCGGCCTCCGTCGCGATCGTCTCCGCGGCCTTGGGCGAGATCGAGCCCTCCGAGAACACGGCCTTGACGCCGGTCTCGCGGATCTTCTTCACGAGCTCGTCGATCTCGGCGGCCGAGGGCTCGGCGTTGTCGTCGAAGCTCGGGATGACGCTGCCGACGAAGGTGAGGTCGTAGGCCTCGACGAAGTAGGTGAAGGCATCGTGGTTGGTGACGAGCAGCCGCTGGGCGACGGGCACCTGCGAGACGTTCTGCTCGATCCACTCGTCGAGCGCGGCGAGCTTCGCGGTGTACGCCGACTCGTTCGCGTCGATCGTCGCGGCGTCGAGCCCGGGCACCTCGGCGAGACCGTCGGCGATGTTCTCGACCATCTGCTCGGCGAGCTCGGGATCGGTCCAGATGTGCGGGTTGCCGCCGCTGTGGTCGTGGCCGTCGTGCGAGTCGTCCGCAGCGTGCTCGTCGGCCGTCTCGTCGCCGTGCTCGGCGTGCTCGTCGGCCGTCTCGTCGCCGTGATCGTGATCGTGATCGTGCGTGCCGAAGAGCTCGATGCCCGTGCTCGCGTCGATGAGCTTGCCGTCGAAGCCGGAGGCGGCGACCGCGTCGTCGACCCAGCCCTCGAGGCCGGCGCCGTTCACGACGAGCGCGTCGGCGCTCGCGATCGCGGCGAGCTGCGCCGCCGAGGGGTCGAAGCCGTGGGCGCTCTGCCCGGGACCGAGGAGCTGGGTGACCTTCGCCTCGCCGCCCACGAGCTCACGGGTGAAGTCGCCCACCTGCGTGGTCGTCGCGACGATCGAGACGCCGTCGCCGCCATCGGCGGCCGCGCCCCCGCCGGCGCAGCCGGCGAGCACGAGGACCCCGGTGGTGCCGATCGCGAGCGAGGCGATGGCGAGGGCGGGTCGGCGGATGCGGCGTCGTGCGGTCATGACCTCGACGGTACGCTTATTGATAATGATTGTCAAAACCATCATGGCGCCGACCGGGTCGGGGTCGCTGCGGCCCGCGGCGGGGTCATCCGCCGTCTCGCGACGTCACCGCATGACACCGGACGCACATCCGAAACCTGCGCGTCATCGGAACGTGGGAGAGTGAAGCACGTGGATACGACGACCGAGCCCATCACGTTGCATCCGTTCACCGTCGCCGAGGCCGAGCGCCTGCTCGCCGGCGAGATCGATGCGACGGCCGGGTGGGAGGGCGGCTACGCCTTCACCGAGGAGCCCGAGCTGCTGCGCGAGTTCGTGCGCACCGTCCGCGAGGACGGCGACCCGGCGCCCTTCGGCCCGTACCTCGTGCATCGCGGCGCCGAGGGCGCGGCGATCGGGGGAGTGAACCTCTTCGGCCCGCCCGACGAGCATGGCGCGGTCGAGTTCGCGTTCGGACTCGTGCCCGCGGTGCGCGGGCAGGGGCTCTCGGTCCCCACCGTGGTCGCGGCCCTCGAGCTGGCTCGCTCGGCCGGCGCCACGCTCGTGCGCGCTCACGCGGAGGTCGAGAATCTGCCGGCCCGTCGGGCGCTCGAGCACGCCGGCATGCAGCGCAGCGCAGAGGTGGACGGCCAGCTCGTCTACGAGCGCCGCTTCGCCTGACCGCCGCCGAGCGGCATGATGGAGTGATGCGCATTCGACCGGTCGCCGCAGTCGTCGCCGGCCTGTCGACCATCGTCCTGCTCGCCGGATGCCTCGGCCAGGCGCCCGAACTGCAGAACCTGGCGGCCCGCCTCGACGGCCTCCCCGGCGTGCTCTCGGCACGCGCCGATCTCGCCGGCGGTGTCGTCACTCCGGCGGAGCACCGGCTCGACCTCGTCCTCGACCCCGCCCTGACCGAGGACGACGCCCGCCGCATCGCTCAGCTGAGCTGCGAGGGCGACGTCGAGGTGGCCATGATCTCGATCGCGACGAAGGAGGACTCGCTCGCGCCGGGCACGGTGCTGAATGTGTTCTCGCCCGAGTCCGGCACCACCTGCCTGTCGGAGCCCGGGCTCGTCCGCTTCGCTCAGGCGAGCGCCGCGATGCAACGGCTCGGCGAGGGCTTCGAGGGGCGCTTCGGCGTCTCGCTCCAGGGTCCGGAGGCGGGCGGCGACGACCCGCTCCTGGTCACGCTCACCTCGACCGACCGCGCCCGCCTTGCCGAGGCCATTCGCGACGTGCGCTCCGAGCTGCCCGGCGTCCCGCTCGACTTCCGCGGCTCCTGGGACGAGGACGGCGACCAGAATCTGCCCGATCACGTGCACCTCGCCGCACTGCTCTCCGCCGACACGGAGCTCGCCCCCTTCCTGCCGCTCGTCGAACGAGCGCAGGAGCTCGGCACCGGCACCGTCGCGATCGAGGACGGCGCCGTCACCGTCGAGCTGCGCGACGACACTCCCGCGACCGCGTCGGCCGAGCTGATCGCGCTCGCGGAGCAGGCCGGGCTCGCACTCACGCTGGAGCCGCCGCTCCCGCCCACCGCGCGAGCAGTCGCCCCGTGGGAGTGATCGCGACCACGGCCGCGCTGCTCACTCGAGGAGCAGCGCCGGCTCCTCGATGATCGCGGCGACGTCCGCGAGGAAGCGGCTCGCCACGTCGCCGTCGACGACGCGGTGGTCGAAGGAGCCGCCGATCGTCGTCACGTAGCGCGGCCGCACCTCGCCGTCGACGACCCAGGGCTTCTGCTTGATGGTGCCGAGCGCGACGATCGCGACTTCGCCCGGGTTCAGGATCGGCGTGCCCGTGTCCATGCCGAAGACGCCGATGTTCGTGATCGTGATCGTGCCGTGCTGCATCTCGGCCGGCTGCGTCTTGCCCTCGCGCGCGGTGAGCGTCAGCTGCTCGAGCGCGGCCGCGAGCTCGACCATCGACATGTTCTGCGCGTCCTTCACGTTCGGCACGATGAGCCCGCGAGGGGTCGCCGCGGCGATGCCGAGGTTCACGAAGTGCTTGACGATGATCTCCTCGTCGGTCCACTGCGCGTTGACGGTCGGGTTGCGGCGGACGGCCCAGATCATCGCCTTGGCCATGATGAGCAGCGGCGAGACCTTCACGCCCGCGAAGTCGGGGGAGGCCTTGAGCCGCTTCACGAACTCCATGGTGCGGGTGGCGTCGACGTCGGCGAAGACCGAGACGTGCGGCGCGGTGAAGGCGCTCTGCACCATCGCCGAGGCGATCGCCTTGCGCACGCCCTTCACCGGGATGCGGGTCTCGCGGCCCTCCGGGAGTTCCGGGGTCTGGATGTTGCGGAAGACGCTCGCCTGCGTCGCCTCCCGGATGACGTCGTCGCGCGTGATGTCGCCGATCGGGCCGGTCGGGGTGACCCGGGAGAGGTCGACGCCGAGGTCCTTGGCGAGCTTGCGGATCGGCGGCTTCGCGATGACGGGGATCTGCGACTCGACCGAGGGGCGCGGAGCGGATGCCGCGACCGGCGCGGCCTCGACCGCCGGCGCCGTCGGGGGAGCGGGCGGCACGTGGGCGTCGCCGAGGTGGGCGTGCGCGCCGTCGGCGACGGGGTGGCGGCGACGACGGCTGAGCGCAGGACCGGATGCCCCGTGGCCGACGAGCACGGCCCCGCCCTCGTCGCCCGCGATGGAGGCGGCGGTGTCGGCGACGAGCTCGGCCGCGTCCGCCGCGGGAGCCGGGGCGGCGGCACCGGCCGGAGCCGCGGGCGCGCCCGCATTCATGCCGCTCGAGGCATCCGTCTGGATGACCAGGATCGGGGTGCCCACGTCGACGGTCGAGCCCTCGTCGACGAGCAGCTCGGCGACGACGCCCTCGTAGGCGCTGGGCAGCTCCACGAGCGACTTCGCGGTCTCGATCTCGACGAACACCTGGTCGAGCGCGATGCGGTCGCCGGGGGCGACCTTCCACTGCACGATCTCAGCCTCGGTGAGGCCCTCGCCGACGTCGGGAAGGGGGAACCGGATCTCGCTCATGGGCGGGTGCGCCTCTCGTTCGAAGGGTCGTGCGGTGTTGCGCGATGCCGGGTCCAGCCTGCTCGATGCCGCATGCTGGACCCGGCATGCATCAGAAGGCCAGGGCCCGGTCGACGGCCTCGAGCACCCGGTCGGGGCTCGGCAGATACTCGGTCTCGAGGGCGGCGGGCGGGAACGGGGTGTCGAAGCCGGAGACGCGGAGCACCGGGGCCTCGAGCGAGTAGAACGCCCGCTCGGCGACGGTGGCGGCGATCTCGGAACCGACGGAGACGTTGCCGTACGCCTCCTGCGCGACGACCAGGCGGCCGGTGCGGTGCACGGACTCGAGCAGCGGTCCGTAGTCGATGGGGGAGAGGCTGCGGAGGTCGACGACCTCGAGGCTCGTGCCCTCGCCGGCGGCGATGTCGGCGGCCTGCAGGAGCGTGGCGACCATGGCGCCGTGGCCGACGACGGTGACGTCGGTGCCCTGGCGCACGATGCGGCTCTCGTGCAGCGGGATGCCGGCGTGGTCGAGGTCGACCGGGCCCTTCGGCCAGTAGCGGCTCTTCGGCTCGAAGTAGAGCACGGGGTCGTTCGAGGCGATGGCCTCCTGGATCATCCAGTACGCGTCGTGCGGGTTCGAGGGACTCACGACCCGCAGGCCCGGTGTGTGCGCGAAGTACGCCTCGGGGCTCTCCTGGTGGTGCTCGATCGAGCCGATGTGGCCGCCGTAGGGCACGCGGATCACGATGGGCATCGGCATGGCGCCGCCGTGCCGCAGGTTGATGCGGGAGAGCTGCGTCGTGATCTGGTCGAAGGCGGGGAAGATGAAGCCGTCGAACTGGATCTCGATGACCGGGCGGTAGCCGCGCATCGCGAGGCCGATCGCCGTGCCCACGATGCCGGACTCGGCGAGCGGGGTGTCGAGCACGCGGCGGTCGCCGAACTCGGCCTGCAGGCCCTCGGTGACGCGGAAGACGCCGCCGAGCGGGCCGATGTCCTCGCCCATCAGCAGCACCTTCTCGTCGGCGCGCAGCGCCTCGCGGAGCCCCGCCGTGATGGCCTTCGCCATGGACAGCGTCTGCACGCCGCGCACGGCGGGCTCGGCATCCTGCTGCGCGGGCCGGGCGGATGCCTCGGCCGTCGAGTGGTTCGTCACGGAGACCTCCTGGTGCTGCGCCTCGGCCGTGCCGGGCTCGTCGAGGCGTCGGATGGCGTCGCCGGCGAGGCTCATGCGTCGCTCCCGTCGAGCGAGCGCTCGAAGCGGTCGAGCCAGGCGTACTGCTCGGCCATGAGCGGGTGCGGCTCGTGGTAGACGTGCTCGAAGATCGTCTCGCGCGTGGGGGAGGGCAGCTCGAGCGCGCGGCGGCGCACGTCGGCGGCGAAGTCCTGCGCCTCGGCGTCGACATCGTCGAAGAACGCCGCGCTCGCGCCGCGGCCCTCGAGCCAGGCGCGGTAGCGCGTGATCGGGTCGCGGGTCGTCCAGAGGTCGACTTCGTCTTGCGTGCGGTACTTCGTGGGGTCGTCGGCCGTGGTGTGCGCGCCCATGCGGTACGTGACGGCCTCGATGAAGCTCGGCCCCTCGCCGGCGCGCGCCTCCTCGAGGGACTGCCGCGTGACCGCGTAGCTCGCGAGCACGTCGTTGCCGTCGATCTGCACGCTCGGCATGCCGAAGCCGGTGCCGCGGAGGGCGAGCGGGCTCGGTGACTGACGCGAGACGGGCACCGAGATCGCCCACTGGTTGTTCTGCACGAAGAACACCTCTGGCGTGCGGTAGCTGGCCGCGAACACGAGCGCCTCGCTGGCGTCGCCCTGCGAGGTGGAGCCGTCGCCGTAGTAGACGAGCACGGCGGCGTCGGTCTCGGGGTCGCCGGTGCCGCTCGCGCCGTCGAACTGGATGCCCATCGCGTAGCCGGTCGCGTGCAGCGTCTGCGAGGCGAGCACGAGCGTGTAGAGGTGGAAGTTGCCGTTCTGCGCGGGGTCCCAGCCGCCGAGCGTCGCACCGCGGAGCAGCGAGAGGATCGCGACGGGGTCGAGCCCGCGGATGATGCCGACGATGTGCTCGCGGTAGGAGGGGAAGAGGTGGTCCTGCGGGCGGCTCGCGCGCGCCGAGCCCACCTGCGCGGCCTCCTGGCCGTGGCTCGGCACCCAGAGCGCGAGCTGGCCCTGCCGCTGGAGGTTCGCGCCGGCGACGTCGAGGCGGCGCGAGGTCACCATGTCGCGGTAGAACTGCTCGAGCGTCGCGTCGTCGAGCGCCTCGACGAGGTGCAGATACGGCTCGGCCTCGGCGCTCGGTCGCAGCTGGCCCTCGGGGGTCAGCAGCTGGACCGTCGGTACGGTGAAGTCTCGTTCGCGGGCTACCACTGTTCCACGCTATCCGTTCGTTTCGACGGGGTTCTTGTCAACCCTCGACAAGCTCATTCAGAATCCGGAGGAGGATGTCGACAGACTCCTCTTCGCCGATCGAGACGCGGATGCCCTCCGGCGGGAAGGCCCGGGTCACGAGTCCCGCGTCGAAGAGGCGCTCGGCGATCTCGCTCGTGCGTTCTCCCACCGGGAGCCAGACGAAGTTCGCCTGACTGACCGGGATCGGCCAGCCCTGGGCGAGCAGCGCGGCGCGCACTCGGTCGCGTCGCTCGGCGATGACCTCGACGCGCTCGCGCAGCTCGGCCTCGGCGGCCGGCTCGAGGGAGGCGATCGCGGCGGCGCTCGCGGCCGCGGTGACGCCCAGCGGGATGGCGGTCGCGCGCGCGGCGTCGAGGATGCCGACCGGGCCGATCGCGTAGCCGACGCGCAGCCCGGCGAGGCCGTAGGCCTTGGAGAAGGTGCGCAGCACGACGAGGTTCGGATATCGGCCGATGAGCTCGCGGCCGTCGACGGCGTCGGCGTCGCGCACGAACTCGACGTAGGCCTCGTCGAGCAGCACGAGCCGGTCGGCGGGGATGCGGGCGAGGAACGCGTCGAGCTCGGCCCGGGTGATCGTGACCCCGGTCGGGTTGTTCGGCGTGCAGACGATGACGACGCGGGTGCGCTCGGTCACGGCGTCGGCGATGGCGTCGAGGTCGTGCCCGTGGTCGGGGCGGTTGGGAACGGCGACGCTCGTGGCGCCGGCGATCGTGACGAGCCCCGGGTAGGCCTCGAAGGAGCGCCAGGAGTAGACGACCTCGTCGCCGGGTCCTGCGGCGGCGAGGACGAACTGGGCGATGAGCGCCACCGAGCCCGCGCCGATGATGACCTCGTCGGCGGAGACCCCGAAGCGGGCGGCCAGCACCTCTCGCAGGGCCAGCGCGGTCGCGTCGGGGTAGCGGTTGATCGTGCCGGCGGTCTCGGCGACCGCCTGCTGCACCGAGGGCAGGGGATCGAAGGGGTTCTCGTTGCTCGAGAGCTTGAACCCGTCGGCGGGCGCGGGGCGCCCCTGGCGGTACGGCGGCAGGGCCGCGATCTCGGGGCGCAGGCGCACCCCGGTGCTGGCAGACTCCGTTGCGGTCGACTCCGTTGCGGTCACGCGTTCCACCGTACTCCGTTGCATATTCCGTGAGCGGTTCGGCTCCGCGCCCCCGTCGCGCAGCAATTTGCTTACCGGATCGGACATTCGGGGGCCAGCCCCCTTCGCAGACGCCCTCACCTCTGGGAGAGTGGCGGTATGCGCTTCATCGTCAAAACCATCGTCGTCGCGCTCGCGCTCTGGCTGACCACGTTCATCGTGGCGGGCGTCTCGGTCGTGCCCTACGAGGACACGCAACTCGCCACGATCCTCACCTACCTGCTGGTGGCCGCGATCTTCGGCGTCGTCAATGCCATCATCGGCGGGTTCATCAGAGTGGTGGCCTTCCCGATCTATGTGATCACGCTGGGCCTCATCTCGTTCATCGTCAACGGACTGCTGCTGCTGCTCGTGGACTGGATCAGCGGGCTCATCGGCTTCGGCCTCGAAGTCGACGGCTTCTGGTGGGGCGTGCTCGGCGCGCTCGTGCTCGGCCTGATCAGCTGGCTCATCGGGCTCATCGTGCGCCCGTCGAAGGACTGACGGCTTCTTCTGGCTCGCGCTCCGCGAGCCAGAAGGACGCCTCGCCCTCGCGCCCGGCCGTGAAGTCGGTGACGAGCGCGCTGAACTCCGCGAGCCGCGGGTCTGCCGAGGCATCCACGAGCTCCGCCGTGCGCCGATAGGCCTCGAGTTCGTGCGCCGTGAGGATCGGGCCCGGGTGCTCGGGCGGCGTCGCCACCTCGCGCCGCACGAGCAGCGGCCCGAGCGGCCGGTCGGCTCCGCCCGAGCCCGGCACCAGATCGTCGTGGTGCTCGAGGTTCAGCAGCGGTGCCGCCGGGTCGACCCGCGCCGGCCCGCCGAGGTTCGCACCGGCCGTGAATCCGAGCTCGGGATCGCCCATCAGATCGGCGACGATCGCCCCGCCGCCCGAGTAGCCGATGCCGATGAGCTCGTCGCCGGGCTGCACCCCGGCCTCGGCGAGCGCCAGCCGAACGGCGCGCTCACCGGCCCCGGCCGGCACCCGTTCGGGCACGAGCTCGCCCCCTCGCCCGGCCACGGTGTGCACGTTGCTCGTCATGTCGAAGGGTTGCGGCCCGGGGACGACGGAGGAGTCGACCGTGCCGGAGACGTAGACCACCCAGCGCCGCACTCCACCATCGCGGCCACTCCCACCCTCGGGCACGGGGTACTGCTCGATGCGGATCTGCGGCGCCCCCTCGCGCGGGGCGGGCACGCGCGCCGCGAGTCCGGCCACCCCCACCGGCGGTGGCACCAGCGAGGCGGCCGCGGGCGTCGCACCACCTCGCGCGCCGCCGGGAGCACCCCACGGCTCGGGGACTCGACGCACCCCGACCGGGCCTTCGGCCAGGAGCCCGACGCCGAGCCCGCCGAGGAGGGACGCCCCGAGCACGATCGCGTTGGCGGAGTCGGGCGCGTCGACGTGGCGCCCGAGCGCCAGCGCGGTGGGGAGCGGGACCCCGATCGCGCCGGCGAGCAGCTCGTCGCTCGAATCGAGCGCGACCCCGAGCGCCTCGCCGGCCCCCGCCTGCACGAGGAACTGTCGAAGGAGCGGGAGCGCGCCCTCACGGGGCACCCCGAAGGCCTCGAGGAGGCGGTCGCCGAGGAAGGCCCCGCCGGCCGCGGCCAGCAGCGGCCACGCCAGGAACCGGGCCGAGGCGCCGAGCGTCCACGCGGCGAACTGACCCGCGACCTCGCCCAGCGCGCCGAGCCACTGCTCCACGTCGCCGTAGCGCTGGGCGGCTTCGTCGAGATTGCGCCCGAGCGACGCGGCGAGCTCGGCGGCCTGCCCGAACTGGTGGGTCGCGAGGGCGAGCTCGTGCTCGGCACGCCCGGCTCCACCGCCGGCGCGACCGATCGTGGCGAGCAGCCCCGACGCGAGCTCGGCGAGCCGGGAGCAGCCGGCTTCGGCCACCGCGAGCCGAGCCGCCTCGGCGAAGAGCTCGTCGACGGCGACCGCGGTGCCGCCCCCGCCCGAGACGATCAGCTCGCCGCTCATCGCCACCCCCACGCGGTCGGTCCACCGAGTGCGCCGGGGGCTGGGCCCGGGCCCGGCCCGGAGCCGGACCCCGGCGCGGCCACGAGCTGAGCCAGGGCCTCGTCTCGCTCCCGCTCCAGCCGGATCAGTGTGGCGTTCAGCTCGAGCTCGGCCTGTTCGAGCGCCGAGCGGGCGAGGCCGACCCGGGAGACGAGCTCTTCGAGGCGCGCCTCGTAGTGCTCGGCGGCAGCCGATCGCCAGCTCGCGCACCCGACCAGCGGGAGCGAGTGCTGGAGGGCCGGAAGCTCGTCGAGCAGCGCCCGGGTCTGGGCGGCGGTGGCGCGCACCGCCTCGATGCGCTGGTCGAGGCCGAGGAGCTCTGGCGCGAGCTGGTCGGCGGGTGCGGGAGCGAAGGTCGGGGCAGGTGGCATCTCTCGAGCCTGCCGGGCCGAGGCATCCGTCCGCCGTGCGAGGCGCGATCGGGGGAGGAGCCGAGTCGCCGCGCAGCTGGGGAGGACGAGTGCCCGACGGGCTCAGCCGGAGACGAGTTCGGCGAGTGCGAGCGCCCCGAGCCGCCCCATGGCGCCGGTGACGCCCACCGTCTCGACGATGGCCGAGCCGACGGCGAGCGCCCAGCCGCGCGCCCGCACCCAGTCGGCGTCGGAGAACGCGGGCAGCCCCGCGCGGAAGCGCTCCCGCCCGACCGCGTCGAAGCAGAGCCACGCGGCGGCGAGGTCGGTCGCGGGATCGCCCGCGGTCACGTCGCCGAAGTCGAGCACGGCGGCGAGGGGGCCGCCGGCGCGCTCGAGCAGCAGGTTCCCCGGATGCAGGTCGCCGTGCAGCCAGACGGGCGATCCCGCCCACCGGGGGGCGGCGAGGGCCGCCCGCCAGACGCGCTCGAGCGCGGCCCGGTCGGCGACCCCGTCGAGCACGCCGGAGGCGATCCGCGGCCCGACCACCGGGTCGCGCTCGACGAGGGGGACGCCGCGGTAGGGATTCGCCGGGGCATCCGCCGGCGCCTCGCGCTGGAGGGAGGCGACGAACGCCGCCAGTGCGGGTGCGGCCTCCCGCCGCGCGGCCGGCTCGAGCTCCACGCCCGCGACGCCGTCGAACCAGGGGCCGATGCTCCACACGAAGGGGTAGGCGGCGCTCGGCGCCCCGGCCCGCACGGGCACCGGAAGCGCGACGGGGGAGTGCCGGGCGAGCTCGGGCAGCCAGCGCAGCTCGTGCTCGACGAGCCGGGCGGCGAGGAGGCGGCGAGGCATCCGGATCAGGTGGTCGTCGCCGAGCCGCAGCATCGCGTTGTCCCAGCCGTTCGCCACGAGCCGCACCGGCGCGGCGAGATCCGGGTGCTGCTCGGCGACGAGCCGCGCGGCGAGCGCCTCGTCGATCTCGATCTCGGCGGTGGGCGCGTCCATCATCCCCCGGTCCTGCCCGCCGGTCGGGGTGCCGGCGACGCCGACCCAGCGTAGCGCCGCGGCCGCCGGCGGGCGTGGCCGCGAATGCCCCCTGTTCCCTGCCGACCGATTCCAGCAGAATGGAGCCATGACGCGAGCGGAGCCAGTCGGCCTGCCCGCGCAGCCCTTCCGGGTCTCGTTCGTGTGCACCGGCAACATCTGCCGGTCGCCGATGGCGGAGGTCGTGCTGCGCGACCTCGCCGCCCAGGCCGGCCTCGAACGTGCGCTGCGCGTCGACTCAGCCGGCACCGGCGACTGGCACGTGGGCGAGCGCGCCGACCACCGCACGATCGCCGCCCTCGAGCGCGCCGGATACGACGGCTCCCGACACCGGGCGCGCCAGTTCGAGCCGGAGTGGTTCCGTGAGCTCGACCTCGTGGTGGCGTTCGACCGCGGCCAGGCGCGGATCCTGCGCAACTGGGCGCACCACTCCGGCGAGCTCGACAAGGTGCGGCTGCTGCTCGAGTTCGAGCCGGAACCGACCGGCATCGTCGACGTGCCCGACCCCTACTACTCCGACGATGCGATGTTCGATCGCGTGCTTGAGATGATAGAGCGGTCGACCACGGCGCTCTTCCGGCAACTCGCGCCGGCTCTCAGACAAGGAATCCGATGACTTCGCTGCCTCCCCAGCCGCTCAGCCCGCTCGATGGACGCTACCGCGCCGCCGTCGGAGACCTCGGCGAGCACCTGTCAGAAGCGGGCCTCAACCGGGCCCGCGTCCACGTCGAGATCGAGTGGCTGATCGCCCAGACCGACCGCGGCTTCTTCGGCACCTCCCCGCTCAGCGAGCACCAGAAGCAGGCGCTGCGCCAGGTCGTCGCCGACTTCGGTCAGCCCGACATCGACGAGCTCGGCTCGCTCGAGGCGACCACCCGTCACGACGTCAAGGCCGTCGAGTACTACGTACGCCGCCGTCTCTCCGACCTCGGCCTCGACGCGATCGCCGAGCTCACCCACTTCGCCTGCACGAGCGAGGACATCAACAACCTCTCCTACGCGATCACCGTGCGCGATGCGGTGCAGCAGGTCTGGCTGCCGAAGTACCGCGCGGTCGTCGCGGCGATCGCCGAGCTCGCGCGCGAGCACCGGGATGCCTCGATGCTCTCCCGCACGCACGGCCAGCCGGCCACCCCCTCGACGATGGGCAAGGAGCTGGCGGTCTTCGCGCACCGGCTCGAGCGCATCGCGAAGCAGATCGAGGCGACCGAGTACCTGGGCAAGTTCTCGGGCGCGACGGGCACCTTCTCGGCGCACGTCGTGGCGCTGCCGGATGCCTCGTGGCCCGAGGTGTCGCGCGAGTTCGTCACCTCGCTCGGGCTCGACTGGAACCCGCTGACCACGCAGATCGAGTCGCACGACTGGCAGGCCGAGCTCTACGGCAAGGTCTCGCACGCGAACCGGGTGCTGCACAACCTCGCGACCGACATCTGGACGTACATCTCGCTCGGCTACTTCCGGCAGATCCCGGCGGCCGGCGCCACCGGCTCCTCGACGATGCCGCACAAGGTCAACCCGATCCGCTTCGAGAACGCCGAGGCGAACCTCGAGCTCTCGAGCGCCGTGCTCGACTCCCTCGCGGCGACGCTCGTCACCTCGCGGCTGCAGCGGGACCTCACCGACTCGAGCGCGCAGCGCAACATCGGCGTCGGCTTCGGGCACTCGCTGCTCGCGCTCGACAACATCCAGCGCGGGCTCACCGAGATCGACCTCGACCGGGAGCTGCTGCTCGCCGACCTCGACGGCAACTGGGAGGTGCTCGGCGAGGCGATCCAGACCGTCATCCGCGGCGAGGTCGTGGCGGGGCGGTCGACGATCAGCGACCCGTACGCGCTGCTCAAGGAGCTCACCCGCGGCAAGCGGGTCGGTGCGGTCGAGCTCGCGGCGTTCGTCGAGGGCCTCGAGATCGGGGATGCCGCGAAGCAGCGTCTGCTCGCGCTCACCCCGGCCTCGTACACCGGCCTCGCCGACGAGCTCGTCGACCGGCTGTAGGGCGCGGGGCCGGGCGGCCGGCGCCTCGGGGCGGGGCGCGCCGCTAGGCGCGCGCCCGAACCTCCGCCGCCCGCCAGTGGGCGCTCGGCAGGTGGATGACGACGAGCGCGATGAGCGCGAGCACCGAGTTCCGGAACGCCGGGTCGAGGCCGTTCCACGAGGTCGACTTCCACATCTGGAACCACTCGCCGCCGATCGTGATGAACCCGCCCATGAACAGGACGAGGAGCATCAGCAGACCGATCGTCGAGAGCGCCCGGGCGACGCGGTAGCCGCGGTGGCGCTCGCGGATCCAGAACACGACCGCGGCGATCAGCACGATCGCCGTCGCCGACTCCCAGACGATGACGCCGAGGTAGCCGAGGTTCTGCAGCACCGGATCGGTGATCGCCCGCCACATCACGTCGGGATCGAGGTCCTCGCCGGCGGGGGCGCCGAAGTTCGTGGTGTCCATCGCGAGCACGTGCTGTACGAAGGCCTGATTGGTGCCGAAGTCGGTGATGTTCCCGAACGCGACCAGCAGGATGTAGAGCCCGTTGAGCCCGACGAGCACGGCCGCGACGACCGGCAGCGTGCCGAGGCGGAGCCAGCCGCGCGTCGGTTCGTCGGGTGCGCCGAGCTCGGCGGCGGGGGCGGAACGGTGGTCGGACACGGCGTCTCCTCACTCGAACTGGATCCTCGTCGATCCGATCGAACCGTACCGCGGGGCGCGCGACCGTCGGTGGAGCGACCCGCCCGGCCGCGGCTGGGGCGGGTGCCGTCCGCGCGGTGCCGGGCCGCCGCACAGGGACTACGCTGACTTCGTGGAAGCCGCGCGTCACCCGAGGGACCCCATCCTCGACGACGTCGACCGGGAGATCATCGATCAGCTCCGGGTCGACGGACGCCGCTCGTTCGCCGAGATCGGGCGTCGGATCGGCTTCTCCGAGCCGACCATCCGCCAGCGCTACAACCGGCTCGTCTCGCTCGGCGTGATCTACGTCGCCGGGATGTACGACGAGACGAAGATCGGCGGCATCGCCGCGCACGTCGGCATCCGCGTCGCGGAGGTGCCCGTCGCGCGCGTCGCCGAGCAGCTCGCCGACCACCCGCAGATCAAGTACGTGGCGTGCACGCTCGGCTACTACGACATCATCCTCGACGTGGTCGCGCCCGACGCCCAGGCCCTCGGCAAGATCGTGCTGCAGGACCTGCGCCGCATCCGCGGCATCTCCGACCTCGAGACCCTGACGGTGCTCGAGGTGCGCAAGGACACCTACCTCTGGCAGGGCTTCCGCGAGCCCTCGCCGCTCGCCCAGCTCGGCGACTGAGTCGGCGCGCACTCGCCGGCGCGCGGCTCAGCCGTCGGGGTCGCTGATGCTCTGCCCCGCGGTGCCGCGCAGGCCGCCCCAGCTGTAGTCCTTCGCGAGCGAGGTGACGATGATCGGCTGGATGGCGGCGACGCCCGGGTGCCGGCGGATCTCATCGAGCAGGTCGATGAGCTGCGGCTGATCTCGGCACGTCGCCTCGAGGTAGAGGTCGTGCGATCCGGCGACGAGGGCGACGTGGTTGATCTGGCTGATGCCGACGAGCCCGTCGGCGACGGCGAGCGGCGTGAGGTTGCGCACCCGCAGCAGCAGGCGCACGACCTGGTGGCCGAGCAGCAGCGCGTTGCAGAGGGCGACGATCATGATGACGTCGTCCTCCTCGAGCTTCGCGAGGCGCGTGCGCACCGTCGATTGCGAGACGCCGAGGTCGTCGGCGAGCGCCGCGAAGGTGCGTCGCCCGTCACGGGCGAGCAACTCGATCAGCTTGCGGTCGAGGTCGTCGATCATGCGGCACCGGCCTCCCTCCCACGAGGGTATCGCGGGGCGGGAGGCCGGCCGGGTCGACTCAGACGCGGGACAGCGTCGCGCGCTCGAGCGCGCGCACGGCGCGCACGAGCTCCGCGTTGTCGGCGGGCGTGGTGCCGTCGGCGAGCAGCACGCCGTCCTCGAAGCCGATGCGGGTCTCGCAGCCGTCGGCGATCGCCGCCTCGACGACGGGCCAGACGGTCTCGTCGTAGCCGTGGTAGAGGATCGGCGCCGTGACGCCGGCCTCCCGCAGCACCGCGGCGATCTCGCGGCACTGGGCCACGGCGGCCTCGGCATCCTCGGTCTCCGGCTCGATCAGCACGCGGACGTTCCGGTGCAGCGTCGGCGAGGCGAGCAGCGCCGGCACGTCGTCCATCGACCACACCGCCGACTCGAGCACCATGCCGCGCTCGAGCACGAGCAGGGCGGCCTCGGCGGCGCCCTCCTCGCAGAAGGCGACCGAGGCGAAGTCGGGCAGGGCGTCCGCCGGCCAGGCGGCGAGGTGGGCCATCCGCTCGGCGTGCGAGGCGACCGTCCAGAGCCCCGTCGTCGTGCCGATCACGACCGCGGGGTCGGCCGCGCGCATCGCGCGCACCCATGCCCCGATCGCCTCGGGACGGATCGTCTGCTCGCCGTCCTCGTCGATGACGTGGGCGTGCACGACGTCCGCGCCCGCCGCGATCGCGGCGACGCTGGCGGCGACGATCTCCTCGGTGGAGCGGGGGACCGCCGGGTGCTCGGTGACCGGGCGGCCGCCGTTGATGGCGGCTTTGAGCAGCATGGGATGCCTTTCCTAGGTGTTTCTCGGCATGGCGGAGCACGGCCGACGGAGCCGAAGGCCGCCGACCGCGAGTGGGAGCGCCGCGCTACTGGGGCGTGGTGCGCGCCAGGAGCTCGGCGACGGTGTCGCTGGCGCCCGTGAGCGAGCCGAGCGGCTCGCCCCGGCGGAGGTCGGCGATGAGGTCGGGCTCCTCGGCGTCGTCCTCGAGCGCGAGGTCGACGAGGCGCTCGAGCACCTCGACGGGCACGACGAGCACGCCGTTCGCGTCGGCGAGCACGACGTCGCCGGGGTGGACGACCACGCCGCCGCAGGTGACGGGGACGTTCACGCCGCCCGCGTCGATGCCGTGCAGCTTCGTGGTGAGCATGCTCGTGCCGCGGGCGTGCACGGTGAGCCCCAGCTCGGTGATCTCGTCGACGTCGGTCACGACGCCGTCGACCACCGCGCCGGCGGCGCCGCGGGCGACGAGCTGGGCGGCGACGACCTCGCCGAGCGGCGCGTGGCGGCGGTCGCCGCCGGTGTCGAGCACGAGCACCTGGCCGGCACCGATGAGGCCCGCGGCGTGGTGCAGGGCGGTCGAGTCGCTGGCGGTGGTGCGCACGGTGAAGGCGGTGCCGATGATCCGGCCGCCGGCCGCGACGATGCGGCGCACCTCGGGGTCGACGAAGCCCTCCTCGAGGTAGTGGCCGAGGGTGGGGAAGCTCAGCCGCTCGAGCTTCTCGCGGAGCGGCTGGGGGAGGGAGGCGGGGGCGGTCCCGGTGTGGAAGAACATGGTCCTCTTTCTGGGTGGGGTCAGGCGAGGTGAGGCGGGAGGCGGCTCAGGCGAGGGTGTACGCGAGCTCGATGCGCCGATTGTCGAGCGCGGGCAGCATGGCGCGCGCCCGCTCCGAGCGCTCGAGGTCGAGCTCGGCGACGACGAGGCCCTCGTCGTGGGCGTTGAGCCCGGCGACGACGACGCCGAGCGGGTCGATGACCCGGCTCAGGCCGGCCGAGTCGGGGCCGACGGTCGCCGAGGCGAGCAGCCAGCTGACGTTCTCGATCGCGCGGGCCTGAGTGAGCACCGACCAGTGCTCCTCCTTGCCCTTGCCGGAGACCCAGGCCGCCGAGAGCGCGATGACGTCGACGCCCCGGTCGGCGAGGCTGCGGAACAGCTCGGGGAAGCGCACGTCGTAGCAGTTGGCGAGGCCGATGCGCACGCCGTCGATCTCGATCACGGGCGGCAGCTCGGCGCCGCGGGTGACGTACGCCGACTCCTGGTAGGCGAAGGCGTCGTAGGTGTGCAGCTTGTGGTACCTCGCGAGCTCGGCGCCCGAGGCATCCACCGCGATCATCGTGTTGAAGGGCCGGCCGCCGGGGTTCGGCTCGTAGCCGGCCGCGATGACGGCGATGCCGTGCTCGCGGGCGAGCTCGGCGACGAGCGCCTCGAAGCGCGGCCAGACGGCCGGGAGGATCTCGTCGAAGCGGGGCTTCAGCTCGTCCTCGGCGAGGAGCATCGCCTCCTCGGGGAAGACGACGAGGCGGGCGCCGCGCTCGGCGGCTTCGGCCGTGAAGCGGCGGATGGTGGCGAAGTTCTCCTCGGCGTCGATGCCGGGGGAGGTCTGGGCGACGGCGACTCGCATCGCGCGGCTCCTCTCGTGTGAAGGGTCGATGGGTGGGGCGGGGGCGTTCGTCAGCGCACGACGATGCGGGCGTCCTGCGGCCGCCAGCTGAGGCTGAGCCGGTCGCCGGCGGCGAGGCCGGGCAGGTCGCGCTCCTTGACGAGACTGGAGACGGATGCCCGCAGCAGGTGCTCCCCGACGCGGAGGTGCAGATGCCACTCCTCGCCGAGGAAGGTGAGCGTCTCCGCGACGCCGACGACGCCGTCGCCCTCACCCGCGCGGCGCACCTCGATGCGCTCCGGGCGGAGCAGCAGCGTGCCCGCCCGCGGCGTCGGCACGGTCTCGCCGAGCACCCCGCGCAGCGCGCCGACGCCCGGCACTTCGACGGCGACCTCCTCGCCCTCGGCGCCGGCCGGCGCCTGGACGTCGAGCAGGTTGCAGCTGCCGATGAAGCCGGCGACGAAGCGGGTCTCGGGTCGGTTGTAGATGTCCTCCGGCCCGGCGACCTGCTGCACGACGCCCTCCGACATGACCGCGATGCGGTCGGACATCGTGAGCGCTTCCTCCTGGTCGTGCGTCACGTAGATGAACGTGATGCCGACCTCGCGCTGCATGCGCTTCAGCTCGTACTGCATCTCCTTGCGGAGCTGCTGGTCGAGCGCGCCGAGCGGCTCGTCGAGGAGCACGACCTTCGGTCCCGACACCACGGCGCGGGCGAGGGCGACGCGCTGGCGCTGCCCGCCCGACAGCTGGTCGGGCTTGCGGTCGCCGAGGTGACCGAGCTTCACGAGCTCGAGCGCCTCCGTGGTGCGGCGGTTCGCCTCTGCTTTGGCGACCCGCCGCACCCGGAGTTCGAACGCGACGTTCTCGAACACGGTGAGGTGCGGGAACAGCGCGTAGCTCTGGAACAGCATGTTGAGATCACGGTTCCGCGTCGGCACGTCGGTGACGTCGACACCGCCGAGCCGCACCCGGCCCGAGCTCGGCGTCTCGAAGCCGGTGATCATCCGCATCAGCGTCGTCTTGCCGCATCCGGACGGTCCGAGGATGGAGAAGAACTCGTTCTCCCGGATCTCGAGGTCGAGCGGGTGCACCGCGAGGTGCCCGGCGAACTCCTTCGAGAGCCCCTGGATCTCGACGGCCGGGGCCGTCGTCGGCGCGGTGGTGTCGGCCGCGGCTGAGGTGGTCTGCGTCGTCATGATCTCGATCTGCTGTTCGTGGCGGACAGGGGTCGGGCCCGGGTCAGGAGGCCTTCACGCGGGTCCAGCCGTCCTGGTAGAAGCGCATGGCCTTGCCCGGGTCGACGATGAAGTCCGCGTTCGCGACCTGCTCGTCCGAGGCGTAGACCGCCGCGTTGCTGAGCAGGCCCTGGTCGGTGACGTGCTCCTGCGCCGCGGCGTTCGCGCTCGCGAGGCCGCCGTCGTTCGTCGCCATCGCGGCGATCTCGGGACGGAGCAGGAAGTTGATGAACTCGTAGGCCGCGTCCTGGTGCGGGGCGCCCTTCGCGATCGAGAGGCCGTCGACCCAGAGGCTGCCGCCCTCCTCGGGGAGCACGTAGTGCACGTCGGGGTTCTGCTCGACGATCTTCGCCGTGCTGGTGCCGCCCCACGCCTCCGAGATGCAGACGTCGCCGCTCGCGACGAGCTCGCCGTAGTTCGTGGAGTTGTAGCCGGAGAGCAGCGGCTTCTGCTCGATGAGGGACTCGGTCGCCTTCGCGATCTCGGCCTCGTCCGTGCTGTCGGCGCCGTAGCCGTTCACCTGCAGGCCCGCGATGTACGCGGCGAGCATGTTGTCGAGCATGTTGATCTTGCCCTTCCACTTCGGGTCGAAGAGGGAGGTCCAGCTCGTGATCTCCTCGCCGCCGGTGCACGCGGCGTTGTAGAGCAGGCCGGTCGTGCCCCACACCCACGGCACGGAGTACTGCAGGCCGGGGTCGTAGCTCGGGTCGGCGAACTTCGGCGCGAGGTTGTCGATGCCCTCGATCTTCGACTTGTCGAGCGGCTCGAGCAGTTCCTGGCCGACGAGCTGCTGCACGGCGTACTGGCTCGGCTCGACGATGTCGTAGCCGGAGTTGCCGGCGGCGAGCTTCGAGATCATCGTCTCGTTGCTGTCGAAGTTGTCGACGTTGACGGCGATGCCCGTCTCCTCGGTGAAGGCGTCGAACACGGTCTGGGGGATCTCGTCGGCCCAGGCGTAGACGTTGAGCTCGGTCGAGGGGCCGGCGTCGCCGCCGGTGCCGCTGCAGGAGGAGAGCGCCAGGGCGGCGACGACGCCGACGCTGGCGACGATCAGCTTCTTCATGACGTGGGTCCTTTCGATGGGGGATGGTGCTGCGGGGACTGCGTGGTGCTGGTGGTGCGTGCTGCGGTGGTGCTGGTGGTGCGGTTCGTGGCCGGCGGGCGCCGGTCAGGTGCGGGACTCGACGAGGATGCGCCGCATCTGGCTGACGCCGACGAGGAGCACGATGACGAGCGTGAGCAGGATGAGCAGCGCGCCGAGGGCGTTGATGCTCGGCGTGAGGCCGGTCTTCAGGCTGGAGTAGATCTTCAGCGGCAGCGTCGTGGAGCCCACGCCGCTCAAGAAGGTCGACATCACGATGTTGCTGAACGAGGTCGTGAAGCTCAGCAGCCAGGCGGCGACCACGGCGGGTCGCAGGAGCGGGAAGTAGACGCGGGTGAAGGTCTGCCACGGCGTGCAGCCGAGGTCGGTAGCGGCCTCGGGCAGGCTCGGGTCGAGCATCGCGGCGGAGCTCATCAGCACGAGCGTGGCGAGCGGCAGCGAGACGATGAGGTGGCCGAGCACGAGGGTCAGGATGCCGAGCGGCACCTTCGTCGTGCTGAACACGCTGAGCAGCGCGACGCCGAGCACGATCTCGGGCACGATCAGCGGCAGGGCGATGAGGGCCATCAGCGCACCTCGGCCGCGTCCGCGGTACCTGGCGAGCCCGAGGGCGAACATGATGCCGATGATCGTCGCGACCGTCGCCGTGATGACCGCCACGAGGGCGCTCGTGCGCAGCGTCTGCATCAGCGAGGCATCCTGGAACAGCTCGACGTACCACTGCAGGGTGAGCCCGTCGAAGCGGGTGTTCGTGCCCGCGGCGTTGAAGGAGTAGACGATCACCGCGACGATCGGGATGTAGAGGAAGACGAAGACGCCGCGGGCGATGCCGTTCACGATCCGGTCCATGCTCAGGCCTCCGTCTTCTTCGTCGTGGCGCGCTTCGTCGAGGAGCGCTTCAGCGCGAGCCCGACGAGCGCCATCGAGGCGAGCATCAGCACGAGCAGCACCATCGAGACCGCCGCGCCCATGGGCTGGTTCCGGAACTCGGTGTAGAGGGTCACGATGAGATTGCCGACGAGGGGGTCCTTGCCGCCGCCGAGCAGGACGGGGATGACGAAGACGCCCATCGTGGGGATGAAGGTCAGCAGCGCGGCGCCGAGGATGCCGGGGCTCGACAGCGGCAGGATGACCCGGCGGTGCACGCCCCACCAGCTCGCGCCGAGATCGGTGGCGGCCTCCTTCAGCGAGGGATCGATCGAGCGCATCGACGCGTAGATCGGGAAGATCGCCGTCGGCAGGAAGGAGTAGAGCAGGCCGAGGACGACCGCGAGGTTGCTCGGGATCACCGAGAAGCCGGCGATGCCGAAGATGCCCAGGATGCCGGCGATGGGGCCGCCGGAGCCGAGGATCGTGATCCACGCGAAGGTGCGCACGAGGAAGTCGGTCCAGAAGGGGATGATGACGAGCAGCAGCAGGAAGCCCTGCCGGTTCGTCGGCCGCGACACGATGTAGTACGAGGTCAGGTAGCCGATGACGAGGCAGACGACGGTGTTCAGCAGGCCGAGGCCGAGCGAGAAGAGCAACGTCTTGGAGTACACGGGGTCGAGCAGCTTGGCGTAGTTCTCGAACGTGAGGCCGTCAGTGATGCCGCCGTAGTCGTCGGCGACGGCGAAGCTGTTGCGCGCCACGATGAACAGCGGCAGGACGCCGAGGAGCACCACCGAGGCGATCCCGGGGATGAGCAGCAGAAGCGAGCCGCGCTTCGGCTTCTCCTGACGACCCAGATGGATCGCCCGTGTGGTCGCGGTCACGTTGCTCCTTCGCAGCTCGCCGGTGATGGGGTGTTCACCATCATGAGCCGCCGAGCTGTGCCTGCGCTCGGCCCGGCGGCGCGGAATCCGTGGAAGTCGGCGGCAATCCTGACGGAGTCCGCGATGGGCCGCCCGGCCGCCGACGAGAACGGGCCGGCCACCGCAGCGCGGAGACCGGCCCGATCGGACGCGGGTCGTCTAGTTCGCGGGGGGCGTGGGCTCGTCGTCGCCCGACGCGGAGCCGCCCGCGGGGGCGTCGCCGCCGGCGGGGGCGTCGCCCGCACCGGGAGCCGGGGCGCCGGGGGTTGCCGGCCCGGCGCCGTGGCCGGTGGACTGCGCGAGCTCGGCCTGCTCGAACGCGTCGGGCTTCAGCGCCATCTGCAGCAGCGCGAGCACCATCAGCACGACGATGAAGACGCCGCCAGTGCCGATCAGGGTCAGCATCCAGTCGCGCGTGGCGACGAGCACGACCACGCCGACGAAGATCGCGGCGATCGCGGCGCCGCCGACGTACTCGGCCGGGCGCAGCAGCTCGCGACGGCTCGGCTGATACGGCTCACGGGGCGACTGGCCCGGGTTCTGCTGGGTCACGACTGCTCCGTTCCGGGGGTGGCGGCGCCGGCCGCCGGCGTCTCGCCGCGGCCGGGAGCCGCGGCCCACTTCTGCGACAGGCCGCCGATCACGAGGGAGACGCCGAGGATCGCGAGGTAGGCGCCGAAGAAGCCGACCGCGGTCACCGAGTCGGGCGGCAGCAGCACGAAGAGCACCGCGAGCACCGCGGTGAAGACGCCCGCCGCGAGGCGGTCGCGCGCACCGGCATCCTTGCCGCGGCCGCGCAGGCCCAGGTAGAGCTCCAGGAACCCGGTGATCGCCGCCCAGGCGCTCACGAGGGTGAGGAAGAAGGGCAGCCCGGCGGGAAGGGTGAGCGCGAGGAGACCCGCGACGGCGGTGACGATCGCCGAGACGAGCGTGACCGTCCGGGTGGGGCGGTCGGCGACGAAGCGCAGGCTCAGGGCGCCGACGACGACCCCCGCGACGACGGCCCAGATGCCGAAGACGAGCAGGCCCATGGCGGGGGAGTGGTCCTGCGAGAAGGTGATGGCCGCCGTGGCGGCGAGGGCGAGCGCACCGCGGACGACGGGCACCGCCCAGTCCTGGGCGCGCGCGGATGCGGCGGTCACGGCGACCTCTTTCGCTGTCGATGGGTGCCCCGTCGCTGCCGGGGTACGCATCTATCCTACGCGCCGTCGAACTGGGGATTCGGCGTACGCGGCGGGGCCTGCGCGCGACGATGCGCCCATGCGCTCGGTGAAGTGAACGTTAGCGGCATAACCTTCACTAACGCGAGGCCCAAGCGAAGGTTCTGGGCGGGGCCGCGATCAGCCAGTCAGCTCGGCGAAGGGTTCCCGAGCGACTCGTTGAGGAGCCACAGCAGAGCGATGCAGAACAGCACCAGATTGACGACAATCAGCGCGAAGCGATACCCGCGAGGGCCCCTGGTGCTGATGCCGAAGATCTGCGCGCCGATGTTGGCGAGCGCGAGTGCCGCGACGAGCAGCATCCACAGCGGAGAGAACAGAACGGCGAGGAGGAACGCAACGACGGCGCCCCCGAGCACCGCGAGGGTGAGCGGGCCGCCGAGCCGAGCGGGCGACTGTTCCGAACGCGCTTCTCCCAAGAGATCCTCCTTGTCGAGCCGATCGGCCCGGGCAGGCCACGCCCAGCCCCGCAATGCTCTAGCGTCTCCTCGGATGTTTCCGCCGCAGTCGGTTTCGTTACCGAGGTGACGCGACGATGCCCCGGGCCGTCGGGCCCGGGGCATCGCGCGAGGCACGGCTACAGCGCCCGGAGGATGTCCTCGACGCGCTGCTTGGCGTCGCCGAACAGCATCTGCGCGTTGTCCCGCGTGAACAGCGGGTTCGCGACGCCCGCGTAGCCCGCCGACATCGAGCGCTTGAAGACGACCACGTTCCCCGCCTCCCAGACGCGCAGCACCGGCATCCCCGCGATGGGGCTGCCAGGGTCCTGCGCGGCCGCCGGGTTCACGGTGTCGTTCGCGCCGATCACGAGCACGACGTCGGTCTCGGCGAGGTCGTCGTTGATCTCGTCCATCTCCTCGACGATGTCGTACGGCACCTTGGCCTCCGCGAGCAGCACGTTCATGTGCCCGGGCAGGCGGCCGGCGACCGGGTGGATGCCGAAGCGCACCTTCACCCCGCGCTCGCGCAGCCGGCTGGTGAGCTCCGCCACGGGGTACTGCGCCTGCGCCACCGCCATGCCGTAGCCGGGGGTGATGACGACGCTCGAGGCATCCCGCAGCAGCGCCGCCGCCGCCTCCGCATCGAGCTCGCGCACCTCGCCCTCGACCTCGCCGCTCGAGCTCGGCGCCGCGATGCCGAAGCCGCCCGCGATGACCGAGATGAACGAGCGGTTCATCGCCTTGCACATGATGTACGAGAGGTAGGCACCCGAGGAGCCGACGAGCGCACCGGTGATGATGAGCAGATCGTTGTTCAGCAGGAAGCCCGCCGCGGCCGCCGCCCAGCCCGAGTAGCTGTTCAGCATCGAGATGACGACGGGCATGTCGCCGCCGCCGATCGAGGCGACGAGGTGCCAGCCGAGCAGCAGCGCCAGCACCGTCACGACGACGAGCAGCCACAGCTCGGGCGTGATGACGTACCAGACGGTGAGGCCCACGAAGGCGACGAGCGCGCCGAGGTTCAGCGCGTTCTTGCCGGGCAGCATGAGCGGGGCCGACTTCATCCGCGCCGAGAGCTTGAGGAACGCGACGATCGAGCCGGTGAAGGTGACGGCGCCGATGAAGACGCCGATGAAGACCTCGGCGTGGTGGATGTCGAGCAGGGCGCCCGACATCTCGGACTCCTCGAGCGCGCCGTTCCAGCCGACGAGCACGGCCGCGAGACCGACGAAGCTGTGCAGCAGGGCGATGAGCTCGGGCATGCCGGTCATCGCGACGACGCGGGCCCGCCAGAGGCCGATGGCGCCGCCGACGAGCACGGCGACGACGAGCAGGATGAGCCCCGTCGTGACGGAGACCGTGCCCCAGGCGCCGGCGAGGGTCGCCCACACGGTCGCGACGAGCGCGATGACCATGCCGGCGATGCCGTAGCCGACACCGGCTCGCGCGGTTTCATGCTTGCTGAGGCCCGCGAGGCTGAGGATGAACAGCAGCGCGGCCACGAGGTACGCGGCGCCGGCCACGGAGCCGGCGACGGTGAGAGTCGAGAGCTCGGTCATGTCAGGCACCGGCCTTTCCGTCGGTTCCCGCGCGGTCGGTCTTGGCGGCGGCGCCCGCAGGCGGCGCGCCGACCGAGAACATGGCGAGCATGCGGCGGGTCACCGCGAAGCCGCCGAAGACGTTGATGCTCGCGAGCAGCACCGCGACGGCGGCGAGGATCTGCACGACGAGCACGTCGCTCGTGATCTGCACCATCGCGCCGACGATGATGATGCCCGAGATCGCGTTCGTCACGCTCATCAGCGGGGTGTGCAGCGCGTGCGCCACCTTGCCGATGACGTAGAAGCCGACCACGACCGCGAGCATGAGCACCGTGAAGTGCTGGGGGAGCGGCGGCGGTGCGACGGCGTTCACGAGGAACAGCGCGGCGACGCCGATCGCGACCAGGAGCGCCTTCTTCGCGGCGGACATCGGCGCCTTCGGCGCGGCGGGCTCGGCCGGCGCCGCGACGGGCGCGCCGGCCGCCGGGGCCGCCGAGACCTGCACGGGCGGCGGCGGCCAGGTGACCTCGCCGCCGCGGGCGACGGTGACGGCGCGCTGCACGACGTCGTCGAAGTCGAGCACGAGCTCGCCGTCCTTGCCGGGGGTGAGCAGCTTCAGCAGGTTGACGATGTTCGTGCCGTAGAGCTGCGAGGCCTGGGTGGGCAGGCGCGAGGCGAGGTCGGTGTAGCCGAGGATGACGACGCCGTTGGGCGTGACGATCCGCTCGCCGGCGACCGAGCCCTCGACGTTGCCGCCCATGCCGGCGGCCATGTCGACGATGACGCTGCCGGAGCGCATGCTCGCGACGTCGGCCGCGGTGATGAGCTTCGGTGCTGGGCGGCCCGGGATGAGCGCCGTCGTGATGATGATGTCGACGTCGGCGGCCTGCTCGGAGTAGATCTCGGCGGCGCGGCGGTCGTACGCCTCGCTCGTCGCCTTGGCGTAGCCGTCGGTGGACTGCTCGACCTCGACCTCGACCTTCAGGTACTCGCCGCCGATGGACTTCACCTGGTCGGCGACCTCGGGCCGCGGGTCGGTGGCGCGCACGATCGCGCCGAGACTGGATGCCGCGCCGATCGCCGCGAGCCCGGCGACGCCGGCCCCGGCGACGAGCACCTTGGCGGGCGGCACCTTGCCGGCGGCGGTGACCTGACCGGTGAAGAAGCGGCCGAACTCGTGCGCCGCCTCGACCACGGCGCGGTAGCCGGCGATGTTCGCCATCGAGCTGAGCACGTCCATCGACTGCGCTCGCGAGATGCGCGGCACCGCGTCCATCGCGATGGCCGTGACGCCCGCGGCGGCGAGCCGCTCGAGCAGCTCGGCGCTGAAGGCCGGGGCGAGCAGGCCGATGACCGTGGTGCCCGGGCGCAGCGCGGCGACCTCGGCGTCCGTGGGCGCGTTGACCTTGAGCACGATCTCGCTCGCGAGGGCCTCGGCGCCCGCGACGATCGTCGCCCCGGCGTCGCGGTAGGCCTCGTCGAGGAACGCGGATGCCTCGCCGGCCGCCGCTTCGACGGCCACCTCGTAGCCCAGTGCGATCAACTGCTTCACGGTCGCCGGTGTCGCGGCGACCCTCGTCTCCGGCGGTTGCTCGGTGACGACCCCGATTCGGGTCATGCGGTTCTCCTCTGCCTTCGTCTTCGTCGACGCGTCCGCGCACGGTCGGACTGCGGGCTGCAGCACTCGCCGCGGTCCCGAGCGAACGCACGGGGCGGCGGCACTGCAGCAGGGCTGGCACCACTCTAGAGGACGCTTCTTCCTCAGTGTGAAAATTACATTTCATTATGCGGAAGCGGGGAGGGTCATCGTGGTGACTGCGGCCAGCGTATGGGGTGCCGAGCTGAGGATGCCGCGATTTTCCGCGCGCCGAAGATGAAGGATTCCCGGTTCTTTCCCCAGGCGGAACTTCGGCGCGCGATGGCGCACTGGTGCTGTCACACTGAGAGTGGACGGCCAAGGACGGACGGGGGCGACAAGATGTTCGATTCGCTGCATGGTGGCGGGTATCTCGCCGAGGCCGAGGTCCGGGCGCGCCAGGCCGCAGAGCAAGCGCAAGGCAAGCCGGTCTCGATCCGGAAGCCGCCGCGACAACGGCCGATTCGCACCTGGCTGCGGCGACTCGTTCGTAGGAGAAAGGGCTGAGCTCCCTTCCTCTGGACGCGCACCTCGACCTGCATCTCTCCTGCTTGTCCGCACTCCGGTCACGGCGTTCTAGTATCGGACGAGAACGCGCGGCGGACGCCGCCGGGAGAGGCGGTCCAGGTGGCCAAGGATGCCCCGGCGAACGCCGCCGGATCGCAGACGCTGAGCCGAGGCATCCGGGTGCTCGAGGTGCTGGCGGACGCGGAGCGCCCGCTGACCATCGACGAGGTCGCCGCCGCGCTCGGCGTGCACCGCTCCGTCGCCTACCGCTTGCTGCGCACGCTCGAGGACCACGGACTCGTCACCCGCGACGCGGCCGGACGGCTGCTGCTCGGCGCCGGCCTCGCGGCCCTCGCCGCCGGGGTGCAGCGCGACCTGCAGCAGCTCGCGCTGCCCGAACTCGCCGAGGTAGCCGAGGATCTCGGCATGACCTGCCTGCTCGCGGTGCTGCTCGACGGCGACGAGGCCGTCACGCTCGTCAGCGCCTCGCCGCGGCGCACGGCGGCGGTCTCGTACCGGCCGGGGCATCGGCATCCGATCACCCGCGGTGGACCCGGCAAGGCGATCCTGCTCGGCCTGCCGGAGCGCAGCTGGCCGGCGGACGTGCCGGAGGAGCTGCGCGCCGAGGTCGTCGAGAGCCGCCTGCGCGGCTACACGGTGAGCCACGACGAGGTCGTGCCCTCCCTGCGCTCGGTCGCCGTTCCGCTCAGCCTGCCCGGCCAGCCGCCGGCGTCGATCGCGGTCATCCACGTCTCGTTCCCGCGGCCCGAGGCCGAGCTCGCCGAGCGACTGCAGGAGGCGGCCGCCCGGCTGCAGCGCGCCTCCGGCGCGTGACGCCTGGTTCCCTGAGCTTGGCCTGGTCCCCTGAGCCTGTCGAAGGGAACGTGTCCTGGTTCCCTGAGCCTGTCGAAGGGGACTCGCTCGGATTCCCTTCGACAAGCTCAGGGAACCAACCCCTTCGACAGGCTCAGGGCACCGCCGCTACCGCTGCGGCCGCAGGGCCCCCTCGAAGAACGCCGCGAGCTCGGCGGTCGCGGTGAGCGGCAGCACGTGCGCGACGTACTGGTCGGGGCGCACGACGACGACCGTGCCGTCTCGGGAGATGCCGCGCTCCTCGAAGATGTCGGTCTTGCACCAGGCGCTCGGGGCGGCGGCGAAGACCTTCTCCCAGTCCATCAGGCCGAGCGGGCCAGTCTTCGGGCGGAACGCCTCCGGCACCGCCATGATGTCGACGCCCTCGTGCGGCTGCTGGTAGATCGCCTTCACGTCGAACACGGCGTCGATGTCGGCGCCCTCGGGCGTGAACCTCGCGAGCGGGGACTCGGCTGAGTCGGACAGCCACTCGGCCCACGACGCGAGCGCGGATGCCTCGCCGGCGGCGGGCGCGTCGGCGAAGGCGTAGATGCGCCAGCGGCCGTCGGCCTTCGCGTGGTGGCCCAGGTGCACGACGTTGCCGTCGCAGACCATCGACACCTCGGAGGACTTGAAGCGCTTGCCGATCGGGAACCCGGTCGCGAGCGCCTGGTGGGTCGCCTCGCCGACGATCGCCGAGGGGGCGTACTCGGTCATGAACCCCGACGGGAACTCCGCGGTGCCGAGGTAGTAGTTCGCGAGCTCCTGCGGGTCGGAGATCTCCTCCGGCTTGCGCGCCATGAGCGAGGACCACTCGCGGTCGAAGTCGATGAGCTGCTGGGCGACGGGCTGGCGCTCGGCCGAGTAGGTGGCGAGCAGCTCGGTCGGGGCGAGCCCGGCGACGACGGAGCCGAGCTTCCAGCCGAGATTGAAGCCGTCCTGCATCGAGACGTTCATGCCCTGGCCGGCCTTCGCGCTGTGCGTGTGGCAGGCGTCGCCGGTGAGGAACACGCGCGGCGAGGCATCCGCCCCCTCCCCGCGGTCGTCGAAGTGGTCGGTGACCCGGTGGCCGACCTCGTAGACGCTGAACCAGGCGACCTCGCGCACGTCGATCGCGTACGGCTGCAGGATGTCGTTCGCCTTGGCGATGATCGTCTCGATGGGCGTCTTGCGCGCCTCGTGGTTGTCGTCGGCCGAGACCTCGCCGAGGTCGATGTACATGCGGCAGAGGTAGCCGCCCTCGCGCGGGATGTGCAGGATGTTGCCGGCGGCGGAGTTGATCGCGCACTTCGTGCGCCAGTCGGGGAAGTCGGTGTTCACGACGACGTCCATGACGCCCCAGGCGTGGGCCGAGATGCCGCCGAGGTGCTTGCGCCCGATCGCCTCGCGCACGCCGCTGCGGGCGCCGTCGCAGCCGGCGACGTACTTGGCGCGCACCGTGCGCTCCTCGCCGGCGCGCTCGCCCGCGGTGTAGCGCACGCGCACCTCGACGGGGTGGTCCCCGGCCTCGGGCGAGCCGTCGGGGTGCACGGTGAGGCCGAGGAACTCGATGCCGTAGTCAGGCTTCATGCGGCCGGGGCCGTTCGCGGCGGCCTCGGCGAAGTAGTCGAGCACGCGCGCCTGGTTCACGATGAGGTGCGGGAACTCGCTGATCTTGTAGCCGTAGTCCTCGGTTCGCGAGGTGCGGGTGATCTGCCCGGGATGCTCCGGGTCGGGGCCCCAGAAGTTCATGTAGCCGATGTTGTAGGCCTCGGCGATGATCCGCTCGGCGAAGCCGAAGGCCTGGAAGGTCTCGACGCTGCGGGGCTGGATGCCGTCGGCCTGTCCGAGCACGAGGCGGCCGTCGCGGCGCTCGATCATGCGCGTGACGACGCCGGGGTACTGGGAGAGCTGCGCGGAGAGCAGCATGCCGGCCGGGCCGGATCCCACGATGAGCACGTCCATCTCGTCGGGCAGCTCGTCGGGCCGGTCGAGGCCGACGCCGGCGGCGGGCTGGACGCGCGGGTCGCCCGAGACGTATCCGTTGTGGTGGAACTGCACGGGGGCTCCTCACCTCGTCGTGATCGGGCGCCGCTGCGGCGTCCCGCCCGAGGGCGGCTCGCGTCTCGCCATCCGCTCTCGTTCGATAATCGAACGTGTCATTCGGTTATCGCGCAGTGATCATACGCCCGCCGCGCGCGCGGGACAACCGCGGGCGCGGCGAGGAGGAGCCGTCGAGGCGAGGAGATGGCCCGGCGAGGGCTACTTGATGCTGCCCTGGGTGAGCCCGCCCACGAGCCAGCGCTGCAGGAACAGCGCCAGCAGGTACACCGGGATCATGCCCGTGAGCGACGCCGCCGCCATCTGCCCGAACATGACCTCGCGACCGCCCTGCATGAGGGCGATGCCGACCGGCAGCGTCTGCGAGGCCGTGCTCTGCGTGAGCATCAGCGGGATGAGGAAGTCGTTGTAGACGAGGATGAACGCGATGATCGCGACCGCGACCACCCCGGGCGCGACGAGCGGCAGCACGATGCGCACGAGGGTGCGCACCGGCCCGCAGCCGTCGATCTGCGCCGCCTCGTCGATCTCCTCCGGGATGCCCCGGAAGAAGCCGTCGAGCAGCCAGACCGCCACCGGGGTCACCATCAGGCCCTCGATGAGGCCGAGGCCGATCACGTTGTCCATCAGCCCGGCGGTGCGCACGAGCATGAACAGCGGGATGACGGCGACGATCGGCGGTGCCACGTACGCCGAGACGATGAGCGCCATCGAACGCGATCCCCCGGTGCGCAGCCGCGCCATCGCGAAGTTCGCGGGGATCGCCACGGCGAGCGCGACGACGGCCGCGATGGCGGCGGCGATGAGCGAGTTGCGCAGGTAGACGAGCACGGGGGCCTGCTCGAAGGCCGAGGCCCAGTTCTCCCAGGCGATGCGGGAGGGCAGGATGCGGGTGGAGAGGATGTCGTCGGGGCTCTTGAACGACATCGTCACGAGGTACAGGATCGGCAGCAGCGTGAAGCCGATCGCGATGGCGATCACCGCCCACTTCAGCACGACGACGCCGCGGGGCGCTCGTCCGATGCGACTCGCCGAGCTGGCCCGGCGGGCGCGCGGCGGCGGCCCGTCCGGCACGGTCATCGCGCGGGTGGTCGCGGCGTCGGCGGACCCGGCGGGACCGCGCTCGATGGTGGTCGACATGGTCACTCACCGGCCTTCTGGAGTCGGGTGCGGTACGAGGAGAGCGGCACGATCACGATCGTGACGAGCACGAGGAAGACGATCGTCTGCGCGGCCGCCGCGCCGACGTCGAACTGCTGCAGCGCCGTGCGGTAGATGTTGAAGCTGCTCACGGTGGTGTCGAGGCCGGGGCCGCCGCCGGTCATGATGAAGACGAGGTCGAAGACCTTGAACGAGACGATGAGCTTCAGCATCAGCACCGTGACGAGGGTCGGCAGCACGAGCGGGAACGTCACGTGGCGGAAGGTGCGCCAGACGCCGGCGCCGTCGACCTGCGCCGCCTCGAAGACCTCGCCGGGCAGCGTCTGCAGGGCGGCGAAGAGCAGCAGCACGCAGAACGGCACCCACTGCCAGACGTCGACCACGACGATCGAGATCATCGCCGCGGGCGAGCTGCCGAGGAAGAGGATCGGGTCGGCGCCCGGCGAGACGAGCTGCAGCACGTTGTTGAAGAGCCCGCCGGTCGGGGCGAACATGAGCTTCCAGATCACGCCCGCCATGACCGGCGGCGTCATCAGCGGCAGCAGGAAGATGACCCGCACGACTTTGCCGGACCGCACCGCCACGTCGAGCGAGAGCGCGATGACGAAGCCGATCACGAGGGCGAGCAGCGCGGAGGGGATCGCGAAGACGAGCGAGCGGCCGAGCGACGGCACCGTGACCCCGTCGCTCAGCACCTTGACGAAGTTGTCGAAGCCCACCCACTCGGCGAACGGCCGACCCAGCGACGACTCGCTGAACGACACCACGACCGTGTAGATCAGCGGGTAGATCGCGACGATCGCGATCGCGAGGAACGCGGGGGCGAGGAACGCCCAGCCGATGCGCCGGCCGCGCGGCTTCCGCAGCGCCGCCGTCTCCGGGGCCACCGTTGCCATGGGGACTTCCTTGTCTCGAGCGACCCGGGCTGGCCCGGGCGGATTGGTCGGGGCCGGCCGGCCGGAACACGGAGTCCCGGCCGGCCGGGCCGGTCAGAGCTTCTGCCAGGCGTCCCAGGTCTGGGCCATGGCCTGCTCGGCGGTCAGGTTGCCCTGCAGCATGAGCGCGAGGTTGTCGTTCAGCGCCGAGATCATCTCGGGCGCCGCGGGCGACGTCGGCCACGACTGCGCCTCGGGCAGCACCTGCGCCGACACCTCGGCGACCTGCGGGGCGAACTCGCGGTACTTCTCGCTCTCGAGCGTCGAGGTGCGGATCGGGTCGACGCCGCTGCCCGTCGTCGTGATGAGCTGTTCGTTCATCGCCTTCGAGGAGGAGAAGCGCACGAAGTCCTTCGCGAGCTCCTCGTCGGAGGCGTTCGGGCTCACGCCCATCGCCCAGCCCGCGTTCAGCGCGCCCGAGACGTGCCCCTCGGGGCCGATCGGCAGCGGCGCGACGCCCCAGCCGTCGACGATCTTCGACTGGCCCGGGTCCTGGGCGAAGACGCCGAGGTCGGTCCAGAACTCGATCATGCCGACGTTGCCGGCGAGGAACTGCGGCAGCGCCTGCTCGAAGCCGATCTCGAGCGGGCTCGGCAGGGCGTAGGGCGAGGCATCCAGCATCGCCTGCGCCGCCGCGACCGCGGCGTCCGTCGTGAGATCGGGCATCGCCGGGTCGATCGGGTCGGGCGACATCGTCGCGAGCCGGTTGAAGAAGGTCGAGCCGATGTTGAACGCGCTCTTCGAGCCGAGCAGTGCAGCGCCGTAGACGCCGTTCGCCTTCTCGGCCTCCGTGATCGTCTTCGCGGCGGCGACGTACTCGTCCCAGGTGGTGGGCACGGCGACGCCGTTCCGCTCGAGGATGTCGGTGTTGTAGAAGAGCACGTGCGTGTCGCCGTCGATCGGCAGCCCGTACGTCTTGCCCTCGAACTGCGTGTACGGCCCGAAGATGCTCTGGATGAAGTCGGGTTCGTCGATCTCCTCGTCCGACGAGGCCCAGTCGGTGAGGTCGGCGAGGGCGCCGGCCTCGGCGAGCGCGCCGACCGAGGTGTACCAGTACTGGATCGCGTCGTAGTGGTTCGTGCCCGACTGCGCGTCGAGGATCGCCTTGGTCTGGATCTGGTCGTAGGGCACGACCTCGATCTCGACCTTCACGCCGGTCTCCTCCTCGTACTGCTCGGCGAGGATCTTGCCCGCGCCCTCCTGGGGCTGCGCGATCAGGACGTTGAGGGTGCGGTCGCCGTCGCCGGCGTCGCCGCCGTCCGCCGCGCAGCCGGCGAGCGTGCCGGCCACGACGAGCGCGGTCGCGATCGCGGCCGTGCGGATGGCCCGTGCGGGACGGGTCGAGAAGCTCCGTTGCTTGCTCATTGCTCGGATTCCTTTCGTGGTTCTCTCGGGGGAGGTGCAGCTGGGTGGATCAGTCGCTCGGGCGGTCGCCCGGATGCCAGGGGCGGTCGATCTTGTCGGCCGCGACGCCGGGCGCCTTGATGAAGAGGGCCCGGAAGGGCGCCTCGCCCGGGTTGCGCAGGAAGTGCTCGACGTTCGGCGGGCAGCTGACGAACTCGCCGGCCGCGAGGCGCACGGGCCCCTCGCGGTCGATCCAGAGCTCCGCCTCGCCCTCGACCGCGAGGAAGGACTCCTCGTGCCGCTCGTGCAGGTGGTTGGCGAACTCGTCGCCGGGCCGCAGCACGATGGTGCCGAAGGCGGCGTGCTCGGCCTGGCTCAGGTAGCCGGGGCCCCAGTCGCCGAAGCGCAGCTCGGCGTCGGCGAGGCGCACGGGTCGCGCGGTCGCGCCTGCGCCGCTCATGCCGCCCGCCGTGCTGCCGCGAGCTCGAGGTAGCGCTCGTGCGCCTCGGCCGGGTCGACGTCGTCGTGCACGACGGCGCGCACGGCCTGGATCATCGCGGCGGGGTCGGCGCTCTGGAAGATGTTGCGGCCCATGTCGACGCCCGCCGCGCCCGCGCGGACGGCGTTCGCGGCCATGGTCAGGGCGTCGAGCTCGGGCAGCTTCTTGCCACCCGCCATGATGACCGGCACGGGGCATCCCGCGACGACATCCTCGAAGCCCTCCTCGCAGTAGTAGGTCTTCACGATCTGCGCGCCGAGCTCCGCGATGATGCGGGTCGCGAGGCCGAGGTATCGGGCGTCGCGCACGAGCTCCTTGCCGACGGCGGTCACGCCGAGCACCGGGATGCCCGCTTCGTAGCCCTCGTCGACGAGCCCGGTGAGGTTGCGCACGCTCCGCGACTCGTGC
Source organism: Agromyces mediolanus (assembly GCF_014648575.1). GTDB lineage: Bacteria > Actinomycetota > Actinomycetes > Actinomycetales > Microbacteriaceae > Agromyces > Agromyces mediolanus. The sequence continues at coordinate 869,973 of NZ_BMRJ01000001.1, read as the reverse complement.
TCGCCGCCGATGAAGACCTGCACGGCCACCGCGTCGGCGCCGATCCGGACCGCGTCGCGCATCGCCATCGCGGGGTGCTCGTCGGAGAGGTCCTTCAGGATCGACGGCCCGCCGGACGCCCGCAGCACGAGGCCGGAGCGGGTGGTCGCGGGGAACGAGGTGCGCAGCGCCCCGCGCGTGCCCATCAGGGCGTCGGCGTAGGGGGCGAGGGGCGCGATGTTCAGGTCGAGTCGCTCGAGCCCCGAGGTGGGGCCCTGGAAGTAGCCGTGGTCGAACGCGAGCATGACCGTGCGGCCCGTCTCGCCCTCGAAGATGCGGCCGAGGCGGTGCTGCATGCCCCAGTCGTAGGCGGCGGCGCCCTTGATCGCGTGCCCGAAGCTCGCGGCGGGGACGGTGGGGGCGAAGTCCTTCGCGTTGACGTTGCCGTCGAGGTCAGCCATTGGTGTCCTTCTTCTCTCGGTCGGTGGGTCGGGCGGGCCGGTAGTGCAGGCCGCCCGGCGGGGTGAACAGGGGGTCGATGCCGGCGGCGCCGGTGGCGCGCACCTGCGCGTCGTACACGGCGAGCCAGCGGCGGTAGGCCTCGTCGGAGGCGGCGACGGCGGATGCCTCGGGCGCGAGCCGTCGTTCGCCGCCGCCGGCCGGCGGCAGCTCGGCGCCGATCGCGGCCGCCGCGAGCCGGGCCGCGCCGTAGGAGGTGGCCTCGGCGACCGTCGAGGTGACGACGGTGCGGCCCGTGGCATCGGCGATGAGCTGGGGCCAGAGTCTGCCGCCGCTCGAGCCGCCGCCGAAGACGAGCTCGCCGCTGCGGCCGGCCGCGCCAGCGGTGAGCTCGTCGAGGATGGCGAGGTGGGCCCGCACGACCCAGGCGGCCGCCTCCTCGACGGAGCGCACGAAGGTGCCGCGGCCGAAACGCTCGGGGTCATTGATGTCGAAGCCGACGAACGCCGGCGCCGCGTGGTGCCAGGCGTCCGCCTGCATGGCGTTCGCGAGCACCGCGACGAGGCCGTTCGAGCCCGGCGGGACGGCGGCGGCGAGCTCCTCCATCACGTCGAAGGCGCCCGACGGGCCGCGCGCGGCGACCGCGTCGACGAAGAATACGTCGCGGAGCCACCGCATGGCGAGGCCCGAGAGGAAGCTGATGCCCTCGACCATCCAGCTGCCCGGCTCGACGTGGCACAGGGTGCGCAGCCGACGCTCGGGGTCGATGACGGGCCGGTCGACGAGCGCGGTCGTCTGCCAGAAGGTGCCGCCGACGACGACGGGCGCGCCCGGCACCGCGCCGATGCCGTGCAGCGCGAGCTGGGTGTCGGCGCCGCCGATCACGACGGGAGTGCCCGCCGGCAGCCCGGTGGCGTCCGCGGCGTCGGGGGTGACCCGGCCGGCGATCTCGCCGCCCTCGAGCACCGGCGGGAGGATGCCGGGGTCGATGCCGACGAGGCCGGCCAGCTCGGCCGACCAGGAGCGCGCCGACAGGTCGAACAGCGCGCTCGAGGAGCCGCACGTCGGGTCGGTCGTGAACTCGCCGGTGAGCCGGGTGACGACCCAGTCGCTCAGCATGCCGAAATGCCGCGCCTCGGCGAGCACCTCGGGCGCCTCCTCGGCGATCCAGCGCAGGCGAGCAGGTGCCGTGATCGACACCCAGTCGCCGCCGAGGGCGAAGATGCGGTCGGCGGCGCCCTCGTCGACGAGGCGCTGCGCCTGCCCGCGGGCCCGACCGTCGGTGTTCGGGCAGGCCCAGAGCTCGCGGCCGCGACCGTCGTAGAGCACGAAGCCCTCGCGCATGCTCGACGCCGCGACGGCGGCGACGGGGCGGCCGTCCAGGGCGGTGACGACCTCGCGCACGGCCTCGGCGACGAGCGCCCAGTTCGCGGCGGTGTCGAAGGCGGTGCCGCCGGGGTGCCCGGCGACGGCGCGGTGGCTCCACTCGCGCCCGGCGCGGGCGACGACGGAGCCGTCGAGCGCGACGGCGAGCGCCCGCGCCGAGCCGGTGCCGGCGTCGATGGCGAGGACGACCGGGTCGCGGGTCACGACGCCCGCTCCTCGGTGTGTTCGAGGTGCTCGACCACCCGGTCGACGACCATCCGCGCACCACGGGCGAGCGTCTCGAAGGTCGCCCCGCCGATGTGCGGCGTCAGCTGCACCTGGGGCAGGGCGACGAGTTCCCGCCACGGACCGTCGGGCTCGCAGACGTCCATCGCCGCGGCGCGGAGCCGCCCGCTGCGGAGCGCCGCGAGCAGCGCCGTCTCGTCGACGAGCGATTCGCGGGCGGTGTTCACGAGCACGGCCCCCTCGGGCAGCAGCCCGAGCTGGGCCTCGCCGACGAGGTGTCGGTTCTCGGCGGTCGCGCGGGCGTGGATGCTCAGTACGTCGATCTCGGGGAGGAGCGCCTCGAGGCTCGGCGCGAGCGTCACGCCCTCCACGGCGTCGGCGACGAAGGGGTCGTAGGCGGTGACGGTCATGCCGAGCGCCAGGGCGCGGGCGGCGACCAGGCGGGCGACGTGCCCGAGGCCGATGAGCCCGAGACGGGCGCCCCGCAGCTCGCTGCCGAACCAGCGCGCCCCCTCGAAGGCGGACTCGGCGATCACCCGGCCCTCGGCGGCCGCGGCATCCACGTCCTGCAGGGCCGGCCGCAGGTTGCGGAAGGCGGTGATGATGAAGCCGATCGTGAGGTCCGCGACCGCCTCGGCGTTCTTGCCGGGGGTGGTGGCGACCGTGACGCCGAGCTCGGCGGCCGCGTCCAGGTCGATGTTCACGGGACCGCCGCGGGCGCAGCCGATCATCCGCACCGAGGGGTTCTGCTCGAGCACCCGCCGGGTGATCGGCGCGCCGTGCACGACGAGCACCTCGTGCCCGTCGATGAAGGCATCGACCTCGGCGGGATCGCCCTCGTACTCGCGGAGCGCGTCGAGCGACCAGCTCGGGGCATCCGTCGGCGTCATCGTGCGCAGCTCGACGTCGTCGACGCGGCCGTCGAGCGCATCGGCGAAGACCTCGGCCGACATGTAGCTGTCACCGATGACGAGGATTCGGGGCGAAGTGGGCACAGACGTCTCCTGCGGGTGCGTGGGGTCGAGGAACGGGGGCACCGGCGGTGCCGCGACGTTCGGGGAGGATTCGGGGGAGTCGGGGGATGGTGGCGCTCAGCGCCCGGGATAGGTGCCGGAGGTCGATCTCGCGTCGAGCCCGGCGGCGTTGTGACCGCTGTCGACGGTCACGCGCATGCGGTCGGTGCGGACCGAGGCCCGCGAGAAGTCGATCGGCTCGTCGTTCTGGTCGTACGCGACCGCTTCGACGACGACGATCGGATGCCCCTCCTCGATCTCGAGCAGTCGGGCGAGCGCCCGGTCGGCCGAGTGAGCCTCGATGGTGCGGTGCATCCGGGTGATCCGGGTGCCCAGCACCTGCTCGGCCGCGACGTAGAGGCTGGCCCGCGGGTCGCGCAGGCTCGGCAGGACGGCGGCGAAGCGCTTCGGCATGTAGTTCACGACGTGCACGGCCGTGAGGGTGCCGACCGCGCGGGTGCGTTCGAGCACGAAGCCGTGCCCGTCTCCCTTGAAGACGGCCGCGGCCCACGGCGGCAGCACGTCGACGCCGGAGCGCAGCACCGTCGAGGTGAGGGCGCTGCGGTCGCCGTCGGCGAGCTGGCCGAGCAGGCTCGGTGCGCTCTCCAGGGTCCAGGACGACGGCGCCTGCGTCGTGTCGACGAACGCGCCTCGGCCCTGCTGGCGGGAGATGATGCCCGACTTCTCGAGTCGCGCCAGCGCTTCCCGGATCGTCGTCCGCGACACCCGGTAGTGCTCCCGCAGCTCGTGCTCGCTCGGCAGCTTGCTGCCGTGCGACCACACGCCCGTCGAGATCCCGGACTCGATGCTCCGGAGCACCTGGAACCACATCGGTGACTCCGAGCTCCGGTCGAGCGCCGGGAGCGTCTCGAGCGCGTCTGCGTTGGTCATGTTCCGCCTTCTTCGGTGGGGTGCCTCAATCCTCACCGGGCGCACTTGTACCGGACCAGAGACAAGTGGGCGACGTTACCGTTCTGTGATATTCCGATGAAATCGCAGATCAGCGCGATTTCACGAACGGATACCTCGGCGTGCCGCTCGCCGCTTGACCCGATCTGTCCCCTTCGACCGGACAAGTCGCCGCCATCGGGTCGAGCGCGGCGGCTCCACCGCCGGCACCGAGCCCGTCACGACCGCGTCGACCGTCATCGAGCCGTCGACGGGCCCCACGACCGGGATGGGCGTGGTCGGCGTCGCGGTGCGCGGCTCCACCGGCATCCGCCCGAGCCGCCGATGCTCGCGCGCGTACGCCGGGATCAGCAGCACGACCGCGCCGATCCACGCGAGCGGGTTGCTCCAGACCACCCCGACGAAGCCGAACGCGGCGCCGAGCACGATCGCGGCGCCCACCCGCATGACGAGCTCGATCACCCCCGTCGCCGTCGGGATCATCGTGTGCCCGAGCCCTTGCAGCGCCCCGCGCAGCACGAAGAGCACCGCCAGCGAGGCGTAGGTGTAGCCGTCCACCTCGAGCATGAGCGCGGCGTCGGCCACGACGCCGTCCGAGCCCTCCCCGACGAAGAGCCGCACGAGCTGCTCGCCGAAGAGGATGAACGGCACGCCGATCGCGACGGCCGTGCCGACCGCGAGCCAGGTGGCCTGCACGACACCGCGGCGGATGCGGTCGGGCCGGTGCCCGCCGAGGTTCTGCGCCGTGTACATCGAGGCCGCGAGGCCGAGCGAGGCGAGGAAGGCGACCGCGAGCGAGTCGACCCGTGACGCGGTCGTGTACGCGGCGACCGCATCGGCGCCGAGCTCGTTCAGCGCGACCTGCACGGTGAGCGTGCCGATCGCGATGATCGAGGCCTGGAACCCCATCGGCAGTCCGACGCGCAGGTGCTCCAGCACCTCGGCGCGCGAGACGCGCCAATCCGCGCGGTGCACGTGCAGCGCCGGCACCCGGCGGCGCACGAACTCGAGGCAGAGCCCGACCGACACGGCCTGCGCCACCACCGTCGCGAACGCCGCGCCGCCGACGCCCCAGCCGAGCACGCCGACCATGATCACGACGAGCCCCACGTTCAGCAGGCACGAGAGGGTGAGGAACACGAGCGGCGTGCGCGAGTCGCCGATGGCCCGGATGATCGCCGAGAGATAGTTGAAGAACATCACGGCGGATGCCCCGAGGAAGCTGATCTGCGTGAACGCGGTCGCCTCCGGCAAGAGCTCGGGCGGTGTCTGCAGCAGCTGCAGGGCCGGCCCCGCGATGAGCGGAGCGCCCGCGGTGAGCAGCACGCTCATGGCGCCGGTGAGCAGCGTGCCCGTCGCGACCGAGCGGCGCACCCGTTCGTGGTCGCGGGCGCCGAAGGCCTGAGCGGTCGGGATGGCGAAGCCGCTCGTCACGCCCCACGCGAAGCCGAGCAGCAGGAAGAGCAGCGGCCCCGTCGCGCCGACCGCGGCGAGGGAGGCGATGCCGAGGTGCCGGCCGACGACGATCGCGTCGGCCACCTGGTAGAGCTGCTGCACCACATTGCCGAGGAGCAGGGGGACGGCGAACAGCAGGATGACGCGCCAGGGGGCGCCGGTCGTGAGGGTTCTGGCCATGGGGCTCTCGACGGTGGGAGGGCGGACGGGAAGGGTCGAGCAGGAAGGGTCGGGCGGATGCGGCGCGCGGGCTGATCGAGCCGGGCCGCGGCGGTGCTGCGCGCCATCCTATCGAATCGATTCGATCGGCGGGAACGGGATGCGCGCACCCATTCAGCGCACGGCGGGCACCGGCCGCAGACGGGGCACCCAGCACCGCACGGCGCCGCGGTACCGCCGGTACGGCTCCCCGAACCTGGCCTCGAGGTCGGCCTCCTCCGGCGGACGCACCAGGAGGTGCCAGATCACCGCGCCCGCCATCGCGTACCCGACCACCAGCCACGAGTTCAGCAGCAGGCCGACCGCGACCCCCTGCGCGATCCCGGCGACCGCCATCGGGTTGCGGACGACCCGGTACGGCCCGGCGACGACCAGCCGGTTCGGCATCGCCGATGGGAGCGGGGTGCCGTCACCCCTCGTCGCGAGCGCGGCGGCCGAGGCGATGCCGAGCGCCGTGGCGAGGACGAGCAGCGCGAGCCCCGCGCCGCGCATCCACGTCGAGAGGCCCTCGGGCAGCGCGACCGCGAGACCCCAGCGCTCCTCGAGCGCCGCGATGGCGAGCGGGACGACGCCGAGCAGCAGCCCCCAGAACAGCCCCGCCTGCACCGCCGTCGCCCCGAGATGCCGGGCGGGGCTCGCCCGCGATGCCGCAGGACGGAAGGCGAAGGGGCCGCGCAGCAGCAGCTCGCTCGGCAGTCGCCCGCGCAGCACGAGCGAGAGGGCCGCGATCGAGCCGGCGGCCGCCGCGATCATCGCGAGCACTCCCCTGCCGGCGAGCCCGGTGATCGTCGCGTACCCGGTCAGCGCGAGCGCGACGAGCACGGTCCACACCGTGGCGAGGACCGCCGCCCAGCGCACACCGAGGGCCGCGAGCCCGGAGCCGACGACGAAGAGCGGAAGGTCGAAGAGCGCGACGAGCTGCGGGTCGAGCTCGCCCAGAGTCGCCTCGCGTACGAGTGGCAGGGTGAAGACGCCCACCCACCAGGCGGCTCCCGCGATCGCCTGCAGGGCGAAGTAGCTCCGCCCCCAGACGGCGTTCATCGCGGGAACCCCTACATCGGCGCCATGTCGGCGAACTTGGAGAAGTGGCCCTGGAAGGCCACGGTCACCGTGCGGGTGGGACCGTTGCGGTGCTTCGCCACGATGAGGTCGGCCTCGCCGGCTCGGGGGCTGTCGCGCTCGTAGGCCGACTCGCGGTGCAGCAGGATGACCATGTCGGCGTCCTGCTCGATCGAGCCCGACTCGCGCAGGTCGCTGATCGCGGGCATCTTGTCGGCGCGCTGCTCGGGACCACGGTTCAGCTGCGAGAGCGCGATGACAGGCACCTGCAGCTCCTTCGCGAGCAGCTTCAGCGCACGCGAGAACTCCGAGACCTCCTGCTGGCGGCTCTCGACGCGCTTGCCGCTCGTCATGAGCTGCAGGTAGTCGATGACGACGAGCTTGAGCCCGACGCGCTGCTTGAGCCGACGGCACTTCGCACGGATCTCGACGAGCGTCATGTTGGGGGAGTCGTCGATGTAGAGGGGCGAGTCGTTGATGCGGCCGCGCGTGGAGGCGATGGTGGTCCAGTCCCGCGAGTCGACGCTGCCCTTGCGCATGTTCTGCAGGGGCACGTTCGACTCGGCGGAGAGCAGCCGCATCGCGATCTCGCTCTTGCCCATCTCGAGGGAGAAGAAGACGGATGGCAGGCCGTTCGTGATCGACGCCGCGCGTGCGAAGTCGAGCGCGAGCGTCGACTTTCCCATGGCGGGACGGGCGGCGACGACGATCATCTGGCCGGGGTGGAAGCCGTTCGTCAGGTCGTCGAGGTCGGTGAAGCCGGTGGGCACGCCGGTCATCTTGCCGTCGGTGTGCTTGGCCGCCTCGATCTCGTCGATCGCGACGGTGACCGCGTCGGAGAGCGGCACGTAGTCCTCGGTCTCGACCGAGCCGGTCACGGAGTAGATCTCGGCCTGCGCGTTGTTGACGAGGTCGACGACCTCGCCCTCTCCGGCGTAGCCCATCTGCACGATGCGGGTGCCGGCCTCGACGAGCCGGCGGAGCAGCGCGCGCTCGGCGACGATCTCGGCGTAGAAGCCGGCGTTCGCGGCGGTCGGCACGAGGCTCGTGAGGGTGTGCAGGTACTCGACGCCGCCGGCGCGCTGCAGCTCGCCCGACTTGGTGAGCTCGTCGGTGACGGCGATGACGTCGGTGGGCTCGCCGTGCGAGTAGAGGGTGAGCACGGCGTTGAAGACGACCTCGTGCTTCGGCACGTAGAAGTCGACGCCGCGGATCGTCTCGATGACATCGGCGACCGCGTCCTTCGAGAGCATCATGCCGCCGAGCACGCTCTGCTCGGCGAGCAGGTCGTGCGGCGGCGTGCGCTCGCCCCGCGGGGCTCCGCCGTCGTCGACCGGCTCGGCGAGTCCGATGTGAGCGATCGACACGGTGATGACCTCCGATTCGGGGACGGCGGGCGGGCGCAGCACGACCACGGTTCCGTTGTACTCGGGACCGCCGACATGATCGCGCTGGGTTCCCCGGCCCACGCGCGCGAGACGATTGCTTCACCATAAGGAAGCACTCATCCACATACAAGCCAGCCTGTGGATAACTCTGGGGACAATCTGGGCGAAACGCCGACCAACATGTGCACTCCGCCTGTGGACAACTGTGGAAATCGTGTGAATTACACCGGTTGAATTCAAGTCCGACCAGGTGTTTTCACAATCCACACCTGTGGGGGAAAACTTTCTTGAGATTGCACGGATGAGCCTCACTCACCTGTGCACAAACAT
>NZ_BMRJ01000001.1:762294-861439 GCF_014648575.1 Agromyces mediolanus | reverse complement strand
GGCGGCACCCATCGGGTGCCGCCGCTTCGTACGGTGCGACTACTTGGCCGCGATCACCTGCAGGGTGATCGTCGCGGTCACGTCGTCGTGCAGACGGACGGAGACCTCGTGGTCGCCGACGGTCTTGATCGCGGTCGGGAACTCGACCTTGCGCTTGTCGATCTCGCCCAGGCCGGCAGCGGCCACGGCGTCGGCGACGGCCGAGGTCTTGACCGAGCCGAACAGGCGGCCGCCGAGGCCGGCCTTGACGGTCAGCTTGACCTTGCCGTCCTCGAGCTTCGCCTTGAGGGCCTGCGCGTCCTCGAGGGAGTGCAGCGCGCGAGCGGCACGGGCCGCCTTGATCTGGTCGACCTGCTTCTGGCCACCGCGGGTCCACGGGGTCGCGAAACCCTGCGGGACGAGGTAGTTGCGGGCGTAGCCGTTCTTGACCTCGACGACGTCGCCGGCGGCACCGAGCCCCGAGACCTCGTGCGTGAGGATTACCTTTGCCATTTTCGTGCTCCTTAGCGGCCGGAGCCCGAGTAGGGCAGGAGCGCCATCTCGCGCGCGTTCTTGACGGCGCGGGCGATGAGGCGCTGCTCCTGCACGGAGACACCGGTGATGCGACGGGCACGGATCTTGCCGCGCTCCGAGATGAACTTGCGAAGGGTCGCGACATCCTTGTAGTCGATGACGCCGACCTTGACGGACTTCGCGGGGGCGGCGTTCTTCGCGCCCTTCCGCGGCTTGCGGCGGTCGCCGCTGCTCTTTCCAGCCATGGATCTTTCCTGTCTGAGTGAATACGTTCTGTTGCGCCGGATGCCTCAGCTCGAGGCATCCGATCGCGGGCCCTGCTCCGGTGCGGAGCGCTCGGGCTTAGAAGGGCGTCTCGTCGCCGTAGCTCGTGCCCGGCGTGTTCCAGACGTCGCCGCCGCCCGCGCCGCCGCCGCTGTTGCCCGACTGGGCCGGAGCGGACGGGGCCCACGCGTCGTCGGACTGGCCGCCCCCGAAGGAGCCGCCTCCGCCGACGCCGCGGTTGGACTGCGCGCGGGTGACCTGGGCGGTCGCGTACCGGAGCGAGGGGCCGATCTCGTCGACCTCCAGCTCGATGGTGGTGCGCTTCTCGCCTTCCTTGGTCTCGTAGGAACGCTGCTTGAGACGCCCGGATGCGATGACCCGGGAACCCTTGGTGAGTGAACCGGCGACGTGCTCGGCGAATTCACGCCAGCAGCTCGCACGCAGGAACAGTGCTTCACCGTCCTTCCACTCGTTCGACTGACGGTCGTACGTGCGGGGGGTGGACGCGATGGTGAAGTTGGCAACCGCGAGTCCGTTCTGCGTGTAACGCAGCTCGGGGTCTGCAGTGAGGTTGCCCACCACGGTGATGACGGTCTCGCCGGCCATGAGGACTAGGCGTCCTTCTTGGCGGCAGCGGCGGCCTTCTTGGCGGCCTTGGCCTCCTGGGCCTTCGCGTACGCGGCGACCTGGGCGATGGCCTCTTCGGCGCGGAGCACCTTGGTGCGCATGACGGCCTCGCTGAGGTTCAGCTGGCGGTCGAGCTCCTTGGTGGTCGCGGGCTCAGCGGTGAAGTCGACGACGGCGTAGATGCCCTCGGCCTTCTTCTTGATCTCGTAGGCCAGCTTGCGACGTCCCCAGATGTCGACCTTGTCGACGGTGCCGCCATCGTTGCGGATGACGTTGAGGAACTTGTCGAGGCTGGGAGCAACGGTGCGCTCGTCGATCTCGGGATCGAGGATGACCATCAGCTCGTACTGGTGCATGACGTACCCACCTCCTTCGGACTCAGCGGCTCCCGAGCGTGTCTCGGGAGCAGGAGGGTGTTCATACTGTGCGTCGTGGAGGCCGCGAATGCGGCACACGGGCAACCTTCACAGTGTAACGGATGCCCCGCCCCCGCGCCATTTGCCCGGGTCCGCCGGGCTCAGCCCTCGCGGGCCGCCCACCAGGCGAGCAGGCGCTCGCGCGCGGCATCCTCGCCGATCGGCCCCTCGTCGAGCCGCAGCTCCAGCAGGAAGCGGTACGCCTCGCCGACCTCGCGGCCGGGGCGCATGCCGAGCGCAGCCATGATCTGCTCGCCGTCGAGCTCGGGGCGCACCGCGGCGAGCTCCTCCTGCTCGGCGAGCTCGGCGATGCGCTGCTCGAGGTCGTCGTACGCGAAGGCGAGCATGTCGGCCTTGCGCTTGTTCCGCGTCGTCACGTCCGCCCGGGAGAGGATGTGCAGGCGTTCGAGCTGCTCGGGCGTGCCTGCGTCGCGCACGTAGCGCCGCACCGCGGAATCGCTCCACGCCCCGTCGCTGTACCCGAAGAAGCGCAGGTGCAGCTCGATCAGCCGCGCGACCGCCGCGATCGTGTCGTTGTCGTAGCGCAGCTCCCGCAGCCGCTTCTTCGCGAGCTTCGCGCCGACGACGTCGTGGTGGTAGAAGCTGACCGCGCCGCCCGGCTCGAGCCGCCGTGTGGCGGGCTTGCCGATGTCGTGCAGGAGCGCCGCGAGGCGCACCACGAGGTCGGGGGAGTCGAGCCGCCCCCGAGCGCGCTCGTAGTCGATGGCCTGGTCGAGCACCTTCAGGCTGTGCTCGTAGACGTCCTTGTGCCGGTGGTGCTCGTCGCGTTCGAGGCGCAGCGCGGGCAGCTCGGGCAGCACGCGCTGCGCGAGGCCCGTGTCGACGAGGATGCGCAGTCCCGGCACCGGGTGATCGGCGAGCAGGAGTTTCGAGAGCTCCTCGCGCACCCGCTCGGCGGAGATGCGGTCGATCTCCGGCGCGAGCTCCTCGAGCGCGGCGAGCGTCGCGTCCTCCACCTCGAAGCCGAGCTGGGCGGCGAAGCGGGCCGCACGCATCATCCGCAGCGGGTCGTCGCCGAACGAGGTCTGGGGGGCGGAGGGCGTGCGCAGCACCCGCGCGAGCAGGTCCTCCACGCCGCCCGAGGGGTCGACGAGCTCGATCCTCGGCAGCCGCAGGGCCAGGGAGTTCGCCGTGAAGTCGCGTCGTACGAGGTCGCCCTCGAGCGAATCGCCGAAGACCACCTCCGGCTTGCGCGACTGCCCGTCGTAGCTGTCGGCGCGGTACGTGGTGATCTCGACCGTCTCACCGGCGATGCGGGCGCCGATGGTGCCGAAGTCCCGGCCGATGTCCCAGTGGGCGTCGGCGATCGGCTTCACGATCTCCAGGATCCGCTCGGGCGTCGCGTCCGTCGTGAAGTCGAGGTCGTGCACCGGCCGGCCGAGGAAGGCGTCGCGCACCGGTCCGCCGACGAGGGCGAGCTCGTGCCCCGCACGCTCGAACGCGGCGGAGAGGGTCGACACGGTCGTCGACGCGGCCAGCTCGCCGAGTCGATCGAGGGCCTCGGCCACGCTCTGCATGCCGACCATCGTACGCAACACGGGTGCCGCGGTGGCCGGAGGCGGATGCCGCGAGCGCCCGCTGCGGCCCACGATCCACCCGGCGTCACACCGTAGAATCGCGTGCATGGTGGCCGAGTCGAACCCTGCGCGTCGACTCCGCCGACTCTTCGACCGGGCCACGGCGACGCCCCGTCGCCGGGTCGCCGCCGCCGGGGTCATCGGCCTCGTCGCCCTGGGATCGCTCGGCGCCGCCGTCCCGATCGCCGCGGCCGTCCAGGCCGCGCCGCCGGCGGAGCTCGCAGCGGACTCGGTCGAACGCGCCACCGAACCGCTCGCCGCCGTGGCGAGCGACGCCGGCACCGTCTCCCTGCACCTCGCCCCGACCGGCGCGTTCGTGCTCGATCCGACCGCCGCGACGACGATCGGCGTGGAGATCGTCAACGGCTCCACCGAACTGCTCAGCCAGGGCGTCGTGCGGCTCAGCGTCGCCGACGACGCCCCCGACGATGCCGCCGCCCTCGACGCCTGGCTCGGCGACGCCGCCAGGACCGCGAGCGCGGTGGGCGAGTCGCAGGCGCCCGGCCTCGTCAGCGGCGGCACCACGCAAGTCCTCGTCAGCATCCCGGCCGGAAGGCTCGACGGCGCGGCGGCCGTGACCGGCCTGCGCGCGGAGCTCCTCGTCGACGGCGTCGTGGTGGCGACGAACGACGCGGCGTTCCCCTCCCCGCACGCCGCGTCGGCGGGCGCGCCGCGCCTCGCACTCGCGTATCCCCTGACCGTTCCCGACGACACGGCCGGACTCATCGACGCCGAGCAGCTCGAGGCGTGGACCGCGCCCGACGGCCTGCTCACCCGCCAGCTCGACGCCGTCGCCGACCGCTCGGTCGCGATCGGCGTCGACCCGCGCATCATCGCCTCGGTGCGGGTGCTCGGCTCCCGCGCGCCGGAGTCGGCGACCGCCTGGCTCGAGCGGCTGGGCACGGTCGGCAATGTCGTGTTCCCCCTCGCCTACGCCGACGCCGATCTGGCCGTGCAGTCTCAGCTCGGACTCCCCGGCCCGCTGAAGCCGGAGTCCTTCGCCGACGTGCTCGACGCGGCCGACTTCCTGAACGGGATGCCGGGGGTTCCGGCCACCCCGCCGACGCAGGAGCCCGTGACCGGGCCGGCGAGCCTCGACGGCCGCGCGCTGACGCAGGGGTCGACGCCGACGCCGACGCCGACCGCGACCCCGGGTGATGTCGACGGCGACGGCACCGTCGACGAAGTACCGACCACCGAGCAGCTGCTGTCCTGGCCGTACACCCGCGCCGACATCGCCTGGCCCGCGGACGACACCGTCGCGGCGGGCGATCTGGCGTGGCTGGCGGCGGGCGGGCTCACCACGAGCCTGCTCTCGCCGGGCAATGTCGAGCCCCCCGCGCCCGCGGTCGACGAGGAGGACGACGAGGAGTCGACCCCGGTCTCGACCGCGCCCGGCAACGCGGCGAGCTCGATCGACGGCGGCACGGCGGTCGTCGCGGATGCCCGCCTGACCGCGGCGCTGCGTGCCGCGGCCTCCGCGACGAGCGACGCGGAGTGGCGCGAGGCGATGGGTCGCCTGTCGGCCGAGCTCGCCGGCTACGCGGCGGAGGATGCCTCGGCGAGCTCGCTGCTCGCGAGCTTCGCACGCGCGGGCGGCAGCGCCGCGGACCGGGTCGAGGCGACCCTGGAGGCGCTCGCGACGCTCCCCTGGGCGCAAGCGGCCAGCCTGTCCGACGCCATCGGGGCCCCGCCGGTCGCGCGAACGCTGGCGAGCTCGCCCGAAGCCGAGGAGCGCCGGGCGACCGTGCAGCGGCTCATCGACTCGGAGGCGCAGACGGTCTCGTTCGCGACGGCGCTCATCGAGCCGTCGCAGCTCGCCGACCCCACTCGCCGCGACCTCCTCGCGCTCCTCGACGCCGGCTGGATCAGCACCCCGACCGACTGGCAGTCGGCCGCGAACGAGTGGCTCACGACGCAGGTGCAGACCCGCGCGGGCATCTCGGTCGTCCCCTCGAGCACGATCAACGTCATCTCCCGGGAGTCCGGCGTCCCCGCCACCATCGAGAACACGCTGCCGTACGCGGTGACGCTCGAGGTGGATGTCGCCCCCTCCAACGGCCGCCTGATCGTCGAGGGCCGCCAGACGGTGACGGTCGAGCCGGAATCGCGGGCCAGCGTGGTGGTGCCGGTCGCCGCCGGCGTCGGCAGCGGCGACGTGCTGCTCACCGTCTCCCTCTACTCGACCGAGGGCGTCGAGATCGGTTCGCCCACCTATCTGTCCGCCAATGTGCAGGCGGACTGGGAGGGCGTCGGCGCCGCGGTACTCGCCACGATCGTCGTGCTGTTCTTCGGCATCGGCATCTGGCGGAACGTCCACCGACGCCGCAAGGCCCGCGCCGCCGAGGCATCCGCTCCGTCCGATGCCGCCCCCGCCGAGGCATCCGCTCCGGCCGCCGAAGCCGGCCGCGCCGCAGATGCCGCCCCCGAAGCCGACGCCCCGGCGCAGAAGGACGAGGACCCGCGCGATGAGTGACGACCGCATCGGCCGCGCGAGCCTCTTCCTCGCCTCCGGCACGGTGGTGTCGCGGATCCTCGGGTTCGTGAAGGCCGCGGTGCTCGTGAGCGCGATCGGCATCACCGGCGCGAGCGCCGACGCCTTCGCGGTCGCGAACCAGCTGCCGAACACCGTCTACGTCGTCGTCGCGGGCGGTGTGCTGAGCGCGGTGCTCGTGCCGCAGATCGTGCGTGCCGGGCTGCACGCCGACGGCGGCCGCGCCTACATCAACCGACTGCTCACGCTCGCGCTCGTCATCCTCGTCGGCATCACCCTGCTCGCCACGCTCGCGGCGCCGCTGCTCGCCTGGCTGTACGGCATCAAGCTCGACCAGTCGACGCGCGACCTCGCGACGCTGTTCGCGTACTGGTGCCTGCCGCAGATCTTCTTCTACGGGCTGTACACCCTGCTCGGCGAGGTGTTGAACGCCCGCCGGAGCTTCGGCCCCTTCACCTGGGTGCCCGTGCTCAACAACCTCGTCGCCATCGCCGGCCTGGTGGTCTTCATGGCGGTGTGGGGCAGCGACCCCGACGGCCTCCGCGACGCGAGCAGCTGGGACCCGGCGATGATCGCCGTGCTCGCGGGCTCGGCGTCGCTCGGCATCGCGGTGCAGGCCGTGGTGCTGTTCTGGTTCTGGCGGCGGATCGGGCTGCGCTATCGGCCCGACTTCCGCTGGCGCGGCGTCGGTCTCGGCGACGCGGGACGGATGGCGAGCTGGACGTTCGGCATGCTCCTGCTCACGACCTTCGCGGGGCTCGTCGAGACGAACGTCGTCGGCGAGGCGTCCGGCCAGGGGTCCGCTTCGGTGGCCGCGCTCGGCAACGCCTGGCTGCTGTTCATGCTGCCGCACTCCGTGATCACCGTCTCGATCGCCACCGCCTACTTCACCCGGATGAGCGAGCACGCCTCGCTCGGGGACACCGACCGGGTCCGGGCCGACTTCTCGAGCGCGACGCGCGGCGTCGGCCTCATCATCGTGCTCGCCTCGATCGTGCTCGTGATGTGCAGCTACCCGTTCGCCACCGCGTTCGTCAGCGGCGCGTCGTTCGACACGAAGCTCGTCTTCGGCAACGTGGTCGTCGCCTACATGGTGGGGCTGCTGCCGTTCAGCATGCTCTTCATCGTGCAGCGCACGTTCTACGCGCTCGGCGACACGAAGACCCCCTTCTTCTTCACCCTCTTCCAGGTCGTGCTCTTCTCGGGCGGCGCGCTGCTCCTTCTGAACGTGCTCCCCGAGTTCATCGCGATCGGCATCGCCCTGCTCACCTCGCTCGCCTGCGTGGCGCAGGTCACCCTCGCAGCGATCCTGCTGCGCCGCCGCCTTGGCGGCATCGACGGCTGGCACATCACCTCGAGCTTCGTGCGGTACGCGATCGGCGCGGTGCCCGCCGTCATCGTCGGCTTCGTCACCCTCGTGCTGCTCGGCGGCATCTCCGAGGACGGCTTCGCGATGTCCGGCCTCGTCCCCGCGGTGCTCTCGATGGCCGTCATCGGCGTGGTCATGTCGCTCGCCTACCTCGGCACGCTCTGGCTCATCCGCACCCCGGAGCTGCGCGGCTTCGCGGAGCCGGTGCTCCGCCGCCTCCGCCGAGGCTGAGCACCCGCTGCATCCGCCGCTCGTCGCCTCGTCGCGCGGAATACCCGCCGCCTAGACTGTGTTGACCACGTCGTGACATCCGATTCCGTCGGATGCCGCTTTCACCGACAGCACTCGAGGGAGCGCCCCTTGCGCGACATCATCATCATCGGGTCCGGCCCGGCCGGGTTCACCGCCGCCATCTACGCCGCGCGCGCCGAGCTCAAACCGCTGCTCATCGCGAGCTCCGTCGAAATCGGCGGCGAGCTCATGAACACGACCGAGGTCGAGAACTTCCCCGGCTTCCCCGAGGCCGTCATGGGGCCCGACCTCATGACCAAGATGCAGGAGCAGGCCGAGAAGTTCGGCACCGAGATCGTCTACGACGATGTCGTGGAGCTCGAGCTCGACGGCCCGGTCAAGCGCGTGAAGCTCGGCAACGGCGGGGTCGAAGAGGCGCGCGCCATCGTCTACGCGACGGGCTCGGCCTACCGCAAGCTCGGGCTGCCCGAGGAGGCGACCCTGTCGGGTCACGGTCTCTCGTGGTGCGCGACGTGCGACGGCTTCTTCTTCCGCCAGAAGACCATCGCGGTCGTCGGCGGCGGCGACTCGGCGATGGAGGAGGCGACCTTCCTCACCCGCTTCGCCGACAAGGTCTACGTGATCCACCGTCGCGACTCGCTCAAGGCCTCGAAGATCATGCAGCAGCGCGCCTTCGACAACGAGAAGATCGAGTTCATCTGGAACGCCGAGATCGCGGCCATCCACGGCACCGAGGCGGTCTCGGGCGTGAGCCTGCGCGACACGGTCACCGGCGAGCTCCGCGCGCTCGACCTCGACGGGCTCTTCGTCGCGATCGGCAACGACCCGCGCACGCACCTCGTGCACGGCAAGCTCGAGCTGACCGCCGAGGGCACGATCGCCGTCGACGGACGCTCCTCGCGCACCTCGGTGCCGGGCGTCTTCGCCGCCGGCGACGTCATCGACCCGCACTACCGTCAGGCCGTCACGGCCGCCGGCTCGGGCACCGTCGCGGCGCTCGACGCCGAGCACTACCTCGCGGCGCTCGACGATGCGGCGGGCGAGCCCGCCCAGGCGGCGCAGTTGGCCGCCGTCGCCGAGTAGCGACACCGGTTCATCCGGTTTCCGCGGTTTTCGCGGATTCACCAGGAGTTTCACCGAAGGAGAGAATGCAATGTCCGCACGTGCAGTGACCGAGGCCACCTTCCAGGCCGAGGTGCTCGAGAACGACAAGCCCGTCATCGTCGACTTCTGGGCCGAATGGTGCGGCCCGTGCCGCGCGGTCAGCCCGATCCTCGACCAGATCGCGACCGAGCACGCAGACAAGATCGACATCGTCAAGCTCAACGTCGACGAGAACCCGCAGCTCGCCATGAAGTACCAGATCACCGCCATCCCGGCGTTCAAGGTCTTCAAGCAGGGCGAGGTCGTGCAGAGCTTCGTCGGCGCCAAGCCCAAGCCGGCCCTCGAGGCCGACCTCGCCGCCTACATCCAGTAGCCGGCATCCTCGAACGACCCAAGGACCCGCCCGGCACCCGCCGGGCGGGTCCTTCGCGTTCCCCCCGATGACCGCGTCACGCGGTCTTCGAGGCCACTCACCGATGACTAGCATGAGAACCCTGAACAGAACGGATGGCACGTGAGCACTGACGGCGTCCCCGAGCGGACTGGCAACAACCTCGACCCCTGGTATGCGAACTACGCCGAGCGAGCCGCCGGCTTCGCCGCCTCCGAGGTTCGAGCTCTGTTCGCCGTCGCGTCGCGGCCCGAGGTGGTCTCGCTCGCCGGCGGCATGCCGTTCGTCTCGGCCCTCCCGCAGGACCTCATCACCTCGTCGATGGACCGGGTCATGCGCGAGCAGGGCCCGACCGCGCTGCAGTACGGCGGGGGAGCGGGCATTCCGGCGCTTCGCGAGCACATCCTCGACGTCATGTCGCTGGAGGGCATCCGCGGCGCCTCGGTCGACGATGTCGTGACCTCGACCGGCTCGCAGCAGGCGCTCGACTTCGTCGCGAAGCTCTTCCTCGATCCGGGCGACGTCGTGCTCGCCGAAGCGCCCTCCTATGTCGGCGCGCTCGGGGTCTTCCGCTCGTACCAGGCCTCGGTCGTGCATGTCGCGACCGACGACGACGGCCTCATCCCCGAGGCGCTGCGCGAGACGATCGGCTTCCTGCGCAGCCAGGGCCGGCGGATCAAGTTCCTCTACACGATCCCGAACTTCCACAACCCGGCCGGCGTCACGCTCTCGGCCGAGCGCCGCCCCGAGATCCTCGAGATCTGCCGGCAGAACGAGATCCTCGTGCTCGAGGACAACCCGTACGGGCTGCTGCACTTCGGCGAGCCCGCGCCCAACGCCCTGCGCTCGATGGACCCCGAGGGCGTCATCTACCTCGGCTCCTTCTCGAAGACGCTGGCCCCCGGGTTCCGCGTCGGCTGGGCGCTCGCTCCGCACGCGATCCGCGAGAAGCTCATCCTCGCGGCCGAGTCGGCGGTGCTCTCGCCGTCGTCCTTCAGTCAGCTCGTCGTCGCGGAGTACCTGTCCACGGCCGATTGGCGCGGGCAGATCGACACCTTCCGCGGCGTCTACCGCGAACGCAAGGACGCGATGATCGAGGCGCTGGGGGAGTACCTGCCGCAGCTGCGCTGGACCAACCCGAACGGCGGCTTCTACGTCTGGGTCACCATGCCCGACGTGCTCGACTCGAAGCAGATGCTGCCTCGGGCCGTGCGAGAACTCGTGGCGTACACCCCGGGCACGGCGTTCTTCGCGGACGGCCGAGGCCGGCACGCGATGCGCCTGTCCTACTGCTATCCGACGCCCGAGGCGATCCGGCTCGGCATCCGCCGCCTCGCGACCGTCATCAACGGCGAGCTCGATCTACTCGATACCTTCGCCGGCACCGGCACGCTGCAACTCCCCGCGAAGCCGGGGATCGAGTCGGCCCCGCCGAGCGACCTCAAGTAGCCCGTAACCCTGTCATCCGGTTGCATGGCGGCCGACGCAAGCGAACAGTCAGATCCGAACGGAGAAACCCCAGATCATGAGCGAATCCGGAGCCCTCACCGTGGTCGTCCTCGCCGGCGGCATCTCCCATGAGCGCGATGTCTCGCTGCGCTCGGGCCGACGAGTCGCCGACGCGTTGACGGCCGCGGGCCACCGTGTGGTCCTGCGTGACCCGGATGCCTCGCTGCTCCCGTATCTCGCGGAGCACCGCCCCGACGCCGTGTTCCCGGCGCTGCACGGGTCGAGCGGGGAGGATGGCGCGCTCCTCGAGCTGCTGTCGGCGCTCGGCATCCCGACCGTCGGTTCCACGGCGGAGGCCGCCCGACTCGCCTGGTCGAAGCCGGCCGCGAGTTCGATCGTGCAGGCCGCCGGCCTGCCGGTGCCCGAGTCGATCGTGCTCTCGCACGAGTCCTTCCGTGAGCTCGGTGCGGCGAGCGTGCTCGAGGTCATCCGGCGGGCTCTGCCCGGCGAGCTCGTCGTGAAGCCCGCCTCGGGCGGATCGGCGCAGGGCGTGACGGTCGTCACCGATCCCGACGCACTGCCGCGGGCCATGGTCGAGGCGTTCACCTACGCGGACGTGGCGATCGTCGAGCGGCGGGTCGTCGGCACCGAGCTCGCGGTCTCGATCGTCGACACGGGGGACGGCCCCCGTGCGCTGCCGCCGGTGGAGATCGTGCCGACGGCGGGCGTCTACAGCTTCGATGCGCGGTACAACGCGGGGGAGACCACCTTCTACGTTCCGGCTCGGCTCTCGCCGGAGGTGCTGGGCGAGGTCGAGGCAGTCGCGATCCGCGCGCACCTCGAGCTCGGGCTGCGGGATGTCTCCCGCGTCGACCTGATCGTGGATGCCTCGGGCACGCCCTGGTTCCTCGAGGCGAATGTGCTGCCGGGCCTCACCGAGACGTCGCTCCTCCCGCTCGCCGCCGAGGCGGCGGGGATCGAGACGTCGGAACTGTACTCGGAGCTCGTGCGCGCGGCGATCACGCGCGGCTGAGCTTCGGGGCGGGGCCGGCGGCTCCGTCTCGGTCTCGGCGGCTCGGTCTCGGCGGCCCGGCTCGACGGCCCGGCTCGACGGCCCGGCGTCGACCGCTCAGTGTCGCCCGCCCGGTCGCGACTGCGGGGGCTCGACCGCTCGGTCTTCGCTGACGCAAAACGGCCCGGTTCCGCTTCCGGAACCGGGCCGTTTCAGTTCGTCAGGAGCGATTCTGCGCTCAGAATCAGCCGAGCGAGACCCGCGTTTCTGAGCCGCTCGATTTCAGACGCCTTCGAGCTCCTCGCCGAGATCGGTGAGAATCCTGCGCAGGTCCTGGACTGTCGCAAAATCGATGCTGATCTGGCCCTTTCGCGCCCCGAGAGCGATCTTGACCCGCGTGTTGAGGCGGTCACCGAGCCGCACGGCGAGGTCGTCGAGGAACTCTTGGCGCTTACCGGCGGCGGGCTTCACCCGATTCGGCTTCGGCGCCGACGCGGCGATCGCTTCCGCCTGCCGCACCGAAAGGTCTTCGTTGACGATCTTGTCGGCGAGCTTCTGCATCGACTCGGCGTCGGGCATCGCGAGAATCGCGCGAGCGTGGCCGGCGCTCAGCACCCCAGCCGCGACACGGAGCTGCACCGCTTCCGGCAGCTTCAGGAGGCGAAGGGTGTTCGAGATCTGTGGCCGCGACCGGCCGATGCGGCTCGCGAGCTCCTCCTGCGTGATCGAGAAGTCAGCGAGGAGCTGCTGGTACGCCGACGCCTCTTCGAGCGGATTCAGCTGCGAGCGGTGCAGGTTCTCGAGCAGCGCGTCGCGAAGCATCGCGTCGTCAGCGGTGTCCTTAACCACGGCGGGGATGGTGTCGAGACCGGCCGCCCTGGTGGCGCGCAGTCGACGTTCTCCCATGACGAGCTCGTACTTGCCCGCCTCGCTCGGGTGAGGACGCACCACGATGGGCTGCAGCACCCCGAACTCGCGGATGCTGTGCACGAGTTCTGCGAGGTCTTCAGGGTCGAAGACGCTGCGCGGCTGATTCGCGTTCGGGACGATCGTGCTGGGGTCGAGCCGAGCGAGCCGGGCACCCGGCACCGTGAGCAGTCCCTCGGCGGAGGCGGCTTGCTCGACCGCCGCGACAGCAGTTGCGGTCGCGGTCTCGGAGGAGTCGGGGAAGAAGACATCGACCGGACGATTCGCCTTCGGGCTGTCATCGCCGGTGGGAATCAGGGCGCCGATTCCTCGGCCGAGACCCGTACGCTTGCTGGCCATCAGTGTTGCTCCTTGCTCGGCTCGCCGTTCTTGGCGGCACCCCGCTTCGCGATCTCCGCCGCGGCCTCCCGATAGGAGAGCGAACCGGTCGACCCGAAGTCGTAGCTGATCACGCTCTGGCCGTAGCTCGGGGCTTCGGAGACGCGGACCGATCGGGGGATGATCGTCTGCAGAGTCTGGGTGGGGAAGTGGTTGCGCACCTCCTGTGCGACCTGCTGCGCCAAGTTGGTGCGGGAGTCGTACATGGTGAGCAGGATGGTGGAGAGTCGGAGCTCCGGGTTCAGGTGCTTTTCGATGAGCTCGATGTTGCTCAGCAGCTGAGACAGGCCCTCCAGCGCGTAGTACTCGCACTGGATCGGGATCAGCACTTCGCGCGCGGCGACGAACGCGTTGATGGTGAGAAGCCCGAGCGACGGCGGGCAGTCGATGAAGACGTAGTCGTACGGCCGCTCCATCGAGGCGAGGTGGGTGTCGAGCGCGCGGCGCAGACGCTGTTCGCGTGCGACGAGCGAAACGAGCTCGATCTCGGCGCCGGCAAGGTGGATCGTCGCCGGGACGCAGTCGAGCATTTCGTGCTCGGTCGACGGGCGGATGACTTCACCGAGCGCGAGATCCGACACCAGCACTTCGTAGACGCTTCGTTCCTCGGAACGGTGGTCCACACCGAGCGCGGTCGAAGCGTTGCCCTGCGGGTCCAGGTCGATCACGAGCACTTTCGCGCCGGACCGCGCGAGCGCTGCGGCAAGGTTGACGGCAGTCGTCGTCTTGCCGACGCCGCCCTTCTGATTCGAGATCGTGAGCACCCGGGTCTTCGGGGGGAGGGGGAGTACCGCCTCTTCGAGTGCGATCCGACGGCGGGTTTCGTCGGCCAATGCGTCAGCCAGGGGAGTTCCTCCAGGGATGATCGACGTTTCACGTGAAACATCAGGCGTGGTGATGAGGTCTGCGGTCGGCTCCTCGGCAGAGTCGGGGGCCAACGGTGAGGCCTGGACCGCATCCACGACGCCGTGCTCCGCGCCAACTGAGCCTCCGGGCGCCGCTGGGACAGACGGGCTCGCACTCTGCGGCGCCTCGGGAACCGGTGCCGGCCCCAGACTGCGGTCGAGCGCTCCCGATATCGCGATGCGAAGCTGTTCCGTGTTCGTGGATGGCGGGTGCGGCGCGCTGCTGTCCGCGTCGATCTCGCCGAGGCCGTCGGCGTGCTCAGGGGCCTCGGGACGCGCAGACGTCTCGCTGCCGACGGCAGGAGGCTCAGCGGGGTGAGATGCAGCCACGGCCGGGGGAGTGGAGTTGGTGGGGGGGTCGTCAGCTACCGCGTCACTCACGCGTGCGGCAGCGGCGCTGCGGGCGGGCGGGTGAACATCGTCGTCGACACGCGATCCGCCAGTCGGCGACCCCGCGCTCAACTCTGCGGAACGTGGCTGCAGGGACTCGACGGTGTCGACTGCGGCATCTCCCACGATCTCGCGGATGATCTCTTCCAGGAGCGGATCAGCCGAGTGCCCGGTCTGAGAGGCGCTCGGTGCGACCGCCGTGTCATCGGCCAGTGCGGCTGCGGTCGCTGCATCCCAGTCGACGCGGGCGGGGTGGGTAGGGGCATCCGTGGTGCCTTCACTCACTGGCAGCCGCGTCTCGTCAGGTACGTGCATCGCGGAGGTTGCTCCAACGGAGTGCGTCCCACCCGGCTCTGGCTCATTGTCGGTGGTCGCCGTCGGGACGCTCGGCGCATCACGATCGTCCGCGGAACTGGCCGCTCGGTCGCCACTGAGCTGATCGGAATCGAGACCCGCTTCATGCACCTCATCGGCGTGGGTGCGGCGGCGGAACCACCCTCGACCCCCGCTCTGTGCCATGTGATGAGACTCCCGAAACCTCGAACCGAAATGCCATGCAGTTGCGCGAGAGACATCTCGCGAGTGGCCTCCACAAGCCTAACCGTCAGCACCAGCAGCAGCTACGCGGAGGTGACGATTCTGTGGGCACATTGCGGAAATCAGCGCTGTGCGCGGAGGAGCGATGCCATTCGCCGCGCCATGTTTCACGTGAAACATGGCGCGGCGTGGTGTGGCTGGGTCCTTGGTCGGACGGGCGTGGCCGCAGTTGCACGAGCGATTCGCCCTCGGCTTGAATCAGCACGCGCATAGCACTTGAACACCGAGGCCTCGCGCCCCTCAGAAGCACTGGGGGAGGAGTGCCTGGAATTCGGCCCTCGGTGATGATCTCTGTCCCACCGTCGCCGGTGACGCTCGCTGTGGCGAGCCCGCGTCCCGGGCTGGGCGCTACGACAGTGTTCGTCGCTGCGCGATTTCGGGCCGCGTACGCGCGGCCAGTGGACGAGGTGCGGAAAGAGTTTGCCTTCCGCGATCACCACGGATCGCCCTGGTCCCAGGCGCGGAACTTCGCATCGTTTCACGTGAAACATGACGACTGAGCGAGTTCGCAAGGGCTCTCCATGACTTCAGCCGACGAACCGCCGCTCGCGGAGGAAGCCTCGCGGCTTGTGCGCCGCAGAGCCACCACAGGCGACCGACCCAAGAGCACGTTGAACGGTAGGTGCAGGGATCGGGACGAGCTCGATCAGCGCAGTGTTTCACGTGAAACTTCGCCGTGCCGCGAGGAGGTGGACCCGCGTCGGAACCTCGAGAGCTTCGCGAGCTCCTTGCACAAGGCGCAGAGTCCCTGGCCAAGAGCGACGCGGGTCCGGTCGGAGAACAGCGCACTCATCGGTTGGTTAAAGATTGATGCGCGTCGACACCGCGAGCCGCGAGGTAGTACCGTTGAGGGCCATGGTCGGGGAGCGCGTGTAGTCGACACTCCCCAAGGCGCAGTGGCTCTCCGCCGCCAGCCTCGACAGCTGCGAAGTCACGAATGGGTCAGCCTGCATACCGCCGCCACACTGACGCCAGGTCTCGCGATCGGGCAGGAAGAGCGCAGTCTGAGCTATCGGCGACGGAAACCACATCCATCGCGCCTCGGTAGGCCGACTCGCGCCAGCAAGCTCGTGCCGCCAAACTCGCACGCTCGCCCGTCAAGCAGCGGGAGAGTCAGCGGTAGGCGTGTCAACTCATACTTCAGGTGACCTCCCTCACGCGAGGCAAGCACAAGCATGCTCAGCAGCGTCCACCTCGCGCCAACGCCAGCCCACAGGCCGAAGGCAAGCGGAGGCCATGTCGGTGAGCGTCGCATCCAGCGCAGCCGATGTCACTGAAGGACGGCGCATCGCCCACCCGTCCGTTCTGTCCAGCGCACGCTCTGGCCCGGCGCGCACCGGGGGCGTCTGTGCTGTACGACGGTGTCCGCCGGGACCGGCCAAGACATCCGAGGAGACCGAGGACTCCGAGAGGTCCGAAGAGTCCGGAGAGTCCGAAGACACCGAAGACACCGAAGACGTCCGAGGAACCCGAGGAACCCGAGGAACCCGACAAGTGTGGAGAGACCGATGACTCAGACGGGTCGGAGACGTTCGACGGGTCCGCCGGCCCCAAGGAGTCAACACGTACCCACACGCCATCGCACGCCCGCCAACCGCGGAACATGTTCACCTCGGGCTCTCTCACACCGCTCGGTGAGAAGAGCCAAGGCGAACCCCGGCAGATCCAGTTCGCGGACTCCCGATCAAGCGCCTAGCTGACCAGCTGGTGTGAGCCGGCGGGCGTGGCTGTCCAGCGATGTTTCACGTGAAACACGTCAGCGCGAGCAGATGGGGTTCGCTCGTTCCTTCCCACCACGGCCAAGTTCCCTTTGCGCACCAGCAGCCAAGCCCGACGTGACCCCTACGACGTGCGTCGATGACGAGGAGCAACGGCGAGACCGAGACGGCGCGAGATCTCTTCAAAGAACCTGACGCATCGCGCGAGCGTGCCACGTGAACCACCGAACCATGGGGCCACCCGCCGTGCTGAGACAGTAGGCAGGAACAGCCCAAGCCCGCGTCAGCCGACGGCGACCGTCGCGCGGAACACGCGCGTCACTTCGCGCTCGTCGACCTTGCCCTCGCCGAGCACGATGACCTCCGCGTCGCGAAGGCGGAACTTGCGCATCGCCTTCTCGGCGCCCGCGATCTCCTGCTCGACACTCGCGCCCTTCATCAGCACGAGTTCACCCCCTGGCTTCAGCAGGGGAGCGGTCATGGGAATCAACGTGCGCAGTGCGCTCACGGCTCGCGCGGTCACCTGATCCAGGGCGCCCTTGAGCTTCGCCTCTTCGGCTCGCGCCCGCATCACTGAGACGTTCGTCAGCTCGAGCTCGGCCGCCTGCTGCTCGAGCCACGCCACGCGACGCTCCATCGGCTCGATAAGCGTGAATGAAACGTCCGGTCGTGCAATCGCGAGCACGAGCCCCGGGAGCCCGGCTCCCGAGCCGACGTCTCCCACGTGGCCGGGCCGCAGCAAGGGTGCGACCAGACCACTGTTGATGATATGGCGAGTCCACAGGCGCGGCAGTTCGAGCGGGCCGATCAGACCCAGCTCCTCGCCGTGCTTCGCGAGCGCCTCCGTGAAGGCGCGAGCTTTCGGCAGCGTCTCGCCGAACAACTCAGCCGCAAAAGCCGGCTCCGGCTCCAGGTTCTCGGTCATCGTTTCACGTGAAACATCCGCCACCGCGGTGATCAGCCGACGCGCGTGATGACCGTGTGCCGGTCGGCGCCTTCACCCCGCGACGCCGAGTGCAGGCCACGCTCAGCCACGAGGTCGTGCACCAGCTTGCGCTCGTACGACGACATCGGAGGCAACGCAGCCTCGGCGGCACCACCGTCGATGCGCTCGGCAGCACGCGAGACCAGCGCCGCGAGCTCCGTGCGACGCGCGTCACGCGAGCCGCCGATGTCGAGGATGAGGCGCGAGAACGCCCCGGTCCGGCTCTGCACGGCGAGGCGAGTGAGCTCCTGCAGCGCATTGACCGTGTCGGGCTTCGACAGCAACTCGAGGTTCGCGCCGTCACCGGCATTGACCGAGACGTAAGCGCGGCCGTTGCGGGCGTCGATATCGATGTCGCCATCGAGATCGCAGATGTCGAGCAGCTCCTCGATGTAGTCGGCCGCGATGTCACCCTCTTCTTCGATCTGCGAGAGGGTGCGTTCCTCGGTGTCCTGCTTCACGTCAGTCATGTCGGTCACTTTCCGCTCTGCTTCTTCGCGCGCGACTTGTTGATGGGCTGCTGGCGCTGCGTGGTCTTCGGCTTCGCCGGCTCCTCGGCGTCCGCGGCGGGAGCGTCGGGGGCGACGAGCTTGCCCTTCTTGGCGAGGCGGGCCTCGCGGGCCTTCGCCGCCTCGCTACCGGGGGTGGGCATGTTGCGGATGACGACGAACTGCTGGCCCATGGTCCAGAAGTTCGAGACGAGCCAGTAGAACATGACGCCGAGGGGGAAGGCGACGCCGGAGAAGGCGAACACGAGGGGGAGCAGGTACAGCAGGATGCGCTGCTGACGGAACATCGGGCTCGCCTTGGTCTCCGGCGACATGTTCTTCGAGACGATCTGCAGCTGGGTGATGAACTGCGAGGCGGTCATCAGCACGATCATCGTGAGCGCGATGAGCATCACCGAGAGGCTGAACGGCTGGCCGGCCGTCATGTGGTTCCACTCGCCGATGAAGGTCGACTTCAGGGGCGCGCCGAAGAACTCGGCGTTCGCGAAGGAGTTCGCGAGCTGCTGCGTGAACAGGCCGACGCCCGCCTTGTCGTGCTGCGCGTCGTTCAGCACCGAGAACAGGCCGAAGAAGATCGGCATCTGCAGCAGGAGGGGGAGGCACGACGAGAGGGGGTTGGTGCCCGTGCGCTTGTAGAGGTCCATGGTCTCGCGCGACATGGCCTCGCGCGAGAACTGGTCCTTCTTGCCCTTGTACTTGTCCTGGATCTTCTTGAGCTGCGGCGCCACCTCGAGCATGCGGCGCTGGCTCTTGATCTGCTTGACGAAGATCGGGATGAGCGCGGCACGGACGACGATGACCAGGCCGACGATCGACAGCACCCAGGTGACCCCGGCGTCGGGGTCCATGCCGATGGTGGTCCACAGCCAGTGGAACGCCACGAGAATCAGCTCGATGGCCCACTTGATGGGCCATAGGAGCGTGCCGATGAGATCCAAGGATCAGTCCTTCCGGGACGGGATGGGGGAGGAGGTCGCGAGCACGGGCGCGCCGAGCGGCGCGGGCGTGCGGAGAACTGGAGCGGGCGACGCCGCCGGACGAGCCGCCGCGGCCTCGTCCCGACGAAGGTGCTCGCTCAGGTGGGCCTGTCGAGCCGCCTCTGCAGCGGCCTCGGCCTTGGGGAACATGCCGGCGGGGACGACCCAGCCGAAGCGGGTGATCCGATCCCGGTCGTGGCGAGCCGCCCGCACGTCGTCGATGCCGCCGGCGGACCACGGGTTGCACCGGAGAATGCGCCACGCGGTCAGGGCCGAGCCGACGATCAGCCCACGCTGCTGCACCGAGCCGAGCCCGTACGCCGAGCACGAGGGGTAGTAGCGGCAGACGTCGCCGTAGAGGGGCGAGATCAGTGCGCGGTAGCCGCGGAGCAGCAGGACCCCGGCATTGCGGGGGAGCAGCAGCACGAATCGCGCAAGGTTTCGCATGTCACACGTCTCGAGAGGGAGCGGATGCCTGGGCGGCGACGCGGCGGCCCCGGCGCTCGAACGCCGAGAAGACCTCCGCGCGCAACGACGCCCAATCGGCGTCGGCCGCGGTCGGGAGCGCTCGCACCACCATGTCTACGCCGACGGCACCGCTGTCGACGAGCTCGGAGCACGCGGCCTTGAGGCGGCGTCTCACGAGATTGCGTCGCACGGCGGTGCCGACCTTCTTCGAGACGATGAAGCCGAAGCGTGCGGCCGATCCCGGTTCACCCGATCGCAGATAGCTCACGGTGTTGGGGCCGACCGCCTTCGCTCCACGGCGCACGACGACTCGATAGTCATCGGCGCTCGTGAGGCGATTGGCTTTGGCGAGCACCGGAAGAACTACGCGGAGAGCTCGGTGCGGCCCTTGCGACGACGAGCGGCCAGGATGGCGCGGCCGGCACGGGTGCGCATGCGCAGACGGAAGCCGTGCTTCTTGGCACGACGACGGTTGTTGGGCTGGAAGGTACGCTTGCTCATTCTTCTCTCCGGCTGTCGGACTCTCCTCGCGACGCGTCAACGGTGCGTCTGCGGGAAAACTGGGTGCCCAAAGGGCGGCGGTCAACCTATTAAAACTACGGCCTGGGCGCGCTGGGGTCAAACCGACCACGACCGAGACCTTCGGCGATCGAACCACACAGTATCCCGCCATCCTGCGCGAGCGCTGAGGATCGACACGCCGGGCGCGTCGAATCCCGCTCGCGGCATTTGTCGGCGGCACATCCATTCGCTAGCGTGAGTGACCAGTTATCCCCAGCCTCGAACGCGGAATCATCGGGTTTCCGGCCGATCTGCTCACAGGCGGTGGACAACATTGTGAACAATTCGCCTGGCGCCGTTTCGCGCTCCGGAGGGGGACCGGAGAATGCGTTCGATCGACGGCGCACAGCCGAGCGCGGCAGATTGCGGGGAGCAATGACGGAACAGCCCATTTCCGAGACGTGGGCGACGGTGCTCGAGCGACTCTCGCAGGACGACGCGATCACCCCCATGCTGCAGGGCTTCCTGAACCTCGTCGAGCCGAAGGGCATCGCCGCCGGCACCTTCTACCTCGAGGTGCCGAACGAGTTCACCGCCAGCATGCTCAACCAGCGGATGCGGGTGCCGCTGCTGGCGGCGATGTCGGAGCTCGACGTGCCGTCACCGGTGACCTCCTTCTACGTCGTCGTGAACCCCGAGCTCGAAGAGGTGCGCCCGAGCGAGCCGCAGGGCCCGGGCGACGAGTACGCGGAGCCCGTGGAACTGCACGCCGCCCCGCCGGCCGTCTTCGAGAGCTCCCCGCAGGACCGCCCGCGCGACTCGCGGCTGAATCCGAAGTACTCCTTTGACAGCTTCGTCATCGGCCAGTCGAACCGCTTCGCGCACGCCGCCGCCGTCGCCGTGGCCGAGGCGCCCGCCAAGGCGTACAACCCGCTCTTCATCTACGGCGACTCCGGTCTCGGCAAGACGCACCTCCTGCACGCCATCGGCCACTACGCGATGAGCCTCTATCCCGGCATCCGCGTGCGCTACGTCTCGAGCGAGGAGTTCACGAATGACTTCATCAACTCGATCGCGAACAACCGCGGCTCGCTCTTCCAGCAGCGCTACCGCAACATCGACATCCTGCTGATCGACGACATCCAGTTCCTGCAGGGCAAGGCGGAGACGCAGGAGGCGTTCTTCCACACCTTCAACACGCTGCACGACCACAACAAGCAGGTCGTGATCACGAGCGACGTGCCGCCCAAGCACCTGACCGGCTTCGAGGACCGCATGCGCAGCCGCTTCGAGTGGGGCCTCATCACGGATGTGCAGGCGCCCGACCTCGAGACGCGCATCGCGATCCTCCGCAAGAAGGCCCAGTCGGAGCGGCTGCAGGTGCCCGACGACATCCTCGAGTACATGGCCTCGAAGGTCTCGAGCAACATCCGCGAGCTCGAAGGCACGCTGATCCGCGTCACCGCGTTCGCGAGCCTCAACCGCACGCCGGTCGACATGCCGCTCGTGCAGACGGTGCTGAAGGACCTCATCACCGACGACTCCGACAACGTCATCGCGCCGGTCGACATCATCACGGCGACGGCGGACTACTTCAAGCTCACGGTCGACGACCTCTACGGTTCGAGCCGCTCACAGGCGGTCGCCACGGCGCGGCAGATCGCGATGTACCTCTGCCGCGAGCTGACGAGCCTCTCGCTGCCGAAGATCGGGCAGCTGTTCGGCAATCGCGACCACACCACGGTCATGTACGCGAACAAGAAGATCTCGGAGCTCATGAAGGAGCGCCGCTCGATCTACAACCAGGTCACCGAGCTCACCGCCCGCATCAAGCAGACCGCGCGCTACCGCTGAGTTCCGGCCGTCGCGGCGGGTTCGAAGGATGCCTCGGAGCGGCCGCAGACCGCGTTCTGCGGGCCGTTCGGGGCGTTCCCCACAATTGTGGAAAGCCTGTGGATTGTTAACGAGCAACCGGCTCCCAGCTGTTGAGACGCGAGCTCGGCCTGTGTACAACCCGAATTCGTCCCAGCACACCGTTCAGTGTCCCCTCGGTGATTCCCACACGGTGTGCACAGATCGAATGGGCCCGGATCGGCATCACTCCGCGGATCTCCGAACACCATCCACAGTTTCCACAGCGGTTAACACCGTTAAGAGACTTAAGCCTTCAATGACGGGGATTCGACAACCTGACGGTGTGGATGCCTCGAAGGTCGCTCGATAGCATGGGAACCCGCGTCCACCGACGCGGGAGGGCACGGTCGTGCGGAGCACGCGCCATGACGACAGGAGAGCCGTGAAGTTCCAGGTCAACCGCGACGTCTTCAGCGAGGCCGTGTCGTTCGCGGTCAAGCTGCTCCCGCAGCGGACGACGTTGCCCATCCTCTCCGGCGTCCTGATCCAGGCGAACGAAGACGGGCTCGTCCTCTCCTCCTTCGATTACGAGGTCTCCAGCCAGACCGAGATCCAGGCAGACGTCGAGGAGCCGGGCACCGTGCTCGTCTCCGGCCGACTCCTCGCCGAGATCGCGGGCCGTCTGCCCAACGCCCCGGTGCGCATCGCCACCGAAGAGAACCGCATCCAGGTCAGCTGCGGCTCGGCGAGCTTCACGCTGCTCTCGATGCCGGTCGAGGAGTACCCCTCGATCCCCGAGATCGGCGACCAGTCCGGCGTCGTCCCGGCCGAGGAGTTCGCGGCCGCCGTCGCGCAGGTCGCCGTCGCCGCGTCCCGCGACGACGTCACGCCGGTCATCACGGGCGTGCAGCTCGAGGTCCGCGAGAACAGCCTCGGCCTCGTCGCCACCGACCGCTACCGCGTCGCCGTGCGCGAGATCGACTGGGACGGCGGCTCCGTCGCCACGGCCGAGGAGGCGCTCACCGCGCTCGTCCCCGCCCGCACCCTGCAGGAGGTCGGCAAGACCTTCGGTCACTCCGGCACGATCTCGGTCTCGATCACGAGCCGTGACGACCGTGAGCTCATCGCCTTCAGCGCCGACAAGAAGACCGTCACGAGCCTGCTCATCAAGGGCAACTTCCCGCCCGTGCGCCGGCTCTTCCCCGAGGTCGTCGACAACTACGCGGTGGTGAACACCGCCGAGCTCATCGAGGCCACCCGACGTGTCGCGCTCGTGCTCGAGCGCGAGGCGGCCCTCCGCTACTCGTTCACGCCCGACGGCCTCACCCTCGAGGCGATCGGCAGCGAGCAGGCCCAGGCCTCCGAGTCGATCGACGCCATCCTCACCGGCGACGAGACCGTCGTCTCGCTGAAGCCGCAGTTCCTGCTCGACGGGCTCGGCGCCGTGCACTCCGAGTTCGTGCGCGTCTCGTTCACGAAGACCGAGAACCCCAACAAGCCGGGGCCCGTGCTCATCACCAGCCAGACCTCGCGCGAGCAGGCCGGCAGCGACAGCTACCGCTACCTGCTGCAGCCGAACCTGCTGCTGCGCTGATCCCGCGCCGCTGTCGGCGGTCGCGGGTACCGTAGACGGAGGTCGAGCGAGAGGAGTGGTGCCGGTGCACGTCGCCCGCCTCTCCCTCACCGACTTCCGCAACTACGAGCGCGCCGAGCTCGAGCTCGGCCCGGGCGCCACCGTGCTCGTGGGCCGAAACGGCCAGGGCAAGACCAACCTCGTCGAGTCGATCGGCTACCTGGCCACGCTCGGCTCGCACCGGGTCTCCGGCGACCAGGCGCTCGTGCGGGCCGGGGCCGAGTCGGCCATCGTCCGCGCCCTCCTCGTGCACGGCGACCGCCAGCTCCTCCTCGAGCTGCAGCTCAACCGTCAGGGCGCGAACCGTGCGCAGCTCAACCGCTCGCCGGTCAAGACCCGCGAGCTTCCGCGCTATGCGCACACCGTGCTGTTCGCGCCCGAAGACCTCGCCATCGTGCGCGGCGAGCCCGGCGTCCGCCGGCGCATGCTCGACGAGCTGCTCGTGCAGCGCTCGCCCCGGCTCGCCGGCGTCATGGGCGACTACGACCGGGTGCTCCGCCAGCGCAACACCCTGCTGAAGAGCGCCCGCGCCAGAGGGCTCGGCGCCGACAAGCTCACCACGCTCGACATCTGGGACGAGCGGCTCGTCGCCCTCGGCGCCGAGCTCATCGACCAGCGGCTCGCGCTCCTCGCGGAGCTCGCCGATCCGCTCGCGGCCGCGTACCACTCGATCGTCGACGCCGACCACGGGCCGTCGCTGCAGCCGGTGCTCTCCATCGACGGGGCGGTCGCCGAGGACGACGACGAGCCGCGCTCGGCACCGCGGGCGGACGCAGCGGATGCCTCGGGCGAGGCATCCGCCGACGGCTCCGCCGCGAGCGCGACGGGAGCCGCCGCCGTGCCGACGGCCGAGCGCTTCGCCGCCGCGCTCCGCGGGCTCCGCCGCAAGGAGCTCGAGCGCGGCGTGACGCTCGCCGGCCCGCACCGCGACGACGTGCTGCTGCTGCTCAACGGCCTGCCGGCCAAGGGCTACGCGAGCCACGGCGAGTCCTGGTCGTTCGCCCTCGCGCTGCGCCTCGCCGCCGCCGAGCTGCTGCGCCGCGACTCGGCCACCGGCGACCCGGTGCTCGTGCTCGACGACGTCTTCGCCGAACTCGACCGCCTGCGGCGGGAACGTCTGGCCGCGGCGATCGGCGGCTACGAGCAGGTGCTCGTCACCGCAGCAGTGCTCGAAGACGTACCCGAGCCGCTCACCGCGACGATCGTGCACATCGACGCGGGCCGCATCGTCGATGCCCCGGCGCCCCCCGCCCATCCGGCCTCCGCGTCCGCGCCCGACGACGCCCCGGCCGCCGAAGAGGGGGCGACGGCATGAGCGACGCCTCCGAGGCCGTCCGGGTCTATCAGCATTTCCGCGAGATCTTCGGCGGCGAGCCGCGCTACCGCCCGGGCCGTGCGCGCCGCACGCGCGAGACGTCCGGCAGCGAGCCGTTCACCCCGGGCCGCGACCCGCGCCCGCTCGGCACGGCGATCGATCAGCTCTCCTCGCAGCTCGGCTGGAGCGGCCCGCTCTCGCAGGCCGACCTGCTCACCACGTGGCGCGACATCGCCGGAGAGGAGACGGCGCGGCACTCCGAGCCGATCGCCATCGAAGGCGGCACGCTGCAGGTCCGCTGCGATTCCACGGCCTGGGCCACCCAGCTGCGGCTGATGCGCCAGCAGCTGCTCGCGCGCATCGCCGAAGTGCACCCGGGGGCGGGGGTGGAATCGATCCGGTTCCAAGGGCCGGACGCCCCCACCTGGAAACGCGGTCCCAGATCGGTTCCAGGCCGCGGTCCGCGCGACACCTACGGTTGAGACGACAAATTCGGTCAACCTGCCCCGTTCATTGCCTCAGATCGGCGTTTCCGGCCTTTTGAGTCGGGCGATTTGATAGGATCGAGAGTCGCCAGAACGACAGAGCGGAGCCTCGATTCACCCATGACAGCGGAACCGACGAAGGCCCAGGGCGCATCCGAATACGGCGCCGACGACATCCAGGTACTCGAGGGCCTCGAAGCGGTCCGCAAGCGTCCCGGCATGTACATCGGCTCGACGGGTCCGCGCGGCCTGCACCACCTCGTGTACGAGATCGTCGACAACTCCGTCGACGAGGCGCTCGCGGGCTACGCCACGGCGATCGACGTGACGATCCTCGAAGACGGTGCGGTCCGGGTCATCGACAACGGCCGCGGCATCCCCGTCGGCATGCACAAGACCGAGGGCAAGTCGACCGTCGAGGTCGTGCTCACCGTGCTGCACGCCGGCGGCAAGTTCGGCGGCGGCGGCTACGCCGTCTCGGGCGGTCTCCACGGCGTCGGCTCCTCCGTCGTGAACGCGCTGTCGACGCGACTCGAGGTCGAGGTGAAGCGCGAGGGCAACGTCTGGCGCCAGGCCTTCAACATCGGCGTCCCCGAGGCCCCGCTCTCCCAGGACGAGGCGAGCGACGAGACCGGCACCACGATCACGTTCTGGCCGAGCCCCGAGATCTTCGAGACGGTCGTCTTCGACTACGAGACGCTCCGCACCCGGTTCCAGCAGATGGCCTTCCTCAACAAGGGCCTCAGCATCACGCTCACCGACCTGCGGCCGAACGGCGGCGTCCCGGTGGACCCCGCCGACGTCGAGGCGGACGCCGACCCCGAGGCCTTCGTGCCGCGCAGCGACACGTTCCTCTACGAGCGCGGCCTGAGCGACTACGTCGAGTACCTCAACAAGTCGAAGCGCGCCGAGCTCGTCAATGAGGAGATCATCTCCTTCGAGTCCGAGGACACCGAGCGCAAGATCGCGCTCGAGGTCGCGATGCAGTGGACGACGGCGTACACCGAGTCGGTGCACACCTACGCGAACACGATCAACACGCACGAGGGCGGCACGCACGAGGAGGGTTTCCGCGCGGCGCTGACGACGCTCGTCAACCGCTACGCGCGCGAGAAGGGCCTGCTCAAGGAGAAGGACGACAACCTCTCCGGCGACGACGTGCGCGAGGGCCTCACCGCGGTCATCTCGGTCAAGCTCTCCGAGCCGCAGTTCGAGGGCCAGACGAAGACGAAGCTCGGCAACACCGAGGCGAAGTCGTTCGTGCAGCGCATCGTCGGCGACCAGCTCGGCGACTGGTTCGAGCGCAACCCGAACCAGGCCCGCGACATCATCCGCAAGGCCATCCAGGCGGCGACGGCCCGCATCGCGGCGCGCAAGGCCCGCGAGGCGACGCGACGCAAGGGCTTCCTCGAGACCAGCGGCATGCCCGGCAAGCTGAGCGACTGCACTTCGAAGGACCCGACGATCTCCGAGATCTTCCTCGTCGAGGGCGACTCCGCCGGTGGCTCGGCGAAGACCGGCCGCGACCCGGCGACCCAGGCCATCCTGCCGCTGCGCGGCAAGATCCTGAACGTCGAGAAGGCGCGCCTCGACCGGGCCCTCGGCAACGCCGAGATCCAGGCGATGATCACCGCCTTCGGCACCGGCATCGGCGAGGACTTCAACCCCGAGAAGGCCAGGTACCACAAGATCGTGCTCATGGCCGACGCCGACGTCGACGGCCAGCACATCACCACGCTGCTGCTCACGCTGCTGTTCCGCTTCATGCGGCCGCTCATCGAGATGGGCTACGTGTTCCTGGCGCAGCCGCCGCTGTACCGCCTGAAGTGGACCAACTCCGAGCACGAGTACGTGTACTCCGACCGTGAGCGCGATGCGCTGCTCGCCGCCGGCCAGGCCGCGGGCAAGCGCCTCCAGAAGGAGAACGGCGTCCAGCGCTACAAGGGTCTCGGCGAGATGAACCACCAGGAGCTGTGGGACACCACCATGAACCCCGAGACCCGCACGCTGCTGCAGGTCACGATGGAGGATGCCGCGGCCGCCGACGAGATCTTCTCGACGCTGATGGGCGACGACGTCGAGAGCCGTCGCTCCTTCATCCAGAAGAACGCGAAGGACGTCCGCTTCCTCGACATCTGAGCGCGCGCCGTGACCCGGCGCGCGATCCGCGAGCAGTTCGAATCGACGAGAAGACATGACTGACGAATTCAGCACCGAAGCCGCAGACGGCGAGCACAACCACGGCAAGATCGACCAAGTCGATCTGCAGCTGGAGATGCAGCGCTCGTACCTCGACTACGCGATGAGCGTGATCGTCGGGCGCGCGCTGCCCGACGTCCGCGACGGCCTGAAGCCGGTGCACCGCCGCGTGATCTACACGATGTACGACGGCGGCTACCGTCCCGACCGCGCATTCTCGAAGTGCACGCGCGTCATCGGCGATGTCATGGGCCAGTTCCACCCGCACGGCGACAGCTCGGTGTACGACGCGCTCGTGCGCCTGGTGCAGCCGTGGTCGCTGCGGTACCCGCTCGCGCTCGGACAGGGCAACTTCGGCTCTCCCGGCAACGACGGCGCGGCCGCGCACCGATACACCGAGACCAAGATGTCGCCGCTCGCCCTCGAGATGGTGCGCGACATCGAGGAAGAGACCGTCGACTTCCAAGACAACTACGACGGTCGCACCCAGGAGCCGACCGTGCTCCCGGCGCGCTTCCCGAACCTGCTCGTCAACGGCTCCGTCGGCATCGCGGTCGGCATGGCCACGAACATCCCGCCGCACAACCTGCGCGAGGTCTCCGAGGGCGCGCTCTGGGCGCTCGAGCACCCGGATGCCTCGCACGAGGAGCTGCAGCAGGCGCTCATGGAGCGCATCAAGGGACCGGACTTCCCGACCGGCGCGCAGATCCTGGGCGTCAAGGGCATCCACGACGCCTACCGCACGGGCCGCGGCTCGATCACGATGCGCGCGGTCGTCAGCGTCGAGGAGATCCAGGGCCGCACCTGCCTCGTCGTCACCGAGCTGCCGTACCAGGTGAACCCCGACAACCTCGCGGTGAAGATCGCCGAGCTCGTCAAGGACGGCAAGCTCTCCGGCATCGCCGACATCCGCGACGAGACCTCCGGCCGCACCGGCCAGCGCCTCGTGCTCGTGCTGAAGCGCGACGCGGTCGCCAAGGTCGTGCTGAACAACCTGTACAAGCACACCCAGCTGCAGGAGAACTTCGGCGCGAACATGCTCGCGATCGTCGACGGCGTGCCGCGCACGCTCTCGATCGACGGCTTCATCACGCACTGGATCGCGCACCAGATCGACGTCATCGTGCGCCGCACGAACTTCCGTCTGAAGAAGGCCGAGGCCGACGCGCACATCCAGCGCGGCTACGTGAAGGCCCTCGACGCGCTCGACGAGGTCATCGCGCTCATCCGCCGCTCGCCCGACGTCGACGAGGCCCGCACCGGCCTGATGAACCTGCTCGGGGTCGACCAGCTGCAGGCCGACGCCATCCTCACCATGCAGCTCCGCCGCCTCGCGGCCCTCGAGCGGCAGAAGATCATCGACCGCCTCGCGCAGCTCGAGCTCGAGATCGCCGAGTATCTCGCGATCCTCGCCGACGAGGGGCGCCAGCGCACCATCATCTCCGAGGAGCTCACCGAGATCGTCGCGAAGTTCGGCGACGACCGGCGCACGCACATCATGCCGGGCTTCGACGGCGACATGTCGGTGGAAGACCTGATCCCCGAAGAGGAGATGGTCGTCACCGTCACGCGCGGCGGCTACATCAAGCGCACCCGCAGCGACAACTACCGCTCGCAGCACCGCGGCGGCAAGGGCGTGAAGGGCGCGCAGCTGCGCGCCGACGACGTGGTCGACCACTTCTTCGTCACGACGACGCATCACTGGCTGCTGTTCTTCACGAACATGGGGCGCGTCTACCGGGCGAAGACCTACGAGATCCTCGAGGCCGGCCGCGACGCCAAGGGCCAGCACGTCGCGAACCTGCTCGAGATGCAGCCCGACGAGCAGATCGCCGAGATCGTCGACATCCGCGACTACCAGGTGGCCACCTACCTCGTGCTCGCCACCCGCGACGGCCTCGTCAAGAAGACCGAGCTCGCGGCGTACGACACCAACCGCTCGCGCGGCGTGATCGCGATCAACCTCCGCGAGGGCGACGAGCTCGTCTCCGCGATGCTCGCGAACGAGACCGACGAGATCCTGCTCGTCTCGCAGAAGGGCATGTCGCTCCGCTTCGAGGCGACCGACGAGGCGCTGCGTCCGATGGGCCGTGCCACCTCGGGCGTCAAGGGCATGTCGTTCCGCGACGGGGACGCGCTGCTCGCGGCATCCGTCGTCCCGTCCTCCGATGACGACGACGAGGCGGATGCCCCGGAGGATTCCGCGGGCCAGAAGCTCAGCCCGAGCGACGCGTACGTCTTCGTCGTCACCGAGGGAGGCTACGCGAAGCGCACCCGCATCGAGGAGTACCGCAAGCAGAACCGCGGCGGCCTCGGCATCAAGGTGGCCAAGCTCTCCGAGGACCGCGGCGATCTGGCCGGCGCCCTGATGGTCTCGCGGAACGACGAGGTCCTTGTGGTTCTTGCCAGTGGCAAGGTGGTACGCTCCCATGTCGCCGAAGTCCCGGCTAAGGGCCGGGATACGATGGGCGTCGTGTTCGCGAAGTTCGCGAACGACGACCGCATCATCGCGATTGCGAAGAATTCTGAGAGGAACCTCGACGAGGAAACCGAAGAGTCGGTGGAGTCGACGGACACCGAGTAACCGCTTGAGGGAGAATCACCACCGATGAGTAGCGTCGCCGAGAAGCTGGCCAAGAAGTCCGGCCGGAAGGCCCCGGCCAAGCAGGTGCGCCTGCGCCTGGTCTACATCGACTTCTGGTCGGCCGTGAAGCTGTCTTTCCTGATCGCGGTCTGCCTCGCAGTCGTGAACATCGTCGCGACGTTCCTCGTCTACACGGTGCTCAACTCGACCGGCATCTTCGGCAAGGTGAACGAGCTGGTGCAGGACGTCGCGGGCCAGGGGGGCGACC
This sequence comes from Agromyces mediolanus, assembly GCF_014648575.1. GTDB lineage: Bacteria > Actinomycetota > Actinomycetes > Actinomycetales > Microbacteriaceae > Agromyces > Agromyces mediolanus. The sequence continues at coordinate 831,257 of NZ_BMRJ01000001.1, read as the reverse complement.
TCACGTCGATCCTCTCGCTCGGCAACGTCATGGGCTTCGCGATCGTCGTCTCGCTGCTGAACCTGGTCGTCACGACCGCGCTGGGCGCCATCATGGCGGTGCTCTACAACCTCAGCGTGAAGGTCACCGGCGGCATCCTGGTCGGCTTCACCAACAACTGATCCGACGGTGCCGGCGTGGCGGAACCCGATTCGGAGTTTCGCCCACGGTCGGGTAGGCTGTCCTTCGGCCTTCACGGGCCGGCACCGATTCGGGGATATAGCTCAGGCGGTTAGAGCGCTTCGCTGATAACGAAGAGGTCCGAGGTTCAAGTCCTCGTATCCCCACTCCAAAACTCCACACTCACCGGCGGCGTTCCGCCGGTTCCGGGGCCTTAGCTCAGTTGGTAGAGCGCCTGCTTTGCAAGCAGGATGTCAGGAGTTCGATTCTCCTAGGCTCCACCAGTTCGGTCACCGGGGGGTTCCGCATGACCACACCGCAGGCGCTCAGCGAGGCCGACCGCAGGATCGTCGCATCCTGGGCCGCCGACTGCGCCGAACGAGTCCTGCCGCTGTTCGAGGCGGAGGCCGCCGCCGACGATCGCGCGCGCGACGGGATCGACCGGGCACGGGCCTTCGGGCGCGGTGAGCTCGACACCGCGGAGCAGATCCGCATCCGCTTCGTCGCCGGTCGGGCCGCCGGCTCGGCGAAGAGCCCCGCCGCCGTGGCCGCCGCGCGAGCGGCCGGTCAGGCCGCGGGGGTCGCGCACATGGGCGCGCACGCGCTCGGCGCGGCGGCCTACGCGGCGAAGGCGGCCGCCCTCGCCGCGGGCGATCCGGAATCCGCTCGGCGTGAGGAAGTGCAGTGGCAGCTCCAGCGGCTGACGCCCGAGGCGCGCGACGCGCTGTCGCGCCTCCCGCTGCTCGGCACGGACTCCGCCGGCCCGCTGGGACCGGGACTGCTCACGACGGGCGTGCTCGCCACGACCATCCGCGAGATCCAGGCCGCGCTCGGCGCCTCTCGCCCGACCGGATAGCGGCCCTGGACTTCACCCCGCCGCGTCGAGGCGCCGCGCCAGGCCCGCCCGCGAGCGCAGCCCCGTCTTGCGCAGGATCCGTGAGACGTGGGTCTCCACCGTCCGCGGACTGAGGTGGAGCGTCGCGGCGATGTCGCGGTTGCTGCGCCCTTCGGCGACGAGTTCGGCCACGGTGCGCTCGCGCGGGGTGAGCGCCGCGCCCTCCAGGGCGGCAGCTCGACCGCCCTGCTCGGTGAGCGTACCCGGGGTCGAAGGGCCGGGGGCCGACAGCTGCTGCACCCAACGCTCTGCGAAGCCGGCGTACAACGGCGCAGTGCCGCGACGGAAGCAATCGGCTGCGCGGTTCGCGTCCTCGCGGGCGTCCGCGTTCCGCCCGAGCGCATGGAACAGCTGAGAGCGGAACAGCAGGCCGTGCCCGGTCTGAGAGGCATGCCGCGCACGCAACCCGACCGCGATCGCGGCCTCGGCGTGCTCGAGCGCGGTCGCGGGGTCGCCGGACGCCAGCGCGAGCTCGCCGAGACCGAGGTGCTTCTGACCGCCGAAGAGGTCGTGCGGCCCCACCGCGAGCGGCGCGCGATCGACCTCGAGGCCGAGCCGGATGGCCGCGCGCACGCTGAACAGCTCGACGATGCGGCGCCACCACGCGATCTGCGGGAGGCCCGCGTCCTGGAGCCGGCGGTAGCGGGTGTGGAAGTCCGCCGGCGAGACGCGTCCCGGTGCTGCGACGAGCGCCGCGGTCGCCGCGAGCGGGATCGCGTCCGGCCAGTTGTATCGTCGCCCGGCATCGATCGCGAGCTCGACGAACTCCTCGGCTTCGGTGCAGCGATCGAGCGGAATGCAGATGAAGGCGAGGACCACGTAGAGGTGGGGGAGCGCGTGGAAACGACCGTGCCGCTCCGCGAGTCCGAGCGCGCGCTCGAGGAGCTCGGCTCCCGCTTCGAAGTCGCCGAGGAAGTGCGCGCACCAGCCGAGCGCCGTCGCTGCGTCGATGACGGAGAGCACCTCGTTCCCGGACAGCCGGGCGAAGCCGTGCTTGGCACTCGCATACTCCCGCCGCGCGAGTTCGAGCTCGCCGTCGCGGAGACCGGCGAGTGCGCGCAGCGCGGACATCGCCGCCGCGAGCGGCGGGTTGCTCGCCGGATCGAGCGCTTCGAGGCGGTCGTTCGACCGGATGCTCGGGCTCCCGTCGTGCATCACCTCGAGCGTCGCGAGCTCGACGGCCACCTCGGGCGAGGAAGCCGCGGGGCTCGCATCAAGGGCGAGCTCGAGCGCCTCGTCGGGCCGTCCCTGGATGCGCAGGCACTGGATGAGCAGGGCCAGTGCGGCCCCGCTCGGCTCCTCGGCCCGGTACGCCGCGCGGATCAGGCCCTCGGCCTCAGCCGGTCGCCCGTCGAGGAGGAGTGCGCGGGCCAGCAGGAGGTCGCGTTCGCGCGACGGCACCCGTCGCGTTCGCTCGAGCAGTCCGATGCAGCTCTGCGGTGAGGTCGCCAGCACGATCGCCGCCGCTTCGACGATGACCGCGAGCTCCGCGTTGTCGAGCATCGCACCGAGGTGCTGGAGCTGCGACGCCCGCTCGATCGCGTCGCTTGCGTGCTGCGCCGCGCGTCGGTGCGCTCGATGGCGGCTGGACGAGGACATGCCGCGGTAGGCGGCCGCCTGGACGAGCGGATGCGCGACCCGCATCCGCTCGACGTCGATCAGCCCGCGCGCGGCGAGCCGATCCGCCGCACGAGCCCCGGCCTCCTCCGAGAGGCCGGCGACGAGGTGCAGCGCACCGGGCGGCACGGTCTGGCGCAGCGACATGGCACCCAGGAGCGCACGGGCCTCCTCGTCGAGCGCGAGGAGTTCGCCTCTCAGGGCATCGTCGAGGCTCGCTCCGACCGCCTCGATGGGATCGATCTGCATCGCCCCGCTCCGGTGGTGGCCTTCGGCGAGCAGACGGAGGAAGAGCGGGTTCCCGCCGCCGAGCGCGACGAGTCGGGCGTCGTCGACGCCCTGCGTCGAGAGGAGGGCACTGGCGTCCTCCGGGGCGAGCGGGGCGAGCACGATGCGGTGCATCGAGCTCCCACTCCGACGCGCCGCCGCCGCGAGGGCACCCGGTGCGCGCCCGGTGCGGTGACTGATCAGGAGTCGCAGGCCGGGGGACGCGGGCTCCAGCAGGAGCTGCTCGATCAGCGTGATCGACGCGGCGTCGAGCCAGTGGGCGTCATCGATCACCAGGAGGGCGGGGGAGGCGACGAGGCCGGTCCGGACCGAGCGGAGCAGTGCGCGCGGCGAGCGGTGCGCCTGCAGGAGGGGGCCGAGCTCGGTGTCGAGGAGGGATTCGAGGATGCCGCGGATCCCGTCGAACGGGATGCGCGAGTCGAGTTCGTCGGCCCGGGCGAAGAGGATGCGAGCCCCTCGCCAGGCTGCGAGGAACTCGTTGACGAGGGCGGACTTGCCGATGCCGATCGCGCCTTCGAGGAATACCAAACGGTGGGATGCCCTCGGCGGCTCCGCGCCGAGCGCGGAGCGCAGACGCGCCAACTCTGCTGTTCTGCCAACGATCATCGGGTCCCCTCCGACACGGTTCGCGTCAGATTATCTGGAATCCCGCATCTCCCGGCTCACTCCAGAGGATGACATTCCCGATGTTGCGTGGTTCTACGGATGCGCCCCGATCGGGGGCCGCCGTAGCGTGTGCCTGATTGTGTCCGCCCGAACCTTGAGGAACACGAAATGACCACGACCCGTCGACCACGATGGTCGCGATTGCTCGCCGCACTCACCGGTACGGTGCTCGCGGTGGGCGCGAGCGGCCTCGCCGTCGCGCTGCCCGCCCACGCCGCTCCGCAGGACGGCGTCTACACCGGCGAGACGAGCAGCGGCTTCGACTTCTCGATCACGGTGGAAGGCGGGGCGGTGACCGACGTCGTCACCACGGCCTGGGTCGTCTGCTCTGGCATCCAGACGCCGCTCCCGTACAACGACATCCCGGTCACGCCCATCGCCGCCGACGGCTCGTTCGCCGCGCACTGGACCTACCAGGTCGACGCGGACTACACGGCCGAGTACTGGCTGGGCGGGGTCATCGCCGACGACGGGACGGCCACGAGCGCCGGATCGAACGCCGCCGACATGGTCGGCGTCGGCCTCCTCTGCTCAGGCCAGCAGTTCACCTGGGATGCGGCCATCGCGGCGGCCGCGCCGGAGATGGACGTCGCCCCGAACCCCGCGACCCTCTCGCAGGCGCAGGACCCGGCGGGCGCGCTGAACATCACGGGCTCCGGCTTCGTGCCGGGCTCCACCGTCGCGCTGACGGTCAATGGCGAGCAGGCCGCCGAACGCACGGCCGACGACCAGGGCGACGTCGCCGTGCAGCTCGCGTGGCTGAACGCCACGGTCGGGCAGCACACGCTGCGTCTCGTCAGCGGCTCGCGCTCGGCCGAGACCACGCTCACGATCGTCGAGGACCCGAGCTACTCGCCGACCGCTGCCGTCGACCCGGCCACGGTGACCGTCTCCGGGCTCGCGGGCGCGGGCGTCGCCGTGAGCGGAACGGACTTCCCGCCGTCGACGGCGGTGGAGCTGGCCTTCGACGGCGCGCCGGTCACGACGGTGACGAGCGGCGCGGACGGGTCCGTGGCGACGACGCTCGTGCGGGCCGGCGTGGCGCCGGGTGCGCACACGGTGAAGCTCACCGCCGGGCAGTGGTCGGCCGAGGCGGCGCTGACCGTCGAGGCGGATCCGGTGCAGTACGACCCGGAGGCGAGCGCCTCGCCGGCGTCGCTGACGGTCGAGCAGCTCGGCACCGAGGGTGTGACCATCGAGGGCGTCGGCTTCCCGCCGAACGAGCCGGTCGCGATCGCGGTCGACGATGAGACCGTCGCGACGGTCGCGGCCGACGCGAACGGGGGGCTCACGCACGTGTTCGTCCGGGCCGACGTCGCGACGGGGCCGCACACGGTCGTGCTGAGCAGCGGGCAGTGGAGCGCCGAGACCGGCTTCGAGGTGACCGAGGACCCGATCGTCTACGAGCCCGAGACGTCCGTGTCGCCGGGGTCGGTCACGCAGAGCGGACTCGCCGGCACCGGGGTCGGGGTCACGGGAGCCGGGTTCCCCGAGAACGCCGACGTGGAGCTGCGCTTCGACGGCGAGCTCGTCACCACCGTGCGGTCGGATGCGAACGGCGCGGTCTCGACCCAGCTCGTCCGGGCCGGCGCGCCGGTCGGCACGTCGACCGTGCTGCTCCGCAGCGGGCAGTGGGAGGCCTCGGCGCAGCTCGTCGTCACCGAGGACCCGGCGGTCCCGGCCGAGGTCGTGCTGACGCCGAACGAGCTCAGCAGCAGCGACCTCGAGGGGGACGGCGTCACGCTCGACGTCAACGGCCTCCCCGCCGGGGTTCCGGTCCGCGTGCTGTTCGACGGCGACCAGGTCGGTGCCTTCACCAGCTCGCCGACGGGCGGGGGGTCGCTGGAGTTCAGCGTCGCGGACGTCGCTCCGGGCTCATACCTCGTGCAGCTCGTCGAGGGTCCGGGATTCGCTCCGATCCTGCCGGTGCAGCCGTTCGCGCTGGTCGGCCCGCTCGCGGCCGGCGATGTGCTCGGCGAGGCGACGCTCACGGTCACGGCCGACCCGGGCCCGGGCGAGCCGACGCTCGAGCTCGCCCAGACGAGCATCGCGAGCGACGCCCTCGCCGGCGCCGGGGTGGCGCTGACCGCGAGCGGCTTCATCGCGGGCGAGGAGGTCTCGGTGTTCTTCGACGGCGAGGAGATCGGCACGGCGGTGCCCGACGGCGACGGCGAGGTGCGCTACACCCTTCGGGCTGCCGGGGTCGAGCCCGGTGAGTACGAGGTGACCGTGGGCCGCGGCGACCGGGTCGCCAGCGCGACGCTCACCGTGACTGCGGCGTCCGGGCCGGGCACACCGGGTCCGGGCACGCCGGGTCCGGGCACGCCCGCTCCGGGCCAGAGCCCGAACCCGGGCACGGGCGACGGGGGCAGCCTCGCCGACACCGGCGTCGACGGTGCCGCGATCGGGGGCCTGACGCTGCTCGCCATGGCGCTGCTCGCCGCCGGCGGCACGGTGTTCCTGCGCCGCCGTCTGGGCTGAGTCCCGGCATCCGACCGCCCCGGCGTCCGCGTGCAGTGCGGGCGCCGGGGCTTCGGCTCGTGCGGGTACAGTGACCGAATGGACATCCGCATCGCGGCGTATGGCGTCATCATCGACCAGGGGCGAATGCTGCTCTCGCACTGGAACGAGCACGGCCGCTCGGGGTGGACCCTCCCCGGTGGCGGCATCGAGGGGTCGGAGCATCCGCTCGAAGCGGCGGTCCGCGAGATCCGCGAGGAGACCGGCTACGACGCCGAGATCGATCGCCTGCTCGGCATCGACACGATGGTGATCCCGGCGGAGCGGCGGAACACGGGGCAGGCGCCGCTCTACGCGATGCGGGTGGTCTACCGCGCGCACGTCGTCGGCGGCGAGCTGCGCAACGAGGTGGGCGGGTCGAGCGACGAGGCGCGCTGGGTGCGGCTCGAGGAGATCCCGCGTCTGAAGCGGGTGAGCCTGCTGGACATCGGGCTGCGACTCAACGCCGAGGAGCCCGCGGACGGGCGTCAGCGCTGAGCGGTCCGTGCCCCGCAGCACGTCGCCGCCTCGGAGAAAAGGGAACGGCCCCGTCCGAGCGGACGGGGCCGTTGGATCGGCGCCGGGGCGGTGCACCCGGCGGGACGTACGGTGCTCACGGGGTCACCTGGCGGTGACGCTCAGTGCGATGCGGGCGAACTCCTCGTCACGGAGCGCCGTCGCGATGCGCTGCGCCTCGCGGTGGTGCGCCACCGCTCGGTGCGTGCGCCGCTCGTCGTGACGACGGCTCCATTCGAGGAGGGCGAGCCCGAGCCGTGCGGCCACGCGCTCGCGGAGCATGCGCGCACCGGTGCGCACGTCGCTCGCTCGGGATTCGGTGGTCCCGATGGTGGTGATGGTCGTGGGATTCACGATGGTTCCTTCGTTTCAGGATGGTCGGCGCCCGAGGATGCTCGGAGCCGGGTCGACGCGCGCGGGCGCGCCGAGTCTCAGTCGCGACGGGTCCGGGCGGACCGGCGTCGCGCGGCCGCACCGGAGGTTCCGGAGCGGGGAGCCGCAGCGTACGGCGTCCGAGTCACCGACTCGGTGATGGGCGATGCGCCTCGATGGCGCGACGTGCCCGTGGGGCTGGAGCCTTCAAGAGCGACGGGGCCAGTGCAGACTGGCGGCGCTCAGCCCGGGCTCAGCAGGCGGCGACGGAGGCCGCGAACGCTGCGCCGAGGAAGGTGTGGCCGGCGGGCGACTGGAACGTCTGCTTCATCATCGGTCATCACTCCTCTCTGAAACTCGGCGGAAACGAACGGTCACGAACCTATCGGTGTTCGCGCCGCCCGCGCAAGTGCCTGGCCGAAATCGGATCCGAACGATCCGGAAACACCGATGGCCCCGCTGGATCAGCGGGGCCATCGCTCAGTGGTGCGCGTCGGAAGGGACGCGGGGGATCAGGATGCCGCGGGGCTCTCGGGCTCGTCGTCGGCGACCCAGAGCTCGTCGTCGGCGCGGAACGTCTGCCAGACGGCGTACGCGACGCCGGCGGCGACAACCACGCCGGCGCCGATCGCGAGGATCGTGCCGACGCCCGGGCCCTTCTTCTGCTCGACGACCACGGCGCGCGGGTTGACGCGCTCGATCGCGCGGCGCACCCGGGTGTCGTTGGCGATGTCGCCGACCGAGAGCAGCGAGCCGAGGAAGCCGCCCACCGTGCGCTCGGCGGTGTCGCCCGCGCGCTTCGCGACGACGCGCGCGGTGTCGATTCCGGGCCGGACGTACGTCTGGTACCCGTCTCGAACCCGCGGGACGACCTCTTCGCGCGTCAGGTTGCCGAGCTGGCGGCTGGCCTCACGGGCGACGGAATTCGCGTGCTCCAGTACGGCCTGCTGGTTCCCCCACAGTTCTTCCGCACTCCCCCGCAGCCGCTTGAGTTCCTTCCGGCGCTTGCGTGACAGGCTCATGTCGACCTCCATCGTTGTGCAGCGAACTCCTCCATCTTGCCACCGAACCGCCTGGAAACGAGGTGGGAGTCGTCGGGGGTTGCCAGCGGATGCCGCTTCGTGCATGAGAGAATGGCCGACATGGCTGCTCTCCCCACCGCTGTTGCGACGATCACGACGAACCACGGCCCGATCGAGGTCGAGCTCTACGGCAACCACGCGCCGAAGACGGTGCGCAACTTCATCGGTCTCGCGACCGGTGAGCAGGAGTGGACCCACCCGGGCACCGGCCAGAAGCAGAGCGGTGTGCCGCTCTACGACGGCGTCGTGTTCCACCGCATCATCCCCGGCTTCATGATCCAGGGCGGCGACCCGCTCGGCCAGGGCATCGGCGGTCCCGGGTACCAGTTCGACGACGAGATCAACCCCGAGCTCGACTTCACCGAGCCCTACGTGCTCGCCATGGCCAACGCCGGCCCCGACCGCATCACCGGCGGCGGCACCAACGGCTCCCAGTTCTTCATCACCGTCGGGCCGACCACCTGGCTCCAGGGCAAGCACACCATCTTCGGCAAGGTGACCGACGCCGCCAGCCAGGCGGTCGTCGACAAGCTCGCCGCGGTTCCCACCGACGGCCGCGACAAGCCGCTCGAGGACGTGGTGATCGAGTCGATCGCCATCGAGCAGCGCTGACCCGCCCGAGAATCTCGAGCATCGGGTGAGCGAGGGCGCGCCGTCCCGCGAGGACTTCTGCTATCGGCATCCCGATCGGCGGAGCTACGTGTTGTGCCAGCGCTGCGGCCGCACCGTGTGCGGCGAGTGCCAGACCCCGGCGCCCGTCGGGGTGATCTGCCCCGAGTGCATGCGTGAGCAGCGCGCACAGGCGCCGCGCACGAAACCGGCCGCCTTCACCCGCATGCGGAGCGCCGCGGGCCGCGGCGCTCCGGTGGTCACATACTCGATCATCGGCGTGACGCTCGTCGTCTACCTGCTGCAGTTCCTCACCGGCTCGCTGCTCACGAACCTCTTCGCGTTCACGCCGCAGGCCTTCGTGCTGTCGATCGAGCCGTGGCGGGCGCTCACGAGCCTGCTGCTGCACGGGTCGATCCTGCACGTGCTGCTGAACATGTACACGCTGTGGCTGTTCGGCCAGCTGCTCGAGTCGATGCTCGGCCGCTGGCGCTTTCTCGCGCTGTACCTGATCGCGGGGCTCGCCGGCTCGATCGGGGTCGTCGTGTTCGCCGACCCGTTCACCTGGGTGCTCGGCGCATCCGGAGCGATCTTCGGCCTGATGGGCGCGTTCGTCGTGATCCAGCGACGGCTGGGCGGCAACCTCACCCAGCTCTACGTGCTGCTCGCCATCAACCTCGCGATCGGATTCCTGCCCGGCGCGAACATCTCCTGGCAGGCCCACCTCGGCGGCCTGATCGGCGGCGCCCTGGTCGGGCTCATCTACCTCGAGACGCGGGACCGTTCGCGCCGCGGACTCCAGATCGGCCTGCTTGCCGGGCTCGTCGTCGCGCTCTTCGTGCTCGGCTTCCTCGTGGCCCGCTGGAAGATCGGCGCCTTCTGAGTTATCCACACCCTCTCCACAGTCTGGGGAGAATTACAGAGGTGTGATTCAGTGGATGCTGCTCCAGAGGCCCGGATTCCCGGCAATCTCGCCGCGAGCGGGGTTATCCCCAGATTCCACAGGAGTCTGTGGAGAATGGGGAGAACGCTGTGGAGAGCTGTGGAAAGCGGTTCGCTCGGCATGAAGAAAGGGGCGGGTGCCGAAGCACCCGCCCCTTTCTCGTCGTCGGTCCGTCCGGCGTCAGCGCCAGCGGGTGGTCATGAGGAAGCCGATGAAGGCGATGCCGAATCCGATCAGGATGTTCCACGGACCCAGGTCGGCGATGGGCCAGGCCCCGCCGGAGACGTAGAACACGATGATCCAGGCCAGTCCGAGCAGCATGAAGCCGAACATGACGGGCTTGAACCAGACGGGGTTCGGGGCCTCTTCGCCGCTCGGCTGCTCCGCGTTCGCGGGCTTCGGGGATTTCGCACGTGCCATGCCCGAGATTCTAGCCGAGGCGGGGCGCGGAGCCCATCCCGGCGGCGAAGCGCACGGTTCCGGCACAGCCGGGCGGCAGTAGACTCACGGGTATGTCCGCGCCCGCGCCGGTTGAGGGTGGGCGACGCGCCTCGCGTCGCCCGGCGAGGCCGCGCCCACGGGTGAGCGTGGTCGGGGTGTTCGGCGAACTCCTCGTGACCGCGGGCGTGCTCATCCTGCTCTTCCTCGGTTGGCAGCTCTGGTGGAACGACGCGATCATGGCCGGGCAGCAGTCCGCCGCGGCATCCACCCAGTCGTCGAAGTGGATCGAGGAGGAGCGCGCGACGCGGGGCGACGCCCCGCCGCCGGATCCGGCCGACTACGGCGATCCCGTCGTCGACACGAGCGAGTACGGCAACGCCGAGCCGTTCGCGGTGATGTACGTGCCCCGGTTCAACAGCCCCGACACGGTGGACTCGGTGCGGACGATCGCGCAGGGCTACGGCCTCGACGTGCTGAACAGCTTCGACCTCGGCGTCGGGCACTACCCCGAGACGCAGATGCCCGGCGAGGTCGGCAACTTCGCGATCGCCGCGCACCGCAGCGCCTACGGCGGCGGCATGCACGAGATCGAGCAGCTCCAGCTGGGCGACGGCATCTTCATCCAGACGAAGGACGGCTGGTACACCTACCGCTTCCGGGACTTCGAGTACGTCACCCCCGACACGGTCGACGTCCTCGCCCCGGTGCCGCACCGCCCGGACCTGCAGGCGACCGACCGGATCGTCACCCTCACGACCTGCAACCCGCTGTACTCCACCGCCGAGCGCCTGATCGCCTACGGGGTGCTCGAGTCGTGGCAGCCGCTGTCCGCCGGGCCGCCCGCCGAGATCGCGGCAGACGTCGCACGATGGGAGCAGTGACGTGTACGGAGCCCTCTGGCGCATTCTGCCCGGTCCGTGGTGGCTGCGGCTGCTGATCATGCTCGTGCTGGCCGCAGCGGCCGTCTACGCCCTCTTCACCTGGGTGTTCCCCTGGGTCGACCACATCCTGAACCCGATCAACGTCACGGTGGAGTAAATGTTCCGCGTCCTCGTCATCGACAACTACGACAGCTTCGTCTACACCCTCAACGGCTACCTGCAGGAGCTCGGCGCGGAGACCGAGGTCATCCGCAACGACGACATCGCCGTCGCCGACGTGCCGGCGCGCCTCGCGGAGTTCGACGCCGTGCTCGTCTCGCCGGGTCCCGGCAAGCCGGCCGACGCCGGCATCTCCATCCCCGCGGTCGAGGCGGCGCTCGCGAGCGGGCAGCCGCTGCTTGGGGTGTGCCTCGGGCACCAGGCGATCGCGGAGGCATTCGGCGGCGTCGTGACCAACGCCGAAGAGCTGATGCACGGCAAGACCTCGAACGTGCGCCACGACGACGGCGACTTCTACACGGGGGTCCCGCAGCCGTTCACCGCGACCCGGTACCACTCGCTCGCGGTCGTCGACGGCACCCTGCCCCCCGAGCTCGTCGTCACGAGCCGGACCGAGGGCGGCGTCATCATGGGGCTGCGCCACGAGCGGGCGCCCATCTACGGGGTGCAGTTCCACCCGGAGTCGGTGCTCACCGAGGGCGGATACCGCATGCTCGGCAACTGGCTCGCGGCGGCAGGCCTCCCCGAGGCGCGCGAGCGCGCCGCCGGCCTGAACCCGCTCCTCAAGTAGGCGCTCAGCCCGCGCAGGAGCTCAGCCTGCGAGGACTCAGCCGGCGCAGTAGCTCAGCTCGACCTCGGACTTCTGCGGGACCTCGCCGGGCGGCAGCGACTGCTGGGTGACCGGCGAACCGGGCTGCGAGGGGCACTCCGGATCGGGCACGGGCACCGGGACGAGCTGCAGGTTCTGCGACTGCAGGAACGAGCTCGCCGCCGCGAGGGACTGGCCCGTCAGGTCGGTGAGCGTGACCCGGCCGTTCGAGATCTTGAAGTTCACGGTCGACCCGAGCTCGACCGAAGTGCCGGCGGCCGGGTCGCTGCCGAGCACGGTGTTCTCGGCCACGGTGGGGGAGTTCTCGCGCGTCTCGCTGCCGGGGACGAGGCCGGCATCGGTGATGGCCTGCTTCGCCTGGTCGAGCGTCAGGTTCGCGAGATCCGGCACGGCGACGGCCTCGCGCCCGCTGGACACGAAGACGGTGATGGTCGTGCCGCTCGAGACCGTCTCGCCGGCCGGAGGGTCGGTGTCGATTACCTGTCCCGCCGGGATCGACGGGTCGGTCTGATCGACCCTGGTGGCCGGCAGGTTGAGGTCCTGCAGCTGATCGACGGCCTGCTCGTACGTCTGCCCCGTGAGGTCCGGGACCCGCGCGACGTCGGACGGCAGCTCGGTCGTGGGCTGCAGGTTCAGCGCCCAGTACATGACCGCGATGACGATGACCACGACCGCGACGATGCCCGACCAGATCCAGACGGCCGGTGGGCGACGCTGCGTGCGCGTCATCGTCTCGTCCTCGGTGAGCTGCCGCAGGGCGAGCTCGGAGCTGGAGAGCGAGCCGGTGGGCGCGTCGAACAGCAGTGCGGCGCCCTCGGGCTCGCGGTGCACGGGAACGCGGCCGGACGCCGCCGTCTCGACATCCGCCCGGAACTCCGCCGCAGTCTGGTAGCGGTCGTCACGGCTCTTCGCGAGCGCGTGCAGCACGACGGCGTCGAGCGCCGGCGAGACCTTCGGGTTGATGACGCTCGGCTTCACCGGGCGCTCGCTGACGTGCTGGTAGGCCACCGCGACCGGGGTGTCGCCGCGGAACGGCGGCCGCCCGGTCAGCATCTCGAAGAGGACGACGCCCATCGAGTACAGGTCGGTGCGGGCGTCGACGGTCTCGCCCTTGGCCTGCTCCGGCGAGAAGTACGCCGCGGTGCCGAGGATGGCGGTGGTCTGCGCGACCGTCGTCGACGAGTCGGAGACGGCCCGGGCGATGCCGAAGTCCATGACCTTCACCTGGCCGGCGGTGGTGATCATGATGTTGCCGGGCTTGATGTCGCGGTGCACGACGCCGGCGCGGTGCGAGTACTCGAGGGCGGTCAGGACGCCTTCGGCGATCCGCACCGCCGCCTGCGGTTCGAGGGGGCCGTCGCTGATGACGTCCTTCAGCAGCCGGCCCTCGACGTACTCCATCACGATGAACGGCAGCTGCACCTCGTGGCCGGAGGGGTCGACCACGGTCTCCTCGCCCGCGTCGAAGACGCGCACGATGGTCGGGTGCGCCATCCGCGCCGCCGACTGCGCCTCCTGCCGGAAGCGCATCCGGAAGGCCGGATCGGTCGCCAGCTGCGGCTTCAGCAGCTTGATGGCGACCTGCCGACCGAGCCGGGTGTCGGTGCCGACGTGCACATCGGCCATGCCGCCGCGCCCGATGAGCGCGCCCACGCGGTAGCGACCCGCGAGAATGCGTCCTTCATCGTTCACGTCGTGCAGTCCTTTCCATCGGCGCGAGCCCGGGTGCTCGGGGCCCCGCTCGCCGCGCCAGTGCGGGTCAGTCGTTGTTGCCGTTGTTGCCGTTGTTGCCGTTGCCGGGCAGCGGGGAGGAGGTGATCGTCACGGTCGCGGCCGGGGACGAGGGCGAGTTGAGCTGACCGCAGAAGTAGCTGTAGCTCACGTTCACCTCGCCGGTCGCGTTACCGTTCGTGGCGATCGTCACCGATTGCACCTTGTCCGACACCGGCGACGGCTGGGTGGCGGGACCTTCGACGGTGATTGCGTAGCCCGAGAGCGTCTGCCCGGCGGGGCAGTTGGCGGCCGGCCACGACACGTCGAAGGACTGCCCGGGGCTCACCGAGGCGGGGTTCACCGTGGGCGCCGAGCCGGGGGCCGCCGGCGTCTCCGGCTCCCCGTAGTAGGTGAGGGTGATCGTCGTGCCCGGCTGCACCGGACCGCTCGGGTTGACGTCGGAGACGGTGTTCGCGAGGCCGGGCTCAGTGGCCGGGCCGCCCTCGACCGCGTTCACCGGGAGCCCCATGCCCTCGATCTCCGCTCGCGCCGCGTCGACGTTCATGCCGATGAAGTGCGTGCGGTCGATCTGGACGGTCTGGGGTGCCTCGGAGGTCGGCGGCGCGCTGGTGGTCTTCGGCGGCGCGCTCGAGCTCGGCGGCGCGCTCGTCGTCGCCGGACCCGCCTTGCCGCCGTTGAGCAGCAGCGCGACGATCGTGCCGATCAGCACGATCGCGAGGATCGCGATCAGGATGATCAGCGGCCACGTCCACTTGCTGCGCTTCTTCTTGCCCGCTTCGGGGTCGTCGGCCTCCGCCGCACCGTCGGCGCCGAGCGCCGCGCCGGCGGCTGCACCGGCTCCGGCCGCCAGCACGGTGGTCGCCGCGGTCGGCGCCCCCTGCTGCGGCATGAGCATCGTCGCGGCGGTGCCGTCTCCGGCGCCGAGCACCGCCGGCACCGCGGCCGCGGCGGCCTGGACGTCGCCGCGGCGCAGCGCGGTCGCGGCCCGTGCGAGGTGGGCCGCCGACTGCGGCCGGTCGGCCGGGTTCTTCGCGATGCACGCGTAGACGAGGTTGCGAACCGGCTCCGAGACCGTCACCGGCAGCTCCGGCGGCGTCTCGTTGATCTGCGCCATCGCGATGGCGACCTGCGACTCGCCTGTGAACGGGCGGCGGCCGGCGAGGCACTCGTACGCGACGATGCCGAGCGAGTAGATGTCGGTCGTCGGCGACGCCGGGTGCCCGGAGGCCTGCTCGGGCGAGAGGTACTGGACGGTGCCCATCACCTGGCCGGTGGCCGTCAGCGGCACCTGGTCGGCGATGCGGGCGATGCCGAAGTCGGTGATCTTCACGCGCCCGTCGGGCGTGATCAGCAGGTTGCCGGGCTTGATGTCGCGGTGCACGAGGCCCGCCGCGTGCGCGGCCTGGAGCGCGGCGGCGGTCTGCGCGACGATGTCGAGCACCTTGTCGGTCGAGAGCACGTGCTCCCGCTCGAGGATGGTCGACAGCGCTTCGCCGGGCACGAGCTCCATCACGAGGTAGGCGCTGCCGTCCTCTTCGCCGTAGTCGAAGACGTTGGCGATGCCCTCGTGGTTCACGAGCGCCGCGTGCCGGGCCTCGGCGCGGAAGCGCTCGAGGAAGCCCGGGTCGCCGAGGTACTCGTCCTTCAGGATCTTGAGGGCGACCTGTCGGCCGATGACGAGGTCAGTGGCCTGCCACACCTCGCCCATGCCGCCGATCGCAATGCGCGACTGCAGTTCGTAGCGCCCACCGAAGGTGAGCCCTGCGCTCGGTCTCATTTGTTCAGCACCGCCTCTAGTACCTGTTTCGCCACCGGTGCGGCAATTCCGTTGCCGAACCCCTCTTGCCCTTGTCCCCCGCCGTCTTCCACCAGGACCGTGATCGCATACTGGGGGGCGTCGGCCGGGGCAAAACCGGTGAACCAGAGAGTGTACGGGTCACTCTCGCCGTTCTCCGCGGTGCCCGTCTTCCCAGCCACGCTGACGCCGTCTATTCTTGCATTACTCGCGGCGCCGTTCTCGACGCCGTTCACCATCATCTGCACCATGGTGTCGGCCGTCTGCTTGCTGATCGCGCGGCCGAACTCGCTCTTCTGGAACTCCTGCAGCGGAGTGAAGTCGGGAGCGGTGATCTGGTCGACGAGGTTCGGGTTCATCACGATGCCGCCGTTCGCGATCGCGGCCGAGACCATCGCCATCTGCAGCGGCGTGGCCCGAACGTCGCCCTGGCCGAACGCGGTGAGCGCCGTCTGCGGCTCGTCGAGCGCCCGCGGGTACGTGCTCGGCTCCGTGGCGGTCGGGATGTCGAACTCCGAGTCGAAGCCGAACTTCTCCGCCTGCTCGCGGATGGCGTCGTCGCCGAGGGCCATGCCGAGTTCGGCGAACGGGATGTTGCACGAGAGCCGTAGGGCGTCCGCGAGGGTCACCTGGGCACCGCCGCCGCACGTTCCACCGTCGGTGTTGCGGACGACCGAGTTCGTGCCGGGGAGGGTGAGCTCGGCGGGGTTCGGGAAGGTGCTGTCCGGCGTGTACTGCCCGGATTCGAGGGCCGCGGCGGTGACGACGAGCTTGAAGACCGAGCCGGGCGGGTTCATGTCGCCGCCCGTCGCGCGGTTGTAGAGCGGGTCGGAGGGGTCGTCGAGGAGCGCCTGGTAGGTGTCCTGGACCTCGCCGCTGTTGTGCACCGCGAGCGAGTTCGGGTCGTAGGTGGGCTTCGTGACCATCGCGATGATGCGGCCGGTCGAGGGCTCGGTGACGATGACCGCACCGGTGTAGTCGCCGAGGGCGTCCCACGCCGCCTGCTGGGCGACGGGATCGATCGCGACCTCGACGGAGGCGCCCATCGGGTCCTGGCCCGAGATCAGCCGGTTCAGCTGGTCGAAGAACTGCGTGGAGGACTGGCCGCTGAGGTACGAGTTCAGGGAGCGCTCGAGGCCGGTCGCCTCGCCGTTGACCGGGAGGAACCCGGTGATCGGCGCGTACAGCGGGCCGTTCGCGTAGACGCGCTGGAACTTGTAGTCGTCGTCGGAGGGCTGGGAGTACGCGATCGGCTCGCCGCCGACGAGGATCGGGCCGCGCTCGACCGAGTAGCTCTCGTACAGCGTGCGCGAGTTCCGCGGGTCGTTGGCCAGCGCCTCCGCCTGCGCGTACTGCACGATCGTCGAGGCGACGAAGAGCGACAGGAACATCACGAAGACGAGGATCGTGATGCGCTTCAGTTCCCGGTTCATCCGTCGATCACCAGCCTCGGATGGTTGCGGACCGTGTCGGAGAGCCGCAGCAGCAGCGCCACGATGATCCAGTTCGCGACGAGCGAGGATCCGCCGGCCGCGAGGAACGGGGTCGTCAGGCCGGTGAGCGGGATGACGCGCATGACGCCGCCGACGACGATGAACACCTGCAGGGCGACGACGAAGGAGAGCCCGACGCCGAGCAGCTTGCCGAAGTCGTCCTGCCCGGCGAAGCCGATCCGGAAACCGCGGGACACGAACAGCAGGTAGAGCGCGAGGATCGCGAAGATGCCGGCGAGGCCGAGCTCCTCGCCGAGGCTCGCGATGATGTAGTCCGACTGCGGCACGGGCGTGATGTCCGGGCGGCCCTGACCCCAGCCGGTGCCGATCAGCCCGCCGTTCGAGAGCCCGAACAGGCCCTGCACGAGCTGGTAGCTGCCGCCCACCTCGGCCTCGTAGCGGGCCGGGTCGAAGGGGTTCAGCCAGTTCGCGAAGCGGTTGCCCACGTACTCGAGCACCTGGCTGGCGATGAGGGCGCCGGCGAGGAACAGCGAGAGGCCGAGCACGATCCACGACAGGCGACCGGTCGCGACATACAGCATCACGAGGAACAGCCCGAAGTAGAGCAGGGCGGTGCCGAGGTCGCGCTGGAACACGATGACCGCCATCGACAGGGCCCACACGACGAGCAGCGGCCCGAGGTCGCGCGCCCGCGGGAAGCGCATGCCGAGGAAGGTGCGGCCGACCATCGACAGGGAGTCGCGGTTGCGCACGAGGTAGCCGGCGAAGAAGACGGCGAGGGCGATCTTCGCGATCTCGCCGGGCTGGAAGTTCATGACGCCGGCGATGGAGATCCACACCTGCGCGCCGTCGTGGTCGTCGCCGAGCCCCGGCACGAGGGGGAGCAGGAGCAGCACGATCGCGACGAGTCCGGACAGGTAGGTGTACTTGAACAGCACCCGGTGGTTGCGGATCACGAGGATCGTCACGATCGCGCAGACGATCGCGATCGCGCTCCACACGATCTGGCGCACGGCCGCGCTGTCCCAGCCGGTGTCGCCCTCGGCGATGTCGATGCGGTAGATCATCGCGATGCCGATGCCGTTGAGCAGGGTCGCGATCGGCAGCAGGAAGGGGTCGGCGTCGCGCGCGACGAAACGCATCGAGATGTGCAGCGCCAGGACGAGCGCCGAGAGCCCGGCGCCCAGCAGGATCAGCTGCGTGTCGATGGCGCCGAGCGCGCCGAGCTGCACGAGCACGATCGCGCCGGCGTTGATCGCGCAGGCGAAGAGCAGCAGGGCGAGCTCGAGGTTGCGGAGCTTCTGTGGCAGGCGGATGCGGCGGATGCCGGAGGGCGGCGTCGGCTCGCCGGCGGCCCGGGCGGCGCGACGGCCGCCCCTCGACGAGCTCGGGGAACCAGTCGAGCTCGGGTAACCGGCCGAGTTCGGGGAACCAGTCGAGCTCGAGGAACCCGAGGCGATGGGGGCGATGGGGTCAGTCAAGCGACGCCTCCAATCGCTGGACGATGCGGGACGCCTCGGAATAGGAGTCGGCGCTGATCGTCTGCTCCACCCGCTGCTGGTCGTAGGTGCGCAGCTCGGAGACGTCGATCGTCGTCTCGGTGTGCAGCTCGTGCAGCGAGATCGGCCCGAGGTTCTGCTGGATGCCCTGGTAGATCGCCACGCGCCCGTTGTGCTCGCCGACGTAGAAGCGGGTCTGCGTCCACTGGTAGCCGATGACGAAGGCCGCGACGATCGCGCCGACGAGCAGCACGATCCAGGCGCCCCACACGATGCGGCGGCGGCGCCGGCGACGCTCGTCCTCCTCGATCAGCTCGTCGAAGTAGTCGACCGAGTCCGGTTCGAAGTGCGTCTCCTGCACCGGGTGCGGGCGGAACGGGGTGAGCCGGATGCCGCGGGGCCGGGCGGGCTCGGGCGTCTTGAACGCGAGCGGCGCGGCGGCCGAGCCGACCATGACGCCGGGCGTCTCCGGTGCGGGGGGTTCGCCGATGTCGACGACGATGACGGTCACGTTGTCGGGGGCGCCGCCGTCGAGCGAGGCCTTGACGAGTCGTTCGGCGACGGGCTTCGCGCTCTGATCGCTCGCGAGGAAGTCGTGGATCTCCTCGAAGGAGACGACGCCCGACAAGCCGTCGGAGCACAGCATCCAGCGGTCGCCCGGTCGGGTCTCGAGCACCATCGTGTCGATCTCCGGGGAGGCCTCGACATCGCCGAGCACGCGCATCAGCACCGAACGGCGGGGGTGCACCATCGCCTCCTCGGCGGTGATGCGGCCGGCGTCGACGAGCCGCTGCACGAAGGTGTGATCGATCGTGACCTGGTTGAGCTCCCCCGAGCGGAGCAGGTAGATGCGGGAGTCGCCGATGTGCGCGATGACCACGCGGTCGCCCGTCAGCATCATCGCGCTGACGGTCGTGCCCATGCCGGTCAGCTCTGAGTGCTCGGCGACCGTCTCCGCGAGCCGCCGGTTCGCCGCGATCAGGGCGCCCTCGAGCGTCGCGGCCGCCTCGGTGGGGTCGGTGAAGGCGTGGTCGACCTCCGCGATGCGGTGCGTCGCGATCGCGCTCGCCACATCGCCGCCGGCGTGACCGCCCATGCCGTCGGCCACGAAGAAGAGGTGGTTGCCCTCGAAGCCGGAGTCCTGGTTGTTGCTCCGGACCCGGCCGACGTGTGAGACCGCCGCGCTCGCCTTGACGTGCGTCATGGGCTACCGCCGGAGCTCGAACGTCGTCGCGCCGACCTTGACCGGGACTCCGAGCGGGATCGGGGTCGGCACGCTCACCCGGGAGCCGTCGAGGAAGGTGCCGTTCGTGGAATCGAGGTCCTGGATCATCCACCGGTCGTTCCACAGCATGAGCCGGGCGTGGTGGGTCGAGGTGTAGTCGTCGCGGATGATGATCGCCGAATCGGCCGAGCGGCCGATGGTGATCTCGTCGCGGCCGAGCGGGAACTCGGCACCGGCCTTCGGGCCGGAGGTGATCACGAGCGTGCGGGCGTTCTGCGCCGAGGCGATCTCGCCGTTGGCCGGGGCAGGAGCCGGGGCCGGGGCCGGCTTGCGGGTGCCGCCGCCGGGCGTGATCGGCGAGCTCGGGAAGCCGGACGCCGCCGGGGTGCCGGCCTGCGCCGCATCGGGCTGGAGCTTGCGCACCCGCTGGCCGAACAGGTCGCTGCGCAGGGCGTACACGATGGCGAACACGAACACCCACATCAGCAGCAGGAAGCCGATCTGGAGGACGAGGAGGGTGAGTTGACTCATTCGGCCGGCCCCCAGAACCCGTTCATGTCGTGGCGCTCCGTCGCGGGTTCGCGGCGCGGCGCGGCCGCGGCCTGCGCGAGGACGCGGAACACGATGCGGGTGCGCCCGATGGTGATCACCGAGTCCGGCTCCAGGACGGAGTCGGACACCGGGGCGCCGTCGAGCTGGATGCCGTTGGTCGAGCCGAGGTCGCGCACGCGCGCGCGCGAGCCGTCCCACTGCACCTCGGCGTGCCGGCGGGAGGCGCCGGTGTCGCCGAGGGCGATGTCGGCCTCGCTGCCGCGGCCGAGCACCGTGCGGCCCTTGATGATCGGGTAGCGCTTGCCGTCGATGTCGAGCACCGGCGTCCAGGCGACCTGGCCCTTCACGTTCTGCGAGTCGACCTGCACCATGCCGACGCTGAGCTCGGCATCGGGCTGCAGCTCGATGGTGATGCCGCCGGCGAACTGGAAGCGCTGGCTCGCGGCGTGCTTCTGCACGAGGTCGACGAGCTCGTCGGTGAGCGCGGGGCCCAGCCGGGACATCCGGTCGTAGTCCTCCGCCGACATCCGCACCGTGAAGGTGTTCGGCACCAGGACGCGGTCGCGCGAGACGACGGCGGCCTTCGTGTCGATCTCGCGCTTCAGGGCGGAGGTGATCTCCACCGGCTGGAGACCGGAACGGAAGGTCTTCGCGAACGCGCCGTTGACGGCGCGCTCGAGACCCTTCTCGAAGTTGTCCAGTAGGCCCACAGGTCTCCCGATTCCGGTGTCTGACTTCGCGTCATGTTAGCGCGAGCGGCTGAAAATGCTGGGTGATCAGTCCAGGGGGATGGTCGCATCCCCCTCGTCGACGTCGAGCGAGAGCGTCGGCACCGACGCGGTGAGCAGCGTGCCGTCGGCCCGGCGGGCCCCCTCCACGTCGCGCATCGTCGGCCGGCCGAGGATGCGCGGGCCCTGCCCGTCGAGGGGCACGGAGACCTCCGCCTCGGCGGTCACGACGACCGGCGTGCCGCGCACCGCGAGCTCCACCCGCTCGCCCGTCTCGAGGGCGAAGCGGATCGCCTCGGGCTGCACCGTGACGCGGACCCGTGCCCCGCGCAGCGTGATGCGGAAGGTCAGCTCGTCCCAGCCGTCGGGGAGCCGCGGGTCGAAGCCGTACTTGCCCTTGTGGTCGCGGAAGCCGCCGAAGCCGAACACGAGTGCGCTCCACACGCCGCCCGTCGACGCGACATGCACGCCGTCGGCGGCGTTGTGGTGCAGATCGGCGAGGTCGACGAACAGCGCCGAGCGGAAGTAGCGCAGCGCGAGCTCGTGATAGCCGACTTCGGCCGCCATGATCGACTGCACGACCGCCGACAGCGTCGAGTCGCCCGTGGTCAGCGGGTCGTAGTACTCGAAGTCGGCGAGCTTCTGCTCGGTCGTGAACCGGTCGCCCTGCAGGAAGAGGGCGAGCACGACATCCGCCTGCTTCAGCACCTGGAAGCGGTAGATCACCAGCGGGTGGTAGTGCAGCAGGAGCGGGCGCAGCTGCTCGGGGGTCTGCTCGAGGTCCCACAGCTCCTTGTCGAGGAACGCGGCGTCCTGCGGGTGCACGCCGAGCTTCGCGTCGAAGGGGATGTGCATGTGCGCCGCGGCGCGGCGCCAGCCGGCGACCTCCGCCGGGGTCACGCCGAGCCGCTCGACGAGCTTGTGGTACTCGAGCGGATGCCGCACCTGCAGCTGGTCGACCGCGCTCGCCGCGTCCTCGAGGTTCGCCCGGGCCATGACGTTCGTGTACAGGTTGTCGTTCACGACGGTCGTGTACTCGTCGGGCCCGGTGACGCCGTGGATGTGGAACACGTCGTCGGCGTTGTGCCGCCAGAAGCCCAGGTCCTCCCACATCCGCGCCGTCTCGACGAGGATGTCGATCGCGCCGCGGGCGAGGAAGTCCTCATCGCCCGTGGCCTGCACGTAGTGCATCAGCGCGTAGGAGATGTCGGCGTCGATGTGGTACTGCGCGGTGCCCGCCGCGTAGTACGCGCTCGACTCGAGACCGTTGATCGTGCGCCACGGGAACAGGGCGCCCTGCTGGTTCAGCTCGAGCGCGCGGGCGCGGGCCGCCGGCAGCATCTTCTGCCGGAAGCGCATGACGTTCCGCGCCACGATCGGCGCCGTGTACGTGAGGAACGGCATGACGTAGATCTCGGAGTCCCAGAAGTAGTGGCCGCCGTAGCCGGACCCCGAGACCCCCTTCGCCGCGACGCCGCCGCCGTCGGTGCGGGCGGAGGCCTGGGCGAGCTGGAACAGGTTCCACCGGATCGCCTGCTGCAGCAGCGGCTGCCCGCCGACCTCGACGTCCGAGCGGACCCAGTAGTCGTCGAGCCAGTCGCGCTGCTGCGTGAAGAGCTCGGCGACACCCTGCTCGAGCGCCCGGTCGAGCGTGCGGTCGGCGCGGTCGCCGAGCTCGCGCGCCGGCACCGAGCGGGCCGAGTGGTAGCTGACGAGCTTCGTCACGCGGATCGGATGGCCCTGCTTCGCCTGCACCCGGTAGGTGTGCTTGGCGAGGTCGTCGTCGATCGTGCCGGTCTCGGTGTACGGGTTGTCGGTCGCGATGGCGTGCTCGGCGCCGACCGCGAGGGCCATCCCGGAATTCGTGGTCTGGTAGCCGAGCAGGTAGCGGTCGCCGTGCTGCCGCTTCACCCGCGGCTGCAGGACCCGCTCGGTGAACGTCTCGGCCTTGCGCGGGTCGAAGGCGCCCGGGGCCTCGGTGACGCCGGAGCGGTACTCGTCGCGGCCGTCCTGACGGTTCAGGATGTGGCTCGTGATCGTGACCGCGGCGTCGGCGTCGAGCAGCTCCACCTCGTAGTCGAGCACCGCGAGGTGCCGGTCGACGAAGCTCGTCATGCGGCGGCTCGTGATGAGCACCCGCTTGCCGGCCGGGGTGCGCCACTCGATCGAACGGCTCAGCACGCCCGTGCGGAAGTCGAGCCGGCGCTCGTAGGCGAGGATCTCGGCCTCGGTGATGACGAGCGGCTCGTCGTCGACGTAGAGGCGGATGATCTTCGCGTCCGGCGCGTTCACGATCGTCTGGCCGACGCGGGCGAAGCCGAAGGCCTCCTCGGCGTGCCGGATGGGCCAGGTCTCGTGGAAGCCGTTGACGAAGGTGCCGTGCGCGAAGCCGTCGCGGCCCTCCTCGATGTTGCCGCGGAGGCCGAGGTAGCCGTTGCCGACCGCGAACAGGGTCTCGGTGCGGCCCTGGTCGTCGGCCTGGAAATCGGTCTCGACCAGCGCCCACTCGTCGAGCGGGAACCGGGTGCGGTTCAGCGGGTCGGTGTCGGCGAACCTCATGCAGTGCGCTTTCCGGTCGTGGGGTCGGGGCAGGGCGGTGCGGTGCTCAGCGCGGGGACGAGCTCGTCGAGCTCGTCGACGACGACATCGGCACCGAGCCGCAGCAGCGTATCGCGTCCGACGCCGCGGTCGACGCCGACGACGAGACCGAAGTCGCCCGCGGCGCCCGCCTGCACGCCGGACTCGGCGTCCTCGACGACGGCGCAGGCCTGCGACGGCACGCCCAGCAGCTCGGCCGCGCGCGTGTAGGTGTCGGGCGCGGGCTTGCCGGGCAGCTGCTCGGCGGCCGCGTAGCCGCCGTCGACGACGACCTCGAAGCGCGGGGCGAGGCCGGCGGCGCGCAGCACCTCGGGGGCGTTCTTCGAGCTCGACACGACCGCGGCGAGGCATCCGGCCGCTTCGATCGCATCGAGGAAGGCGACGCTCGCGGGATAGGGCGAGACGCCCTCCTCGGCGAGGGTGTCGGTGAAGACGGCGTTCTTGCGGTTGCCGAGGCCGTGCACCGTGTCGGCGCTCGGCGGATCGCTCGGCTCGCCCTCCGGGATGCGGATGCCCCGGCTCGCGAGCAGGCTGCGCACGCCGTCGTAGCGGGGCTTGCCGTCGATGTACGCGAAGTAGTCGGCCTCGGTGTACGGGGCCGCTCCGTGCTCGGCGAGGTAGGGGGTGAACAGCCGCGCCCAGGCGTGCATGTGCACCACCGCGGTCGGCGTCAGCACCCCGTCGAGGTCGAAGAGCCACGCGCGGATGGGGGAGAGATCGGGGGAGGGGTCGACGGTAGTCACGCCGGTCCTTTCGTCACGTCGTCGTCGTCACGTCGGTCTGGGCGTCAACACCCGCGTCCGATGCTATGCCCGGAGGCGCGCGGCCCGCGAGGGGAGGCGAGGACGCTCAGCGGGTTCGAAGCGTCGTGCGGCGCGCGCCGGGGTGCGAGTTGCACGACGATTCGTCGGCAGCGCCACCCGAACGGGCGCGTGCCCTGGTCTGTAGTGCGACTCGCACGGCGCGAGGGGGCGGCCGTCGAATGGAGTTCGGGCGGGTGAAGTGTTAGTCTCGATCGGCTGGCACGCGAGTGCCGGCATGCGCAAGTGGCGGAATAGGCAGACGCGCACGGTTCAGGTCCGTGTGCCCGAAAGGGCGTGGGGGTTCAACTCCCCCCTTGCGCACCACCACGAGAAGGCCCCGGCGGGTTCGCCGGGGCCTTCGTCGTTCGCCCTCCAGCCGTGACGCGCGTGGCCGGTCGCTGACGCCCTCGGCGAGGTCGGCGAGCTCGGTGAGTTCACCGCTCTCCGTTCGCCGAAGCCCGCCTCCGGCCGCCGCCCGGCATCCGGAGGGTCGCCCCGACGACGAGCATCGCGCCCGCGCCGACCAGCAGGATCTCGACGGCGTCGCCGAAGGCCATCGCCGGCGTGACCGTCGCGGACAAGGGGACATCGTTCACCATCGCACCCGGCGTGAACGGAGTGAGCCCCTCGATGGTCCGCCCATCGGGACTGATCATGGCCGAAACGCCGACGGTCGATGCGTTCACGAGGCTGCGTCCGCTCTCGATGGCGCGCAGACGTGCGATTGCGAGCTGTTGCGCACTCTGATCGGTGCGGCCGAAGTCCGCGTTGTTCGTGGGGGAGATGATCACCTGGGCGCCGCCGGCGATCATCTCCCGGATGAGCGCGTCGTCGACGATGTCGTAGCAGATCGCGACACCGGCTCGCACATCGCCGATGTCGAGGACGTTGCTGCGCTCGCCGAACGAGAAGTCTCGGGGGATGAGCGAGAACAGATCGGGTGCGAGCGGGAACCAGAACTCACGATCGGGGAGATACTCGGCGAACGGGACCGGGTGCTTCTTGTCGTACTGGGCGACGGCGTCGCCCTCCTCCCACACGAGTGCCGAGTTGTAGGTGTCGTCACCGCTACGAGTGATCGTCCCGAGCAGTACCGGCGCGCGGACCAGGCGGGAGAGTCCGTCGATCGCGTCGGCGGCCCCCGGGTCGTCCAGCGGGCTCAGGTCCGCCGCGTTCTCGGGGAGGACGAGCAGGTCGAGGTCCTCGGCCAGCAACGGGGTCGCAGCCCGCAGATGGTCCTCGAGGATCCGCCCCGGCCGGTTCACGGCGAGCAGGCCCGCCTCCGAGTTTCCCTGCACCGCGCCGACCCGGAGGGTTCCCGAGCTCGCGACCGGGAACGCGGGGACCAGCGCGGCTGCCAGCACGAGGACCATCGCGACGTAGCCGCCCCGGGCCGGTGCGGTCGAGCGATACCGGACGGACTGGAGGAGGACGCCGGCCAGGAAAGCCAGGACGAAGGACATCCCGGTCGCACCGGTCCAGCCGATCAGCTCGGCGAACGGGCTCTCCGATTGCGAATACGCGAGCTTGCCCCAGCCGAACCCGCCGTACGGCCACACCCCGGTCACCCACTCCCGGGCGGCCCAGATCGCCGCCAAGGCCGCGGGAACGAGGAGGAGCCGGCGGACCCCGGCCTCCCGGTTCAGGGCCCGGTGGACCGCCCAGGTCGCTGCGCCGCCCACCACGAAGAACAGCGTCTGCAACCCGGCCAAGCCGAGCCACGGCGCCGGACCCAGGTAAACCGTGAGCCAGAACACGTGCACGCCCCAGAAGACGCCGCCGCCCAACGCGCTCGCCGACAGCGCGACGCCGAGACGGGGGGTGGTCATCGCCGCCATCAGCAGCGGGACGCCGACGAAGAGCAACGGCCACCACCCGACGCCGGGGAACGCGAGCGCGGTCGCCAGTCCACCGGCGGCTGCGCTCGCGAACGGCATCACGGCCGACGCGCTCCGGCGGGAGGAAGGCGTGACCGGGCGGGGCCGGACGAACTCAGTCGGTGTAGGCGAGGACACCCATCATCCCGACTTCGCCGTGGTAGAGGTTGTGGCAATGGGTGAGCCACCGCCCCGGGTTGTCGGCATCGAAGTCCACCACCAGCCGCTCGCCGGGCAGCACGATGGACGTGTCCTTCCGCGGCCCCCCGCCCGCGTGCTGATAGGTGTGGCCGTGCAGGTGCATCGGATGCCACATCTTCGTGTCGTTCACGAACGTGAGTCTGACCCGGTCGCCCTCGGTGATCGGGATGGCGTTCTTCATCGGGTCGTCCATATCGAACGCCCGCCCATCGAGCGCCCAGTCGTAGGCCGCCATCCCCCCGGTGAGCCGAACCGTCAGCTTCCGGCTCGGTGAGCGGCCGTCCAACTGCACGTCCGCGGCGGCCCGAAGGAGATCCGCCGTGATCAGTTGCCCCGACAGCTCGGGCACGGCCACGTCCGCCGGTGGCGTCGCCGCGTCGCTGGTGCGGACGACGGCCCGCACCCGCTCCCGTTTCCCTTCCGCCCCGGCGACCAGTGGGAATGCGCCGTCCTCGAGGGTGACCACGACGTCGTAGCGTTCTCCCATTCCGATCAGGACGGCGTCACCGGTGAGCGGCTCGACCGGGAACCCGTCGGTGTGGGTCACCGTCATCCGGTGTCCCGCGAGCGCGACCCGGAAGGCGGTGTCCGACCCCGCGTTGATGAAGCGGATCCGCACTCGCGCGCCGGCACTCGCCCGGAAGGTCTCCGGATCCGCCGAGGGCCGGCCGTTGAGCAGGTAGTGCGGGTAGTACACGTCGCCGGCGTCGCCGCCCAGCGCATCGGAATCGGCGCCCATCAGCAGGTTGCCCATCCGCATGAAGCCATCCATCTCACCCATCCCGCCCATGCCGCCGGAGAGCTCCTGCAGGACGTCATCGGGGGTGGCACTGACGCCGTCCAGCCAGTCGTCGAGGATGACGACCCACTCGTCGTCGTAGCCCCCGGGCTCGCGCGGATCGTCGATGATGAGCGCACCGTAGAGCCCGCGGTCGAGCTGGGTGCCGGAGTGCGGATGGAACCAGTACGTCCCCGAGTGCGGCGTCACGAAGTCGTACGTGAACGACCCGCCCGCCGAGACCGGGTCCTGGGTGAGCACGGGGACCCCGTCCATGTCGTTTCGGAGTGCGACCCCGTGCCAGTGGACGCTCGACGCGTCGGGCAGGCCGTTGCGCAAGGTCGCTTGCACCCGATCGCCCTGCCGGACCCTGATCACGGGAGCGGGGATCGTGCCGTACGCCCACGTCTGCACTTGCGCTCCGGCGAGGTCGATCGTGGTGGGGGCCGCGTCGAGGGCCACCTTCGTGACGGCTCCGGTGGTCTGGCGGGCCGCCTCTGTAGCGGCCACCGCGGCAGAGGTGGGGGAGAGGAAGCGCGGCGTGGGCGTGCACGCGGCCAGGGCGAGCAGTGCCGCACTGCCGACCGCTCCGCCGAGGAGGGTGCGACGACTCAGCTGGCGTGGCCCGCGCGGGGAGTCCGCCCGCCCGACTCGTGAGGATGCGCCGTGGTTCATGTCGTCTTCCGGCTGGCGAGGATCGCGCCCGCGACGAGGAGGAGCGCCCCCATCGGGTAGCCAGCGACCAGGTCGATCCAGCCTTCGGGCTGGGCCGGCCCGAAGGCCTCCAGATGGGCCAGCCAGTGGATCAGGGCGACGAGGAAGCCCAGCGCCATCACCGCCTGACCGATGCGGAGGAATCGTTGCCGGCGCCGGTACCTGCGCTGGGCGTCTTCGGGGCTTCCCGGCGGAGCGGGGGTGCGAGGGGTCATGATGCTCCTTTGCGTGGTGAGATCCGAGTACGAGTGGAAGCGGTGGACCCGGTCAACTCGAACCAGGCTGAGCGGGTGCCTCGCCGGCCGAGGGCTCGCGCCCCGGGAGGTACACGCTGGTCTCCGGTTCAGGGTGCCGACGCGTTTGCACGACGATGAGCAGAACCCCGATGAGCGCGACGACGAGCGCGGTCAGGAGGTTGACCTTGATGCCCAGCAGGAGGAGTTCGGTGGGGTCGAGCCGGAAGGACTCGAACCACGCGCGGCCGGTGCCGTAGACGATCAGGTAGAGACCGAGCGCCTTGCCCCATCGAAGCGAGAGCCTCCGGTCCAGGAGCAGGATCAGGGCGGCACCCGCGAGGTTCCAGAGCAATTCGTAGAGGAACAGCGGATGGAAGAGCGTTCCGTCGGGCAGGCCCTCGGGGAACGCCGGCGACGCCGGGTCGATGTGCAGGCCCCAGGGCAGCGTGGTCGGAGTGCCGAACAGCTCCTGATTGACGTAGTTTCCCAGCCGGCCGACCGCCTGGGCGAGCAGCAGCCCCGGGGCGAGCGCGTCGGCGAAGGAGAGGAAGCGGATCCTGGCGCGCCGGCATCCGAGGTAGGCGCCGACCCCGCCGAGGAGCACCGCGCCGAAGATCGCCAGTCCACCCTCCCAGACGTACAGCGTCTTCCAGAGATCGGCGCCGGGGAAGAAATAGTCGCTGGGGTGCGTGATGACGTGGTAAAACCGGCCGCCGATGATGCCGAACGGCACGGCCCACAGCGTGATGTCCAGGACGACGCCGGGCGCGCCGCCGCGTCGGGTGAGCCGACGAGAGGTGAGCCAGACCGCGAGGACGATGCCGGTCAGGATGAACAGCGCATAGAAGCGGACGGTGATCGGGCCGAGCTGGAAGGAGGTGAGGTCGGGGCTGGGGATCCCGTTGGCGAGTTCGAGCATCAATCCGTCTCCGTCAAGGTCGGGGCGCGGCCGGTGAGCGGCAGTTCCGGCACCACAGCGGCTGGGGCGAACTTGCGTACGGCTGAACGCACGGGGTCACCCGCCGTTCGTGGTGAGCACCGTGACCGTCTCGCCAAAGTCGGAGGTCGCGACGATGCCGCGGGCGTCGGCGATGAGGATCCAGTGCTCGCCGTCGTCGCCGGTCACGGAGGTGAGCGCTTCGGGCGTGCCTTCGACCATGCCGTGCTTCACCCAGCTCCGGCTGTCGGAGCTCCAGAGCTGACCGGTGACGTCGACGCCGACGAACCCGCCCCCGTCGTCGAGGAGGTCGACGAGATAGAGCGGCGGGGCGCCCTTGACCCGGTCGAAGGTCGCGCCCCGATCGTCGCTGACGAGGAACCCGTTCGACGTCGTCGCGTACACCCGGTCGGGGTTCGCGGCGTCGGCGGCGAGGTCGCGGAGCTCGATGGCTGCGTTCTGCTGCCAGTTCGCGCCGCCGTCGTCGCTGACCCGGACGACCCCGGCGGTGGCGTCGTACCCGTACACGCGCAGCTCCCCACCGGGGAGGGGAACAGCGTCGAGATCGTGGAAGTCGACCACGTCGGCGAGCGACACCGTCTCCCAGCTGTTCGCGCGGTCGGTGCTGCGAACGAGGCCGAGCGGATCGCCGAGGTCCTCTTGATCGTCCGGGCCGGGGTGGCCGGAGGCGAAGAGCTCTCCGCCGTCGGCGACGGTGAACCCCATGGTGTCCTGGGTGTGGCCGCCGACCTTCCGCGGGGCGCCGATCGAGGCCGCTTCTTGGCTCGGGTAGGAAGCGGGGAGCTGCTCGGTGGGGAGCAACCACACGCCGTTGTGCGTGGCGGCGTAGGTTCCACCGGAGTCGGGGTCGAACCCCAGGCCGTGCACATGGCCGAGCGCGGCCTGCGGCACGGTCGTCGTCGGGCTTCCGGCGGCGCATCCGGTCAGGGCAAGCGCGAGCACCGCCGCGCCGGTGGTGATGAATGGGGCGGACTTAGCCAAGGGTGATTCCTCTGTTGCTCATGAACGGTTGCGGGTCGATCCGGGCGCCGTCCACTCGCACCTCGTAGTGCAGGTGGCAGCCGGTGGACGCGCCCGTGGTGCCGACCTCGGCGATGTTCGCGCCGGCGGGCACCGACTGGCCGGGGGAGACGAGGAGGGCGCTGTTGTGCGCGTACCCGGTCTGCACCCCGTTGCCGTGGTCGATGAGGACCCACAAGCCGTAGCTGCCGAGCCAGTCGGCGTAGACGACGGTTCCGCCGGTCGCGGCGTACACCGGTCGACCGCAGCCGGCGGCGAGATCCGTGCCGTAGTGGAACGCACCGACGCCCGCGACCGGACGGTTGGGGCGAGGGCCGAACGGGTCGCTGATCCATCCGGAGACGGGGAGCGCCCACCCCTGGCCGCTGAGCTGCCCGGAATCCAGGCCGCCGTCGCCGCCGCCGCGGGCGGCTTCGGCGGCGCGACGGGCCGCCTCGCCCTTCTCGTAGTCGGCCTCGGTGGCCTCGCGGTTCTCGGTGAGGACCGCGAGCTGCGCCCGCATCGTCGCCTCGTTGGCCTGCCGCTCGGCGAGCGTGCGATTGGCGTCCTCGCGTGCCGTGATCGCGGCGGCGAGGGCAGACTCGGCGGCCTCGGCGAGTTCGCCGAGCGCGTTCTGCGCGAGCCGCGCCTGCTCCGTGAGGGCTTCGGCGGTGTTCCGGCTGGCGTCCGCGGCCTCATAGACGAGGGAGATGCGCTCGGTGAGCTTGTCCATCGATGCGAGCCGGCCGAGGAGGTCGTCGGCGACGCTCGCATCGAGGAACATCGTCAGGGCCGGATCGGATGCGCCGGTGCGGGCCATCATCGCGGCCAGCTGGCCCGCGGCCCGGCCGGAGGACTCCGCATCGGCGGCCGCGTCATCCGCCTCGGCCTGCAGGGTGTTCGCGGCGTAGGTGGCTTCGTCGAACTTGCCCTGCGCCTGCTCGTACTCGTCGCCGCGGCGGGTCGCGAGTTCCTCCGCCGCCTGCGCCTCCGCGGTGAGGGATCGGATCAGCGCCTGCAACTCGGCGACCTGCGTCTGCTTCTCCGACTCGGACGCGCGGGCGTTCTGCACGTCCTGCCAGGAGGGGTAGTCGCTGCCGGCCGCCGCCGGGGCGACCCCGCCGACGATCGCGAAGCTCAGGGCGGCCGCGGCCGCGATCGCGGCGACGGCGGGGCGCGTGCCCGTCACGGGACGACCCGTTCCGACAACCACTCGACCGGGTCGGTGGGGGTGGTGCCGTCGAGCAGGATCTCGAGGTGCAGGTGCGGCCCCGTGGACTGGCCGGTGTTGCCGACCTTGCCGACGAGGTCGCCGACCGCGACGGTCTCGCCGACGGAGAGGGCGAGACTCCCCTCCCGCATGTGCGCGTAGACGCTGCTGACCAGCTGCCCGTCGACGACGTGATCGATGACGGCGTACACCCCGAGTCCGCCGTTGTCGGAGGCCGACACCTCTCGGACGACGCCGGCGGCGATGGCCTGGATGGGGGACCCGTCGCCGGGGTTCATGTCGATGCCCTTGTGGTAGCTGGAGCAGCCGGCGCAGGGCGGGATGCGCGGACCGAAATCAGTGCTGATCGGCACCCCGGTGAGGAACGGCCACTGGATCGCTCCGGAGTAGTTCACGAAGGTCGCCGCGGTCTGCGCATAGTCGCCGCTCGTCGCGGCCTTGCCGGCCGTGTAGCTGTCGCGCTGGAGGTCGAGTTGGGCGACCTCCGGGCCGACGATGACGTCCTGCGGCTCCTCGCCGGCGGTGACGGTGGCGGGGGTCGCCGTTGCGCCGGCTGGGCCGGCCGAGAATGCGGGAAGGGTGGTGCTCGCGAGCATCAGGGCCGCGGAGGTGAGTGCCAGGGTCGGCAGGAGGCGTCGTCTCGCCGCTCGGGGCGCCGGGGAGGCGCGGTGTCGACGCGGTCGGGAACGTTCGGCCTCGCGGAGGGCGCGGCGGGTCAGGGGCGGCTCAGTCATGGCACGCCGGAATGGGGGAGAGGGGAGGCATGAAGAAGGTCCTTGAGATCTCGGGGCTGGGGTGACGGCTCCGCAGCTGGCAGCGGACCGCGCCGGGGCTCAGTGCGGTGAACTCAGTTCGGTCGACTCAGTGCGGTGGGCTGCTCCGGGTCCACGCCGGCATGGCGCGCCACAGGTCAGGCCAGTTGGGGCGAGCGCGGTCGCAGGGGCCGCGGTGGTGGGGCGGCCGGGTTCAGGTGCGACTGATGGAGAGGATGACGAGGTCCGGGCGCGGCGCGGATGGCGGGAGGAGGCCGCGGAGTCGGATCCCGGCACGGCCGCCGGCGTCGAGGAGCGACCGGAAGAAGCCGGGGCGGTGCGCGAACAGCAGCGACACGGCGACGCCCAGGAGCATCGCGCAACCCATGACCGCGAGGGCGCAACCCATGAGGTCGTGCCAGCAGTCACCGTCGCAGTGCGCACCGCTCGAGGCCGCTGCCTGCACTGCAGGCGACTGGGCGGCATCGACGGAAGCGGAGCTCACGACTGCGGAGCCGGGGAGGCCGCCGTGCTCGGCACCGGACGAGTGCATGGCCAGCAGCCCCATCACGATCGCGGCCATGCCGAGCGCGCTCAGCAGGGTGTTCCGCAGGAGTCGGAGGCGACGCATCGACAGTGAACGAGTCAGGTTCAGCACGCGACGCACCTCCCTTGATCCGTCGGACTCGGCGGCAACACGAATACCCCACAGCGTACCTCAGGGGGTTTCCGACGGTCCTGAGAGTTTCGTGAGCCGTCGACTCGATGCCGTCGGGGGTCGAGCTAGGCCTGCTCGGCGCCCCAGCGCCCGAGCGCGGTGATCGCGTCGCGAAGGGCGAGGCCGCGCTCGGTCAGCGCGTAGGCCCGGGTGTTGTGCTTGAGGGGCAGGCGGTACAGCAAGCCGGCCTCCTCGAGCTCGCGCAGGCGCATCGCGAGCATGTTGGTGGGCGCCCCGAGCTCGCGCTGCAGGTCGCCGTAGCGCTGCGGGCCGTCGAGCAGCTGCTCGACGATGCGGAGCGCCCAGCGGGATCCGACGACGTCGAGGGCGGCGGCGAGGTCGCTCACGCGGTCGGATCGGCGTCCGGCTTCATCCAGAACGGCGAGTAGTGGTAGCCGTCGGGGTCGTCGAACTGGCGCTGGTACATGAAGGGGTAGTCGTCGATGTCGCCGATGCGACCGCCGGCGGCGCGCGCCCGTTCGACGAGCTCGTCGACCGCTTCGCGGCTGGGGAGGTCGAAGGAGACGGTGACCTTCGAGGGGGTGTCGGGGCCGCCGATCAGCTCCTCGGTGCCGCCGACGCTGGCGTACATCTCGCGGCTGGAGAGCATGACGTACTGCTCGGGGGCGATGGCGAAGCAGGACACGTTGTGATCCGACATCTCGGTGTTGAGGACCCACCCGAGGGCGGTGTAGAAGGCGGTCGCGCGCTCGACGTCCGCGACGGGACAGCTGATGAAGAGGCTCATGGGCACATACTTGTAAAATGAAAGTGCGGCGTCAAGCCCCAATCGCACGACCGGCTCGGAGCTACGCCTCCGATGCGGCATCCGCGGGGGCGGACGCGGCATCCGTCCGCCCGGCCGGTGCGCCGCGACCGAGCGTCGCGTACCCCTCGGCCCAGGCGATCTGCGCGAGCTCCAGCTTGGTGCGCGCGGGCCGCCCGGCCGCCGCGTACTTGGCGCGCACCCGCTTGAGATACTTGCGGGCGGTGTCCGGCCGCACGCCGATCTGCTCGGCCACCTGCAGGATCGTCAGGCCCGTCGCGTACAGCGCGAGCGTCCGCTCCTCCTGCGCGCTCAGGCGGGGCGCCGACTCCAGTCCGTGGATCGCCGCGCTCGCCACAGGAGCGATCGCCGTTCCACCCGCGCGCACGGCCTCGACGGCGGCGAGGAACTCCTCCACACTGTCGCTCGTCGACACGATCGCCTCGACCTGGAGATCGAGCAGGTAGCGGGCGGTCGCGCGCGACCGCATCGGCGAGAGCGCCAGCACGCGGATCCCGGCCGCTCGGAGTGCGGCCACCGCCTCGAACCGCCGCCGTGAGTGCACGTCGCGGGCGAGATCGACGACCAGGAGCTCGGGCCGGGACGCCGGCTCGGACTGCGGCAGCCAGCGCATGAACTCCTGGAACGTCCCGCACGCCAGCACCACGTCCATGCCGGCGGCGGCCAGCAGCTGCGCCGCGTAGCTCCGCTGCAGGACGGATTCCTCCACGACCGCCGCACGCCGCAGCCGCGGTGCCGAGCCCAGCCCGTCTCGCCTCACATCGCCTCCCCGCGGGATCCGCCCGGAAGGGCGGCGAGTCCGCCGCTGCGACGTCCTCACCCCACGAGGGTCGGAACGCGCGCCGAAGTGACGCGACACCGACGGAATCGACCCCCAACGGGGGTCATCTGGGCCTGATCAGGCGTTCGCCCGAAAATGGAGGTGATCGGCTGGATAGCATGCTCGGGTGTCGCAGCCCATCGCTGCCTCGTCCGGCACGGCCTCCCCGCGGGATCCGGTCCTGAGCGACGAGGACCTGCTCGCCGCGCTGCGCGATGGCGACGACGCGGCGTACGAGGCGCTGTGGGTCAGGCATGTCGACGCCGCCCGCCGCGCCGCCCGGCGCATCGCGCCGCTGCACGCCGACGACCTCGTCTCGGAGGCGTTCCTCGCGATCTACGACCAGGTCCGAGTGCGCGGCGGCGGACCCGTCAGCTCCTTCCGCGCCTATCTCTTCACGATCATGCGGAACACGGCCGCGCGGTGGCATCGCACGGACGCGCAGTTCGTCGCCACCCCGGACGTCGACGACACGGTGGAGGAGTCCGGCCTGCGGTCGTTGGAACGCGAGTACGACGGCGCGCTCCTGCTCAGCGCATTCCGTTCGCTCCCGAACCGGTGGCAGCGGGTGCTCTGGCTCACCGAGATCGAGAACGCGAGGCGCGCGGAGGTCGCCGCCGAGCTCGGCATCCGTCCCAATGCGCTCTCGGCGCTCCACGGCCGGGCCCGACAGGGGCTCCGGGTGCAGTGGTTGCACCACCAGATCCCGGAGGAGCTTCGCGACGACACCGGCCACGTCGCGCACGCCCTCCCCGCCCTGATCGTGGGAGCGGGGGCGCACACCGCCGACCGCGTCATCCGCCACCTCGAGGCCTGCGAGCGCTGCCGCGCCGTCGAGCTCGAGCTGCGATCCGCGTACCGCGCGGGGCGGAAGACGGTCGTCTCGATCAGCGGGCTCGGCGCGCTGGGCGTCGTCCTCCCGGGGGCGACGTCACTGGCCGGCGGAACGGCGACGGCCGTGGCGGCCGGCCTCGCGCTCGCCGGGTCCGCCGCCGTCGTCGCCGGGGCGCTCGTCACGGGTCTGGTGCCCGGTCTCCTCGACCCGTGGATCCCCAGGGTCGAAGCGCTGCCCGGTCCGGCCCAGCCCCGCGAGGAGGTCGCTGCTCCGACCGGTCCCGTCGCACCGCCGAGGGAGTCGTCGCAGCTGCCCATCGAGCTCCCGCCGCCCCTCGTCGGGCCCGAGACGCCGCCGGTCGAGTCGATCGACATCTTCTGGGACCCGGCCTCTCCGAACGCCGGCCTTCCCGAGCGCCCGCCGCCCGCGACGCCGGCGACCCCGGGGACGGTGGTTCCGCCCGACGACGGTTCGGCCGCCCCGCCGCCCGGCGTCGTCGTGTCCGCGCCCTCGTCGACGTTCCTCGCGCCCGTGCTGAGCGGAACGGCTCAGCCGGAGACCGTGATCGCCGTCGCGGTGGACGGGCTGACCTACACGACGGAGCCGAGCGAGGCGGGCGACTGGACGTTCGACCTGCGCACCGTGCCCCTGGCCGCGGGCACGCACCTCGCGCGGGTGTGGACGGTCGCCGACGGCGTCGCCTCGACGCCCGCGATCGCGGAGTTCACCATCGAGCCGCTGGGGATCGACGGCCTCTCCGAGTACCAGCCGATCACCCTGGGCGACGGCATGGGAGACGGCCTCCGCTTCACCCTCCGCGGTGCACCGGGCGGCACCGTCTGCATCGACTCGGACACCGGCCAGTCGGCGCAGGTCGCGCTCGACGGCACGGGCTCGGCGCAGCGGGTGCTCCGCTTCTGGAACTACGGCCTGTACGTGCTCCGGGTCACGCCCTGCGACGGCGACGCCTTCGGCCCCGACACCCCGCGGACGGTCTCCGTCGTGGAGGGCGTCTTCGATCCGTGGGTGATGGACGACGTGCAGAGCTGGGAGATCTCCGAGGAATGACGAAGAGGTGGGGCGCGCTCCTGCACGCCCCACCTCTCCCGGTCGGATCGACTACGACGACTTCGGCGAGAAGCGCCGGATCACCAGGAGGCCGAGCCCGAGGAGGAGCAGCAGCGCCGCGCCGCCGGCGATGAGGCCGAGCCCCTCGTCCACACCGGTGTCGGCGAGCGCCGCCTTCGCGGGGAGCTGCGGCTTGACCGTCAGGAGCTCCGCGGCCGACTCGGCGCTCTCCACCGCGGCGCCGAGCGGCGTCGTGCCGCTCGCGATCGCGGTGTTCCGCAGGGCGCCGCCGGTGAGGTCGGCGGCGACGACCGTGTACACGGAGGTGCAGGTGGTGCGGTCGCCGGCCGCGAGGACCGTGTCCTCGCAGCTGGGCTGGGGGAGGGTGCCGGCGCCGTCGAACTCCTGCTCCTCGATCGCGACGTCGCGCACCTCGATGTTGCCGGTGTTCGTGACGACGAACGTGTACGTGATCTGCTGGCCGACCTTCGTCGCGCGTTCGGTGTCGGCGCTCTTCGTCAGCGCGAGCGAGGGGGCCGCGGGGACGACCGTCGCCTCGGCGCGGTTGTTGCTCTGGTCGCCGCGGTCGGTGACCGTCACGATGTTCGTGACGTCCTCCGTGCCGGTCACGGTCGTCTCGTACACGAACTCCACGGTGGCGCCGGCGGGCAGCCCGCGCTGGGCCGCCGGGGCGTCGGGGATGCCGAGGTCGACGAGGTCGTAGGCCTGGATGCCGTCGGCGGGGATCTCCTCGCCGACCGCCGGCACGGAGGCGCCGAGCCCGTCGACGGAGATCAGCGTGCCCCCGGTCGCGAGTTCGTCGACGAGCGAGACCGTGTCGCCGATCGCCATGTCGTCGGGGCCCGCGTTCGTCACCGTCACGGCGTACCGCACGGTGGCGCCGTCCTCGAAGACCGCGTCGCCGACGACGGCCTTGGTGACGGCGAGGTCGTACTCGCACATCACCCAGTCGAAGGTGACGTGGCCGGCGAGCGCCTCTCCGTCGCTGTCGCGGTTCGTCGCGAGGGCCACCGAACCCGAGCCGATGAGCGCGGAGTCGGCCGCGAAGCTCGAGCCGCCGCCTCCGCCGCCTCCGACGAACGAGGCGCCGCCGCTGCCGACGTCGCCGTCGGTGGCCGCACCGCCGCCGCCGCCGAAGTAGCCGCCGCCGCCGGCGCCGCCGGTGTCGGCGCTGTTGTCGTCGCCGCCGGCGCCGCCCTGGCGCTCCGAGCCGGGCTTCCCGTTCCAGTCGAATCCGG
Organism: Agromyces mediolanus; assembly: GCF_014648575.1. Classification (GTDB taxonomy): domain Bacteria; phylum Actinomycetota; class Actinomycetes; order Actinomycetales; family Microbacteriaceae; genus Agromyces; species Agromyces mediolanus. The sequence continues at coordinate 793,839 of NZ_BMRJ01000001.1, read as the reverse complement.
GCAGTTCGGCGTCGGTCTGGCTGCGGGGGTTCGTGCCGGCAGCGCCGCCCACGGCGCTCCCGCCGGCACCGCCACCGGGCGCCGTCGCCGGCGTCTCGCCGACGCCGGTGTCCTGGCCCTGCATGCCGTCGCCGCCCGGGAACACGGTGCCGCCGGCGACCGCGACGCCCGCACCGAGCTCGGAGCCGCCGTCGCCGCCCTGGCCGAACTCGGCCGTGTGGCCGCCGCCGGTGCCGCCGCCGCCGCCGGCGAGCAGGAGCAGCGCGCCCCCGGCGGAGAGTTCGGAGTACCCGCCTCCGCCGCCGCCGCGGTGCTGACCGGTGCCGCTCTCGCCGCCGCCCGGCGCGCCGCCGGTTCCGCCGTCGGCACCGGCGCCTCCGACGGTTCCGGTGAGGACGGATCCTGCGCCGACCGCGAGCGTCGCCGTGATCGCGCCGCCCGCGCCGTTCGGGCTGACGGATCCGCCGGGGCCGCCGCCGCCGGCGATGATCGCCATCCCGCCCGGCGCCCCGGCGACCGTCACCCGGACGCTGCAGACGCCGTCGGGCACCGTCTGGCTGAAGGCGCCCGCGGCCGAGATCGTGGTGGGTTCCGCATCCGGGGCCGGGCTCGCGAACGCGGCCGTGGCGCTCAGCGCGGGGGCCAGCAGCGCGACGGCGGCGGCGCCCGCCAACAGCGGGATTCGTGCGGATCTTTGGCGTTCAGCTCTACGTAGCGTCATCGAAATGCGTCCTTACCTCTTTGCCATGTCGGGCGCGCGAAAGGATGCCCGACCGGGCAGGGGCGAAGAGCGCACCGAACGCGCGACAGGGGAACGACCCCCTTCGGCTCACGCTAAGGAGGGTCGTTCGTCAGCTCCGAGCGAATCGGCGAAATGCTCCCCGAGAGGGGTCACGGAGCCGCAGCTCGCGACGCGTCGCGCAGCGCCGCGTCGGCGGATCGACCCTGGGCATTCCTCCGGCCGCTCGGTACACTTCGGAGCGTCGGCCCGCCCTGGACGGCCGACGGCTCCGGGGGGATGCAATGGGCGATGCGCACACCGTTCGACGTCGGCGAGCCGTTCCGAGCTGGCTCGGAGTGCTGCTCTGCGCGGGGGTCGCCGTCGGGGCGATCGGCGTGACGGCGGCACCGGCGACCGCCGCGCCGGGCGCGGCCGTACGTCCCGCCCTGCTGGCGCCGGAGGATCCGGCGACCGGGGACCCGCCGCCCCCGGCCGGAGCGGACGTGCCCGACGGCCTCGACGAGCCGACGCCGCCGATCGACGACTCGATCGTCGACTCGCCGCCGACCGACCCGGCGATCACCCCGAACGCGAACGCGCTGCGGATCGCGTGGCTCGGCACTCCGGCGGAACGGCCCGTCGACCCCGCGGGCCTCGTGACGCTGCAGGTGGCGCTGAACACGGTCGCCGCGGGCGGCACCGTCTCCTTCGACCCCGGCGACTACGCGTTCACCGGGGCGCTGACCGTCGCGCGCTCGGTGACCATCGACAGTTCGGCGGCATCCACGCTGTACTCGCGGTTCACCGTCTCGGCCGGCGGGCTGGCGCTCGGCGCCGACGTCGCGATCGCGGCCGCGGCGACCGGTGCCATCGTGCAGGTCACGGGATCGGATGTCGCGCTGCGCGATGTGACGGTGCGCAATCCCACGCCGGTGGCCAGGCCGATCGGGGTGCAGCTCGCCGCGGGCGTGACCGGCGTCGTCATCGACGGGCTCACGATGAACGGTGCCGGCGAGGCATCCTCCTACGGCGTCAATCTGACGACCGGCTCGGCGACGATCACCGACGCCGCGATCAGCGGTGTCGCAACGGGCATCGCGGTCACCGCGGCGGCGACGACCTCGGGCATCCAGGTCACCGGCGGGACCATCGCCGCGCAGACCGCCGGGATCAGCCTCGGCTCGGCCACCGCGCCGCTCGTCACCGGCGTCGAGGTCAGCGGCACCCCGGGGACGGGCACGGGCATCGACCTCGCCAACTCGAGCAGCGCCGTGGTCGACGGGGTGACCGTCGACGGCTTCGCCCGCGGCATCGGCACCGCGACGACGAACGCCGCCGCCGGCCCGACGATCACGGACGCGACGATCACGGGAACGAGCCGCGAGGGCATCGCGCTCGGGGCCACGGCGGCGCCGAGCGTCGTCCGGCCGCGCATCACGGGGGCCGATGCCGCGCAGTCCACCGGCATCCTCGTGCTGCGCTCGACGCAGACCGAGATCGAGGACGCCGTCGTGACGGGCATGATGTACGGCATCACGACCCACCTCGACAACACCGGCCAGGGGCCGGTGATCACCTCCCCGCAGATCACCGCCTTCGGCGCGGTGACGCTCGGCTCGACGCAGGGCGCGTCGGTCACCGGGGCGGTCGTCGACGCCGGCGCCTGGGGCCCCGGCGGCACCGGGGTGAACCTCGTGAACGCGGGCCGCGCGACGGTGACGGCGCTGACGGCGACCGGGTTCCTCTACGCGATCGGCAGTCAGTCGTCGATGCTGCCCGGCTCGGACCGCGCGGACATCTCGATCAGCGACGTCACCGCGACGGGCGCGCCCGACGCCTCGAGCGGCATCTACCTGCTCGGAGCGGTCGACGCCGTGGTCAGCGACGTCGAGGCGGAGCTCACCGGGGCGGCGCTCGTGGTGCATCAGTCCACCGGGGTCACCGCCTCGGGCATCGTGGTGCACGGCCGGGAGGGCCCCACGTCCGTCACCGGGGCGGCGATCCTCCGTGCGTACGGCTCGCAGGGCGTCCACGTCGACGGCGCCTCGATCGACGCGGGCTCCTACGGCTTCTTCTACTCCGCGACGGACGGCGCGACGGTCGTGAACGCCACCGTCGAGGGCGTCGTCGAACGCGCGCTCTACGGGCGGAGCGTCGCGAATCTCGAGGTGAGCGGATCGACGCTCGCGGACAACGGCGCGGCGGGGCTCTTCGTCGTGACGAACCCCGGTGACGGGATCAGCCACGACGTGCGCATCCACGACGTGGAGATGACCGGCAACGGCGACGGCATCCGCGTGCTGCAGGGCACGAGCGACGTCGCGATCGAAGGGAACACGGTCTCGGGGCAGCCGGCGTTCGTCACGGCGGGCGGCGCGCACCGGCTCACGATCGCGGGCAACACGGTCGAGCAGGCCGACGGGGCCGTGGCGGTCTCGGTCGAGCCGCTCTGGCAGGACGGCGCCCTGGCCGGCTCGTACTCGTCCTCGGGCATCCGGGTGCAGGGCAACGTCTTCCGCGGCACCGGCACCTGGATCTCGGTCGGCACGGCCGACTCGGAGACCCCGGAAGCCGAGCGGCGGACGCTCCGCGACCCGGTGCTCGTGACGGGCAACGTGTTCCCCGCGGCATCCACCGCGGTGGTGACCTTCCCGAACGCGGTCGAGGGGGAGGACGCCGCACCCGCGCTGCAGTCGCTCCCGGACGGCGGGCCGGTGGCGGTCGACGCCCGCGACTACGACGATCCGAACGACTGGGGCTCGGCGTGCCGGGCGACGGGGTACCTCGACGGCGCGCTCTGGTACGACGGCGGCGGGGCCGCGGTTCGCGAGCTCGCGGTCGCGCCGGTGCTCTACCCGATGACGTGCATCGACCTCTCCCTCACGGAGCAGCTCGCGGCGCCCGATGGCGCCCTTCGCGCCGGCGACACGCTGTCGTGGACGCTGACGCCGCACAATGCCGGCCCGCGTGCCGCACCGGCCGGGTGGTCGATCACGCAGCTGCTGCCGTCGGGCGTCGAGCTCGTCGGCATGTCGGGCGACGGCTACGCGCGCTCGGGCGACGTCGCGACCGCCGCGGGGGAGATCCCGGCCGGTGAGGACGGCCCGCCGCTCACGATCGTCGCCCGGGTCGTCGCGGTGCCGGTCGGTGCGGCGACGATGCGGAACGTCGCCTACGTCGCTCCGGCTTCGCCGAGCGACCTCGACGGGGACGGCTTCGTGGACACGGTCGTGGAGCAGTTCGGCCCGCTCGTCGTGCCGACGATCGACACGGACACGGATGCCTCGCCGACGGACAACGACGCGCAGGGGGTCTGGGCGGTCACGGCCGGATCGGGCGGAGGCGGCGGCGGATCGAAGGGCGGCGGGCTCGCCTCGACCGGTGCCGAGCCGCTGGTGCCGCTGGTGCTCGGGCTGCTCGTCATCGAGGGAGGCATCCTGACGCTGCGCCGTTCGCGCCGCGTCGCGCCGTTCAGTTGAGTCGCGTGGTGAGGTGGATCGTGACGGTGTCGCCGTCGCCCTTGCCGATGCGCGAGCGGACGGCGGCGGAGACCGGCAGCTTGTGGGTGCCGTCGCCGAGCGCCATGAAGGCGCCCCGGAACGGCTCGCCGTCGACGGTGCCCTCGACCTTGACGAGGCCGCGGGTGCCGAAGATCTCGGCGGAGCCGGGCAGTTGCGCGCAGGTCCAGGTGTCGCCCTCGCGGACTTTGCCCAGCACGGACGTGAAGGTGAGGTCGAGCGGGGTGGGGTGGTCGGTCATGACGACTCCGTTCAGAGGAAGGCGCCGACGAGGGCGCCGATGATGACGAGTTTGGCCAGCCAGTCGGTGAAGTGCACGGCGGCGACGGCGACCGGGGTGTTCTCGTGCACGACGGATCCGAGCAGCAGCACGGCGGGGAGGACCGCGAGCGCCAGCCCGAGCAGGGCGCCCGGGCCGGCACCGTGCCAGTCGGCGGCGACCATGAGCCCGAGGACGAGCAGCGAGACGAGCAGGCTGCGGAGCACGACGAGGAGCATCTGCACCACGGCGGGGATGCCGGGACGCGGTGTGCTGTTCGCCGCGATGAGCCGGGCGACCGGCGGGGTGGCGTAGAGCACCGCGCTGGCGACGAAGGAGACGATGGTCGCGAGTGCGACGCCGAGGAGAGCCATGCGCGGTCCTTTCAGTACTGGTGAGTACTAATCAAGGTAGTCGCGTGATTTAGTCCCGTCAAGTACTAAAGTGGGACCATGCCCGTCGCCCCCCGAACCCGAGGCCGCCCCCCTGGCCTGGCCGGGCCGGCGCTGCTGGCCGAGGCGCGGGCCGTGTTCCTCGAGCGCGGCTACACCGCCACGACGATGGACGAGATCGCCACCCGCGCCAGGATCTCGAAGAGCTCGCTGTACCGGGAGCATCCGTCGAAGTCCGAGCTGTTCGCCGCGGTCGTCGCGGACTGGGCGGCCTCCGGCAGCGACGCGACGCGGCCGATGCTCGAGCGGCTCGCCGCGGCCGCCGAGCCGCGCGACGGCCTCGTCGAGCTCGGCCACGGCATGCTGCGCGGCATGCTCTCGCCGCCCGTCGTCGAGATGCGCCGCCTCGTGATCACCGAGGCGAACGTGCAGCCCGAGGTGGCCGCGGCCTACCGCCGGGACAGCTGGGAGCGGAACGTCGCGGCCCTCGCGACGTCATTCGAAACGCTCCACCGCGCCGGCGCACTCACGGTCGACGACCCCCTGGCTGCGGCCGCCGAGTTTACGTGGCTCGTCGTGGGCGCCCCGCTCAACGCCGCGCTCCTCGGCGAGCGGTTCGAGGGGCTCGACGCCCACGTGACGAGCGCGGTCACGACGTTCCTCGCCCGCTACGGCACCTCGACGGGGTAAGGGGACGCCGCGGCATCCGTACCGCGTCGCGCACCGCGCTTCAAGCCCCTGCCGGCCGCTTGCGCCCCAGGGCTAGCGTGCGGGCATGAGAGTCGTGTTCACCGGATGGCTGGTGTTCATCGCCGCCGGAATCGTCTACATGCTGGTCATCGGCCTGCTCGGGAGGTCGGTGTGATGCGCGTCCGTCAGCACGCCCTGAGCGTGTTCTTCGCCGCGATCTTCCTCGCGGCGCTCGCGGGTCAGGCGCTCACGGGCCTCGCGCTGACAAACGAGGAGCAGGCCTCGCACGGGCTGCCGTCGGCCGGCCTCGGCGAGTACCTGCTGTCCTCGCAGTTCGTCGTCGACGTGGCCGAGAACTGGCAGTCGGAATACCTGCAGTTCTTCCTCTTCATCCTGACGACGATCTGGCTCGTGCAGCGCGGCAGCCCGGAGTCGAAGAAGCCGGGCGACGAGGGAGTCGGCTCGGACGAGTCCCAGCTGGTCGGGCGCTACGCCCGGCCGGATTCGCCGGCCTGGGCCCGGGCCGACGGATGGCGTCGCTGGCTCTTCTCCAACTCGCTGCTGCTCGTGATGGGGGCCGTCTTCCTGCTGTCGTGGCTCGCGCAGTCGATCGCCGGCATGGTCGCCTTCAACGCGGAGCAGGCCGAGCACGGCCAGGCGGCGGTCGACTGGCTCGGCTACGCCGTCTCGGCCGACTTCTGGAACCGGACGCTGCAGAACTGGCAGTCGGAGTTCCTGGCCGTCGGCAGCATGGTGGCGTTCTCGATCTTCCTCCGGCAGCGCGGCTCGTCCGAGTCGAAGCCGGTGGGAGCGCCGCACGAGGCGAGCGCGGTGGCAGCCGAGTAGGCGGGCCATCCGCTCAGCAGGGTCGACCAGCGCTGCTCGGTCGGGCCTGCCCTGGACCCCGTTCGGGGGGCGATCCGGTGCCGCCTCTCGCCACAGTCGCCCCTGCGGGGTTAGCGTGATGCCCGCCGGGGGTGATCCCGCGCGCGCTGAACCGAAAGGGCGGTGGGATTGTGGTGAGCACACGGACTGGTCGACTGCGGAGCATCGGGGCGATCGGCGCGCTGGCGATCGGCGCACTGCTGGCGGTGCCCCTCGGGGCCGTCGCGGCGCCCGAGGCCGGCGACTCCGTCTACATCGGGCCGCGGCAGGGCTACAGCGGCACCGGCGCCTTCCCCATCTATCTCGACACCCCGGTCGACCCGTCGGCCCCCGGCGAGCCCGACCTCTGGGCCTTCTGCATCGAACACGACGTGACCGCGCGAACGGGGCTCGAGGGCACGATCGGCGAAGCCGACGAATTCCTCGGCGACAACCTGTTCCTCGACCCGGTCGTGCAGGGCAAGGTGCTGTGGATCCTCGCGCACAGCTATCCGGCGGTCTCACTGGCGGACCTCGGCACGGCCGCCGGGGCGCCCGGGCTCGACGCCAACGACGCGTTCGAGGCGACCCAGTACGCGATCTGGCGGTACACGGACCTCGGCTTCGACGCGACCTGGCCGTGGGAGACCCCCAACTCGGAGGCGGTGTACCACTACCTCGCGGACGGGGCGGAGGCGAGCGGCGGACTCACGCCCGCGGATCTCTCGATCACCCTGTCGATCTCCGGGCCCTCCGGCCCGCAGGAGGCCGGCACCCTGGTCGGACCGTTCACGGTGACGACCGACCGGCCGAGCGTGCGCGTCACGGCCGACCCGGCGTTCGCGATCACCGACGCCGCCGGCACCCCGATCGACGCGGATGCCGTCGTCGACGGCCAGGAGCTCTACCTCGATCTGCGCGATGCGAACACGAGCGGCAGCGCGACCGTCACCGCCACCGCCGAGGGCACGACCGTCGGCGGCCGGATCGTCTCGGTCCCGACGACGCCGGGCGGCACCCCGAGCGAGGCCGCCCATTCGCAGACCATCGCCCTCGTCGCGCCCGCCGGTGCGGTCTCCACCGCCAGCGCCGCCGCGGAGTGGGTCGGCGACGCGGTCCCGCCCGTGATCGGCACCACGCTCGTCGACGCCGCGGACGGCGACCAGACGCTGCCCTGGAACGGCGGCACCGCGACCGACACGATCGCGTACCAGCACCTCATCCCGGGCGTCGAGTACACGGTGTCCGGCGAGCTCATGCGCAAGAGCGACGGATCCGCGACCGGCATCACCGCCTCGGCCACGTTCACGCCGACCGTGCCGGACGGCACCGTGCAGGTGTCGTTCACCGTGCCGTCCGGCTACGCCGGGCAGCAGCTCGTCGCCTTCGAGACGCTGACGCAGGCGGAGATCGCCGAGCCCGTCGCCGTGCACCACGATCTGGCCGATGCCGCCCAGACGGTGACGGTGGAGGCGGCGCCGGTCGTGTCGGCGCCGGCGCAGCACGGCGGGGCGAAGGAGCTCGCGGCGACCGGCAGTCCGCTGGCCGGACCGGCGACGGCGGGCCTGCTGCTGATCGCGCTGGGGCTCGCGGCCGTCACTCCGGCAGTGGTTCGCCGTCGTCCGGTTCGGAGATGACGAGCAGGCCGCTGTTCGTCGAGGCGACCCCGGCCAGCTGGGCGAGCCAGCGGCGGTTCAATCGCGGTGGGCGGTTGCCCGCGTAGACGAAGGCGAGCTCGGTGCCCGGCCCGATGACGAAGGTGCGGGCGCCGCCGTCGCTTCCGCTGCCCAGGGTCAGACTGAAGGTCTCCGAGCGTCGGAGCTTGTCGAGGATGACCACCTGCAGGTGCGCGAGCGTGCGGTCCGGGACCTCGAAGTCGCGGGTGCTGTATCCGATCCTGCCCATCCGGCGACCGTACGCCCGCCCGGATGTCCGGGCGAGCGCGTTGACAGCGGCCGGCCGGCTGTGCTCCGCCCGATCCGTGTCAACCCGCTTCTGCGCGACGGGACTCCGCGATGGACTGGGGGAGTCACCCCAGGAACGGAGGATCACCGTGCCCGCAGCCGATCCCGACCAGCGCCGTGAGCAGCTCACCGCGGCCCCGAAGGCGGACCCCGGCGACGCCGCGCCGCGCGTGAAGGTCACCGAGAGCGACGAGGACGTGACGCGCATCGACGTCGCCGACTCCGCGGCCGTCCGGCCGGGCAAGCCGGGCCCGAGCCGCGAGGAGTAGCGCGCACCGGCGTCCGCCCGCCGCCTTTCTGCGCTTCTGCGCGACTCGCGGAATACCCCCGGAGGGTATATCGTTGTCTCGTGCACAGGTACCCCGACGGGTACGGGCTTGAAAGGGAGAAGCGATGACCGCCAACGAGTACCAGGTGACCGGCATGACCTGCGGGCACTGCGAGCTGTCGATCCGCGAAGAGGTCGGCGAGCTCGCCGGCATCCAGGACATCCAGGTCAGTGCGCAGACCGGTCGGCTCGTCGTGAGCTCGGCCGACGAGATCGACGACGCCGCGGTGCTCGCGGCCGTCGAGGAGGCCGGCTACTCGGCCGTGCGCATCTGATGCAGGCCGGGGCACGACTCGCCCTCTACGGGGCGGGGGTCGCGGTGGCCTTCGGCGGCGCGTTCGCGCTCGCCGGGGTCGTCGTCCCCGACTCCCTCGTAGCGGCATGGGCGGAAGGAAGCGACATGGAAACACACGGTGACGACCAGAACGCGCACGGCGGAGCCGGCGCCGAGACGGCCGCGCACGCGCCGAACGGCGTCTCGATCGACGCCGACGGCTATCTGCTCTCGCCGGTGACGGCGCCCGGCACGGTCGGCGAGGCGGGCGAGCTCCGCTTCCAGGTGCTGGATGCCTCGGGCCACCCCGTCACCGAGTACACGACCTCGCACGAGCGCGAGCTGCACACCATCGTGGTGCGCTCCGACGGCGCCGGCTTCCGGCACGTGCACCCCGTGCTCGACGAGGCGAGCGGCGTCTGGTCGCTGCCCTGGACGTGGGACGCGGCCGGCAGCTACCGGCTCTACGCGGACTTCACCCCCGCGGGCGACGGCGCCGAGGGCATCACCCTGACCCGCACGATCGACGTGGCGGGCGAGTTCGTGCCGGTCACGGCCGAGCCGAACCGCCGCAGCGAGGTCGACGGCTTCGTCGTCACCCTCGACGGCGAGCTCGCCGCGGGCGCCTCGAGCGAGCTGACCCTCTCGGTGGAGCGCGACGGGCGACCCGTCGCCGAACTCGAGCCGTACCTCGGCGCGTTCGGCCACCTCGTGGCCCTGCGCGAGGGCGACCTCGCCTTCCTGCACGTGCACCCCGAGGGCGAGGAGCCCGAGGCCGGGTCGACCGGCGGCCCGGAGATCGCGTTCGCCGCGAACGCCCCGACGCCCGGTCGCTACCTGCTCTACCTCGACTTCCAGGTCGACGGACAGGTGCACACGGCCGAGTTCGTGGTCGACGCGTCGGCCGGAGCGACGGGGGAGGCGCACCGATGAGCACCACCGCGCCCCTCGCCGGCGGCACCGGCATCGAGCTCGAGATCGGCGGCATGACCTGCGCCTCCTGCGCGAACCGCATCGAGAAGAAGCTGAACAAGCTCGACGGCGTGCAGGCGACCGTCAACTACGCGACCGAGAAGGCGAAGGTCACCGTGCCCGAGGGCTACGACCCGGCACTGCTCATCGCCGAGGTCGAGAAGACCGGCTACACCGCCCTGCTGCCGACCCCGAAGGCGAGCGAGCGCTCGCGCGACGGCTCGGCCGACGACGCCGAGCACGACCCCGAGCTGACCTCGCTGCGCCAGCGGCTCATCGGCTCGATCGTGCTCACCGTTCCGGTCATCGCGATGGCCATGATCCCCGCGCTGCAGTTCACGTACTGGCAGTGGGCGTCGCTCGCCCTCGCGGCGCCGGTCATCGTGTGGGCCGCCTGGCCGTTCCACAAGGCCGCATGGACCAACCTCAAGCACGGCGCCGCCACGATGGACACGCTCATCTCGATGGGCACCTCGGTCGCGCTGCTCTGGTCGGTCTACGCCCTCTTCCTCGGCACCGCGGGCGTCCCCGGCATGACGCACCCCTTCGAGTTCACGATCGCGCCCTCCGACGGCGCCGCGAACATCTACCTCGAGGTCGGCGCGGGCGTCACGATGTTCATCCTCGCGGGCCGCTACTTCGAGAAGCGCTCCAAGCGCCAGGCGGGGGCCGCGCTGCGCGCGCTCCTCGAGCTCGGCGCCAAGGAGGTCTCGGTGCTGCGCGACGGCGCCGAGGTGAAGATCCCGGTCGAGGAGCTCGCAGTCGGCGACGAGTTCATCGTGCGCCCGGGCGAGAAGATCGCGACCGACGGCGTGGTCGTCTCCGGCAGCTCCGCCGTCGACGCCTCCATGCTCACCGGTGAGTCCGTGCCGGTCGAGGTGGCCGCGGGCGACCCGGTCACGGGCGCCACCGTCAACGCGGGCGGCCGGCTCGTGGTGCGGGCGACCCGCATCGGCTCGGACACGCAGCTCGCGCAGATGGCGAAGCTCGTCGAGGACGCCCAGACCGGCAAGGCCGAGGTGCAGCGCCTCGCCGACCGCATCTCCGGCGTGTTCGTGCCGATCGTGATCGTCATCGCCTTCGTCACGCTCGGCGCGTGGCTCGGCGCCGGCTTCCCGGTCGCGGCGGCCTTCACCGCCGCCGTCGCGGTGCTCGTGATTGCCTGCCCCTGCGCGCTCGGCCTCGCGACCCCGACCGCCCTGCTCGTCGGCACGGGCCGCGGCGCGCAGCTCGGCATCCTGATCAAGGGACCCGAGGTGCTCGAGTCGACGCGCAAGGTCGACACCGTCGTGCTCGACAAGACCGGCACGGTCACCACCGGCAAGATGACGCTCGTCGAGGTGATCACCGAGTCGGGTGTCGACCGCGCCGAGCTGCTCCGCTTCGCGGGCGCGCTGGAGGATGCCTCGGAGCACCCGATCGCGCAGGCCATCGCGAAGGGGGCGACCCAGGAGGTCGGCCAGCTGCCCGTGCCCGAGGACTTCGCGAACGTCGAGGGCAAGGGCGTGCAGGGCATCGTCGACGGGGCATCCGTCGTCATCGGCCGCGAGTCGCTGCTCGCCGATTGGGCGCTGACGCTGTCCCCCGAGGTGGCCGCGGCCAAGGCGCGCGCCGAGGGCGAGGGCAAGACCGTCGTCGCCATCGGCTGGGACGGGCAGGCGCGGGGCATCCTCGTCGTCGCCGACACCGTCAAGCCGACGAGCGCCGAGGCGATCGCCCAGCTGAAGGAGATCGGGCTCACCCCCGTGCTCCTCACCGGGGACAACGAGGCGGTCGCGCGCCGGATCGCGAGCGAGGTCGGCATCGAGCATGTGTACGCCGAAGTGCTGCCGCAGGACAAGGTCGACGTCGTCGCCCGCCTCCAGGCGGAGGGCAAGGTCGTCGCGATGGTCGGCGACGGCGTGAACGATGCGCCGGCGCTCGCGCAGGCCGACCTCGGCCTCGCGATGGGCACCGGCACGGATGTCGCGATCGAGGCATCCGACCTGACGCTCGTGCGCGGCGATCTGCGCAGCGCGGTCGACGCCATCCGGCTCTCCCGCAAGACCCTCAGCACGATCAAGACGAACCTGTTCTGGGCCTTCGCGTACAACACGGCGGCCATCCCGATCGCGGCCCTCGGCATGCTCAACCCGATGCTCGCGGGCGCGGCGATGGCGTTCTCGAGCGTGTTCGTCGTGGGCAACAGCCTGCGGCTGCGCGGGTTCCGCAGCGTCGCCAAGTCCTGACCCGGGCCGCCCGGCCCGATCCACCAGCTCCAACCGAGAGACGAAAGGCACCACCATGACGAACGACACCCAGACGGGCTCCTGCTGCAGCACCGGCGCGGCGGCGAGCGACGCCGCCCACACCGCCGCGGTCAGCGGCCACGGCAAGGCGAACCTGCTCGGCGGCGCCTCCGCCGACGACCAGACCACCTGCCCCGTGATGGTCGGCAGCCCGGTCAGCAAGGCCGCGGCGGAGGCCGTCGGACTGTTCCGCGACTACGAGGGCCAGCGCTACTACTTCTGCTGCGCCGGCTGTGGGCCCGCCTTCGACTCCGACCCGGCCAAGTACGCCGCGAACATGGCGTAGCCGACGTGTCGTCGCGCCACGTCGTCGTCCTGGGGGCGGGAGCCTCCGGGGTGGGGGCCGCCAGGATGCTCGCGTCGCGCGGCGACACCCGGGTCACGCTCGTGGCCCGGAGCGATGAGACGCCGTCCACGCGGATGCTCATCACGGGGGTCGCGTTCGGCCCCCTCCCGCCGGAGGCCGTCGCCCTGCCGCTGCCCGAGGTCGAGTTCGTCGCGGACACCGCGAACGAGGTCGAGCTCGGCGCGCGGCGGGTGCGGCTGGCCTCCGGCGCCCGGCTCGGGTACGACGCCCTCATCGTCGCGACGGGAAGCCGGCCTCGCGGGCTGCCGCCCGAGCTGCCCGGCGCCGCCGAGGCGAGCTCTGCCGGCCTCGTGCACGGGCTGCACTCGCTCGACGACGCGCTGCGGCTGCGGGAGCGGCTGGCCGGCTTCGCGGGCGCCGCACGCATCGCGATCCTCGGCGGCGGGGCGATCGCCGCCGAGACGGCCTCGACGTTGCGGGCGCAGGGGCACACGGTGATCCTGATCGCCCGCAGCCGCGTGCCGGGCATCGCCGCGTTCGGCGCTCCCGTCGCCGAGCGGCTGGCCGCCGAACACAGCGCCCGCGTCCTCACCCGCTTCGGGCGCAGCGTCGACGCGGTCGCGGCGGCCGACGGCGGGCTCGTGATCGAACTCGATCGGGGCGAACGCGTCGTCGCCGACTTCGCGCTGCTCGCGTTCGGCACCGAGCCGTCCGGGCCGGCGCCGTGGGCCGACGGCGTGCACGTCGACGGCCGGCTGCGGGCCGACGCGCCGGGGGTCTTCGGTGCGGGCGGCGTGGCCGTGCACCGCGACGAGGTGCTCGGCAGCTGGCGGATCGACCACTGGGAGGACGCCGCGGCGCAGGGGGCGCACGCGGCGCAGTCCGTGCTTCACGAGTTCGGCGCGGGAGCGGACCCCGGCGATTACCGGCCCAGAAGCTCGTACCTCGCCATGGTGCACGGGCTCGTCGTCTCGGGGGTCGGCGCGCCGGCGTGCGGCGAGGCTCGGCTCGAGGACGGCGAGGAGTTCGTCGCCCGGCACGAGCTCGGCGGCCGGGTCGTGGGCGTGAGCGGGATCGGCGCGGTGGGCACGGTGGTGCAGTGGAGCCCGCGTCTGCACGAGGCATCCGCCTGATCGGGCCGCGCGCGCCGGCTCGCCGACGTGACGGCTCGAGGGGTCGACAGCTCGACGTTGAAGGTGGCCGGGGTCCGAAGCTCCCCCGAACCTGCGGACCACGCCGGCCACCTCAATTGCTCTGTTTCCACCAGAGGGCAAAGCGTTACAGGCGAATCCAAGATTTTTCGAGAATTTTCGTGCGGCCTCTCGGCGGCGGTCGTCAGGGCCGGGTCGCGGCCTCGAGCAGCTCCAGCAGATGGCGGTACGGGCGACCCGTCGCCCGGGTCATCCCGATCTCGCAGGTGCGGTTCGCGGAGACGTGCCAGTCGGCGTCGGCGGCGATGACCTCGGCGGCTTCGCGTGCCGTCGCGCTCGCCGAGAGCTCCGGGTGCAGGAGGCCGCGGTCGCCCGCGAACGCGCAGCAGCTCCAGTCGTCGGGCAGCACGACCTCGGCCGCGAGGGCGTGCGCGATGCGGTCGATCGCGCCGCCCGCGCCGAGCGCCGTCGTCGAGCAGGTGTGGTGCACGGCGACCCGGCCGACGGGCGCCGTCACCTCCAGCCGCGGCAGGATGCGATCGGCGGCGAACTGCGTCGCGTCGACGAAGCGCAGGGCCGGCGCCTCGCGGCCCGCGACGGCGGCGAGGTGCTGCATCGTCTCGAGCCCCTCGGTGCAGGAGGCCGCGTCGCAGACGATCGGCAGCCGGCCGCCGTCGCTCGCGGCGAGGAGCGCGGGCAGCACCCGCTCCGTCATGGACCGGTAGCCGTCGAGGAACCCCTTCGACTTCCACGGCGTGCCGCAGCACAGCGAGCCGATGCCCTCGGGCACGACGAGCCCGACGCCGGCCCGGCCTGCGAGTTCGAGCAGCGCCGCCGTCGCGCCGATGCCGCCGGGCTCCGGGCCGAACATCGTGCCGATGCAGGCCGCGAAGAACACCGCCTCGGCCGTCGCCGGGTCGCCGCCCGGCTCCGGGCGCTTCGCGCCGCCGCGCGGCAGGCCGCCGTCGTACTCGGGCACCGTGTCGCGACCGAGCAGCGCGCGACCGACCGTCGTGGCCGCCTTCGGCAGCGCCGCGGGCAGCGCGTTCGCGACGGTCAGCGCCGCGCCGCCGAGCCGGGTCACGGGGCCCCAGGCCGCGGCGGCGGCCGACCAGCCGGCGTTCAGCACCGGGCTCCGGCGTTCGGCGCGCAGCCGCCGCACGAGGTCGCCGGTGTTGATGTCGACCGGGCAGGCGATGGCGCAGAGCCCGTCGACGGCGCACGTCTGTTCGCCGTCGTACTCGTAGTCGTCGCGGAGCTCGGCGGCGAGGGCGGTGTCGCCGGCGGCCTCGGCGCTCGCGATGTCGCGGCGGAGGGCGATGCGCTGACGCGGGGTGAGCGTGAGGTCCTTGCTCGGGCAGCTCGGCTCGCAGTAGCCGCACTCGACGCAGCGGTCGACCTCGGCCTCGACCGTCGGCACGAGCTTCAGGTGCCGCAGGTAGGAGTCGGGGTCGTCGGAGAGCACCACGCCCGGGTTCAGCAGCCCGCTCGGATCGAACAGCCGCTTCACCTCGCGCATGATCGCGTAGAGCTCGTCGCCGTACTGGCGTCGCACGAAGGGCGCCATGATGCGGCCGGTGCCGTGCTCGGCCTTGAGCGAGCCGCCCTGCTCGAGCACGAGCTGCACGAGATCCTCGGTGAAGCGCTCGTAGCGGGCGAGCTGCTCGGGGTCGTCGAAGCGCTCGCCGAGCATGAAGTGCAGGTTGCCGTCCTTCGCGTGGCCGAAGATCACCGAGTCGTCGTAGCCGTGCTCGGCGAAGAGCCCGATGAGGCGCTCGCAGGTGGGCAGCAGGTGCTCGACCGGCACGACGATGTCCTCGAGCAGGGCGGTGGTGCCGCTCGGGCGGGCGCCCGCGACGGTCGTGTAGAGGCCCTTGCGGACGTGCCAGAGCGCGGCCCGTTGTGCGGCGTCGCGGGTGAAGGCGGCGGGGGCGGCGAGGGGCAGCGCGTCGAGCAGCGGCGCGGCGCCGGCCAGCGCCGCGTCGAGTGCGTCGGCGGTCTCCGCCTGGTACTCGACGAGCAGGGCGGTGTGGCCGTCGATCGCGAGGGCGGCGATCTGCGCGGGCACGTCGGCGGCCCGCTGGGCGACGAGGAGGGACGTGGCATCCATCAGCTCGATCGTCGCGGCGCCCGTCGCGACGAGCTCGGGCAGCGCGGCCGTCGCCTCGCGCAGCGAGGGCAGCACGAGCAGGGCGGTCGCCGCGTGGGGGAGCAGCGGCACGGTGTCGAACACCGCCTCGGCGACGAAGGCGAGCGTGCCCTCGCTGCCGATCACGAGGTGCTCCAGGATGCGCAGCGGCTCGGCGAAGTCGAGCAGGGCGTTCAGGCCGTAGCCCATGGTGTTCTTCATCGAGAACTGCTGCCGCACGCGCTCGACCGAGGCGGGGGAGGCGAGCAGGCGCTCGCGCAGCCGCAGCAGGCCCGCGTGCAGCTCGGGCTCGCGGGCGGCGAGGAGCTCGGCCGCATCGGGCGCCCCCGTGTCGAGCACGGTGCCGCTCGGCAGCACGAGCCGGAGCGAGGCGATCGTGCGGTAGGCGTTCTGGGTGATGCCGCACGCCATGCCGCTCGAGTTGTTCGCGATCACGCCGCCGATGGTGCAGGCGATCTCGCTCGCCGGATCGGGGCCGAGCTTGCGGCCGTGCCGCGCGAGCCGCTGGTTCACCTGGCGCACGGTGGCGCCGGGTTCGACGCGGACGGTGCGCCCCTCCTCGCCGACGCGGATGCCTCGGAAGCGCGCCCGGGTGTCGACGAGCAGCTCGTCGGTGACGCCCTGGCCGGACAGGCTCGTGCCGCCGGAGCGGAACGTCACACTGCGGCCGGCCGCCCGTGCGGCGGCGAAGACCGAGGCGACGGCGTCGGCGTCGTGCGGGGTGACGACGGCCTCGGGCACGAAGAGGTAGTGCGAGGCGTCGTGCGCCTTCGCGAAGCGGTCGATGGAGCGCTGGCTCACCGCGACGCGCTCGCCGAGGAGGGCGGAGTCGAGGACGCTGGCGACGGCGGCAGGCGACATTGGTGGCTCCAGATTGTTAGACAAGTATACCGGGATGGTCGGACAAGTATACTGACGCGCGGCGGAAGGGCGAGCGCATGGTCGAAGGGATCCGGGTCACCGGCGTGGTCGACGCCGTCGCCGAGGCGCTGCGCGCGGCCGCGATCGGCGGCGAGCTCGAGCCGGACCGCCCCGTCACCGAGGCCTGGGTCGCCGCCCGCTTCGCCGTCGCCCGACCGAGCGCCAAGGCCGCGATCGAGAAGCTCGTCGGCGAGGGCGTGCTCGAGCGCGCCGCGCACCGGAGCGCGAGGGTGCGCCGGCTCGACGCCGACGCGGTGCGCGACGTCTACCGCACGCGCCGCCGCATCGAGAGCGCCGCGATCCGCGAGCTGGCGGCCACGCGGAGCCGGCCGGATGCCGCGGCCGAGGCGGATGCCGAGATCGCGACGCACCTCGGCGGCTCGAGCGTCGACATCGTCGACCCCGACCTGCGGTTCCACTCGGCGATCGTCGACGCCCTCGGCAGCGAGCGCACGAGCCGCGCCTACCGCTCGCTCATCGAGGAGGTGCGGCAGTGCATGGCGCAGGTGCAGGGCCGCGGGCTGATCTCGGTCGACACGATCCTCGCCGAGCACGAGCGCATCCTGGAGCTCATCGCGGCGGGCGATGCCGAGGCCGCGGTCGCCGTGCTCGCCGAGCACCTCGGCCGGGCCGAGGAGCGCCTCGCCGCCGCGGTCGCCGCGCCGTAGCCGGCGCCCAGTCCCCGACTTGCCCGACTTTCATGAAAGTCGGGCAACTCGAGGTGCGGTTCGGACGTGCACCCTGCTAGGGTTCCCGTGATTTCAACGTTGAAACCCGGGTCAGCCCCGCCCGACCGCAAGGAGTCCCCGAGCCATGGCTTCCCCCGCGCCGCTCGGCGCCCGCACCTGGACGGCGGTGCTCGTCGTCGGCCTCGTCGGCCAGCTCGCCTGGGTCATCGAGAACATGTACCTCAACGTGTTCGTCTACGACACCATCTCGACCGATCCCGCCGTCATCGCCTGGATGGTCGCGCTCAGCGCGATCGCCGCGACCGCCGCCACGCTCCTCTTCGGCGCCTGGTCGGACCGCCTCGCCCGCCGCCGCGAGTTCATCGCGATCGGCTACGTCGCCTGGGGGCTCGTGACCGCCGCGTTCGGCCTGGTCGGCGCGGGCGCCGCGGGTGCGGCCGCCGGCGAGGCATCCGCCGTCGCGAGCGCCGGCGCGACCGTCGCGACCGCCGTGATCGCGATCATCGCCCTCGACTGCGTGATGAGCTTCATCGGCTCCGGCGCCAACGACGCCGCCTTCGCCGCCTGGGTCACCGACTCCACCGTGCCGGCGAACCGCGGGCGCGTCGACGGCTGGCTCGCGATCATGCCCCTCGTCGGGATGCTGCTCGTCTTCGCCCTGCTCGACCCGCTCACGCAGGAGGGCCGCTGGGAGCTCTTCTTCGGGACCGTCGGCGGCCTCACCGCCGCCACGGGCGTCGCGGCGTGGTTCCTGGTTCGCGACCGCGGCGTCGCCCGGCACGAGCACGGCGTGCTCAAGGCCGTCGTCGACGGCCTCCGTCCCGCGACGGTGCGGCGCGAACCCGCGCTGTTCGCGACGCTCGCGATCTGGGGTGTGATCGGCGTCAGCTCGCAGGTGTTCCTGCCCTACGTGCTCATCTACCTGCGCTACTCGCTCGAACTCGACGGCTCCGCGATCGTGCTCGGCGTCGTGCTGCTGCTCGCCTCCGCGCTGAGCGTCGTCGGCGGACGGCTCATCGACCGCTTGGGCAAAGCGCGCGTGCTGCCGTTTGCCGTCGCGGCCTTCGCGGCGGGACTCGTCGCGATGATCTTCGTGCGCGACGCCGTCGGCGTCATCGCCGCGGCCACCGTGATGATGGCCGGGATGATGGGCTCGATCGCCGCGGTGTCCGCGCTGACGCGCGACCACACGCCGGAGGACCGAGCGGGCGGCGTGCAGGGCGCGCGCATGATCGTGGCCGTCATGCTGCCGATGATCATCGGCCCGGCGATCGGCGCGGCCGTCATCTCCGGCTCGGCGCACAGCTACGTCGAGCTCGGGGTCGCGCATCCGGTGCCCGGCCCGGAGATATTCGCGGCGGCGGCCGTCGTGCTGCTGCTCGTGCCGCTCGGCATCGCGCTCCGCACACGCGTCCTGCGTCGCACCGAACCCGCCATGGCGGACCGCGGATGAGCCGGCGCACCCCCTGGGCCGACGACCTCGACCCCGACCACCCGCTGCCCGAGTATCCGCGCCCGCAGCTCGTCCGCGAGCACTGGCAGAACCTCAACGGCCGCTGGTCGTACGCCATCACCGACGACGCGCTCGAACCGCGCGCGTGGGACGGTGAGATCGTCGTGCCGTTCTCGCCCGAGGCCGAGCTCTCCGGCGTCGGACGGCAGCTGCAGCCCGCCCAGCACCTCTGGTACCGGCGCACGGTGCGGCTCGACGGCGGGGCCCGCGGCGGCCGGGTGCTGCTGCACTTCGGCGCGGTCGATCAGCGCTGCCGGGTGCTCGTCGACGGGGTGCAGGTGGGCGGGCACTACGGCGGGTACCTGCCCTTCACGCTCGACGTGACCGCGCAGCTCGGCGACGGCGAGCCGCACGAGCTCGTCGTCGACGTGGTCGATCCGAGCGACACCTCGTTCCACTCGCGCGGCAAGCAGGCGCTGAAGCGCGGGGGCATCTGGTACACCGCGCAGTCGGGCATCTGGCAGACGGTCTGGCTCGAGCGCGTGCCGGCGGTGCACGTGGCGGCGCTCCGCGTGCGGCCGCTCCTCGATGCGGAGGCGGTCGAGCTCGTCGTCGAGGCGGGCGGATGGCCCGAGGCATCCGCTCCTCCCGAGGCATCCGCTCGGCCCGAGGCGAGCGTGATCGTGCGCGACGCCGGCCGCGAGATCGCGCGGGCCACCGGCCCCACCGGTGAGCCGCTGCGCCTGCCGGTGCCGCAGCCTCGCCGCTGGCACCCCGACGACCCCTTCCTCTACGAGCTCGAGGTGCGGCTCGGCGAGGACCGCGTCGAGAGCTACTTCGGCATGCGCTCCGTCGGCATCGCGCCCGACGCGCACGGCCGGCCGCGGCTCGTGCTGAACGGCGAGCCGATCCTGCACGCCGCCGTGCTCGACCAGGGCTACTGGCCGGACGGCCTCTACACGCCGCCGTCCGACGCGGCGCTCGTGCACGACATCGAGGAGATGAAGGCGCTCGGCTTCACCGCCCTGCGCAAGCACATCAAGATCGAGCCGCTGCGCTGGTACCACCACTGCGACCGGCTCGGCATGCTCGTCTGGCAGGACTTCGTGAACGGCGGACGCCGCTATCACCCGGCCGTCGTGACGCTGCCGGTGAAGCTGCCGCTGCGGCTCGACGATCGCCGGCATCGCAGATTCGGCCGGCAGGACGCCGAGGGGCGAGCGGAGTTCCTGGCGGAGCTCGAGGAGACGGTCCGCCTGCTTGGCAACGCCCCGAGCATCGCCGTGTGGGTGCCGTTCAACGAAGGCTGGGGGCAGTTCGATGCGCTCGCCGTCACCGCGCGGCTGCGCGAGCTCGACCCCGACCGGGTGATCGACCACGCGAGCGGCTGGCACGACCAGGGCGGTGGCGACCTGCGCAGCCTGCACGTGTACTTCCGCAAGCTCCGGCCGGAGCGCGGCTGGCGGCGCGAGCGGCGGGCGATCGTCGTCTCGGAGTACGGCGGCTACAGCCTGCGCCTGCCGGGCCACGAGTTCGGGCCGCGCGAGTTCGGCTACCGTCGGTACGCCGGCGTCGACGAGCTGACGGAGGCCTTCGTCGCCCTGCACCGCGCCGAGATCGCCCCCGCGATCGACGCCGGGCTCGGCGGCTACGTCTACACCCAGCTCTCCGATGTCGAGGACGAGCTGAACGGGCTCCTCACGGCCGACCGCACGGTGCGGAAGCTGCACGCCGACCGCGTGCGCGAGGTGAACGCCGAGCTCGCCGCCCGGTTCGCGAAGGCGGTCGCGCCCGCGCCGCACCCCACGAGAAAGGCCCAGGATGCCTCGCACGATCACCGAGCGTGAGCTCACCGCCCCCATCGCGCTGCGTGGCGCCGACAACCGGCTGAACGCGGCCGCGGTCGGCTGGACGCGCACGCCCCTGCACGACACCTCGGGCATCGACGGCCGGCGCAGCTGGGGGCGCAACAAGCGCTGGGAGTACTGGGCGGTGACGACGCCGACTCATCTCGTGGCGCTCACGGTCTCCTCGATCGACTACGCGGCGGTGCACGGCGTGCTCGTGCACGACCGGCGCACCGGGCGCACGCTCGACCGCGGGGCGATCGTGCCGTTCGGCCGCGGTGCGATGCTGCCCGCCTCGCTCGGCGACGGACCGGCCCGGGCGCGGGCCAAGCACCTCGCGATCGACCTCGAGGAGACTGCGGAGGGCACGCTGCTGCGCGCCGAGGTGCCGGGTGCCCGCATCGAGATCCTGGCCGAGCTGCCGGCCGGGCACGAGCGGCTCGGGGTCGTGGTGCCGTGGTCGAAGCGGCGGTTCCAGTACACGGTGAAGGACGTCGCCCGCCCCGCGCGCGGCCGGCTCGAGCTCGACGCGCCGGAGCTTGGCGCCCCCGAGATCGTGGAGCTGCCGCTCGGTGAGAGCTGGGCGGTGCTCGATCACGGCCGGGGCCGCTGGCCCTACCGCATGGTGTGGAACTGGGGCGCCGCCTCGGGCCGGGTCGGCGACCGCGTCGTCGGACTGCAGCTCGGCGGCAAGTGGACCGACGGCACCGGCTCCACCGAGAACGCGATCGTCGTCGACGGCCGGCTCCGCAAGCTCAGCGAGGAGCTCGACTGGGAGTACGACGAGCGGAACTGGCTCGCCCCCTGGCGCATCCACGGCGCGAGCGCCGAGCTGCGCTTCGAGCCGTTCTGGGACCGGGTCAGCGCGACCGAGCTCGGCGTGTTCGGCTCGCACGGGCACCAGTGCTTCGGCCACTACTCGGGGTGGGTCGAGGCCGACGGTGAGCGCATCGAACTCGACGGCCTGCTCGGCTGGGCCGAAGACGTCCGGAACCGCTGGTGAGCCCCCGTCGCTCGGCCGGGCCGACGCTGAAGGACGTCGCGGCGATCGCCGGCGTCTCGTACCGCACCGTCTCGAACGTGATCAGCGGCAAGGCGCCCGTGAGCGCCTCGACGCGCGCCCGGGTCGAGGCCGCGGTCGCCGAGCTCGACTACCGCCCGCAGCTCGCGGCACGGCAGCTGCGCGTCGGGCGCAGCAACCTGCTGACCCTCTCGGTGCCGTTCCTCTCGCTGCCGTACTTCGCCCAGCTCGCGCACGCCGTCGTCACCGCGGCGGAGGCGGTCGGCTACGACGTGGTCGTCGACGAGACCCACGGCGATCCCGAGCGGGAGCTGCGCGCGGCATCCGGGTACCGCACCCTGCTGAGCGACGGCATCCTGCTGTCGGCCATGTCGATCGGCGACGAGGAGCTGATGGCGGCCCGCGGTCGCACCCCGCTCGTCGTGCTGGGCGAGCGCATCCGCGCCGCCCGGGTCGACCGCGTCGTCGTCGACAGCGTGACGAGCACGCGCGACGCGACCGCGCACCTCATCGCCGCGGGTCGGCGCACGCTCGGCTTCCTCGGCACGGTTCCGGATGCCTCGAGCGGCGCCGCCGCCGCCGACCTGCGGCTCGAGGGGTTCCGCACGGCGCTCCGCGCGGCCGGGCTCGAGGCGGACCCGAGGCACCTGCTCGAGGTCTCGCCGTGGGACCAGCGCTCGCCCGACGGCGACTACTCCCGAGAGGAGGGCCACGCGCGAGTTCGGGCGCTGCTCGCCGGGCCGGACGGCCTCGCGGGGCTCGACGGCCTCGTCTGCGCGAACGACCTGCTCGCGATCGGTGCGCTGCGCGCGCTGCGCGAGGCTGGGGTGGAGGTGCCGGGCCGCGTCGCCGTCGTCGGCTGGGACGACGCCCCGGAGTCGGCGTACACGGTGCCGCCGCTGACGAGCATCGCGCCCGATCTCGGCGAGCTCGCCCGGCTCGCCGTCGCCTCGGTGCTGCGGCTCGTCGACGACCCCGACTCGCCGCCGCGCGTCGAGCAGGCGCCGTACCGTCTGGTGCCCCGCGCCTCCGCGCCCCCCGCTTCGACCAGCTCAGCGGGCCAGCTGGTTCCCTGAGCTTGTCGAAGGGATGCCCCCGCTTCGACAGGCTCAGCGAACCAGGGGGCCTCAGCGAACCCGAATCCGCGGGTGCAATCCGCGCGAACCGGGTTAGCGTGGGGAACAGGGTGCGCCGCGCATCGTCGCGACGCGACGTTCCGGGGGGAGACGCATGTACTACAGCACGGGCAATTACGAGGCATTCGCGAGGCCGCGCAAGCCGGAGCGATCGGATCGGGCGTCGGCGTGGTTCGTGGGGGCGGGGCTCGCCTCCATGTCCTCCGCGCTCTTCATGATCCGAGACGGCCAGCTGCCGGGGGAGCGCATCACGATCCTCGAGCGGCTGCCGCTGCCGGGCGGCGCGCTCGACGGCATCAAGAAGCCGGCGAAGGGCTTCGTCATCCGCGGCGGGCGCGAGATGGAAGACCACATGGAGTGCCTGTGGGACGCGTTCCGCACGGTGCCGTCGCTCGAGATCGAGGGCGCGAGCGTGCTCGACGAGTTCTTCTGGCTCAACAAGGACGACCCGAACTTCTCGCTCTGCCGCGTCACCGAGCAGCAGGGCCAGGACGCCCACACGAACAACCTCTTCGGGCTCAACGACACCGCGCAGAAGGACATCGTGCGCATCTTCCTCGCCACCCGCGAGGAGATGGAGCGCAAGCGCATCGACGAGGTGTTCTCGAAGGACTTCCTCGAGAGCAACTTCTGGCTGTACTGGCGCACCATGTTCGCCTTCGAGGAGTGGCACTCGGCGCTCGAGATGAAGCTCTACCTGCACCGCTTCGTGCACCACATCGGCGGGCTGCCCGACCTCTCGGCGCTGAAGTTCACGAAGTACAACCAATACGAGTCGCTCGTGCTGCCGATGTACCGCTGGCTGCTCGACCAGGGCGTCACCTTCCACTTCGACACGCAGGTCACGGACATCGACTTCGCGATCGACGGCGACGAGCCGGATGCCTCGAAGCGCGCGACCCGCATCCACTGGGTGCAGGACGGCGTGGAGGGCGGCGTCGACCTCGGCGACGACGACCTCGTGCTCGCGACCATCGGCGGGCTCACCGAGAACTCCAACGAGGGCGACCAGCACACGCCCGCGAAGCTCGACGAGTCCCCCGCGGCCGGCTGGGCGCTCTGGCAGAACATCGCGGCGAAGCATTCGTCCTTCGGTCGTCCCGAGGTCTTCTGCGGCGACATCGCGAAGACCAAGTGGGAGTCGGCGACGGTCACGACGCTCGACGAGCGGATCCCCGAGTACATCCGCCGCATCGCGAAGCGCGACCCGTTCAGCGGCCGCGTCGTGACCGGCGGCATCGTCACCGCGCGCGACTCGGCGTGGCTGATGAGCTGGACGGTGAACCGGCAGCCGCACTTCAAGCAGCAGCCCGCCGACCAGATCGTGGTCTGGGTGTACGGCCTGTTCGTCGACGTGCCGGGCGACTACACGGGCAAGACGCTGCAGGAGTCGACGGGCGAGGAGATCACCCGCGAGTGGCTGTACCACCTCGGCGTCCCGGTCGAGGAGATCGACGGGCTCGCCGCGGAGGCCGCCAGCTGCGTGCCGGTGATGATGCCGTACGTCACCTCGTTCTTCATGCCGCGGGAGGCGGGCGACCGGCCCGCGGTGGTGCCGGCGGGCGCACAGAACTTCGCCTTCATCGGGCAGTTCGCCGAGACCACGCGCGACTGCATCTTCACCACCGAGTACTCGGTGCGCACCGGCATGGAGGCCGCGTACCAGCTGCTGGGCGTCGACCGCGGGGTGCCGGAGGTGTTCGGCTCGACGTACGACGTGCGCTGGCTGCTGAACGCGACGAGCCGCCTGCGCGACGGCGCCGAGGTGGGGTTGCCGGGGCCGAAGTTCCTGCGCGAGCGGCTGTTCGCGAAGCTCGACGGCACGCAGATCGGGGAGCTCTTGACCGACTACGCGCTCATCCCCGAGCGCGGGGCGACGACGAAGCGCGAACGCTCGGACGACGCCGTCGAGTGAGCGGCACCCCCTGAACAGGCGAGTTGCCCGACTTCCATGAAAGTCGGGCAACTCGGGGGTTCCCGATGAACTCGGGGGTCCCGATGTGAGCGCGTGCGTCGTGCTGCCGACGCACGCGGGGATCACATCGGGGGCATCAGCACGCCGTCGATGAGGTAGACGGTCGCGTTCGCGGTGTGCACGCCGCCACAGATGACGTTGGCGTCGTTGACCTTGAGCGAGTCGCCCGAGCCGGTCACCTCGACCGTGCCGCCCTGCACCGTGGTCTGCGTGCCCACGACCTCGTCGGGCGAGAGCTGACCGGGCACCACGTGGTACGTGAGGATCGAGGTGAGCGTCGCCGAGTCGGTCTTCAGGGACTCGATCGTCGCCGGGTCGATCTTCGCGAAGGCGTCGTCGACGGGGGCGAACACGGTGAACTCGTCGCCGTTCAGCGTGTCGACGAGGTTCACGTCGGGGTTCAGCTGACCGGAGACCGCCGCGACGAGCGTCGTCAGCAGCGGGTTGTTCGAGGCCGCGACGGCGACCGGGTCCTGCGACATGCCGACGATCGAGCCGGCGCCGTCGGGCACCTGCTCGGCGTAGGCCGCGCAGCCGGAGCCCACGAGGTCGGCGGCGGGGTCGGTCTCCATCGACTCGGCCGAGGGCGTCGACTCCGTCTTCGGCGTCGACTCCTCGCTGGGAGTGGACGAGCCGCCCATGCTGCACCCGGCGAGGCCGAGCGAGGTGATCGCCGCGAGGGCGACGAGGGCGGATGCGGTGCGAGTGCGGATCGTGCGCATGGACTTCCTCCTTCGGATGCGTCGGCCCGGTTCTGGCCGACACGGGGGATTCGGAGGCATCCGCCGATCGGATTGGACGGAATCGCGGATGCCTCGGGGCGGCCTCGCCGGGTACCGCGGCGTCCGCCCCGCCGGATGCCTCGGGCCATCCGATCCGGCGTCCGCTCCGAATCCCTGGCAGCCCACCCGTCGCCCAGCTGAATCGAGGGACCCCATGATCGCGCTCGCCCTGATCGGCCTGGCCGGCGGTCTCATCACCGGGATCTCGCCGTGCATCCTGCCCGTGCTGCCCGTGATCCTGCTCTCGGGCGGCGCGCAGAGCGCACGCAGCGCCGCGGGGACCGCGGTCGACCCCGACGGCGTCCCGGCTGCCGCCCCGCCCGGCCCGAGCCGGTGGCGGCCCTACCTCGTCATCGCCGGCCTCGTCGTGAGCTTCAGCCTGATCACCCTCGCCGGCTCGCTCGTGCTGGGGCTGCTCGGCCTGCCGCAGGACGTGCTCCGCTGGGCCGGCCTCGTCGTGCTCGTGCTCATCGGCATCGGCCTCATCGTGCCGCGCTTCGAGGAGCTGCTCGAGAAGCCCTTCGCCTGGATCCCGCGGCGCAGCGTCGGCACCGAGGGCAACGGCTTCGTGCTCGGCCTCGTGCTCGGCACCGTCTACGTGCCCTGCGCCGGCCCCGTGCTCGCCGCGATCACCGTCGCCGGCTCGACGGGTCGCATCGGCGTCGAGACGATCGTGCTCACGGTGACCTTCGCGCTCGGCGCGGCCGCGCCGCTGCTGCTGTTCGCGCTCGCCGGCCGCCGGGTCGCCGAGCGCGTCGCCGCGTTCCGCAAGCACCAGCGGGGCGTGCGCATCACCGGCGGCATCGTCATGATCGCGCTCGCCGTGGGGCTCGTCTTCGACCTGCCCGGCGCGCTGCAGCGGCTCGTGCCCGACTACACGAGCGACCTGCAGCGGCAGCTCGCGCAGTCGGAGGAGGTCACCCAGGCCCTCGACCTCGGCGGCCTCGTCACCGACGAGAACCGCCAGCTCGACCAGTGCACCAACGGGGCCGCCGAGCTCGAATCGTGCGGGCCCGTGCCCTCGATCCGCGGCATCCAGCAGTGGTTCAACACGCCGGACGGCGCGGCCGTCGACCTCGACGAGCTGCGCGGCCGGGTCGTGCTCATCGACTTCTGGGCGTACTCCTGCATCAACTGCCAGCGCTCGATCCCGCACGTCGTCGCGTGGGACGAGGCCTACCGCGACGCCGGGCTCAGCGTGATCGGCGTGCACTCGCCCGAGTACGCCTTCGAGAAGGAGCCGCGCAACGTCGAGGCCGGCATCCGCGACTTCGGCATCGACTACCCCGTCGCGCTCGACAACGACCTCGCGACCTGGACGAACTTCCGCAACCGCTACTGGCCCGCGCACTACCTCGTCGACGCCGACGGCGTCGTGCGCCAGGTCTCCTTCGGCGAGGGCCACTACGCCGACACCGAGCGGCTCATCCGCCAGCTCCTCGAGGACGCCGACCCGGGCGTCGCCCTGCCGGCCGCCACCGAGGTGGCCGACGAGACGCCCGACGCCGGCTCGACCACGCCCGAGACCTTCCTCGGCACCACGAAGCAGGCGAACTTCGGCGGCGAGGAGCCCTACCGGCGCAGCACGAGCGCGTTCGCATTCCCCGCGAAGCTCGCCGACGACCGCTTCGCCCTCGACGGCTCGTGGGCGCTCGACACCCAGTCGATCGCCCCCGCCGACGGCGGGAAGGCCGCCGTGCGGCTCTCGTACCTCGCGAGCGAGGTGCGCATGGTGCTCGGCGGCGAGGGCACCATCACCGTGCGCGACGGCGGGACGACGCAGCGGATCGAGATCTCCGGCGTCCCCCGCTCCTACGCGGTCCACCAGTCCGACTCGCCCGAGCGCGGCACCCTCGACGTCACGGTCGAGGGCGACGTGCAGGCCTACTCCTTCACCTTCGGATGACCCAGCTGCTGGAACGACCTCGGGCCGACCGGGCGACGCTCGGCCGGGGGTCTGCCATGCTTGGTCGGGTGAGCGACGGCGAGGGCAGCAGCGGGGAGCCGTCGATCGACGTGCTGTTCGCGCGCACGGCGGGCGGCGACCGCGCCGCGTTCGGCGAGCTCTACGACCGCACCGCGCCGCGGGTGTTCGGCCTCGTGCGACGGATCCTCGTCGACGCCGCCCAGGCGGAGGAGGTCACCCAGGACGTGTTCCTCGAGGTCTGGCAGCAGGCGGCGCGCTTCGACGCGAGCCGCGGCGCCGCCGTCGCCTGGCTCCTGACGATCGCGCACCGCCGTGCGGTGGACCGGGTGCGTTCGGCGCAGGCGAGCGCCGAGCGCGATCTCCGCGCCGGCATCCGCGAGCTCGCCACGCCCGCCGAGGACGTCGAGGAGCGCGTGGAGCTCAGCGTCGAGCACGAGCGCGTGAGCGCCGCGCTCGGCGAGCTCAGCGAGGCGCAACGCACCGCCCTCGCCATGGCCTATTACGAGGGGAAGAGTCAGTCCGAGATCGCCGACGCGCTCGAACTGCCCCTCGGCACGGTGAAGACCCGATTGCGCGACGGCATGATCCGGCTGCGCCACCTGCTGGGGGTGACCTCATGACCGAACCCGACGAGGAGCTCCGCGCGCTCGCGGCGGCCTACGCGCTCGACGCGCTCGACGGCGAAGAGCTGCGCCGCTTCGAGGCTGAGCTCGCCCGATCGCCCGAGCTCCGGGCCGAGGTCGACGGCTTCCGCGCCGTCGCCGCCGGGCTCGGGGCGGAGGCGCCCGAGCTCGCGCCGCCGCCCTCGCTGAAGGCCGGGCTGTTCGCCCGCCTCGACGAGACGCCGCAGCTGCCGCCGGTGGATGCCGAACCGCTCGCCGAGCCCACCGCGTTCCCGGCGTCGGCATCCGAGCCCGACACGGCGCCCGAGCCCGTCGCTGCGCCCGAGCCCGCTGCGCCCGAGCCCGACGCTGGGCCCGTCGACGAGCTCGCCGCCCGGCGCCGGCGGCGTCGCCTCGTGACGACGCTGGCCGCCGCGGCCTCCGTGGCGATCCTCGCGATCGGCGTCGCGATCGGGATCGGCTGGTCCGGCCCGAACGGCTGGGGCGCGCAGCGCGAGCTCGCCGCCCTCGAGGCGGCCCCGGACGCCCAGCGGCAGACGGTCGAGGTGTCCGGCGGCGGCGAGGTGACGGTGCTCTGGTCGGCCGAACTCGGGCGCAGCGCGGTCATGGCGAACGGCCTGCCCGAGCTCGGCTCCACGCACGACTACGAGCTCTGGTACATCGACGAGGCGGGGCCGGCGCCGGCGGGACTCGTCGGCGCGAACAGCTGGCGCGTGCTCGAGGGCGACTTCGTCGACGGCATGGTCGTCGGCCTCACGGTCGAACCGGCCGGGGGCTCGGAGCAGCCCACCACGGAGCCCATCGCCGCGGTCCAGACGTAGCGCCCGATCCAGCCGTTAGGCTTATTCCGTGAATCCACGGAATATCGGATCGGGCGACAAGCTCGAGGTCTACGACGCGCTCGCCGAGGCGCTGAAGGCCATCGCCAACGGGCGTCGGCTCGAACTCGTCGAGCTCCTCGCCCAGGGCGAGCACTCGGTCGAGGTGCTCGCCCGGATGACCGGCATGCCGCTCACCACCGTCTCCTCGGCGCTGCAGACGCTGCGCCAGGCCGGACTCGTGCGCGCCCGGCGCGAGCGCACCACCGTGCACTACTCGCTCGCCGGCCCGGAGGTCGCCGAGCTCTACCTCGTGGCCAAGCGGGTCGCCCTCCGGCACTCGCCGACGCTCCGGGCGACGCTCGACGGCTACCTCGGGGCACCGGAAGGCGCCGCCGAGCTGCCGCTCGTCTCGCGCGCCGAGGTCGCGCCGTCGGCCACGGTCCTCGACGTTCGCCCGCGGCTCGAGTACGACGCCGGACACGTGCCGGGCGCCGTCTCCATCCCCCTCGACGAGCTCGAGGCACGCCACGTCGAGCTCGACCCCGACGGGGAGGTCGTCGTCTACTGCCGCGGCGAGTTCTGCCGGATGGCCCGGGAGGCGGCCCTCCTGCTCCGGGCGAAGGGCCTGCGCGCCTCCGCCATGAACGAGGGCGTCATCGAATGGCGCGCGACGGACGGAGACGACCTTGCCCGCATCGCCTGAGCCGCGAGCGTCGCACGGCGCCGCCGCGCTCGACGAGCTCGCCCGCGAGGTCGCCGCCGACGACGAGCTGCGCCGCCTGCTGCAGCGCCGCACCCTCGCGGTCGTGGTCGCGAGCCAGGTGCTGGGCGGCGCCGGCCTCGCCGCCGGGGTCACCGTCGGCGCGCTGCTCGCCCAGGAGGTGCTCGGCAGCGACGGCCTCGCCGGCGTCCCGACGGCGCTCTTCACCCTCGGTTCGGCGCTCGCCGCGTTCCTCGTCGGCCGGGTCACTCAGCGCCGAGGTCGCCGACTCGGGCTCGGCCTCGGCTTCGCCGCGGGCGGCATCGGCGCGGCGGGCGTCGTGCTCGCCGCCGTCGCCGACAACGTGCCGCTGCTGTTCCTCTCGCTCTTCGTCTACGGGGCGGGCACCGCGACGAACCTGCAGGCGAGGTACGCGGGAGCCGACCTCGCGACGCCGCGCACCCGCGGCACCGCCGTCAGCATCGCGATGGTGTCGACGACGCTCGGCGCGGTCGCCGGCCCCAACCTCGTCGAGCCGCTCGGCCGGCTCGCCGAGTCCTGGGGCATCCCGGCGCTCGCGGGGCCGTTCCTGCTCGGCGGGGCCGCCTACGTCGCCGCGGGTGCGGTGCTGCTCGCACTGCTCCGGCCCGACCCCTTCCTGCTCGCCCGCCGGCTGCCGGATGCCGAGGCGCCCGCGACCGTCGAGACACCGGACCCGGCCGAGGCGGTGCCGCCCGCCGAGGCATCCGCGCCCGGTGCGGCATCCGCTCCTGCCGAGGCATCCGCTCCGCCTGCGCCCGTACGCCCCGGCCCCGGCGCGTACGCGGGCGCCACCGTGATGGTGCTCACGCAGATCGCGATGGTGGCGATCATGACGATGACCCCGGTGCACATGCGCGCCCATCATCACGGCCTCAGCGAGGTCGGCCTCGTCATCGGCCTGCACATCGCGGCGATGTACCTGCCGTCGCTCGTCACGGGCGTGCTCGTCGACCGCGTGGGCCGCACGCCGATGGCGATCGCCGCGGGCGTGACCCTGCTCGCGGCCGGCATCGTCGCGGCGGTCGCCCCGGCGGACTCGCTCGGCCTGCTGATCCTCGCGCTCGTGCTGCTCGGCCTCGGCTGGAACTTCGGCCTCATCGCCGGCACCGCGCTCGTCGTCGACGCCACGGTACCCGCGAACCGGGCGCGCACCCAGGGCACGATCGACGTGCTGATCGCGCTCGCGGGGGCCGGCGGCGGCGTGATGTCCGGCGTGGTGATGGCGGCGTCGAGCTATGCGGCGCTGGCGCTCGGCGGCGGCATCCTCTCGCTCGTGCTCATCCCGGTGCTGTTCTGGGCGAGCCGAGCGCATCGCCGGGCGGAGCGGCCCGCCTAGAACACCCCGAGCAGCTGGGCGAGCATCGCCACCGCCGGCACGAGTGGCAGCATGAGCCACACCGCGAGGAGCGGCACGGCGAGCACGCCGAGCGCGAGCAGCGCGAGGGCGGACCACGCGGCGCCGAGGCCGTCGAGCCGGCTCACGAGGCGTCCGGCAGCATCACCGGGCACTCGCCGCCGGGCTCGGTCGAGAGTTCGAAGTGCCACATCTCGTTCGCGTAGGTCTGGCAGAGCCCGTAGTCGGCGCCGTGCTGCGAGAGCCAGCTGTCGGCGTCGGTGGGGCCGATGTCGATCGCCCGGCCGGTGACGTGGTTCGAGGCCTCCGGGGTGCTGACGAAGCGACGGGCCTCCTCCAGGCTGCCGTACTCGAGCACCGCGTCGTCGAGCAGGTGC
>NZ_BMRJ01000001.1:758427-762166 GCF_014648575.1 Agromyces mediolanus | reverse complement strand
CCGCGGCGGCCGCCCGGACGGCCGCCAGCAGCTCGCCGTCGAGCAGGGTGATCGCGGGCACCTCGTCGTCGAGCGAGATCCATTCCCCTTCCGGAATGTACCCGTCGGACTCGTCGATGGTGCCGTCCCCGGTGTCGCCGCCGCCCGCCTGCGCCTCGCCGGAGGGAGCACCGAGGCCGTCCGCTCCGATGCCGGGGGCGCCGCCGCGGCTCGCCGCCGCCGCGCCCAGCAGGGCGGCTCCGACGGCGACGAAGGCGAGCACGGCGGCGAGGGCGCCGAGCACGGCGACGCGGCGGCGGCGGATGACGGAGTCGTGATGGGTTCGCATACTCCGAGTCGACCGCAGCGGCCGTTGCCGGGCCGTCTCGGAATCCGCATACGCGGGCGATACCCGCCCGCGACCCGGCTCAGCCGGCGGGCAGCGGCTCGATCAGCGTCGGGTCGTGCGGGTCGATCGCCCGGTGGGAGTTGACCCGGCGGTCGACCTCGTACTCGCGGATGGTGGGCGCGACGCGGTCGGATGCCTCGAGCAGGAAGTCGACCATCGCCTGCATGCCGCCCGCGTCGAGCTTCGCCGGATCGAGGTAGCGCTCGACCTCGTCGAGCGGGAGGTACACCGGCATGCGCTCGTGGATCTCGCCCGAGGCATCCCGCGCCTCACGCGTGATGATCGACGCGGAGACCTGCCAGCTGCCGTCGTCGAGCCGCCTGGCGGTCGAGATGCCGGCCGCCGCGAGCAGCTCGCTCTCGCCGTGCAGGTAGTGCGCCTGCTTGTTGCCCGGCTCGCCCGTCCACTCGTAGTAGCCGCGCATCGGCACGATGCAGCGCCCCTGGGCGAAGGCGCCCTTCCACAGTCCGTTCGTCGCGACGGTCTCGATGCGGGAGTTGAACTGCGGACGCTTCGACTCCTTCATGAACGAGGGGTGGAAGTTCCACACGGCGGGCTCGAGCCGCCGCACGAAGGCCCCCGTCTCGCGGTCGGCTCGCTCGCGCACGATCGGGATGGTGTCGGTCGGCGCGAGGCTGTAGCTCGGCCGCCAGTCGGGGAAGTCGTCTTCGGCCTCGAACACCTCGGTGAGGTCGTCGGCCTTCTGCGAGACCACGAATCTTCCGCACATGCTGCCTCCCCGGATCACTGCCAGCCTGCCACCGACCGCCGACGTGCGCAGCCCCGCCGAGCGCTCAGCCCGGCCGCCGGCCCGCCCACGGGTCGTAGTCGGCGATGAGCGGCTCCTGCGGCGGACGCTCGCCCTCGGGCACGTGCTGCAGGTTCACCCGCACGCGGTACCAGAGCGAGCTCGCCCCGCGCATGCCGTCGACGAGCACGTCGGCCGGGTGCAGCGCCGCGGCGGCGGACGGATGCCTCGTCCGCCACTCCTCGAGCGCGGCGAGGGCCTCGGGCTTCGTCTCGGTACGGGCGAGCTCGATGAGCGGCATGGTCGAGGTGCGGCGGCCCGAGGCATCCGCCCCTCTCGGCGGCTTCTCGGCCGGGCCGAGCCGTTCGGCGAGGGCGAGCAGCCCGTCGAGCGATCCGGCCGCGTCGTCGATGCCGGCCGCCGGGTCGCCGCGCTCGGCGAAGCGGCGCAGCACGGTGGTGACGGTGAAGTCCTCGGGCCGGGCGGTGCGCACCTCGTCCCAGTCCAGCGGTGTCGACACGCGTGCGTCGGGGAGCGGTCGCACCGAGTACGCCGAGGCGACGGTGCGGTCCTTCGCGTTCTGGTTGAAGTCGACGAACACGGTCTCGCCGCGCTCCTCCTTCCACCAGCGGGCGGTCGCGAGACCCGGGGCGCGATCGGCGACCTCGCGGGCGAGCGCCTCGGCCGCGAGGCGCAGCTCGGGGTAGCTCCAGCGCGGTTCGATGCGCACGTTCAGGTGCATGCCGCGGGAGCCGGAGGTCTTCGGCCAGGCGACGAGGCCGTGCTCGGCGAGCACCTCGCGCGCGATGAACGCGGTGTCGACGATCTGCGACCACTCGACGCCGGGCATCGGGTCGAGGTCGACGCGGAGCTCGTCGGGGTGATCGAGGTCCTCGACGCGCACCGGATGCGGGTTCAGGTCGATGCAGCCGAGGTTCACGACCCAGGCGAGTCCGGCGCGATCGCGCACGACGGTCTCCTCGGCCTCGGTGCCCGAGGCGTAGTGCAGGGTCGCGGTGTCGATGAAGTCGGGGTGCTGCTCGGGCACCCGCTTCTGGAAGAACGCCTCGCGATCGATGCCCTTCACGAAGCGCTTCAGGACCATCGGCCGTCCGCCGGCGCCGCGGAGGGCGCCGTCGGCGACGGCGAGGTAGTAGTCGACGAGGTCGCGCTTGGTGAGGCCGGCGTCGGGGAAGACGAGCTTGCCGGGATGGCTCAGTCGCACCTCGTGGCCGTCGACCTCGATGACCACGGCGTCGTCGGAGCGGGCCGCCATGTCACCACTCTAGGTGGTTTCATGCGCAGGCGGCGTATCGTCGGAGCCGGAGGCGACCATGGATCTCGAACCCGTGATCACGAAGCTCGATCGCATCGCGGGCGGCCGCGCCGCGGGCGAGAAGGCCGACGACGAGCTCGTCGAGCACCCGCGCACGCGTCGCGCGTTCACCTGGATCAGCTGGCTGCTCGCGCTGGAGCTGCTCATCGGGCTCGCGGCCCTCGTCGTGGCGATCGTGCTGTTCGCGCAGGGCACGGTGCTCGCGTTCCCCGTGTGGATGCGGATCCTTGTCGTGCTGGGCATGACCGCGACGCTGTTCTACTTCGCCTGGCGCGCTCAGAAGGGCTACCGCTGGGCGTACTCCCGGCTGCGGCTGTTCAGCAAGATCTTCCCGGTGATCACGCTCGTCATGGCCGCCATCCCCGGACTGTTCCCGTTCTGGATGGTGACGGAGCAGATCGTGTTCAGCCTGATCCTGATCGGCATCGCCGACTTCCTGGACAGCGATCACATGCGCCGCGTGTTCCGCCGCCCGGAGTGAGCCGCGGCGGGGTGCGCGTGCGGCGACGCGCGCGTGCGGCGACGCGCGCGTGCGGCGAGGCGTCAGCTCTGGAGCCATTCGAGGTAGAAGGTGCCGACGCCGGCGGCGACGAGGAGGCCGCCGATGATCCAGAACCGCACGACGATGGTGACCTCGGCCCACCCCTTCAGCTCGAAGTGGTGATGGATCGGGCTCATCAGGAAGATCCGCTTGCCGTGCGTGAGCTTGAAGTACGCCCGCTGCACGATCACCGACCCCGTCTCGATCACGAACAGCCCGCCGATCAGCACCAGCAGCAGCTCCGTACGGCTCACGATCGCCAACGCCGCGAGCGCCCCGCCCAGGGCGAGCGACCCCGTGTCGCCCATGATGATCTTCGCGGGGTTCGTGTTCCACCACAGGAAGCCGATCAACCCACCGGTGATGGCGGTGGCGACGATCGCGAGATCGAGCGGGTCGCGCACCTCGTAGCACCGGGCGAAGTTGTCGTTGTCGGGGGCGAGGCGGGAGCAGGCCTGGTTGAACTGCCAGAACCCGATGACGACGAACGAGCCGATCGCGAGGATCGACGCCCCGCCGGCGAGCCCGTCGAGCCCGTCGGTCACGTTCACCCCGTTCGACGCCGCCGTCGAGATCAAACAGATCCACACCACGTACAGGACGGTGCCCGCGATCGTGCCGAACACCATGAAGTCCAACGGCAGATCCCGGATGAACGAGATCTTCGTATCCGCCGGCGTCGTGCCCTGCGCATTCGGGAACTGCAACGCCAACACCGCGAACGTG
>NZ_BMRJ01000001.1:757998-758417 GCF_014648575.1 Agromyces mediolanus | reverse complement strand
CGCCGAACCTTCCCGAACCCGGACATGCGTGTACGCGGACGCGACATTTTCCCTCCCCCGTGGGCGAAGCCGTTCCCCTCGGCCTCGTCGCCTTCCGACCCAGCGTGTCGATCGCTGCGGTCGATGGCGCACACGCTGCCACAGGAGCTGAGCCGGATTCAAGACTTCGCTGAAAATTCCTCGGCATCCCCCCGAATTGGGGTGAGTATCGCTCATCTCCACGCGCGCGAGCGCCCTCGCGCGCGTGCGCACAGGCCTCCGCGCACGCCCGCGCACGCCCCCGCACGCGCCCGCCTGCGCCCCCGCGCGCACCCCCGCGCGAGGCATCCCCTCGGCGCCCGACTCCCGAACCGCATGGCCTCCGAAAGGGGGACACCAGTCCGGCTGGCAAAGGAGTACGTTGCCGCGCAAGGGAAACC
>NZ_BMRJ01000001.1:572086-757922 GCF_014648575.1 Agromyces mediolanus | reverse complement strand
GCCGCGGCCACCGCCCGCGCCGGCCGACCCACGGCGAGCGTCTCCCCGGCCTCGGCGACGGGGCAGGCCGGTGAACGGCTCGCCGCCTGGACGGATCGGGAGTTCGCGAGCGGCACCTTCGGATCCGGGGCGTTCTCGCTCGTCGGAAGTCCCGACGGGACCGCGTTCAGCGAGCACCAGACCGCGCCCGGCGCAGCGCTCACCTTCGCCGTCGGAGCCGACCGCTTGACGCCGAACGCGACGGTGTATCACCTGTTCTCGCTGAAGCTCGGCACGGGGTCGAACTACGGCGCCGACCTCACGCTCACCTCGAGCGGCACGGGAACCATCGCGCCGAACGTCAGCTACGGCGTCGTCGACGTCGGCACGGGCACCGGCTGCGACGCCACGGCGTTCGCCGCCGGCACCTCGGTCGTGCCGAACGCGACCCCGCCCACGCTGACGACGCCCGCCGCGATCGGCACGCTCGCCTCGCTGACCGAGCAGCGCAACTACTGCATCGCGGTCACCGCGGGCAGCGCGCTCGGCCAGTCGCAGACGGGCTCGATCACGTGGGAGTTCCTCGGCACCTCAGCGGCCCCGATCTCGTAGGCCGCGATCGTGCCGCGGCACCGCAGCTGGCGGGGGCCGCACGGCGTCGCCCGCCGTCGGCTCCTCGCCATCCTCGCCTCCGGGCTCGTGCTCGGCGTCGGCGCCACCGCGACCCTGGCCGCGTGGAACGACGCCGAGGTGGGCACCGGGAGTTTCAGCGCGAGCGTCTTCGTCTCCGAGGCGAAGGACACCGCGTCGGCGACGTACGCCCAGACGAGCGATGCCGCACCCGCGACGCTGACCTTCGCCGTCGCCGGCCTCTCGCCGTCCGCGACGGCGACGGCGGGACTCGACGTTCGCACGACGGCCGCGACGACCGTCGACGGCCAGGCCGCGCTGTCCGCGATCGCCCCCGGCGGCGCGGGCACGCTCACCGCCCAGCTCGACTACAAGGTCGCGGTGCTCGCCGGCACCGGCACGGCGTGCAGCGACTCGTCGATCTACACCGACGCCGTGTTCACCGACACGACGGCGGCCGTGCCGGCCGGGAAGTCCGCGGCGATCACCAAGGCCGCGGGCAACGTCGTGCGGTTCTGCTTCCAGGTGCGGATGAAACCGACCGCACCGAGCACGATCCAGGGGCAGAGCGGCACGCTCAAGTGGACGGTCACGACCAGCTCGAACCAGTGAATCGCAGACCTCGACGGGGGACGGGGGCAGGAATGACGGAGACGACGTGAGCGCCGCGCGGGTCGGGCGCGCGGCGGGCGATGCGGTGCTGTTCCTGCTCGCCGCGGCGGGGGCGGTCTGCATCGCCCTCGTCGTCGCCGCGCTCGCGTTCAACGTCACCATCATGCTCTTCGCGACGGGCTCGATGAGCCCGACCATCCCGGCCGGTTCGGCCGCGCTCGTCCGCGAGCTCCCGGCCGCCGAGGTGCGGCTCGGCGACGTCGTCACCGTCGAGCGCGACGGACGGCTGCCCGTCACGCACCGCGTCGTCGGCATCGAGGCCTCGCCGAGCGGCGACGGCGAGCGCCGGGCGCTCACGCTGCGGGGCGACGCGAATCCCGTCGACGACCCCTCGCCGTACGACGTCGCCACCGTGCGGATCGTGCTGTGGTCGGTGCCGGGCGTCGCGGGCATCATCACCGCGCTCCAGCAGCCGGTCGTGCTCGGCGGGCTCACGCTCGGACTGACGGCGCTCGTGCTCTGGGCGTTCTGGCCGCGCGGCCCCCGAGCGCCTCGATCGCCGCGCCCGCCGCGGCGGCGCGAGCGACGGCGCGACTCCGATGCCGAGCCGCAGCCATCCGCCCCGCGTGCACGGACCGGGGCCCTCGGCGCCGTCGCCGCACTCGCCGTCGCGGCCACCGCGGCGCTCGGCGCGGCACCCGCGCACGCGGCGCCCGTGGAACGGGTGGTGCAGGGCGAGTTCCTCAGGCTCGCGATCGTCGGCGATCCGCTCGCCCTCGCGCGGCTCGGCCCCGGGCAGTCGGCGACGCTCCTGCTCGGCGCCTCCACGATCGCTCGGGCGCCCGGCACGATCGAGCTCCGGCTCGACGTCGCGGTGCCGGAGCCGACCCCGATCCTCTTGCGCGTCGTCGCCTGCGATGGCGCCCCCGTCGCCGGCAGCTGCGCGTCCGGCCACGAGCTCGTGCCCGAACAGCGGCTCGACGCCTCGATCAGCGACCTCGTCCTGGGCGAAGTCCCCGGCCATCCGGGCGGCTGGCTTCGCTTCGACGTGCGGATGCCGGAGCAGGACGCCGTCCCCGGGACACGCGCCGAGTGGCGGGTGCAGGCGGACGGCTTCGGCGAGCTCCTCGACACCGGGAGCGACGGCGAGCCCCGAGCGACGAGCCCGCGCACCGGGCTGGCGGCGAGCGGCGCCGCGCCCGAGCTTCGGCTGCTGCTCGCGGCGGGCCTCCTCGCCCTCGGGGCGGCGCTCAGTCTCCTCGGCGCGCAGGCGCGTCGACGCCGAAGGCGGCCGTCGTGACCCGGCGCGGACCCGCGCGGGCCCACGCAGCGGTGGGACTCGCCGCCGTGGTCGCGCTCGGCCTGCTGACGCTCCCCGTTCGGCCGACCGAGGCCGCCTGGAGCGACGCCGAGGCCGGCCTCGGCACCATCTCGGCGGCGACGATCCCGGCACCGACGGCGCTCG
Source organism: Agromyces mediolanus (assembly GCF_014648575.1). GTDB lineage: Bacteria > Actinomycetota > Actinomycetes > Actinomycetales > Microbacteriaceae > Agromyces > Agromyces mediolanus. Next base: position 755,236 of record NZ_BMRJ01000001.1, on the reverse strand, counting down.
CGACCGCCTGCACGGCATCGAACGTGCTCGGCTCCGCGCGAATCTCGATCACCTGGCAGTTGCCCGCCGGCTATGCCGTCGGCGAGGCGGTCTACAAGGCCGGAACGAACCCGTTGCTGCTCGAGGTGGTGCTGCTCGGCAGCGCGCTCACCACGACCGGTCCCAGCGGCGGCTCGTACACGACGACGTACACGGGCGGGCTGCTGAACGCCGCCCTGGGCGGCACCGGCTACCTCGCGGTCTCGATGCAGCGCTCCGGCTGGACCTCCGCGCAGCGGCTCGTCACGGCGAGCCTGCCCGCGCTGATCGGCACGGGCACGTGCACGGTCACGTGAGGGCTCAGGCGTCGCTCGCCGCCGCTCGGGCGTTCGCGGCGCGCAGCCCGCCGAACGCCCGCAGGTACAGCGGGCTCGACGCGAGCACGAGGTAGAGCGCGGCGCAGCCCGCCATCGTGCCGACGACGCCGAGCTGCTCTGCGGCGAGTCCGCCGAGGAACGCGCCGAGCGGCATCGTCGCGGTGACGCCGGCGGTCGTGACGCCGAAGACGCGCGCCCGCATGCCGTCGGGGATCAGGCCGTACATCGCCGTCGCGATCATCGGGTTGATCGCGCCCGCGGCGAAGCCCGAGACGGCGAGCACGGGCAGCAGCACCGGCGCGGGCGCCCCGAGCGCCATCGCGGCGTAGGGCACGGTGCCGGCGAGCATGAAGCACGCGGCGAACAGCACCCGCCCCGACCAGCGGTGGCCGACCGCCGCGAACACCGTCGAGCCGAGGAGCGCGCCGCCCGCGAAGCAGCCCACCATGAAGCCGAGCAGCGCCGGATCGCCGAGCACCTCCGTGGCGTAGAGCGGCTTCAGCACCATCATCCCGGCCGCGTCGATCGCGTTCGTCAACGTCACGAGCAGCACGATCGCGCGCAGGAGCGGCGACCGCGCGACGAAGCGCAGACCGGCCACGAATCCGCGGCTGCCGGCGCCGTCGTCGTCGGCAGCCGGCTCCGACTCCCCCGCTCGGCCCACCGAGCCGGAGCCCGCGCCCGCCGAGGCCGCTCGCAGCCCCCGCGGCACGAACAGCAGCACGAGTGCGGCCGAGATCACGAACCCGGCGGCGTCGACGAGCAGGGCCGGCATCGGCCCGAGGAACGCGATGAGCGCACCGGCGGTGGCGGCGCCGAGCATCGTGGCCGTGCGCTGGACGGCGGACTGGATGCCCGCGGCCCGCGCGATCGGCATCCTCGCGAGCGCTGCGAGGTCGGGGGTGAGCGCGGTCTTCGCGGTGTCGCCGGGCGGGTCGAGCAGGCCTCCGAGGAAGACGAGCGCCAGCATCACCCCGAACTCGAGGCCGACCGTCGCGTGGAGGATCGGCAGGGCCAGCACGGTGACGGCGCTCGCGAGGTCGGCGACGATGCTCGACGCGCGGTAGCCGAAGCGGTCGACGAGGACGCCGCCGAACGCGCCGCCGATGACGAGCGGTACCGTGGCGAAGACGCCGACGACGCCGGCCGCGAGCGGCGAGCCGGTCTGCTGGAGCGCGATGATCGGGATCGCGACGAGCGCGATCGCGTTGCCGCCGAGCGAGAAGAGCGCCGCCGCGAAGGTCGCGAAGAGCGGCGCGCGCCGCCGCGGCGAGGGTGCGCCGACCACCGCGTCGAGCGCGGCCGGGTCCGAGCCGCTCACGGCTCGCTCCGCACGAAGGTGTGCGTGATGATGCGCACGGCCCGAGTGCCGTCCCGGCGCTCGCGGCCGCGGCGGAACCAGCGGTCGCGCACGGCGGCGAGCTCCGCCGAGAGCTCGGCGAGCTCCGGCGCGGTGAGGTGCGCGGCGGCGTCGGCCGACTCGGATGCCTCGACCCAGTCGGTGTCGAGGGCGGGTTCGGCCGCGAGCGCGTCGAGGAGCTCCCGGTGATAGCCGTCGAGCACCTGGCGACGGAACTCGTCGAGCCCGGTCCGCGTCGCCGGGTCGTCGCGGAACGCGAGCGGATTCCAGCTGGTGTAGTCGTGGGCGGCGCGCCACCACCGCTCCCGGCGGTCGCGGGCGAGTTCCGGCGCCTCCTGGACGAAGCCGTGCTTGGCGAGCGTCTGCAAGTGGTAGCTCACCGAGCCCGGCGCCTCGCCGAGGCGCTCGGCCAGCACCCCCACGGTCGCGGGGCCGTCGAGCCGCAGCAGCCCGAGCAGCTGCATGCGCGCGGGGTTCGCGAGCGCCCGCATCCGGCCGAGGTCGTGCAGTTCGATGCGACTCGGCTCGCGGCGCTCGGTCTCGTCGGTCATAGCGGCAGCCTAGTTCCACAAGAAGTGTTGTGCAATGGTTCTTGTGTAATTTTCGATGCGAGGGCGCAGCGGCGCCCCGGGGTCCGTCCGGAGCGTCTCGCGTTCAGCCGATCGTGCCGCCGACGACCTCGGCCGCCTGCCTGGCGATCTCGAGCTCCTCGTTCGTCGGAACGACGAGCACCTCGACGCGGGAGTCGTCGCCCGAGATCCGCCGCGCCCCGCGCTCGACCGCCCGGTTGCGGTCGGGATCGACGACGACGCCGAAGCCCTCGAGCCCGGCGAGGCACCATTCCCGCACGAGCGCCGCGTTCTCGCCGACCCCGGCGGTGAACACGATCGCGTCGACCCGGCCGAGCTGGGCCGCATACGCCCCGACGTAGGAACGGACCCGGTGCGCATACACCTCGAGCGCGAGGGCCGCCGCCTGGTCGCCGCCATCCGCGGCCGCGACGAGATCGCGCATGTCGGCGTGCCCGCCGAGCCCCAGGACCCCGCTGCGCTGGTTCAGCAGCTCGTCGACCTCGGCCACCGAGTAGCCGGCGCGTCGCTGCAGGTGCAGCAGCACCGCCGGATCGAGGTCGCCCGAGCGCGTGCCCATGACGAGCCCCTCCAGCGGCGTCATCCCCATGCTCGTCTCGACCGAGCGCCCGCCCGAGACGGCGCAGGCCGAGGCGCCGTTGCCGAGGTGCAGCACGATCGTGCGCAGCTCCTCGAGCGGCCGGCCGAGGAACTCGGCGGTCGCCCGCGAGACGAAACGGTGCGAGGTGCCGTGGAAGCCGTAGCGGCGGATGCGGTGCTTCGCCGCCACCTCGCGGTCGATCGCATAGCTGTAGGCGGCCGGCGGCATGGTCTGGTGGAACGCGGTGTCGAACACCGCGACGTGCGGCACGTCCGGGAAGGCGCGCTGCGCCGCCTCGATGCCCGCGAGGTTCGCCGGGTTGTGCAGCGGCGCGAGCGAGGACAGCTCGTCGATGTTGATCTTCACGAGCTCGGTGATGACGGTCGGCTCGAAGAAGCGCGCCCCGCCCTGCACCACCCGGTGCCCGATCGCGACCGGCGGGAACTCCTCAAGCGACGGCCCGTGCGCCGCGAAGCCCTCGAGCATCACCTCGAAGGCGGCGAAGTGGTCCGGCACCTCGAACGCGCCGTCCCAGTTCGAGCCGTGGCTCGTGTTCTCCGGTCCCTCGTGCCGGTGCTGGGCGTGCCCGACGCCGGCGCCGATGCGCTCCACGATGCCGCTCGCGAGGGTCTCCGAGCGCGCGACGTCGATGAGCTGGTACTTGAAGGAGGACGAGCCGGAGTTGCAGACGAGCACGACGCTCATCGCACGCCACCCTCGGCCGCCTGGATCGCCGTGATCGCCACGGTGTTCACGATGTCCTGCACCGTGGCGCCGCGGGAGAGGTCGTTGACCGGCTTGTTGAGCCCCTGCAGCACGGGGCCGATCGCGACGGCCCCCGCCGAGCGCTGCACCGCCTTGTACGTGTTGTTGCCCGTGTTGAGGTCGGGGAACACGAAGACCGTCGCCCGCCCGGCGACCTCCGACTCGGGCAGCTTCGTGCGAGCGACCGCCGCATCCACGGCGGCGTCGTACTGGATGGGGCCCTCCACGGCGAGCGCGGGCTCCCGGAGCCGCACGAGCTCGGTCGCCTTGCGCACCTTGTCGACGTCGGCGCCCTCGCCCGAGCCGCCCGTCGAGTAGGAGAGCATCGCCACGCGCGGTTCGATCCCGAACTGCTCGGCCGTGCGGGCCGAGGAGATGGCGATGTCGGCGAGCTGGGCCGCCGTCGGATCGGGCACGATGGCGCAGTCCCCGTAGACGAGCACCCGATCGGCGAGCGCCATCAGGAACACGCTCGACACGATATCGACGTTCGGCCGGGTCTTCACGATCTCGAAGGACGGCCGAATGGTGTGCGCCGTGGTGTGCGCGGCGCCGGACACCATGCCGTCGGCCATGCCGAGCTCCACCATCATCGTGCCGAAGTAGGAGACGTCCTGTACCCGCTCCCGCGCCTGCTCGAGCGTGACGCCCTTGTGCGCGCGGCGACGCTGGTACTCCTCCGCGAAGCGGGTGACGTACACGAAGTCGTGGTTCGACAGCACCGTCGCTCGCGAGATATCGAGGCCGAGGCCGATCGCCCGCGAGCGGATCTCGATCTCCTCGCCGAGGATCGTGAGCTCCGCGACCTCGCGCGCGAGCAGGGTCGCCGCGGCGCGGAGGATGCGGTCGTCGTAGCCTTCCGGGAGCACGATGTGCTTCTTCACGCGACGCGCTCGCTCGAGCAGGCCGTACTCGAACATCAGCGGGGTGACGACGTCGGTGCGGGCGACGTCGAGGAGTTCGAGCAGCGCCTCGGCGTCGATGTGCTTCTCGAAGAGGGCGAGCGCGGTGTCGCGCTTGCGCTGGGACTCGGCGGCGAGCCGTCCGCGCGTGCGCGTGATCGCGAGGGCCGTCTCGTAACTCGACATCGGCGTGCGGATGATCGGCAGGCCGGCCTTCAGCCCCTGCACGAGCCGCTCCACCTGCTCGGGGAGCGGGAAGCCGCCGTTCAGCACGATGCCGGAGATCGACGGGAAGGCCTGGCTCGAGTGCGCGGTGAGCACGCCGAGCAGCACCTCGCTGCGGTCGCCGGGCACGATCACGACCGCGCCCTCGGTGAGCCAGTTGAGCACGTTCTCCATCGACATCGCGGCGATGACGACGCCGAGCGCTTCGCGGTCGAGCAGGTCGGGGTCGCCGACGTAGAGCTCGCCGCCGACCGCCTCCATCACGGTGCGCATCGAGGGGGCGACGAGGTAGCGGTCCTCGGGGATCGCCCAGACCGCGGTCGGCGCCTCGCCGACGACGGATGCCGCGGGCCGGCCGTGCCGGCCGGGGCCGCGCTGCACGGCGGTGCGCACCTCGGCGACGATCGCGTCGAGCTCGGCCGGGTCGGCGCGGTTCACGACGATGCCGAGGAGGCTCGCGTGCTCCCGCTCGAGCTCCTCGACCGCGAGCTCGGCGAGCTGCGCGAGCTCGGGCGCGGTGCGCGCCTCGTCGCCGACCGCGTGATCGGCGTGCCCGATGCGGTCGGCGCCCTGGAGCCCCGCGCGGCCGCCGAGCACGAGCAGCACCGGCGCGCCGAGGTTCGCGGCGATTCGGGCGTTGAAGGCGAGCTCGGTCGGGCTCGCCACGTCGGTGTAGTCGGAGCCGAGGATGACGACGGTGTCGCAGCGCGCCTCGACCGCCTTGAACCGCTGCACGATCGTCGCGAGCGCGCCGTCGGGGTCGGCGTGGACGTCGTCGTAGCCGACGCCGATCGCGTCCTCGTAGGCGAGGTCGACGACCCCGTCGTGGCCGAGCAGCAGCTCGAGCACGTAGTCGCGTTCCGCGGTCGAACGCGCGACCGGACGGAACACGCCGACCCGGGTCGCCCGGTGGATGAGTGTGTCGAGGGTCCCGAGCGCGACGGTCGACTTGCCCGTGTTCCCCTCGGCGGAGCAGATGTAGATGCTGTGCGCCACGAACCCAGCCTATTGCGCGAGGCTGATAGCCCGCGTTCATCCGGAGCCGTTCGCTCGGGTAGACTGTCCGAGGCTCCTCACGTGGCGCCATCCAGGCCAACTCCCCCAGGGCGGAAACGCAGCAAGGGTAACCGGGCTCTGGCGGGTGCGTGAGGGGTCTTTGGAGGATTCGCCTAGTGGCCTATGGCGCACGCTTGGAAAGCGTGTTGGGTGAAAGCCCTCGGGGGTTCGAATCCCCCATCCTCCGCCAGCACCACCGAACGCCCGCCCGAAACGGCGGGCGTTCGGCATTGGTGCAGGATGCAGCCGCACCTCCCGCGCCTAGGCTGGTCGCGAACGAACGGAGGGCTCCGATGTCCGATTCCACCGTCGACGAGGTGCTCGCCGAACTCGCCGAGCTCGAGGATCCGCGCATGCGCGAGGTGAACGCCCGCCACGGCGACGACCACGGCGTGAACCTGACGAAGCTCCGCGGCGTCGCGAAGCGCCTGAAGTCCGACCAGGAGCTCGCACTCCGGCTCTGGGCCACCGACGACACTGCCGCCCGCCTCGTCGCCATCCTGATCTCGAAGCCGCGCGCGTTCACCCCGGCCGAGCTCGACGAGATGCTGCGGGAGGCCCGGGCTCCGAAGGTGCACGACTGGCTCGTGAACTACGTCGTCAAGAAGGGGCCGCACGCCGAGGAGCTGCGGAAGGCGTGGCTCGCCGACCCCGACCCGATCGTGGCGAGCGCCGGCTGGGCACTCACCTCCGACGCGGTGGCGAAGCGGCCCGAGGTGCTCGACCTCCCCGCCCTCCTCGACACGATCGAGGCGGAGATGAAGGACGCCCCGGACCGCCTGCAGTGGGAGATGAACACCTGCCTCGCCACGATCGGCATCCGCCGCCCCGAACTCCGGGCGCGGGCGCTCGACATCGGCGAGCGCCTCGAGGTGCTGAAGGACTACCCCACGCCGCCGAACTGCACCTCGCCCTTCGCTCCGATCTGGATCGGCGAGATGGTGCGCCGCGAACAGCAGGCTGGTTGAGCGCGGGGCGAGCGATTCACCCCTCGGGGGCGCCCGCGGCGTAGGCGGCGAGGAACTCAGCGCTCGGCGGGATCGGCTGGATGACGTCGAGCAGCACGCCGTCCGGCGCGGCGACGATGAAGTGCCGCTGCCCGAAGGCCTCGTCCCGCAGGGCGAGCACCGGCTCGAGGCCCCGCTCCCCCACGAGCCGGGCGTGCACGGCGTCCACGTCGTCGACCTCGAGGTTCAGCAGCACCCCGGCAGCGGCCGCGCCGTAGCCCGCGGGGATGGTGTCGTGCCCGCGGTCGAGCACCGCGAGCTCCCACTCGCCGAGTCGGAGGCTCACGTACCAATCGCTCTCGAACGTCGCCTGGAAGCCGAGCTCCTCACGGTAGAAGCGGGCCGTGGCGGCGACGTCGTCGCTCATCAGTACCGGATAGCAACTGGTGACGGTCATCGTGGACTCCTTTACGTACACTGAGAATGTTTGATCTCTAGTTTTACATACATCCTGTACGTAAAGGAAGTCCATGCCTCGCGCCTCCGCCGAAGACGCCGCCCGCACAGCCCGCTCGATCCTCGACACCGCAACCGCGCTGTTCGCCGAATCGGGCTTCGCCGCGGTCGCCCTCGAAGACGTCGCCGCTGCCGCGGGCGTCACCCGCGGCGCCGTCTACCACCACTACGGGAGCAAGCGCGGACTCTTCGCCGCGGTGGTCGCGCACCTGCAGGAACGGGTCGCCTCGGCGGTCGTCGCGGCCGCCGATCAGGCGGGAGCGGATGCCTCGGCGCAGCTGCGCGCGGGCTGCATCGCGTTCCTCGACGCGGTGACGGATGCCTCGGCGGTCCGGACGCTCCTCGTCGACGCCCCCGCCGTGATCGGCTGGGCCGAGTGGCGCCAGCTCGACGCCGAGCACTCCGTCGTGCACCTGCGCGAGGCGCTCGCCGCCGCCGGCGTCACCGGCGCGCTCCTCGAGCCGCTCACCGCGATGCTCTCGGGGGCGATGAACGACGCGGCGCTGTGGCTCGCGGGGCATCCGGGCGATTCCGCGGCCCGCGCGGCGGCCCATCGCAGCCTCGCGATACTGCTCGACGCGGCGCTCGCGAGCGCGAGCTGACGACTCAGTCGAGCAGGCCGGCTGCCCGGAACGCGCGCCCGTAGATCTCCTGGATCACCGCGGCCTTGCGGGCGTTGTACTGCATGATCGTCTCCCCCGCCTCCGTCGCGGCCAGCGCCGCGCTGGACTTCACCTCGGCATAGCGGGACCGATCCGCGGCGTCGGTCCGCAGCCAGTCACGGAAGATCCGGTGCTTGTACTGCTCGGGGCCCGTCGGCCCGAAGACGTGCAGGTTCGCGCGCGGCGAGTCGAGGGAGAGGCAGCGGTGGCCGTGCCACCAGGGCTCCCGCACCGTGAGCTCGAACCCGGCGGCCTCGAGCTGCGGCAGCCACGCTTCCTCGCGCTCGGGGTCGGCGACGGTGAGGTCGAGGTCGATGACGGGCTTCGCGGGCAACCCCGGCACCGAGGTGGAGCCGACGTGCTCGAGCTGCAGCACCCTGGTGCCGAGGGCCTCGCGGATGCGCGTGTCGAGCTCCGCCGCGATCGCCGGCCAGCGCTCGTCGTACGCGACGACCTCGACCGGCGCGACGCGCTGAGGCCGGACGAACGGGGACCGCCCCTCGGGCGCCGGCGGCTCGGTGAAGTCGACGATCTGCTGCGGCGTGGGCACCCTGGACTCCTCGGTTCGGCGAAACGGCGGAGCCCCCACCCTACGCTGGTCGAATGGCCCCGTACGTGTTCTCGAGCTCCGCAGACCGCCTCGACCGCGCCCTCGTGCACCGTTGGCTCAGCACGCTCGCGTATTGGGCGGAGGGGCGCAGCCGCGCGACGCAGGACGCCGCGATCGACGCCTCCCGCAACTACGGCGTCTACGACGAGGAGACCGGCGCGCAGCTCGCTTACGCGCGGGTCGTCACCGACGGGGCCACCTTCGCCTGGCTGTGCGACGTCTTCGTCGACCCGGATGCGCGCGGCGCCGGACTCGGCAAGCTGCTCATGGCCGGCGTCGCCGCCGATCTCGACGCGCTCGGCGTCCCCCGCACGCTGCTCGCCACTTCCGACGCCCACGGGCTGTACCGGCAGTACGGCTTCGTCGACCTCCCGGAGCCCGCGAAGTACCTGGTGCGGCGCCCGGACGCGAGCTGACGGCGCTCGGCGCTGCCGACCGCGCTCCCGCCCGAACGGAAAAGGCTCGAACCCCGGCCGATGTTTCCATCGACCGGGGTTCGAGCCTTCATGCTTGTGGTGGACCCAGGGGGATTCGAACCCCCGACCTTCTCATTGCGAACGAGACGCGCTACCAACTGCGCCATGGGCCCGAGCCGTGAACGAGCCTATCACCTCCGACAGCGTGGTGGTGACCACCACCACTGCGCGTCGTCCGGAGCGATCAGACCGCGCGACGACGTCGGAGGACGGTGTCGAGGTCGTTGAAGCCGGGCTCCGCGCTGCCGACGATGCCCATCGCGGCATACGGGTTCGGCGCGGACTCCGCGCGGGCCGGTGCAGCGGTGCGAGCGGTGGCGGATGCCGCGGGCCGAGCCGTCTCGGCCGCCGGCCGCAGCACGGGGACCTTGGGGGCCATCCGCTCCGCCTTCGCCGCGATCGCCTCGTCGGCCGCGGCGCGCTGCAGCTTCGCCGCCGCCTCGACGGAGGCCATGGCGGTCGCGGCGATCGTGCCCCGCGACAGGTGCAGCGGACGCGGCAGCGGCTGCGGCGTCCACTCCACTGAGCGCGGCGGCGCGGTCTGCAGCTCGATCGGCTCGAACGCGGGCGCCGCGGGAATCGGCGCGACGGACTGCGCCGTCGACACCGCGACCGGGGCGGCAGGCCGAGCCAGACGCACGAGTCCGGCCGTGGCTCCGGCACCGGCGACGGCAGCCAGGAGTAGGGCGACGAGGGGCCACGCCAGGGCGAGGCCGAGGAGGACGACGAGGGTCGCGACGAGCACGACCGAGGAGCAGAACGCACGACCCCGGCGGCGCGCGACGCGCGCGGCGCCGCTCGCGACGGGCGGCGCGGCCACGGCTCCTGTCGCCTGCGAGATCGCCGGCATCGCCTGCGCGGCCGCGAGGCGGGTGGCGCGTTCGCGAGCGGCGGCGACGGCCTCCTCGGCCGCGCGGCGCTCGACCAGCGCGATCTGGGCCTCGGCCTCGGCGGCGAGACGTGCGGCTTCGGCCTGATGGGCGGCCGCCTCCTGCTGCGCCGCGAGAATGCGCCGCTGGGCGACGACCTCACGCGCCGTGGCCTCGAGGCGGACCGCCTCGGGGGTCTCCGCGGTCTCGGCCAGCACCCGGAGGGTCTGCTGCAGCCGGATCGCGTGCCGCTCGCTCGCCTCGTACTGACGCCGGCGGAACCAGTTCGGCAGCAGATAGACGATCCACAGCGCGGCGGCCACCGCCACCAGCACGCCCCCGCCCACCACGTCCATGCATCAACGGTAGGGCACGGAGCCCCGACGTCCCGCGAGATTCGCGGGTGTGTCAGCGAGGGGATGCCACGACGGCCCCGGCGCCTCGCGGGCTCAGCGGACGTCGAGCTGCAGCGGATGCAGCGCGGCCACCCGATCGGCCGGGTGGATCTCGGCGGCACCGGGTGGAACGCGGCCGTCGCGCCACCGCTGGAGCACGCCGCGCGGCACCTCCTCTGCGACGAGGCCGAACGCGAAGTGGTCGCGCCAGTCGCCGTCGATGTGGATGTACCTGCGGCGCAGCCCCTCGTAGCGGAAGCCGAGCTTCTCGACGACGCGCAGCGAGGGCGCGTTCTCCGGCCGGATGCAGATCTCCATCCGGTGGAGGCGCAGCGTGCGGAAGCAGTAATCGGTCGCGAGCGCGACCGCGGCCGGCGTGAGCCCGCGCCCGGCGGCGCTCTGCGCCACCCAGTACCCGATCGTCGCCGAGGACAGCGAGCCGTAGGAGATCGACGACACGTTCAATTGCCCGACGAGTTCACCGTCGACCTCGAGCACGAACGGCAGGCCGTGCCCGGACCGCGCGTGGGAGAGCAGATTCCGGATCGAGCTCTTCACGTCGATCGCGAAGCCGCCACCGGGATAGGTGGCCTCCCAGCGGCGCAGCCACGCCCGATTCTCGACGAGCACGCGTTCGAGCGCGCGCGCGTCGCGCACTCGGATGCCTCGGAGCACGAGCTCGCCGTCGCGGAGCGTGGGAAGGGCGGCTGAAGCCATGCTCAGAGGGTAGCGGTCGAGCAGCGCCGCAGGCGGTCGCCGCTCGGGTCTCAGGCGTCGAGGCCCTGGACGTAGCCGCGCAGCCAGGTCTTGAGCTCGGGGCCGAGGTCGTCGCGGTCGCCGGCGAGCTGCACGACGGCCTTGATGTAGTCGAGCTTGTCGCCCGTGTCGTAGCGGCGCCCGCGGAACACGACCCCGTAGACGCCGCCCGTGCCCTCGACGTCGCCGGCCATCTCCATGAGCGCGTCGGTGAGCTGGATCTCGCCGCCCTTGCCGGGCGCCGTGCGCTCGAGCACCTCGAAGACCTCGGGGCGCAGCACGTACCGGCCGATCACCGCGTAGTTGGACGGGGCGACTTCCTTGGCGGGCTTCTCGACGAGGCCGGTGATGCGCACGACGTCGGGGTCGTCGGTCTGCTCGACCTCCGCGGCCCCGTAGAGGTGGATGCTGTCGGGGTCGACCTCGAGCAGCGCGACGATCGAGGCGTCGCGCTTGCCCTGCTCGGCGAGCATGCGGGTGAGCAGCTCGTCGCGAGCGTCGATGATGTCGTCGCCGAGCAGCACGGCGAACGGCTCGTCTCCGACGTGCATGCTCGCCCGGAGCACCGCATGGCCGAGACCGAGCGGGTCGCCCTGCCGCACGTAATGCATGTCTGCGAGCTCGGTCGACTCGTTGACCTTCTCGAGCTTCGCCGTGTCGCCCTTCGCCTCGAGCGTCGCCTCGAGCTCGGCGACCCGGTCGAAGTGGTTCTCGAGCGCGTTCTTGTTGCGGCCCGTGATCATCAGCACGTCGGTCAGGCCGGCGTGCACCGCCTCCTCGACGACGTACTGGATCGCCGGCTTGTCGACGACGGGGAGCATCTCCTTCGGCATCGCCTTCGTCGCCGGCAGGAAGCGGGTGCCCAGGCCGGCGGCCGGAATCACGGCCTTCGTAATGCGCTCGGTCATCAGCACAGCCTATCCGATGGCCTCCGCTGTCTAGGATGAGAGCATGCCCGACGATCCGGACGTCCAGAAGCGCATCCTCCGCGCCGAACTCCGCGAGCGCCGCCAGAACCGCTCCAACCACGAGCGCGAACTCGCGACCGAGGGATTCACCTCCCGGCTTCAAGAACTCGTCGCCCGGACGAACGCCGAGTCGCTCTCCTGCTACCTGTCCATGCCGAGCGAGCCGAACACCCGGCCGTTCGTGAACTGGGCCGAGGCGCAGGGGCTCCGCGTACTCTTCCCCGTCACCCGCGAGGACGGCCTGCTCGACTGGACCGTCGGCGAGGAGGACACCGAGCAGCTCGGGCTGCACGGCACGCCCGAGGCGGTCGGCGAGCTGCTCGGCCCGATGGCGATCAACGACGTCGATCTCATCGTCGTCCCGGCCGCGGCCGTCGACGCGAGCGGCATGCGACTCGGCTGGGGCCGCGGGTATTTCGACAAGACCCTCGGCTCGATGGCAAAATGCCCTCCGGTGTACGCCGTCGTCTTCGACAGCGAGTTCGTCGAGCGCGTGCCGCACGAGCTCCACGACCAAGGCGTGAACGGCGTCGTCACCCCCACCCGCATCGTCGCCTTCTGAGCGTCGGCGCCCTGCAACATCCGGAGATCCCCATGCCCACGTATTCCTACCGCTGCACCGAGTGCGGGAACGCCTTCGACATCCACCAGGCGTTCAGCGACGACGCGCTGACCGTCTGCGAGGTCTGCGGCGGCAAGCTGCGCAAGCTCTTCAACACCATCGGCGTCACGTTCAACGGCTCCGGCTTCTACCGCACGGACTCTCGCTCGGGCTCCGGCGACGGCGGGGGCTCGGCGAAGGCCGGGTCCGCCACCGGCGGAGGCTCGAGCACGTCGGGCGGCGCGTCGAGCGGCAGCAGCCCCGCAAAGTCCGGTTCGACCAGCCAAGGAACCGGCGGGAGCACCTCCGCGGCATCCGCCTGAGCCTGCGTTATCGTGGCGACGACCAGCCCACCCCGGAGGGAGCGAGCCATGATCAACGGCTTCAAAGAATTCATCATGCGCGGCAACGTCATCGACCTCGCCGTCGCAGTCGTCATCGGTGCCGCGTTCACGGCCGTCGTGAACTCGATCGTCGAGAACCTCATCAACCCGCTGCTCGGCCTGCTCTTCCAGGCGGACAGCCTGAACAACGCACTCGTCTGGCAGGTCGGCGACGCGAAGTTCTCCTTCGGCGCCATCATCGGCGCCATCATCTCCTTCCTCGCCGTCGCGGCCGTCGTGTACTTCGTCTTCGTGATGCCGATGAACCACTTCAAGGAGCGCGCCGAGGCGAAGCGCAAGGCGGGCCAGCCCGATCCCGAGACGCCCGAGACCGAGCTCGACGTGCTCGCCGAGATCCGCGACCTGCTCGCCGCGCAGAACGGCGGCTCGACCGCGCCGGGCGGCTCCGGCCGCCACAGCGGCTGACGGCCTCCCCCTGACACGCCGAATGCCCGCTGCACCTCGGTGCAGCGGGCATTCTCGTGCAGTCGGATGCCTCGCCGCTCACCAGTGCGGCGGGCGCTCCCGCGTGATCCGCTCGTCGTCGGGGCCGGCCGGGCGGCTCGGTTCCCGCTCCAGCGGCGACTCCGGCGACGGGTCGCTGCCGGGCGCCGGCGTGAGCTTCGCCCGCCTGGCGCCCCGGGCTCGGACGACGCGCTGACGCTCCGGCGCCGCGGACCCCGTCTCCTCGGCGCCTGGTGCTCCATCCGGCTCCGACTCGGGAGTCGGCGTCGCCCCGGTCATCGGACCGCGCCCGTCACCGCTGGGCGGCGGCGCGGCGCGGGCTCGGCTTGCCGAGCAGCGTCGCGACGCGCTCGGCCACGGCATCCGGATTGCTGAACAGCTCGAAGCTGTGCACGCGGAGGTAGTGCCAACCGAGCCGGCGCAGCACCTCGGGGCGGAGTCGCAGCGACTCGCGCAGGCTCATGCCGTCGAGCGAGGCATCCGTCTCGACGACCACCGCCTTCCCGGCGTGGGCCGCTGCGAGGGCGAGGCTGCCGCGGTGACCGACGCTCACCCGGATGCCGCGCCGTTCGAGGCGGGCGCCGAGGTCGGCGAGCATCGCGTCGCCGGTCCCGGACTCGGCCGGGGCGGCCTGCCGTTCCTCGGTCTGGGCGAGCACGTTCGCGAGCGCGAGCACGCCGTGCGCCTGACGGTCCTCGTCGATGTGCTCGGGTCGGAACGCCGACACGATGTCCATCGATCGCCGGGCGCGCGTCATCCCGACGGCGAGGAGCCGGTCGCCGCCCGGCTCGCCGAGCGCCCCGAAGTTCGACAGGAGGCGTCCGTGCGGCGTGCGGCCGTACCCGATGGAGAAGATCACCCGGTCGCGGCTCTGCGCGACGGCCTGCTCGAGGGTGAGCACGGTGAACGGCTCGGCACGGTCCTTCAGGATGAAGTCGGAGAGGTCGCTGCGCTTCGCGAACGCGGCGAGCACCGCCTGGTACACGCGGGAGGCGTGCCGCTGGCTCGCGGTGATCACCATGAGCGACTCGCGCGGCCGCTTCACGGCGTGCTCCATGACGAGCTCCACGACCTTCGCGACCTCGGTGTCGATCGACTCGACCGTGCCGGTCACGGGGTCGGGCAGGCCGTTGCCCGGCACGTAGTGCAGCCCGAGGCTGCCGTGCCCGAGGAAGCTGCCCGCCCACGGCATCGAGACGATGCGGCCGCCGTAGAACCAGGTGTTCACGAGCTCGGCGAGGTCCTCGCCGCCGGCGCGGTAACTGCGCGTCAGGGTCATGGTCGGCAGCAGTTCGCCGAGCCGGGCCAGCGCGGAGTCCGCGTGCGCGGCATCCACGCCGTGCTCGGCCGGCCCCTGCTGGTCCCGATCGAAGATGCCCGTCTCGAATGGCGTCGGCGTCTGCGTGACCGGGTCGCCGAAGGCGATGATCTGCTTCGCGCGACGGATCGCCCCGAGGTTCTCGGCGATCGTCGTCGCGCCGGCGTCGACCAGCACGACCGCGTCGAAGCCGATCGTGTCGTCGATGGCCGGCACCTCGTACGGCGAGGCGAGCCAGACCGGCGCCAGCACGCGGAACAGCGTCGGCGCCTCCGCTTGGAGCAGCTGCGGCCGCACCCGGTCGCTGCGCAGCAGCTTCTTCAGCCGCTCGGCCTCGTCGGCGTGGTCGACGAGCGCGACCTTCCAGTTCTCGGCGAGGCGCCACGCGGTCAGCGGACCCGCCGCGGCGGCGTGCGCCTCGTCGACGAGGCGGAAGTCGGCCTCCAGCCGGTCGAGCACCGAGGTGTTCGCACCGAGCAGCGCCTTCTCGCGAGCCAGCATGGTCTCGAGCACCGACTGCCACCAGGCGAGCTCGAGCTCCGCCGCGACCCGCAGCTCGGGGACGTGCCGCTTCGACAGGTCGAGCAGCAGCGGGTCGAGCCCGAGGTCGCGCAGGCGACCGAGCAGCGCCGTGCGCTCCTGCAGGTTCAGCAGCACCTCCGACTCCTCGGCGAGCCCGGCGAGCGTGGACTGCAGTTCGCGGATCGGGCGAGCCGCGAGCTGCCGCGGCGTGCCCGCGACGCCGAGCGGGCCGTCGAGGGAGGAGAGATCGGCGGCCACCGTGCGGTAGGCGACGTGGACGTCGTCGATGCCGGCCGGCACCGCGGGGATCGCGCCCGCCTCGGAGTACCGCTGCCAGAGCGTGCGCTGCTGCTGGATGCCGCGGAGGGCCGCGTTCAGGTCCGACACGTGCACACCGGGACGCAGGAACTCGCCGGCGTGGCGCCGGAGCCTGCGACGGTTGGCGGCGCTCATCCCCTCCGAGTCCCGCCGGGAACCGGTCGCGGCGATGAGCTCGCCGAGCGGCCGGTCGTAGACCGAGGGCTGGAACTTGTCGAGCGTCTCGCGGACATCGAGGAGCAGCCGGAGGAAGACCCCGAGCTCGGCCACGGACTCGAACGGCCGCAGGCGGGTCTGCGCGATGAGCGCCCGTCCGCGTTCGAGGAGCCGCGGCACCTCGCTGCGGCTCAACCGCTTCGCCAGCGCGTGCGACTGCTCGGCGTCCTCGGAGTTCGAGAAGGAGGCGCCGTACCAGGGCGAGTCGCCGGGCCCGTAGCGGAACTCGCCGAGCGCGGCCGCGCGAGCGAGGTCCTGCGCGGCCCGGCTGCGGTCGCCCGTCAGGGCGACGAGCGCCGCGTGGTCGAGTCGAGCCGTCGTGTCGGGTGCCGCCGGCAGCGCGGCGAGGTCGGCGAGCGCCGTGAGCGCTTCGAGCACCGAGGCGCCGAACTCCGGGTCGCGCCTGGTGAGCGCGGCACGGTAGTCGAGCAGGACCTTGCGCAACCGGACGAGCGCGTCGTCGACATCGCTCACCCGGGGTCGCTCGGCGCGCTCGTTCCGCGAGATCGACTGGATGAGCTCGCGCCGGATGCCCGCGGTCGTGACCGCCATGCCGCCGAGGCCGACCTGGCCGAGGCGGTGGGCGATGCCGTCGAGGCTCGCCTTCCGCGCACCGGCGACGAGCACGCGCTTGTCGGCGGCGACGAGCGCGCCGATCGCGTTCACGATGGTCTGCGTGCCGCCCGTGCCCGGCAGCGTCTTCACGACGATCGAGGCGCCGGCGGCGACCGCCGCGACGACCTGCTCCTGCTCCTGGTCGGCGTCGAGCAGGAGCACGTCGGTCGACGGCGGCCGCTCGTCCTGCGGGACGGGGCGCGGCAGCTCCGGCAGCGCCGCGAGCGAGGCGCGGGCGGCCTTGTTGCCGGCGATCGCGTCGACGACCGGGTGCGCGGTGCCGTCCGCGTCGGCGGCGAGCGCCGGGCCGACCTCGGCGAAGGAGGAGACGACGAGCCGCGGGGCGACGCTGAACCACGGCAGGTGCGAGGTCAGGCCGCGCAGGCGGTCGATGACCGGCTGCGGCTTGAACACGCCGTTGGTGATCGCGAGCGCGACGAACGCGTCGGCGTCGAGCGTGATCTTGAACTGCTCGTGCAGCTCGCGCGCGAGCGCGGGGTTGAGGAACGGCTGCCCCTTGAGCTTCAGCTCGAAGTCCCGCCCGTACCGACGGATCGCGAGCGGGCGCAGCAGCACGGGCGCGGTGTACTCCTGGCCGTTGTGCCGCCACGAGGCGAGCCCGATGGCGAGGTGCACCGACTCGATGCCGCGCACCGAGCGCAGTTCGATGCCCTTCTGGGTGATCTCGGCGGCGGCGAGGCGCGCGTTGCGCAGCGCGAGTTCGTCTCGGATCAGACTCGACAGCAGCGTCGATTTGCCCGTGATGAACTGCGGCAGGCCTCCCGGGTGCGTCGTCGAGAGCTCGATCCGGGTGCGCGGCGTGTCCTCGAAGCGCACGAGCGGCGAGCGTCCGCCCGCGGCGCGCAGTTCGTCCTGCCAGCGCCGCCAGGTGGGCTCGGCGACATTGCCCGCGACGAGGGCGGGATCACCGAGGCTGAGGCTCGTGGGCCGCCCGGCCTCGTGGGGAACGGGGTCGGGGGTGAGCTCGTCGGCCGCGGCATCCGTCTCGCGCGCGAGCAGTTGCTCGTCTCCTTGATCGCGTTCCAGCCGTTGCACAGGGCCACCTTATGTCGCTCCTCCCCCGATTCGGCGCAGCGACGCCCGGAACCTCGCGCTTTGTCGAGGCTCGGGTATCGTGACGGAGGTCGAGAGGCCCACCATGCAGTCCAGCTCCCCCGCCGAGGTCCACGCCGCGACCGACGCCTATCTGATCGATGTGCGCGAGCACGAAGAGCTCGCGCAGGCGCGGGTCGAGGGCGCGCACCACATCCCGCTCGGCGAACTCGTCGCCCGCCTCGACGAGGTGCCGCGCGATCGCACGGTCTACGTCATGTGCCACGTCGGCGGCCGCAGTGCGCAGGCCGTACAGTATCTGGAGCAGCAGGGCATCGACGCGGTGAACGTCGAGGGCGGCATCCTCGCCTGGTATCAGCACGGGCTGCCCGTCGTGCTCGGCGACGACTGAGCCGCGAGCGAACCGAGTCCTGAACGGACGGATGCCCCGACCGCATCGTGTGCAGTCGGGGCATCCGGTCGCGACGGGCGCTGGGAGTCGGCCCGCCGCGACGTTCCGTCACCCCTCGCGACCGCGCGAGGCGGTCGATCGGCTGCGAGGGGCGAGGTCGCGCGGCGCGGCTCAGCGCGCCTGGTACTCGATCCCGAGGGCGACGGCGACGGGCTCGTTGGTGAGCTTGCCCGCGGTCGCGTTGAGGCCCTTGGCGAGCGCCGGGTCGGCGTCGAGGGCGGCCTCCCAGCCGAGGTCGGCGATCTTCAGCGCGTACGGCAGGGTCGCGTTCGTGAGCGCGGGGGCCGAGGTCGCGGGGACCGCGCCGGGCATGTTCGCGACGCAGTAGAAGATCGCGTCGTGCACCTTGAAGGTGGGGTCGGCGTGGGTCGTCGGGCGCGAGCCCTCGAAGCAGCCGCCCTGGTCGATCGCGATGTCGACGAGCACGGCGCCCGGCTTCATCGTGGCGACCATCTCGTCGGTGACGACCTTCGGCGCCGCGGCGCCCGGGATCAGCACGGCGCCGACGACGAGGTCGGCGTCCTTCACCTGGCGGGCGATCTCGTACGGCGAGGAGGCGAGGGTCTTGATGCGCCCCTGGTAGCGCGCGTCGATCTCGCGCAGCTTCGGCAGCGAGATGTCGAAGACGGTGACGTCGGCGCCGAGGCCGAGCGCGGTCGCCGCGGCCTGCTCGCCGGCGACGCCGCCGCCGATGACGACGACCTTCGCGGGGCTCGTGCCGGGGACGCCCGCGAGCAGCACGCCGCGGCCGCCCTTCGAGGCGTGCAGCGAGGCGGCGCCCACCTGCGGGGCGAGTCGGCCGGCGACCTCGCTCATGGGGGTGAGCAGCGGCAGCGAGCGGTCGGCGAGCTGCACGGTCTCGTAGGCGATCGCCGTGACGCCCGAGGCGAGGATCGCGTCGGTGAGCGGGCGGTCGGCCGCGAGGTGGAGGTAGGTGAACAGCGTGAGGTCGCTGCGGAGGTAGCCGTACTCCGGCTCGATGGGCTCCTTGACCTTGAGCACGAGCTCGGCGCTCCAGGCCTCGTCGGCCGTCGCGACGATCGTGGCACCGGCCTCGCGGTAGTCCTCGTCGGTGTAGCCGGCACCGACACCGGCCCCCGCCTGCACATCGACGCGGTGGCCGCGCTGCGCGAAGGCGTGGACGCCGGCCGGGGTGATGGCGACGCGGAATTCGTTGTTTTTGATCTCAGCGGGCACGCCGATGTGCATTTCAGACTCCGAATGCTGTTGGGTGGGTACGCTCAATGGTCGCCGCTTATTCGCTGGAACGAAAGCTCCTCCGCACAGAATTCGATAGACTCGCGATCAGAAGAGCATTCATACGATTGCGAGGCCGATCATGAGCGATGCGCCGCAGATCCGCGACCAGGGGCCCGTCGTGCTCGACGAGCTCGACCGGGCGATCATCGCCCGCCTGCACGAGAACGCCCGCATCCCGAACGTCGACCTGGCCCGAGCGGTCGGCATCTCGCCGTCCACCTGCCTCGCCCGCGTGCGCTCGCTGCGCGAACGGGGGGTCATCACGCGCTACACCGCCGAGATCGACCCGGTGGCGCTCGGCTTCACCCTGCAGGCGCTCGTCAGCGTCCGCATCCGGCCCGGCGCCCGTCACCTCATGGAGCAGATCTCCGACGAACTCCGCCGCGAGCCCGAGGTGGCGCAGCTGTTCTTCCTCGGCGGCACCGAGGACTTCCTGATCCACGTGCGCGTCCGCGACAGCGCGCACGTGCGCCAGTTCGTGCTGAAGAACCTCTCGGCGAACCCCGCCGTCGCGCTCACCGAGACGAACCTCGTGTTCGAGCACCACACCGCGCTCTCGGCCGGCATCGGCGTCGTGCTCTGAGCCGGGCGGTCAGCTCCTGAGCGGCAGGATCTCGCCGAGCTCGAGCGCGCCCGGCGCCTCCAACTGGCCGTAGTCGCAGCTCGCGGGGTCGCGGTCGGGTCGCCAGCGGCGGAACTGCGCCGTGTGCCGGAACCGCTCGCCCTCCATGTGGTCGTACGCGACCTCGACGACGCGCTCGGGTCGCAGCGGCACGAACGACAGGTTCTTGCCGGCGCTCCATCGGCTCACCGCGCCGGGCATCCGAGTCTGCTCGTGCGCGGCCTGGTCGGCCCACTCGCCCCAGGGATGCCGCGACGGATCGGTCTCGACGAGCGGTTCCAGCTCCGCGACGAGCTCGGCGCGCCTCGCCATCGAGAACGCCGCCACGACCCCGACGTGGTGCAGTCGCCCGTCGTCGCCGTACAGGCCGAGGAGCAGCGAGCCGACGACGTCGCCGCTCTTGTGCCAGCGGTAGCCCGCCACCACGCAGTCCGCCGTGCGCTCGTGCTTGATCTTGAACATCGCGCGCTTGTCGGGCTGGTACACGCCGTCGAGCGGCTTCGCGACGACGCCGTCGAGGCCGGCCCCCTCGAAGCGCTCGAACCAGTCGCGGGCCTCGTCGAGATCGGCCGTCGCCGGGGTGAGGAACACCGGATCGGATGCCCCGGCCAGCACCTCCTCGAGCCGGCGCCGCCGCTCGCCGAACGCGACACCGGTGAGGTCCTCGTCGCCGATCGCGAGCAGGTCGAACGCGACGAACGACGCGGGCGTCTCCCCCGCCAGCAGCTGCACGCGGCTCGCCGCGGGGTGGATGCGCTGCTGCAGGGCCTCGAAGTCGAGCCGGCCGTCGCGCATCAGCACGATCTCGCCGTCGAGCACGCACCGCTCCGGCAGCTCCCGCCGGAGCGCCTCGACGAGCTCGGGGAAGTACCGGGTCATCGGCTTCTCGTTGCGGCTGCCGAGCTCGACCTCGTCGCCGTCGCGGAAGACGATGGTGCGGAAGCCGTCCCACTTCGGCTCCACGTGGCCGACGTCGGGGATCTCCTTGACCGACTTCGCGAGCATCGGCGCGACGGGCGGCATCACCGGCAGGTCCATGCGACCCATCATGCTCCGGCGCGGCCGGCGGCACCAGCACCTGGCGACGAGGGCCGACGATGTCGAACCGCGCCGCACCCGTTCGTGGTCTTGATAGCCGGGATGCACCGATTCCGGCGTGATCGGGAAGGGCCACCTCCATGCACATCGATCCGGTGTTGATGATCGCCTCCCAGCGGGCCGAGCTGCAGCGGGCCGCGGTCGAGGCGGAACGGCGTCGCGTCGCCGCCGAACGCCGGGCCGCCGAGGCGGCCGAGGCCCCGCTGCCGAAGGCCGCCGGCCGCACCGCGCTCCGACGTCTTTTCCGAAAGACTGTCGAAAACTGAACGGCCCGTTCGTGGAGCAGATGGAACGAGAAGAGGTGACCATGCCCGAAGCTCGGGACGCCCCAGTGGACGTCGCGACGGTGCTCGCGCGCACGCATCGCGAGGAGTGGGCGCGGATCGTCGCCGGACTCGCGCGGCGGTTCGACGACCTCGACCTGGCCGAGGAGATGACCGCGGAGGCGTTCGCGATCGCCGTCGAGCAGTGGCCGAGGCACGGCATCCCGCCGAACCCCGCCGGCTGGGTGACCACGACGGCCAACCGCAGGGCGATCGACCGGCTGCGACGTGAGGCGCGTCGGGACGAGAAGCACCGGGAGGCGGTGGCCATGCAGGATCCGGAACCCGCCGCCCCGACCGGCGCCGTCGAGGACGATCGACTCCGGCTGCTGTTCATCTGCTGCCATCCGGTGCTCTCGCTCGACGCGCGCGTCGCACTGACCCTGCGCGTCGTCGGCGGGCTCACCGTCGCCGAGATCGCCCACGCGTTCCTGGTGCAGGACACGACCATGGGTCAGCGGATCAGCCGGGCGAAGGCGAAGATCAAGGCGGCCGGCATCCCCTTCGCCATTCCCGCGGCGGAGGATCTTCCCGAGCGCCTGGACGCCGTCCTCGCGGTGCTGTACCTCGTCTTCAACGAGGGGTACCTCGCCTCCGGCCCGGACACGCCGGTGATCCGGCGCGAGCTCACCGCGGAGGCCATCCGTCTCGCCCGGCTCGCTCAGGAGCTCCGGCCCGACGATGCCGAGGTCGCCGGGCTGCTCGCGGTGATGCTGCTCACGGACGCCCGCGCTCCGGCCCGCGTCTCGGCCGACGGTGAGCTGGTGCGGCTCGACGAGCAGGATCGCGGATCGTGGGACCGAGCGCTCATCGCCGAGGGCCTGCGATTGCTCGCCTCCAGTGAGCCCGACGAGCCCTCGGGCAGGTATCGGCTGCTCGCCGAGATCAACGCCGCCCACGTCACCGCTCCGCATCCGCGTGACACGGACTGGGCGCGCATCGCGAGCCTCTACTCCCGGCTCGAGGAGATCGACCCGAATCCGCTCGTCACGCTCAACAAGGCCATCGCGGTCTCCGAGCACGACTCACCCGAACTCGCCCTCGTGATCGTCGAGCGGCTGGCCGAACAGCTCGACGGCCACCACGCCTTCCACGCCACCCGGGCGGAACTGCTGCGCGCGACCGGCCGCTCCGCCGAGGCCCGAGCGGCCTACGACCGCGCGATCGAGCTGGCCGGGACCACCGCCGAGACCAGACACCTCATCCGCCGACGAAACCAACTCGCAGCACCGAAAGGACACCGCTCATGAGCAGCCAGTACCTCGTCATCCACATGTCCGACCCCACCGGCACCGAGCTGCCCCAGTCCGAGGACCAGGCGATGCTCGAGCGCTGGGTGGCCGAGGGCGAGCACGCCGACCGGCTCAGTCTGGGCGGCCCGGTCGCCGGCCCCGAGCGGGCGAAGTCCGTCGCCGTCCGCGACGGCCGGACGCTCATCACCGACGGCCCGTTCCCGGAGTTCAAGGAGTGGTTCGCCGGCTACGACGTGATCACTGCGGATTCGATCGACGAAGCGGCCGAGTACATGACGAAGCACCCGGTCGCCGTGCTCGGCAGGATCTACATCCTGCCGCTGGTCGCGCTCCCGTGGGACCAGGAATGACCGATCGGAGAAATCGAACCGTGCCCCCGACAGGACTCGAACCTGCGACGCACGGTTTAGGAAACCGACGCTCTATCCTCTGAGCTACGGGGGCGGCCTAGCGAGTCTACCGGCTCGCGATAGCCTGGCGGTCGGCGCCAGCAGCGCCCCGACAGCGGTCCGCCGCGGAATGGAGCAGCATGAGCGGCGAGCCGACGGTCTTCTGGGTGGGCGCGTCGACGACGGGCGGCCTCGGCAGCCCCGCGAGCGGCGTCCGCCGCCTCGAGGTCGACGCGCAGGGCGGCTGGCAGCTCGACGAGCCGATCGCGGTCGGCGCCAACCCCATGTTCCTGACGCTCCGCGGCGATCGCCTCGCCGTCGCCCACGAACTCGCGCCCGGCGGCGTCTCCGCGTGGTCGGTGCAGGCCGACGGGCGCGGACTCGCCCCGCTCGCCGAGCTCGGCCCCGCCGACGGCGACCCCTGCCACCTCGCGATCAGCCCCGACGGGGCGTGGGCGCTCGCCGCGAACTACTCCGGCGGTTCGGTCACCTCCCACCCGATCGGCGGATCCGTGCCCGCCGCCGCGGTCGCCCGCGCCGCGTTCACCGGCAGCGGGCCGGACGCCCAGCGGCAGGAGTCCTCGCACCTGCACCAGATCGTCTTCGACGGCACGACGGCACTCGGACCCGATCTCGGGGCCGACCGCATCCGACTGCTCGAGCTCGACGAGGCGCGCGGCGAACTGCTCGAGGCCGGCGAGATCGCCGTGCACGCCGGGGCCGGCCCGCGCCACCTCGTGGTGAGCGGGCGGCTCGCCCTCGTCGCGAACGAGCTCGACCGCACGGTCTCGGTCCTCGACCTCGACGCGCGCGCGGAGCTCGGCTGGTCCCCGGTCGACGAGGGAGTGACGCCCCGTGGCCTCGGCGTCTCCGCGATCCGGCTGACGCGGGGCGGCGTCGTGCTCGTCGGCGACCGCGACGCCGACGCGCTCGCCGGGCTGCGGCTCGACCGTGCGGCGCGCACGCTCGAGCACGTCGCCAGCGTGACGACCGGCGGCATCCATCCCCGCGACCTGGAGCTCACGCACGACGAGCGATTCGCCCTCGTCGCCGATCAGGGCTCCGACTCGATCGCGATCGTCGCGCTCGACGCCGAGGGCGTACCGCAGGAGCTCGTCGACACCGTGCCGACGCCGGCTCCCGCCTGCCTCGCCCGGGCGCCCCGCTGAGGCGGGGCCGCGCCGGCCTGGCTCAGGCCGGCGGGTAGAGGTACAGCGCCTCGCCCGCCGGGATCGTGCGCCGGTGGTACGAGTGGTCGGAGTTCTGGTTGTACTCCTCGATGTTCACGCTGCCGTCGCCGTTGATCGACTGCACGTAGGCCACGTGGTTGTACGGGAACCAGGCGACCGCGCCGACGACGGGCGTCGAGGAGGTGGGCCAGCCCTTCGCAGACCACGCATCCGCCCAGGCGTACGCGCTCCCGGAGGCGAGGTTCGACCAGTCCCACTTCCACGGGGCGCTCGTGACGCCGGCGTCGCGGTTGAGCCGCCAGGCGACGAAGTCGACGCACTCGCGGTAGTAGTAGCGCAGCGGCGACAACCCGCCGCCGTAGTCGTCGGGGAGCTGGTCCCACCACGGGTAGTCGTCGCCCTCGGCCTTCACCGTGTAGACGGCGTAGTTCCCGTTGCCGGCGCGCGAGGCCAGTTCGGCCGACCAGGCGGCCTGCTCCGCGGCAGCGGCCTCGCGCGACTTGCGGTCGATCTCCTCTTTCGTCGTGACCTCGTAGCTGTCGGCGGCGACGCCGGCCTTGTTCACGAGGCCCGGGACGACGAGGTCCTGCGCCTCGCTCTGCGTGAGGCTGTAGTTCGCGCTGCTCGCGAACTCGTCGGCGCCCGGCATCATCGCGTACGCGGGGATGGCGACGGTGCCGACGAGGGCCGGCACGGCGACGACGGCGCCGAGGACGCGGAGCGGGCTGCGTCGACGGACCCGGCCGTCGGAGGCGGGCGAGGAATGGGAGTCGGATGCCGCGGGCGCCGAGCGCCGTCCTTCGCGCGGCCGCTCGATCGCGTCGCGCTTGGTGTCACCGTTCACGTGCAGTTCCTCCGGATCCCGCGCAGAGGGAGGCGGGGTGGTCTCGGGCGACCGGAGGGCGTGCACCGCACCGGACTCGTTCCACCATAGGGCACGTCGGATCGGATGTCACGATCCGATCACGGAGCTCAGCCGCGCGGATCCGAGACGGGTCATCCGGCGAGCAGCGTCGGCTGCGGAACCGAGCCGAGGTACTGCGCCCACTCCGGGTGGCGGGTCGACCAGAGTCCGGCGCGGGCCTGCGGCGTCGGGGCCGGGTCGGTCAGTTCGAACGGCAGCCGCCACCCGATCTCGGCGAGCATCTTGTCGGCCTTCCGGTGGTTGCAGCGCCGGCATTATCTGAACTAGTGCGTCGCGATTCGGTGGTCTAGCGACGGGTGCTTCGTGGGTGGCCTGGGCGGGTCGGCGAGTTGTCGAGGCTCGGTGGGTCGCAGGGTAGGGCGTCGGTGCTGTCTGGTTCCGCGATGTGTGTGATGGGGCGAGAGGGCCGTCGATGGTCGGGGTTGCTTCGCACTGGTCGTCGTGTTCGAAGAGCGGTTGGTGTTGTTGCGCATGGGTTCGTTGGTGCGGTGTCGTGCTGGCGCGACGGCGTTCGTGGTTGGGCCGGACGTTCTGATGGCGATGTGGCCCATGTCCGAGGGGTGAGGGCTCTTCCCTGCATCTGTGGTGCCGCGCTATCGTCGGGTCATCTTCCGAGATCGGGGGCAAGGATGCGTGAGTTCCAGGGTGAGATCAAACTCGACGTTCGTGAGTCCAAGCCAGATTGGGATGCGTTCCTCTATCCCCGTGCGAAGGAGGGGGCTCCGAACGTGCTGGTTGTGCTGTACGACGACACCGGTCAGGCGGCGTGGTCGCCGTATGGGGGCCGCATCCAGATGCCGACTATGGATCGGCTCGCGTCGGGAGGGCTGACGTACACCCAGTGGCATACGACCGCGTTGTGCTCGCCGACGCGGTCGACTTTCCTCACCGGCCGGAATCACCACCTGAACGGGTTCGCGTCGATCTCGGAAGCGGCTACCGGGTTTCCCGGGTACTCGGGGCATATCCCGCCGGAGAACGGCACCATCGCGCACATGCTGCGTGAGGCCGGCTGGTCGACGTTCTGGGTGGGTAAGAATCACAACGTCCCGGTCGATGGTTTCACGATGGGTGCGTCGAAGCAGGACTGGCCGCTCGCGCAGGGGTTCGACCGGTTCTACGGGTTCATCGGCGGTGAGACGAACCAGTGGTACCC
Organism: Agromyces mediolanus; assembly: GCF_014648575.1. Lineage (GTDB taxonomy): Bacteria > Actinomycetota > Actinomycetes > Actinomycetales > Microbacteriaceae > Agromyces > Agromyces mediolanus. The sequence continues at coordinate 729,024 of NZ_BMRJ01000001.1, read as the reverse complement.
GGACCTCGCCGAGGACAATCACTACATCGAGCAACCGTACGGCCCCGAGGACGGGTACCACCTCTCGAAGGACCTCGCCGACAAGGCGCTGTCGTTCATCCGCGACTCGAAGCAGTCGGAACCAGACAAGCCTTGGTATCTGTGGTTCTGCCCGGGGGCGAACCATGCGCCGCACCATGCCCCGCAGGAGTACATCGACAAGTACAAGGGCATGTTCGACGACGGGTACGAGGCGTACCGGGAGTGGGTGCTGCCGAGGATGATCGAACGCGGCATCCTCCCCGAAGGCACCGAACTCACCCCGTTGAACCCGATGGCCGAGGGCACGTTCTCAAAGGCGGACACGGTGCGCCCGTGGGAGTCGTTGAACGAGGATGAGAAGAACCTGTTCCGTCGCATGGCCGAGGTGTACGCCGGGTTCAGCGAATACACGGACGCACAAGTGGGGCGGATCATCGATTACCTCGAGGAGTCCGGCCAGCTGGAGAACACCCTGATCATCTACGCGGCAGACAACGGCGCTTCCGGAGAGGGCAGCCCGAACGGGTCCGTGAACGAGAACAAGTTCTTCAACGGCTGGCCCGACGAGATGGAAGAGAACCTGAAGCTGCTCGAGCAGCTCGGCACGCCCGCCACGTACAACCACTACCCGACGGGGTGGGCGGCCGCGTTCTCGACCCCGTATCGCATGTTCAAGCGGTACAGCTATCAGGGTGGGGTCTGCGACCCGCTCGTGATCCACTGGCCCGCAGGTATTCAGGCGAGCGGTGAAACCCGCGACCAGTACCACCACTCCACCGACATCGTGCCCACCATCCTGGAAGCGTGTGGGGTGCCGGTCCCCGACGTCGTCAACCACGTGCCGCAGTCGCCGCTCTCCGGTGTGCCGATGAACTACTCGTTCGACGCTCCGGACGCCCCCACTACGAAGCGCACCCAGTACTACGAGATGCTCGGCACCCGCGGGCTGTGGCACGAGGGATGGAAGGTCGTCGCCGAGCACGGACCGTTCCTCGGCAAGGGCGACTACGAGAACGACCGCTGGCAGTTGTTCCACACCGACAAAGACCGCGCCGAAGCTCACGACCTGGCCGATCAGCACCCCGACAAGGTGAAGGAACTCGTCGAGCTCTGGTACCGGGAAGCGGAAGCGAACAAGGTGCTGCCGCTCAGTGACATCGCTGCAAGCGGCCCCGACCTCGAGGTGCGCCTCGGCCTCGAGTATCACGTCCACGTCCCGCCGAGCGGCACGTACACGTACTACCCGGGCACCACGGCCGTCCCGGAGCATTCCGCGGCGAACACGCATGCGGTCTCGTTCAAGATCCTCGCTGACGTCGACTTCACCGCACAGACCGAGGGAGTGATCGTCGCACAGGGGTCACGGTTCGGCGGCTATTCGCTGTTCGTGAAAGACGGGACGCTCTACTTCGTCTACAACTTCATCGGCATCCCACCGGAGCAGCGCATCTCCGCCCCCGCTCCCGTGTCAGGCCGGCACGTCGTCGGTGTCGAGTTCGTCAAGGAACGGCAGGGCGAGCTTCGCGAGTCGCACGGACCGCTCAAGCTGTTCATCGACGATCAGCAGGTCGGAGAGGCGGAGATCCGCACCGAATCCGGGTTGTACGCGCTTTCTGGCGAGGGTCTCTCTGTTGGGTACGACGGCGGCGACCCGGTCAGCGCGCTCTACGGGGCAAGGTTCGCGTTCACCGGTGGTGAGATCCACAAGGTCGTCTACGACGTCGCGGACGACGCCTACGTCGACATCGAGCAGCGAATCGCCGCAGCGTACGCCCGCGATTGATCGGGGTGCCCGGCGGCCACGGAGTCAGACCGGGTCTCAGCGCCGGCGACGCGTGCGGCTGCTACCTGACCACTGTCGGCCTAGCGAGTCCCCGGTTTGGTCAGTGATCGCCTCCCGCACGGTGTACTGACCGTCGACGCGCGACCATCGCCCCTGCGATGAGGAGTGCGGCAGCGAGGACGAGGCCGCCGCTCACGCCGCCCGGGCCGGTCGCAGCGAGCCCATCCCCGCCGTCTGGCGTCGGGGGGGCCGGCGTGGGTGCGGTGAACTCGGTTGGGATGCGCCCCGCTCACCGGATTTCGGTTTCGACTCTGGCTGCCGGGAGGGCTTCGGGGTCGTCGGCGATGTCGTAGATGGTCTTCGTGTTCTGTGTGAATCGGGTGACGTCTTGTTGGGTGATGCTGAGGGCGGTGGATCGGTTGCGGAGCGCGAGGTGGAGTTCGCGGTCTGGCCAGAAGAGGAAGTCGAGGTAGCTGTTGAAGGTGCGGCCGGAGTTGGTGGCGTAGTCTCGTGCGGCTGTGGTGAAGTCGGTGCCGGGAGGGGTTGGCCGCCGGTAGATGTGGAGTTCGATGTCGACGTCGCCGAGTCGTTCGATGGTCGGGTCGAGGTAGCTGCCGAAGACGGTGAGGCGGCCCGCGGAGACGAGGTAGCTGGGGTCGGCGTTGAAGGTGCGGGCGCGGTGCAGGAGCTGTTCGATGAGCCGGTCCGCGGTGGTCCGGGTGATGGGTTTCGCGAGCGAGGCTTGGGCGAGTGCGCTGCCGGCCATCGTGGTTTCCCAGAGATGGTCGCGGCCGTCTGTGCTGTGTTCGAGGTAGCCGTCCTGGGCCAGCGCCGACAGCACGTCGTATGCCGCGGCCCCGACGAGCTGTTCCGCCCGTTCGGTGTACCCGCCGTGCCGGAAGAGCCGGACGAGGGCTCGGGCGTGTTCGGCCGGGACTCCGGCGATGACCTGGTCTTTCGAGATCCGCACCTCTCAGTCGTAGCAGCCGGTCCGGGTGAAAGGGAAGGGCGGGTGGGTGTGGACTGGGACGGCCGGCCCCGGAACCCCTGCGCGCATGCTCGAACGGATAGCCTCAGGGGGTGGCGAAGACGGGACGGACGAAGCCGAACGAGCTGACCAGCTCGTGGCCGGACGTGCCGTCGGACGACCCGATGGGTGAGATGGCGCGCCGGTTCGCGGTGAATCTGCGTGCGGCGATGGGGGACCGTGGGGTGCGTGAGGTTGCCCGGACGGCCGGGATCAATCATGCGACGTTGTTGTCGTTGCTGGCGGGGCGGACGTGGGCGGATTTCTTGACGATGGCACGGTTGGAGACGGCGCTGGACGCCCGGTTGTGGCCGGGCCGGGTGGTGGTGCACGGCGACCCGGATGGTGAGCATGATGTGGACTACCTGCTGCCGGACGACCTGAGCTAGCAGGCCGCCCGGCAGCAAGGCTTAGGGCATTACGTCGGGTGGCCGGATGGTGGGCAGCCCGAGCCAGGTGGCCCCGTCGGCGAGTTGTTGGCGCATGCCGTCGAGTTTGCGGTGAGCGCCGGCGAGGGTCTGCTTCAGGAATTCGAGGTCGGTGAGCCAGCCCTGGGTTTCCGCTTCCTGGATGCGGGCTTCGGTGTTCGCGATGCGTTCCAGCAGGCGGCCTTCTTGCTTCGGGTCGGGGCGCAGCAGTGCGCAGCGCAGGCAGGCGCCGTCGTGCACGCAGGAGCTGCCATACGCGCGGCCGCAGAGACCGAACTCGGTTTGGCGTTGCTGGTAGTGGCCGAGGAATTCCTCCCATTCCTCGGGACTGGGTGGTCGGTACTCCTCAGCGGGGCGCAGCGCGCGGCGGGCGTCGATGAAGCTGCGGTGGTGCTCGTAGACGTCTTCCTCGTAGATGGCGGCGTAGCGTTGCGTGGTGTTCAGGTCCTGGTGACCGAGCAGCGCCGCGGCGATATGGATCGGCAGGCCGGACTTGACGGCGTCGGTGGCGAACATCCGTCGCAGGTCGTGGTTCTGGAACACGATCGGTTCGCCGTCGTCGCCGATGAACCCGGCGTCGTGGGTGGCTTTGGCGAGGTGGCGGAGGATCCAGGCCCGGTTGATGGTGCGTCGTTCCCCGTCGAACACGCGTTGGAACAGGAACGGCATCGGCTCGGATTCGCGTTTCTCGGCTTGGTCCCACCGGCGCAGCAGCGGGAGCCGTTCGGCGCCGGTTTCGCGTCGGATCCGACCGATGATCTCCGCCAGCACGCTGGCCAGTTCCGGGGAGACGGGGATGACCCGTTCCTCATCGGTTTTGGACGGCGCGATCTGCAGCAGCGGCAGCAGCTCCCCGGTGCTGGGGAGGCGGTACTGGACCAGGGCGGTGTGGGTGAGCTCTTCGAGTTCCTCGATGCGGATCCCGGTTTCGGCGAGCACGTTGATCGCCGCCCACCGCCAGAAGTGGGTGCCTTCCGCGTGGACCGCGTCGAACAGCTCACCGGTGTCGTACCGGCGGACGGGCAGCCCGCCGGCTCGTTTCACGCCGTTCAGCAGCCGACCCCCGAACGCACGCGATTCCGCGCCGACGCGTGCCAGCTCGATCCCCTCAACGGTGAAGCGTTGCCCGATCTGGTGGGTCCGGGTGTGCTCGAGGACGGCGGTGTGCCAGCGTTTGGTCGCGGCGATGGTGTCCAGCAGCTTCGGCAGCAGCGGCAGGCGTTCTCGGGTGCGGGCGTGGCTTTTCGCACGCTGGTGGCGGACGGACTTGCGGAACCCGTCGATGTCCGCCTGGGTGATCGGGTTCGGTGCGGCAAAGCCGGCGTACCGGTCCGGGTCGATCTGGGCCCAGTCGGCGAGGTCGTAGTAGAACGCCCGGACCACCAGCAGGATCGGGCCGAGGTCGGTGCGGGGTCGGCCCCGTTTGGTGCCGTACCGGATGGTGCGCTGCGATTCCTTCCATCGGGCGAACAGCTCAGCGGGCAGGTCCAGGGTGTCCACGCCGGGTTCGAGGCGTTCCAGATCGCACCAGAAGTTCCGCACCAGCGTCCCGGCCAGCCCCTGCAGGCTCACGTAGTCCAGGGCGGCCGCGCGGGCGCGGAGGTAGTCGACGAACAGGTTCCGCATCCGCTGGTTTTGGATGCCGGTGCGGTCCACGAGCTCGTCGACGGTGCGCTGGGTGCTGCGGCGGGTCTTGGTGAACGTCGCCGGGGCGTCGTCGGGCAGGAATCCGGCCCAGGCCATGGCGTTGTACGCGGCCCCGCTGGGAAGGTTGTTGCGGATGCCTTTCGCGGTGCTGCGGACTTCGAGCAGCTCGTCGATGGTGATGTCGGCGACCTGCTGCTTCCCGGTCCGGACGAGGATCCTGGCGATCTGGGCGAGGGCGCTGGCTTTCTGCGCGGCGATGCGGGAGTTGAGTTTGCCGTGTGCTTCCAGCGCCGCGTTCAGTCGTGCCGCGGCGATGGGGTCGCGGGTATCGAACACGGCTCGTCGCACGCCTTGCATGCGTTCGTGGTGGCGGTGCATCCACTCGTAGCTTGGTCGCACGGCGTCCAGGGCGAGCAGCCACGCCATGCCGCGCCGGGCGTGCGGGGCGAGGTACTGGGTGCGGTGGCGGGTGTTGTACCAGCTGACGATCTGCTGGTCCCAGTCGTCGCGGTCGACGATGCCGCTGGCCAGCCAGCGTTCCTGCCAGCTGGCGCCGGGGAATTCGGCGAGCCAGCCGGTGACCATCCGCAGCGCGCCGCGCCGGCCGGAGATCTCGGATTTCGACGCGGACGCCGGGATGGTGCGCATCAGCCGTTCGGTCAGCCGGGCTTCGGAGTCGCGGGATGCCGGCCAGCTGGTGGGGTCGGGGGCTGCGGCCGCGGTGGCCGGCGGCGCCTGCGGGGGTGGCGGGGCGACGCGTTGGCGGGGGTTCGGGTTGAGCTCGGTCGGGCGGGGCTCGGGGTACCGGTCAGGCATGACGGCCTCCGAACAGCACCTCGAGGGCGGCCGGGTCGTAGCCGGCCGGCAGCGTCGGTGGCGCGGTTGGCGGTCGGGTGTAGTGGGCGGCCATGCGTTCGAATAGTTCGGTCTGGCCGGGGACGGTGTACAGCTGGGTGGTGTGCAGCGAGGCGTGCCCGAGCACCCAGGCCACGTCGGTGAGGGACAGGTTCGGGTCTTGCACCATCCGGTAGGCGGCGGTGTGACGCAGCTGGTGCAGGGTGTAGCTGGTGCCGAGCGTGTGTTGGGCGCGTTCGAACACTTTCCGGCTGGCGTGGTAGCTCAACGGTCGTGGCGTGCCGCGCCGGGTCAGCCAGACGGGCCGGCCCGGGTGCGCGGCTCGGGCGCCGAGGTAGAGGCTGAGCCAGACCATCGCGTCCCCGGAGACGGGGAGCCATTGCTCCCGGCCGTCGCCTTTGCGGTGCACCCGGATCCGGTGCTGGCCCCAGTCGATGCCGTCGCCGGTGAGGCCGAGCAGTTCCGCAGCTCGGGCTCCGGAGCTGACGTAGATCCCGATGAGTGCGCGGTCGCGGTGGCAGTGCAGCTGGGCGAACAGCGTGTTGAACACCTGCTCGGGGATCGCTTTCGGGCTGGCTTTGGGGATCTTCTGCTGTCCGAGCCGGCGTCCGCGGGCGACGAAGCTGTGCATCGGGTTGTGGTGGGCGTGCGCGCGTGGCGCGTTCGGCCGGATCGGGGTGAGCATCGGGCCGGTGCCGCGGCGGGCGTGGAAGTCGTAGAACCCGGCGACCACCGCGTTGGAGAGGTTGATGGTGCGGGCGGCGTACCCCGGCCGGCCGGTGGGGTGTGCCTGGCTGCCGTGTCTGGGTGCGGTGGAGCGCAGCCAAACGACGAAGTCGATGTGTTCGCTCGGTCCGGCGTGGTCCCATGGCACCTCGATGGCGTCGAGGAAGCGCCACCAGCGCAGCAGCGCGTACGCGTAGGCGCGGCAGGTGGTGGCCGCGTTCCCGTTGCCGTACAGCTCACGCAGGTACGCGTTGACCGGGGTGATCGGGGCGCCGGCGGCGTCGAGGACGCGGACGCCTTCTGGGATGCGTGGGTCCTCCTGCACGCAGCCGTGACTGCTGAGGTGGATGTTCCGCAGATCGCGTGGTTCGGTCATGATCGAGCCCTCCCCGCTGGTGCTGCCACCCGGCGCCCGTGCTGGGCGCACACCCTGGGTGGTTAGCTTATCAACCAGCTATGGGGATGCGCTCGGTGTTCCAGGGTCGGGTGTACTCGTCCCATCCGGGCTGCGATCGCCCGGCAATGACGTCAACGGCGGCCGGGTCGGGGGGTTTCAGCTCGAAGGGCAAGGTCCAGCCGAGTTCGCTGAGCAGGAAGTCTGCTTTGCGGTTGTTGCAACGGAAGCACGCGATCAAAACGTTGCGCCAGTCGTGGGCGCCGCCGCGGGAGCGGGGCACGACGTGGTCGAGGGTGTCGCCGTATCGGCCGCAGTAGGCGCAGACGTGCCCGTATCTGGCCAGCGCGGATTTGCGGGTGAGCGGGACGGTGCGTCGTGGGACGCGGACGAAGTGGTTCAGCAGCACCACGCTGGGGGCGTTCAGTGAGAGGGTCGCGCTTCGCACCTTCGCGGTGGTTTCGGTGACGGTGGAGGCTTTGCCGCCGAGCAGCAGGAGGATGGCGCGGCGGGTGGAGACGACCGCCAACGGTTCGTAGCTGGCGTTGAGGACGAGGGTGTGGCTCATGCCGGCACCGCCGTTCCGGCGGCCGCGGCACGGGCCCGATTCCAGGCTCGTTGTGCTGCCCGGATGCGGGCAGTTAACGGTTCAGTAAACAAGCACGCGACGACCACATTGGCCCAGCTGTGCCCGCCGCCCCTCGACCGCGGCACCACGTGGTCGAGCGTGTCCCCGTAGCCGCGGCAGTAGGCGCAGCGGTAGCCGTAGCGCTGCAGCGCAGCACGCCTGGTGAGCGGCACCGGCCGCATCGGGACGCGCACGTAGTGCTGCAGCAGCACGACGCTCGGCACGGCGTACCGCGCGGAGCGCGAGTGCAGCCAGCCGTCGGCCGCCTCGACGACCGAGGCCTTGCCGTTCAGCACGAGGAGCATGGCCCGTCGCATCGGGACCACGGCGAGCGGTTCGTAGCTCGCGTTCAGGATGAGGGTGCCGCTCATGACGTCACCTTTCGTACGGGGCCGGGTGGCTTCCGGCCGCGGGATACGGGACGGCGAATCGTCGCCTGCGGGGGTCGCTGGAACGAAAAACGGGCACCGTCCAGAGGACGGTGCCCGTGCGGCGCGTTGGCGCTCAGGTCGTTCGGCTGTTGACTCGACCGTTGGTGGAATTGCGCGCGCGCGTTCCTGGCATGGACGCGCTCGCGCTGCACCATCGGCCTCCCCGTTCGGTTCGGTTCGTCAGGGCTCCAGGGTACGACAGGAAACGGCGCGCAGGATGCCTCCGGCGCGCCGTTTCCCTCGGGCGGTCACCCGAAGTTCATCTCAGATACCGATGCGGACGATCGAGTAGTCGCTCGTCCAGATCGGCTGGACGCGCACCGAGGCGCCCTCGTAGGGCGCGTGCAGGATCATTCCGCCGCCCGCGTAGAAGCCGTCGTGGCCGGGCATGATGACGAGGTCGCCGGGCACCGCGGCCGACTCGGAGATGGGCGTGCCCATCGCGCCCTGACCGGCGGAGGAGTGCGGCATCGAGACGCCGAACTGGGCGTAGACGTACATCACGAAGCCGGAGCAGTCGAAGCCCGCCGGCGTCGCGCCGCCGTAGACGTAGGGCACGCCGATGTACTGCGTCGCGACGCTGTAGACGCTCGCGAGGTCGAAGTTCGGGTACGGCGGGTTCGCCAGGAAGTCGCCGACCGAAGGGCCGTCGTACGAGGCGGCGTACGAGGTCATCGCGGTCTGCGCGGCCTGGCGGGCGGCCTCAGCTTCGGCGGCCTCCTGGATGGAGGCGCCGGTGGTCACGGCCAGCGTGTCCTGCGAGACGGGCGCGGCGGATGCCTCGGCGGCGACGTCGACCGACTGCGGGTCGGCCTTCGTGAGCGCGGCCGCCGCGGTCGTCGCGAACTCCGGGTCCTCGCTGCCGGGCGTGAACGCGTAGGCGGGGATCGCCAGCGTGCCGACGAGGCCGGCCGAGATGGACATGACGACCAGGTTCGCGACGCCGCCGCGGCGGAATCGTCGGGTGGAGATCGTCGAGACGGGCGTGATCGCCGTCTCGGAATCATCCGCCCTGGTCTTCGCCTGCACGATGGCCTTGGTCGCAGCTTTGCTGACGCGGCCGCCGGGAAGACGTCGCTTGGGGGAACGAGCCAAAACACTACCTCCGTCGCCCACGGCCGGGAACGGCGTTCCACCTGGCTGCGCCGGAGCGCTTCACGGGTTTCAGGATCGAGCGGTGGACGTCGGGGGCGTCTCGATCTCGGTTCCACCGACTGGCTTCTCGCCGGCGGACTCGAACGAGAATACGCGAGGCCCTACGGAATGTCACATTCCGATCACGAACGGCGCCGACTCACAGCCGATCCCAAGCTTGACCGGCGGGCGGCGCAGCTGCGGCTCAGTCGCCGAAGAGTCAGTCGCCGATGAAGAGGTGCGCGGCGACCTCGACCGGGAGCTCCAGCCCGCCCTCGACGTCGTCGACCTGCACGAGTACATAGCCGCCGTTGACGCTGAACGTCGCCTTCGCGCCCGGCATGATGCCGGCCTGCTTGAGCTGGGCGAGCAGTTCCGGGTCGAACTGCACAGGTTCGCCCAGACGGCGGACGACGCCGCGAATGGGCTCAGTGGTGTCGCCGAGCGCCTGCACGAGATTGCGGACGCCGCTCATGAACGGGGCCGCCGCGGGGACGCCGAGCTCTTCGAGGCCGGGGATGGGGTTGCCGTAGGGCGACTCGGTCGGCTGGCCGAGGAGCTCGATGAGCCGGCGCTCGACCTGCTCGCTCATCACGTGCTCCCAGCGGCACGCCTCGTCGTGGACGTACTCCCACTCGAGCCCGATGACGTCGGAGAGGAGCCGCTCGGCGAGGCGGTGCTTGCGCATGACGTGCACGGCCTTGCTGCGCCCCTCGGGCGTGAGCTCGAGGTGCCGGTCGCCGGACACGACGACGAGCCCGTCGCGCTCCATGCGCGCCACGGTCTGCGAGACCGTCGGGCCGGAGTGGCCGAGGCGCTCGGAGATTCGGGCGCGCAGCGGCACGATGTTCTCCTCCTCGAGGTCGAGGATCGTGCGGAGGTACATCTCCGTCGTGTCGATGAGGTCGGTCACGCTGCTTCCTCCCCGTGTCGTCACAGCCCGCCTTCCAGCCTAGTGGGCTCGCCGCCATCGATAGACTCATCCGCATGCCGAGCCTCGTGATCCCCGCTGAACTCCTGCCCGCCGACGGACGATTCGGCTGCGGCCCGTCGAAGGTGCGGCCCGAACAGCTCGCCCACCTCGCCGAGTTCGGCCCGGCCATCCTCGGCACCTCGCACCGCCAGGCCCCGGTGAAGGACCTCGTCGGCCGCGTCCGCTCGGGCCTCTCGGAGCTCTTCTCGCTCCCCGAGGGCTACGAGGTCGTGCTCGGGAACGGCGGCTCGACCGCGTTCTGGGACGCCGCCGCCGCCTCGCTCATCGAGCGCCGCGCGCAGCTCGCCTCCTTCGGCGAGTTCGGCGCGAAGTTCGCGAAGGCCGCCGGGGCTCCCTGGCTCGAGGCGCCCGACGTCCGCACCGCGGCGCCGGGCACGAGCGCCCGCACCGAGGCGATCGCGGGCGTCGACGTGTACGCCTGGCCGCAGAACGAGACCTCGACCGGCGTGCAGGCCCCGGTCCGGCGCGTCGCCGGCGACGCGGGCGCGCTCACCGTCGTCGACGCCACGAGCGCCGCGGGCGGCATCGCCGTCGACCCGAACGAGTTCGACGTGTACTACTTCGCCCCGCAGAAGAACTTCGCGGCCGACGGCGGACTGTGGTTCGCCATCCTCTCCCCCGCCGCGATCGAGCGGGTCGAGCGCATCGCCGCTTCGGGCCGGTACATCCCCGAGTTCCTCTCCCTCAAGAACGCGGTCGACAACTCGCGGCTCAACCAGACGCTGAACACCCCCGCCCTCGCGACGCTCCTGCTCATGGAGAACCAGATCGACTGGATGAACGCGTCGGGCGGCCTCGCCTGGGCCGACGCGCGCACCCGCGAGTCGTCGTCGGTGCTCTACGACTGGGCCACCGCTTCGACGGTCGCGACGCCCTTCGTCGCCGACCCCGCCGACCGCTCGCAGGTGGTCGTCACGATCGACTTCGACGAGTCGACGGATGCCTCGGCGATCTCGAAGGCGCTGCGGGCGAACGGCGTCGTCGACACCGAGCCGTACCGCAAGCTCGGCCGGAACCAGCTGCGCATCGCCACGTTCACCGCCATCGAGCCCGACGACGTGCGCGCCCTCACCTCGGCGATCGACTACGTGCTCGGGGAGCTGGGCTGACCATGCGGCTCTGGCTCGCCGAGCACGAGCGGCGCCCCGACCCGGAGCCCGCCCGCGCCGATGCGCGGAAGGCGCTGCTCGTCGGCACGATCGGCTGGCTCGTCGCGCTCGGGGTGGTGCTCGCCCTCGGGGGCACGATCGACGAGCGCGCGAGCGCGCTGCTGGTGCCGACGACGCTGATCGGCGCCGGCCTGGGCGTCGCCGGCATCGTCGCCGTGCAGCTGCTCAGGCGGCGTCAGTCGCGCTCGTCGTGATCCTCGGCTGACGACTCGTCGTCGTCGGACTCCTCGTCGTCGGACTCGTCGTCGTCGTCGGACTCCTCGTCATCCGCCTCGTCGTCGAGCGCATCGATCTCGATGCCGTCGAACGCGTCGTCGTGATCGTCGTCGTGATCATCGAAGCCGTCGTCGTCCGAGTCCTCGTCGTCGTCCTCGTCGTCCGAGTCCTCGTCGAGCTGCTCGTCGTCGAATTCCTCGTCGAGCTCGGCCTCCGCGTCGTCGCCGGCCAGCGCGGCGGCTTCGGCCGCGGCGGCCTGCGCGGCCCGGTACTCCGCGAGCCGATCGGACCACGGCACCCACTCGGGGGCGAGCAGGGCCCGCTCCCCCGGCATGAGCTCGGTCTCGAGCACGGTCGGCTCGGCGTCCTCGACGCGGGCGATCGTGACGCTCCAGTGCCACCCGGGGTAGCCCGCCAGGTCGGCGGCGAAGAGCAGCGACAGCACGTGCTCGCCCTCGACGATGTGGCCGACGACCGAGCCGACGGTCTCGGGAGGAGTGACCTCGAGCAGCGCACGCTGCGCGAGTGCGGCCGAGGCGAGCAGCACTTCGTCGGCGACGAACGACCGCTCCTCGGCGGGCGCGGCGTCGGCCTCCGTCCGCTCGGCTTCGGGCTCCGCCTGCGCCGTGGCGGCGTCGGTCTCGGTCGGCGTGGTTTCGGCTTCGGTGGGCTCAGGCATCCAGCTCGTCAGCCACCTTCCGCAGCAGCGTCGCGATCTGCCGGCCGCGCGCCTTGTCGGGGTAGCGTCCGCGGCGCAGGTCGCTGCCCGCGGCGTCGAGCCACTTCACCAGGTCTTCCACCACGACCGCCATGTCGTCGGCCGAACGGCGGTTGATGCGGGCGAGGCTCGGCGGCGTCTCGAGGACGCGCACCGAGAGGGCCTGCGGGCCGCGCTTGCCGTCGGCGATGCCGTACTCGACCTTCGAACCAGCCCGGACCACGGCCCCGGCGGGGAGGGCGGAGGCGTGCAGGAAGACCTCCTGGCCGTCATCACCACTGATGAAGCCGAACCCCTTCTCCTCGTCGTAGAACTTGACCTTGCCGCTGGGCATCGCGTGACCTCGCTCGTGTCCATGCGGGCGCACCGGAACTCGTCGCCCTCGGGTGCCCAGTCTAGTTGCGGCCGACGCACTCGGCTCGCCCTGGCTATCCTGGGAGGGTGAGCACCGATCGTCCCACCTCCGAGAACCGCCTCGAGCGCGTCCTCGCCTTCATGGTCGCCGGCTCGGTCGGGCTGTCGGTGCTGTGCATCTTCGCCGTGCTGATCGCCACCGCCTCCGGAGCGGGCGCCGGCGACGGCTTCAGCCGCGGCATCTGGCCGGTCGTCTTCTTCGTCCCCGTCGTCGGACTGCCGCTCGGCTTCCTCCTCCTCGTCGTCCTGCTCATCGTCAACGCCGTGCGCCGCTCGCGCGAGGCGCGAACCGGGAGCTGAGCGGGCCTATGCTGCAGCTCGCCGCACAGCTCCGGGGCATGGGCCGCGACGAGCTGCGCGACGCGCTCACCCTCCGCGAGTTCTCGACCGACGGCATCGCCGACCTCTTCGACCTGGCCGAGGCGCTGCTGCACCAGGACTCCCTCGACCACGTCATCGGCCGCCTCGACCGGCCGCACCTCGCGGTGCTCGCCGCGCTCGCGAGCGCCGATCACCAGCTCGACGAGGGGGCGCTCGCCGAACGCGTCGCCGGGCTCGGCGCTTCCGCGGAGTTCCGGCGCGGGCTGCCCGCGCTCCTCGGCGGTCTGCGGGCGCGCCTGCTCGTCGTGGACGCGGAGGGCGGCCCAGCGGGCGCGCTGCACGTCCCCGCCGCGATCGCGACCCGGCTCGTCCCCCGCCTCGGCGACGAGCTGCCGAGTCTCGAGGAGCTGCTCGCCCCCGCGCCTCCGGTCCTGCAGGCCGTGGACCAGGTCGACCGCTCGCTGCTCGCCCGGCGCGCCTCCGAGCAGGCCTACGCGACGGTCGCCGCCACCGCCGAGCTCCTCGCCGCCCTCGGTGCCCAGCCCGCGCGGGAGCTCGCGAAGGGCGGGCTCGCCCTGCCCGACGCGCGCCGCCTCGCCGAGGTCGCGGGCGTCGCGCTCGACGAGGTGCCGCGCCTGTTCGGCCGCGCGGTGGAGGCCGGGCTGGTCGTGCGCGACGGCGCGTACTGGCTCGAGTCCGACGCGGGAGCGGCGTGGTCGCTCTCCGGTCCGGCCGAGCGCTGGGCCGTCCTCGCCGAGTGCTGGCGCGAGCGCGTGCCGCCCGCACTCCGCGAACTCGTGACGCGGCGCAGCGAGACGCTGTCGGCGGCGGCGTTCCGCGAGGATGTGCGCTGGCTCTACCCCGTCGGCGGCGACTGGCTCGATGCGGGCCTCGCCAGGCTCGCGGGCGAAGCGGAGGCGCTCGGCCTCGCGGTCGCCGGCGAACCCGTCGAGCCGGGCCGGCTCGTGCTCGGCGGGCGACTCGACGAGGCCGCCGCGCTGCTCAGCGCGCACTTCCCGGCGCAGGTCGACCGGGTCTACGTGCAGCACGACCTCACGATCGTCTCGCCCGGGCCCCTCGAGCCGGCGCTCGACGCCAGGTTGCGCGGCTTCGCCGACGTCGAGGGTCGCGACCTCGCCTCGAGCTACCGGGTCACGGCCGCGTCCGTGAATCGCGGCCTCGCGGCCGGCGAGACGGCGGACTCGATCCGCGAGTTCCTCGGCGCGCTCTCGCTGACCGGCATCCCGCAGCCCCTCGAGTACCTCGTCGCGGAGGCCGCCGCGCGCTTCGGCGCGGTGCGGGTCTCCGTCGCCGACGACGGCGACGCGCCGGCGAAGAGCTCGGTGCGCTCCGAGGACGAGCAGCTGATCGGCACGCTCGAGGTCGACCAGTCGCTCAGCGCGATCGGGCTGCGGCGCACCGGCCCGCACCGCCTGCTCTCCAGGTTCGCCCCGGACGTCGTGTTCTGGGCCCTCTCCGACGCCAGGTATCCGGTCGCCGCGGAGGATGCGGACGGGCGCATCCTCCGCCTGCAACGGCACCGCCTCGCGCCGACCCCGCCCCCGGCGCCCGCCGGCGACCCCATCGGCAAGCTCCTCGACGTGCTGCTCGCCGCCCCGAGCGACGGCCCCGCGACCGAGCAGGCGTGGCTCGCCCGACAGCTCGAGGCCGCGGCCCGCGCGAAGGAGACGCTGACGGTGACGGTGCGGATGCCGGGCGGGCAGACGGCCGACTACCTCCTCGCGCCGGCGAGCGTCGCGAACGGCCGGCTCCGGGCGCGCGACCGCAAGGCCGACATCGAGCGCACCCTGCCGATCTCCGCCATCGCCTCGGTCGCCCCGGCGCCCGAGTTCTGAGCGCCGGTTCCCGACTGCCCGATCCCGCCTGCGCGGCGGCCGAAGGGGGCGGATCCGGCGACGCGGCCGCGGGTCGCCGGATCGGGCGTAGACTTGACGGTCATGTCAGACGGCCCCCTCATCGTGCAGAGCGACCGCACCGTGCTGCTCGAGGTCGCGAACCCGCTCGCGGAAGACGCGCGGCACGACCTCGCAGTCTTCGCGGAGCTCGAGCGCGCCCCCGAGCACATCCACACCTACCGGATCACCAGGCTCGGCCTCTGGAACGCGCGGGCCGCGGGGCACACCGCCGACGACATGCTCGGCACGCTCGAGCGCTACGCGAAGTTCCCGGTGCCGCAGACCGTGTCGGTCGACATGCGCGAGACCGTCGGCCGCTACGGCCGGCTCGTGATCGATCGCACCGACGACGGCGAGTTGCGCCTGCGCAGCGACGACCTCGCGGTGCTCACCGAGGTCGTCGGCGCGAAGCGCATCTCGCCGCTCATCGGCGAGCGCATCGACGACACGAGCTTCCTCGTCGAACCGTGGGCGCGCGGACAGCTGAAGCAGGAGCTCGTGAAGCTCGGCTGGCCCGCCGAGGATCTCGCCGGCTACACGCCGGGCACCCCGCACGTCATCGACCTCGCCGAGAACGGCTGGCACCTGCGCGACTACCAGCAGAAGGCGGTCGACAACTTCTTCGACGGCGGCTCCGGCGTCGTCGTGCTCCCCTGCGGCGCGGGCAAGACGCTCGTCGGCGCGGGCGCGATGGCCACCGCGAAGACCACGACGCTCATCCTCGTCACGAACACGGTCTCCGCCCGGCAGTGGCGCTACGAGCTGCTGCGCCGCACGAGCCTCACCCCCGAGGAGATCGGCGAGTACTCGGGCCAGACCAAGGAGATCAAGCCGGTCACGATCGCGACCTATCAGATCCTCACGGCGAAGCGGAAGGGCGAGTACGCCCATCTCTCGCTGCTCGACGCCCTCGACTGGGGCCTCATCGTCTACGACGAGGTGCACCTGCTTCCGGCGCCCGTGTTCAAGCTGACGGCCGAGCTGCAGGCCCGCCGCCGGCTCGGGCTCACGGCGACGCTCGTGCGCGAGGACGGCCGCGAGGGCGATGTGTTCAGCCTCATCGGCCCGAAGCGCTTCGACGCCCCGTGGAAGGAGATCGAGGCGCAGGGCTTCATCTCCCCTGCCGCCTGCTACGAGGTGCGCATCGACCTGCCGCAGTCCGAGCGGCTCGCGTACGCGGCATCCGCCGACGACGAGCGCTACCGGCTCGCCGCGACCGCGCCGGCGAAGCTCGGCGTCGTGAAGCAGCTCGTCGAGCGGCACGCGGGCGAGCGCATCCTCGTGATCGGGCAGTACCTCGACCAGATCGACGAGCTCGCCGAGACGCTCGGCGCCCCGCAGCTGACGGGCGCCACGCCGGTCGACGAGCGCGAGCGCCTGTTCCAGGAGTTCCGCGACGGCCGCACGCCGGTGCTCGTCGTCTCGAAGGTCGCGAACTTCTCCGTCGACCTCCCCGAGGCGACCGTGGCGATCCAGGTCTCCGGCTCCTACGGTTCGCGCCAGGAGGAGGCGCAGCGGCTCGGCCGTCTGCTCCGCCCGAAGGAGTCCGGGCTCTCGGCGAACTTCTACACGCTCGTCTCGCGCGACACGGTCGACCAGGACTTCGCGCAGAACCGGCAGCGCTTCCTCGCCGAACAGGGCTACTCGTACACGATCCTCGACGCGCACGCCCTCGACGCGGCCGCCTGAGCTCGCCGCCGCCCGAGCTCGCGGCTGACCCGGCTACCGCGCTCTGGCGTACCTGAGCAGCAGCAGGTCCCGCGCTGGGATCGCGTGCACGAGGTGCATCCGCCGGGTCTGCTGGGTGAGGCCCTGCGCGATGCGCCCGGCGCTGCCGGAGACCAGCAGCGGGCTGAGACTCAGGCAGAGCTCGTCGACGAGGTCGGCGTCGAGCAGCGCACCGAAGAGGTGCGGCCCGCCCTCGCAGAGGACCTGCGGCATCCCTCGCTCGGCGAGCGCGTCGCGCACGAGCGCGGGTTCCACCCGCTCGACCCCGCAGTCCACGAGCTCGGCGACCTCGGCGAGCGCTGCACGACGAGCGGGGTCGGATGCCTCGTGGGTGAGCACGAGCGGCCGTCCCTCGGCTTCGGCGAACACGGCGCCGGCCGGGTCGAGCTCGAGCGCCGAGGACACGATCGCGATGCGAGGCGCTTCGGGCAGCCCGTGCTCGCGGCGCCACGCCCGGTTCTCGGCTCGGAGCCGGAGCCCGCCGTAGCCTTCGGCCCGCACCGTGCCGGCCCCGACGAGCACGACGTCGGCGAGCGTGCGGAGCACGCCCATCGCGAGCCGGTCGGCGGGGTCGCCGAGCCCGCCGCTGCGGCCGTCGAGGGTGACGGCGCCGTCGAGGCTCATCACGAAGTTCATCCTGATCCGCGGCGTCGCCCGGTCGGGCAGGCCGTAGGCGTCGAAGAGCTGCGCGCGGGTCACGCCCGGGTCCTCGCTCACGAGGCCTCCTCGTTCGGGCCGTCGACGAGGTTGTGCTTCAGGTAGGCGGGCTCGCGCCATCCGAGGATCGCCTCGACCATCCGCGCCGCGTCCACGGACTCGGCCACGTTGTGCATGCGCAGGATGCGCGCGCCCTGCGCCGCGCAGAACACGGCGGCGGCGATCGATCCGGCGAGCCGGCCGTCGCGCGGGCGGTCGAGGGACTCGCCGATGAAGTCCTTGTTCGACACCGCGGCGACGAGCGGGAAGCCGAGCTCCGTGAACTCGCCGAAGCGGCGGGTGAGCTCGAGCGTGTGCCGGGTGTTCTTGTTCAGGTCGTGCCCCGGGTCGAGCACGATCCGCTCCTCCGGCACCCCGAGCGAGACGGCGAGCGCGACGCGCTGCTCGAGGAAGGCGCGGACCTCGTCCACCACGTCGGCGTACTCCGGCTTCGGGAACCACTGCCGGGGCTCCGCCCGGCTGTGCGTGATGACGAGGGTCGCGTCGGAGGCGGCGACCGCTTCGGCGAGCGCGGGGTCGTGGATGCCGGTGGTGTCGTTGATCACGTGCGCGCCGGCGGCGATGGCCGCCCACGCGACCTCGCCGTGGAACGTGTCGACGGAGAGCGCGGCGCCATCGTCTCGCAACGCCTCGACGACGGGCACGACCCGATCGATCTCCTCGGCGACGGGGATGGCGGGGCCGGGCCCGAACTTCGCGCCGCCGATGTCGATCCACGCGGCGCCGGCGGCGATCGCTCGGCGGCCGGCCTCGACCGCCGCGTCGAGCCCGAAGGTCGCCCCGCGGTCGTAGAACGAGTCGGGGGTGCGGTTCACGACCGCCATGATCTGGATCTCGCGCCGGTAGTCGACGTCGCGCCCGGCGATGCGGCGCACGGGGTGGCGGTACTGGGGCTCGACCCAGCCGAACGGTCGAGTCGAGGGGGCAGCCATACCCGAATCGTAGCCCGGGACCGGAGCGCCGCCGTCGCGGTCCGGCGTCGGCGAGGCGCGCAACTGACTCCCAGGCAGCTTCCAGCGAACGCTAAGAGAATGTCGCCATGAGCGACGGACCCCGCATTCTCATCGTCGACGACGAGCCCAACATCCGCGACCTGCTGACCACGAGCCTGCGCTTCGCCGGCTTCGCCGTCCGGGCGGTCGGCAACGGCGCCCAGACCATCTCCGCCGTGCTCGAAGAAGAGCCCGACCTCATCATCCTCGACGTCATGCTGCCCGACATGAACGGCTTCGGCGTCACCAAGCGCCTGCGCTCCGCGGGCTACACCGCGCCCATCCTGTTCCTCACCGCGAAGGACGACACGGAGGACAAGATCACCGGCCTCACCGTCGGCGGCGACGACTACGTGACCAAGCCGTTCTCGCTCGACGAGATCGTGGCCCGCATCAAGGCGATCCTCCGCCGCACCATGCACGCCGAGGAGGACGCGGTCATCCGCACGGGCGAGCTCACCATGGACCAGGACACGCACGAGGTGCTCGTCGGCGACGTCCCGGTCGAGCTGTCCCCCACCGAGTTCAAGCTGCTGCGCTACCTCATGCTGAACCCGAACCGCGTGCTCTCGAAGGCGCAGATCCTCGACCACGTCTGGGAGTACGACTTCAACGGCGACGCGGGCATCGTCGAGAGCTACATCTCGTACCTGCGCCGCAAGCTCGACCAGCACTCGGCCGAACCGCTGATCCAGACCAAGCGCGGCTTCGGCTACATGCTGAAGAGCTCCAAGCCGTGATCAGCGCTCGGCCAGGCGCGTCGGCGTAGGCTCGTCGTGCCATGAACCAGACGATCTTCGAGCGGTGGAACCGCATCTCGCTGCGCACGAAGATCACGGGCGTGACGGTGCTGATGCTCACCCTCGGGCTCCTGGTCTCCGGCATCGGCACGGCCGCGATGCTGCGCAGCTACGCCGAGCAGCAGCTCGAGAGCCGGCTGCGCACGATCGCCTCCGGCGACGTGGTCTCGCGCTACTTCTATGGCGAGGACGGCGACTCGAGCGCCGACGGCCTCGACGTGCGGCCGTCCGACGACGTGTTCGTCGCGAAGTACGACCCCGAGACCGGGGACTTCCTGGCGCACAACTGGCAGGGCCGGCCGCGCGACGAGGTGCCGCTGTTCCCCTCGCAGCTCAGCATCGCCAAGGTCAACGAGATGAACGCCAACGGCTACGTCGTGGTGCCGCTGCCCGACCAGCACGGTGATCAGACCTTCCGCGCGGTGACGGCGCTCATCGACACGCACGGCAGCTTCATGCCGATCGTCATCGCGATCTCGACCGCCGAGACCGAGCGGCTGCTCGCGGCGTACCTCACGATCTTCCTCGGCTTCGGGCTCGGCGTCGTCATCGTCGGCGCCCTGCTCACCCGCATGCTCGTGACCTCGACGTTCACCCCGCTGCGCGAGGTCGAGCGCACCGCCGCGGCGATCGCCGACGGCGACTTCAGCCAGCGGCTCGACGGCGCGACCCCGAACACCGAGGTCGGCCGCTTGAACCGCTCGCTCAACACGATGCTGAACCGCATCGACCGGGCCTTCCGCGACCGGGCCCGCACGATCGACCAGATGCGCCGCTTCGTCGGGGATGCCTCGCATGAGCTGCGCACCCCGCTCGTCTCCGTCCGCGGCTACGCCGAGCTCTACCGGATGGGCGCACTGCAGACGCCCGAGGACGTCGGGCAGGCGATGGACCGCATCGAGAAGGAGGCCATCCGCATGGGCCTCCTCGTCGAGGATCTGCTCGCGCTCGCCCGCCTCGACGAGGCGAAGCCCCTCACGCTGAGCGAAGTCGACCTCGTCCCGCTCGCCCGCGACGCCGCGCTCGACGCCATGGCCGCCGCGCCCGCGCGCACCGTCACCGTCATCGCCCCGGAGGCCAACGAGGACGGCCCGGGCGAGGAGCCCACCGAGCTCGCGGTCGACCTCGACTCGCCGCCGATGCGGGCCACCGGTCCCATCGCCTTCGCGGGCGCGACACTCGCCCGGCTGCGGGGCCGGCGCCTCTCGCAGCCGCCGCGCCGTCCGGCCGCCAAGCAGCCCGCCCGCGAGACGCGCGAAGCGCAGCGCCGCCGCCAGCTCGACGCCGCCGCGCCCGAGCGCGAGGTGGTCGTCGATCCCGCACCGACCGTGCCCGTGCCCATGGGCTCCGGCACTCCCGCGCCGGTGCAGCGCGCGATCGTGCTGGCCGAGGAGAACAAGCTGCGCCAGGTCATCACGAACCTGATGGGCAACGCCATGCGGTTCACGGCCGACGATTCGCCGATCGAGATCCGCGTGAGCCTGGATGCCGCAGCCGAACGCGCCATGCTCGAGGTCGTCGACCACGGCGAGGGCATTCCGCCGCAGATCCGGGAGAAGATCTTCCAGCGCTTCTGGCGCGCCGACACCTCGCGTGCACGCGAGACGGGCGGCACGGGCCTCGGCCTCGCGATCGTCTCCTCGATCGTGGCCGCGCACAACGGCAGCGTCGATGTGGTCGAGACGCCGGGTGGCGGGGCCACCTTCCGCGTCTCGCTGCCGCTCGCCGACTCCGCCGCGGCACCGCAGCGCGTCGACGTCGGCTGATCCCCTCGGCACCGGCTGACGCCGTCGGCATCGGCGGCCCGCCACGCTCGCCGGCCGGTCGCCCGTCGATCGCGCCTCCTCCTCCACAGCGCCCGTCGCAGCGCGGGCGTCCACCCTTCGTCTCAGCGGCGCCCGGACATCGGAATCGCGCCGTTAGCTTCGACAGACGCGCCGTCGGCACCCTCGCCGACGACGTCCGACCGGAGGGAGCACGATGACCAGTTACGCCGTCGACAGCGGCCAGGTGCTCGGCGCCACGCAAGTGGTGCAGGGCACGATCGATCGCTTGCAGGGCGAGGTGGGGGCCCTGATGGGGCAGCTCGCCGGGCTGCAGTCGGTCTGGAGCGGGGCGGCATCGGCCGCCTTCCAGGGTGCGGTCGCCGACTGGCGCGCCACCCAGCAGCAGGTCGAGGCGAACCTCGGAGCCCTGCGGCAGGCGCTCGCGCTCGCCGGCACCGCATACGCCGAGGCCGAACAGGCCAACACGAGGCTCTTCCTACGCTGAGCCGCCGAGCCGATGAGCGGGCGGGCGAGCGAACCGCCGAGCCGATGAGCGGGAACGACGAAGGGCGCCTCCGGAACGGAGGCGCCCTTCGCGCGCTGCGGGGTGCTGGCACCCCGGTGCGGTGCGCTCGCAGCGAGCGCCCGCGTACGGACTAGAAGTCCATGCCACCCGTCGGGTCGGCGACCGGAGCGGCCGACTTCTCGGGCTTGTCGGCGACGACGGCCTCGGTGGTGAGGAAGAGGCCGGCGATCGACGCGGCGTTCTGCAGCGCCGAACGGGTCACCTTGGCGGGGTCGATGATGCCCTGGGCGAGCAGGTCGCCGTACTCGCCGGTCGCGGCGTTGAGGCCGTGACCCGCGGGGAGCTCCGACACCTTGTTCGCCACGACGCCCGGCTCGAGGCCCGCGTTGAGGGCGATCTGCTTGAGCGGCGCCTCGATCGCGACCTTGACGATGTTCGCACCGGTCGCCTCGTCGCCGACGAGCTCGAGCTTCTCGAACGCAGCCTTGCCGGCCTGGATGAGGGCGACGCCACCACCGGCGACGATGCCCTCCTCGACGGCGGCCTTCGCGTTGCGGACGGCGTCCTCGATGCGGTGCTTGCGCTCCTTGAGCTCGACCTCGGTCGCCGCGCCCGCCTTGATGACGGCGACGCCGCCGGCGAGCTTGGCGAGGCGCTCCTGAAGCTTCTCGCGGTCGTAGTCGGAGTCGGTGTTCTCGATCTCCTGGCGGATCTGCGCGACGCGACCGGCGATCTGCTCGGCGTCGCCGGCACCCTCGACGATGGTCGTCTCGTCCTTGGTGATGACGACCTTGCGCGCCTGACCGAGCAGGTCGAGCGTGACGTTCTCGAGCTTGAGGCCGAGCTCCTCGCTGATGACCTGGCCACCGGTGAGGATGGCGATGTCCTGCAGCTGGGCCTTGCGGCGGTCGCCGAAGCCGGGGGCCTTGACGGCGACCGACTTGAAGATGCCGCGGACCTTGTTGACGATCAGGGTCGCGAGCGCCTCGCCGTCGACGTCCTCGGCGATGATGAGCAGCTGCTTGCCGGTCTGGATCACCTTGTCGACGATGGGCAGCAGGTCCTTGATGTTCGAGACCTTGCTGTTCGCGATGAGGATGTACGGGTCCTCGAAGACCGCTTCCTGGCGCTCGGGGTCGGTGACGAAGTACGCCGACAGGTAGCCCTTGTCGAAGCGCATGCCCTCGGTGAGCTCGAGCTCGGTGCCGAAGGTGTTCGACTCCTCGACGGTGACGACGCCCTCCTTGCCGACCTTGTCGATCGCCTCGGCGATGATCTCGCCGATCTGGGGGTCGGCGGCGGAGATCGACGCGGTGGCGGCGATCTCGTCCTTGGTCTCGATCTCCTTCGCAGCGGCGAGGAGCTCCTCCGAGACGGCCGAGACGGCCTTCTCGATGCCGCGCTTCAGCGAGATGGGGTCGGCGCCGGCGGCGACGTTGCGGAGGCCCTCGCGCACGAGCGCCTGGGCGAGGACGACCGAGGTGGTCGTGCCGTCACCGGCGACGTCGTCGGTCTTCTTGGCGACCTCCTTGACGAGCTCCGCACCGATCTTCTCGTACGGGTCGTCGAGCTCGATCTCCTTGGCGATCGAGACACCGTCGTTCGTGATCGTGGGGGCGCCCCACTTCTTCTCGAGGACCACGTTGCGGCCGCGCGGGCCGAGGGTGACCTTGACCGCGTCGGCGAGCGTGTTCAGGCCGCGCTCGAGCCCACGACGGGCTTCCTCGTCGAAAGCGATGATCTTTGCCATGAGTTTCCTCTCGTCCCTTCACGGACGTCAAAAGAATGGTGGTTAGCACTCGAAACGAACGAGTGCTAAGACGATTCTGGCACTCTGCGTTCGAGAGTGCAAGGCGAGCGGCGCGCTCGCCCGGCCCTCAGCCGGCGCGCACGACAGAACGCGCCCCCGCCGACCGGGAGCGCGTTCTGGAACGGTCGTGATTCAGACGGCGCGGACCGATTCGGCCTGCGGCCCCTTCGATCCGGTGCCGAGCTCGAAGGCGACCTGCTGGCCCTCCTCGAGCACCTTGTACCCGCTCATCTCGATCGCGGAGTAGTGGACGAACACGTCCTGCCCACCCCCGTCGACCGTGATGAAGCCGTACCCCTTCTCAGCGTTGAACCACTTGACGGTCCCGTTCGCCATGCTTGCTCCCAGATTCGCATTCGAACGACGGCGGAGTTGCGCGTCGGCTCAGCATGCTCACAGATGCACGCCGGGGCGCACAAGAGCCGGGGGCGGAGAAAAGATCGCGGAATGGCAACGATTCTCCGCTTCGAGCGGCGAGACCGCGTCGCATCCCGGAATGGTCCCGATCCCGGCTACCCGCCGACCGCGGCCGCGTAGTCCGCGCCGAGCACCACGGTGATCGTGCCGCCCGTCTCCGCGATGGAGGGGTCGAGGCCGACGTCGCCCACCCCGAGCGCGCCGAGCACGCCCCGCGCGGCGCCCTCGAGCTCGGGGCTCGCGTAGTAGACGGTCGTCGTCTGGAAACTGCTGTCGCTCGCGTTCGCCGCGGAGGCCACCGGCACCCCGGCGCCCTGCAGGACGTCGGAGGCGGTGCTCGCGAGCCCGGACACGTCCGTGCCGTTCAGCACGAGCACCGGCACCTCGGGGGCGATCGTCGGCGGAGCGGTCTCCACGGGCTGCTCGGTCTGCGGCGGCGTCGAGGGCTCCGCGAAGTTCAGCCGCCCGTTGAACACCATGAGCCAGATGATGCCGCCGGCGACGAGCAGCACCGTGGCGAGCGCGGCGATCCCGAAGCCGATCCACGCTCGACCGCGTCGCGAGGGAGCTCGATGCGCGCCGACGCGGTCGATGCCGTTCGGCAGGCTGTCGAAGCGATCGCGAGGGAAGTTCTGCGCCATGGGTCCAGTTCGTTCGTCGGGGCCGCGCTCAGTCGAGCGTCCGGCCGGGCGTGGGAGTCCGGTGCGCCCGGGCTGCGACGCGGGCGTCGCGCAGGCGCAGGAGGCGGTTCACGAGGAGCGGGTCGTGACGCAGCGCGGCGGGCTGCTCGATGATGCCGCTGAGGAGCCGGTAGTACCTGGCGCCGCTGAGGCCGAGCTCGGTGCGGATGGCCTCGCCCTTGGCATCCGCGTCCGGCCAGGCCCGCGCCTCGAAGGCGAGGATGCGCACGGAGCGGTCGTCGAGCGCGGCGTCCGCGCCCGTCGTGCCGCTTGCGCCCATCGTCTCGCCTCCAGCTCTCGCCGCGCGGTGCGCGCCTCGAAGCACATCCTAGGGTCGGGCCGCCGGGAGGATGCCGCGCGCGCGGCGTGTGTTCGGCATCCGCCGTCGACGAAACGCCGGGAACAGCCCCGGACTCGCGCACGTTGTATGACCGTGCCGGGTTTGTCCGGCGCGCCGAGCCTGCCACGATGGAGCTGGCGGCGATCGCGCGAGCTACCCCCGGCTCGCGGGTCCGCCCGGCGCGGAACGAATCGAGAGGATTCCGAGAATGAGCTATCGGGTCGACAAGAGCGACGAGCAGTGGCGCCAGGAGCTCGACGCCGAGCAGTACTCCGTGCTGCGCGAGGCGGCGACCGAGCGCCCGTGGACGGGCGAGCTGCTCGACGAGCACCGCGCAGGCGTCTACCAGTGCGCGGCGTGCGGCGCCGAACTGTTCAAGAGCGGCACGAAGTTCGACTCCGGCTGCGGATGGCCGAGCTTCTACGAGTCCGTCCGCCCGGAGGCGGTCGAGCTGATCGAGGACACGAGCCTCGGCATGGTGCGCACCGAGGTGCGCTGCGCGAGCTGCGGGTCCCACCTGGGGCACGTCTTCCCCGACGGCTTCGGCACTCCGACGGGTGATCGCTACTGCATGAACTCGATCGCGCTCGACTTCACGCCGGAATCCTGAGCGTGGGCTCCGCGAGGGAGGCGGCCCTCCGGCGCCGCTCCTCCCCCAAGGTGACCGAGCGCGCACCCGACGACGCCGAACTGCTCGGGCTGCTCGAGGCCGCGGGCCGCGTGGCCGATCACGGCTCCCTGGCGCCCTGGCGGGTGATCGCCCTCCGCGGCGACGCCCGCGCAGGGCTCGGCCGGGCGCTCGGCGAGGCCGCCGCGGCCCGGGGCGCCGACCCGGGCAAGGTCGCGGCGAAGCCGCTGCGCGCGCCGCTGCTCGTCGCGGTCGTCGCGACGACGCGCCCGCACTTCAAGGTGCACGCCTGGGAGCAGGAGGCCGTCGCCTCCGGCGTCGCCCATGTGCTGAGCCTGCTGCTGGACGAGGCGGGCTGGGGCGTCATGTGGCGCTCCGGCCCCTACACCCGCGACACGGCCGTGGCCGAGTTCCACGGGCTCGCCGACGGCGAGCTGCTGCTCGGCTGGCTGTACGTCGGCGGCCGCCCCGAGGAGCCCCGGCCGGAGCGGCGCGATCCCGACGTCGCCGAACGGTTCGAATCGCGCGGCTGAACCGCTATTCGGCGCCGTCCTTCGCCGGGTGGGCGTGCCGCGACCAGCGGATGCTCGCGACCAGCACCGCGACGAGCGCCAGCACGGTCCCGCCGACGGTGGCGAGCTCCAGGGGCCGCTCCGCGGTCGGCAGGAGGAGGTCGAGCGCGAGGGCGGCGGCGAGCTGCCCCGCCACCCCGCACAGGGCGAGCAGCAGCACGCCGATCGTGCGGACGACGGCCGCCTGCGCCGCGATGAACACGCAGCCGAGCGCACCGCCGAGGTAGAGCCACCACGTGCCGGGGAGCGCCGGGAACCCCGCGACGGCGCCGTGCACGAGCGCCGCGACGACGAGCGCGATCGTTCCGCCGAGGAAGTTGCCGAACGTGGCCGTCAGGGCGCTCCCCGCGGCCTGCTTGACGCGCCCGTTGACCGCCTGCTGCCAGCCGACGCCGACGCCGGCCGTGAACGGCAGCAGCATCAGCAGGAGCGGCACGTCGTGCGCCAGCTGGGCCGAGACCGCCCAGGCGATCGCCCCGAGTGCGAGGACGGCGCCGAGCACGCGGGTGGGCGTCAGCCGACGACGGCCGCCGGGCCCCAGCCCGATGAGGTCGAAGAGGATGCCTCCGACCGTCTGCCCCGCCACGATCGCCACGGTGAACAGCGCCACGCCAAGCGTCGCAGCGGAGAGCCCCTGGGTCGTCACGAACCACGCGCCGGCGAGCCCGCCGAGCAGCATCCACCAGGCGAGCCGCCGATCGGCGAGCGCCTCGCGGACCCGGCCGAGGCCGACCCGACCCGGTTTCCAGACGCACATCGCGAGGGAGAGGATCAGCAGGCCGCTGCCGAACGAGATCGCCGCGGCCGTGTACGGGTCGCCGACCACGCGGGCGAACTCGCCGTTGATGCGCGATTGCACCGCGGTGAGCGCGCCCGCGGCGACCGCGATGACGAGCGCGAGAAGCACGGGCAACTGGCCGCGCTCGAGGTGCGGGTGGGCGGCCGGGCGAGCCGGGAGATCGGCGGCCTCGGGCTGGGAACGGTCGCTGGAGGCCACGTGCCCGCCCTTTCCTTGCCCGTCGAGTACCCGCGGATTCCCGCTGCTCCCGGCGCACGGGAACGAGGAAGCCGAAACCAGAACGAGCCTAGCCCCCGGCGGCGCCTCGGCCGATCCACTTGGACGAGCTGCTCACCCGGCGGGCGGACCGTCCAGCACCTCGAGGGTGTACTCGGCGTTCTGGCGTGAACGCGGCGCCCACTCGGCGATCAGCTCGCTCGCCGCGATCCCGATCTCCTCGCGGCGCTGCACCTGCGCGAACGCGTCGAGGTCCGGCACGGAGACCACCCACCAGCGGTGTTCCGGCCAGGCATGGACGAGATAGGGATGGTGCTGCGACATCGGGCGAATCGCTCTCTCGGGGGAGAAACCGGATCAGGGACGATCCAGTCTCCATCGACGGAGGTTTCGGCGCCGTAAGTGACGCAATACTTCAGGGCGGACACGCAGGAAGACGTCAGGGCGGACACGCAGAACGCGTCGCGCGACCGCCCGGAGACGGCGGGACGCCTGCTCCGGGCCTTTTCAGTGCCGGCTACAGGACTTGAACCTGCAACCCCCGTATTACAAGTACGGTGCGCTACCAATTGCGCCAAGCCGGCGTGCGAGTGGCCACGCCCATCCTAGCGGCGGGCTTCGTCGGCGCCCGCGCCTGGCTCGGACGCCGAACGGCCCGCCTCCGCGAAGTGCGGGGGCGGGCCGTTCGAAGGCGGATGCCTCGACGCGGGCGCTACTGCGCGGGCGTCGGAGTGGGCGTCTCGCTGGGGCTCGGCGTCGAGTTCGTGAAGCTCTGGCTCGCCGCCTGCGTGACGAAGGCCTGGAACTCGGTCGGCTCCGAGAGCGAGCCCGTGTACTGCTTGCCGTTCACGAGCACCGTCGGGGTGCCCTTCACGGACTCGACCTCGGTGGTGTTCGGCAGCGGGCCGCTCAGCGCGCGGTTCGTGGCGTCCTGCACCCAGCTCTTGAACTGCACGTCGTCGATGCACTTCTCGACCTTGGACAGCGAGCCGACGCCCGCCTGCTCGGCCAGCTTCTTGATGTCGTCGTTGCTCAGGCCGGTCGAGCCCTCGGCGGGCTGGTTGTCGAAGAGCGCGTCGTTGAAGTCGAGGAAGTTCTCGGGCGAGAGGTCCGCGACGCAGGCGGCCGCGTTCGCGGCGCGGAGCGAGTACTGGGTGCCCGCCGAGCGGTTCGTGAGGATGGCGATCGGGTGCACCTCGAGCGTGGCGGCGCCCTGCTCCACCATCGTCTTGATCGCCTCGCGGTTCGTCTGCTCGAACTGGCCGCAGTAGGGGCACAGGTAGTCGATGTAGGTCACGATGTTCGCGACCTCGCCCGAGTCGTCCTGCTTCGTCGGCGTGGGCTTGCCGCCGGCGGGGGTCGCCGGCGTCTCGCTCGGGGTCAGGGCGCCGTCGCTGCCCGTGAAGACGATGCCGTCGCTCGCCATGTTGCGCGGGCCGGGGCCCGCCGGCTTCACGCTGTTGAAGATCATCCCGCCGATGAGCGCCGCGATGGCGACGACGGCGACGATGATGCCGCCCTGGAGCAGGATCTTGTTGCGGCGTTCCCGCTTCTTCTGCTCCTCGCGGAGGGCCCGGGCCTTCTCGCGCGCCGCCTCTCGGCGGTCATTCTTGTTGGGGCGTGGCTGATTCGATCCGCCGTTGCTCATCGATGGTCACTCCGGGTCGCTGTGGGGGGCGCACGTCTGCATGCGAACGCACCCACGATAGTAGGAACGGTGCCTGGGAATCACCCACACGGCGGCTGGACGCGCGCGGAGCCCGGCGGGACGCCCCCGCTCGGGGGGCGGACGGCGCACCCTCGACGGTGTGCGATACTGAGCGGGCGTCATCGTCGACGCGCTTCCATCACTACGGATCGTCCGGCACGTACCTGCCGGTGAAGGAGAACCATCATGGCATCTGTCACGTTCGACCAGGCCACCCGCCTGTACCCCGGCGGCACCCGCCCGGCCGTCGACAAGCTCGACCTCGAGATCGCCGACGGCGAGTTCCTCGTCCTCGTCGGCCCGTCCGGCTGCGGAAAGTCCACCTCGCTGCGCATGCTCGCCGGCCTCGAAGAGGTCAACGACGGCAACATCTTCATCGGCGACCGCAACGTCACCGACGTGCCGCCGAAGGACCGCGACATCGCCATGGTCTTCCAGAACTACGCGCTCTACCCGCACATGACCGTCGCCGAGAACATGGGCTTCGCCCTGAAGATCGCCGGCGTCGGCAAGGAGGAGCGCGCCGCGCGCGTCCTCGAGGCCGCCAAGCTCCTCGACCTCGAGCCCTACCTCAGCCGCAAGCCGAAGGCGCTCTCGGGCGGTCAGCGTCAGCGCGTCGCCATGGGCCGCGCGATCGTGCGCCAGCCGCAGGTCTTCCTCATGGACGAGCCGCTGTCGAACCTCGACGCCAAGCTCCGCGTGCAGACGCGTACCCAGATCGCCTCGCTGCAGCGCCGCCTCGGCGTCACCACGGTCTACGTCACCCACGACCAGACCGAGGCGCTCACCATGGGCGACCGCATCGCCGTGCTGAAGGACGGCCTGCTCCAGCAGGTCGGCACCCCGCGCGACCTCTACGAGAAGCCCGCCAACGTCTTCGTCGCCGGCTTCATCGGCTCGCCCGCGATGAACCTGTTCCAGGCCGACATCGCCGACGGCGGCATCCGCTTCGGCACCGCGGTCGTCCCGGTCGAGCGCGACGTGCTCGGCCACGCGAGCGGCTCGCAGGTCACGATCGGCGTGCGCCCCGAGGACATCCAGGTGTCCACCACCGCCGGCGAGGGCCTCGAGGTGAAGGTCGACCTCGTCGAGGAGCTCGGCGCCGACGGCTACCTGTACGGCCACTCGGAGATCGAGGGCAAGCGCACCGACATCGTCGCCCGCGTCGACGGCCGCGCCCACCCCTTCGCCGGCGACACCGTCTACCTCACGCCGACCCCGCACCACGTGCACGTCTTCGACGCCGAGTCGGGCGAGCGCCTCGGCGCGCGCGTCGTGGCCGGCTGAGCCCGACCCACGAACACCGGATGCCGGTCGGGAGCGATCCCGACCGGCATCCGCCGTTTCCAGGCCTCACCGGCCGGGGACGGCGCGCACCTGGAAGGATGGGCTCATGAGCGGCTCCCTCTCGATCACCTCGGCGATGGCCGACCCGGCCCTGCTCGACCTGCCGTGGGACCTCCCGCTCGAGTCGTGGCCGAGCGACACCATCGCGGCGCTCCCGAAGGGCATCTCGCGCCACCTGGTGCGCTTCGCGCACCTCGGCGAGCACATCGTCGCGATCAAGGAGACCACCGCCGAGATGGCGAAGGGCGAGTACGAGATGCTGCGCACGCTGCAGCGGCTCGAGATCCCCTGCGTCGAGCCGGTCGCCGTCATCACGAACCGCACGGACGCCGAGGGCGAGGAGCTGAAGCCGGTGCTCGTCACCCGGCATCTGCGCTTCTCGCTCCCCTATCGGGCGCTGTTCTCGCAGACGCTCCGCCCGGACACCGCGACACGGCTCGTCGACGCCCTGGCCGTGCTGCTCGTGCGGCTGCACATCGTCGGCTTCTTCTGGGGAGACGTCTCGCTCTCCAACACGCTCTTCCGGCGTGACGCGGGCGCGTTCGCCGCGTACCTCGTCGACGCCGAGACCGGCAAGCTCTACGAGGGCGGGCTGTCGAACGGGCAGCGCGAGAACGACCTCGAGATCGCCCGGGTGAACATCGCGGGCGAGCTGCTCGACCTCGAGGCGGGCGGCCGGGTCGCCGACGAGCTCGACCCCGTGCGCATCTCGAACGGCATCGTCGACGCGTACCGCGCCCTCTGGACCGAGCTCACGGGCTCCGAGTCCTTCGAGGCGGCCGAGCGCTGGCGCATCAACGAGCGGGTGCAGCGCTTGAACGCCCTCGGCTTCGACATCGAGGAGCTCGCGATCAAGACCGATGAGACCGGCACGACCGTGCGGATCCAGCCGAAGGTCGTCGACGCGGGCCACCACCAGCGCCGGCTGCTGCGCCTCACCGGCCTCGACACGGGCGAGAACCAGGCGCGCCGGCTCCTGAACGACCTCGACTCCTACCGCGCGAGCTACGGCAAGACCGAGCTCGACGAGGAGATGGTCGCCCACGAGTGGCTGATGCGGGTGTTCGAGCCCGTCGTGCGCGCGATCCCGAGCGAGCTGCGCGGCAAGCTCGAGCCGGCCGAGGTCTTCCACCAGCTGCTCGAGCACCGCTGGTTCATGGCGCAGCGGGCGGGCCACGACATCCCGCTCGCCGAAGCCGTGACGAGCTACATCAATACCGTGCTGCGCCACCGCCGCGACGAGGCGACCGTGATCGGGCCGCCCACCGATGCCTTCACGGCCGCGATCGAGGTCGTGCCGGACACGGCATCCATCGCCGCCGTCGACCCGGACGACGAGCGCGACTGGCGGCTCAACGTCTGATCCGGGCGGCCCGCCCGACGGGCCTCACAGCTCGACGACGCGGTTCTCGCCGACGTCGGGCTGCTCCTTCGTGAAGAAGGCCTTGACGGCCTTCGCGGCCGCGACGACGCCCGGCTCCGTCAGCGCCCAGTACTCCGCGCTCTCGGGCAGCACCTCGAGCACGACGAGCTCCGGGTCCTCCCGGCCGCCGGGGAACCAGGCCTCGGCCGCCGGCCCCCAGAGCTCGTCGACGGCGCCCTCCTCCCCCTCGACCACGCGCGCGACGCCGGCGACGGAGAGGTAGCCGCGCTTCGACGAGTACGCGACGTTCACCCGCGGGTGCTCGCGGAGCGCCTCGAGCTTCGGGCTCGGGTCCTCGACGAGGAAGCGGAGCGTGCCGTCGAAGCGCTCCTGCAGCGCAGCGAGGGGCCGCGCGTGCAGCGCCCCGCCCTCGCCGACGGTGGTGAGCATCGCCACGTCGGCGGCGTGCACGAGTTCGGAGATGCGGTCGTATGCGTCCTGTTCCATGCCCTCGACGCTACGGAGCACGACGCTGCCGCGCCGCCCCCTTGACAGCCGCTCGGCCGCGCGCGACCCTAGGCCGACTCGGCGGCGCGGAGCCGGGCGACCTCGTAGAGCGCGACCGAGACGGCGATGCCGGCGTTCAGCGACTCCGTGGCCGCGCTGATCGGGATCGAGACGATCGCGTCGCACGTCTCGGTGACGAGCCGCGAGAGCCCCTTGCCCTCGGAACCGACGACGATCACGACCGGGCGGTCGGCGAGCTCGAGGCCGGGGAGCGACACGTCGCCGTCGCCGTCGAGGCCCAGCACGAACACACCGCGCTCCTTCAGGGCCTTCAGCGTCTGGGTGAGGTTCGGGGCCATCGCGACGGGGATGCGCGCGGCGGCGCCGGCCGAGGTCTTCCAGGCGGCGGCGGTGACGCCGACCGAGCGGCGCTGCGGGACGATGACCCCCTGGCCGCCGAACGCGGCGGTCGAGCGGATGATCGCCCCGAGATTGCGCGGGTCGGTGATGCCGTCGAGGGCGACGAAGAGCGGCGTCTCCTCGCCGGCGAGCACCTCGTCGAGCAGCTCGATGGGATGGGCGTACTCGTACGCCGGCACCTTCAGCGCGATGCCCTGGTGCACGCCCCCGTCGCCGGAGAGACGGTCGAGCTCGGGGCGGGTGACCTCGAGCACCGGGATGCCGCGGTTCGTCGCCATCTTGAGCGATTCGCGCACCCGGTCGTCCATCTCGACGCGCTGCGCGAGGTAGAGCGTCGTGGCGGGCACCTTCGTGCGGAGCGCCTCGACGACCGCGTTGCGGCCGGTCACGATCTCGGACTCGTCGCCCGAGCGGGAGCGCTGCGAGGCGCCCGAGGCGCCGCGCGGAGCGCCCGGCCGCTGCGAGCGGCCCTTCCCGCCGGCACGGCCCTTGCCGCCGGCGGCCTCGTACCGCTCCTGGGCAGCCTTGCGCTTGCCGGCGACGTGCCAGCTCCGGTCTTCGGCCTTCGGCGTGGGGCCCTTGCCCTCGAGCGCCTTGCGCCCGTGTCCGCCGGTGCCGACCTGCTTCGAGTGCGCGGCCTTGCGGACGGCTCCGGCGCGCGGCTTTCCGCTGCTGCCCTTCATGAGAGGCTCCAATGGGTCGAGGTCTGACTGTCTTCGATGGTGATGCCCGCCTCGGCGAGCTCGGTGCGGATGCGGTCGGCGGCCGCCCAGTCCTTCGCGTCGCGCGCGGCGCGGCGGTCGTCGAGCAGGCGTTCGACGAGCACGCCGAGTGCGGTCGCCGCCGGCCCGGCGTCGTCGCTCGCCCAGTGCGGGTCGCGCGGGTCGATGCCGAGCACCTGCACCATGGCGGCGACCTGCCCGTGCGCGACGGCGGCCTCGTGCAGCTCTTCGGCGTCGAGCGCGTTGTTGCCCGCGCGGACGGTGTCGTGCAGCACGGCGAGCGCCTGGGGGACGCCGAGGTCGTCGTCCATCGCCTCGGCGAAGGCCTCCGGCACCACGGGCGCACCGACCCCGGCGAAGCGCGTGCCGGCGAGGCGGCGCTCGACCCGGCTGAGGAAGGTGCGGATGCGGTCGACCGCCGCCTCGGCGACGGTGAGCGACTCCGGGCTGTAGTCGAGCGTCGAGCGGTAGTGCGCCTGACCGAGCAGGTACCGGACCGCGAGCGGGGAGGCGAGCGCGAGCAGTTCGGCCGCGTAGACCGAGTTGCCGAGCGACTTCGACATCTTCTGCCCGCCGATGTTCACGAGGCCGTTGTGCATCCAGTAGCGGGCGAAACCCTCGCCCGCCGCGGTCGACTGGGCGAGCTCGTTCTCGTGGTGCGGGAAGCGCAGGTCGAGCCCGCCGCCGTGCACGTCGAACTCGGGGCCGAGGTAGCGTGCCGCCATCGCCGAGCACTCGATGTGCCAGCCGGGGCGCCCCTCCCCCCACGGCGAGGCCCACGCCGCCGAGTCCGGCTCGTCGGCCTTGCGCCCCTTCCAGAGGGCGAAGTCGCGCGGGTCGCGCTTGCCCCGGGGGTCGGCGTCGGCCGCGGCCTCCATATGCTCGCGCGACTGCCGGGTGAGCGAGCCGTAGTCGGCCCAGCTCGCGGTGTCGAAGTAGACGTCGCCCGAGCCGTCGGCGGCCGGGTAGGCGTGGCCGCGCTCGATCAGGCGGGCGATGAGCTGCTGCATCTGCTGCACGCTCGCGGTGGCGCGCGGCTCGTAGCTCGGCGGCAGGATGCCGAGCGCGGTGTAGCCCGCGGTGAACTCGAGCTCGATGCGGTACGCGAGCGCCCACCACTGCTCGCCGGCCCCGCCCTGGCCCTCGCGGTGGGCGGCGTCGAGGATCTTGTCGTCGATGTCGGTGACGTTGCGCACGAAGGTCACGTCGAAGCCGCGGTAGGCGAACCAGCGGCGCAGCTGGTCGTAGACGAGCGCGCTGCGCAGGTGGCCGATGTGCGGGCTCGACTGCACGGTGGGGCCGCACACGTACATGCCGACGCGTCCCTCGTGGAGGGGGACGAAGTCGCGCAGCGCCTGGGCCTTCGTGTCGTAGAGTCTGAGCGTCACCGCTCCAGCCTACCGGCGGGCGGGCGCGTGAACCTGGGCGGGCCGCCCGGGACTTCAGGCGGGCAGCAGCAGCGCGGTCGCGATCGCGGCGACGCCCTCGCCGCGGCCGGTGAAGCCGAGGCCGTCGCTCGTCGTCGCGGAGACGCTGACCGGGGCCCCCACGAAGCGGCTGAGGAGCGCCTCGGCCTCCTCGCGGCGGGGCGCGAGCTTCGGCCGGTTGCCGACGAGCTGCACGCTCACATTGCCGACGACGAAGCCCGCTTCACGGACCCGCCGCACCGTCTCGCGGAGGAACACCTCGCCGTGCGCACCGTCGAGCTCGGGGTCGGCGGTGCCGAAGATGCGGCCGACGTCGCCGAGTCCGGCCGCGGCGAGCAGCGCGTCGCAGATCGCGTGGCTCGCGGCGTCGCCGTCGCTGTGGCCGGCCAGGCCGCGCTCCCCCGGCCACTCGAGCCCGGCGAGCCAGAGGGGCGTGTCGTCGTCGGCGAAGGCGTGCACGTCGACGCCCGTGCCGACGCGGGGCACGAGCACGCGCGGCTCCGCGACGGGCTCGGGCGGGAGGATCGACGGTTCGGCGTCGTCGGCGTGCGGCTGGGCGGCGGAGCCCCCCTCACGAACGGATGCCTCGGCTCCGGCGCCGGCCTCGGCGACGAGCTGCTCGGCCCGGCGCAGATCGGCGGGCACCGTGATCTTGAACGCCCGCACATCGCCGGGCACGACGTCGACCTGCACACCCGCCGCTGCGGCGAGCGCGGCGTCGTCGGTGAACTCGCCGCCGGCGAGGCGGTAGGCGCGCTCGAGCGCACCCCGCGGGAAGCCCTGGGGGGTCTGCACCGCCGCGAGCTCGGCGCGGTCGACGGTCTCGACGACCCGGCCGTCGGCGACGCGCTTCACGGTGTCGACGACGGGGAGCCCCGGCACGACGCCGTGGCCCCGGGTGCGGACCGCGGCGGCGACCTCGTCGAAGAGCAGGGAGGGGGTGAGCGCCCGCGCCGCGTCGTGCACGAGCACGACGCCGATCTCGGGGGCGAGCTGGGCGAGCCCCGCGGCGACGGAGTCCTGCCGGAGTTCGCCGCCGGCGACGACGACGACGAGCTCGGCCGAGGCATCCGCGCTCGCCAGCAGCTCGGCGCGCGTCTGGTCGACGCGCTCGGCCGGGACCACGACGACGAGCTGCACGGGCTCACGCATGCCGAGCACGCCGCGCACGGCGTGCGAGAGCAGCGTGCCGTCGCCGAGGGGCACGAAGGCCTTCGGCTCGGGCCGGCCGAGTCGGGTGCCGCTGCCCGCGGCGACGACGATGACGGCGACGGAGGGGGTGCTCACCCTCCGAGCGTACCGCCAGGACCGGGCACCGCGACGGCGGGCGTGCGGCGCCTGGCGCGATCGCGGCTCAGGAGGCGAGGACCTCGTCGAGCACGACCGAGGCCTGCTCCTCGTCGGTCTTCTCGGCGAGCGCGAGCTCCGAGATGAGGATCTGCCGGGCCTTCGCGAGCATGCGCTTCTCGCCGGCCGAGAGGCCGCGGTCCTGGTCGCGGCGCCACAGGTCGCGCACGACCTCGGACACCTTGATCACGTCACCGGACGCGAGCTTCTCGAGGTTCGCCTTGTAGCGGCGCGACCAGTTGGTCGGCTCCTCGGTGAACGGCGCGCGCAGCACCTCGAACACGCGATCGAGGCCCTCCTTGCCGATGACGTCGCGGACACCGACGAGATCGACGTTCTCGGCGGGGACCTCGATGACGAGGTCGCCCTGCGTGACGTTCAGCTTGAGGTAGAGCTTCTCTTCGCCCTTGATGATCCGTTTCTTCACCTCGGTGATCGTTGCAGCGCCGTGGTGCGGGTAAACGACGGTCTCGCCAACCTCAAAAAGCATGAATGATAGTCCTTTCGGCAACTTTCAGGATATCACATCAGGGATCGTGCTAAGGTATGCGGCCCTCCACGGGCATGCACCTCCGTAGGCTATGCTCGACACGATTCCCACGCGTGCGCGACGGCCGATCCGCGCGCACGGCTTCGGACTTGGAGGTTCTGTGAAGGCGCGTCTCGCGGCATCCGCCGCTCTCGCTCTCGGTATCGTCATCGGCGCCAGCGGCTGCTCGATGATCACCTACCAGGCGACCACCGAGCACTACGACGCGAGCGACGGCGTCTCCGTCAACGTCGGCCAGCTCGACCTCCGCAACGTCCTCGTCGTGAGCGACGACGGCGAGCAGGGCAATCTCGTGATGACGGTCGTGAACCGCGGCGACAAGGATGCCTCGCTGAACGTCGAGTTCGGCGACGGCAGCACCGTCACCGAGCCGATCAAGATCGCCGCCGGCAGCACCGTCGCGTTCGGCGTCGACGACGTCGAGGGCCTCGAGGTCCAGGAGCCCGTGCTGCTCGACGGCATCGACTCGATCCCCGGCTCGCTCATGCCGATGTTCTTCCAGTACAGCGGCGCCGAGGGCCAGGAGATCAACGTCCCCGTCCTCGACGGCGCCCTCGCGGAGTACAAGTCGCTCGTGCCGTAAGGCACCCGCGCACGAGACCCCGGGTCGCTGCTCGCACGAGCGGCGACCCGGGGTCTTTCGCGCGGCCCCGCCCCTTCGGGACGGGCCGCCGCCGCGGCTCAGGCCTCGAAGCGGTAGCCGAGGCCGCGCACGGTCACGAGCTGCACCGGCTCCGACGGGGAGACCTCGATCTTCGAGCGGATGCGCTTGATGTGCACGTCGAGCGTCTTCGTGTCGCCGAAGTAGTCCGACCCCCAGACCCGGTCGATGAGCTGGCCGCGGGTGAGCACCCGGCCGGCGTTGCGCATCAGCAGCTCGAGCAGCTCGAACTCCTTCAGCGGCATCGGCACGGCGGCGCCGTCGACCTCGACGGTGTGCCGGTCGACGTCCATCCGGACCCGGCCCGCCTCGAGCACCGCGTCGTCGAAGTCCGCCGCATCCACCCGTCGGCGGAGCACGGCCCGCACGCGGGCGAGCAGCTCCCTGGTCGAGTAGGGCTTCGTCACGTAGTCGTCGGCGCCGAGCTCGAGGCCCACGACGATGTCGATCTCCGAGTCCTTCGCCGTGAGCATGATGATCGGCACGCTCGAACGGTTGCGGAGCTCCCGGCAGACCTCGGTGCCCGGCAGGCCGGGGAGCATGAGGTCGAGGAGGACGAGGTCGGCGCCGTCGCGGTCGA
This sequence comes from Agromyces mediolanus, assembly GCF_014648575.1. GTDB lineage: Bacteria > Actinomycetota > Actinomycetes > Actinomycetales > Microbacteriaceae > Agromyces > Agromyces mediolanus. The sequence goes on along the minus strand of NZ_BMRJ01000001.1, from coordinate 691,579 downwards.
AGGCCTCGAGGGCGTCGCGGCCGTCGGCGGCGACCTCCACCTCGTAGCCCTCGCGCTCGAGCAGGAAGCTGAGCGGGTCGGACAGGGCGATCTCGTCTTCGACGAGCAGGATTCGAGTCACGTGACGGCTCCTCGGGATGCGGGGGTGGGATCGATGGAGGCGGGCGGCTGGCCCTCCTGGTCCTGGGGCTCGACGGCCGCGGCGAGCGGCAGTCGGATCGTGAAGGTCGAGCCGCGACCCGGCTGCGACCAGACGCGGACGTCGCCGCCGTGGTTCTGCACGGTGTGCTTCACGATGCTGAGGCCGAGGCCCGTCCCGCCGGTGTTTCGGCTGCGGGCCTGGTCGACGCGGTAGAACCGCTCGAAGACGCGGTCGAGCTCGTCGGCGGCCATGCCGACGCCCTGATCCGTCACGGAGATCTCGACCGCGCCCTTCTTCGTGGAGACGCCGACGCCGACCCGGCCGCCCTCGTTGGAGTACGCGATCGCGTTCGCGATGAGGTTGTGCACGGCCACCGCGAGGAGGGCGCGGTCGCCGTAGACCTCGGCCCGCTTCGCGCCGCGCACCGCGACGTCGATGTCCTTGGCCTGCGCGACCACCCGGTTCTGGTCGACGGCGGCGGCCACGACCTCGTCGATCCGGACGATCGTGTCGGGCCGCAGGGCATCCTTCGCCTGGAGCTTCGAGAGCTCGATGATCTCGCCGGTGATGCGCGCGAGCCGCTGCGCCTCGACCTCGAGCCGGCCGGCGAAGCGCTGCACCTGCGCGGGCTCGTCGGCGGCCTCGCCGAGCGCCTCCGCGAGGAGGCCGACCGAGGCGATCGGCGTCTTGAGCTCGTGGCTGATGTTCGCGATGAAGTCGCGGCGCACCTCGTCGAGGCGGTGCGCCTCGGTGCGGTCCTCGACGACGATGAGCACGAAGCGCGCGCCGAGCCGGGCCACCCTGACGCTCACGAGCATCGTCTGCTCGCCGAAGGGGCCGCGGGCGAGCTCGAGCTCCTCCGCGATCGGCTCCCCCGTGCGGCGCACCCGCCCGGCGAAGTCGAGCAGCTCCTGGTGGGCGAGCGTCTGCCCGCGCACGAGCCCCATGGCCAGCGCGCCGGGCGACGCCCGCAGCACGTTGTTCGAGGGGTCGACGACGACGCCGGCCGAGTCGAGCACCTCGAGCACCTGATCGACGCCCTCGGGCACGCTCGGGGTCGCGACGTTCGCCGCGCTCTGCCCGCGTCGTTCGGCCATGTGCAGCACGACCATGAAGGCGGCGCCGAGGAAGAGGCCGAGGGCGAGCGCTGCGACCACCACCCAGGTGGAGTCCATGGCTCCCACACTAACGATGCGTGAAGGGCGTCCGTCGCCGATCGGGCCGAATACGACGGTACGTTGGTCAGTGTTCAGGAGAACGGCACCTGCTGTTCACCTTCGATCGGGAGGATTGCCGCGCCGGTCGGAACCGGTGCATCAGCGCGTCCGTGCCGATGCAAGAGAGGTGTGAGGATTCACAGTCATGCGTGAGGTGTTCCAGCAGGAGCTGCGCGAGGTCCAGGACCGGCTCGTCGAGATCGCCGGTCTCGTCGCGGAGTCGATCGACAAGGCCACCCGTGCGTTCAACGAGTCCGATGTGGCGCTCGCGGAGGAGGTCATCGCCGACGACCACGGCATCGACCAGGCGGCGCTCGCCCTCGACGAGCTCGCGATCACGATCCTCGCCCGTCAGCAGCCGGTCGCCCGCGACCTGCGCATCGTCGTCAGCGCGCTGCGCATCAGCGCCTCGCTCGAGCGGATGGGCGACATGTCGACCCACATCGCGCAGCTCGCGCGCTACCGCTTCCCCGACAAGGTCGTGCCGAAGACGCTCCGGCCGACCTTCGCCGAGATGGGCCGGCTCGACGTCGAGATCGCGAAGAAGCTCACCGAGCTGCTGACGACCGAGGACGTCGAGCTCGCCGAGCAGATCCGCAACGAGGACGACGAGATCGACGCCCTGCACCTGCAGGTGTTCGACAAGGTGCTCGGCGAGACCTGGAAGGGCGAGGCCGTCGACACCGTCGACGCGACGCTCGCCAGCCGCTACCACGAGCGCTTCGCGGACCACGCGGTGTCGATCGCGAAGAAGGTGCAGTACCTCGCGACCGGCGATTGGGCGCCCGAGGCGCCGTAGCGTCGCACCGGCGCAGACAGCGAGGGCCGGTGGATCGGATGATCCACCGGCCCTCGCTGCGTCGTGCGCTCGGTCCCGCCCGGCGCCGGGCTACTTCTTGCCCTGCGTTACTTCTTTCCCTGGGCGGCGACGGCGGCCGCACCGGCCGCAGCCGCCTCGGGGTCGAGGTAGCGGCCGGGGCCGGTCGGACGGAAGTCGTCGTCGAGCTCGTACACGAGCGGGATGCCGGTCGGGATGTTGAGCTCGGCGATGTCGGCGTCGCTGATGCCGTCGAGGTGCTTCACGAGCGCGCGGAGCGAGTTGCCGTGCGCGGTCACGAGCACCGTCTTGCCGGCCGCGAGGTCGGGGATGATGTCCTGCTCCCAGTACGGCAGCATGCGGGCGATGACGTCCTTCAGGCACTCGGTGCGGGGCAGCTCGTCGTCGGCGAGCTCCGCGTAGCGGGGGTCGCCGACCTGCGAGTACTCGGCGTCGTCGGCGAGCGCCGGCGGCGGCACGTCGAAGGAGCGGCGCCAGAGCTGGAACTGCTCGGGACCGTACTTCTCGAGCGTCTCGGCCTTGTCGAGGCCCTGCAGGGCGCCGTAGTGCCGCTCGTTCAGCCGCCAGCTGCGGCGCACGGGGATCCAGAGCCGGTCGGCCACGTCGAGTGCGATGTTCGCGGTCTGGATGGCCCGGCTCAGCACCGAGGTGTGCAGCACGTCGGGCAGCACGCCCTCGGCAGCGAGCAGCTCGCCGGCGCGGGCGGCCTCGCCGAGGCCGAGCTCGGAGAGCCGGACATCGACCCAACCGGTGAAGAGGTTCTGCTGGTTCCATTCGCTGTTGCCGTGGCGAAGCAGCACGAGGGTGTGAGGCATGCTCCCAGCCTAGCGGCGGCGCTCGGCGCCGCGACGAACCGGGTCGCGCCCTGCGAGACTGGAGGAATGCCGCCGCCCCCGTCCGCCCGCCGCGCCTCCGCGGGTCCCGAGGGCGCCATCACGCGCGGCACCACCAACACGAACCGGCTGCGCCGGGTGGACCGCTGGATCGCCGAGCAGCCGTCGCTCCGCCTCGCGGCCGACCCCTTCGTGGTCGACCTCGGCTACGGCGCGAGCGGAGTCACCGCCTTCGAGCTCGCCGCCCGACTCCGGCGCCGCCGCCAGGACGTCGAGGTGCTCGGCCTCGAGATCGACCCCGCCCGGGTGCGCACCGCCGACGACCAGCTCGCCGAGGTGCGAGCCGGCCGCACGGCGTTCGACCCCGAGCTGCCGGTCGCGTTCGCGCGCGGCGGCTTCGAGGTGCCGACCGGGCAGCGCCGGCCCGCCGTCATCCGCGCCTTCAACGTGCTGCGCCAGTACGAGGAGCGCGAGGTCGCGTCGGCCTGGGCGCGGATGACCGACCGGCTCGCGCCGGGCGGCCTGCTCGTCGAGGGCACGTGCGACGAGCTCGGCCGTATCGCCAGCTGGGTCGGGATCACCGCCGAGGGACCGCGCAGCTTCACGATCAGCCTGCGCCTGCGGGACCTCGAGCGCCCCTCCGTCGTCGCCGAACGGCTGCCGAAGGCGCTGATCCACCGGAACGTCCCCGGCGAACGCGTGCACGGCCTGCTCGTGGACCTCGATCGGGCCTGGGCCCAGGCGGCGCCGCTCTCGGTCTACGGCCCGTCGCAGCGCTGGATCGACGTCGTCGGCCGGCTGCGGGCCGAGGGCTGGCCCGTGCGGGACGGCGTGCGCCGCTGGCGCCTCGGCGAACTCACCCTCGACTGGGCCGCGGTCGCGCCGCCGTCCTGAGCGGGTGCGAGCGCAGCAGCCGGCAGGCAGCCCGGCTCGGCTCGGGCAGGCTCGGGCCGGCTAGGGGCGGACGCCGAGGCGCGGCAGGCGGGGCACGTCGACCGCGGAGCGGGCGTCGGCGGGCACGATCTCGACCTGCGCCGCCGCGACGTCGATGCCGTGGCTCTCGACGATGAGCTCGAGTTCGGCCGGCACGGCCCGCTTCACGACGGCGAGGGCGATCGGTCCGAGCTCGTAGTGCATGGCGCTCGAGGTGATGCGGCCGACGACCCGACGCTCGGGCTGCTCGCCCTCGGCCGGCTCGGGCCGCACCTTGAGGGCGACGATCTCGTCGCCCGCCGCCGGCAGCACCGTGTCGCTGCCGTCGAGGTGCAGGAGCACGAGACGGCGCGGCGGGCGGCCCAGGTTCAGCACCTTGGCGACGGTCTCCTGCCCCTTGTAGCAGCCCTTGCCGAGATCGACGGCGCTGCGCAGCCAGTCGAGCTCGTGCGGGATGGCCTTCTCGTCGACCTCGGTCGCGCGGCGCGGGCGCCAGGCGGCGATGCGCAGCGCTTCGGCCGCGAGCGATCCTGCCGCGGCGACCCGGCCCGCGGCGACCGCGGCCGCGGCATCCTCGAGCGCGGTGCGCGGGACGATGCGCTCGACCCAGGTCCAGGATGCCGCCGGGTGCCCGGCCTCGGGCGCGTAGCGGTGCCCGCCCGGGCTGCCGGCGGCCCAGGGGTCGTGCCAGTCGAGCGCGACGCCGGCGGGGGCGGCCGCGGCGACGGCGGCGTCGAGCGCCTCGGTCGAGAGGGCGCCGAGCACGGCGAACTCGGCGCTGACGTCGGCCACTTCGACCCGCAGCATGAAGCGCATGCGGTCGAGCAACGCGGCGAGCGCGGCGGCCTCGTCGCCCTCGACGATGAGCCAGCTGCGCTCGCCGTCGTCGATGACGTGCGCGACGTGCTCGATGTGACCGTTGGCGTCGAGGAAGAGCGCCTCGGCGCTGCCGCCGGGTGCCAGTCGATCGAGCGCCTGGCTCGCCATGGAGTGCAGCCAGCTCAGCCGGTCGGGCCCGGAGACCGTCACGATGCCCCGGCCGCCGAGGTCGACGACCGCCGTGCCGCGCTCGAGCGCGCGCTGCTCGCGCATCGGCTCGCCGTAGTGGCCGGGGACGCCGGCGTCGACGCCCTCGGCGACGACGGCGCCGGGCACGGAGAGGAACGGATCGCTCATCAGTCGGCCTTCGCGAGGCGTGCCGAGGCGTGCGTGCGCAGGTCCTGCCCGAGCGCCGCGATGTCCCAGGCCCAGAGCAGGTGGCCGTCGACGAGGCCGTAGAGGCGGGTGGCCGCGGCGTAGGGCTTCGCCCCGCTCGTGCGGATCACGGCGTCCGTCGCGAGGTCGATGCGCGGGCCCTTGACCTGGCCGAGGTAGAGCTCGGTGACGCCGTCGGGGTGCACGATGGGCACCTCGAGGTCGAAGCCGCCGTCGGCGTTGCGGAGCGCCTCGACCTGCTCGGCGTCGGTGTACGCGGATTCGGCGCTCGCCGGCAGCATCGCCGGGCCGGGGTCGCCCTCACCACGCGGACGGGCGAGGCGCCAGTAGCCCGTCTCGGTCGTGAGCGGCACCGGGTCACCGCCCTCCTCCGCCGGGAAGAGCCAGGTGTAGGAGGTGTAGTTCAGGTGCGGCAGGCCGTCGTGGCTGAAGCTCACGCGCTGGCCGAACTCCCGGGTGACCGATTCGTCGCCGATCGTGTAGTCGATGACGCCCGAGCCCTCCCAGACCCCGAGGAGCCAGGACAGCGGCACGAGCTCGGCGGGCAGGCCGACGGGCAGCTCGATCATCGCGATGCCTCAGCGCCTAGCGCTGGCCCTTGAAGAGCTTGTAGACGACGACGCCCGAGATCCAGGCGATCGTGACGGTCGCGAGGCCGAGCAGACCGATGAAGAGGAGTTCGAGAGCGACCAGCTGATCCATGCCAGCAGTCTACCCGCTGAGACCGACGGCGAGGGGCGCGACCGCCGCGGCCGCGAGTGCGACGAGCACCGCGGCCCCGCCGACCGAGACGCTCGCCCTGGCGACGTAGCCGGCCGGACGGCGGGAGGCGAGCTGCGCGAGCAGCGCACCGAGCACGGATGCCGCGAAGACGACGCCGAGCGCGCGGTACACGCCGAGCGCGCTGCTGTCGCCGAACCAGACCCGCTGACCGCCGTACGCGAGGGCGACGACGAGCACCGATCCCGCGAGCGCGATCAGCCAGATCAGGACGATGCCGACTCGTCCGCCCTCGGCCTCGCTGCTGTCCATCCCGCTCCGTCTCCCCGTTCGCGACGACCGCTCGCCGTTGCCCGTAGTATTGACCGCACCTTACTACTGGAGGGTGTGCGTGGCGCAGTTGCTGATCTTGTCGCCGGCCGCCGACGATGACGTCCTCCCGGCTCTGGCGCTCCTGGCGCATCGGACGAGGGTGATCCCCGCCTCGCCCGAGCAGCTCGTCAACGCGCCCGACTGCGACCTCATCCTGCTCGACGCCCGCACCAACCTCGCCGGGGCCAAGGCCCTCTCCCAGATCCTCCGCACGACCGGCCTCTCGGTCCCGCTCATCCTCATCTGCACCGAGGGCGGCCTCATGGCCGTCACCCCCGAGTGGGGCGTCGACGACCTCGTGCTCGAGGGCGCCGGGCCTGCCGAGCTCGACGCGCGCATCCGGCTCGCACTCGGACGCAGCCGCGACGCGCTGCCGAGCGAGAAGATCCAGGCCTCCGGCGTCGTCATCGACGAGGCGAGCTACTCGGCGAAGGTGCACGGGCGCCCGCTCGACCTCACCTACAAGGAGTTCGAGCTGCTCCGCTTCCTCGCGGGCCACCCCTCGCGCGTCTTCACCCGCGAGCAGCTGCTCAGCGAGGTGTGGGGCTACGACTACTTCGGCGGCACCCGCACGGTCGACGTGCACGTCCGCCGGCTCCGGGCGAAGCTCGGCGAGCTCGAGAGCCTCATCGGCACCGTGCGCAACGTGGGCTACCGCTTCAACGTGCACGAGGACGACGAGCCCGCCGGCGAGCAGGTCACCGCGCGTTGACCCGCGGGATGCCTCGCGGACACCGCCCGGTGGCATGATGGCGGGATGACGGACATGATCGACGAGGACCGCACGTCGAGCGACTTCGACGACGACTTCGAGCCGTTCGACCTCGAGGGCGCCCCCGAGCTGCCCGCCGAGCGCTACCTCGATCGCGAGCTCAGCTGGCTCGCCTTCAACCAGCGCGTGCTCGAGCTGGCCGAGGATCCGCTGCAGCCCGTCCTCGAGCGCGCGAACTTCCTCGCGATCTTCGCCTCCAACCTCGACGAGTTCTTCATGGTGCGGGTCGCCGGCCTGAAGCGCCGCATCGACACCGGGCTCGCCGTGCCGACGAACGTCGGCCGCTCCCCCGTCGACGTGCTCGACGACATCTCCCGCGCCGCGCACGAGCTGCAGGAGCGCCACGCCGCGGCCTACCAGGAGCTCGTCCGCCCGGCCCTCGCCGACCAGGGCATCCGAGTCGTGCGCTGGACCGAGCTCGCCGACGAGGAGCGGGCTCGGCTGCGCGAGTACTTCTCGCTGCAGATCTTCCCCGTGCTGATGCCGCTCGCGGTCGACCCGGCGCACCCCTTCCCCTACATCTCGGGGCTCTCCCTGAACCTCTCGGTGCGCGTGCGCAACACGAAGACGGGCCGCCAGGAGTTCGCCCGCGTGAAGGTGCCGCAGATGCTCCCCCGCTTCGTCGCGGTCGGCACGGGCGACGGCTCCGACGACGGCCGCTACCTCACCCTCGAGGACCTCATCGCGAACCACCTCGGCGACCTGTTCCCCGGCATGGAGATCGTCGAGCACCACGTGTTCCGGGTGACCCGCAACGAGGACGTCGAGGTCGAGGAGGACGAGACCGAGAACCTCATCCAGGCGCTCGAGAAGGAGCTCCGGCGACGCCGATTCGGCCCGCCGATCCGGCTCGAGGTCACCGACGACATGGACGACGTCACCCTCGGCCTCCTCGTGCGCGAGCTCGACATCACCGAGCGCGAGGTCTACCGCCTGCCCGCGCCGCTCGACCTCGGCGGCCTGTTCGACCTCGCGCGGATCGACCGCCCGGAGCTGCACTATCCGCCGCGCGTGCCGACGACGCATCCGCAGCTGCAGCCGAGCGAGCCGAACCGCCCGGCCGACATCTTCAAGGCCGTCTCGCGGCGCGACGTGCTGCTGCACCACCCCTACGAGTCGTTCTCGACGAGCGTCGTCGCCTTCCTCGAGCAGGCCGCCGCCGATCCCGACGTGCTCGCGATCAAGCAGACCCTGTACCGCACCTCGGGCGACAGCCCCATCGTCGAGGCGCTCATCGACGCCGCAGAGGCAGGCAAGCAGGTGCTCGCCCTCGTCGAGATCAAGGCGCGCTTCGACGAGCAGGCGAACATCAGCTGGGCGCGCAAGCTCGAGAAGGCCGGTGTGCACGTCGTCTACGGCCTCGTCGGGCTGAAGACGCACTGCAAGCTCGCGCTCGTCATCCGCCAGGAGAAGGGCGGGCTGCGCCACTACAGCCACATCGGCACGGGCAACTACAACCCCAAGACGAGCCGCATCTACGAAGACCTCGGGCTGCTGACCGCCGACGACCAGGTCGGCAAGGACCTCACCCGGCTCTTCAACGAGCTCTCCGGCTACGCGATCGAGAAGAAGTTCAAGCGGCTGCTCGTGGCGCCGCTGCACCTCCGCAAGGGGCTGCTGAAGCTCATCCAGGCCGAAACCCGCGCAGCCGAGGCGGGGCGCCCCAGCCGGATCCGCATCAAGGTCAACTCGATGGTCGACGAGGCGATCATCGACGCGCTCTACCGGGCCTCGAACGCGGGAGTCCCCGTCGAGGTCTGGGTGCGCGGCATCTGCAGCCTCCGCCCCGGCATCCCCGGGCTCAGCGAGAACATCACGGTGCGCTCGATCCTCGGCCGCTACCTCGAGCACTCGCGCATCTTCTCCTTCCTCGGCGACGGCGACCCGCAGGTCTACATCGGCTCGGCCGACATGATGCACCGCAACCTCGACCGCCGCGTCGAGGCGCTCGTGCGGCTCGTCGACCCCGAGCACCTGCTCGAGATCGAGTCCCTGTTCGACCGCGGGATGGACGAGCGCACGAGCTCCTGGCACCTCGACGGCGAGGGGGTGTGGACGCGCCACTCCCTCGACGCCGACGGGCGACCGCTCGAGGACCTGCAGAATAGCCTCATGCAGCAGATGGCTCAGCGTCCGCGCTCCGGGAAGCGCCGGTGAGCCCGGCGGTGCAGACGGCGGTGTACGCGGCGGGGGCCGTGTGCTGGCGCCTCATCGACGGCCGGGTGCACGTGCTCGTCATCCACCGCACCGTCTACGGCGACGTGACGATCCCGAAGGGCAAGGTCGACCCGGGCGAGACGCTGCCGCAGACCGCCGTGCGCGAGATCGCGGAGGAGACGGGGCTCGGCGTCGCGCTCGGCGTGCCGCTCGGCATCTCCCGCTACCCGCTGCCGTCCGGCCGCGAGAAGGTCGTGCACTACTGGGCGGCCGAGGTCAGCGAGCGCGCGGTGCAGCGCTCGACGTTCCGCCCGAACGGCGAGGTCGCCGCGCTCGAGTGGGTCACGATCAAGCGGGCGCGCGGCTACCTCAGCTACCAGCCGGACGTCGAGATCCTGGATGCCTTCGCGGCGCTCGTCGATCAGGGGGTGCTCGGCACCGTGGCGCTCACGGTGCTGCGCCACGCGAAGGCGCTCGGCCGGAGCGAGTGGGACGGCCCCGACGAGGCGCGCCCGCTCGCGGAGCGCGGCGTGCAGCAGGCCGCCGGCCTCGCCGCCACGCTCGCGGCGTGGGGCCCGAAGCGGATCGTCTCGAGCCCCGCCGTGCGCTGCGTGACCACCGTCGCCCCGCTCTCGGCGGCGATCGGCGTGCCGATCAAGCGCGACGCCGGCCTCTCCCAGGACGCCTGGGACGCCGGGACCGCCGAGATCCGCCGCGTCGTCGGCAAGCGCGTCCGCGTCGGCAAGCCCGCCGTGCTGTGCACGCACCGCCCGCTGCTGCCGGACGTGCTGCGCGAGTTCGCGCTCGCCACGGGCACCCCGATCGGCGACTACGCGAGCGACGCGGCGAAGCTCGAACCGGGCGCGTTCAGCGTCGTCCACCTCTCGGCGACGAACCCGTCGTCGGGCATCATCTCCATCGAGACGCACGCGCCGCGCGGATGAACCGCATCGCGCGTTGACGTCCCGTTCACCTGCCGTTCACCAATGGGGCGAATGCTGGTCATCCGAGGCGCTTAGCGTCACCAGCATCGGGCCGGAGCACCGACCCGGAACCTGCAAACGATCCCCTGAAGGGAACACAGTGAACGTCTCACGTCTCGGCCGCGCCGCGGTCGTTGCCGCTGTCGCCGCCGTTGCGCTCAGCTCCTGTGCCGCGAACGAGGGCGGCTCGACCGCCCCCTCGGAGTCGGCCTCGTCGCTCTCGGGCACCATCAACGCTGCGGGCGCCTCGTCGCAGGGCTCGGCCCAGGAGGCATGGGTCGCCGCCTTCCAGACGGAGAACCCCGACGTCACCATCAACTACGACCCCTCGGGCTCGGGTGCCGGCCGCGAGGCCTTCATCGCCGGCGGCGTCGACTTCGCCGGCTCGGACTCGTTCCTCAACGACGACGAGCTCGCCGGCACCTTCGCCGCGTGCGCCCCCGACACCAAGGCCATCGACCTCCCGGTGTACATCTCCCCGATCGCCGTGATCTACAACGTGGAAGGCGTCGACGAGCTGAACCTCGACGCGGCCACCCTCGCGAAGATCTTCAAGGGCGAGATCACCACCTGGAACGACCCGGCGATCGCCTCGCTCAACCCGGGCGCGACGCTCCCCGCCGCGAACATCACCGCCGTGCACCGCTCGGACGACTCGGGCACCACGAAGAACTTCGCGGACTACCTGAACCAGAACGCCCCCGAGGCCTGGGACCAGAAGCCGTCCGACACGTTCCCGTACCAGGCCGGTGAGGGCGCCCAGGGCACCTCGGGCGTCGTCGACGCCGTCACCAACGGCGTGAACACCATCGGCTACGCGGACGCCTCGCGCGCCGGCGACCTCGGTGTCGCGAACATCAAGGTCGGCGACGAGTTCGTCGGCTACACCGCCGAGGCCGCTGCCGCGGTCGTCGCCGAGTCGCCCCTCGTCGAGGGTCGCGAGGCGAACGACCTCGCCATCGCGCTCGACCGCAAGACCACGGACCCGAGCCACTACCCGCTCGTGCTCGTGAGCTACGCGATCGTCTGCCAGGAGTACGCGGACGCCGAGCAGGGCGAGCTCGTGAAGAACTACGTCGGCTACCTGGCGAGCGAGGCCGGCCAGGCCACCGCCGCCGAGCAGGCCGGTTCCGCCCCGCTCTCGAGCGAGCTGGCCGACAAGGTCGCCGCCGCTCTCGAGTCGGTCAAGTAACGCGATCGCCGGTCCGGTCGGAGCCTCCGCTCCGGCCGGGCCGGCTCGCCGCGGTCACGCGGCACCTCCCCCGACGGCCCACCTCCTGGAAAGAACCCGGCCATGACGACAGCCCCCGCGGCCCCCGCCATCAAAGCGAAGCAGCGCCCCGGCGACCGTGTGTTCTCCACCGCGACCGTCGTGTCCGGCAGCCTCATCCTCGTCACGCTCGCCGCGGTGGCGATCTTCCTCGTCGCCCAGGCCTTGCCCGCCTTCACCGCGGAGCCGACGGCCTTCAAGGGCGACGCCGAGAACTTCTGGCAGTACGTCGGCCCCCTCGTCTTCGGCACCATCTGGGCCGCCGCCCTCGCCCTGCTGATGGCCGTGCCCGTCGCGATCGGCATCGCGCTGTTCATCTCGCACTACGCGCCGCGCCGGCTCGCCCAGGCGCTCGGCTACGTCATCGATCTGCTGGCCGCCGTCCCCTCGGTGGTCTTCGGCCTCTGGGGCATCACCGTGCTCGCCCCGGCCGTGCAGCCCTTCTACACCAGCCTGACCGAGTGGTTCGGCTGGTTCCCGCTCTTCGCCGGGCCCGTCTCGGGCACCGGCCGCACGATCCTCACCGTCGCCATCGTGCTCGCCGTGATGATCCTGCCGATCATCACCGCCCTCAGCCGCGAGGTCTTCCTGCAGACGCCCGTGCTGCACGAGGAGGCGGCGCTCGCGCTCGGCGCAACCCGCTGGGAGATGATCAAGCTCGCGGTGCTGCCGTTCGGCCGCCCCGGCATCATCTCGGCCTCGATGCTCGGCCTCGGCCGCGCGCTCGGCGAGACGATGGTCGTCGCGATGGTGCTCTCGCCCGCCGCGGTCATCAGCTTCGCGGTGCTGCAGTCGCAGAACCCGACCACGATCGCCGCGAACATCGCCCTGAACTTCCCCGAGGCCCACGACATCGGCGTCAACATCCTCATCGCGACGGGTCTGATCCTCTTCGTCATCACCCTCGCCGTCAACATGCTCGCGCGGTACATCGTCGAGCGCCGCAAGGACTTCTCGGGAGCCAACTGATGAGCCTCACCGTCACCCCGCAGCAGGCGCCGACGGGCCGCAGCACCGGCCCCATCGCCAACACGCTCACCGCGGGCAAGCTGCCCCGCTTCGCCGCCCTCTGGGTGCTCCTCGGCTGCCTCGCCGTCACCACCGCCTTCTTCGTGATCCTCGCGGCGGCGAGCGGGACGGGCTTCAACATCGCGGCCGCGGTGTTCCTCGGCGTCGTGCTCTACGGCATCGTCATCTGGGTGCTCTCCCGGGTCGTCGAGGGCACCCGCAAGGCGAAGGACCGCCTCGTCACCGCGCTCGTCTCGACCGCGTTCACGATCGCCCTGCTGCCGCTCATCTCGGTCGCGTACACGACGATCGCGAACGGCATCCCCCGCTTCGACGTGCAGTTCTTCAGCGAGTCGATGCGCAACGTCGTCGGCGCCGGCGGCGGCGCCCTGCACGCCATCATGGGCACCCTGCTGATCACCGGCATGGCCGCGCTCATCTCGGTGCCGGTCGGCCTGCTCACCGCGATCTACCTCGTCGAGTACGGCCGCGGCAAACTTAAGCACGGCATCACCTTCTTCGTCGACGTGATGACCGGCATCCCCTCGATCGTCGCCGGCCTGTTCGCCTTCGCCCTCTTCGCGCTGTTCACCGGCGACCCCGGCATCCGGATGGGCTTCGGCGGCGCGGTCGCGCTCTCGGTGCTGATGATCCCCGTCGTCGTGCGCTCCTCCGAGGAGATGCTGAAGCTCGTGCCGAACGAGCTGCGCGAGGCGAGCTACGCGCTCGGCGTGCCGAAGTGGCTGACGATCGTGAAGGTCGTGCTGCCCACCTCGATCGCCGGCATCATCACGGGCGTCATGATCGCCATCGCCCGCGTCATCGGCGAGACCGCGCCGCTGCTCATCATCGCCGGCTTCACCACGAGCATGAACTACAACCTGTTCGAGGGCCGGATGATGACGCTCCCCGTCTTCGTCTACACCCAGTACATGAACCAGGGCACCGACGTGCAGGCGTACATCGACCGCGCCTGGGCCGGTGCGCTGACGCTCATCCTCATCGTCGCCCTGCTGAACATCGTCGCCCGCGTCGTGTCGAAGCTCTTCTCGCCGAAGACCGGCCGCTGACCGGCCGCCCACCGCCATCCGCCCGAGCCCCCAGAGAGAATCGAAGCCACGTGTCCAAGCGCATCGAAGTCAACGACCTGAACGTGTACTACGGCAGCTTCCGCGCCGTCGAGGGCATCACCCTCGAGATCGAGCCGCGCACCGTGACGGCGTTCATCGGCCCCTCCGGCTGCGGCAAGTCGACCTTCCTCCGCACCCTGAACCGCATGCACGAGGTCATCCCCGGCGCCCGCGTCGAGGGCGAGGTGCTGATCGACGGCAACAACCTCTACGGCCCGGGCGTCGACCCCGTGCTCGTGCGTCGCCAGGTCGGCATGGTGTTCCAGCGGCCGAACCCCTTCCCGACGATGTCGATCAAGGAGAACGTGCTCGCGGGCGTGCGGCTGAACAACCGCAAGCTGAGCAAGTCGGACGCCGACGACCTCGTCGAGAAGTCGCTGCAGGGCGCGAACCTCTGGAACGAGGTCAAGGACCGTCTGGACCGCCCTGGCTCCGGCCTCTCCGGCGGCCAGCAGCAGCGCCTCTGCATCGCCCGCGCGATCGCCGTGTCGCCCGAGGTGATCCTGATGGACGAGCCGTGCTCGGCGCTCGACCCGATCTCGACCCTCGCCATCGAGGACCTCATCGAGGAGCTGAAGCAGGAGTACACGATCGTGATCGTGACCCACAACATGCAGCAGGCCTCGCGCGTGAGCGACAAGACCGCGTTCTTCAACATCGCGGGCACCGGCAAGCCGGGCAAGCTCATCGAGTACGCCGACACCACCACGATCTTCTCGAACCCGACCGTCAAGGCGACCGAGGACTACGTCTCGGGCCGCTTCGGCTGAACCGGCCATCCGGCACTTCGAGCGGATGCCTCGGCGCGATCGGCGCCGAGGCATCCGTCGTCTCCGGGGCGCCCGCCGCGCCGCGTGCGTGCGGCGGTGCGGCGTCAGTCGCGCGGGCTCAGCAGGTACTCGTTGAAGGCGCGGGTCTCCTCGGCGTCGAACGGCACGGGCACGCCGTCGAGCTCGGTGAGGCCCGCGGCGAGCCGGACGCTCGAGACGAGCCAGATGGCGTCGGCACTCGCGAGCTCCGCCGCCGGGATGTCGCGGTACGCCGTGCGGTGGCCGAGCTCGCCGAGGTGCTCGAAGAGGCTCAGCTGCGTCGTGCCGTGCAGGATGGCCCCGCTCGGCGCGGGGGTCGAGTACTCGTCGCCGTGGCGGAGGATGACGCTCGAGGTCGGCCCTTCCATCACGAAGCCGTCCGAGGAGACGAAGATCGCGTCGTCCGCGCCGCGCCGCTTCGCCTCGCGCAGCGCCGCCATGTTGGTCGCGTAGCTCAGCGTCTTGGCGCCGAGCAGCAGCCACGGGGCCGTCGCCGCCGCGTCGTGCGCGAGCCCGCGGTCGAGGGTGACGGCGCGGACACCCCGCTCGCGCGGTGCGCTGAAGTCCGCCGCCGGAGCGGCCGAGAGCCAGGCGGTCGGCGCGGGCCCGTGCTCGACCCCGCGGCTCAGCACGAGCTTCATCGCGAACTCGCCCTCGGCGGGCAGCGCCGCGGTCGCGCGCTCGATCGCGGCGTGCCACTGCGCGAGGTTCGGCTCGGGGAGCTCGCAGATCGCGGCGGAGTTGCGCAGCCGCTGCAGGTGCGGCTCGGCCTCCTGGGCGTGCCCGTTCACGACCGCGAGGGTCTCGAAGATGCCGTCGCCGCGCTGCGTCGAGAGCTCGCCGACGCGGAGCGCGGGCGCCGAGGCGTCCACCTCGCGGAACGTCGACTCGAGGTCGGAGGTGAGGTCGTCGGCGGCGAGCGGCTCGATGAGGAGCGTCACGGTGGCGGGCATGCTCCGATCGTACGCGCCGCCTGCCCCACGGCCGACGGCGCAGGCCCCGAAGACGGGAAATGCCGGGCCGCAGAACGCCTCTCGGCGCGAGGCCGCTCGAAGCGGCGAATATTGGAGCCCGGGGTTACTGCGGCCCGGCACATCGAGTGTAACGGACCTCGGGGGCCGGGTATTCCGCGCCCGCGGAGTGCTCGCGCCGGGCGCGGCGCACCCGCCGGACGCGGCGCACCCGCCGGACGCTCAGTCGAGCGCGTCGCGGCGCCAGAGCTTCGCGCACGCCGTCAGCTCGTCGGAGAGCTCGGTGAGGCGCAGCGCGCGGCGGGTGAACGACGCCGGACGGTCGGGGTGCACCGCGTCGGCGGCGTCCGCATCGTCGGCGAGGCTCGCGAAGCCGGCCGCGGCGACGCGACCGAACGCTGCGGCCCGGTCGAGCGCGACGGCGAAGTCGCCCGCGAAGACGCCGTGCAGGATCCGGTCGGCGAGCTCGATGACCTCACCGGGGCCGGCCGGGACCGGTGCACCGGCCACGACCTGGTCGATGGTGTGCGAGACCTCGCTGCCGCGCCGGTAGGCGAGGCTCAGCGTCTCGGAATCCTGCCGGATGAGGGTGCGCAGCAGGTAGATGCGCCAGAGCGCCCCGGGCAGGCTCTTCGCGGACGACCTCGACCACAGTTCGGCGATCGCGTCGATGCCGTGACGGTCGGTGTACGCCACGAGGCGGGACACGATCTCGGGGTCGGGATCGCTGCGCACGCGGGCGAGCAGCGCCGCCGCGGTGTCGTGGGCGACCCGGTTCAGCTGGGCCGGGTCCTCACCGCCGAGGAACGCCTCGAACATGCCGGGCGGGAATTTGGTAGGGCGGTGGAAGCTGGAGGCCATTCCGGCAAGGATACTCGCCGCAGCCGGCCGCTCACCCGGGATCGGGGAGATCGCGCAGCTCGTCGTCGCGTTCGCCCTCCTCGGACGCGGCCTCGCCTTCGCCCTCGTCGGCCACCCGCTGCATGAGCGCCGTGCGCCAGTCGTTGCCGAGCCGTTCGTAGGTGACCTTCGCGTGGCAGTTCCGGCAGCGCACCTCGCACTTCGCGATCTCGACCATGACCCGCGCGACGGAGTAGCCGTTCTGAGCCAGGCGCATGACTTCTGCGGATTTGTCGCAGTTCTCGCGATGATCGAAATCGAGCACGCGCACGTCGCCCTCGCCGCAGTCGACGCAGGGGTTCGCGAGCAGGTACGTTCCCACCGCCTCGAGCGCGAGGCTGCGTTGCACCGCCTTTCGCGCCATGATCACGCGGACGTGGTACTCCCGGTTCTTCGCGTAATACCGGCGGGCTTTCAGCCGATTGCACTCGCGACAGATCGTCGCGAGCCCGTCTCTGGAGGCCCGGCGAACGGTGTACTCGGCGAGTGGCTTAGACTGCTTGCAGCTCGTGCAGGTCTTCTGCGCCATGCATCAGCCCCCGTAGCTCAGAGGCAGAGCAACTGACTTTTAATCAGTGGGTCGGGATGTCGGAATTCCCCGGGGGCACCGAGTACCGCCCGGATCCGCCGACCGAGCTCCGATCGTGTCGGTGCGCTTTCGATCCTTCTGCAGTCGTCCAGAGCGACCACCTCCTGGATCGAACGTATCTTCGACCACCGACACCCGGCCCTCAGCCGACGAGGCGACGGAAGCCGGCCATGAGCGCCACGCGCTCGGCCGAGCTGCGCGCGAGCGGCGTGACCGTGAGCGTCGTCACCCCGGCCTCGGCGAAGGCGGCGACCCGTTCGGCGACGTACGACGCCGGGCCGATGAGCGAGATCGCGCGCACGAGCTCGTCCGGCACCGCGGCGACCGCCTCTTCCTTCCGGCCCGCGAGATAGAGCTCCTGGATGCGCGCCGCCTCCTCGGCGAAGCCGTAGCTCGCCACGAGGTCGTTGTAGAAGTTCTTGCCCCTCGCGCCCATGCCGCCGACGTAGAGGGCGAGCTGCGGCTTCACGAGCGGCAGCACGTCCTCCGGCCGCTCGGTGATGGCGAGCGCCGGGCTCGCGAACACGTCGAGCGGGGCGAGCCCCGCCGGGCGCCGGGCGGTGCCCGCGGCGAGCGCGTCGCCCCACACCGCGCCCGCCCGCTCCGGGTGGAAGAACATCGGCAGCCAGCCGTCGGCGATCTCCGCGGTCTGCTCGACCGACTTCGGGCCGAGCGCGGCGACCGTGATGGGGATGCGCTCGCGCACGGGGTGGTTGATGAGCTTCAGCGGCTTGCCGAGCCCGGTGCCCTCCCCCGCCGGCAGCGGGATGCGGTAGTGCCGCCCCTCGTGCACGACGGGCTCGCGCCGCCAGGTCGCCCGGCAGATCTCGATGATCTCGCGCGTGCGGCCGACCGGGGCGTCGTAGCGCACGCCGTGGAAGCCCTCGATGACCTGCGGCCCTGAGGCGCCGATGCCGAGCTCGAACCGGCCGCCGGAGACGTAGTCGAGCCCCGCCGCGGTCATCGCGGTGAGCGTCGGCGTGCGGGTGTACAGCTGCAGGATGCCGGAGGCGAGCGTGATCGTCGAGGTGCGCGCCGCGAGGAAGCCGAGCTGGCTGACCGCGTCGAAGGAGTACGCCTCGGGGACGGCGACGAGGTCCACGCCGGCGGCTTCGAGCTCGCCGACCTCGTCGGCGACCTCCGCGAATCCGCCCGCGTAGTTCAGGAACATGCCGACCCGCATCCAAGCCTCCTCGCCGGGTGCGCCCCGGCCGGTCCGGGGCACGCCCGAGGCACGCGGCCCCGGGCACCACGACGATAGCCGAGCGCCCGCGCCGAGGCATCCGCCTTGTCGACCGCCGCGTCCTCAGCGGTTCCCGAGCCGGGTGCGAGAGGGTGGAACCCACAAACGCGCCGTGTGCGCAACGGAGGTGACGGATGGGCTGGAGCCTGCTACTCGACGTGCTGCTCGTGCTGATCGGCATCGGCGCGCTGGTGAACGGCTGGCGCGCCGGGCTCCTGCGCACGGCCGCCGGACTCGTCGGGCTCGTCGCGGGCGGCGTCGCCTCGTGGTTCGCGATGCCGTGGGTCGGCTCGCTTGTCGCCGCGCCCGAGTGGCGCGCGCCCGCGGTGATCGCGACGGCGGTGCTGCTGCTCGCGATCGGCGCCTCGATCGGCGCGGCGCTCGGCCGGCTGCTGCGCCGCGGCGCCCGGGCCGTGAAGCTCGGGGTGGTCGACCGCATCCTCGGGGCGCTCGGCAATCTGCTCGTCACGGCCTTCGTGGTCGCGCTGCTCGGCTCCGCCGTCCAATCGATGGGCGTGCCCGTGCTGTCGCCGGCGGTCGCCGGCTCGCAGGTGCTGCGCGGCCTCGAGCGGGTCACGCCAGAGCCGGCGCGGGCGCTCCTCGCGGAGATCCGCACCGCGGCGCTCGGGCAGGGCGTGCCGTGGCTCGTCGACGTGATCGGCGGTCCGACGGCGGCGCCGGCGCTGCCGAGCGACGGGCCGTCGGGCGACGCGGTGAACGCGGCGACGGCCTCGGTCGTGCGCATCACCGGCACGGCGTTCCAGTGCGGCAGCACGCTCACCGGTTCCGGCTTCGTCGTCGCGCCGAACCGGGTGGTGACGAACGCGCACGTGGTCGCCGGCATCGACGAGCCGATCGTCGAAGCGCCGGGTCGGGGCGCCGTCGCGGGCCGGGTCGTCGCCTTCGACCGGGAGGCCGACCTGGCGCTCATCGCGACCGATCCGCTCGACGTCGCACCGTTGCCCCTCGCCGGCACGCCCGAGCCCGGGACGGCGGTCGGCGTCGCCGGCTACCCCTTCGGCGGCCCCTTCACGCTGCGCTCGGGCTCGGTGATGTCGACGGGGCCGCTCACCATCGTCGAGGGCGACCGCACCACGACCCGTGAGGTGACGACGTTCGCGGCGCAGGTCGATCACGGCAACTCTGGCGGCCCGCTGCTCACCGGCGCCGGCGAGGTCGCGGGCGTCGTCTTCGCGAAGTCGGAGTCGGTGCAGAACGTCGGCTTCGCCGTGCCGATCGACGTGCTGAGCCCGCTCGCCGACGCGGCGCCCTCGCTCGAGGACCCGGTCGGCACGGGCAGCTGCGCGCGCTGAGGGCGAGCTCCGGCGCGGACGACGCCGCGCACCGGCGCCCGGCGACCGCCTGCGTCAGTCGGCGGTGAAGCCCCGGAAGCGGATGCCCCAGCTGAGCTCCCACTGCTCGCCCGGCCCCAGCCAGCGCAGCCCACGGCCCGAGTTGAACGCCTCGGCGGGCGCCGTCATCGGCTCGATCGCGATCGCGAGCTCCTCGCCGGGGAAGCGGTCGGTCGTGTACGCCTGCACGTAGGCGAAGTCGTCGTCGGCCCACACGGCCACGCTGCGGCCGTCGGGCGCGGTCAGCACGTGCTCGATCACGCCGTCCTCGTCGGAGGCGAGCTCGCCGAAGGCGTCGTCGAGCGAGAGCTCGCCGACGCGCCGGCCGTCGCGGAGGTCCCACGGAGTGCCGTCGACGGGCACCTCGCCGGTGGGCAACTTGCGCTCGTCGACCTCGATGTGGCTGTCGGCCTCGATGCGCAGCTCGAGCTCGGCCGTCGGCACGCCGCCGATCTTCACATAGGGGTGGGTGCCGAGCGCCACGGGCGCGGCCTCCGCGCCGACGTTCTCGAGCCGGTGGGTGACCCGCAGCCCGTCGGAGACGAGCTCGTAGTGCACCGCCGTCTCGATGAGGAACGGGTACCCGGTCTGCGGGAAGATCGTCGCCTCGAGGGTCACGGAGTCGCGGTCCTGCGCGACGACCCGGTACTCGGTGAAGCGGAGCAGGCCGTGGATCGCGTTGCCGAGGGCCGGCTCGGTGATGGCGAGCTGATGATCGACGCCGTCGTGGCTCCAGCGGCCGTCGCGGATGCGGTTCGGCCACGGGGCGAGCACGATGCCCGCGGCGGCCGGCGGGGTGCGGTCCTCGCCGAAGGTGGGCACCAGCTCGATCCCGTCGAGGCTGAGCGCGCGCAGCCCGGCTGCGACGGTGGTCACGACGGCGGTGAGCTCTCCGCTCGACGTCGAGGTCTCGAGGACGAGCTGTTCGCCCGTTGGGAGGGTCATGCTTCCACCATATGCGGACCGGCCGGGTCGGCGCCGCCCCGCCCGGCGCCGGCTGCCCGCGCGCTCAGCCGGCGAGCCGCACCGGCAGGCCGGTCGCCTCGAGCTCGGCGACGAGCGCGGCGGGGGCCGAGGCATCCGTCACGAGCGCGTCGAACGCCTCGAGCGGGGCGATGCGGCCGAGATGCACCTCGCCGAGCTTGGAGCCGTCGGCGAGCAGGATGCTGCGCGCGGACGCCTGCACCATGAGGGCCTTGACCTGCGCCTCGGGGAGGTTCTGGTTCGTGGCGCCGCGCTCCGGGTGGACGCCGTTGCAGCCGATGAAGGCGAGGTCGACGTGCACCTCGTCGAGCATGGACGCGGCGAGCGGATGCACGAGCGAGTGCTGCCGGGGCCGGAGGGTGCCGCCGGTGACGACGACGGAGAACCGCGGGATCTCCGGTTCGAGCTCGAGGGCGATGGCGAGCCCGTTGGTGAAGATCGTGACGTCCTCGAGGTCCCGCCTGGCCCGGAGGGCGCGCGCGAACTGCAGGCACGTGGAGCCGACGTCGAGGAGCAGGCTCTGGCCGCTCGACACGAGTGCGGCCGCGGCCTCGCCGATGCGCTGCTTGGGTGCGACCGAGGTCTCGAGGGCCTCCTCCAGGCTCGGCTCGCGGGCTGCGCGCACGGCCTCCCCCGCGGGCACCGCGCCGCCGTGGACGCGGCGCACGGCGCCGACGCGTTCGAGCGCGTCGAGGTCGGCGCGGGCGGTCACGCTCGTCACGCCGAACGCGGCGGCGAGGTCGGCGACCCGCACGAATCCGCGCTCGTCGAGCAGCGCGCGGGTGAGCTCGCGGCGCTCGGCGACGTCGTGGCGGTTCGCGGCGTCGCTCGGCTCGGCAGGCATGGTCGCCATTCTTCCGCGCCCGGCAGACCTTTGCAATACGCAAGTCACTTGTTTGCCAAACGAAAGTTCCGTACAGTAGCGCCGTGACCGCCCTCCCCGTCTCCGATCCGCGCATCGCCGTGCACCGCAGCACCCTCTCCGACGGCCGCGAACTGCTCTACTTCGACGACGCCGACACGACGCTGCCGCCCGGTCGGGCCGTCGACGAGCGCGAGCTCGCCCCGCGCCCGGCGACCGCCGAGATGCGTCAGGACCCGCTGAGCGGCGACTGGATCTCCATCGCCGCCGCCCGCCAGCACCGCGTCGTGCTCCCGCCGGCCGAGCTCGACCCGCTCGCACCGCAATCGCCCGGCAACCCCTCGGAGATCCCGAGCCGCTACGACGTCGCGGTGTTCGAGAACCGCTCCCCCTCCTTCGGGCCCGCGCTCGCCGCGCCGGACGCCGACCCGGCGGCGGCGCTCGCCGCGACGCGCGAGATCGGCATCGAGCGCACGCTGCCCTCCCTCGGCCGTTGCGAGGTCGTCTGCTTCAGCCCCGAGCACGAGGGCTCCTTCGGCACGCAGTCCATCTCCCGCGCCCGCACCGTCATCGAGGCCTGGGCGCACCGCACCGCCGAGCTGCGGGCGCTGCCCGGCGTGCAGCAGGTGTTCCCCTTCGAGAACCGGGGCGAGGCGATCGGCGTCACGCTCGGCCATCCGCACGGCCAGATCTACGCCTACCCCTACGTGACGCCGCGCACCCAGCGGCTGCTCGACGCGATCGCGACCGCGGGCCCCGGGCTCATCGCCGACGTCGTCGCCCGCGAGCTCGACGGCCCCCGCGTCGTGCTCCGGGGCGAGCACTGGAGCGCGTACGTGCCGTTCGCCGCGCGCTGGCCGATCGAGGTGCACCTCGTGCCGCACCGGCACGTGCCCGACCTCGCCGAGACCTCCCTCGCCGAGCGCGACGAGCTCGCCGTGGTCTACCGGCGGCTGCTGCGCGGCGTCGACGCGCGCTACGGCACTCCGACGCCGTACATCGCGGCCTGGCACCAGGCGCCCGTGCACGAGCACCGCGACGAGGTGCGGCTCACCCTGCAGCTCACGAGCCCGCGCCGTGCCGCCGACAAGCTGAAGTTCCTCGCCGGCTCGGAGGCCGCGATGGGAGCATGGATCGGCGACGTGCCGCCGGAGGCGCAGGCCGAGGCGCTGCGCGCCGCGATCGAAGGAGTGGATGCATGACCGGGACCGATCTCGTCGAGCGCGCCGCCGCCGGGCTGAAGGACCGCTCCGGCCGCCCGCCCGCCGGAGTCTGGAGCGCGCCCGGCCGGGCGAACCTCATCGGCGAGCACACCGACTACAACGACGGCTTCGTCTTCCCCTTCGCGATCGACCGGCGCGCGGCCGTCGCCCTCGGCGACCGGGACGACCGCGCCGTCCGGGTGTCGAGCTCGTTCGCACCGGATCCGGTCGTCGTGCACCTCGACGAGCTCGACCCCGACGCGCAGCACGGCTGGTCCGCCTACCCGCTCGGGGTGGTGTGGGCGCTCCGCGAGTTCGGCGCCGACCTCGCGCACGCCCGCGGGGTCGACCTCCACCTCGAGTCGGACGTGCCGGTCGGCGCGGGCCTCAGCTCCTCCGCCGCGATCGAGTCGGCCGTCGCGCTCGCGCTGAACGAGCACTGGGGCCTCGGCTTCGACCGGCCGACGCTCGCCCAGGTCGGCCGGCTCGCCGAGAACCGGGTCGTGGGTGCGCCCACCGGCATCCTGGACCAGTCCGCCGCCCTGCTCGCGGAGGCCGACGCCGGCGTCTTCCTCGACTGCCGCAGCCTCGACGCCGAGGTCGTGCCGCTCCATTTCGCCGAGGCCGGGCTCGCCGTGCTCGTCGTCGACACCCGCGTCGAGCACGCGCACGCCACCGGCGGCTACGCGGCGCGGCGCAGCTCCTGCGAGGCGGGCGCCCGGGCGCTCGGCGTGCCGAGCCTGCGCGAGCTGCCGGAGCGCGAGCTGCCCCGGGCGCGCGAGCTCCTCGACGACGAGACCTTCCGCCGGGTGCGGCACGTGGTCACCGAGAACCGGCGCGTGCTCGACACGGTGCGCGCCCTGCACGAGGGCGGTCCGGCCACGATCGGCGCGCTCCTCGACGCCTCGCACGCCTCCATGCGGGACGACTTCGAGATCTCGACGCCCGAACTCGACCTCGCCGTCGAGACGACCCGGGCGGCCGGGGCGATCGGCGCGCGGATGACGGGCGGCGGCTTCGGCGGCTCCGCCATCGCGCTCGTGCCGCTCGCCCGCGTCGAGGAGGCGGCGGGCGCGGTGCGCGCCGCGTTCGCGGCCGCAGGCCACCGGGAGCCGGGCACCTTCACCGTCGTGCCCTCGCCGGGCGCGCGGCGCGAGCGCTGACCCGGGAGGCGGTCAGGACCGGGGCGGCTCGACCGGGTGCGGCGTGCCGCCGGTGATGCGCACGAGTTCCTCGAACGTCGTCGGGAACACGGTCTTCGCGTGCCCGGCGGCCGCCCACACCTCCGGATACTCGGCCAGGTGCACGTCGACCAGGGTGCGCACGGGCGCGGGATGGCCGACCGGGGCGACCCCGCCGATGACCTGACCGGTGGCCTCCTTGACGGTCTCCTTCGAGGCGCGCCGGATCGTGCCGCCGAGCGCCTCGCCCAGCCACTCGGTGTCGACCCGGTGCGCCCCCGAGGTGAGCACGAGGATCGGCTCCTCGTCGATCGTGAACACGAGCGAGTTCGCGATCTGGCCGACCTCGATGCCGAGGGCGTCGGCGGCGAGCTGGGCGGTCGTGACGGCGTCGTCGAACCACTGGATGCGCGGCTCGACGCCCTGGGCGGCGAGGGCGGCGGCGACGCGATCGACGGCGGGATGCGTGGGGTCGGTCATGGCACGATCCTACGGAGCGCACGCCGCGTTGTGGACACCCCGGTGCACTAAGGTGCGAGCGTGACCGCCCCCTCCCCCTCGCCGCTCGCCCGCCGACTCGGCCTCCGCGACGCCGTGGCCATCGGCCTCGCCTCGATGATCGGCGCGGGCGTGTTCGCGGTGTGGGCGCCGGCTGCGCGGGCCGGCGGCGACTGGCTGCTGCTCGGCCTCGCGCTCGCCGCGCTCGTGGCCTATGCGAACGCCAGCTCGACGGGACGGCTCGCCGCCCGCTACCCGGAGTCCGGCGGCGCCTACCGCTACGGGCGGGAGGAGCTCGGAGTCTGGCCGGGCTTCCTCGCCGGCTGGGGCTTCGTCATCGGCAAGACGGCCAGCTGCGCGGCGATGGCCATGACCGCGGCCGCGTACCTCGTGCCCGCCGAGTGGCAGAAGCCGGTCGCGATCGCCGCCGTCGTGCTGCTCTCCGGGCTGAACCTGCTCGGCATCACCCGCACCGCGCGGGCGGCGACCGTCATCGTCGCCGCCGTGCTCGCCGTGCTCGCCCTCGTCGTCCTCGCGGGCCTCTCCGGGCTCGCCTCGGGCGACGCGGCGGGACCGCTCGCCTCCGAAGCAGCCACCGGCCCCTACGGGGTGCTGCAGTCGGCCGGACTGCTGTTCTTCGGCTTCGCCGGCTACGCCAGGATCGCGACCCTCGGCGAGGAGGTGCGCGCGCCCGAGCGCACCATCCCCCGGGCCATCGCGATCGCCCTCGGCGTCGTCGTGGCACTGTACGCGCTCCTCGCGGTGGTGCTGCTGCAGGCCCTCGGTGCCGGCGGCCTCTCCGCAGCGGGCGCCGCCCCGCTCGCCGAGCTCGTCGGCCGGAGCGGCTGGGGCTGGGCCGTGCCCGTCGTCGGGGTCGGCGCGGGACTCGCGGCGCTCGGCGCCCTGCTCGCCCTCATCGCGGGCATCGGCCGGACAGCGCTCGCGATGGCCCGCGACGGCGAGCTGCCGCGCGGCCTCGCGGCCGTGCAGTCGCGGACGCAGGTGCCGTACGCCGCCGAACTCGTCGTGGCGACCGCGATCATCGCCGTCCTGCTCGTCGCGGACCTCCGCGAGGCCATCGGCTTCAGTTCCTTCGGCGTGCTCCTCTACTACCTCGTCGCGAACCTCGCGGCCCTCCGGCTGCTCGGCCGCTCCAGCGGATCGCCCGCCACGCGCCGTGCCCGCCAAGGCCTCGCGGTCGTCGGCGCGCTCGGCTGCGTCGTCCTCGTCGTGACCCTGCCGCCGCTCGCGGTCGCCGGCGGCGTCGCGGTGTTCGCCCTGGGGGCGCTGTTCCGGGCCATCCGACTCCGCCTCGCGCGCCCGGCCCCGTAGGATTCGAGCATGCCCGTCGATGCCGCCGCCCTCGTCCGCCCGCTCGCCGGAATCGGCAGCCCCTCGATCGACGACACCGCCTTCGTCGCAGCCGGCGCCGTGATCGTCGGCGACGTGCGTCTCGAGGCGCAGTCGAGCGTCTGGTACAACGCGGTGCTCCGCGCCGAGGCGGCCCCGATCGTGCTCGGCGCGCGAGCGAACCTGCAGGACACCGTCGTCTGCCACGTCGATGCCGGCTTCCCGCTCACCGTCGGCGAGGGCGTCTCCGTGGGGCACGGTGCCGTGCTGCACGG
Organism: Agromyces mediolanus; assembly: GCF_014648575.1. Lineage (GTDB taxonomy): Bacteria > Actinomycetota > Actinomycetes > Actinomycetales > Microbacteriaceae > Agromyces > Agromyces mediolanus. The sequence goes on along the minus strand of NZ_BMRJ01000001.1, from coordinate 665,773 downwards.
CTGCACGATCGAACGGGACAGCCTCGTCGGCATGAACGCGACGGTGCTGAACGGCGCCGTCATCGGCGAGGGCTCGCTCGTGGCCGCCGGCGCCGTCGTGCTCGAGGGCACCGTCGTGCCGCCCGGCTCGCTCGTCGCCGGAGTCCCCGCGAAGGTGCGCCGGGAGCTGAGCGAGGAGGAGCGCGCCGGCATCCGCCGGAACGGCGAGGCCTACCTCACGCACCTCGCGGAGCATACGGCGCCGAACGCGTGACGGCGGCGCGCAGCCGCCGCGCCCGTCGCAGCAGCCAGCGCGCCGGGAGGGCGACGACCATCGCCGCCGCTCCTGCCGGCGTGCGGTCGTAGTCGCCGAGCATCCGCTTGCGCTCGTAGGCCCGACGGAGCGCCCCGCCGACGAGGTTGTGCCGCCGCCTGGGCACGGGCAGCGGCCCGCGCTCGCGGGCGGCGACGAGCCGGTCGAGCTCGTCCTCCCAGTCGTCGTGCTCCTCGCCATGGAAGTAGTTGTCGCCGAGCCATCCGGCGTCGGGCTGCCGCCACCGGCCCGCGGCGAGCTCCGCCGCGTCACCGAAGAGCCCGCTGCCCTCGAACACGGTGTTGATCTGCTTCGGGCCGATGCCGAAGTCCTCGAGCAGCAGCACCGGCACGCCCACGGCGATCGCCTCGAGCACCGCGGTCGAGCTGACGGTGACGAGCGCCGCCGCCGACTCGAGGTGGCCGGACATGGGGCCGTCGCGGACGACGAGATTCGGCGGCAGCCCACCGCCCGTCAGCGCCAGGAGCTCCGGGGGCGGGTCGGCGAGGAGCTCGCCGAGGTCGAACTCCTCGGCGTGCGTCTGCGCCTCGCCCGGCCGCGCCCGCACCTTGAGCACGACGTGATGGTCGGGGTGGGCGCGTGCGGCGCGGGCGAGCATGCCGAGCAGACGCACCCGCTCCTCGAAGCCGGCCGGCACCTTCGCCTGCACGGCGAAGAGGAGCTCGTTCCGCTCGGGCCCGACCCAGGCGCTCGGCGGAACGGCCGCGAGGAACGGCAGCGTGGCGAGGCCGAAGCGCATGGCGACGCCGAGCGCGCGTGCGTTGGCGGCGAACTCGCGCAGCTCGCGGCGGCTGTGCAGCACGACGAGGTCGACGAGCTCGCGGTAGACGATCGCCTTCGGCTCGGCCGGGATGGTGAGACCGGGGAAGCCGGAGACGAGCACCGGCCGGTTCGGGAGCCCTGCGATGCGCCCCGCGACGACGCGCACGAGCGGCCCGCGCAGGGCGAGCAGCACCGCGTCGGGCGGATCGGCGGCGAGCCGGGCGAGCAGTGCGTCGAGCTCGAGCGTGCGCACCTCGGCCGGGGCGAAGCCGGATCCCGCCAGCGCGGCGTCGAGCTGCCGTGCGCTCGGCAGCACGGGTGAGGCGAGCAGCACGACCTCGCTCGCCCAGGCTCCCGCGACGCGGCCGGCGAGGGCCGCGCCCCACTTCGCGTACGAGTCGCTGTCGGCGACGACGAGCAGCCGGCGCGCCGGCGCCGCCTCCCCGTCGCCGCTCACACGAGCACCCGGCGCAGCTTCGCCTTCGGCGCCTCCTCGCCGGGGAACACGCGCTTCACGCCGTCGCCCATCGCGGTCTCGATGATGCGGATGTCTCGGACGAGGTGCTCGAGGCCCTGCGGTTCGAGGGAGGCGGCGTGGTCGCTCCCCCACATCGCCCGGTCGAGCGTGATGTGCCGCTCCACGGCCACCGCGCCGAGTGCGACCGCGGCGAGCGAGATCTGCAGGCCCCGCTCGTGCCCCGAGTAGCCGACCGGCACCGGGTAGCGCAGGGCGAGCGTGTCGATCGTGCGCAGGTTCGCTTCCTCGGCCGGCATCGGGTAGCTCGAGGTGGCGTGCATGAGCAGCAGCTGCGAGGTGCCGAGGGTGACGACGGCGCGGTCGATCTCCTCGAGCGTCGACATGCCGGTCGAGAGGATCACGGGCTTGCCGGTCGCGGCGATCGCGCGCAGCAGCGGGACGTCGGTGACCGACGCGGAGGCGACCTTGAAGGCCGGCACGTCGAGCTCGTCGAGGAAGGCGACGGAGGGCTCGTCCCACGGCGAGGCGAACCAGTCGAGGCCGCGGAGGTCCGCGTAGCGGGCGATCTCGAGGTAGTCGTCTCGGGAGAGCTCCACCCGACGTCGGTAGTCGAGGTAGCTCATGGTGCCCCAGGGCGTCTCCCGCGGCACGTCCTTCATGTGCTCCGGCGTCGCCAGCTCCGGCGTGCGCTTCTGGAACTTCACGGCCTGGCAGCCGGCCTCGGCCGCGACGTCGATGAGCCGCTTCGCGAGGTCGAGCTCGCCGTTGTGGTTCAGGCCGATCTCGGCGATGACGTAGACGGGCAGGCCGGTGCCGACCTCGTGACGACCGATGCGCACGCTCATGTCAGGGCTCCTTCAGTTGCGGGGTCGGGCTCGGCCTCGACGGCCGAGCCTCCGGACGGGGTGGGCGGGGCGGCGGGGGCATCGGCGGCCGCCCCCACGGCCGCGCGCCCAGCCAGGACGGCGTCGGCCAGCTCTCGGACCGCGCCGTCACCACCCCGCCGGCTGAGGACGAGGCGCGCCAGACGGCGCACCTCGGGGATCGCGTCGGCGACCGCGACCGGCCAGCCCGCGAGGGCGAGGGCCGGCACGTCGCCGAGGTCGTTGCCGAGGTAGGCGATGCGATCGAGCCGGATGCCTCGGCGCTCGGCCCAGTCGGCGAGCGCGGCGCCCTTGTCGGCGACGCCCTGCAGCACCTCGACGCCGAGCTTCGCGGCGCGGGCCCCGACGACGGGGTGCCGCTCGGCCGAGAGGATGAGCACCGGGACGCCCGCCGCGCGCAGCCGGGCGACGCCGGCGCCGTCGCTGCGGCTCACCCGGACGAACTCGACCCCGTCGCCGCCGACGATCGCGGTGTCGTCGGTGTGCACGCCGTCGAAGTCGGTGACGACGGCGTCGACGTCGAGCCGCGGGCGCCAGGCGCCGCCGTCGAGCGTCGGCGCGAGCGCCTCGGCGATGGCGAGCTCGGCGGGGCCGTCGATCTCGAGCGCGTGCGCCTCGGGCACGAGCTGCACCTCGACGCGGCCGAAGAAGCGGTGCCCGGCGGTGCGGAAGCCCTCGACCCGCAGCACGTAGAAGGCGCCCGTCTCACGGAATTCCGGCTCGCGGTCCTGCCGTCGGAGTCGCCGGGCGGTGTCGTGGTTCACGCCCGTCGCGCCGGCCGAGGCATCCCGCCGCCAGAGGAAGGCGTGGCTCTCGACCGCGGAAAAGACGACGTCGGCCTCGCCGGCGAGCACGCGGGCGACCGCGAGGTCGAGGTCGTCCGGGTCGATGAAGGGCGAGGTGGCCTGGATGAAGACGAGCACCTCGGGGTCGCTGCCCGCGAGGGCGAGCTGGTCGAGCGCGTGCAGCAGCGCGCGCTCGGAGCTGGCCGAGTCGCCGGCGAGCTCGACCGGCCGGGCGATCGTCTCGGCGCCGGCGTCGCGCGCGGCCCCGGCGATCGCCGCGTCGTCGCTCGTGACCGCGACCCGGTCGATGAGCGCGGCCGCCGACGCGGCACGCACGGCCCGGGCGACGAGGGGCACCCCGCCGACTGGCGCGAGGTTCTTGCCGGGCAGGCCCTTGGAGCCGCCGCGCGCCGGGATCACCGCGACCACCGAGGGGCGGTCGGCGGGGTCGGTGCGCTCGCGTGCCATGGGGCGACGGTACGTCGCCGTCGTGGCGGTGGGGTGGCCGCCCGGTGAACACTCCGCGCCGCGGCCCCCTGACCCGTCGACGCGCCTGGTTCGCTGAGCCCGTCGAAGCGCCCGGTGGTTCGCTGAGCCCGTCGAAGCGAGCCCGTCGAAGCGCCTTGGTTCGCTGAGCCCGTCGAAGCGAGCCCGTCGAAGCGCCTTGGTTCGCTGAGCTCGTCGAAGCGAGCCCGTCGAAGCGCCTTGGTTCGCTGAGCTCGTCGAAGCGAGCCCGTCGAAGCGCCGCCCTCAGCCCGTCGGTAGACTCCGCTCGACCGCGTCGAGCACGGCGTCGTAGACCTCGTCCCAGGACGTGCCGTGCCCGGCCATCCCGGTGAGTTCGAGACTCACCGCACCGTGCACCTGCGCCCAGACGGCGACGACGCTCACCCCGACCTCGGCGGCGCCGCGGGCGGCGATCGCCGCCTGCAGCGGGGCGAGAGAGGCGGATGCCGAGGCCGGGTCGGGTTCGCAGTCGGCCACGGACTCGAGCGCTCCCCCGAACATCAAACGGTAGAGCGCCGGATGCCCGAGGGCCCACTCGCGGTAGGCGACGCCGAGCGCGCGCAGTCCGTCCGGGGCGGCCTCCTGCTGGGCCGCCGCGAAGGAGGCGAAGCCGTGCTCGATGACGGCGGCCAGGAGCTCGCCCTTGCCGCCGAACAGGGCGTACACGGCCGAGGTCGAGGTGCCGGCGGCGCTCGCGATGTCGCGGAGGGCCGCGCGGGACGCCCCGTCGCGGGCGACGATCTCGGCGGTGACCTCGAGCAGCCGCTCGCGGAGCGCGTCGTCGTACACGGGGGGTCTTGCCATGTCGCCAGTCTAGTCATAACATCGTTTCGTAACGATGTTATGGAGGCGTGGGATGACTCGAACGGTGTTCCCGGGGCGGTACACGGCCGCGCCCGAGCGGGAGACGATCACGGTGTTCCTCATCGGCATGCGCGCGAACCGCTGGTGGCGCGTACCGCGGGTGCAGCGGGTCGCGAAGCAGATGCCGCGCATGCTCCGCCACCTCGCGACGCATCCGGAGGCCGGCATGCTCGGCTTCGAGAGCTGGGTCGGCCGAACGACCATCCTGCTCTCGTACTGGGAGAGCCCCGAGCACCTGCAGCGCTTCGCCGCCGACCGCGACGCGCCGCACCTCGAGCCCTGGCGCGAGTTCATGCGCACGGCGCTCGGCACCGGCCACGTGGGCGTGTGGCACGAGACGTACGAAGTGCCCGTCGCGGACGCCGAGGCGGTCTACGCCGACATGCCCGCGTTCGGGCTCGCCAAGGCGACCGCGCACGTGCCCGTCGGACCTGGCCAGAACACGGCGAAGCAGCGGCTCGGGCGCTCGGGGCAGCGGGCGGCCTGAGTCCGGGGGCGCTTCGACGGGCTCGACGCTTCGACGGGCTCAGCGAACCACGAAGCGCTTCGACGGGCTCAGCGAACCACGAAGCGCTTCGACCGGCTCAGCGAACCATGCGGCGCTTCGACGAGCTCAGCGGACCATGGCGGGCTCAGCGGACCGGGCTCAGCCGGCGAGACGCAGCTCGGCGGCCTTCACGACGTTGGCGAGCAGCATGGCCCGGGTCATCGGGCCGACCCCGCCCGGATTCGGCGACAGGTGCCCCGCGACCTCGGCGACCGCCGGGTCGACATCGCCCGTCAGCCGGCCCTTGCCGGTCTCCTCGTCCTGGACCCGGGTGATGCCGACGTCGAGCACGGCGGCGCCGGGCTTGATCCAGTCCGGCTGCACGAGGTGCGGCACCCCGACCGCCGCGACGACGATGTCGGCGCGACGCACCTCGGCGGCGAGGTCGCTCGTGCGGGAGTGCGTGAGCGTCACCGTGGCGTCGAGTCCCTTGCGGGTGAACAGCAGCCCGAGCGGCCGACCCACGGTGAGCCCGCGACCGATGACGGTCACGTGACGCCCGCGGATCGGCACCTCGTAGCGGTGCAGCATCTCGACGATCCCGGCCGGCGTGCAGGGCAGGGGCGAGGCGAGCTCGCCCTCGATGCCGAGCACGAGCCGGCCGAGATTGGTCGGGTGCAGGCCGTCGGCGTCCTTGCCCGGGTCGATCGCCTCGAGCGCCGCGTGCTCGTCGAGGCCGGCCGGGAGCGGCAGCTGCACGATATACCCGGTGACCTCGGGGGCGTGGTTGAGGTCCCGGATGGCCGCCATCACGTCGGCCTGCGTCGCCGAGGCGGGCAGGTCGATGCGGATCGATTCGATCCCGACCTCGGCGCAGTCGCGGTGCTTGCCCGCGACGTACGAGCGCGAGCCGGGGTCGTCGCCGACGAGGAGCGTGCCGAGGCCCGGCACGATCCCGTGACTGCGCAGGCTCGCGATGCGGCCGGCCAGCTCGGACTTCACGGCGGCCGCGGTCGCGACGCCGTCGAGGGTGATGGCGGTCATCCGGGTGCGTCCTTACTGCTGCAGGCCGGGGTACAGCGGGAACGCGGCGGTGAGCTTCTGCACCCGCTCGCGCAGCGCGGCGACGTCGGCGCCGCCCATGAGGACCTCGGCGATGACGTCGGCGACCTCGGTGAACTCGGCGTCGCCGAAGCCGCGGGTCGCGAGCGCCGGCGTGCCGATGCGCAGGCCCGAGGTGACCATCGGCGGGCGCGGGTCGAACGGCACGGCGTTGCGGTTGACGGTGATGAGCGCCTCGTGCAGCAGGTCCTCGGCCTCCTGGCCGTTGATCTTCGAGTTGCGCAGGTCGGCGAGCACGAGGTGCACATCGGTGCCGCCCGTGAGCACGTCGATGCCCGCGGCGCGCGAGTCGTCGGCGGTCAGACGGTCGGCGAGGATCGCCGCGCCGCGCAGGGTGCGCTCCTGACGGTCCTTGAAGTCCGCGGAGGCGGCGATCTTGAACGCCGTCGCCTTGGCCGCGATGACGTGCATGAGCGGGCCGCCCTGCTGGCCGGGGAACACGTTGGAGTTCAGCTTCTTCGCGAGCTCGGTGTCGCGCGAGAGGATGAAGCCCGAGCGCGGGCCGCCGATGGTCTTGTGCACCGTCGAGGACACCACGTCGGCGTAGGGCACGGGCGAGGGGTGCAGGCCCGCGGCGACGAGGCCGGCGAAGTGCGCCATGTCGACCCAGAGCTTGGCGCCGACCTCGTCGGCGATCTCGCGGAACGCGGCGAAGTCGAGGTGACGGGGGTACGCGGACCAGCCGGCGATGATGACCTGCGGCTTGTGCTCGAGCGCCTTCTCGCGGACGACGTTCAGGTCGACGCGGAACGTCTCGGGGTCGACGCCGTAGGAGACGGCGTTGTAGAGCTTGCCGGAGAAGTTCAGCTTCATGCCGTGGGTGAGGTGGCCGCCGTGGGCCAGCTCGAGGCCGAGGATCGTGTCGCCCGGGGTCGCGATCGCGCCGAGCACGGCGGCGTTGGCGCTCGCGCCCGAGTGCGGCTGGACGTTGGCGTACTCGGCCCCGAAGAGGCTCTTCGCCCGCTCGATCGCGAGCGACTCGGCGATGTCGACGAACTCGCAGCCGCCGTAGTAGCGGCGGCCCGGGTAGCCCTCGGCGTACTTGTTCGTGAGCACGGAGCCCTGGGACTGCAGCACCGAGACGGGAACGAAGTTCTCGCTCGCGATCATCTCGAGGTAGTCGCGCTGGCGACCGAGCTCGAGCTCGAGCACCTCGGCGATCTCGGGATCGACCTCGGACAGCGGGGCGTTGAAGACGGATTCGGCCAAGACTGGCTCCTTCATGACAGGTACGGACCAAACGAGGGTGCTGCCTCGCGCGACTCGCGCCACGAGGCATCCGTACCGGCCCAGGCGTGCGGTCGATGCGTGCCAGTCGCTCCCCGATGGTGACCATCTCAACGCCAGTCGCGACGGAGCAAGCATAGCAATGGATGCCGCCTCGCCGCGGGTGTTGCGAACGGCGACGTCGTGGCAGGATGGGGCGTGGGAGTAAAGATCCCTCACAAATGGTCGCACCGACCGCTCGACGACGAGGAAACCGCGCATGAGCATCGCCGCCCGCACCGCACGCCTCCTCGCCGCTGCCCTGTCCATCACGCTCGGCTCGGTCGCTCTGGCCGGCTGCGCGCCGCAGTCGAACGGAGCCGACGTGCCCCGCATCATCCCCGCCCCGGCCTCCTTCGAGCGGCTCGACGCCGAGCCGTTCCGCCTCGACGACACGAGCCGGGTGCTCGTCGTCGGCGACGCCGGCACCGCCCCCGCGCTGCTCGCCGCCCAACTGCGCCTCGCCACCGGCGCCGAGGTGCCGGTCGTGGCCGGCAGCGAGGACGAGGCCGGCCCGGCCGATGTCCTGATCGCCGTCGAGGCCGGGGCGGCCGAGGCATCCGTCCCCGCCGCGCCCGCCGCCGAGGCGTACCGGCTCACCACCGGCGCCGACGGCGCCCGCATCGAGGCGGCGAGCCCGGCCGGCGCCTTCTGGGCGAGCCGGAGCCTGCTGCAGCTGCTGCCGGCCGCGATCCTGTCCTCGGGCGAGGCGGGCGAGGCGGCGCGCACGCCGGAGGGCGGCTGGACCGCACCCGCCGTGCGCATCGACGATGCCCCGCGCTTCGCCTACCGGGGCGCGATGCTCGACGTCGCCCGGCACTTCCTGCCCGTTGCCGACGTCGAGCGCTACGTCGACCAGCTCGCGATGCTGAAGCTCAACGTGCTGCACCTGCACCTCACCGACGACCAGGGCTGGCGGCTGCAGATCGACGCCTGGCCGGAGCTCACCGGCATCGGCGCGTCCACCTCGACGGGCGGCGACGGCGGCGGCTTCTACACGAAGGACGACTTCCGCCGCCTCGTCGCGTACGCGGCCGAGCGGCACGTGACGATCGTGCCCGAGATCGACCTGCCGGGGCACACCAACGCGGCCCTCAGCGCCTACCCCGAGCTGAACTGCGACGGCGTCGCGCCGGCCCCGTACGAAGGAGTCGAGGTCGGCTTCTCCTCCCTCTGCGCGGCCCCCGAGCGCGCCGAGGCCACCGACCGCTTCCTCGCCGACGTCACCCGCGAGCTCGCCGAGCTCACCCCCGGCCCGTGGATCCACCTCGGCGGCGACGAATCGCTCGCCACGAGCGAGGCCGACTATCTCGACCTCGTGCGCCGGATGACCACGGCGGGCGCCGCCACCGGCAAGACGATCATCGGCTGGCACGAGCTCGGCGCCTCGCCGGAGCTGCCTCCCGGCACCGTCGGGCAGTACTGGGACTACGCGACCCCGCGCGAGGAGACCGGCTCCGAGGCCGACGTGCGCTCGTTCCTCGACCAGGGCGGCCGCATCGTCTTCTCCCCCGCCGACGTCGCCTACCTCGACATGGTCTACCCCGACGCGCCGAGCTTCGAGGGCCGCGAGCTCGGCCAGGACTGGGCCGACGGCGACACCTCGCTCGCCGAGGCGTACGGCTGGGATCCGGCGGCGATCGTCCCCGGTGTCGGCGACGACGACATCCTCGGCGTCGAGGCGCCGATCTGGACCGAGACGATGCGCACCCTCGACGAGGTCGAGTTCATGGCGTTCCCGCGCATCCTCGCGATCGCCGAGATCGCCTGGTCGCCGGCCGCGCCCGACGGACGCGACGAGGCCGCGTTCTTCGGCGCCGTCGCCGGCTACGGCGAGCGCCTGGAGGCGATGTCGGTGCCGTACCACCGCATGCCCGAGGTGCCCTGGTTGGACTGAGCTGAGCCGCGCCCCGCCCCGCCCCGCTGCGCCGCACCGCACTGCACTGCACTGCACTGCACTGCACTGCACTGCACTGCACTGCACTGCACTGCACTGCACTGCACTGCACTGCGGAGGAGATTGTCGCGTCCGGAGGTTCCTTCGCGGCATCCGATCCTCCCGCACGGTAGTTCTCCTCCCGAGCGGGGCGACGGCTCCGGCCTCCACAACCGCCAATGGACGCCCCTTCTCCACAACGATCGCACGCGCGGATGGTTGGACGCATGCCGCTCGGCAGACTCGCCGGATGGAACTCACCGACTGGCTGCGCCGCGCTGGCGGCCTCGCGCACCGCACCCAGCTCGAAGACGCCGGCTACCTCCGCACCGCCCTCTGCAGAGCGATCGACTCGGGCGGGGTCGTGAGAATCCGGGCGGGATGGCTCGCGACGCCGGAGGCGAGCGGATCACGCAGAGCCGAGGCGATCAGAGCTGGCGGCCGACTCACCTGCGCCAGCGCGGCGCAGGAACTCGGCCTCTGGACGTTCCCCGAGACGCGCCTGCACCTCTCCGTCCCGGCGCACTCGGGGAGGAGCGATCCCGTCGCGATCCGCCACTGGTCGCGCGGACCCGTCCCGGTGCACCCGCACGCGCTCGTCGAACCGGCTGAGAACCTGCTCGCCCACGCCGCCGACTGCCTGCCCTTCGAACAGTCCCTGGTCATCTGGGAGTCCGCCGTCCGAACAGGCACGGTGAGCCTCGCCGTGATCGCCGGGCTCCCCTTGCGCTCGCGTCGCGCGAAGGCGCTGCTGGAGGCCTGCTCGGAGCTCTCCGACTCCGGGCTCGAGAGCGTCTTCGTTTCGCGCCTGCGACGCGCCGGCATCCCGGTCCGCCAGCAGGTGCCGCTGCTCGGGCACCGAGTCGACGCGCTCGTCGGCGATCGACTCGTCTGCCAGCTCGACGGCTTCGCCCACCACCGCAGTGCGGCCGACCGGCGCCGCGATCTCGACCACGATCGCCGCCTGGCGCTCGCGGGCTACACCGTGCTCCGATTCGACTACGCACGCATCATGTTCGCCTGGCAGATCGTCGAGCAGCACGTGCGGCTCGCCTTCGCGCAGACCGCGGCCCGTCGATGAGCCGCCGGAGGGGGATGACGCGGAGGGAGGATGAATCTCGCCGATTCATCCTCCCTCCGTGCGGATCGCCTCCGCGCGGGCGCGGGACCAGCCGCGCCGGGCCGCGCCTACTTCACGCTGCCGGCCGTGAGGCCGCCGACGAGGCGCTTCTCGATGAGCATGAACAGGATGACGACTGGCACGATTGCGACGATCGAGACGCCGAACACGTACTGCCAGCTCGTCTCGTACTGGCCGACGAACTTCGTCAGCGCGACCGAGAGCGGCTGGTTGCCCGCCGTCGAGAGGATCACGAGGGAGGCCGCGAACTCGTTCCAGCACGCCACGAAGGTGAACACGATGGCGGTCACGATGCCGGGCCAGACGAGCGGCAGGTTGATCCGGAACAGCACCGTGAGCCGTCCGGCGCCGTCGATCTGCGCCGCCTCGTCGACCTCCTTCGGGATGCCCGCGAAGAAGGAGTGCATGATCCACACCGCGAACGAGAGGTTGAACGCCGCGTTGATGAAGATCATCGCCGCCCAGGTGTCGATCAGCCCGAGCGTCGCGAACTGACGGAACAGACCGGAGGTGAGCACCGCGGGCTGCAGCATCTGCGTGACGATCACGAGGAAGAGGAACACCATCCGCCCCGGGAAGCGGAACCTTGCCGTGTAGTACGCCGCCGGCAGCGCCACCAGCAGCACCAGCAGCGTCGCGAACACCGAGATCACGATGGTCGAGATCAGGTTCTGCGGCAGCGGCGTCTCGGGGGTCGACCACATGTTGATGTAGTTCTCCCAGTGCCACTCCGTGGGGAAGTAGGTGGGATCGACCGAGCGGATCTGCGCCTTCGTCTTCACGGAGCCGAAGAACATGATCGTGTACGGGAGGATGAAGATCGCGAGCACCACGAGGCCGGCGAGCATGCGCAGCAGCACGCGGCCGAGCGGGACCTGATCCTCGGTGTAGCGGCGCTTGCGCGCGGGCCCCCGGTCGCGGCCGCCGGGCGAGCGCTCGGCGTCGACGGAGAGCATGGCGCGGGTTTCGGTGACGGTCATCGCTCAGACCTCCCTGGTGGGCTTGACGACCTTCACGTACACCGCGACGATCACGATGACGATGAGGAAGGCGACGACCGAGAGCGCTGAGGCGACGTCGACCTTGTGCTGGTTCTGGATGTATTTGAAGATCATCGTCATGATCGTGTCCGCGTCGTAGCCGGGGATCGATCCGGTCATCACCTTCAGGATCGGCAGCGAGTTGAACACGTTGATGATGTTGATCAGCACGGCGACCGAGAGCGCGCCGCGCAGCTGCGGCAGCACGACCGTGAAGTAGGTGCGGGCGGGGCTCGCGCCGTCCATCTTCGCGGCCTCGATCGTGTCGCTCGGCACCGTGGCGAGGCCGGCGAGGATCGTGTAGGTCGTGAACGGCAGGGACACGAAGATCGCGATCACGATCGACCAGATGAAGGCGGTCATGGGGTTGCGGGTCCAGCCGTAGCCCTCGGGCGTGTCGATGAGCCCGACGTCCACGAGGAACTTGTTGATCACGCCGAAGTACGGCTCGAGCCCGTAGTAGACGACCATCGTCGTCATGACGACCGAGGCCGCCCACGGGATGATCACGACGAGGCGGACGATCCGCCGGCCGGGGAACGCCTTGTTCAGGATCTGCGCGATGCCGAGCGAGATCAGCACGGTGAACACGACGACCACGACGACCCACACGATCGTGCGCAGGAAGATCGGCCAGAAGTAGGGGAAGGAGAACACCTCGACGTAGTTGTCGAAGCCGACGGACCCCTTGTCCACGCCGGACTGCGAGATGTCCCGGGTCGAGTTGAAGAACATGACCCCGGCGGGGAACAGCACGACGCCGAGGATGAGGGCGAGCGCGGGGGCGATCCAGGGCAGCGCCTTGACGAGGTCGCGCCCGCCCGGCTTGCCGCGGGCGGCGCCGCCCGGGGCGTTCCCCGCGCGGCCAGCTCCCCCGGGGCGGGGGCGGCCCGAGGCCGCCCCCGCGGGGTTCGATGACGTATCGGTTGTGGAGCTCATGGTGCGGTGGTCACCGAACCCTTCCGTGGTGAGTCGGGGCTCAGCCCGCGTCGGCCTGCGCCTGGATCTCGGTCAGGACGTCCTGCGCCGGCTTCGTCTGGATCTGACCGAAGAGCGACTTGAACGCACCGTCCGTGGCGGACCACTTCGGGTTCGTCGACGGGTAGAACTGCGCGTCCGGCAGCACGTCGAGGAACGGCTTCAGAGCCTCCTCGCCCGAGAGCGCCTCGGCGCCCGACTTCGTGACGGGCAGGAAGCCCTCCGTCTGCACCCACGGCACGTACACGTCGGCCGAGTAGTAGTAGTCGAAGAACTTCGTGATGGCGTCCTTCTTGCTGTCGTCGTTCTTGAACGCCATCAGCTGGTCCATGACGCCGAGGGTGAACGCCGAGCCGTCCTTGGTCGGGATCGGCACGATCGAGTAGTCGAGCTCGGGGTTGTTCTCCGCGATCTGGCCGACGGTCGGCGGGAGGCCGACCTGCATGCCGATCTTGCCCTGGACGAAGATGTCCATGAGCGGCGAACGGTTCGTCGAGCCCGGGTCGGCCTGCGTGGCGCCCGCGTCGATCATCTTCTTGATCTGCTCGGCGCCCGGCAGGTTGGCCGGGTCGTCGACCGTGATCTCGGACGCGTCGCCGAAGCTGCCGCCGCCGCCCCACAGCCACACGGCCGCCTCGGCCTGCGCCTCTTCCGAACCGAGCGGCATGCCGTAGCCCGCGACGCCGCCGCCGAGCGCGGAGACCTTCGTCGCCGCGTCGAGCAGCTCGTCCCAGTTCGTGGGCGGGGCCGCGACTCCGGCCTGCTCGAGCAGGGCGTTGTTCACGAACAGCGCGCGCGCCGAGGCGATGAGCGGCAGCGCGTAGGCGGTGCCGTCGACCTCGGCGTTCGCGAGGAACGCGTCCTGGAAGTCGGAGTACGTGTCGGACGAGACGACGTCCTTGGCCGGGTAGAGCAGATCGTCGGCCGCGAAGCCGGCGAAGGGGCCGCCGTTGTAGATGTCGGGCGCCTCTCCACCCTGGATCTTCGTGGCGATGACCGACTCGAGGTTGTCCCAGGACTGGACCTCGAGCTCGACCGCGATGTCGGGGTTGGCCTTCTCGAAGCCCGAGATGACGTCCTCCCAGAGGCCCTGGGTGTTGTCGGAATAGCTCGGCACGAGCAGGTTCAGGGTGGTCTTGCCGGAGGCGTCGCCCCCGCTCGATCCGCCGCCGAAGCCGCACGAGGCGAGCGTCAGCGTCGCCGCGGCGGCCAGCGCGATCGCGCCGAACCGGTGGGACTTCTTCATGTGTGCTTCCTCACTGTGTTGGTGGTGCACAGCCGCAGAACGCTTCACGCGACAGTGCGTGCATTCAGTCCGTCGGATGACGGGTGGTGAATGTCCCTCCGGAGAACCGATCAGTTTCGCCCAGACGGTGCTCGAAATGATGGCCGCGGCCGTCAGCGCCCGTCAAGAGGCGTCCCCGGATCGTTATCCGAATTTGTTCGGAAACTATACATACCGTCTCATTCGGCCACAACACCAGCGCTGCTTGCATTGACATGATTGCAAGATGCATGAAACGATCATCCGCGAGCATTGATGCGTCGTCAGCTGTGCCGAACGAGCAGGGCCGACGACCGACCACGGAGGAGCGACACGGTGACCGACCCCACCACCCCCCAGCCCGCCGGCGGAGCGCACATGGCCGCCGAACTCGCCTCGCAGCCGGAGACCTGGGCGCGCGCCGCCGGCCTCCGCGCCGAGCAGGCGCTGCTGCCCGCGGCGGGTGCGCGGATCGCCGTCGTCGGCTGCGGCACCTCGTGGTTCATGGCCCAGTCCTACGCGGCCCTCCGCGAGCGCGGGGGCCAGGGCGAGACCGACGCGTTCGCGGCATCCGAAGCGTTCGTCGACCGGGGCTACGACGCGGTCGTCGCGCTCACCCGCTCCGGCACGACGACCGAGGTGCTCGAGCTCGTCGAGGGCCTCCGCGGCCGGGTGCGCACGATCGGCGTCATCGGCGACGCCGACTCCCCGCTCGTCTCGCTCGTCGACGACGCCGTGCTCCTGCCCTTCGCCGACGAGCAGTCCGTCGTGCAGACCCGCTTCGCGACCACCGCGCTCGCGCTCTTCCGCGCGAGCCTCGGCGAGGACCTCGACGGTGCGATCGCGGACGCCTCGGCCGCCGTCTCCGCCGAGCTCGACCCCGCCCTCGTCGACGCCGAGCAGTTCAGCTACCTCGGCCGCGGCTGGACCGTCGGACTCGCCCACGAGGCCGCCCTGAAGATGCGCGAGGCCTCCCAGTCCTGGACCGAGTCGTACCCGTCGATGGAGTACCGCCACGGGCCGATCGCGATCGCCGCGCCCGGCCGGGTCACGTGGCAGTTCGGGACGGCGCCGGAGGGTCTCGCCGCCGACGTCGCCGCGACCGGCGCCCGCTTCGAGACGAGCACGCTCGACCCGATGGCCGACCTCGTCCGGGCCCAGCGCGTCGCCCTCGCCCGCGCCCGCGCCAAGGGACTCGACCCCGACAGCCCCCGGAACCTCTCGCGATCGGTCATCCTGAATCCGTGAACCGATCCTCCGACCTTCCCGCCGTCGGGCCGGCCCCAGTGGGCACCGGTCCGGCGGTGCTCGCCTTCGACGTCGGCGGGACCGACATCAAGGCGGCGCTCTTCGACGACGCCGGGCGCGTGCTCGGCCTCAGCCGTACCCCGACGCCGCTCGAGCCCGGGCGCACCGCCGCCTCGGTGACGCGCCGGCTCGGCGAGCTCTCCCGTGAGCTGCGCGCACGGTTCCCCGAGGTGGAGCCGGTCGCCGCGGGCGTCGTCGTGCCGGGCATCGTCGACGCCGAGCGCGGCGTCGGCGTCTTCGCGAGCAACCTGGGCTGGGCGGACGCCCCGATCCGGGCGCTCGCCTCCCGCGAGATCGGCCTGCCCGTCGCCTTCGATCACGACGTCCGAGCCGCGAGCTGGGCCGAGCACCGGCTCGGCGCCGCCCGCGCCTTCGACGACGTCGTCGTGCTCGTCATCGGCACCGGCATCGCCGGATCGCTGATCCTCGACGGCCGCCCGCACACCGCCGGGGGCTACGCGGGCGAGATCGGGCACTCCCCCGTCGCCGACTCGCCGCGCTGCGCCTGCGGCGCGATGGGCTGCCTCGAAGCGATCGCCTCGGCCGGCGCCATCGCGCGGCACTACGCCGAGCGCTCCGGACGCCCGGTGGACGGCGCCCGCGAGGTGCTCGCCCTGGCGGCCGACGGCGACGCCGAGGCATCCGCGGTCTGGTCGGAGGCCCTCGACGCGCTCGCGTTCTCGATCGCCCAGCTCACCGCCGTGCTGGCGCCGCGCGCGGTCGTGATCGGCGGCGGGCTGTCCCGCGCCGGCGACGGGCTGTTCGGCCCGCTCCGCGAGCGGCTCGACGCCCGGTTGAGCTTCCACCGTCGGCCCGAGCTCGTCCCCGCGGAGCTCGGCGAGGACGCCGGGCTCCTGGGCGCCGCGCTCATCGCCCGCGAGCTCGACGGCGACACGGCGGCGGATGACCCGGATGTCACGGGCGACGCGGATGCCGAGGCCGCCGGATGATCGTCACCGTCACGCCGAACCCCGCGCTCGACCTGACCTGGCGCGCCGAGCGAGTCGTGCCCGGCGGCTCGCACCGCGTCGACGCCGCGCTCGCCCGCGCCGGCGGCAAGGGCGTGAACGTCGCCCGGGTGGCGCACGCGCAGGGCGCCGACGTCCTCGCCGTCACGACCGCCGGCGGACCCGTCGGCGAGGAGTTCGCGAACGAGCTGCGCGGGAGCGGGGTGCCGCACCGGCTCGTGCCCGTCGCGGCCGAGACCCGGCGCAGCGCCGCGATCGTCGACGAGGCGCTCGGCGACACGATGATCTTCAACGAACGCGGCACGAGCCCGAGCCCCGCCGAGTGGGCCGCCCTCCTCGACGAGGTGCAGGCGGCCCTGCCCGGCGCGGGCGTGCTCGTCGTCTCAGGAAGCCTGCCTCGGGGCGCCGATCCCGGGCTCGTGCTGCGACTCCTGAGCCTCGCCTCGGACCGCGGCGTGCCCGCGGTCGTCGACGTCTCCGGCCCCGCGATGCTCGCCGCCGCGTCGGCGGGCGCCGCCCTGCTGAAGCCGAACCGGGCCGAGCTCGCCGACGCGACCGGCCTCGACGATCCGTTCGAGGGCGCCCGCGAACTGCTCCGGCTCGGCGCCCGGCGCGTGCTCTGCTCCCTCGGCGCCGAGGGCCTGCTCCTCGTCCGCGCCGGCGTCGCCCCGCTCCGCGCCCGCCTCCCCGAACCGCTCGCCGGCAACCCCACCGGCGCCGGCGACGCCGCGGTCGCCGCGGCCGCCGTCCTGCTCCACGACGACCCGGACGTCGACGACGAGCGACTGCTCGTCGCCGCGGCGTCCTGGTCGGCTGCGGCGGTGCTCGCGCCCGGTGCCGGCGAGATCTCGCCGCGGCATCCCGAGCTCGCCGACCGGCTCCTCGTCGACCGTCCCGCCGGAGCCTGACGCTCCCGGCATCCCACCGGAAAGGCCACGCATGCCCCTCGTCCCCGCCGCCGAGCTCGTCCGCGCCGCCGCAGCCGCAGGCACCGGCCTCGGCGCCTTCAACGTCATCCACCTGGAGACCGCCGAGGCGCTCGTCGCCGCGTCCGAGCGGGCCGGGCTGCCGGTCATCCTGCAGCTCTCCCAGAACTGCGCGGACTACCACGGCGCGCTCGAGCCGATCGGACTCGCGACGCTCGCGGTCGCACGGCGGGCGGCGACGCCCGTCGCGGTGCACCTCGACCACGCGGAGCGCGAGGAGCTCGCCGACGAGGCGATCGCCCTCGGCTTCGGCTCCGTCATGTTCGACGGCGGCGCCCTGCCGTACGAGGAGAACGTCGCGGCCACCGCGCGCGTGACCGCGAAGGCGCACGCCGCCGGCGTCTTCGTCGAGGGCGAGCTCGGCGAGGTCGGCGGCAAGGACGGCGCGCACGCGCCGGGCGTCCGCACCGACCCCGCCGAGGCCGTCGCCTTCGTCGAGGCGACCGGCGTCGACGCCCTCGCCGTGGCCGTCGGGTCCTCGCACGCGATGACCGACCGCACGGCCGCGCTCGACCTCGAGCTCATCGCACGGCTGCACGAGGCGCTCCCCGTGCCGCTCGTGCTGCACGGCTCCTCCGGCGTGGCCGACGCGGAGATCGCCAGGGCGATCGCCGCGGGCATGACGAAGATCAACGTCTCGACGCACCTGAACGGCCACTTCACGCGCGCCGTGCGCGAGTTCCTCGCGGCGCGGCCCGATATCGTCGATTCCCGGAAGTACGTGGGCGAGGGCCGGGAGGCCGTCGCCGCCGAAGCGGCGCGGATGCTGCGGAACTTCGCGCTGACCGAGGGGTGACCATGAATCGTGCCGAGCGGCTGAACGCGGTGCTCGACCTGCTCGCGGACGGCGGACGGGTCGAGGTCGAGGAGCTCGTCGAGCGCCTCGGCGTCTCGCCGGCCACCGCCCGCCGCGACCTCGACACCCTCGCCGAGCAGCAGCTGCTCACCCGTACGCGGGGCGGCGCCGTCGCGCAGACCGTCGCCTACGACCTGCCGCTGCGCTACAAGAACCACCAGCGCACCGACGAGAAGGAGCGGATCGCCCAGGCCGCGAGCCGGCTCGTGCCCGCCGGTGCCGTGATCGGCCTGTCCGGCGGCACGACGACGACCGCCATCGGCAACGCGCTCGCGATGCGGCCCGACATCATGGAGCCTTCGCCGACGCCGAACCTCACGGTCGTGACGAATGCGGTGAACATCGCCACCCAACTCGCGACCCGGCCGCAGATCAAGCTCGTGGTCACGGGCGGCGTGCTGCACCCGCGCAGCTACGAGCTGGTCGGCAGCTACGCCGAGCAGGTGCTGAACTCGGTGACCGTGGACATCGCGTTCATCGGCGTCAACGGCATCGACCCCGTCAAGGGCCCGACGACCCACGACGAACGCGAGGCCGCCGTGAACCGGCTCATGGCCACCCGCGCGGGGCGGGCGATCATCGTGGCGGACTCCTCGAAGCTCGGCCGGACCGCGTTCGCGACCATGGGCGGGCCGCGGCTGTTCCCGCTCGTCATCACCGACTCGGGCATCACGTCGGAGCAGCGCGCCGCGCTCGCCGAGCACGGCTACGAGGTGATGGTCGCCGAATGAGCGTCGTCCCCCGCGCAACTAGGCTGAACGCGTGAGCACTGCGCCCGTCGTCATCCACTCGGCCCGTCTCGTCACGGACGCGGAGACCACCCCCGACGCCTGGGTGCGCTTCGAGGGCGGCGTCGTCGCGGCGCGCGGACTCGGCGAGGGCTGGCGCGACGAGCTCGCGGCCGGCACCGCGGTGGTCGACGCGGCGGGCGGATGGCTCGCCCCGGGCTTCATCGACCTGCACTGCCACGGCGCCGGCGGCGCCTCCGTCGACGACGGGCCGGAGGGCGTCGAGCGCACGCTCGCGGTGCACACCGCGCACGGCACGACCCGCTCGGTCCTCTCGCTCGTGACCGCCCCCGTCGACGCCCTCGCCGAGCGGATGCGCATGATCACCGAGCTGGCGGCGCACGACCCGCGGATCCTCGGCTCGCACCTCGAGGGGCCGTTCCTCGACCACGAGTTCCGCGGCGCGCACGATCCCGAGCTGCTGCGGCGAGCGAGCCTCGCCGACGTCGACGCGCTGCTGGATGCCTCGGACGGCACGCTGCGCCAGATCACCATCGCGCCCGAGCACGAGGGCGCCGCCGAGGCGATCGCCCGCTTCGTCGACCGGGGCGTCGCGGTCGCCGTCGGGCACACCGGCGCGGGCTTCGAGGAGGCGCTTGCCGCCTTCGACGCGGGCGCCTCGATCCTGACGCATGCCTTCAACGGCATGCGCGGCATCCACCACCGCGCCCCCGGGCCAGTGGTGGCCGCGATGCACGCCGATCACGTGACCCTCGAGATCATCAACGACGGCGTGCACGTGCACCCCGACGTCGTGAAACTCGCCTTCTCGGGCGCGCCGGGGCGACTCGCCCTCATCACCGACGCCATGGCAGCCACGGGCGCGGCCGACGGCGAGTACATCCTGGGCTCGCTCGAGGTCGTCGTGCTCGACGGGGTCGCCCGGCTGAAGCACGGCGGCTCCATCGCCGGGTCCACTCTGACGCAGGACGTGGCGCTGCGCCGCGCCGTGCTCGACTGCGGCATCCCGCTGAACGAGGCGATCGGCGCCCTGACGTCCACGCCCGCCGCCGCGATCGGCCGCGCGCACGAGCTCGGCCGCCTCGACCGCGGCTTCGCGGCCGACGCCGTGCTGCTCGACGACGAGCTCGCCGTGCAGGCGGTGTGGGGCGCAGGCCGCGCGCTGGTGCCGTTCGCCGGCTGAGCCGTCGCGGAACCGCCGTGGCTCGCTGAGCTCGTCGAAGCGCCAGGGTGGCCCGCTGAGCTCGTCGAAGCGCGCCGCGTTCCCTTCGACGAGCTCAGGGAACCAGGGTGGTTCGCTGAGCCGGTCGAAGCGCCGCGCTCCCTTCGACGAACTCAGGGAACCAGGGTTGGCCCGCTGAGCCTGTCGAAGCGCCGCGCTCCCTTCGACGAACTCAGGGAACCAGGGTTGGCCCGCTGAGCCTGTCGAAGCGCCGCGCTCCCTTCGACGAGGTCAGGGAACCAGAGAGCTCAGGGAACCAGTGCCCGGTGGACCGGGTTCGGAGGCGTGTTCCCCATCGCCTCCGAAGCCCGGCCGGGTACCGAACCGGGCTTCCCCCGCCCGGTTCAGAGCCTCCGCACGAAGCGGATCTCGCCGGGGTTCGGGTCTCCCGGCGCCGCGATCCGTGCGGATGCCTTCGCTGAACAGATGCAGTCTGGACGCGATCATGACGCGATTTCCAGAGAAATCTGCTGAAATGCTGTGACCCGATCATTTTCCGCGTCATGACGCGGCTGCTCCACCGTCTCTCGATCGGGCCTGCATGCGATGCGCCCGGGAAGAGGATGACGATGCGGAACGCCGTGAGCGAGGTCTCGGACCTCGACCTCGTCGAGCAGACGAGGCAGGGCGATTCGGCCGCGTACGCCGAGCTGTGGCAGCGCCACGCGGCGTCCGGTCGCACCGTGGCGCGCTCGTACAGCAGCCTCGACCCGGACGACCTCGTCTCCGAGTCCTTCACGAAGATCTACGACGCGATCCTCGCCGGCGGCGGTCCGCGCGGCGCGTTCCGCCCGTACCTCTTCACGACCATCCGCAACACGGCGGCCGGCTGGGGCCGGGCCCGCCAGGAGACGAACCTCGAGACGCTCGAGTCCTTCGAGGACCCCGAGTCGAACGAGCAGTCGACGCTCGATGCCCTGGACCGCAGCACGACGGCGCAGGCGTTCCGCTCGCTGCCGACGCGATGGCAGGAAGTGCTCTGGTACTCCGAGGTCGAGCAGATGACGCCCGCGCAGATCGCGCCGCTCGTCGGCATGAGCGCGAATTCGACGGCTGCCCTCGCCTACCGTGCCCGCGAGGGGCTGCGGCAGGCGTGGATCCGGGCCCACCTGAAGTCGGCGAGCGAGCCGGAGTGCCGCTGGACCATCGATCACCTCGGCGGCTACGCCCGCGGCAAGCTCGGCAAGCGCGACACCTCCCGACTCGAACGGCACCTCGACGACTGCGCGAAGTGCACGATCGTCGCCGCGGAGGCGAAGGAGGTCGGCTCCCGGCTCGCGCTGGTGCTGCTGCCGCTCGCGGCCGGCATCGGCGGCGCCACCGCGTACTCCGCGTGGCTGCAGCAGCACACGCCGGTCGTCGACGTCGCCCTGGGCGTCGGCGGCGCGGGGATCGCCGTGGGCGTCGCCGGCGGAGCCGCGGGCGGCGCAAGTGGCGCGGGAGCCGGTGCCGGGGGCGCCGCTGCCGGCGGAGCGGCCGGAGGCGTCGGCGGGGCCGGCGTCGCGGTCGGGGCCGGCGTGGGCGCGCTGGTGCTCGTCTCCGCCGTCGTCGCGGCGGCCGTCGTGCTGCCCGGCCTCACCGCCGGCACCCCGGAGCCGCAGGCCGTCGCCGAAGCGCCCCCCGTCGAGGCCCCGGCCGCGGGGGCCGATGGCGCCCCCGTCGTCGCTCCGCCGGCCGCGCCGCCGCTCGTCCCGCCGACGGTGCAGACGCCGCCCGCAGACGACGCCCCGCCCGTCGAGTCGCCCGCGCCGCAGGCCCCGGCAGAACCCGCCGCCCCGCCGCCCGCGCCGAAACCGACGCCCACCCCGACACCGACGCCCAGTCCGGAACCCCCGGACACGGTCGCGCTGCCGCCGACCGTCGACCAGGACGTCGACACCGCCGGCGGGCTCGTCTTCCCCCGGCTCACGGGCACCGCCGAGCCCGGCGCGACGGTCACGGCGACGCCCGTGCGCCGGGACGTCGCGACCGTGCTCGCCGCGAGCGACGGCGGCGCCGAGGCATCCGCCGCCGACGGCTCGATGAGCACCGTGGCTGGTCCCGACGGGCGCTGGATGCTCGAGCTCACGACGCTGCCGGCCGGCGACAGCCGGGTGGCCGTGGTGCAGCGCGACGTGGCGGGCAACGTCTCAGCTCCGACCGAGATCGGGCTCTGGCTGCAGGCGCCCTCCCTGTACTACGGCGGATTCCTCGGCACCACCTGGTTCGGCCTGTTCGCCGGCGCGCCCGGCGCGACGGTGGAACTGATCGCCGATGGGCGCGTCGTCGATCGCGTGGAGCTCGACGAGGGCGGCTGGGCCAGTCGGGAGTATCTCGGTTTCGTCGAGGACCCCGCCACGATCGGCGTCCGCTACGTCGTCGGAGACCGCACGGGCGTCTTCTCCCCCGGCCTGCGGAACCTCGGCGAGGAGGGCGGCCTGCTCGCCGATGCGGCCGCCCCGGACAGCGGTCAGCTCGCGCCGGTCGCACCGGAGGAACCCGGTACTCTGGCGGGATGACCTCCGCCGCCGACCTCGCTCCCGCGCACCTGCACCACTGGGTGCTGACCCTCGTCTGCGTCGACGGACCGGGCATCGTGCACGCGGTGAGCGGGGCGATCGTCGCGGCGCGCGGCAACATCACCGAGAGCCAGCAGTTCGCGAGCCTCGACACCGGCCGCTTCTTCATGCGGCTGCAGGTCGAGTCGCCCGCGGACCGCGCGGAATTCGAGCGGGCCATCCTGCCCGTCACCGAGCGCTACGGCATGGAGTGGCACCTCGACGAGGTCGCCCGGCCGCTCCGCACGCTCGTGCTGGCCTCCACCGCCGGGCACTGCGTGAACGACCTGCTGTTCCGCCAGCGCGCCGGGCAGCTGCCGGTCGACATCCCCCTCGTGCTCTCGAACCACGGCACGCTGCGCGACCTCGTCGACTTCTACGGGGTGCCGTTCGAGTCGCTCGCGGTCACGAACGCCGACGAGAAGGCGGCGTTCGAGCGGCGCGTGCTCGAGGCGGTCGAGGAGCACGACATCGAGCTCGTGGTGCTCGCCCGCTACATGCAGATCCTCTCCCCGGAGTTCTGCGAGGCGCTCGCCGGCCGCTGCATCAACATCCACCACTCCTTCCTGCCCGGCTTCAAGGGCGCGAACCCCTACCGCCAGGCGCACGCCCGTGGCGTGAAGCTCATCGGGGCGACCGCGCACTTCGTGACGAGTGATCTCGACGAGGGCCCCATCATCGAGCAGAACGTCGTGCGCGTCGACCACTCGCGGTCGGTCGCCGAACTCGTCGCGATCGGGCAGGACGAGGAGAGCCGCACGCTCAGCCAGGCCGTGAAGTGGTTCGCGGAGCGACGCGTGCTCGCCGACGGCGATCGGACCATCATCTTCCGCTGAGCTCGCGACCGCGGTCGCCGCCGGCGGCGGGCTGCGCCGGCAGCGGATGCCTCGTGGCGCGACTAGGCTTGATCGTCGTGAACGCCCCCAGCACCGCCCAGCCCAAGATCGGCTTCAACGAGCTGCTCCGCTTCGTCCTCGAGCTCTTCGCGATCGTCACGCTCGGCATCTTCGGCTTCACCGCGTTCCCGCTGCCCTGGCCGGGCGTGCTCATCGGCATCGGGGCGCCGCTCTTCGCGATCCTGCTCTGGGCGCTGTTCCGTTCGCCGAAGGCGGTCTTCGCCGTCGACCCGTTCGTGAAGGCCCTCGTCGAGATCGCCGTGTTCTCCTCGGCCGCGATCGCCTGGTGGCTGATGGGTCAGCCGATCGTCGCGATCGTGTTCGCCGTCGTCGCGGCCGTCAGCGGCGTGATCAACGGTCGCCGCGAGTTCAGCGCCTGAGCGGCGTCCGCGGCTGACCGCGGCCGCTCCGGCTCAGGCCGCGCCGACGACGGCCTGCGGCTCGGGTCCGTCGGCCAGCGCCGCCTCCGCGTCGGGCTCGGCGCCGCCCGCAGTGCGGAAGTGCCCGAGCACCGAGAGCAGGACACCGCCGAGGGTCCATGCACCGAGCACGAGCCACGGGAATGTCGCGTCGGCCGCGGGGAAGTACGAGAGGTCCCGCACGAGGGTCGCGGCCGCGCCGGGCGGGAACCACTGGCCGACCTCACCCCACGGGGCGGGCAGGAACTCCTTCGGCATCGCCGCAGCCGACATCGGGTTCGCGATGAGCAGCATGACGACCGGGCCGACGGCGATGCCGGCGCGGCCGATGAGCGCGACGAAGCCGGTGATGGGGGCCGCGATGGCGGCGAGGGCGAGGCCGATCGCGGCGGCGTTCGCCCAGTAGTCGCCCTGCAGCGAACCGAACCACCCCTGGAGGATCCCCGCGAGCACGGCCCCGCCGACCGCTGCGTAGAGCACGACGGCGTAGACCCGGCGGAGGGCGCCGATCACACCGAGCGAGATCGCGATGCCGCCCAGCATGCCGCCGAGCACGAGCGGGAACATGGCGGCGGTGAGGCCGGTGCCGCGGGGGTCGGCTTCGGCGAGCGGCACGACATCGCTCACCGCGACGGTGACGTGCGGTGGTGTGCCGGGCGCGCCAGCGGCGGCCGCGGCGGCGGCGGCCTGCGCGTTCACGCCCTGTTCGAGCTTCGTCGCGACGGTGCCGAGGAGCTGCGCGACGACCGGGCTCGCCGCGGAGGAGGTGAGCACCTCCGGCGTCTCGCCGAGCACGATCGCGCCGTACGCCTCGCGGTGCTCGATGGCGGTGACGGCCGCGGCCCGGTCGCCGACCTCCGTGAAGGCGATGGCACCGGGCTGGGCCTCCTCGAGGGCCTGTTCGGCGGCGTCGACCGCTGCGGCGGGCCCGGAGATCACGACCGGCAGCTCGTGCGGGTCGGCCGTGACCGACGGCCAGGAGAAGGCGAGCACGATGACCGCGACGATCGCGGCGAGGCCGAGGCCGAGGGCGGTCACGCGGCCGATCGGGGTGGGCGGGACGGCTGGGTGCGCCATGATTCCTCCAAGAAAAACGAATGTTCGTTCTTTATGGTGCGCTCGCATTGCTAGGGTTGTCAAGAACGATCGTTCTGTTTGGGGCCGGCACCGGCTCGACACCCGACACGACGATCGCGACGAGAGGAGCGACGATGCCGAAGGTGAGCGAGGAGCACCGCATCGCCCGCCGCGACGAGATCCTCGACGCGGCGCTGCGCACCTTCTCCGAGAAGGGCCTCGAACGCGCCTCGATGGCCGACATCATCGCGGAGTCCCGGCTCTCCGCCGGCGCCATCTACGGGCACTTCCGCGGCAAGCGCGAGCTCATCGCCGCCGTGGCCGAACGCACCCTGGCCAGTCGCAGCCGTGAGCTCGCCGAGGAGCAGGCGGCGGGCCGCCTGCTGAGCCCGGCCGATGTGCTCGGGCTGCTCCTGCGCGGCATGCGCGACACCTTCGACACCGGGCTGCTCGTGCAGCTCTGGGCGGCGGCGGCCACCGACACCGAGGTCGGCGAGGCCGTGCGCGGACCGGTGGCCGCGATCCGAGCCACCTTCACCGGCGCGATGCGCCCCTGGTTCGAGGCGCGCGCCGCCGAGGGCGGCGCCCCCGCCGAGGAAGCCCTCACCCGATGCATCCCGCTCGCCATGGCGCTCGGCCAGGGCTTCATGATCCAGCGGCAGCTCTTCGACGACTTCGACGAGGAGCGCTACCTCGCCATGGTGGCCGAGGTGCTGCCGCACTGACGCGGGCGCGCCCCCGACGCACGGAGGCGTGAGGCGAGCGGCCCGGCTAGATGCCCTGCCAGGCCGGCTTGTTCGCCCAGGCGTGCCGGTAGTACGCCGTCTGCTGCAGCTTCGACGCCGCCGCCTCGTCGATCACGACGGTCGCGTGCGGGTGCAGCTGGATCGCCGAGCCGGGCTGGCTCGCCGAGACCGGCCCCTCCACGGCCGCGGCGACCGCGTCGGCCTTCGCCTCGCCGAAGGCGAGGAGCACGAGGTGCTTCGCGCGGAGGATGGTGCCGATCCCCTGCGTGATGCAGTGCATCGGCACGTCGTCGGGCGAGTCGAAGAAGCGCGCGTTGTCGGCGCGCGTGGGCTCGGTGAGCGTCTTCACCCGGGTCAGCGAGGCGAGCGAGGAGCCGGGCTCGTTGAAGCCGATGTGCCCGGTCCGGCCGATGCCGAGGATCTGCAGGTCGACCCCGCCGGACGCCGTGATCGCGGCCTCGTAGTCCGCACCGGCGTGCTGCACCTCGGCCGGGTCGCCGTTGGGCACGCGCACGAGCTCCGGGGTGAGCCCCAGCGGCTCGACGACCTCGCGGGTGATCACCGAGCGGTAGCTCTCCGGGTGGCCCGCGGGAAGCCCCACGTACTCGTCGAGCGCGAAGCCGCGCACCCCGCGCACATCCACCCCGTCGGCCTCGATGCGCGCCGCGAGGGCCCGGTACGTGGCGAGCGGGGTCGAGCCGGTCGCGAGCCCGAGCACCGCGTCGGGCGTCCGACGGATGAGCTGCACGATGGCATCGGCGACCAGGGCGCCCGCGGCGTCCTGGTCGGAGACGATCACGACTTCGGCCATAGCTGTTCTCCTACGAGCGCGGCGCCGACGGCGGCCGCGGGGAATCCGAGGGGGATGACCCGCACCCGTCGGGCGAGGTCCAGAGAGTCGAGGAACGCCGATTCGGCGGACCACTCCCCCAGGATACGGTGCACGCCCGCCTCGAGTCGGCCACCGAGGGCGGCGAGCCCGCCCCCGATGACGAGCTGCTCCACATCGGCGGTGAGCACGAGCGTCCGCACGGTCGCCGCGACGCCCGAGAGGAAGCGGTCGCGCACCTCGACGGCGCGAGGATCGCCCGCGTCGGCGGCGTCGAAGAGCTCGAGCGCGGGCAACGGATGCCGACTCGGCC
This sequence comes from Agromyces mediolanus, assembly GCF_014648575.1. Lineage (GTDB taxonomy): Bacteria > Actinomycetota > Actinomycetes > Actinomycetales > Microbacteriaceae > Agromyces > Agromyces mediolanus. Next base: position 639,040 of record NZ_BMRJ01000001.1, on the reverse strand, counting down.
ACATCCGGGCGATGGCGGATCCGGAGGCGAGCGTCTCGAGGCATCCGCGTTGGCCGCAGGCGCAGCGCACGCCGTCCGGATCGACCGGGACGTGCCCGACCTCGCCGGCGACCCCGCTCGCGCCGCGCAGCAGCACGCCGTCCTGCACGATCCCGGCGGCGAGCCCCGTGCCGAGGTTCACGTACGCCATCGAACGGGGCGCCTCGCCGCTCGCCGCGAGCAGGTGCTGCGCACCGAGCGCGGCGGCCTTGACGTCGTTCTCCACGCGCACCTCGACGCCGAGCCGGTCGCTCAGACGGGGGCCGAGGTCGAGCCCCTCGACGCCGAGGTTCACCGCGTGGGCGACCCGTCCGGTGCTCGTGTCGACCGCGCCCGGGATGCCGATGCCGATCGAGCTGAATCCGCCGGCGGGGGCGCCGGCGAGCTCGCGCATCCGCTCCGCGGTCGCGTAGGCCGTCTCGAGGACGCCCTCCGCGCCGATCGCGGTCGGGATGCGCAGCATCTCGCTGAGCGCGTCCGCCTCGTCCAGGGCGATGGCGGCGGTCTTCGTGCCGCCGATGTCGATGCCGAGCCTCACGCGAAGCTCGCGGGCGTCGCCCGGCCCGCCTCCTCGACGAGCCCGATCACGGCGTCGCCGACGAGGCGCGAGGCCCCGAAGGTGGCGATGTCGGCGTAGCGCCGGTCGTCCGACGGCCACCCCATGTCGAGCGCGACCACGTCGGACCGCAGGGCCCGCAGTGCGTCGATCGCCCGGCGGGCGAAGTCGTGGCGGTGCAGGTCCTTGCCGATGACGACGACGGGGCCGGGCAGGGCCGCCCAGTCGGGCTCGGCCTCGCCGTCGGCGAGCCGCTCGCGTCGGGCGAGGCTGACCCAGCCCGGTCGCGCCGCTTCGGCCTCCGCGGCGAACACGCCCCAGGGCGCCTCGCCGATGGCGATGTTCGCCTCCGTCTCGACGCGCACCACCGTGCCGACGCCGCCGGCCAGCACCGCGGCGGCCGCGGGCGAGACCTCGAAGGCGGGCACGAGCTCGGCCGGCTCCGGCATGCGACCGGCTGCGGCATCCCCGGCGAGCGGCAGCTCGGCGAGCGCCCGCACGCGGGCCGCCGCCTCGGCCACCCGATCGGCGCCGAGCCGGCCTGCGGCGACCGCAGCCTCGACCGCGACGAGGATCGATTCGAGTTCGGCGTCGTCGTTGTCCGAGCCGATGCAGAGCAGGTCGCAGCCGGCGGCGAGGGCGCGCACGGCCGCCTCGGGGATGCCGTGCACGCCGCTCGCCCCCTGCATGTCGAGGGCGTCGGTCACGATGACGCCCTCGAAGCCCAGCTCCCCGCGGAGCAGGCGATGCAGGATGTGCGGGGAGAGGGTCGCCGGGTTCTCCGCATCGAGCTGCGGGAGCAGGATGTGGCTCGTCATGATCGTCGCGGTGCCCGCGGCCACGGCCGCACGGAACGGCACGAGCTCCCGCGAGCGCAGCGTCTCGAGGTCGACGTCGACGACGGGCAGCGCGAGGTGCGAGTCGGTCGCGGTGTCGCCGTGCCCCGGGAAGTGCTTCGCGCTCGCGGCGACACCCGTGGACTGGATGCCGCGCACCCACGCCGCGGTGTGCCTGGCGACGAGTTCGGGGTCGCTGCCGAAGCTGCGCACGCCGATCACCGGGTTGTCCGGGTCGGAGTTCGCGTCGGCGTCCGGGGCGAAGGCGAGCGTGCAGCCGGCGGCGGCGAGCGCCTCGCCGACCGCCCGGGCGACGCCCTCGGTGAGGACGACGTCGTCGAGCCGGCCGAGCAGGGCGTTGCCCGGATAGGGCGCCCCGCGGTCGTAGAAGAGCCGGGTGACGTCGCCGCCCTCCTCGTCGATCGCGATGACCGCGGCGGGGTTCGCCGCGCGGAGCGAGGCGTTCAGGGCGGCCAGCTGCTCCGGGCCCTCGACGTTCATGCCGAAGAGGCACACGCCGCCGAGCCCGTCGGCGAGCCGGCGCAGCAGCCACTCGGGCGCCACTGGCCCGTCGAAGCCCGGAAGCAGGGTCGTCAGGATGTCCCGGCGCAGCGTCTCGGCCGCGTCGGGTCGGATCTGCTCGCTCATCCCTTGACGGCTCCGCTCACGAGTCCGCTCGTCATCCGGCCCTGCACGATGAGGAAGAAGACGATGACGGGGATCGCCATCAGCGTCGAGCCGGCCATGATGCCGGCCCAGTTCGTGGTGCCGTTCGCGACCAGGAAGGTGCGCAGCCACACGGGCAGCGTCATCATCTCGGGGCGGGCGTTCAGCACGAGCGCCATGATGAACTCGTTCCACGCCTGGATGAAGCCGAAGACGCCGGTGGCGATGAGGCCGGGGGCCAGCAGCGGGAACGTGACCCGCCAGAAGGCGCCAGCTCTCGAGCAGCCGTCGATCATGGCGGCCTCCTCGAGTTCGACGGGCACGCCGTTCACGAATCCGCGCAGCGTCCAGATGGTGAACGGCAGCACGGTCGCGATGTACACGATGGTGAGGCCCGCGATCGTGTTCAGCAGCTGCCAGCCGTCGATGACGCGGAACACCGAGACGATCATCGCCTCGCCGGGGATCATCTGGATGACGAGGATCGTCAGGATGAACGCCCGGCGGCTCTTGAACCGGAACCGGGTCACGGCGACCGAGGCGAGGAACGCGAAGACGAGCGCGATGATCACCGTCAGCAGCGTGACGATGAGCGAGTTCGCCGCCGCGGGGAGGAACGGCGTGCGGCCCGGATCGAAGATGACCGTCTCGTAGTTGCGGAGCGTGAAGTTGTCGGGGAAGAAGTGCACCTCGGAGCCGCGCACGTCGTTGTTCGGCTGGAAGGAGGTGTTCACCATCCAGTACACGGGGAACACGAACAGTGCGAACAGCACGACGGAGAGCGCCGAGAGCAGCCACGTCGTGACCCGGCGGCGGCCGCCGCCGCGCCGCGCGCGATCGAGCGAGCCGGGCGCGGTGACCGCGCGGGTGGTCGGGGTGACGGCGGCGCTCACAGCTCCTCCTCCTTGAGTACCTGACGGATGTAGTAGATGGAGATCGCCATCAGCAGCACCGCGGTGATGACGGCGATCGCGCCGCCGTGACCGAAGTCGCCGCCGGCGATCGAGGTCTGATAGATGTACACGCCGAGCGTGTTGGTCTGGGCGCGGATGCCGCCGATGTCCTGCAGCGCGAAGATCTGCGTGAACACCTTGAGGTCCCAGATCACCTGCAGCATGGTCACGATCATGAAGATCGGCTTGAGGTAGGGGAAGATGATCAGCCGGAAGCGGGCGAAGCCGCCGGCGCCGTCGAGCTGGGCCGCCTCGAGCACCTCGCCAGGGACCTGGGTGAGGCCCGCGTAGAGGGTGAACGCCGCGAACGGGACGGCGCCCCAGACGACGATGATGCCCGCGACCATGAAGAAGCTCAGCGGGTTGATGAGCCACTGGTGCTGGTCGAACTCCGCGAGGCCGAACCAGTTCACGAGGGCGTAGTTGATGACGCCGTACGCCGTGTCGAACATCCAGCCCCACACGATGGTGGCGGTGAGGGCCGGCATCGCCCAGGCGAGGAGCATGCCCACGGTGAGGAGCATGCGGAAGCCCTTGGGCAGGCGCACGAGCATGAGGGCGATGAGCGTGCTCAGCACCATCGTCACCGCCACGCACGCGCCGGCGAACAGGAGGGTGCGGCCGAGGACGCCGTAGAAGACCGGGTCGGTGAAGACGTCGATGTAGTTGTCGAACCAGACCCAGCTCGGCGGGGCGCCGAAGACCTGGGCCCGGCCGAACTCCTGGAAGGACGTGATGATCAGCTGGACGAGCGGCCAGCCGACGATCGCGGCCAGCACGATGATGGCCGGCGTGATGAGCGCGTAGGGGGTGAAGCCGGCGGCGCGACGGCCGCGCCGCTGCGGCTTCCCGCCGCTCGGAGCGGTGAGTCGCTCGCCCTCGACGGCGCTCGGGGCGGCCGGCTCGAGGTCCTGATCGACCGTGGTCATGCTGGTACTCCTGAAAGATCGAGGGATGTCCGGGGGCGGGTTCGGGTCTCGCCCCCGGGGATCGGGGCCGGCGACGTGTGTGGTCGTCGCCGACCCCGGTCGGGTGCGGTGCCGCGGGGGAATGGGGCCCGCGGCACCGCGCAGTCGGCGGGTACCGACTCGCTTCGTCGGTGGGGTGCCGACTAGCTGTTGAGGATGTCCTCGATCTGCTTGTCCGCTTCCTCGGCGAGGGTCTTCACGTCGCCGCCCTGGGCGATGTTCACGAAGAGGTCCTCGAGGATGCGGGCGGCCTCGACGTCGGCCCAGCGCGGCGAGGCCGGCGTGAGCTTCGCGTTGCCGGCCGCGGCGGCGATCGCCTGAGCGACCTCGTCGGTGCCGAGCTTGTCGGCGAGCGAGAGCTTGGCCGGAACCAGGCCGCCCTCGGCGTAGATCGTCTGGAACTCGTCCGAGAGGATGATCTTCAGCGCGTCGACCGCGAGGTCGGGGTGCGCCGACTTGGCCGAGACGCCGATGTTCGAGCCGCCGGCGAAGACCTGCGCCGCGCCGCCGTCCTTGCCCGGGAGGGCGTAGACGCCGAGGTTGGCCTCCTGGTCGGGGCAGCCGGGCGCTTCGGCGTCGACCGGGGCGAGGATCGAGAACTTGACCCAGCTCGGGGCCGAGAGCTGCAGCGTGGTGCCGTCGCAGAAGCCGACCTCAGGGCTCGTCTCGTTCGCGTCCTTCGGCGCGACCGAGGCGGTGGCCATGGCCTGCTGGACCTCTTCGAGGCCCTTGATCGACTCGGGCGAGCTCAGCTGCGCGTCCCACTTGTCGCCGTCCGGCACGGCGACCTCGCCGCCGTTCTCCCAGATGAAGGGGAGCGCGTTGCGCCAGTCCTGGCCGGGCCACCAGATGCCCGACTTGCCGGGGTTCGCCGCCGCGAGCGCGGCACCGGTCGCGACGTACTCGTCGAGGGTGGTCGGCACGGTCTGGCCGGCCGCCTCCATGGCGTCCTTCTTGTAGAACACGAGGCGCGAGCCCGAGTAGAGCGGGGCGGCGTAGAACTTGCCGTCGTAGGTGCCCGCCTCGACGAAGCCCGGCAGCAGGTCGTCGCCGCCGAGGTCCTCGTACTGGTCGGTGAGGTCGAGGAATGCGCCCGCCGAGGTGAACGCGGAGGCCTGCGTGTTGCCGACCTCGACCACGTCGGGGCTGTCCGAGCCGGAGAGGCTCGTGGTGAGGCGGTCGACGAGACCGTCCCAGGCCTGCTCCTCGATGACGAGCTTCGAGCCGGGGTGCTCCTCTTCGAAGGTCTTCACCAGGTAGTCGCGAGCCGTGTCGGGCGTGTCGGTGCCGACGAGCCAGACGCGGATGGTCGCGTTCTCGTCGGATCCGCCGCCGGCGTCTCCCGAGGCGCAGCCGGCGAGGGTGAGCGCAGCAGCGGCGCCGAGGGCCACGATGCCGAGTTTCCGCATTGCGTTGTTTCCTTTCTGGGGGTGAAGGAGCAGCAGGACGCTGTTCTCTCAGTGCGAGGGCTCGTCTACGAGACCCCGAGTTCTCCGGACAGGACCATGACGGCCGTGCCGTGCAGGACGATGTCCTGCCCGTGCGCGGTCATCCGGAGCCTCAGATCGCGGGTCTGTTCCGCCATCGTCCGCTTCCGGAGCGTTTCGAGGGCCGCGTCGATGAGCGGGCCGTCGAGCAGGTGAGCCGGACCGCTGAGCACGATCTCCGGCAGGTCGAGGGCGCCCACGACGGGCGCGAGGACGATGCCCAGCCGGCGGCCAGCTTCGGCGAGGACTTCGGCGCGGGCTGCCTCGTCGGCGTCGGCGCCGAGGGCGTCGAGCTGCTGGGTGAGGCGCGGCACGGACAGCCAGGCCTCGAGGCAGCCGTCGCGGCCGCAGACGCAGCGGGGGCCGCCGTCGGTGCCGACGACGACGTGGCCGATCTCACCGGAGGCGAAGCCCGATCCGGTGACGAGGCGGCCGCCGACGATGAGGCCGGAACCGACACCGTGGCCGATCTTCACGAGCATGAGGTCGTCGGCCTCGGCCGCGCCGTGCTCGGCGAGCACCGCGGCGTTGGCGTCGTTGGTGGCGTGCACCGGCAGGCCGAGGCGGGCCGAGAGCCGCGCCTGGAGCGGGAGGTCGGCCCAGCCGAGGTTGGGGGCCGAGCGGACGGTGCCGCGCGGGTCGACGACACCCGGGGTGCCGATGCCGACGCCGAGCACGGGCGCGGTGGCGAGCCCGACGAGGCGGGCGGCGAGCTCGGCGACGAGTTCGAAGGCCCGCTCGCCCGTCGCCCCGCCGAGCGGCGACTCGGCGCGCTCGAGGATCGTGCCGGAGAGGTCGAGCACGGCTCCGCGGACGACGCGGTGGCCGGAGACGTCGATGCCGACGATGCGGAAGGCTCCGCGGGCGACGTCGAGGAGGGTCGCGGGCTTGCCCGGCCGGGCGTCCTCGCGCTGGCCGAGTTCGACCACGAGGCCCTCGGCCATCAGCTCGGCCACGAGGTCGGAGACCGTGACCCGGGTGAGCCCGGTTCCGCGGGCGAGGTCGGCGCGGCTCTGCGCGCCGGTCGTGTAGAGGGTCTGCAGCACGAGCGCCCGGTTGTGGCTGCGCGCGTGCTCGGGGAGCACCTTGCCCGAGGGGCGAAGTGCGCGGCTCCGGCTCGAGAGCCCGGCGAGCGCGCCGGGACCGGCGGCGGTGGCGGGGCCCGCGAGCTCCGCCTGCGCCGTTCCACGAGGTGCTTCCGTAGCAGTCACGAAAGTTAGTAAAGCTTACGAACAAACTTCGCGCAAGAGGAATTCCCGATGCGAGCCCCTCGTTACCGAGTTGTGATCCGCCTCAGCGAAGCTCCGGCTCGGACGCCGCCGCAGCCGCGCGCGGTTCGCCCGGCACGACCTTCGCACGGTCCAGGCGCCCGCCGATCGCCCGCAGCGCGGCGAGGATCGCGACGAGGTCCACGACCTCCTGCAGCACCGCGCCGAGGGTCGCCGGGATGACGCCGAACGCCGCGACGAGCATCAGCCCGACGCTCACGAGGATGCCGAGCCAGATGCTCTGCAGCGCGATCCGCACCGTGTCCTGCCCGATGCGCACCGCGCGAGCCACCCGCGAGATCTCGTCGACGAGCACGACCACGTTCGCCGATTCGCTCGCCGCCGTCGTGCCCTTCGCCCCCATCGCGACGCCGACATCCGCCGCCGCGAGCACCGGGGCGTCGTTCACGCCGTCGCCGACCATCATCACCGGGCGACGCTCGACGGCCTGCACATCGCGCACCTTGTCGCCGGGCAGGCACTCCGCGTGCACCCGGGTGATGCCGAGCTCCTCCGCGATGTGCCGGGCGGTGGCCTCCGCGTCGCCCGTCAGCATCATGGTCTCCTCGACGCCGAGGCGGCGCAGCTCGGCGAGGGTGGCCGCGGCATCCGGGCGCACGTGGTCCGCGGCGAGCACCGCGCCCGCGTACCGGCCGCCGACCGCGACGTAGACGGCGAGCTGGCCGGCGGCGATCTCGGTCCGACGGGCCTCCGGCGCGTGCTCGGCGACGAAGCGGAACTTGCCGACCACGACCTCGCGGCCCTCGATGGTGGCGACGACGCCGTTCGTGGCCGTCTCGCCCGCGCGATCCGCCTCGGCGAGCACGAGCCCCCGATCCGCGGCCGCCCGGAGCATGGCGGCGGCCAGCACATGCGAGGAGTACTGCTCGGCGCTCGCGACGAGGCGCAGCAGCTCGCGCTCGTCGAAGCCCGGTTCCGGACGGATCTCCGCGAGCTCCGGCTCGCCGCTCGTCAGGGTGCCCGTCTTGTCGAAGACCGCCGTGCGCACCCTCGCCAGCAGCTCGAGCACCCCGCCGGACTTCACGATGAGCCCGTTCTTCGCGGCCCGGCTCATCCCGCCGAGGAACGCGACCGGCGCCGCGATGAGCAGCGGACAGGGGGTCGCGAGCACGAGCACCTCGGCGAAGCGCACCGGATCGCCCGACGCCCACCAGGCGATACCGCCGAGCGCGAGCGAGAAGACCGTGAAGGGCACGGCGTAGCGGTCGGCGAGGCGCACCACCGGCGCCTTCGACTCGGACGCCTCGGCGACGAGCGCGACGATCTGCTGGTACTGGCTGTCAGCCGCGGTCGCGGTCGCCCGCACCTCGACGGCGGAGCTGCCGTTCACCGAGCCGCTCAGCACCGGGTCGCCCGAGCGCTTCTCGGCCGGCACGCTCTCGCCGGTGATCTGCGACTCGTCCATCGTCGTCTCCGGCGAGAGCAGCACCGCGTCGACCGGGACGAGCTCGGAGGGACGGATGAGCAGCACCTCGCCCGGCCGCACGGCGTCGGCGGGCACATCGACGATCTCGCCGTCACGGCGCACGTGCGCCTGCTGCGGGGCCCGGGTGAGCAGGGCGTCGAGCTCGCGCTTCGCCCGACGGTTCGCGTAGTCCTCGAGCGCTTCGCCGCCGGTCAGCATGAGCACGACGACCACGGCCGCGATGTACTCGCCGACCAGCACCGTCGCGACGATCGCCGTGATGGCGAGGACGTCGAGGCCCCAGTGGCCGCGGAGCAGATCGCGCACCATGCCGACGCCCTGCCAGGCCGCGATCGCGAGCGCGTAGACGCTGAACAGCCACGGGACCGCCGCCCCCGCGCCGGCCGCCCACAGGACGAGCCCCGCGAGCCCGACGATCACCGTCAGCGTGACCGCCCAGTAGCGCCTGGCGACGTGCAGGATCCGTGTCACGAGCCCGCTCCTCCCGCCGGCTCCCCCGCGCCGGTCACGGGCCCAGCCTACGACGCCGGCGGCATCCGCGCCCGGCATCCGCCCGGCTGCACGTGGCATCCGCCCACCGGGTCGCTCGGTCGCCCCGCCTCATCCGCCCGCCTCGGCCACCCCGCCTCATCCGCCCACCTCGTCCGCCGGGCTCGCCTCCTCCCGGCACGACGAAGGGCGGATACCGAAGCATCCGCCCTTCGCCGTCGGCCGCATCGCGGCCCGCGTCATCAGGCCGCGAGGCGCGCCTTCAGGTTCGCGTCGATCGCGTCGAGGAAGCCCTCGGTCGTCAGGTACTCCTGCTCCGGGCCAACGAGGAGCGCGAGGTCCTTCGTCATGGCGCCCGACTCGACCGTCTTCACGACGACGTCCTCGAGGGTGTTCGAGAAGTCGATGAGCTCCTGGTTGCCGTCGAGCTTGCCGCGGTGCGCGAGGCCGCGCGTCCAGGCGTAGATCGAGGCGATCGGGTTCGTCGAGGTCGGCTTGCCCTGCTGGTGCTGGCGGTAGTGGCGCGTGACCGTGCCGTGCGCCGCCTCGGCCTCGACGATCTTGCCGTCGGGCGTGGTGAGCACGCTCGTCATGAGGCCGAGCGAGCCGAAGCCCTGCGCGACCGTGTCGGACTGCACGTCGCCGTCGTAGTTCTTGCACGCCCAAACGTAGCCGCCCTCCCACTTCAGCGAGGAGGCGACCATGTCGTCGATGAGGCGGTGCTCGTAGGTGAGGCCGGCCGCGTCGAACGCGTCCTTGAACTCGGTGTCGAAGACCTCCTGGAACAGGTCCTTGAAGCGGCCGTCGTAGGCCTTCAGGATCGTGTTCTTCGTCGAGAGGTACACCGGGTAGTTGCGCGAGAGGCCGTAGTTCAGCGAGGCGCGCGCGAAGTCGCGGATCGAGTCGTCGAGGTTGTACATGCCCATCGCGACGCCGGCGCCCGGGGCCTGGAAGACCTCGAACGACTGCGGCTCCGAACCGTCCTTCGGGGTGAAGGTCATCGTGAGCGTGCCCTCGCCCTCGAACTTGAAGTCCGTGGCGCGGTACTGGTCGCCGAAGGCGTGGCGGCCGACGATGATCGGCTTGTTCCAGCCCGGCACGAGGCGCGGGATGTTCGAGATGATGATCGGCTCGCGGAAGATGACGCCGCCGAGGATGTTGCGGATCGTGCCGTTCGGCGACCGCCACATCTTCTTCAGGCCGAACTCCTCGACGCGGGCCTCGTCGGGGGTGATGGTGGCGCACTTGACGCCGACGCCGTGCTTCTTGATGGCGTTCGCGGCGTCGATCGTGATCTGGTCGTCGGTCTCGTCGCGCTTCTGGATCGAGAGGTCGTAGTACTCGAGGTTCACGTCGAGGTAGGGGTGGATGAGCTGGTCTTTGATGGCCTGCCAGATGATGCGCGTCATCTCGTCGCCGTCGAGTTCGACGACGGTGCCTTCAACCTTGATCTTCGACAAAGGGATGTCTCCTTGAATGCGGGCGGGGAAGCGGGCCCGTCGTGCGGGCTCGAGAACCGGCGGGGCGCGAGAGTTCGCACCGCCGGACAGTTTACCGTGTCGCGCGAATATCTCGACATCGAGAGATCCTCCCCCGTCGTTCCGCGGAACGACGGGGGCGCTGCGGATGGGACCAGAGGCGGATACCGGCACGGGCCGCGAGCCGTTAGCCTGTTCGCATGGGTGCGCTGAGACTTGAAGACCTGTCCGCCTCGAACATCGTCGCGGCGAACACGCTGTCGCTGAAGCCCGGGCAGGAGCAGTTCATCGCCCCCGTCACCTACTCCGCCGAGGCCTCCGTCGTGAACCCCGAGACCGCGTGGCAGCGGGTCGCGCTCCTCGACGACCGGGTCGTCGGGTTCATCCACGGCAACTTCGACCCCGAGAACGTGCACGAGGAGTTCCGCGCCTGCATCTGGCGCATCAACGTGGACGCCGAGGTGCAGGGCCAGGGCGTCGGCCGCTTCCTCGCGACCGCCCTCGCCGAAGAGGCCAAGCGCCGCGGCTTCGACCGCATCACCGTGCTCTGGGAGCCCGGCGACGAAGGCCCCGAGGCGTTCTTCCACCGGGTCGGGTTCACCGACATCGGCGAGACCGCGTACGGCGACATCATCGGGGCGCTCGAGCTCTGAACGAGCGGATGCCTCGCACGGGCACCGGCCCGGGAGGCGCTCGCGCGATGCGTTCTCGCGCAGCGGGCGCCGGTGCGGCGAGTGCCGACTCGGCGGGCACCCGTCCGGCGACGGCCGGTTCCGGCGAGCCGTTCGGCAGCTTCGCGGACGCGGTGCTCGCCGTCGTCGCCGACATCCCCTCCGGCTACGTCGCGACCTACGGCGATGTCGCCGCGATCCTCGGCACCCGCGGGGCGCGCGCGGTCGGGCGCGTCATGGCGCTCTCGGGCGGCACCGTGCCGTGGTGGCGGGTCATCCGCGCCGGCGGGCACCCGCCGAGCGGGCACGGAGCGGAGGCCCGTGCGCACTACGAGCGCGAGGGCACACCACTGATCGCCGTCGAATCTCAGGACGGCTACCGCGTCGACCTCGCCGCGTGCCGCTGGCGCGGCTGAGCAGCCGTCCTCCACACCCCGCACCCGTCCGCCTTCCTCCACCGTCCGGGGCACCCCGTCCCGAGACCGCGCTATCTCGACGCAGCATGGACCCATGTCCGCCGCATTCCCGCCCTTCGCCGAACTCGGCGAAGCCGTGCGCACGGCGGCCCGCTCCTGGCACCCGGCCGATCGCTCCGACCGCGAGCTGCTCGAGAGCCTTCGCGCGCTCAGCGAACTCCGTCACGAGATCGAGCGGCTGCAAGCCCTCGCCGCGGCCGAGGCGGCGCGGCGCTCGCGGACCGTGTTCGGCGCGCAGGGACTCGCCCGCCGCGACGGCCACGCGACGACGACGGCCCTCGTGCAGCACGTCACCGGCGCCACGAGGCGCGAGGCGGAGGCGCTGCTCGAAGTGGGGCGCATCGCCGCCGAGGCCGCGGCCTCGGCAGGCGCCGGCCGACCCGACGGCGACGCCGACGCAGATGAGACGAATGGGGCCCTGCTCGACGGGACTGGCGCGCGTGCTGCCAGCGCCATGCCCGTCGAGGCTCCCTGGCATGCGGCCATCGGTCTCGCGGTCGCGCGCGGCGAGCTGACCGTCGCCGTCGCCGACGCGCTCCGCTGGGGCATCGGTCCGATCGAGGAGCTCGACGACCCCTCCCCTGCCGACGGCGAGCCGGGCGCCGAAGCGCTCTCCGCCCGCATCGCCCGGGCGCTCCCCGAGCTCATCGCCACCTGCCGCACCCGCTCTCCGGAACAGGCGAGACGAGCAGCCCGCTCGCTGCGCGACCGACTCGACCCCGCCGGCGTCGAACGACGCGCGGAGGGCCAGCGGCGTGCGCAGTTCTGGCGCATGTGGCAGACCGAATCGGGCATGTACCGCGGAGAGTTCGAGCTCGAGCCCGTCGCCGGAGCCGAGGTCAAGGCGCTCTTCGACCGGCTGAGCCATCCACGTCGCCTCGATCGACGCGTCCGGCGCACGTTCGGTCATCCGGTCCACGGCGAGCGCGCGTACGCCGAGGCGCGGAGGAGCCGTGAGCGCAACGCCGCCGAAGGGCTCGCGCAGCTGCTTCGAGCCGGTGCCTCGGTGAACCCGCACCGCGTCCTCGGCGACCGCAGACCCGCGGTGCACCTCGTCGTGAACGCCGCATCGCTCGAACGCGGCAGGGGCAGCGGCGCCCTGGAGGGGCACGGCGATCGCGTGCCGCTCGCGACGACCGTCGCCGGTCTCTGCGAGGGCTACCTCCCGGTCCGCTTCGACGGCGGGGCGGTGCTCGACCTCGGACGAGACGAACGCCTGTTCAGCGAGGCGCAGAAGGCCGCGATGGCGGTGCGAGACGGCGGATGCCGCGACCCCGAATGCGATCGTCCGCCCTCCTGGACCGAGGCGCACCACATCGACCACTGGCGTCGCGACGACGGCCGCACCGATCTCGCGGACGGCATCCTGCTGTGCCGGCGGGACCACCTCCGCTATCACAACGAGGGCTGGGAAGTCCGGCGCGAGGGCACCGAGTACTGGCTGATCCCGCCGCCTCGGGTCGACCCCGAGCAACGACCCCGCGCGATGCCCTCGAAGACTCCGGCAGATGTGCTGGATCCCTTCGCCCCGAGCTGAGCCTGAACCCAAGCAGGTCTAGCGCGCGTGGCGTCGAGGGGGATCCTTACTGTGCTGTGCTGTGCTGTGCTGTGCCGCCGTGCCGCCGTGCCGCCGTGCCGTGCCGGGGCTCGGGCCTGGGCCGGCCATGCCGGTGCCGTGCCAGTGCCAGCGGCAGCGCCAGCGCCCAACGCCAACGCCAACGCCAACGCCAACGCCAGTCTCAGTGCCCGCGCCGCTCTCAGCCCACGCCGGTCTCAGCGCGCGCCAGACTCAGCCCAGCGTGGGCGGCGCTCCATCGACGCCGTCGACGAGCGGTAGGCGGACGGTGATCGTCGTCCCGTGCCCTGACTCGCTGACGAGCTCGAGCGTCCCGCCAACCGCCTCGACGCGATCGAGGACTCCGACGATGCCGGTTCCGGCATCGAGCCGAGCGCCTCCCGCGCCGTTGTCCCGGACGGTCAGCCGAAGCTCCCGGCCGTCCGAGCTCGCATCGATCCACACACGCGTCGCCCCGGCGTGCTTGTCGACGTTCGCGAGCGCCTCGGCCACGACGAAGTACGCCGTCGCTTCGACGAGTTCCGGCAGCCTGCCGGCGACGTCGACCCGCACCTCCGTCGGCACCGAGCACCGTCCGGCGAGCTCGGGCAGTGCCAGCGACAGGCCTCCTTGGGCGAGCAGGCTCGGGTGGAGGCCCTGGGCGAGTTCCCGAAGCTCCTTCAGTGCGGCGTTCAAGAGCAGGATCTCGGCATCGACCTCGTCGGCGATGGCCGGCATGCCGCGGTCCCTCGCCTGGTCGGACGTCCGCCGGAGTCGCATCGCGAGCGAGACGAGCTGCTGCTGGGCCCCGTCGTGCAGATCGCGCTCGATGCGCCGCCGGGCTGCGTCGCCGGCCTCGACGATGCGCTGACGAGACTCACGCACATGAGCGAGCGTCCGCTCGATCTCGGAGCGAAGCCGGCCGTTGTCCACGGAGAGCCTCAGCGCGCTCGAGACCCCGTCGAGCAAGCGCATGTTGTCCGTCAGCACGCGGTCATGTCGAATGAGCGCGATCGGCACACCGAGGGGCGAGGCGACCGGGAGGACGCTCTGGCTCCCCCGGGGGTCGGCGTCGCCTTTGGGGATCGGCGTACCCGAGGCGTCGGCGTAGACGCCGCGTTCCTCATCCCACCAGTACACCCGCACCGACGCATCCCGCAGCGTTCGCGCGAGCGATTCCGCCCAGAGCCCCCGATCGGCGCCCTCGCGGGTGATCCGCATCAGGTCGGCGACCCGGGCCCGCATGTTCCGGGCGTGCGAGACGCCCGCGACGAAGCTCACGGGGATGGACGCGATCGCGATCAACGAGATCGTCGCGAGCATCTGGTCGCTCCGAGCCTCGGCAGCGTAGCTGACCGCTTGGGCGGTGAGTGTCGTCGCCCACGCGAGAAGCGCGAGCGGCATCAGGAAGGCGACCGTCCGGGCCGGGACACTGCCCCGCATCCACCGGAAGAGCAGACGCACCGCGATGGCCAGCGCCAAGCCGACGCCGATGATGCGATACCCGACGTCGATCGCAGCGAAGAGTTCCGGGAGCGCGGCCACGCGGTACGGGTTCGGCGCACTGCACGCGCACACCCCGTCGCCCGGTGCGGCGAGCAGGAGCACCGCGAGGAGGTTCACTGCCGACGCCACGGCCGCGATCCCGACTACCCATCGGTCGAACCGTTCGCGCAGCACGCCGCGGGGGTAGATGAGCACGATGATGCCGGTGACGACCGCCCACCCGAGGTCGAGTCCGCGGACGACCGGCCAGAGCCATCCGACGCCCCCGATGACGGCGTAGATCGATTGCGGAATCCAGAGCACGACGAACGCGACCATCAAGCGGGCCGGCCATCGGCTCTCGCTGATCGCCCACGCCACGCCGGCGCACGCGGCGAAGACGAGGGGGACGAGCGCGTGCAGGGTCGCGTAGGAGGTCTCGGGGCGCGCCTCGGCCGGCGTCGACCAGTATCCGGAGATCGCCATCGCCAGACTCAGTCCGACAGCGACGGCGAGGGTGATGCCCCGTCAAACGATCCGGCCGTTCCGGCCCGGAGCCATCACCTCGCGGTCACCGCTCGCCGAGGAGCGCGAGCACGGCGAGCACGCGACGATGATGGTCGCGCGATTCCTCGAGCCCCAGCTTCTGCAGGATGCTGCGCACGTGCGTTTCGACGGTCTTGAGCCCGAGGAACAGGGACTGCGCGATGCCGCCGTTCGAGTACCCCTGCGCCATCAGCTCGAGCACCGAGCGCTCGCGTTCGGTCAGTCGTGAGATCGGGTCGTCGACTCGACTCCGACCGACGAGCTGCTCGACGACCTCCGGGTCGACGACGGAGCCACCCGATGCGACCGTCTCGACGGCGCGCACGAGCGTCTGCGGCTGGGCGACGCGTTCTTTCAGCAGATAACCCGTGCCGCTCCCCGCCCCCATGACGCGCAGCGCGTACTCCGGGGTCGCGTACATGGAAAGCAGCAGCACGCCGATCGTCGATCCGCCGGCGCGGATCCGTTCGAGCGCGACGACGCCCTCGTCACTGTGTCCGGGCGGCATGCGGATATCGAGGACGGCGGCATCGACGGGCGTCTCGTCGAGCACCCCGAGGAGTTCGTCGGCGGTCCCGACGGAGGCGACGACCTCGATGCCCGCGTCCTCCAGCACCTTCTGGATTCCCTCGCGGAGCAGCATCGCGTCGTCCGCGATGACGACTCGCAGGGGCGTGGTCGAATCGCCCATTGCTCCTCCGTTCGACGGCGCTCGGGCGCGCGGCCATGGGCGCACACACCGCCCCGCTCACTGTATCGCGCTGGAATCGGCAGGGCAGGTCCCAATCCGGGGGACCTGATGCGGATCTCCGTACGAGAACGATGGGCACCGCTGCCCATCGACACCGGCGGACGGCCGTACGTACGATCGCCACGCTCGACCGTTTCCGTACCGACAGGAGATCACCGTGAAACTTCGCACCCGGCGACACAAGCTCGCCCTCGCCCTCTCCGCGCTCGCGCTCGCCGCCACCGGCACGATCGGCGCAGTCGGCACCAGCGCCGCGCCCGCCGAGGCGGCCGGCCGATGCGTCGACTACAACTACTCCCAGGGCGGCTACTCGAGCTGCATCGGCTACATCCAGCAGCTCGTCAACTACCACACCGGCGCCGGACTCGCGGTCGACAACAACTTCGGGCCGAAGACGCGGTCCGCCGTCATCCGGGTGCAGTCGATCTTCCGCCTCACCGCCGACGGCATCGTCGGACCGCGCACCTGGAACATCATCTGCTACCCGCAGAAGGGCCCGGGCCCCATCCCCGGCTTCCCCTACGCCGCGGCCCGCGCTGCGGGCTGCAGCATCTAGCCCGGCACCGCACGAGCACACGAACTCACGAACGCACGCACGAACGAACGCAAGAACGCAAGAAGGCGGGTGACCCGATCGGGTCACCCGCCTTCCGCTGTTCAGCGCCCGCTCACACGAGCGAGTCGCGCCACGCCGCGTGCAGCGCGGCGAAGCGGCCGTCGCCGCCGATCAGCTCCGCGGGCGAGCCGTCCTCGACGATCCGCCCGTGCTCCATCACGAGCACCCGGTCGGCGATCGCGACCGTCGACAGCCGGTGCGCGATGATGATCGCCGTCCGGTCGGCGAGCAGCTTCGTGAGTCCCTCCTGCACGAGCCGCTCGCTCGGGATGTCGAGCGAGCTGGTCGCCTCGTCGAGGATCAGCACCGCCGGGTTCGCCAGGAACGCCCGCGCGAACGAGATCAACTGCCGCTGCCCTGCGCTCACGCGGCCGCCGCGCTTGTTCACGTCGGTGTCGTAGCCGTTCGGCAGCCCCTCGATGAACTCGTGCGCCCCCACGGCCTTCGCCGCCGCGACCACCTCGTCGAACGAAGCATCCGGCTTGCCGAGCGCGATGTTGTCCGCGACGGACCCCGAGAACAGGTACGCCTCCTGCGTGACCATGACGATCGCGCGGCGCAGGTCCTTGGGGTGCAGGGTGCGCAGGTCGAGCTCGTCGAGCGTGACCGCGCCGTCGCTCGGGTCGTAGAACCGGGCGATCAGCTTCGCGAGCGTCGACTTGCCGGCCCCCGTGGAGCCGACGAGCGCGATCGTCTGCCCGGCGGGGATGTCGAGGTCGAAGCGCGGCAGCACGACCCGGTCCTTCGTGTACGCGAACTCGACGCCGTCGAAGCGCACGCGGCCGTTCGCGTTCCACAGGTCGACCGGTCGCTCGGGGTCGGGAACGCTCGGCTCCTCCTCGAGCACGCCCGAGATCTTCTCGAGCGCGCTCGCGGCGGACTGGTACCCGTTGTAGAACATCGCGAGGTCTTCCATCGGGTCGAAGAAGCGCTTCGTGTACAGCACGGCCGCGAGCAGCACGCCGACCTGCAGCGAGCCGTCGACGACGCGGAAGCCGCCGAGCACGATCGTCGCGGCCACCGCCGTGTTGCCGATGAGCGCGAGCCCCGGGTTGAACACCGCGAACAGGCCGAGCACCTTCGCGTTGACGTCCCGGTAGTCCTCGACGAGCGCGCCGAACTCCCGTTCGTTGCGGCGCTCCTTGCGGAACGCCTGCACCGCGCGGATGCCGGTCATCGTCTCCACGAACTGCACGATGAGCCGTGCCGAGGCGACGCGCGAGCGGCGGAACAGCTGCTGCGAGCGCAGCTGGAACCACCGCGTCAGGATGCCGAGCGGCACGAGCGCGATGAGCAGCACCACGCCCGACGGCCAGTCGAGGATGATGAGCATGACCGCGGTGAACACCATGTACATGAGCCCGCGCACGAGCAGCGTGAGCCCCTCGTCCATGAGCTCGCGGATGGCGTCGAGGTCGCTCGTCTGGCGCGAGATGATCCGGCCCGAGGTGTAGGACTCGTGGAACTCGAGCGAGAGCTTCTGCGTGTGCAGGAACACCCGCGTGCGCAGGTCGATGAGCACGGCCTGGCTGATCCGCGCCGAGAGCCGGATGTACACCGCGATGAGGAACGCGCCGACGAGGCCGGTCACGACGTACGCGGCGCCCGAGAGCGCCGCCGGCCACCAGTTCTGCCCGATCAGAGCCGGGATGCCGGTGTCGATGCCGTAGGCGATGATCGCCGGGCCCGCCACCTGCGCGGCGGACGAGAGCATCACCGCGATGACGGTGAGCCACAGCGTGGGCCGCAGCGGGTGCAGCAGCGAGCCGAGCAGCCGCATGGACCGCCGGCGGATCTGCCGAGACTCAGCGCGCGTGTAGTGCTCGCGCTCTTCTCCCTGAACGCCGGTGACGCTCATCGGGCGACCTCCTCTCGATCGGTCTCGGGTTCTTCTCGCATGGTGTCGACGGGGTCGCTGCCGGCCCGCTCCTCCTCTTCGAGGCTGGAGATGACGAAGCGGTAGTGCTCCGACTCCCGCAGCAGCTCGGAGTGCGTGCCGACGGCGGTGATCCGTCCGGCCTCGAGCAGCGCCACCCGATCGGCCATCATGACCGTCGAGGGGCGGTGCGCGACGATGAGCGCGGTGGTGTCGGCGAGCACGCTGCGCAGCTCCTCCTCGACCTTCGCCTCGGTGGTGACGTCGAGCGCGGAGAGCGGGTCGTCGAGCACGAGCACGGCCGGCTTCGCCGCGACCGCGCGCGCGAGGGCGAGCCGCTGACGCTGGCCGCCGGACAGGCTCATGCCCTCTTCGCCGACCTTCGTCTCGAGCCCATCGGGCAGCTCGTACGCGAAGCCGGCCTGCGCGATGCGCAGCGCCTCCTCGAGCACGCGCTGCGCCTCCGCCTGCACGGCCGGGTCGTCCCCGGCGAGCTCGGGACGCCCGAGCAGCACGTTCTCACGCACCGAGGCGCTGAACAGCGTGGCGTCCTCGAACGCCATGGCGATGT
Source organism: Agromyces mediolanus (assembly GCF_014648575.1). Lineage (GTDB taxonomy): Bacteria > Actinomycetota > Actinomycetes > Actinomycetales > Microbacteriaceae > Agromyces > Agromyces mediolanus. Next base: position 620,306 of record NZ_BMRJ01000001.1, on the reverse strand, counting down.
GCCGGCGCAGCTCCTCGCGGCTGAACGCGCGCACGTCGACGCCGTCGAGCGTGACGGCGCCACCGGTCACGTCGTACAGGCGGGTCGTGAGCGCGGTCATCGTCGTCTTGCCGCTGCCGGTGAGGCCGACGAGCGCCATGGTCTCGCCCGGCCGGACGACGAGCTCGACGTCGTCCAGCAGGTCGGGGAACCGCGACGGGGCATCCTGATACCGGAAGTGCACGCCCTCGAAGGCGAGCTCGCCGCGCGGGCGCTCGAGCGTGCGCGGCGCCTCCGGGTCGAGGATCGTGTTCTCGCTGTCCATGATGTCGAAGAAGCGGTCGGTCGCGGTGCGCGCGTCGAGCGCGAACGCGAGCATGAAGCCGATCGACTCGATCGGCCACGCGAGCACCGTCGCGGTCGCGAAGAACGCGACGAGCTCGCCGACCGTCAGCTGCCCGTTCGCCGCGAGCCAGATGCCGACGACGAGGCAGGCGCCGAGCGCGATGGCCGGCACGACCATGATCCACACCCAGATGTTCGCGTCGAGGCGCGCCTTCTCCATCTCGGTGCGACGCAGCGACTCGGCCTGCGCCCGGAACGTCGACAGGGCGTGCTTGCCCCGACCGAACGCCTTGAGGACGCGGATGCCGTGCACCGACTCCTCGACCGCGGTCGCGAGGTCGCCCTGCTGGTCCTGGCTGAGGCGCGACTTCTCGGAGTACTCCCCCTCGAAGCGGTAGCCGGCCCACCAGAGCGGCAGCGAGCAGACGAGGAAGATGAGCCCGAGCAGCCAGTTCATCGACATCAGGATGCCGACGCCGACCACGATGATGACGAGGTTCGCGCCGGTCAGCACGAGGCCGAAGCTCAGCCAGCGGCGGATGAGGCTCAGGTCGCTGACGGCGCGCGAGAGCAGCTGCCCGCTCGGCCAGCGGTCGTGGAAGCTGACGGGCAGATCCTGCAGCTTCGCGTACAGGGCGTCGCGCATGCGCGCCTCGACCTTGGTGCCGGGGCCGACGACGAGCCAGCGGCGGAGCGCGTAGAGGATCGACTCGATCGCCCCGAGCACGAAGACGAGGATCGCGAGCGGCCAGACGGCGCTCGCGTCGCGCTGCGCGAGCGGCCCGTCGACGATCTGCTGCATCACCTGCGGGATCGCGAGCGCGAAGAGCTGGGCGATCAGCGCGGCGCCCATGCTCATCGCGAAGGCCGGCAGCGCGGGCCCCGCGTACTCGCGGAGGCGCCAGAGCGCGCGCACCGCGCCGAGGCGGGGCGCCTCGGCGACGTGACCGGGCGGATGGGTGGGTGGGGTGGTCAAGGATGGCCCTTTCGGAACGGCGTGCGGCAGCGAAGGCCGCGCACGCGGAGGCGTGCGATGAGATGCGGATGGCGGACCGGAGCGTCGTCGTCGACGGCGAACGGTGCCGAGGCGAAGCGGAGTCGGATCCGGAGCGGAACCGATGCCTGGGAGCGGGGGCGGAGCGCCGGAGGGCGAGGCTCAAGCGGAGCAATCGCGATCCGGGGGAGCCCGGGAATGATGGCCGCGGGAGCGGCGCTTCGGCCGGACCGAGTCCGGCGCGACGGGTCGGAGCTAGTGCTCCGGCGTGGCAGCGGGACGGCGCGGGGCGCGGATGCCAGCGCCAGCGACCGCGACCGAACGGGCGGAAGTGTGGGCTGTTGACATCGGGTCCTCCTGCGTCATCGTCTCGTGATCCATGGCCTGCCGAACTCGTGGTGCGACAGCCTTACAGACTATTCAGAGATCGGAGTGGTATGCAAGTCCCCGGTGCGGGGTAAGCTGTCCGAATTCGACGCCGGCGCACCGCTGCACCGATCGCCGCGGCGACCCGAACCCTGCATCGAGGAGGCTCCGCGCGTGGCATCGGCCCGGCTGGCACTGGCTCGTGCCTACGCGCGTTCGGGCGTGCTCGCCGGCGTCGCCGCCGTCGTCCTCGTGCTCGCCGGGGTCGGCACCGCGATCATCGATCAGACCGCCGGGGCCGCCGTCACGGGGCTCCGGGATCGTGTGGCCGCCGCTGCCGGAGCCGACGGGGCCGTGCGCTGGGAGATCCGCCGCTCGACCGATCCCGAGGCGCAGGCCGAGGCCGGCGCGGCGGTGCTGGACCGCACCCTCCCCGCCGAGACGATCGAGTGGGAGCGCTCGGCCGAGAGCGCGCCGGTGCCCATCGCCGCTGCCACCGACGCGGCCGACGGCATCGACACGGCCGCCGGCAGCGAGCCCGACGGCACCGACGACTCCCCTGAGACGAGGCTCGTGCTCCTCGCCGACCCGGCGATCGCGGAACGGGCGCGACTCGTCGAGGGGGTCTGGCCCGATGCGGCGAGCGCCGACGAGGCATCCGCCGTCGTCCCGACCGCGGTCCACCAGGGCGCGGCGGACGCGCTCGGTCTCGCGATCGGCGACACGATCGAGCTCGTCGACCGTCGCCTGCAGATCGTCGGTACCTGGCTGCCCGACGATGCCAGAGCGCCCTCGTGGTTCGGGGAGCCGCTCGTCGCCACGGGCTCGGCCGACGGAGCCGCGGGCCCCTTCCTCGTCGACGAGCCGGCGCTCGACGGGCTGCCGGTCGCCGTCCGGGTGCGCTGGACGGCGACCCCGATCATCGACGCGCTCACGCCCGACACGGCTCGCGAGCTCACCGGCGACTTCGCGCGCACGGCGCCGGCGCTCGCCGCGCAACCGGGCATCGGCGAGGACGGGCTCAGCCGGCTCGGCGGCCTGCCAGCCACGATCGACGCGGCCACGGCGGGGCTCGACGCCGTGCGCGCCATCACCCCGCTGCCGCTGCTGCTCCTCGCCGCCGCCGGGATCGCCGCGCTCGGACGGCTCGGCACGCTGCTCGCGGGCGCCCGACGCGGCGAGACCGTGCTCCTGCGCGCCCGCGGCGCCGCGACCCGGCAGCTCGTCGGCTGGCAGGCGGGCGAGGCGGCCGCGGTCGGCGCGCCCGCCGCGGTCCTCGGCGCAGCGGCCGGCGAACTCGGCCTGCTGCTGCTCCGCCCCGGCGAGCCGCGCTCGCTCGCGATCGCCGCCGCGGTCGCCGCCGCCTCGGTGCTCGTCGCCGTCGTCCTGCTCGCGGCGAGCGCGTGGGGCGAGGCGAGGCGGCCGGTCACCCGCTCCACCGGTGACGACAGCGGCCGCGGCACCCGTGCCGCCGCCCTGGGCGGCACCATCCTCGTCGCGGTGGCCGCGGCGGTGTCGCTCTGGCAGTTCCGACTCTACGGCTCGCCGCTCGTGCGGACCGCCGACGGCGGCACGGCGGTCGACCCGCTCGCGGTGCTCGCGCCCGTGCTGGTGCTGCTCGCCCTCGCGCTCGGCGCCCTCGCCTGCACGCCGTTCGTCTCCCGGCTGCTCGAGCGCGTCGCCTCGGCGCGGCCTGGGCTCGTCCCGTCGCTCCCCCTGCGTCAGCTCGCCCGGCGGGCGCCCATGTTCGCCGCGGCCTCGTTCACCGCGATGCTCGGCGTCGCCGGAATCGTGCTCACCGCGGCCGTCGCCGGCAGCTGGCAGCGCTTCGACGCCGACGCCGCCGCACTCGCCACGGGCGGCGAGGTCCGGGTCGTCGGCGCCGCGGACCCGGCCGCCGCGGCCGAGGCCGCCGCGGCACTGCCCGAGGTGGTCGTCGAGCCGGTCGTGCGGCGCGAGATCCGTGTCGGCCCCGAGACCGCGACGCTGGTCGCCACCGGGCTCGATCTTCTGCCGCAGGTGGCCCCCGGGCTTCCCGACGACGTGCAGGACGCGATCGGAGCGATCGAGGCGGCGGATGCCTCGCTCCTCCCCGTCGCGATCGACGAGCGGCTCTCCGCCGGCACGAGTGCGGGCCCCGGCGATCGCATCTCGCTCCGGCTCGGCAGCGCCGACGGCACGATCGACGCGCGCGTCGCCGCCGTCGTCCAGGCCGTTCCCGGTGCCGGGGAGTTCGGCGTGCTCGCCGACCGAGCCGAGCTCGACGCCGCCGTGACCGAGGCCGGCGCACGCACGCCGAGCGCCGACGAGCTGTGGATCGGCGCCGCCGATCCGAACGCCGTCGTCGCCGCGTTCGACCGCGAGCGCCCGGGTGGCGCCGTGGCGCTCGCCCGCGACGCCTCGTCGACGGCGAGCCTCGTCGCCCCCGCGATCACCGCGCTCTGGCTCGGCGCGATCGGCGCGCTCGCCGCCGCCCTCGCGGCGCTCATCGCCCTCGCCGCCGCGCTCGGCTCGTCCCGGCGGGGCGAGGTGCTCGTGCTCCGCGCCCTCGGGGCGCCCGCCGCGATGCAGGGGCGGGCGCGCTTCGCCGAGCTCGCGGCGGCCGTCGGCACCGCGATCGTCCTCGGCGCGGCGATCGGCGCCGTCGCCGCCTGGGCGACCGCGGCCGAGCTCGCGCGCGCCGCCGTGCCGGGCGCGCCGGCCGCGCTCGCCCCGGCCATCGTGCTCGACTGGTGGCCGCTGCTCGCGGCGCTCGGCGCGTTCGCGCTGGCGACCGCCGCCGTCGCCCTGGTCGCGGCGCGTGCGGTCACGGTCGCCGCCGGCCGTCCCGGGCGGGAGGAGGTGCGATGAGCAGGCATTCCCGGCTGTCCTCCGCGGGCCTCGTCGGCCGGCAGTTCCAGGCCTCCCCCACGGCCTCGGTCCTACTGGCGGTCCTCGTCGCGGTCGCCGCCTTCGCCGCGGTCGCCCTGCCCCGGGCGATCACCGCGCTGCACACGGAGTCGCTCCAGCAGTCGATGGCGGCCGTCGAGCCGCGGGAGCTCGACCTGACCGCGTCGACGAGGGACCGCCCGCCGGTCGGGCCGGGCGAGTCCGCCCTGCCCGAGGACGTCGCCGCCGTCTGGGGCTCGCAGGCCGAGCAGGCGGAGCAGATCCGGGAGCGGCTGCCCGACGAGCTCCGTGCGGTCCTCGGCCCGCCGAGCGCCGTCGTGGTCGGCGACCCGGTGATCGCGAGCACCGCGGAACAGGGGGTCGGCAGCACCGTCTTCCGCATCCAGCCCGGTTTCGACCCACGACTGCGCGAGCACGCCGAGCTCAGCGAGGGCGAGTGGCCGGTCCCCTTCGACGGCGCGGTGCCCGGCGCGGAGCCGATCGAGATCGTGCTCTCCGTCCCGGTCGCCGAACGCCTGGAGTGGGCGGTCGGCGAGACGCGGACGCTCGACTTCCCGACCGGTCAGGTGCCGGCGATCGTGACCGGCACCTACACGGCGGTGGATCCCGCCGATCCGTTCTGGAGCCACGTGCCGACGGCGCTCCGCGCGAACCGGGAGCAGGTCGGCCTCAGCCCGCCCATCATCACCGGCGTCGGGATGCTCGATCCGAGCTCGTGGGAGACCGTCCAGTCCGTCTCGCTCCCGATCCAGCTCCAGGTGTGGTTCCCGCTCGAGCCCGGCGCTGTCCGCGCGGAGCAGATGTCGACCCTCATCGACCAGCTCGGCGAGGTCGAGTCCCGCATGGAGCCGCTCGATCAGAGCGCCGAGACCCTGTCCTTCCGCACGGCGGAGAGCATCACCTTCCGCAGCGGCCTGCGCGACGTGCTGATCCAGGCGCGCAGCGAAGCGGTCGCGGTCGACGCCGTGCTCGCCACCGTCGCGTCCGGCCCGATCGGCGTCACGGTCGCCGTGCTCGTGCTCGGCGCGCTCGTGGTGTTCGAGCGCCGCCGCACCGGCCTCGAGCTCGCCGCCGCACGCGGCGGCTCCACTGGGCAGCTGCGCGCCGTGCTCGGCGCGGAGGGCGCGATCATCGGCCTGCCCGCGCTCCTCGCCGGGGGCGTCGCCGGCACCCTCGCCGTGAGCTCCGACGCGGGCAGCGGCGGATGGTGGCTCGCCGCAGCCTTCGCGCTCGCGCCGGGGGTGCTGCTCGCGGCCTCGGCCGGGCAGCTGAGCCCGTTGCGGCGTGCCAGAGTCGACCTCGGCGGGGTTCCCGCCCGGGGACGCTGGATCGCCGAGCTCGCCGTCGTCCTCGTCGCCGCGACCGCCGTCGTGCTGCTGTTCCGTCGGGGCCTCGCGGGCACCGACCCGGCGGGCCCGGCGAGCGTCGACCCGCTGCTCGCGGCGGTGCCGCTGCTGCTCGCCCTCGTCGTCTGCGTCGTCGTGCTCCGCCTCTATCCGATTCCGCTGCGCCGCCTGGTGACCGCGCTCGAGCGACGTCGATCGCTCGTCGCCTTCCTCGGTGCGGCACGTGCGCTGCGCGACCCGTCGGCCGGCCTCGTCCCCGTGCTCGCGGTCGTGGTGGGCGTGGCCGTCGCCGTGTTCTCCGCGGTGCTGCTCGGCACCGTGCGGGGCGGCATCGAGGCATCCGCCGCCGTGCAGGTCGGTGCCGACGTGCAGCTGCACTCCGGGCCGCTGACGACCGCGCAGCTCGACGAGCTCCGCGCGCTCGACGGGGTCGAGGCCATCGCGCCCGTGTACTCGACCGATTCCGCGCCGCTCGAGGTCGACGGTCAGCGCCGACCGACGACGGTCGTCGTGGTGGACGTCGCCGAGATGACGGCCGTGCAGGAGGGGCGAAGCGGCGTCGTGCCGTTGCCGGCCGAGCTCGGTGCGGGCGACGCCGCCGACCGCCCGGTGGCGGTGCTGGCCTCCGGGGCGCTCGCCGAACGGCTCGCCGGCAGCGACCGGGTCCGGCTCGACGGGCAGGAGATCGACGTCGTCGAGGGCGTCACCGCCGAGACGGCGTTCACCCCGCGACGCGACTGGCTGCTCGTCGACCGGTCGAAGGCGCGGCCGTTCACCGACACCCTCGTGCCGCGCACCGTGCTCATCCGGGTGGCACCCGACGCCTCCGCCCGGGCGGTCGCGGACGCCGCGGTCGAGATCGCCGGCGACGGCGCGACCGCCGACACCCCGGACTCGCTGGCCGCGGCGCTCGCGGCGAGTCCGGCCGCGCGGGGCCTCATGGTCGCGCTCGCGATCGCCATCGTGCTGACGAGCCTCGCGACGGCGCTCGCGATCGTGCTCACCCTCGTCGTCGGCCGGCCCGCCCGCGAGCGGCTGCTGCCGCTGCTGTCCACGCTCGGCCTGCGCCGCCGCGAGGAACGCGCCCTCGTCGCGTGGGAGATCGGGCCGGTCGTCGTCGCCGCGGTCGTCGCCGGCGCCGCGCTCGGGTTGCTGCTGCCGGCCGTCGTACTGCCCGCCATCAACATCGCGGCGTTCACGGGCGCCATCGTCCAACCGCCGATCTCGATCGACCCGCTGCTCGTCGGCGGGGTGCTCACCGGTGCGATCGCGGTCTCCGCGATCGGCGCCTGGGTCGCGGCGAGCATCGGGGGCCGGGTGGATGCCGCCAGAGCGCTCCGCAAGGAGGAGGAATCATGACCGACGTCGCCGAACCGCACATCCTCTGCGTCGACCTCGTGCGCATCTTCAGCGCCGACGGCGTCGAGGTGCAGGCGCTGCAGGGCCTGAACCTCCGGGTCGAGGCCGGCGAGATGGTCGCCGTGGTCGGGGCGTCGGGCTCGGGCAAGTCCACCCTGCTCACGATCCTCTCCGGGCTCGACACCGCCACCGCCGGCGTCGCCAGGGTCGCAGGCCACGACCTGCTGACGATGGGCGGACGCGAGCGCGTCCAGTACCAGCGCCGCACGGTCGGCTTCATCTGGCAGCAGACCTCGCGGAACCTGCTGCCGTACCTCACCGCCGCCGAGAACCTGGCGCTCGCGATCAACGTCGCGGGCACCGCGAAGGGCGGCGCGCGCACCGCGCGGATCGCCGAGCTCCTCGAGCTCCTCGAGGTCGCGGAGTTCGCCGACCGCCGTCCGGGCGAGCTGTCCGGCGGTCAGCAGCAGCGGGTGGCCATCGCTGTGGCCCTCGCGAACGCGCCACGGGTGCTGCTCGCCGACGAACCGACCGGCGAGCTCGACGAGGCGACGAGCGCGTCGGTGCTCGAGGCGATGCGACGGGTGAACGAGGAGCTCGGTGTGACCACGCTCATCGTCACGCACGACCCGACCGTGTCCGAGCACGTCCGGCGCACCGTGCAGATCCGCGACGGCCGCACGTCCACCGAGGTGCTGCGTTCGACGCGACTCGACGAGCACGGTGCCGAGCAGGCGGTGGCCGAGGAGTTCGCGGTGCTCGACCGGGTCGGACGGCTGCAGCTCCCGCACGACTTCGTCGCCTCGCTCGAACTCCAGGAGCGCGTGCGGCTCGCACTCGAGCCCGACCACGTGGGCGTCTGGCCCGGCCATGACGGCGCCCCGCCGCCGCGACCGCGCAAGGCCGCCGGGGCCGAGGCATCCGGTTCCGAGCCATCCGGGGCCGAGCCACCCGGGGCCGAGGCATCCGGCTCCGAGCCATCCTGGGCCGAGGCATCCGCCGACGAGGCTCCGCGCCGCCGCGGCCGGCACGCCGCGCCGGACCCCGCCGAACAGCCCGCGCACGGCGAGCCCGCCGACCCCGCCCCGGGCGAGCACCCGGACCCGAACGGAGGAGCCGCATGACCGCCGCGCTGCGCGCCGAAGCGATCACCCGCACCTTCTCGGCTCGGGCCGGCGAGGTGCACGCCGTCCGCGAGGTCTCGCTCGAGGTCCGGCCCGGCGAGCTCCTCGTCGTGACCGGCCCCTCGGGCGCCGGCAAGACGACGCTGCTCAACCTGCTGGGCGGCCTCGACCGCCCCGATGCCGGCCGCGTGCACCTCGGCGAGCTCGAGCTCTCCGCCCTCGACGAGGCCGCCCTCGCGGAGGTGCGGCGCGACCGCCTCGGCTACATCTTCCAGTCGTTCGGACTCATCCCGGTGCTCTCGGCCGCCGAGAACGTCTCGGTCCCGCTCCGGTTGCAGCGGATCGACCCCGCCGAACGCGAGGAGCGCGTCGCCGAGGCGCTGCGGCTCGTCGGGCTCGCCGAGCACGCGGCCCAGCGGCCGTACGAGCTCTCCGGCGGTCAGCAGCAGCGTGTGGGCATCGCCCGGGCCCTCGTCGCCCGTCCGCAGCTGCTGCTCGCGGACGAGCCGACCGGGCAGCTCGACAGCGGCACCGCCGCGCAGGTCATGGACCTCATCGGCGAGCTCGTCCACGAGCACGGCGTCGCCGCGGTCGTGACCACGCACGATCCCTCGCTCGTGAAGCGGGCGGATCAGCTGCTGGAGCTGCACGACGGCGTCGGGACGACCCGCCCGGTGCCGGGGCTCAGCGCACTCGCACCGACAGGCACGTGACGCAGCCCTCGAGCTTCTCGAACTCGCTGATGTCGACCGTAAGCACGCGATAGCCGAGCCCCGACAGCAGCTCGGCGGTGCGAGGCGCGGCCGCCGACATCAGCAGCGTGTCGTCCGAGACGAGCACGACGGCGACGCCCTCGCGCTCCGGCACCGGCAGGAAGCGCGGGAACAGGCTCGGCGCGTCGACGAGCTCCGGGTGCCCGATGACCGTGCCGTCCGGCAGCGCCGTGACCGCGCTCTTCAGGTGGAGCGCGCGCGTCACGGGGACGGCGACGACGGTGTAGCCGCGGCCTTCGAGCAGGGCGCGGAGCTGGCGGATCCCCTCCGCGTTCGTGCGGCTGGAGGCCCCGACGTACACCGTGCGGCCGACCTTCAGGACGTCGCCGCCCTCGAGGGTGCCCGGCGCCTCGATGCGGGCGAGCTCGAGCCCGGGCAGGTCGCGGACGCTGCGCTCGACCCCCTCGATCTCCCCGCGCCGCGAGACCGCGCCCGGACTCGTGATGACGGCCAGGTCCTCGAAGAGCACGACCGTGTCCTCGACGAAGACCGAGTCGGCGAGTTCGGGCGCCGCGTCGATCTCGACGGTCTCCCAGCCCTCGGCGACGAGCGTGGCGCAGTAGTTGTCCCACTGCTCGTCGGCCTTGGCCTGGTCGACGGGCAGTCGCTCGAGGTGGGTGAGCTCGCCGTCGGCGAGGTTCGAGGCGGGGATGCGCACGAGGGCGATGCGCCGGGGCGTCCGCTCCGGCTGGTACGACTGGATGGCCCGGGCGACGAAGGGGGCGAGCCAGAGCTCCCCGAACGTCACGAGGAGCACGAAGACGAGGTTCAGGCTGACGAGCGAGCCGACGACGAAGAGGAACAGTTCGCCGGAGATGCCGCGCCCCGTGGCGAGCACGGTCACCGTGGTGGCGAGGATCGCGGCGAGCACCGCCGCGGCGAAGCCCGAGATGAGCGCGAGGAACCAGGTGCGCAGGGCGCCGGCGGCGTTCGAGATCGCGAGCAGGGCGGCGGCGAAGAACCCGGCGAGCGCGAAGTGCCCGGTGAGCTGCATGAACACCTCGGGGGTGTGCCCATTGCCGATGAAGAAGGCGAGCAGTGCGCCCAGGAAGCCGAGCGCGCCGACGGCCGCGGCCGAGCCGAGCACGGCGAGCACCTGCCGGCCGCCGCCGGTGCGGCGGGCCGGCGCGGGTCTCGCGGCGGGCTCGGCGGGGTCGCCGCTCGATTCGGCGGCGGGATCGGCGGGCGCGGGGGACGTCATGGTCACCGAGCCTAGCGGCCGGGCCGCGGGCGGCGCGTCACCGCAGCCGCCCGCGCTCCCGGCCGTTCCTTCGTGCCGTCGGTCACCCGATCAGCCGGCGGCGTGCAGCCGGGCGAGGGCGAGTCGCTCGGCGGCCTCGAGGGTGGTCGTGCCCGAGGCATCCGCTTCGCGCAGGATCGCGCCGATCGTGTCGCCGATGCCCGCGATGCGCTCGTCGAGCTCGGCGGCCGTGACGCCCGGGGTGGACGCCAGGTCGAGGTAGACGACGCCGCCGGCGTTCACGACGAAATCGGGCGCCCAGGCGATGCCGCGCTCGCGGAGCCGATCGGCGACGCCGCGCGCCGCGAGCTGGTTGTTCGCCGCGCCGACGACGGCGCGCACCCGCAGCTCGGAGACCACCTGGCCGGTGAGCACGCCGCCGAGCCCGCACGGCACGAACACGTCGGCCTCGACGAGGTGCGCCTCGGCGGCCGGGACCCAGGCGGCGCCGAGCTCCTCGGCGAGCGCCCGCTTGCCCTCGAACACGTCGGTGACGGTGAGCCGGGCGCCGCGGGCGGCGAGCATGCGGGCGAGCCGTCCGCCGACCTGGCCGAGCCCGGCCACGACGAAGTGGCGGCCGGCGGGATCGGCGGAGCCGAAGACGTGCTCGAGCGTCGCGAGCATGCCGGCGAAGACGCCCGCGGCGGTCGCGTCGGCGGGCTCGCCGACGCCGCCGGCCTCTGCGGGCAGGCCGCAGACGTGCTCGGTGCGCTCGTGGACGACGGCCATGAGCTCCGCGCTCGTGCCGACGTCCTCGGCGGTCATGTACGCACCGCCGAGCGCCTCGACCGCGTCGCCGAGGTCGAGCATGGCGTCGCGTCGGCCGGCCTCGTCGAGCTCGACCCCGGACGGGATCGCGACGACCGACTTGCCGCCGCCGCGCGCGAGTCCCGCCGCGGCGTTCTTCATCGTCATCGCCTGGGAGAGCCGCAGCGCGTCGCCGAGCGCGTCGGTCCAGTGCTCGTAGCGCCAGAGGCGGGCCCCGCCGAGCGCCTGGCCGAGCACCGTGGAGTGCACGGCGACGATGATGGTGAGCCCGGATCGCGCCCCGCGGGTGATGAGCACCCGTTCATGTTCGGGGGCCGCCTGGGGCAACTGGACGTGGACCTCGGTCGCGGGTGCGGCCGGTGCAGGGGTGATCGACATCGATCGGTTCTCCTCGACTCTGACGCCTCGTGGGCATGCTGGTGCGAGCGCCTCGTGAGCGCCCGTCGCTCCCAGCGTACCGCCCGGCGGAGCGCCCCGGATCCGGGGAGGAGCCGGCGAGGGATCAGTGGAAGAAGTGCCGCTCCCCGGTGAAGTACATGGTGACGCCGGCGGCCTTCGCCGCCTCGACGACCTCCTCGTCGCGCACCGATCCGCCGGGCTGCACGACGGCCTTCACGCCGGCGTCGAGCAGGATCTGCAGGCCGTCGGCGAAGGGGAAGAAGGCGTCGGATGCCGCGACCGAACCGGCCGCGCGCTCCCCCGCCCGCTCGACGGCGAGCCGGCAGGAGTCGACCCGGTTGACCTGCCCCATGCCGACGCCCACCGAGGCGCCGCCCGAGGCGAGCAGGATGGCGTTCGACTTCACGGCCCGGCTCGCGGTCCAGGCGAAGGCGAGGTCGGCGAGGGTCGCCTCATCGGCCGGCTCACCGGAGACGAGCGTCCACTCGGCGACCGGCGCGAAGCTGCGGTCGGCCTCTTGCAGCAGCATGCCGCCGGAGACCTGCTTCAGCTCGACCGCGGTGGGCGCGAAGCCCTCGGGCAGGGTGAGCAGGCGGAGGTTCTTCTTCTGGCTGAGCAGCTCGACCGCCTCCGCCTCGAAGGCCGGTGCGACGAGTACCTCGGTGAAGATGCCCGAGACGGTCTCGGCCATCTCGCGGGTGACGGTGCGGTTCGCGGCGATCACGCCGCCGAACGCGGAGACGGGGTCGCACTCATGGGCGCGGCGGTGCGCGTCGGCGATCGGGTCCGCGGCGCCGGGGGCGGCGACGGCGATGCCGCAGGGGTTCGCGTGCTTGATGATCGCGACCGCGGGCTCGTCGAAGTCGAACGCGGCGCGGACGGCGGCGTCGGCGTCGACGTAGTTGTTGTAGCTCATCTCCTTGCCGTGCAGCTGCACGGCCTGGGCGATGCCGGGGCGGCCACCGTCCGTCGCGAAGATCGCGGCGCGCTGGTGGCTGTTCTCGCCGTAGCGGAGGTCGGCCTGCTTCTGCCAGGTGCCGCCCACCCAGGCGGGGAACGGCGACACCGAGGCATCCTGGTCCGGGGCGACCGCGCTGCCGATCCAGCTCGCGACCGCGACGTCGTAGCTGGCGGTGTGCCGGAACGCCTCGCGGGCGAGCTCCTGGCGCTGCGCGAGCGTCGTGCCCCCGGCCGCGACCGCGGCGATGACGTCCTCGTAGCGGTCGGGCGAGACGACGACGGCGACGTTCGCGTGGTTCTTCGCGGAGGCGCGCACCATCGCGGGGCCGCCGATGTCGATCTGCTCGACGACGGCGGCGGGCTCCGCCCCGGAGGCGACGGTCTCGACGAAGGGGTACAGGTTCACGACGACGAGCTCGTACGGGGCGATGCCGAGGCCCTCGAGCTCGCGCTCGTGGTGCTCGAGCCGCAGGTCGGCGAGCAGGCCGGAGTGCACGGCGGGGTGCAGGGTGCGCACGCGTCCGTCGAGGTGCTCCGGGTAGCCGGTGACCTCGGCGATCTGCGTCACCGGCAGCCCGGCCTCCGCGATCGCCTTCGCGGTGCCGCCGGTCGAGACGATCTCGACGCCCGCCTCGACGAGGGCCGAGGCGAGTTCGGCGAGCCGGCGCTTGTCGCTCACGGCGATGAGGGCGCGGCGCACGGGCACGACGTCCCGCTCGCGGTACAGGCTGGGGTCGATGGCGGGGCCGCTCATGATCGCGCGAGATCCTTCAGATCGAGGTGGGCGTTGGCGATGTCGAGCACGGCCTCGATGAGGAGGCGGCGTTCGACGGGTTTGATGCGCTCGTGCAGGCTGGCCTCGGTGTCGCCGGGCAGCACGGGCACGCGCTCCTGGGCGACGATCGGACCGCCGTCGACGGAGTCGTCGACGACGATGAGGCTCGCGCCCGTCTGGCTGACGCCCGCGGCGATCGCGTCGCGCACGGCGTGCGCGCCCGGGAACTCCGGCAGGTACGCGGGATGGGTGTTGATGAGCTGCGGCGAGAAGGCGCGGACGACCGCGGGCGGCACGAGCCGCATGAGGCCGGAGAGCACCACGAGCTCGGCGTCCCAACGGCGCACCTCCTCGATGAGGGCGTCGCCCCAGGCGTCGCGGCTCTCGTAGGCCGTGTACGGCACGGTGAAGGTCGGGATGCCGAACTCCTCGCCGAGCGCCAGCCCGTCGGCCTCGCGGTCGGCGCCGATGGCGACGACGCGAGCGGGGAACTCGGCATCACGGGAGGCTTCGAGCAGCGCGCGGAGGTTCGAGCCGCCGCCGGAGATGAGCACGACGAGCTTCAGCACGCTCAGAGTGTATCGGGTTCGGCGGCGGCCGATTCGGTCGGTGACGCTCGGCGAGCGGTGCGGGCCCTCGCGGTGAAGCCGCCGACGACGGCGCCGACGGCCACGGTGAGCGCGGCCACCCCGGCGACGGCCCAGCCGTTCGGGCCGGTGTCAGCGAGCCGGCCCGGTCCGATCGCGCCGCCCGACCACCAGGCGCCGAGGCCGAGGACGAGGCCGGCGAGGACGCCCGCTGCGAGTCCGACGACGAGCGGATGCCACCACGGCGCCGATGCCGACCCGGGGTCGGGTTCGGGGCGCCGGCCGTCCTCCGCTCGGTGGTCGGAGCTCGCGTCGCGCCCGGCGGCGAGGACCGCCGAAGCATCCGCACCCTGCCGCGCGATCCGGGTGACGAGGTACGCGCCCACGAAGGCCGCGAGCACGGGGACGAGGAGCCAGAGCGCCGACATCGGCGCGCCGTCGCTCGGCAAGGCGCCGGCGATGGGCAGCCCCGGGACGGGCCCGAGCAGCGTGCCCGCCGGGGTGACCTGGGTGCCGGTCCCGATCGCGAAGCCGGGACCGAGGAGCCAGGACGCGCCCCAGAGCACGAGGTTCGGCAGGAGGGCGAGCTCGGCGACGAAGATGGCGACGCCGCCGTCGAAGCCCGCACCGAGGACCTGGTGCAGCCCGGTGATCGTCGCGTAGCTCGACACGATCGCCCACGCGACGACGAGCCCGGCGACGGCGAGCACGGCGAAGGCCGAGCCGACGCCGACGCGCCACGCCCGCCCGGCGAGCTCGAGCCACTCGTCGGGCACCGGGGCGGGCAGACGGTCGAGGAGCCGGTCGCGCAGCTCCTCCGAGCTCAGCAGGCCGATCACGACGCCCGCGGCGGTGATCGCCGCCGGCAGCAGCGCCCCCTGCCACAGCGATGCGTGCGCGGCCGGATGGCGGGCGGCGAGGGTGGCGACGAGCCCGACGCCGCCCGAGACGACGACGGCGGCCACGAGCCCGGCCACGGGCGCGCCCGCCGCGACCGCCCGGCGGCCGATGCGTCGGGCGACGAGGAGGGTGAGCAGGGCGAAGCCGAGCAGGGCGATCGTGATCGGGAAGGCCGCCTCCGCTCCGGGCACGCCGGTGCGGGCGGCCGTGACCGCGTCGAGCTGCACCGTGAGGTCCACCCCGTGGCCGAGGAGCCAGACGTCGGCGGCGGCGCGGAACACGACATCGAGGCCGAGGCCCAGCTGGAAGTGCATGCCCCAGAGCAGCATGAGCGGCACCAGGGCGATGCCGTAGCCGACGAGCGCCGAGACGAGCGCCTCGAGCGCGGCGAGCAGGGCGACCGTGGTGCGTCTCATGACCCGGTCGAGCCTAGCGGACCGGGCCGGCGTCGCCGCTCGCCACGACGGGGGTGCGTCACTCCCGTCCGCGTGCCGTCGCGGCGGCGTGGTCGGCGGCCGCGTTGCCCTTGACTTCGACGGGGCGGCCCGTCGCCGACGCATCCGGGCCCTCGTCCGCCTCACCGTCCGCCTCACCGTCCGCCGGCGGCGCGTCCGGCCGCTCCTCCGCGGGCCGTCGCAGCAGCTCGACCAGCAGGATGGCGAGCAGCGCCAGGAGCACCGTCGTCACCACGAGGCCCGTTGTGAGCGGCCGGCCGAACAGGACGACGAGCACCGCGATGAGGGCGATGCCGAGGTAGACCGCCGAGCGGAAGCGGTCCAGGGCCACGCCGAACGCGCCGGTCGTGACGCCGTGCTTCGCGGCCTGCCGCCGGACGGACGCGAACATCGCGTTGGAGAAGCCGCGGAGCGCCCGCGCCGGCCGGAACGGGCCGGCCCACCAGGCGATGATCGCCGTCAGCAGGCCCAGCACGAGCCCGGCGACGATCGTGGAGCGGATGAGCTCGATGATCTGCTCGTACAGTGCGCCCGCGGCGCCCGCCGGCATGATCGAGGGGCTCACCGTGCCGACGAAGAAGAGCCGGCCGATGCCGACCCCGGCGGCGAGAGTCGCCATCACGAGCGCGAAGCCCGCGGCGGTCCAGACGAACGCCCGCGGCCGGTTGCGGGCGAGCAGCACGCCGCCCACGAGCATCGCGAGCACCACCCAGGGCAGCCAGGTGCCGACCGCCACGGCGAGCGCGTACACGGTCTGCACGAGCACGAGCGAGTCGGCCTGGGCGATCGCGATGCTCTGGTCCACGACCGGGATCGCGCTCGCGAAACCGACACCGCGGTCGACGAGCTGCTGCTTCACCGTCTCGATGATCGGGCCGAGCTGCACGGACAGCTGCCCGCCCGGGCCGATCTCGAGGGCGGCGTTCGGGTCGCCCTGGATCGCGGCGATCGCCTGCCGGTGGCTCACCCGCAGCGCCGTCGCCCAGGTGTCGGCGAAGGCGTCGGAGGCGACGACCTGGCTCACCGTCTGCGCGACCAGGGCCTGCAGCCCCTGGGCCGCCGGCCCCTCGAGGAGGCCGAGCGCGTCGGCCGCGCGGGGTGGCAGGTCGAGCGAGCGGATGCCGTCGAACACCTGGGAGGTGAGCTCCGGGATGTCGACCTGCTCCTCGATGATCCCGGTGACCGTGTCGGCGACGAACGCCTGCACGTCCGGGTCATCGGCGAGCGGGGCGAAGGTCGCGACGAAGCGGTCGGTGTCGACGAGCTCGAGCCGTGCCCAGGAGCTGAGCAGCGCGACCGGGGTGAGCAGCAGGGCGAGCACCACGAGGATGCCGGACACCACCGAGCGCCAGCGCCCGGGCTTGCGGCGCCCCCCGGTGCCGGCCGAGGCATCCGCCTCGTCGCCGCCCGCGGTGCGGGCCGATTCGCGCGAGCGCAGCTCGCGGTTCTCCGCCTCGAGCAGCGCGATGCGCGCCTCGAGGTCCGCCTGCGTCTTCGCCATGTTCCCCCCTGGGCACGACGATAGCGGGTGGAGCAGCGCTGGCGACAGAGTGGGATCCACGGCACGACGAAGGCCCCGCCGGTCGATGCCGGCGGGGCCTTCGTGCGGAGCGGAGCCGGGGGCTCCGGGCGATCAGAGCGCCGCGTACACCTCGCGCAGGAGGCGGGCGGTCTCGCTCGGAGTCTTGCCGACCTTGACGCCCGCGGCCTCGAGGGCCTCCTTCTTGGCCTGGGCGGTGCCAGCCGAGCCGGAGACGATGGCGCCGGCGTGGCCCATGGTCTTGCCCTCGGGCGCGGTGAAGCCGGCGACGTAGCCGACGACCGGCTTCGTCACGTTCGCCTTGATGAAGTCAGCCGCGCGCTCCTCGGCGTCGCCGCCGATCTCGCCGATCATGACGATCGCCTTCGTCTCGGGGTCGGCCTCGAACGCGGCGAGCGCGTCGATGTGCGTCGTGCCGATGACGGGGTCGCCGCCGATGCCGATCGCGGTCGAGAAGCCGAGATCGCGCAGCTCGTACATCATCTGGTACGTGAGCGTGCCCGACTTCGAGACGAGGCCGATCGGGCCCTTGCCGGTGATGTTCGCCGGGGTGATGCCGACGAGCGACTCACCGGGGCTGATGATGCCGGGGCAGTTCGGCCCGATGATGCGGGTCGAGCCGCCCTTCTCCTTGGCATAGGCCCAGAACTCGGCCGAGTCCTGCACGGGCACGCCCTCGGTGATGATGACGAGGAGCGGGATCTCGGCATCGATGGCCTCGATCACGGCGTCCTTCGTGAAGGCCGGCGGGACGAAAGCGATCGAGACGTCGGCGCCGGTCGCGGCGATGGCCTCGGCGACCGTGCCGAACACGGGCAGCTCGACGTCGGCGCCCGAGGCGTCCTGGTGCAGCACGGTGGTGCCGGCCTTGCGGGCGTTCACGCCGCCGACCACCTGGGTGCCGGCCGCGAGCATGCGGGCGGTGTGCTTCGAGCCCTCGCCGCCGGTGATGCCCTGGACGATGACCTTGGAGTCCTTGTTGAGGAAGATCGTCATGGTTCTGCTGTCCTTACGCGTTCGCCAGCTCGGCGGCCTTGTCGGCGCCCTGGTCCATGTTCTCGGCGAGGGTCACGAGCGGGTGCGCCGCCTCCTCGAGGATGCGGCGGCCCTCGACGACGTTGTTGCCGTCGAGACGCACGACGAGCGGCTTGTTCGCCGCCGAGCCGAGCTCGGCGAGCGCACCGACGATGCCCTTCGCGACCTGGTCGCAGGCGGTGATGCCGCCGAAGACGTTCACGAAGACGCTCTTCACCTGCGGGTCGCCGAGGATGATCGAGAGGCCGTTGGCCATGACCTCGGCCGAGGCGCCGCCGCCGATGTCGAGGAAGTTCGCGGGCTTGACCGCGCCGTGGTTCTCGCCGGCATAGGCGACGACGTCGAGCGTCGACATGACGAGGCCCGCGCCGTTGCCGATGATGCCGACCTCGCCGTCGAGCTTGACGTAGTTGAGGTCGAGGGCCTTGGCCTTCGCCTCGAGCGGGTCGGCGGCGTCCTTGTCCTCGAGCAGCGCGTGGCCGGCGTGACGGAACTCGGCGTTCTCGTCGAGGCTGACCTTGCCGTCGAGGGCGATGATCTTGCCGTCCTCGTCGAGGATGAGCGGGTTGACCTCGACCAGGGTCGCGTCTTCCTTGTCGTAGACCTCGTAGAGCTTCACGAACACCTCGGCGACGCGGTCGACGAGCTCGGCCGGGAAGTTCGCGGCCACGGCGATCTCCTTGGCCTTCTCGAGCGAGATGCCGGCGATCGGATCGATCTCGATGCGCGCGAGCGCCTCGGGCTTCTCGACGGCGAGCTGCTCGATCTCCATGCCGCCCTCGACGCTCGTGAGCGACAGGTAGGAGCGGTTGGCGCGGTCGAGCAGCACGGAGAAGTAGAACTCCTGCGCGATGCGGGCGCCGCCGGCGACCATGACGCGCTTCACGACGTGGCCCTTGATGTCGAGCCCGAGGATGGCCTTGGCCGCCTCGTACGCCTCGTCGGGGGTCTTCGCGACCTTGACGCCGCCGGCCTTGCCGCGGCCGCCCGTCTTCACCTGGGCCTTGACCACGACGACGCCGCCGAGCTGCTCGGCCGCCGCACGCACCGCCTCGGGGGTGTCGGCCACGATGCCGGGGAGCACCGGCACCCCGTACTGCTCGAAGAGGTCTCTGGCCTGGTACTCGTAAAGATCCACGCTCTGCTTCCAATCGGTCCGCGCTGGTTCGCGCAGGGATGGTGGGTGAGGGACCCGGCCCCGAAACTCTCTCGATGTCGAGCTATCGGCACGGGCCGCCTGCCATGCTACTCCCCTTGTTCGACGCCGCCGAACCGGGGTCGCCCGGCGTCGCTCGACGCGGCGCCGGAAGCGCCGCCGGGCCCGACGCCGGGCCCGACGCGTGGCCCGCGGGCGCGGTCAGCCGCGAGGCATCCCGTCCGGTGCGATCCTGGGGAACTCCTCGAGCGAGAAGACGAACTCGAGCGGCACCTCGAAGAAGCGCGCGATGCGCAGCGCGAGGTGCAGGCTCGGGTTGAACTCGCCCCGTTCGAGGTAGCCGACGGTCTGGTAGTGCACGCCGATCGCCTCGGCGAGCTCCCGTCTCGTGACCCGTCGCTCGGCGCGCAGCATGGCGACCCGGTTGTGCACGAGGTCGCTGCGCCCGCCCTCCCCTGCGGCGCCGCTCATGCCCGCTGCAGTGCGGCCTGACGCCGCAGCTCGATGCCCGAGGCGGTCTCCCGGCGAGCGACGCGGCGCAGCAGCCGCGGCGCGAGCAGCAGGCCGCCGACGGCCCACACGCCGACGACGAGGAAGGCGAGGCCGAACTGCCAGTCGCCGAACATCTCGAACGCGCCGAACTCGCCGGGCAGGAACGCCCCGCGCAGCGCGTGGCCGATCCAATAGAGCGGCAGTGCGAGCCCGATCGGCTGCACCCAGACCGGCAGCGCGGCGAGCGGCTGCACGAGGCCCGAGACGAAGGCGAGGAGGCCGACGACGAGGAAGCCCCAGCCGCTCACCGAGCGCGGATTGCGGAAGACCGTGCCGATGACGAAGCCGAAGGGCGTGAGCGCGAGCGTGCCGAGCACGAGCATGGCCAGCACGATCGCGAGGTCCCCGGCGTCCAGTCCGAAGCGCCCGCCGAGCGTGATCGCGGCGATCACCAGGGTGGGCACGAAGGTGCAGACGAGTTCGGCGAGCGTCTTGGTGACGACCCCGCTCGCGTAGACCGGCAGCCCGCGCGGCAGGGTGCGGGCCCGGAGGAGGGTGCCGTCCTCGCGCTCGGTGACGACGACCGTGCCGAGCCCGTAGCCGACGATGAACACGAGCTGGATCGTGAGGATGCTGGGCAGGATGAACCAGGTGAGCGGCACCCCGGGGGCCGCTTCCACGTCGCGGTACAGCCAGAGCGTGACGCCGACGGCGACGAGGCCGACGAGGATGAACACCACGTCGGACGGGGTGCGCAGCGAGATGCCGAACTCGGTCAGGCCCCGGCGCAGGCCGGCGCGGACGGCGGTGATCATCGGGCGTCCTCCGTGTCGATCATCGCGAGGTAGGTCTCTTCGAGGGTCTGCGCGCGGACCACGAGCTCGGTCACGGACACGTCGGTGCGGGCGAGCAGCTCGCGCACGAAGGCCTCGGGGTCGGCGGCGCTGTGCACCTGCCGGACGCCGTCCTCGCGCCAGCTGATCTCGCTCGCGCTCGGCACGGCGCGGGCGAGCTCGGCGGGGCTGCCGTCGGCGACGATGGCGCCGCGGTCGAGGATCAGGATGCGTCCCGCGATCTTCTCCGCCTCGGCGAGGTCGTGCGTCGTGAGCAGCACGGTCGTGTCGTCGAAGTCGCTGAGGGCGTGGACGAGTTCGTGGAACTCGTGCCGGGCGACGGGGTCGAAGCCCGTCGTCGGTTCGTCGAGGAAGAGCAGCTCGGGTCGCCCGACCAGGCCGATCGCGACGTCGAGGCGACGGCGCTGACCGCCCGAGAGGGAGCGGACGAGCGCACCGCGGTGCCCGCCGAGCCCGACGAGGTCGAGGAGCTCCGTGACGTCGTGCGGACGGCGCCCGGTGCTCGCCGCGAACGGTTCGTACAGCGTCGCGAACTGCTCGAGCAGCGGGCCGACCCGCCAACGGGCGTGGTCGCGCCAGGACTGCAGCACGACCCCGATCCTGGCTCGCCAGGCGTCGCCCGCGGTCTCGGGCGACTCGCCGAGCACGCGGACCGCTCCCGCGTCGGGCCGCCGGAAGCCCTCGAGCACCTCGATCGTCGTCGTCTTGCCGGCGCCGTTCGGCCCGAGGAGCGCGACCACCTCGCCGCGATCGAGTCGGAAGTCGATGCCGTCGAGCACGGTGCGTGCGCCGTAGCGCAGGCGCAGCCCCTGCACCTCGACGACGGGAGCGGTGACCATGGGGCATCCTCTCGTCGTTGAATCGCTATCAGATGTAGCACTTATGCTACATGTTTCGCTCGTCGGCGCCACCCCGGTAGCCGAGCGGCGCCCGCTCGTCACCCCCTTCCACGACCGCGGCGGCCTCGGAAGACTGGCGGCATGAGCGAGCCAGCACCCCGCCCGCAGGCCCGAGTCGGCATCTCCGGCTGGGTCTACCCGGCGTGGCGGCGCACCTTCTATCCGAAGGGCCTCCGGCAGGCCGGCGAGCTCGGCTACGCGGCCGCGCGGATGACCTCGATCGAGATCAACGGCTCGTTCTACGCGCTGCAGCGCCCCGCGAGCTGGCATCGCTGGCGCGACGCGACGCCCGACGGCTTCGTCTTCGCGGTGAAGGGCCCGCGCTTCATCACCCACATCAAACGGCTCGGCGACGTCGACGCCCCGCTCGCGAACTTCTTCGCCTCCGGCGTGCTCGAGCTCGGGGCGAAGCTCGGGCCGATCCTCTGGCAGCTGCCGCCGACCCTCGCGTACGACGAGGCGCTGCTCGAGGGATTCCTCGAGCGGCTGCCGCGGACCCGGCGAGCCGCGGCGCGGCTCGCCGCGGCGCACGACGAGCGGATGGAGGGACGCAGCGCGTTCGCCGTCGAGGAGGATGGCCCGCTCCGCCACGCGGTCGAGGTGCGGCACCCGTCCTTCGCCGAGGCGGAGGAGGAGTGGGCCGGGCTGCTCGCCCGGCACGGCGTCGCGAGCGTCGTGGCGGACACCGCCGGACGGTACCCCCGCATCGACCGGACGACGGCCGACTTCGCCTATGCACGGCTGCACGGCGACGAGGAGCTCTACGTCTCGGGCTACGACGACGCGGCCCTCGACCGCTGGGCCGCGTGGGCCTCGGCTCACCTCGATGCCGGCCGCGATGCGTACCTCTACTTCGACAACGACGCGAAGGTGCGCGCCCCGGTCGACGCGATGGCCCTCATCGCCCGCTTGCGCGGCTGAGGACAGCCTCGGCATCCTGGCGGTCGCGCGCGTGCGCTGCGAGACTGCAGGCATGACGGACGGCGAAGCAGCTCCCTTCCACGGCGACGAGCCGCACGACCCTCGGGTGCACGAGCGGCTGAACTGGCTCCGCGCCGGCGTGCTCGGCGCGAACGACGGCATCATCTCCGTCGCCGCGCTCGTCGTCGGCGTCGCCGCCGCGACGAGCGACAGCGGCCCCATCCTCGTCGCGGGCGTCGCGTCCGTCGTCGCCGGCGCGATCTCGATGGGACTCGGCGAATACGTCTCGGTCTCGAGCCAGCGCGACACCGAGCACGCGCTCATCGCGAAGGAGCGCTGGGAGCTGGCCGCCATGCCCGAGCAGGAGCTCGCCGAGCTCGCCGGCATCTACCGCTCGAAGGGGCTGAGCGCCGAGACGGCGGACCAGGTGGCCCGCGAGCTCACGGCGCACGACGCGCTCGCCGCGCATCTCGAGGCCGAGCTCCACATCGCCGAGGCCGACGTCGTGAACCCGTGGCACGCGGCGGGCGCCTCGGCGCTGTCGTTCCTCGTCGGCGCGGTGCTGCCGATGCTCGCGATCCTGCTGCCGCCGCCCGAGTGGCGGATCGCCACGACGTTCGCCGCGGTCGTCGTCGCCCTCGCGGTCACGGGCTGGCTGTCGGCCTGGATCGGCGGCTCGCCCAGGGAGCGCGCCGTCGTGCGGGTGGTCGTCGGGGGCGCGCTCGCCCTCGCCGTCACCTGGCTGATCGGCTGGCTCATCGGCGGCGCGGTCTAGCCGCGCGACGGCCGGTCGGGGCCCTTCGGGGCGACGCTGGGCGTCGCCGTCGTCGGCGGTGGCATCGGCACCGCCTCGACGAAGCGCCGGGCGGCCAGCACCGCGACGACGCCGACCGCCGCCCCGATGACGGTCTCGAGCACCCGGTCGCCGAGCAGTCCGATGAGCGGCGCCGGCGAGGCGAGGTGCGCCACCGTCAGCGCCATCGGCGTGATGAAGACGAGCGCGGTGCCGTAGTGCCGGGTCACGAGCACCTCCGCGCCGAACTGGCAGATCGCGACCGCCGCGACGAGCAGCCACACCGAGGGCTCCGGCCAGAGCAGCAGCGCGGCGACCGCGACGCCCGCGACCGTGCCGAGCACCCGGTGCACGGCACGGGAGACGGTGTGGGCGGCCCGTGCCGGCGGGATCACCGCCACGGCGCTCACGACCGCCCAGTACGGATGCCCGGTGCCGAGCGCCAGCGCGATCGCGCCGGCCACGAGCGCCGCGAGGACGTTCTGCGCGACGTTCAGCCAGAGCCGGGGGTCGGTGTGCCCGCGTCCCCGGACCGGCGTGGTGCGCGGCAGCGGGCGGAACAGCCGCTGCGCCCGACGCCCGGCGAGCCGCCGCAGCAGCCAGCCGGACATGGCCAGGAGCCAGGCGAAGACGGTCGCCGCGACTGCGACGCCCCAGCGCTGCCACCCGGTGCCGTCGTCGACCGGGAGCGCCGCGCAGACGAGCAGCCCGAACACGGCGAACAGCGGTGTCGAGGGCGTCACGCCGAGCATGTTGTACGCGACGATGACGGCCGCGACGACGAGCGCGAGCACGGCGGCCTGCACGAGCGGTCCGGCACCGCCGACGGAGAGCAGGATGCCGAGTCCGGTCGCCGCGAGCTGCACGACCGCCGCGGTGGTGACGGTGCGCAGCCGGGTGCGGTACGGCTCGCTGCGGCCGAAGATCGCCGTCATCCCGCCGAACGCGGCGTAGGCGGCCCAATCGATGCGGCCGGCCGCGACGAGGATCGCGAGCGGGACCGCGGCCGCGACGGCCGCGCGGAAGGCGACCTCGAGGTCGAGTTCCCGAGCCGAACGCCACCAGCCGCCCATCGCGGCGGTCGCGCGGTTCACGAGACGCGCCCGAGCTCCAGGGCCGCGCGGAACAGGGCCGCGACGGACTCGCCGTCGTCGATCTCGCCCGTGCCGATCATGCGCAGGACCTCGGGCCAGGCGATGGCCCGCACCTCGGCGATGCCCTCCTCACGCTGGGTCGAGAGCTCGCCGTCGACGGCGCGCTGGAGCCCGGTCGCGAGGAACGGGCGCACTTCGGCGACCGTGACGCCGTTCAGCATGGACATCGGCGAGAGCTCGCGCCAGGACGAGGCGGTGTAGCCCGTCTCCTCGAGGAGTTCGCGGCGCGCGGCGTCGAGGAACGGCTGCCCGTCGCTGCCGCCGGCGGGGAGTTCCAGCGTGCGCCCGACGGTGTGCCGGTCGAGGTCGACGAGGAGCACCTCGTCGTCGTCGGTCATCGCGATGACGATGACGGCAGGATGCCGCAGCTCGACGACGCCGTACACGCCGTCGCTGCCGTCGGGCCGGACCACCTCGTCTTCGCGGACCCGGATCCAGGCGTTCTCGTACACGGCGCGGCTGGCGCGCACGGGCCAGCTCACAGCTTCTCGATCGGGGCGATCTTGATGAGGAGCTTCTTCTGCCCCGCGGTGTCGAAGGCGACGTGCGCGATGCGCTTGGTGCCCTCGCCGGTCACCTGGGTGACGCGCCCCTCGCCGAAGTCGGTGTGACGGATGCGGTCGCCGGCCTCGAGGGTGAGGTCGCCGTTGTCGCGCACCGTGCCGGTGACCTTGTTCGCCCACTCGGTCTTGGTCGCCGGCGCCCGGGTGACGCTGAAGCGGTCGAGGTCGCGCCGGGACTCGAAGCCGCCGCCCCAGCGCTCGGAGCCGCGCCGGGCGTTGAGCGCCCGCGGCTGCGTGCCGCCCCGGCTCGTGGCCATGCCGGGCGACTGCTTCCAGTCGATGAGCTCGTCGGGGATCTCCTGCAGGTACCGGCTCGGCATCGCGACCGCCACCTCGCCGAACTGGGCCCGGCTCATCGCGAGCGACAGGTAGAGGCGCTTGCGCGCCCGGGTGATGCCGACGTAGAACAGCCGCCGCTCCTCGGCCGGGCCGCCGGGCTCGGAGGCCGACATCTGGTGCGGCAGCAGCCCCTCCTCGATGCCGGTGAGGAAGACCGCGTGGTACTCGAGGCCCTTCGCGGTGTGCAGGGTCATGAGCGAGACGGTGCCGGACTCGTCGTCGATCTCGTCGGCCGCCGCGACGAGCGAGACCTGGGTGAGGAAGTCGACGAGGGTGGCGCCGGCGTTCTCCCGGTCGAAGTCGCGCGTCTGCGCGACGAGCTCGTCGACGTTCTCGGCACGGGTCTCGTCCTGCGGGTCGCGGCTGTTGCGGAGGGCGTCGAGCAGGCCGGAGCGCTGCACGAGGTGCACGAGCACGTCGGACACCTTCGCGGCGTCCTCGTTGGTGCCCGCATCGATGCCGGCCTGCGAGGGGACGAGCATCGCGGCGGCCTCGTCGAGCACGTCGGCGAGCGCGGTGATCGCCCCGGTGACCTTCGGACCGAGGCCGAGCGACCCCGCGTGCCGCATGGCCTGCCGGAAGCTCAGCTCGTTCTGCTCGGCGTAGTTCGCGATCGCGGTCTCGGTCGCGGGCCCGATGCCCCGCTTCGGGGTGTTCAGGATGCGTCGCAGCGCGAGCTCGTCGAGCGGGTTCGCCACGGCGATGAGGTACGCCATGGCGTCCTTGATCTCGGCTCGCTCGTAGAACTTGGTGCCGCCGACGACGCGGTACGGCAGCGCCGAGCGCACGAAGATCTCCTCCAGCGCGCGCGTCTGCGCGTTGGTGCGGTAGAAGACGGCGATGTCGCGGTAGGCGACGCCGTCGCGGTGGAGGGCCTCGATCTCATCGGCGATGAACTGCGCCTCGTCGTGCGCGGTGTACCCCGTGTAGCCGACGATCTTGTCGCCGTCGCCGTCGGCCGTCCAGAGCTTCTTGTCTTTGCGGTCGAAGTTGTTCGAGATGACCGCGTTGGCTGCGGAGAGGATGTTCTGCGTGGAGCGGTAGTTCTGCTCGAGGAGCACCACCTCGGCGCCCGGGAAGTCGCGCTCGAACTCGGCGATGTTGCGGATGTCGGCGCCGCGGAAGGCGTAGATCGACTGGTCGGAGTCGCCGACGACCGTGAGGGACGCCCCGGGGATGCGGCCGTTGCGGTCGGTGAGCCCGCGCACGAGGATGCCGTGCTGGTCGAGCTCGGCCACGATCTCGGGCTCCACCGGACGGGTGAGCTCGTGGATGAGCGAGTACTGGGCGTGGTTCGTGTCCTGGTACTCGTCGACGAGGATGTGCCGGAAGCGCCGCTGATAGAGCGCGGCCACCTTCGGGAACGCCCGGAACAGGTACACGGTCTCGGCGATCAGGTCGTCGAAGTCGAGCGCGCTGGCCTCGCGGAGCCGTCGAGTGTACTGACGGAAGATCTCGAGGAACGTGAGCTCCTGCGGATCGTTCGTGTTGACGTTGCGCGCGTACGTCTCGACGTCGGCGAGCTCGTTCTTGAGCTTGGAGATCTTGCTCTGCGCGCCGGCCGGGGTGAAGCCCATCGTGTCGGCGTTCAGCTCTTTGATGATGCGCTTCAGGATGGTGCGCTGGTCGGCCGAGTCGTAGATGGTGAAGGTCGAGCTGAGCCCGAGCGACTCGGCCTCGCGGCGGAGGATGCGCACGCAGGCGGAGTGGAACGTGGAGATCCACATGCCCTGCGCGCTGTCGCCGAGCAGGGCCTGCACCCGCTCGCGCATCTCGGCGGCGGCCTTGTTCGTGAAGGTGATCGCGAGGATCTGGCTCGGCCAGGCCTCGCGCGTCTCGATGAGGTGCGCGATGCGGTGCGTGAGCACCCGGGTCTTGCCGGACCCCGCGCCTGCCACGATGAGCAGCGCGGGGCCGCGGTACTCGACCGCGGCCTTCTGCTGGGGGTTGAGTCCGTCGGTGAGGCGGCTGCCGGCGCCGTCGCGCGCGGGAGCATCGGCCTCGCGCCAGCCGGCCGGGTCGTCGGGGTCGAGGATCAGCGTCATGTCCCTCCAAGTCTAGGCGGGACCGCGGACACCCGACCCCGCTGACTCAGGCCGGCGGCTGCGGCGCCGGGGGCTGCGGCCCAGGTGCGGGCGGCGGGGGCGGCGTCGGCTGCGCATACCCGGGCGGAGGCGGCGGGGTCGTCGGCTGCCCGTAGCCGGGAGGAGCCGGCGGTGCGGGGTACCCCGGCTGTGCGGCCGGCTGACCGTACCCGGGCTGGCCGTACCCCGGCTGGCCGTACCCCGGCTGCACCGGCGGCTGCCCGTACCCGGGCTCGCCGTACCCCGGCTGCTGGACCGGCTGCTGGCCGTACCCCGGCTGCCCGTACCCAGGCTGCTGCCCGTACCCAGGCTGCCCGTACGCGGGCTGCGCCGGTCGCGGCTCCTTCGGCTCGAAGGCGCGCAGGATGAGCGGGATGACCGCGGCGACGACCGCGACGAGCGAGGTGGCGCCCGCGGTGCGCCACCACCAGTCGGGCCAATCGGGCTCGGGGAACGCCGAGGGGATCGAGAGCACGAGCGCCGTCGCCCAGACGAAGATCAGCGTGACGATGCCGGAGATGCGCGTCGCCGTCTTCTTCGCCCGCGCGACGAAGTGCAGCCCGTAGAGCTGGGTGAGCAGCAGCGCGAGCCGCAACAGGATGACGACGGCGATGAAGCGGCCGATCTGGGCGGCCCAGACGCCCGGGTCGGCGGTGTTGGCCGGCTGAAGCCAGCCGTTCCACACCTTCATCAGGCCGATCGCGACGAGCACCACGTTGACGATGGTCGAGGCCGCGAGGTACCAGCGGTTGGGCCCGTCGGCGATGGTCGTGTCGAGCAGCACGGTGCCGGCGAACACCGCGACGAGCAGCATGGTGAGCCACGCCCGCCCCGCGACGTTCGCCTGATCGCCGACGATGATGAAGAAGCCGCCGAGCAGCGCTGCCGCCACCAGCATGCCGATGGAGAGCCAGAGTGCGATCCTCGCGGTGCGCGAACGCTGCACCGGTGCGGACCCCGGTGCTGGGACCGATCCCTGAGCGGGATCGGGACCCGGAGTGGAGCTGGACATCGTTCCTCCTGTCGACGCCGGCGTGCTGGGATCCCCAGCCTAGCGACACGCCCCCGGCCGCGCCGAGGCATCCGCCCGGGCTGTGGACAGACGCCGCGCCCCCGGAGACCGAGCCCTCAATCGCGCCCGTCGCGCGCCTCGACCCCGAGGTCGGGCTGGTCGACGAAGATCCCGTCGACCCCGGTGTCGATGACGGCGCGGAACTCCCCGAGCCAGTCCCCCCAGTGCGCGCGGGCCGTCCCCCGCCGGAACGCCGGTGCCAGGAAGCGGTTCTCCGGGCGGAGCGTCCAGGTGTAGACGGCGAGGCCGGCGCTGTGCGCGGCGTCCACGAGCTCCGCCCCGTGCAGCGGTCCGCGGCGCTTCGAGCCGCCGACGAGGCGCGACTTCGAGACGCTCACCCCGTCGAAGCGGCCGGCGAGCCGCATCAGCCCGGCCTCGGTCACGACCTCGTCGTAGCTCGTCGCGGCCGCGCCGTCGCGGAGCACGAGGTCCCAGGGCGCGCCCGACTCCTCGATGAGGAACACCCGGGACCCGTGCACGCCGCGATCGCCCAGGCGGTCGAGGATCGTCGGCTCGAAGGACTCGAGGATGAGCCGCCCGTCGCCTCTCCCCCAGCCGGCCGCCTCGAGCTCGGCGGCGAACAGCTCGTCGAGCGGCAGCCCGAGACCGGCGAAGTGGCTCGCGTGCTTGAACTCCGCCACGATGCGGAGCAGCCGCTGGCCTGCGTCCGCAGCATCCTCCACCAGCTCGAGCAGGTCCCGCAGCCGCAGCAGGGGGAAGCGGCCGTCGAAGCTCGCGCTCGTCTGGCGCAGCGCGCCCAGGCGCTCGGTCGCCCGCAGGGTCGCGAGCTCGGCCCAGGTGAAGTCCTCGGTGAACCAACCGGTGAGCGGAACTCCGTCCACCTCGCGGGTCGTGCGGCGTCCGGCGAACTCGGGGCGGCTCGCGACATCCGTCGTGCCCGAGATCTCGTTCTCGTGGCGCAGCACCAGCACGCCGTCGCGCGACGCGACGAGATCCGGCTCGACGGCCTCCGCGCCGAGCGCGAAGGCGAGCTCGTAGGCCGCGCGGGTGTGCTCGGGCCGGTAGCCGGAGGCGCCGCGGTGTCCGATGACGAGCGGATGGCCCGCGGTGTCTGCCAGCATGCGCATAGCGTAGCGACGGCATGGCACCTGGGGATGATCTCCGGCGCATTCTCGGCGTCGTCACGGCTGGACACGGTAGATTCGTAGGAATCCGGTATGCAGCCGCGCCCGGATTCCCCTCCACCCGACGAACGCCGAAAGCAGAGGAACCGTTCATGGCACTCGACAATCCCGCCTTCTCGCGGAACCCCGCATTCTCCCAGCAGGGGGCGGTGGCCGCAGCGCAGGACGTGTCGGCCCAGCAGCTGCAGGAGATGTACGACCGCCCGACCACGCTGCCCGACACCGAGGTCATGACGGTCGAGAACACCATCTCGAAGACCGTCGCCTCGTTCGGCGTGCTGCTCGTCGGCGCCGCCGCGGGCTTCGCCCTCACGCCGACCATGCCCTGGGTGTTCTGGGTCGGCGCCATCGTCGGCTTCGTGCTCGCGATGGTCAACATCTTCAAGCGCGAGCCCTCGCCCGCGCTGATCCTCGCCTACGCGGCCGCGCAGGGCCTCTTCATCGGCGGCATCTCGCTGATCTACGAGACCCAGTACTCGGGCATCATCGCCCAGGCCGTGCTCGGCACCCTCGCCGTGTTCGGCGTGACGCTCGCGCTCTTCGCGAGCGGCAAGGTGCGCGCCTCGAAGAAGGCCACCAAGGTCTTCCTCATCGCGATGGTGGGCTACCTGGTGTTCTCGCTCGTCAACATGATCCTCATGTGGACCGGCGTCAACACCGATCCGTGGGGCCTCCGCGGCGTCGAGATCATGGGCATCCCGCTCGGCCTCGTCATCGGCGTGCTCGTCATCCTGATGGCCGCGTACTCGCTCGTGCTCGACTTCGACGCGATCCAGCAGGGCGTGCGCAACCGCGCCCCGAAGAAGTACGGCTGGTCCGGCGCCTTCGGCATCATGGTCACCGTCATCTGGCTCTACCTCGAGATCCTGCGCTTCATCGCGATCGCGCGAGACTAGTCGCCGCAGCAGCTCGACTGCACGAACGGGTCGCCCTCGGGCGGCCCGTTCGTCGTTTCCGGCACCCCGATGCGCCGCGGAGCCCGCCGCCCGCTCGGCCCGGCCAGCGGCTCAGCCCCGGCCGCTCGCCTTCGCGAGCAGCACGGCGCGCTCCCGGGCGTTCTGCGTGCGCTCGGCGGCGAGCTCGAATTCGGCCCTGGCCTCCTCGTCGCGGCCGAGCCGCGCGAGCAGCTCGCCCCGCACGCTCGGCAGCAGGTGCGAGAGCGCCAGCCGCGGCTCACCGGCGAGCGCGTCGACGAGTTCGAGGGCGGCCGCCGGGCCATCCGCCATCGACACGGCGACCGCGCGGTTGAGGGCGACCACCGGCGATCCGGAGAGCTCCGCGAGCGCGTCGTACACGGCGACGATCGCCGCCCAGTCGGTGTCCTCGACCGAGGCGGCCCGGTCGTGCTCGAGCGCGATCGCCGCCTGCAGCGCGTACGGCCCGCGCCCGCGCCCGATCGCATCGGCGCGCTCGAGCGCCGCGCGGCCACGGGCGATCGCCCCGAGGTCCCAGCGGGAGCGGTCCTGATCGGCGAGCAGGACCGCGTTGCCCTCGGCATCCGTCCTGGCGGGGAAGCGCGCCGCGGCGAGCTCCATCAGCGCGACGAGGCCCTGCGCCTCGGGCTCCCGGGGCAGCAGCGCGGCGACGATGCGCGCGAGCCGCAGGGCCTCGCGACTGAGCTCCGGGCGCATCCAGTCCTCGCCGCCGCTCGCGGCGTGGCCCTCGGTGAAGATCAGGTAGAGCACGCCGAGCACCGCGTCGAGGCGCTCGGGCAGCTCCGCCCTGGGCGGCACCTCGAACGCGACGCCGGCCTCGGCGAGCGTCTTCTTCGCGCGCACGACGCGCTGCTGCACGGTGGCGACGGGTACGAGGAACATGCGCGCCACCTCCTCGCTCGTGAGGCCGCCGACCACGCGGAGGGTGAGCGCGACGCGCGCCTCCCGGCTGAGCACCGGATGGCACGCGACGAAGACGAGGCGCAGCACGTCGTCGTCGATCCGGTCGGGGTCGTAGGGCGGCGCCTCCGCCTCGGCCGCGCGCTCGGCCTCGAGGTCGTGCGCGATCGCCGCCACCCGCTCCTCGTAGCGCTCCCTGCGGCGCCACCCGTCGATGGCGCGGCGCTTCGCGACCGCGGTGAGCCACGCGCCGGGGTTGCGCGGCACGCCCTCGGCCGGCCACTGCTCGAGCGCCTCGGCGAGCGCCTCCTGGGCCAGGTCTTCCGCCTGGGCGAAGTCGCCGACGAAGCGGGTGAGTGCACCGACGATGCGCGGCGACTCGATGCGCCACACCGCCGCGACGCGCTCGGCGACGAGGGCCGGGTCGACCGCCGGAGCAGGGGCGGACACCTCGCCGGGCGCGCCGGAGCGCCGCACCGACTCCTCGTCGATGCGGCGCTCCTCGGTCTCGTGGCTCACGCGGCCGCCCGGCTCAGGCCTGTGCGGCCCGCTGGGCCTGCTCCTCGCGCCAGCCCTCCTCCTTCTGCACCCACTCGTTGTCGGCGGGGAAGTCGGAGGCGTCGGTCACCCGACGCACCTCGAGGAACGCGCCCGGCCCGAGCGGCGCCCGGCTCGCCCACTCGGCGGCCTCGGCCTTCGAGCCCACCTCGATGATCCAGAAGCCGTTGAAGAGCTCCTTGATCTCGCCGTAGGGGCCGTCGGTGACGAGCGGCGTCTCGCCGCTGAAGTCGACGACGAAGCCCTCGCTCGCGTCGGACAGGCCCTCGCCCGCGAGCAGCACGCCGGCCTTCATCATCGACTCGTTGTAGCGGCCCATCGCGGCGATGACCTCGGTGAAGTCCATCTCCTCGTAGGCGGCGACGCCGCGCTCGTCCGCACGCATGATCAGCATGTACTTGGTCATGATTCCGTCTCCTGTTCGGATCGATCGGGGCCGGTTCCGACCCTCTCACTCATGGCGTCGAACGGGAACCGCGCAGATCGACACGAGTGCGAAAAACTCTCCGAGAATCTTCTCGCGTCTCAGCCGAGGGCCTCGACAGCGGCGCGGATGGCCTCGGCGGAGGCCAGGAGGCGCGCCTCCTCATGCGCCGACATCGGGGTCTCGGCGACGACCCGGGCGCCGTGCGCCCCGACCACCGAGGGCAGGGAGAGCGCCACGCCCTGGATGCCGCGGACGCCGTCGAGCACGGTCGACACCGGCAGCACGGCGTGCTCGTCGCGGAGCACGGCCTCGACGATGCGCGCCCCGCTGAGCCCGATCGCGAGGTTCGTCGCGCCCTTGCCGCGGATGACCGTGTACGCCGCGTCGCGCACCTCGTGGGCGACGCGGTCGAGCTCGTCCATCGTGAACGGCTCGCCGCCGCGCCAGTCGAGGATCGGCACCGGGCCGATGCGCGCGTTCGACCAGAGCGGGAACTCGGTGTCCCCGTGCTCGCCCACGATGTCGGCGTGCACGCTCGCGGTGCCGACGCCCGCGCGCTCGGCGAGCCGCCAGCGCAGCCTCGAGGTGTCGAGCACCGTGCCGGAGCCGAACACCCGCTCGGCCGGCAGGCCGGTGACCCGCCGTGCCACGACCGTCATCACGTCCGCCGGGTTCGTCACGATCACGAACACCGCGCCCGGCGCCCGCTCGAGGAGCGTCGGCATGAGCCGCTCGAGGATGCCCGCGTTCGTCGCCGCGAGCTCCATGCGCGACTGCCCGGGCTGCTGCTTCGCGCCCGCCGTGACGACGACCACGTCGCTGCCCTCGACGACGGCCGGGTCCGCGCCGCCGGACACCGCGGAGCCGGTGAACTGGGTGCCGTGCGCGAGGTCGAGCACCTCGGCCTCGACCTTCTCGGCGGCGATGTCGTAGAGCGCCACCTCGGCGGCGCTCTCCCGGATGAGCGCGGCGTACGCGAGGCTCACCCCGACGCTGCCGGCGCCGACGACGGTCAGTTTCGTGCGCGCATTCGCCATGGCGCCATCCTGCCCTCCCCGGGCGCCGACGGCCAGTGCGTGCGCACTGCGTCGCCGGAAACGACGGAGGGCGCGGTCAGCAGACCGCGCCCTCCGGATGCCGGATGCCCCGGCTCACTCCCACTCGATGGTGCCCGGCGGCTTCGACGTGACGTCGAGCACGACGCGGTTCACCTCGCGCACCTCGTTGGTGATGCGGTTCGAGATCTTCGCGAGCACGTCGTAGGGCAGCCGCGTCCAGTCGGCGGTCATCGCGTCCTCGCTCGAGACCGGGCGGAGCACGATGGGGTGCCCGTAGGTGCGGCCGTCGCCCTGGACGCCGACCGAGCGCACGTCGGCGAGCAGCACGACGGGGCACTGCCAGATCTCCTGGTCGAGGCCCGCACGGCTCAGCTCCTCGCGCGCGATGGCATCGGCCTCGCGGAGCAGATCGAGACGATCACGGGTGACCTCGCCCACGATGCGGATGCCGAGGCCGGGCCCCGGAAAGGGCTGCCGGCCGACGATCGCCTCGGGCAGGCCGAGCTCGCGGCCGATGGCGCGCACCTCGTCCTTGAAGAGGGTGCGCAACGGCTCGACGAGCTCGAACTGCAGGTCTTCGGGCAGGCCGCCGACGTTGTGGTGGCTCTTGATGTTCGCCGTGCCCGCGCCGCCGCCCGACTCGACGACGTCGGGGTAGAGCGTGCCCTGCACGAGGAACTTGATGGGCGTGCCGTCGGCCGCCGCCTCGGCGAGGAGGTCGCGCTCCGCGGCCTCGAAGGCGCGGATGAACTCGCGCCCGATGATCTTGCGCTTCTCCTCCGGGTCGGTGACCCCGGCGAGGGCGTCGAGGAAGGTGTCTGCCGCGTCGACCGTGACGAGGCGCACCCCGGTCGCGGCGACGTAGTCCTGCTGCACCTGCTCGCGCTCGCCCTTGCGGAGCAGACCGTGGTCGACGAACACCGCGGTGAGCTGCTCGCCCACGGCGCGCTGCACGAGCGCGGTCGACACGGCCGAGTCGACGCCGCCGGAGAGGGCCGAGATGACCCGGGCGTCGCCGACCTGCTCGCGGATGCGCGCGACCTGCTCGGCGATGACGTTGCCCGAGTTCCAGTCGGCGGGGATGCCCGCGGCGCGGTGCAGGAAGTTCTCGATGATGCCCTGGCCGAACGGCGTGTGCTTCACCTCGGGGTGCCACTGCACGCCGTAGAGCTTGCGCTCGTCGTTCGCGAACGCCGCGACGGGGGTCGACTCGGTGGAGGCGAGCACCTCGAAGCCCTCGGGGGCTCGGGCGACCGAGTCGCCGTGGCTCATCCACACGGTCTGCCCGGCCGGCTGGTCGACGAGCAGCGCGTTGCCCTCGGCATCCACCACGTTCGCGTGCGTCGCGCCGTACTCGCGCTGGCCGGTCTGCGCGACCTCGCCGCCGAAGTGCTGCGCCATGACCTGGAAGCCGTAGCAGATGCCGAGGGTCGGCACGCCGAGCTCGAGCACCTCGGGGTCGAGCTGCGGGGCGCCCTGCTCGTACACCGAGCTCGGCCCGCCGGAGAGCACGATGCCGATCGGGTTCTTGGCGCGCACCTCCTCGGCCGTGACCGTGTGCGGCACGATCTCGGAGTAGACGGATGCCTCGCGCACCCGTCGCGCGATGAGCTGCGCGTACTGGGCGCCGAAGTCGACGACGAGGACGGGACGCTGTTCGGTCTCGCTCACTGGGCGGCCTCCACGGGCTGGTTGTCGGAATCTGCGGCCTCGGCCTCGCGGCGGTCGAGGTAGCTGCGGACCTCGCGGCCGATCTTGGCCTCGAGGAAGAAGGAGAGGAACGGCACGATGCCGCCGAGCGCGATGAGGATGAAGCGCGTGAACGGCCAGCGCATGAGGCTCCACAGCCGGAAGTCGCTGAAGAGGTACACGACGTAGAACCAGCCGTGCGCGATCAGGATGCCGGTGGAGAGGTTCACCCCGGTGCCGGTCGACTCGAGACCGCTCGCCGTCTCGAGCACGGGCTCGAAGCTGAGCACGCCGTTCGGGCCGAAGGCGTACAGCTCGAAGTGCCAGACGTACTTCAGCAGCATCTCGGCGCAGAGCAGCAGCAGCATCACGCCCGTGATGACCGACGCCACCTGGTAGAACTTCAGCGCCCCGCGGATGCGCGGCAGATCGGCGAGTTTGGGCTCGAGGGGCATGCCACCAGTCTACGCGGACTGGCTGAGCGCCTCCGCCTCGTCGCGCTCGCGCTCGACCGCGTCCCGCACGAGCCGGTACCAGAGGTAGATCGCGAAGCCCGCGAACACCACCCATTCGACCGCGTAGAAGACGTTCAGCCAGTTCAGCTCCACCGACTGCTCGGGCGGCGGCGAGTGGATCGCCTCGAGTCCGGGCGAGGCGTCCTTCGCCGTGACGTAGCCGAAGTACGCCGGCCGGTCGTCGAAGTCGGCCCACAGGTTCACGAGCTGCGCGACGGCGACCGTCTTCATCTCGAAGGGATCGGCGTCGTCCGCGGGCGCGATCGGGGCCTCGCTCGGCAGGAACCGGCCGACGAGGGTGGTGTCCTCCGAGCCGAGATCGCGCTCGAACTCGGCGAGCGCGCGCTCGGCCGCCTCGCGGTCGGGCGCCCAGCCGAGCGCGACGGGCAGTCCGCCCGGCGCGCCGTCGGTGACCTCGAGGTGCGCGACGACCCAGCTGCCCGCGACGCCGTCGTTCAGACGGCCGTCGACGATCACCGTGTCGCCGGGGACGAAACGCCCGGTGACCTCGACCATCTGCCCGGTCGCGCGCTGCTCGGTGGGCGCGTCGGGGGCGGCGAGCCCGGCGAAGGGCAGCACCTCCTCCGTCGGCCGCACCTCGACCGTGGCCTGCTCCACCGCCCGCTCGACCTGCCACTGCCCGAGCAGGGCGAAGGCGGCGGCGATGCCGAGGGCGAGGAGCAGGGCGAGCAGCCACCGCGGGCGCACCATCATGCGCAGCACGGCGCGGCGTGAGTCAGCGGACACGATCACCGAGCCTACCCGGACGCGGCTGGGGAAGCGGTGGGTGCCCGCCCGGCGCCCACGACGATGCCGGGGCGCCGGGCGGACCGATCAGTCGACCCGGACGATGTCCGGCGCCTCCAGCCGCACCCGGTCGGCCGAGGCGTCGTCGGGCTGCTCCTGCGAGGCGCGCTCGGCCTCGACGCGCTGCAGGTAGCGCTCGACCTCGAGGGTCTCGCGGGCCTCGTCCCAGCCGAGCACGCCGCCCATGAGCTTCGCCGCGACGGGCGCGGCCGAGACGCCGCGGTCCCACGCCTCGATCGAGATGCGGGTGCGCCGGGCGAGCACGTCGTCGAGGTGCAGGGCGCCCTCGTGCGAGGCCGCGTACACGACCTCGGCGGCGAGGTAGTCGTCGGCCCCGGGCAGCGGCTCGCCGAGCGCGGGGTCGTTGCGGATGAGGTCGAGCAGGTCGTCGGTCATCGTGCCGTAGCGGTTCAGCAGGTGCTCGATGCGCACCTTGTGCACGCCGAAGGCGCGGGCGATCTTGCCGCGCTTGTTCCACGCGGCCTGATAGCCCTCGGCGCCGAGCAGCGCGATGTCCTGCGTGGCCGACGGCGGGATCTTGCCGTCGAGCGCGTCGACGGCCGCGTCGATCGCGTCCTTCGCCATCACCCGATAGGTGGTCCACTTGCCGCCCGCGATGACGACGAGCCCGGGCACGGTGTGCGCGACGAGGTGCTCGCGGGAGAGCTTGGAGGTCTGGTCGCTCTCGCCCGCGAGGAGCGGGCGGAGGCCCGCGTACACGCCCTCGACGTCCTCCCGGGTGAGCGGCACCGCGAGCACGGCGTTCACGTGCTCGAGCAGGTAGTCGATGTCGGCCGCGGTCGCCGCGGGGTGCGCCTTGTCGAGGTTCCAGTCGGTGTCGGTCGTGCCGATCAGCCAGTGCCGGCCCCAGGGGATGACGAAGAGCACGCTCTTCTCGGTGCGGAAGATCATGCCCATCGCGGACTGGATGCGGTCGCGCGGCACGACGAGGTGGATGCCCTTCGAGGCGCGCACCTTGAAGGTGCCCCGCTCCCCCACCATGCGCTGGGTGTCGTCGGTCCACACGCCGGTCGCGTTCACGACCTGCTTGGCGCGGATCTCGAAGTGCTCGTCGGTCTCGAGGTCGTGCGCCTTCACGCCCACGACCCGCTCGCCGACCTTCAGGAAGCCCTCGACGTTCACGCGGCTCGCGACGTGGGCGCCGTAGAAGCTGGCCGTGCGCGCGAGCGAGGCCACGTAGCGGGCGTCGTCGACCTGGGCGTCGTAGTAGGTCAGGCCGCCCACGAGGGCGTCCTTCGAGAGCGAGGGGATGGCCCGCATGACCTGGCGCTTCGACAGGTGCCGGTGGTGCGGGACGCCCGGCGGGCGCCCGCCCGTGTAGCTGAAGATGTCGTAGAGCATCATGCCGGCGCCGATGTAGAAGCGCTCGAACACCCGCTTCTTCAGCGGGTAGAGGAAGCGCACCGGCTTCACGAGGTGCGGGGCGATGCGCTGCAGCAGGAGGCCCCGCTCGATGAGCGCTTCGCGGACCAGCCGGAAGTCGAGCTGCTCGAGGTAGCGGATGCCGCCGTGCACGAGCTTCGAGGAGCGGCTCGAGGTGCCGCTCGCCCAGTCGCGCGCCTCGAGGAGCCCGGTCGAGAGCCCGCGGGTGACCGCGTCGAGGGCGGAGCCGGTGCCGACGATGCCGCCGCCGACGACGAGGACGTCGAGCTCTTTCTCTTTCAGTCGCGCGATCGCCGCCGCGCGCTCCTCAGGGCCGAGCTTGTCCGACCGTGCCACCGACTTGAGCTTCGCCATCGTCGCCTCCCCAGACGTCGTATACCGCGCTGCTTCCACGCTACCCGACAACTCGGGCGGGAGGTCCGGCGATCACGACTCGGTTCGGCGAGCCCGGAACGCGGTACGGTCGGCGGGCTCCGGCCGGGCTCAGGCGCCCTGGTAGGGGGCGACGACGATCTCGACCCGCTGGAACTCCTTCAGGTCGGAGTAGCCGGTCGTCGCCATCGACTTGCGCAGCGAGCCCACGAGGTTGGCGGTGCCCTCGGCGTTCGGCGCCGGGCCGTAGAGGATCTCCTCGAGCGGAGCCACCTGGCCGACCTGCACGCGCTTGCCGCGGGGCAGCTTCGGGTGGTGCGCCTCGGCGCCCCAGTGCCAACCGCCGCCCGGCGCATCGGTCGCCCGCGCAAGGGCTGCGCCCAGCATGACCGCGTCGGCGCCGCAGGCGATCGCCTTCACGATGTCGCCGGAGGCCCCGACGCCGCCGTCGGCGATGACGTGCACGTACCGGCCGCCCGACTCGTCGAGGTAGTCGCGGCGCGCGCCCGCGACATCCGCCACCGCGGTCGCCATGGGCGCGTGGATGCCGAGCGAGGCGCGCGTCGTGGAGGCGGCACCGCCGCCGAAGCCCACGAGCACGCCCGCCGCGCCCGTGCGCATGAGGTGCAGGGCCGCGGTGTACGTGGCCGCGCCGCCGACGATGACGGGCACATCGAGCTCGTAGATGAACTTCTTCAGGTTCAGCGGCTCGACGTTCTTCGAGACGTGCTCGGCCGAGACGGTCGTGCCGCGGATGACGAACAGGTCGACGCCGGCCTCGACGACGGTCGAGTGCAGCTCGGCCGTGCGCTGCGGCGAGAGCGCGCCGGCGACGGTGACGCCCGCGGCGCGGATCTCGGCGAGCCGCTCGCGCACGAGGCCCGGCTGGATCGGCGCGGCGTACAGCTCCTGCATGCGCGCCGTGGCCTTGTCGGCCGGGAGGCTGCGGATCTCGGCGAGCACCGGCTCGGGGTTCTCGTAGCGGGTCCACAGGCCCTCGAGGTCGAGCACGCCGAGGCCGCCGAGCTGGCCCATCATGATCGCCGTCTTCGGCGAGACCACGGAGTCCATCGGCGCCGCGAGGAACGGCAGCTCGAACTGGTACGCGTCGATCGACCAGGCGACGGAGACGTCCTCCGGGTCGCGCGTGCGCCGGCTCGGCACGATGGCGATGTCGTCGAACGCGTAGACACGGCGGCCCCGCTTGGAACGGCCGATCTCGATCTCCTGGCTCACCGTCCCAGCCTACCCGGGCGCCTCATCGGGCGCGCGCCACGCGGCGCTCGTCCCAGACCGGGGCATCCGCCTCGACGACCTCGCCGTCCTCGCGGAACACGAGGAAGCGGTCGAAGCCGCGCGCGAACCAGCGGTCGTGGGTCACGGCGAGCACCGTGCCGTCGAAGCGCGACAGCGCGTCCTCGAGCGCCTCGGCCGAGACGAGGTCGAGGTTGTCCGTCGGCTCGTCGAGCAGCAGCATGGTCGCACCCGAGAGCTCGAGCAGGAGGATCTGCAGGCGGGCCTGCTGCCCGCCGGACAGGTGCTCGAAGCGCTGCTGCGCCTCCCGGGCGAGGCCGTAGCGGTCGAGCGCCGAGCTCGCCTGCTCGCGCGGCAGGCCCGGCCGCTCGGCGTCGCCGCGGAACAGGATCTCCAGCAGCGTCCGCCCGGTGAACTCGGGGTGCTCGTGGTTCTGCGCGAACCAGCCGGGCACGACCCGGGCGCCGAGCACGGCACGACCCGAGTGCGGCACCCGGGCGAGCCCCGCCGTCGCCTCCGTCCGGTGGCCCTGCATCGGGTCGGGGTCGCTGCCGCCGCCCGCGAGCAGGCGCAGGAAGTGCGACTTGCCCGAGCCGTTCGAGCCGAGCACGGCGACCCGGTCGCCATACCAGACCTCGAGCTCGAACGGCCGCATCAGGCCCGTGAGCTCGAGCCCCTCGCACACGAGCGCGCGCTTGCCGGTGCGCGCCCCGCGCAGGCGCATGTCCACCTCGCGGGCGGGCGGGCGCTCCTCCGGCGGCCCGGCCTCCTCGAACTTGCGGAGTCGGGTGACCGCCGCCTGGTACCGGGAGGCCATGCCGTCGTTGTACGTCGCCTTCACCTTGAGCGTCGCCACGAGCTGCTTCAGCGCCGCGTGCTGCTCGTCCCAGCGCCGACGCAGCTCGTCGAGCCGGGCGAAGCGCGCCTCGCGGGCCTCGTGGTACCCCTCGAAGCCGCCGCCGTGCACCCAGGCGGTGTTCCCTCCGCCGCCGAGCTCGATCGTCACGATGCGGTCGGCGGCCCTGGCCAGCAGCTCGCGATCGTGCGAGACGAGGAAGACGGTCTTCGACGTCTCCCGCAGCCGGTCCTCGAGCCAGCGCTTGCCGGGGACGTCGAGCGAGTTGTCCGGCTCGTCGAGCAGCAGCACCTGCTCGGGCCCGCGCAGCAGCGCCTCGAGCGCGAGCCGCTTCTGCTCGCCGCCGGACAGCGTCGCGAGCTCCCGCCAGCGGGCGCGCTCGAAGGGCACCCCGAGCGCGGCATCGGTGCAGTGGTCCCAGACGACCTCCTGCTCGTAGCCGCCGGCCTCGGCGTACTCGGCGAGCGCGGCGGCGTAGCGCATCTGCGCGGCGGTGTCCTCGTGCTCGATCAGCGCGTTCTCGGCGGCCTCGAGCTCGAGCGCGGCCACGCGGATCCGCTCGGGCGCGACCGAGACGAGGAGCCCCGCGACGGTCTCGGCGGCTCCCTCGGCGGTGCGGCCCGTGCCGATGAACTGGTCCATGACCCCGAGGCCGCCCTCGACCCGCACACTGCCTTCGTCGGCGGCGAGCTCGCCGCGGACGATCCGCAGCAGTGTGGACTTGCCCGCGCCGTTCGCGCCGATGAGCGCCGTCGTGCGGCCCTCCGTGACGCGGAAGGCGAGGTCGGCGAGGAGCGGCCGCCCGTCGGGCAGCGAGTAGGAGACGCCGTTGACGTCGATGAATCCCATGTCGAGACATCCGTTCGCATGCGGCCGCGCCGGACGCTCCGGGGCCGCGCCGCCTCGTGGGCAGCCGATCAGACTAGCGAGCGACGACTCGATCGGCAAACGCGACCGCGGCGGAGGGATGCCGAGCCCGGCCGTCTGCGGCAAGCTGGAGCCATGCATCGGATCGCCGCTCAGCCCCTCGACGTCCTCCGCACCCGCACGAGCGCCAAGTGGCGGCTCTACCCCGCCGATGTCCTGCCGCTGCCGGTCGCCGAGATGGACTACCCGCTCCCCGAGCCGGTCGCGGCGGCGCTGCACGCGGCGGTCGACCGTTCGGACACCGGCTACGCCGCCGGCAGCGGCCCCATCGCCGAGGCCTTCGCGCCCTTCGCCCTCGAGCGCTTCGGCTGGGAGGTCGACCCGGCCCGCGTGACGAGCACGGGCGACGTCGCCATGGGGCTCGTCGAGGTGCTCCGCCGGGTCACGAGCCCCGGCGACCGCGTCGTCGTGACCCCGCCGATCTACCCGCCGTTCTTCGACATCGTGACGGAGGCGTCGGCCGCGGTCGTCGAGGTGCCCATGACGGGCGGCATCGACGCCGGCTGGGCGCTCGACCTCGACGGCATCGACCGCGCCTTCGCCGCCGGGGCGAAGGCGATGCTGCTCTGCAACCCGCACAACCCGATCGGCCTCGTGCCGAGCCGCGACGAGCTCGCCGCCCTCGCGGAGATCGCCGCCCGGCACGGCGCCACGATCGTGTCCGACGAGGTGCACGGCCCGCTCTCGCAGCCGGACTCGGTCTACACGCCCTTCCTCAACGTCTCCGACGCTGCCCGCGAGTTCGGCGTCACCGTGACGGCGGGCACGAAGGCGTTCAACCTCGCCGGGCTCAAGGCGGCGATGATCGTGACGGCCTCCGAGCGCGGCGACGCCGTGCGCCGGGGCATGCCGTACGAGGTCGAGTGGCGGATGAGCCAGTTCGGCTCCATCGCGAGCATCGCCGCGTTCCGCGAGGGCGGCTTCTGGCTCGACGGCGTGCTCGCGAGCCTCGACGACAACCGGCGGCTGCTCGCCGAGCTCCTCGCCGACGAGCTGCCGGGAGTGCGCTACCGGATGCCGCAGGCGAGCTACCTCGCCTGGCTCGACTTCAGCGCGCTCGGCTGGGGCGACGACCCCGCCGCGTACGCGCTCGAGCACGCCAAGGTCGCCCTCGGCGTCGGGCCGCAGTTCGGCGCGACGGCCGGCCGCGGGCACGTGCGGCTGAACTTCGCGTGCACGCCCGAGGTGCTCGCCGAGGCGATCACCCGGCTGGCCGACGCGCGGTAGGGCCGGGCGGGCGGGACGGGACGGGACGGGCCCGTGCAGCTCGCGTCGGCGATCTGCCGTGGCACGCTTCGCGGCGCTGGCGCGCCGCGAGCGCTCCTGCTGCCGCCTGCTGAGGGAAGCGCGTCGCGGCTTCGCCGCGCCGCGCCGACCCTCAGCGCGTGTAGTTCGGCGCCTCGACGACGATCTGGACGTCGTGCGGGTGCGACTCCTTGAGCCCCGCCGGCGTGATGCGCACGAAACGGCCCTTGGTCTTCAGCTCCTCGATCGTGCGCGCGCCGACGTAGAACATCGACTGGCGCAGGCCGCCGATGAGCTGGTACGCCACGGCGGACAGCGGGCCGCGGTAGGGCACCTGCCCCTCGATGCCCTCGGGGATCAGCTTGTCGTCGCTCGGCACGTCGGCCTGGAAGTAGCGGTCCTTCGAGTAGGAGGTCTTCTTGCCGCGGGTCTGCAGCGCGCCGAGCGAGCCCATACCGCGGTAGGTCTTGAACTGCTTGCCGTTCTGGAAGACCAGCTCGCCGGGGCTCTCGGCGGTGCCGGCGAGCAGCGAGCCGAGCATGACCGTGTCGGCGCCGGCGACGAGCGCCTTGGCGATGTCGCCCGAGTACTGCAGTCCGCCGTCGGCGATGAGCGGCACGCCGGCCGGCATCGTCGCCTTCGAGGCCTCGTACACGGCCGTGATCTGCGGCACGCCGACGCCCGCGACGACGCGGGTCGTGCAGATCGAGCCCGGGCCCACGCCGACCTTCACGGCGTCGGCGCCGGCCTCGACGAGCGCCTTCGCACCCTCGTAGGTGGCGACGTTGCCGCCGATGACGTCGATGCCCGCGAAGGAGGGGTCGGCCTTCAAGCGGCGGATGATGTCGAGCACGCCGGCGGACTCGCCGTTCGCGGTGTCGACGACGAGCACGTCGACCCCGGCGTCGCGAAGGGCCTCGGCGCGCTCCCAGGCGTCGCCGAAGAAGCCCATCGCCGCGCCCACGCGCAGGCGCCCCTCGGCGTCCTTCGTCGCGTTCGGGTACTGCTCGCTCTTGTCGAAGTCCTTGACGGTGATGAGGCCGGTGAGCCGGCCCTCGTCGTCGATCAGCGGCAGCTTCTCGATCTTGTGCTCGGCGAAGATCGCGAGCGCCTCATCGGGGTTC
Source organism: Agromyces mediolanus (assembly GCF_014648575.1). GTDB lineage: Bacteria > Actinomycetota > Actinomycetes > Actinomycetales > Microbacteriaceae > Agromyces > Agromyces mediolanus. Next base: position 576,929 of record NZ_BMRJ01000001.1, on the reverse strand, counting down.
ATGCCGACGTGGCCGGTGATGAGCGGCATCCGCGTCATCACCTCGGAGACCTTCGTGCTCGGCTTCTCGAAGTCGGAGACGAAGCGCATGTCGCGGTTCGTGACGATGCCGACGAGCTTGCCCGCCTCGTCGACGACCGGCAGGCCGCTGACCCGGTAGGTGCCGCAGAGCGCGTCGACGTCGGCGACGGAGGCGTCGGGGGTGGTCGTCACGGGGTTCGTGACCATGCCGGACTCGCTGCGCTTCACCCGGTCGACCATCTCGGCCTGGTCCTGGATGGAGAGGTTGCGGTGCAGGATGCCGATGCCGCCCTGGCGCGCCATCGCGATCGCCATGCGGCTCTCGGTGACGGTGTCCATCGCGGCGGAGAGCAGCGGCGTGGCCACGCTGATCCGTCGGGTGAGCCGCGAGGTCGTGTCGGCCTCGCTCGGGATGACGTCGGTGTGCCCGGGCAGGAGCAGCACGTCGTCGTAGGTGAGTCCCGTGAATCCGAACGGATCGTTCCTGTCCATGTCTGCCCTTCGCTGCCGCCGCTGGTTTCGCCGCCTGGATCGATGCCGCCCGCGCGGGATGCGCGCGACGCGGTGCATCAATGTTAAGCGACGGCGGGGCCGCCGAATTCCCATCGTCGCTGCGTATTCGGGCCGCGCCCCGCACGAACGTTGCGCCGGACCCGTCGCTCGGATAACAATCGAGGGCCGTTTGTGTCACGGGCGAAACACCTGGGACATAATCGGCACGTACCGTCAACGACGTTGTCGACGGGAAAGGACCGGTCCCGGAGGTCCACAACGACCTCCGGAACCCCTTGGAGGTGCAGTGGAATCCACGCGAACAGTCCGACGGCATTCCCCAGGGAGATGGCTCGTACTCCTCGCAGTCCTACTGTCCGCACTCACTCTGTCCGGCATCGCAGCGTCCCCTGCGATGGCGGAGGCTGGGAGTACGGGCACAGACTCCGAAGAGTACGAGTACTTCTTCCTCGGGAATGTGCAGTACGAGGACGAACCGCTTGAAGGTGTCGAGATCACGGTCGAGGGCGGTGGCTTCAAAGCCAGCGCCGAGACGGATGCCGACGGCAAATGGCGCATCGGCGTGCCCGAGAAGGCCAGCTACAAAGTGACCCTCGACGAGGACACCCTGCCGAAGGGCGTCATCGTCGCGGAGGACGAGGAGAACCCGCGCACCGCGGAGTTCGGGCTCACCAACACGAAGTCGGTGAACTTCTTCCTCGGCGAGGGCACCAGGCAGACCGTCTCGTTCTTCGACCAGTTGCTGAACCGGCTGGCGAACGGCGTGAACTTCGGCCTGCTGCTCGCCCTCGCGGCGATCGGGCTCTCGCTGATCTACGGCACGACGGGCCTCAGCAACTTCGCGCACTCCGAGATGATCACCTTCGGCGCGCTCATGCTGCTGACCTTCTCCAGCGACCTCGGCTTCCCCGTCTGGATCGCGATCATCATCGCGCTGCTGCTGAGCCTCGGCCTGGGCTGGTCCCTCGACGGGGTGATCTGGAAACCCCTCCGAAGACGAGGGGTCGGAGTCATCCAGCTGATGATCGTGAGCATCGGCCTCTCGCTCGCGATGCGGTACACATACCAGTTCTTCTACGGCGGCGCGACCAGGCAGCTGCCCGGCGCCTCCCCCGCCGACCTGCAGCTCGGGCCGATCTCGCTCTCGTGGATCGACCTCGTCAGCATGGGCGTCAGCGTCGTGGTGCTCCTCGGCGTCGCGTTCCTGCTGATGCGCACGCGGATCGGCAAGGCGACCCGCGCGGTCGCCGACAACGCGAGCCTCGCCGCCACGAGCGGCATCGACGTCGACCGGGTGATCCGGATCGTCTGGGTGCTCGGCGCCGGCCTCGCCGGTCTGAGCGGCATCCTCTGGGCGTACTACCGCCCCGGCGTCAGCTGGGACATGGGCTTCCAGATCCTGCTGCTGGTCTTCGCAGCGGTCACCCTGGGCGGTCTCGGCACGGCGTTCGGCGCCCTGATCGGTTCGCTCATCGTGGGCATCTTCGTCGAGCTCTCGACGCTCTGGCTGCCCTCCGACATGAAGTTCGTCAGCGCGCTCGTCGTGCTGATTCTGGTGCTCCTCTTCCGGCCGCAGGGCATCCTCGGCCGACGAGAGCGGATCGGGTAGGAGGCCGACGATGATCGATTGGGGAAGCATCTTCTCGAACGCGGCGGTCGAGCTCATCAGCCCGACCACGGCCGCCTACGCCCTCGCGGCGCTCGGCCTCGCGGTGCACTTCGGCTACACCGGCCTGCTGAACTTCGGCCAGGCGGGCTTCATGGCCATCGGCGCCTACGGCTACGCCATCTCGGTGCTCACCTTCGGGTTCCCGGTGTGGGGCGCCGTGCTCGTCGGCATCGGGGCGTCCATCGTGTTCGCCCTCATCCTCGGCATCCCGACCCTGCGGCTGCGGGCCGACTACCTCGCGATCGTCACGATCGCGGCGGCCGAGATCGTGCGCCTCCTGTTCACGACGAACACCTTCGTCGCGGTGACGGGCTCGGCGAACGGCCTCAGCGAGTACAAGGGCGGATTCCGGGCGCTGAACCCGCTGAGCTTCGAGGGCAAGGCCGGCTTCGGCCCCTGGATGTTCAGCGCGAACGACTGGTGGAACATCATCGTCGGCTGGAGCGTCGTGATCCTCGCGGTGCTCTTCACCTGGCTCCTCATGCGCAGCCCCTGGGGCCGCGTCATCAAGGGCATCCGGGAGGACGAGGACGCCGTGCGCGCCCTCGGCAAGAACGTCTACTCCTACAAGATGCAGAGCCTCATCATCGGCGGCGTCTTCGGCACCCTCGCGGGCATGATCTTCATCATGCCGCGCGCGGTGATCCCCTCCGCCTACGCGACCTCGCTCACCTTCTTCATCTGGGCGATCCTGCTCCTCGGCGGAGCCGCGACGATCCTCGGCCCCGTGCTCGGATCGATCGTGTTCTGGGTGCTGCTGTCCTTCTTCTCGGGCTTCATCGCCCGCGCGGTCGAGGCCGGCTGGTTCCCGATCTCCGAGGTGCAGGCGGGACAGCTCCGGTTCATCCTCGTCGGCGTCGCGATCATGCTCCTCGTGATCTTCAGACCGCAGGGGCTGCTCGGAAACAAGAAGGAGATGTCTTTTGTCAAGTGAGACCACTCCCACGTCCAAGCCGGTGAAGTCGACCGGCCTCCACCTCGGCGACGCCGAGCCCGGCTGCCGCAAGGTCGACCCGATCCTCGTCGCCGACGGCGTGACGCGCACCTTCGGCGGCCTGACGGCCGTCGACGTCGCCCACGTCGAGATCCCGCGCGGCGCGATCACGGCCCTCATCGGCCCGAACGGCGCCGGCAAGACGACGTTCTTCAACCTGCTGACCGGCTTCGACAAGCCCGACTCGGGCACGTGGCAGTTCGACGGCCGCTCCCTCGCGCACGTGCCCGCCTACCGGGTCGCGCGCATGGGGCTCATCCGCACCTTCCAACTGACGAAGTCGCTCGGCCTGCTGAGCGTGCTCGACAACATGAAGCTGGGCGCCAAGGACCAGACGGGCGAGAACCTGTTCCGCTCGTTGCTGCCGTTCCTCTGGCGCAAGCAGGAGCAGCAGATCGAGGCGAAGGCCGTCGAGCTGCTGACCCGGTTCAAGCTCGACGCGAAGCAGCACGACTACGCGGCGAGCCTCTCCGGCGGGCAGCGCAAGCTCCTCGAGATGGCGCGGGCCCTCATGAGCGACCCGACGCTCGTCATGCTCGACGAGCCGATGGCCGGCGTGAACCCGGCGCTCACCCAGTCCCTCCTCGACCACATCCTCGACCTGAAGACGCAGGGGATGACCGTGCTCTTCGTCGAGCACGACATGCACATGGTCCGGCACATCGCCGACTGGGTCGTGGTGATGGCGGAGGGACGCATCGTGGCGGAGGGCGACCCGCACTCCGTCATGCAGGACCAGGCCGTGATCGACGCCTACCTCGGCGCCCACCACGACACGGACCTCGGCGCGGCGCACACGTCGAACGTCGAGGCAGTGAAGGAGCTCATCGATGACGAACAGTGAACCGGCCGGCGCCACGGCCGTGACCGAGGCCCCCGGCGACACCGTCGTCGAGGTCGCCGAGGTCACCGCGGGCTACCTGCCCGGCGTGAACATCCTGAACGGCTGCTCGCTCGTCGCGAGGCAGGGCGAGCTCATCGGCATCATCGGCCCGAACGGCGCCGGCAAGTCGACGCTGCTGAAGTCGATCTTCGGCCTCGTGAAGGTGCGCAAGGGCGCCGTGCTGCTGAACGGCGAGGACATCACGAACCTGAAGGCGAACAAGCTCGTCGCCAAGGGCGTCGGCTTCGTGCCGCAGACGAACAACGTGTTCCCCTCGCTCACGATCCAGGAGAACCTGGAGATGGGCCTCTACCAGAAGCCCAAGGGGCTGAAGGAGCGGCTCGAGTTCGTGACCGCGATCTTCCCCGAGATCGGCAAGCGGCTCGGCCAGCGGGCCGGCTCGCTCTCGGGCGGCGAACGGCAGATGGTCGCGATGAGCCGAGCCCTGATGATGGGGCCGCACGTGCTGCTCCTCGACGAGCCGAGCGCCGGGCTCTCCCCCGTGAAGCAGGACGAGGCGTTCCTGCGGGTGAAGGAGATCAACCGCGCGGGCGTCACGACCATCATGGTCGAGCAGAACGCCCGGCGCTGCCTGCAGATCTGCGACCGCGGCTACGTGCTCGACCAGGGCCGCGACGCCTACGAGGGCACCGGCCGCGAGCTGCTGAACGATCCCAAGGTGATCGGGCTCTACCTCGGCACCCTCGGTCAGGACGACTGAGCGGCCGCCTCAGCGCCGCTGACGGGCGGGTGGATGCCTCGGC
>NZ_BMRJ01000001.1:434652-571998 GCF_014648575.1 Agromyces mediolanus | reverse complement strand
GCCCCGGCGAGCGGAACGCTCGCCGGGGCCTTCCACCGCCGACTAGTTGACGCGCGTCGAGGTGTTGTCGTCCTGGTACTCGTAGATGCCGATCGTGGCGCCGGTCGGGTCGCCGTTCTCATCGAAGGTGATAGGACCGGAGAGACCGTCGTAGTCGATCTGCTCGCCCTTCTCCAGCAGGGCGGCGCCCTGCGCGAAGTCGGTCACCTTCTCGCCGTCGCCGCTCGAGCCGGAGATCTGACGGAGGTACTCGGCGATCTTCGTGCCGCTGGTGTCGTTCGCAGCGTAGGCCGCGAGCGCGAACAGCACGATGTTGTCGTACGACTCCGCCGCGTAGGTGAAGTCGGTCAGCGACGGGTCGACCTCGAGGAGACGGTCGGTGAAGTCGCCGAGCGTCGCCAGGTCGAGACCCGGGGTGGTCGCCTTCGCGCCCTTGATCAGGCCGGGGGCGAACACGTCGCTGTAGTCGAGCCGGTTTCCGTCGGTCAGGTAGATCTTGTCGCCCGGGAAGCCGCCGCCGACGAGCTCCGGGATGATGATCTTCGCCTGGTCGAACGAGATGATCGCGATCGCGTCGGGCGACTGCGCCGTCACGTCGGAGATCTGCGTGGTGAAGTTGGTGTCGCCCGTGTTGTACGAGGACTCCGCGACGACCTCGCCGCCGGCGCTCTCGAACGCCTTCTTCGTCGTCTCGGCGAAGCCGGTGCCGTAGGCGTCGTTCTGGAAGATGATGCCGAGGGTGCTGTTGCCGTCCTCGGCGATCAGGTTGCCCAGCACCTCGCCCTGCAGCAGGTCGGAGGGCGCCGTGCGCCAGTAGAGGTCGTTGTCGTCGATCGTCGACAGGTCGAGACCGGTGTTCGACGGCGACATCAGCACCACGCCGGCGCTCGTGACCTGCTCGTAGATGTTGCGCGTCTGCGCCGACGCGGCAGCACCCGAGATGGCCGAGACGCCCTGCGAGAGCAGGTCGGTGACCGAGCCCGTGGCGACGTCGATCGAGGTGTCGCCCTCGTCGCGGAGGACGAGCTCGAGCGTGATGCCGAGGTCGGCCTTGTTGATGTCGTCGACCGCGAGCTTCGCCGCGGCGATCTGGGGCGGGCCCAGGACGGCGAGGCTGCCCGACTGGGGCGCGAGCTGACCGACCTTCAGGGTGAGATCGCGCGGGCCCGCCTCGATGGGCAGGGCGTCGCCCGTGTCGGCCGGCTCCTCGGTCGGGGCGGTGGTGCTGCCGCCGCCGCTCGTGCAAGCGGAGAGAAGGAGGGCGGCGGCGCCGGCGAGGGCGACCCCCGTCCAGATTCCGCGTGCACCGCGCTTGGCCGTGGCCTTCGCGAATACGCTCATGGTGCTCCTTGGGACTAAGGATTCGGACAGATCGATGCGTCAGATGACGCCGTGGTCTTGACAGTATTGCCCGGCCAACGTGGAAACAAGGGATGCCGGTCACAACCGCGTAACACCGCGTTCATCGTGCGTGCGCCGACCTCGGGACCCGTTCCGACGCAGCATCCGTGCGCCGCGGCCCCTTCGGGCGCTCGGATCAGACGGGCTCGGGGACGAGCTTGCGGGCCGCCCTGGCGTTCCGCACGAGGTCGATCGTCAGCACGACGAGGGCGACCCAGACGAGGGCGAAACCGATCCAGCGTTCGAGCGGCATCGGCTCGCGCAGGATGAGCACGCCGACGAGGAACTGGATGAACGGGGCGAAGTACTGGATGAAGCCGAGGTGGATGAGCGGAAGCCGGCGCGAGGCGGCGGCGAACAGCAGCAGCGGCACCGCGGTCACGGCGCCGGCGCAGACCAGGAGCACCGTGTGCCAGGCGCTCACCGCGCCCATGGTGAGCCCGCCGGTCGCGGCGACCCACCAGAGCAGGCCGGCGGCCACGGGCGCGAGCCAGAGCGTCTCGAGGGTGAGCCCGGACACCGCGTCGACCCGGTGGCCGACGCGCTTCTTGATGAGGCCGTAGAAGCCGAAGGAGAAGGCGAGCAGCAGCGCGATCCAGGGGAACTGCCCGTGCCCGACCGCGAGCACGACGACCGCGACGATGCTGATGCCGACCGCGACCCACTGCATGACGCTGAGCCGCTCGCGCAGCACGAGCACGCCGAGGAAGACGGTGACGATCGGGTTGATGAAGTAGCCGAGCGCGGCTTCGACGACCTGGCCCGACACGGCGGCGTAGACGTAGGTCAGCCAGTTCACGAAGATGAGCACGCCCGCGGCCCCCATCGTGAAGAGCACCCGGCGGTCGCGCAGGAGCGCCCAGAACGCGCGCCACCCGCGGGTCACGGCGAGCAGCAGCGCGCAGAAGACGAGCGAGAGCAGGATGCGCCAGGCCACGATCTCGACGGGCCCGCTCGGCGCGAGCGCGATGAAGTAGACCGGCAGGAAGCCCCAGAGCACGTAGGCGGAGACGGCGTAGCCGAGCCCCGAGCCGCTGAGCGGGGAGCGGCCGCTCGCAGCGCGACCCGCGGATGGTGCGCCGACCGTCTCGGCAGGGCGGTCGGCTGGGCTGTTCACCGGCTCAGCCTACGCCCGGCCGGCGACGTTCCCGGATGCCGCGGGCCCCGGGAACGCGGAACGGCCCGGATGCACGAGGCATCCGGGCCGTTGCGAGCGGTGCTGAAGGTCAGCGGACAACGACCGCGAGGACGTCGCGGGCCGAGAGCACGAGGAACTCGTCGGCGCCGAACTTGACCTCGGTGCCGCCGTACTTCGAGTAGAGCACGCGGTCGCCGACGGCGACGTCGAGCGGCACGCGGTTGCCGTTGTCGTCGATGCGGCCGGGGCCGACGGCGACGACCTCGCCCTCCTGCGGCTTCTCCTTGGCGGTGTCGGGGATGACGAGGCCAGACGCAGTGGTCTGCTCGGCCTCGACCTGCTTGATGACGATGCGATCCTCGAGCGGCTTGATGGAAACCGACACGGTTGACCCCTTTTCTAGATGACGACTGTCTTGGAAGACTGGGTTAGCAGCCTCGGAACGAGAGTGCTAACCAAAGTCTAGGGTGGATCTGGCACTCGTGCAACGTGAGTGCCAGCGCACGGCTCAACCGGGGAACCCCGGGTGCTAGCGTGGCCGCCTCGTGCCGGCGCTGCATCGCGCCGACCGGGGAACCCCGGGTGCTAGCGTGGCCGCCTCGTGCCGGCGCTGCATCGCGCCGACCGGGGAACCCCGGGTGCTAGCGTGGCCGGGTGGATCGCGCCGAACTCGTGGAACTGCTGTCGCCGGAGGGGCTCCGCCTCCTCGACTCGATCGGCGAATGGGACGCGAAGGCCGACGTCGTCAAGACCGTCGCGGCGCTCCGCAAGCAGGGCCACGCACCCGGCCTCGTGGCGGCCGTGCTGAGCCAGGCCAGGCTGCGCGCGAAGGGGCGGGCGAAGTTCGGCGAGTTCGCCTCGCGCATGCTCTTCACCGAGCCCGGCCTCGAACAGGCGACGCGACTGAACGTCGCGGCGCTGCACGCGGGTCGCTTCGCGCGCGCCGGGATCGCGCACGTCGCCGACCTCGGCTGCGGCATCGGCGGCGACGCCCTCGCGCTCGCCGCGATCGAGCTCGAGGTCACCGCGGCCGACGCCGACGAGGTCACCGCCGCGATCGCCGCCTACAACCTGACCCCGTTCCCGCAGGCGACGGTGCTGCACGCGCGCGCCGAGGAGGTCGCCCTCGGCGGCATCGGCGGCGCCTGGCTCGACCCGGCGCGCCGGGTCACCTCGGGCGGCAGCACCCGGCGGCTGGCGGATGCCTCGGACTACTCACCGCCGCTCGACTTCGCGTTCGGACTCTCCGAACGGCTCCCCGTCGGCGTGAAGCTCGGCCCGGGCACCGACCGCGGGGTCATCCCGGCGGGCGCAGAGGCGCAGTGGGTCTCGGTCGACGGCGACGTCGTGGAGCTCGCCGTCTGGCTCGGCGCGCTGGCCCGGCCGGGCGTCGGCCGCGCGGCCCTCGTCATCCGCGGCGGCGCGGCGCACGAACTCACCGCCCCGGCGGACAGCCCGGACGAGCCGGTCGGCGAGCTCGGCGCCTACGTCTACGAGCCGGACGGCGGCGTCATCCGCGCCCGCTTGATCGGCGACCTGGCCCGCTCCCTCGACGCGCGCATGCTCTCCGACGGCATCGCCTACCTGACCGGCGACCGCCTGGTCGAGACGCCGTTCGCCCGCGCGTTCCGGGTACTGGAGCGACTGCCTGCGGACGAACGCCAGCTCCGCCGGGAACTCGCGAGCCGCGGCGTCGGCACCCTCGAGATCAAGAAGCGCGGGGTCGACGTGGATCCGGCGGCGCTGCGCACCCGGCTGAAGCTGTCCGGGGGCGCCTCGGCGACGATCATCCTGACCCGCGAGGCCGGCCGCCACATCGCGCTGCTCGTCGAGCGCGCCGACTGAGTCGAGGCCCGTCCGGCTCAGCGCGGGAGCGCGCCGAAGACGATCGCGTAGTAGCCGATCCACACCGCGGAGAACACGAGCCCGCCGACTCCGGTGCCGATGCCGGCGAAGGCGAGCGAGCGGCCGTGCTCCTCACGGCGGAGCCCGAGCACCCCGAAGACGATCGCCGCGAGCGAGACCGGCAGCATCCAGCCCACGAAGAGGGAGGCGATGCCGCCGATCGTGCCGGTGATCACCGAGATCCAGCTGTAGACCCGCCGCTGCGCGTCGTCATCGTCGGCGACGTCGACGTGCTCGACCGGTTCGGGCAGCGGCGGCCGATGCACGAGGAGCAGCTGCCCAGTCGAGAGCGAGCGCAGCTGCCCGGTGTCGACGGGCACCTCGTACTCGCGCTGCTCGATCGCGGTCGGCGGCTCGTCGAGTCGGCGCGGCTCCGCCGTCGCGGCGCCCGGTGCGCCCTCGTCGCCCGTGCGGCGCCGGCGTCCCGTCGCTCCGCGGAGCGCCTCGCGGACGGCGGGCTCGCCGCGGAAGGTCGGCTCGGCCGGCTCGTAGGGCGCGAGCGGCCGGGCGGAGTCGAAGCGCTCAGGGGTCCCGTCGTCCGACGGGACCCCTGAGCGATCGTTCGTTTCGGACAGGACGGCTCCGCTCAGTAGCCGTAGCCGCTGCTCGACGCCGCGAGCACGACGAAGAAGATCACGATGCCGATGATCCAGAGCAGGCCGAGCGCGATGCCCACGAACCCGGTGATGAGGCCGGTGAGCCAGAAGCCCTTGGCCGCCGGCTCCTTCTTGCGGCCGAGGAAGCCGAGCACGACGGCCGCGATCGAGAAGAGCGCGCCGAAGCCGTAGAACAGGCTGCCGACGAGACCGAGGATGCCGCCGATCATCGAGATGATGCTCAGCGTCGGCGTCGGCGCCGCCGGGGCGGGCGCGTACGCGGCGTAGCCGGCCTGCGGCTGGCCGTAGGCGGGCTGCTGCGGCTGACCGTACGGCTGCTGGCCGTATCCCGGCTGCTGCTGACCGTAGGCCGGCTGATGGCCGTACGCGGGCTGCTGCCCGTAGGGCTGCTGGCCGTACGCGGGGGGCTGCTCACCGGCGGGCGCGCCGTACGCCGGCGGGGCCGGGGCGGCGGCGGGCGCCGGCTGGGCCCCGTACGCCGGGGCCTCGGTCGTGCCGTAGGACGGCGGGGTCGGCGCGGCCGGCGGCTCGGGCGCGGCGGGCGTCGCCGGAGGCTCGGGCGAGGCCGGCGGCTCGGGCGCCGAGGGCACCTCGGGGGTGCCGGCGGCGTTCGGCTCGGGCTCGGCCGGAGTCTGCGGGGTGTTCTGGTCGCTCATGTGCGTGCCTCTCGTGTCGCGCGCGGGACGGGTGGTTCGGGGTCGTGGCCGGCGCTCAGCCGCTGACGCTGACGTTCGACATGGTGGCCGCGGTCGCCACCACGATGATGACCACGATCACCGCGATCACGGAGAGCGCGATGCCGATGTAGCCGATGATGGTGCCGGCGAGCGCGGCGCCGCGGCCCTCCTCGCCGGTCTTCTTGATCTGGCTGAGCGAGATGTGCCCGCAGATGATGCCGACGAGGAAGCCGAAGCCCGTGAGCAGGCCCGCGAGCGAGGCGACCAGCGAGACGACCGCGAGGGTGTTCGTCTTGGCGGGCGCCGGGATGCGCGACTCCTGGTCGACGTAGTTGGGGACGATCGGGTCTTCCGGCGGCGTGGCCGAGGTCGCCATGCCGAAGTCGGCCGACGCCGGCGTGAACGCCGGGTCGGAGTTCTGCCTGGGATCGCTCATCGCTGGCCCTCCTCGTGCTCGGCTGCCCGGTCGCGCCCCTTCGGGCGCAGTTTCCCCCCGAGGCATCCGGCCTCTCCCGAAAGCCTAGCGCGGGCCTCAGCCGCGCGCGAGGGCCGGAGCGCCGCCCCGGCGCCGCTTCAGGCCTGGATCTCGGTGACCGGCAGCGTCGAGTCGGCCCCGAAGCCGAGCGTGGACGGCTCGTGCCCGGCCATGATGAGCTGCGCGCCGAGGGCCGCGATCATCGCGCCGTTGTCGGTGCAGAGCGACAGCGGCGGGATGCGCAGCTCGATCCCGGCCGCCGCCGCGCGTTCGGCGGCGAGCTCGCGCAGCCGGGCGTTCGCGATGACCCCGCCGCCGAGCAGGAGGCGCGGGACGCCGAGCTCGCGGCAGGCGTCGACCGCCTTCGCCGTCAGCACGTCGACGACGGCCTCCCGGAAGCTCGCGGCGACGTCGGCGACCGGCACGGGCTCGCCTGCGGCCTCGCGCTGTTCGACCCAGCGGGCGACCGCGGTCTTCAGGCCCGAGAAGCTGAAGTCGTAGCGGTGCCGTTCGAGGTCCTTCGGCTTCGTCAGCCCGCGGGGGAAGCGGATGGCGGCGGGGTCGCCGCCGACCGCGGCACGATCGATCTCGGGGCCGCCCGGGTAGGGCAGGCCGAGCAGCCGGGCCACCTTGTCGAAGGCCTCCCCGGCCGCGTCGTCGATGGTCTCGCCGAGGAGCTCCACGTCGGAGACGAGGTCGCGCACGAGCAGCAGCGAGGTGTGCCCGCCGGAGACGAGCAGGGCGATCGTGGGCGTCTCGAGCGGGGCATCCGTGTCGAGCAGATCGGCGCCGACGTGACCGACGAGGTGGTTCACCGCGTAGATCGGCACCCCCAGCGACACGGCGAGCGCCTTCGCCGCGCCCACGCCGACCATGAGCGCGCCGGCGAGGCCCGGTCCGCTCGTGACCGCGACCGCGTCGAGTTCGTCGAGGGAGACGGATGCCTCGGCGAGCGCCTGCCGGATCGTCGGCTCGAGCGCCTCGAGGTGCGCCCGCGCGGCGACCTCGGGGACGACGCCGCCGTACCTCGCGTGCTCGTCCATGGAGGAGGCGATCGTGTTCGCGAGCAGCTCGGTGCCGCGGACGACGCCGACGCCGGTCTCGTCGCAGCTCGTCTCGATGCCGAGCACGAGCGGGGTGCTGCGATTCACGACTGGGTCTCCTCGATCGGGTCGGCCGGGCGGGCGTCGGCCGGGCGGGTGACGGTCTGGGGCACCTCGAGGCGCATCAGCACCGCGTCGACGCCGTTGCGGTAGTAGCGCGGCCGCACGCCGAGCTCCGTGAAGCCGAGGGACGCGTACAGGCCGCGGGCGACCGGGTTGTCGGCGCGCACCTCGAGGAAGACGTGGACGGCCTCGCGGCGGCGCGCCTCGGCGATGAGCGCCTGCATGAGCACGCGGCCGAGGCCGGCACCGCGGTGGGCCGGCTCGACGGCGATCGTCTGGATGTCGCCCTGCCCGCTCCCCCGCGGAGCGAGCAGCCCGGCGTAGCCGAAGACCGCGTCGGGCGCGGCAGCCGCATCGGTCTCACCGTCGACCGCGACCAGGTAGTAGCCGTGTTCGCTCGCGAGCTCGCGGCGCATCGTGTCCTCGGGCCAAGCGTCGTCGGTGAAGGTGTCGCGCTCGAGCCGCATGATCGCGCCGAGGTCGTCCGGGCGCGCGCGGCGGAGCAGCACGCTCACCGGGTCACCCGCTTGCCTGCGGACGGCGTCACGTCGGGCTCGCGCAGGTAGATGGCCGAGTCGCCGGCGAGCGGCAGCCGCCCGGCCGCGAAGGCCAGCTCGGCGAGCATCCCGATGCCGCCGGCCGGCACCTCGGCCGCGTCGATCCGCGCCCCCTCGAATGCGGGCACCTCGTCGCGCGGCACGAGCACGGGGCCGGACGTGCGCACCGGCAGGCCGTCGGCGTCGAGCCCGAGGTACTCGGAGACGGCGAACTCGCGGCGGCGCGCGTCGGTCACGACCTGCACGGCGGAGGCACCGCCGGCGCGGAGCCGCGCCCAGGCGACGGCGTCGTGGCTCGGTACGGGCACGAGCGGGCGCCCGATCCCGATCGCGAACGCGCGCGCGGCGGCGATCCCGACCCGGAGCCCCGTGTACGGGCCGGGGCCCATGCCGACCGCGACGCCGGAGAGCCGAGCGGGCGCGACGCCTGCGGCCGCGAGCGTCTCGGCGACCAGTTCGCCGATGACCTCGGCGTGCCGCATCGCGTCGGCGGTGCCGCGCTGCTCGAGCACGCCGCCGTCGCGATCGACCACGGCGACGCTCGTGCCGGCCGAGGTGTCGATGGCGAGGAGCATGCCTCCAGCCTATTCGCCGACGGGCCCCGCCCTCCCCGCTCGCACGGGAGCGCCGGTCTCGGCATCCTGGAATCCGCTCCGGGCCGCGCGCTACTAGGTCGTCTCGGCCGCGTCTTCCTGAATCCGCTCGAGGAGGGGTCCGCGAAGGGTGAGCGTGCGGGGCTCGTCGGCCTCGAGGTCGAGCTCGTCGGCCGTCGACCCGGCGTCGGCACCCGTACGCCGTTCGATGACGACCTCGAGCCAGGTGGGGTGCGACTCGTCCACGAGGCCGGCGGCCCACTCGGCCACGACGACGGAGCCGTCGAAATCGAGGTCGAGGTCGTCGAGTTCGAGCGCATCGCGCAGCCGGTACGCGTCGACGTGCACGAGCGGCGCGCCGCCGACGAGGCTCGGGTGGGTGCGGGCGAGCACGAAGGTCGGGCTCTGCACGGGGCCGCGGATGCCGAGGCCCTCGCCGATCCCGCGGGTGAGCGTCGTCTTGCCTGCGCCGAGCGGGCCCGTGAGCAGCACGAGGTCGCCCGCGCGCAGCACCGCGCCGAGCCGTCGGCCGAACGCCTCCATCTGCTCGGTGTCGGCGATCTCGAGCCGCATCACGCGCCGCCGAGGTAGCCGCGCGGCACGCGCGGGCCGATCCGGGTGACGATCTCGTAGCCGATCGTGTCGGCGGCGACGCCCCAGTCGTCGGCCGAGGGGGCACCGGTCGCCGGATCGCCGAAGAGCACGACCTCGTCGCCGACCTCGACGGCGTCGTCGCCGACGTCGACGAGGAACTGGTCCATCGCGATCCGCCCCACGACGGGGCGGCGGGCGCCCGCGAGCAGCACCTCGCCGCGGCCGGAGGCCTGCCGCGGGATGCCGTCGGCGTAGCCGAGCGGCACGAGCGCGAGCTTGGTGGGGCGCTCCGCGCGCCAGGTGTGCCCGTAGGACACCCCGTCGCCCGCGGCGATGCGCCGCACCGCCGCGACGCGGCCGCGGAGGGTCATCACCGGCACGAGGCCGAGCTCGGCCGAGGTCGTGCCGTCGGCGAACGGCGGGATGCCGTAGCAGGCGATGCCGAGCCGGACGAGGTCGTAGCGCGCCTCGGGCCGGGTGAGCGCCCCGGCGGTCGACGCGATGTGCCGGAGTTCGGGCCGCAGGCCCGCCTCGGCGGCCACGGCGAGCGCGCGCTCGAATGCGGCGAGCTGAGCCGCGTCGGCCTCGGCGGAGGTGTTCGCGAGGTGGCTGAAGATGCCGCGGATGCGGACGAGGCCCGCGCGCTCGAGCTGCGCGGCCGCCGCGACGGCGCCGGCCCACTCGTCGGGCTGGACGCCGTTGCGCCTGAGGCCCGTGTCGATCTTCAGGTGCACCGCCGCGGGCCGGCCGGCGGTGCGCGCGGCGTCCGCAGCCCGGTGCAGCTGCGCCTCGGCGGAGAGACCGAGGTCGATGCCGGCGTCGATCGCGGGGCCGAAGTCGGCGCCGGGATCGTGCAGCCAGGCGAGGATCGGTGCGTCGATGCCGGCCGCGCGAAGCTCGAAGGCCTCGCCGAGGTCGGCGGTGCCGAGCCAGGCGGCCCCGCCGGCGAGCGCCGCGCGGGCGACGGGCACCGCGCCGTGGCCGTAGGCGTCGGCCTTGACGACGGCCATGGCCGGGGTGCCGAGCCGCTCGGCCAGGGTGCGCACGTTCGCGGTCACGGCGTCGAGGTCGATCAGCGCCTCGCGGAAGGGTCGCTCCGTCATCCGCCCGCTCCCCCGCTCCGTTCGAGCACCACGAAGGCGCTCGCGATGCCCGCGTCGTGGCTCATCGAGAGGTGGAGCGTGTCGATGCCGAGCGCCTCGAGGTGCGCGGCGAGCCCGCCGGTGACCTCGAAGCCGGGGTTGCCGTCGGCATCCTGCACGACCCGCATCTCCTGCCAGCGCAGCACCGCGTGCCCGCCGAGGGCCTTGATGAGCGCCTCCTTCGCCGCGAAGCGCGCCGCGAGCGAGCGCGGCGAGCGGTCGCGTTCGCTCTCGGCGAACAGGCGCTCGACGAGGGCCGGGGTGCGACGGATCGACCGCTCGAAGCGGTCCAGATCGACCACGTCGATGCCGATGCCCGCGATCACTCGCGTGCTCCGTCGCTCACACAGCCCCCGTCGTTCATACGCTCCCGGTCACTCCACCGTCACGGACTTCGCGAGGTTCCGCGGCTGGTCCACGTCGAGGCCCTTGGCCTGCGCGAGCTCCATCGCGAACACCTGCAGCGGCACCACCGCGAGCAGCGGCTCGAAGAGGGGCGCGGCGAGCGGGATGCGGATGACCTCGTCGGCGAAGGGCAGCACGGCCGCGTCGCCGGCCTCGGCGATCGCGATGACCCGCGCGCCGCGAGCGCGGATCTCCTGGATGTTCGAGACGACCTTCGGGTGCAGGCTGTTCGGGTGGCGCGGGCTCGGCACCACGACGAAGACCGGCTGACCGGGCTCGATCAGGGCGATCGGCCCGTGCTTCAGCTCGCCGGCGGCGAAGCCCTCGGCGTGGATGTACGCGAGCTCCTTGAGCTTCAGCGCGCCCTCCAGGGCGATCGGGTAGCCGACGTGACGGCCGAGGAAGAGCACGGAGCGGGTGTCGGCCATCCAGTGCGCGAGCTGCGCGACCTTCTCCGACTCCTCGAGCACCGAGGCGAGCTTCTCGGGCACCGCCTGCAGCTCGTGCAGCTGCGCGGCGAGCTGCCCGTCCGTCAGGGTGCCGCGCACGCGCGCGAGGTGCAGGCCGAAGAGGTACAGGGCGGTGATCTGCGCCACGAACGCCTTCGTCGAGGCCACGGCGACCTCGGGCCCGGCGTGCGTGTAGACGACCGCGTCGGACTCGCGCGGGATGGTGGCGCCCTGCGTGTTGCAGACCGAGACCGTCTTCGCGCCCATCTCGCGGGCGTACTTCACGGCCATGAGCGTGTCCATCGTCTCGCCGGACTGGCTGATGGAGAGCACGAGGGTGTCCTGCTCGATGACCGGCTCGCGGTAGCGGAACTCGTGGCTCAGCTCGACCTCGACGGGCACGCGCGCCCACTGCTCGATCGCGTACTTCGCGACGAGGCCCGCGTAGGAGGCGGTGCCGCAGGCCACGATCGTGATGCGGCGGACGGCGCGAAGCTCCTCGTCGCCGAGCGCCTCGAGCTCGGGGATGACGACCTGCTCGTCGGCGATGCGGCCGCGCACGGTGTTGGCGACGGCCTCGGGCTGCTCGGCCACCTCCTTGCGCATGAAGGAGGACCAGCCGCCCTTCTCGGCGGCGGAGGCGTCCCAGGCGACCTCGAAGGGCTCGACCTCGACGGGCGAGCCCTCGAAGTCCGTGACGCGGACCTCGTCGGCGGTGAGCTCGACGATCTGGTCCTGGCCGATGGCGACCGCGCGCTTCGTGAACTCCACGAAGGCGGCGACGTCGGAGCCGAGGAAGTTCTCGCCCTCGCCGAGGCCGAGCACGAGCGGCGAGTTGCGGCGCGCGCCGACGACGAGTCCCGGCTCGTCGCGGTGCACGGCGAGGAGCGTGAACGCGCCCTCGAGCTGCTGCACGGTCGCGCGGAACGCGGCGCGGAGGTCGCCGGTGCGACGGACTTCGCGGCCGAGCAGCACGGCCGCGACCTCGGTGTCGGTCTCGGAGGCGAAGGCGAAGCCCTCGTCGAGCAGCTCCTGCTTCAGCTCGGAGAAGTTCTCGATGATGCCGTTGTGGATGAGCGCGAGCCGGCCCTCGTCGGCGAGGTGCGGGTGCGCGTTCGCGTCGGTCGGGCCGCCGTGCGTCGCCCAGCGGGTGTGCCCGATGCCGGTGCCGCCCGCTTCGAGCGGCTGCTGCTCCAGCGCATCGGCGAGGACCTTCAGCTTGCCGGCGCGCTTCGCCGTGGCGAGTTCGCCCTCGGCGCCGATGATGGCCACCCCGGCCGAGTCGTAGCCACGGTATTCCAGGCGGCGCAGGCCACCCATGAGGACGTCGACGCTCGAACGGGCGCCCACGTATCCGACGATTCCACACATGCGCACGATCCTAGCGGCGAGATCCTGGACGAGCGCCCCACGGTCGGCGGCGCCCGCGGCCCTCACTAGACTGTGCGGGTGCCGGACCAGCATCACGCCGCGTCGAACGCCCCGCAGCTGTCGCCGTTCATCGAGCTCGACCGCTCCGACTGGGCTGCGCTCGCGCCGTCGATGCCCTCGCCGCTCCAGGAGACCGAGCTCGTGCAGCTGCGCGGGCTCGGCGAACCGCTCGACCCGCGCGAGGTCGCCGAGGTGTACCTGCCGCTGTCGCGACTGCTGAACCTCTACGTCGGCGGCACGAAGGCCTTGCACAAGGTCACGAGCGAGTTCCTGCGGGAGCGCTTCGCGCCGACCCCGTTCGTCATCGGCGTCGCCGGCTCGGTCGCGGTCGGCAAGTCGACGATCGCCCGCCTGCTGCGAGAGCTCCTCGCGCGCTGGGAGCACACGCCGAGGGTCGAGCTCGTGACGACCGACGGCTTCCTCTTCCCGAACGCCGAGCTCGAGCGCCGCGGGCTCATGGCCCGCAAGGGCTTCCCCGAGTCGTACGACCGGCGCGCGCTGCTGCGCTTCGTGAGCGAGGTGAAGGCCGGCGCGGCCGAGGTGCGCGCCCCCTTCTACTCGCATCTCGCCTACGACATCGTCCCCGACGCCCAGATCACCGTGCGCCGCCCGGACGTGCTCATCGTCGAGGGGCTGAACGTGCTGCAGCCGCCCGGCCCCGGCCATCGCCTCGCCGTGAGCGATCTCTTCGACTTCACGATCTACGTCGACGCGCGCACGAGCGACATCGCCCGGTGGTACGAGGAGCGCTTCCTGAAGCTGCAGCGCGGCGCCTTCGCGAATCCGCGCTCCTACTTCCACCGCTACGCGGCGCTCTCCGAGGAGGAGGCGAGGCAGCGCGCCCGGGAGATCTGGCACGCGATCAACGAGCCGAACCTCCTGCAGAACGTGCGCCCCACCCGCTCGCGGGCTTCGCTCGTGCTGCGCAAGAGCGCCGACCACACCGTGTCGAGCGTCCTGCTGCGCAAGCTCTGAACGCGCCTCCCGCTCCGGAACGGCGAATCGCCCGCTCCCTCGGGGAACGGGCGACTCGCGACGGCGGCGACGGATGCCTCGTCGGCACCAGCGCGACGCGGATCAGCGGGCGAGCTCGACGCTCACGACCTCGGCGAGCGTGGCCGCGTGCCGGTCGGCCTCGGCCTGCTCGGCCGCCTCGACCATGACGCGCACCATCGGCTCGGTGCCGCTCGGGCGCAGCAGCACGCGCCCGGACTCGCCGAGCTCGGCCTCCGCGGCGGCGACCGCCGCGGCGATGCCGGGGCTCTCGTGCAGCGCGTGGTGGTCGACGTCGCGGACGTTGACGAGCACCTGGGGGTACACGCGCATCACCGAAGCGAGCTCTGCGAGCGACTTGCCGGTGCGCGCGACTTCGGCCGCGAGGTGCAGCCCCGTGAGCACGCCGTCGCCCGTCGTCGCGAACTCGCTCATGATCACGTGCCCGGACTGCTCGCCGCCGAGCGCGTAGCCGCCGGCCGTCAGTTCCTCGAGCACGTAGCGGTCGCCGACCTTCGTCTCGACGATGCGGATGCCGTACTCGGCCATCGCGCGCTTCAGGCCCAGGTTCGACATGACGGTGACGACGAGGGTGTCGTCGACGAGCGTGCCGCGCTCCTTCATCGAGACCGCGAGGATCGCCATGATGCGGTCGCCGTCGATGACGTTGCCCTCGGCGTCGACCGCGAGGCAGCGGTCGGCGTCGCCGTCGTGCGCGATGCCGAGATCGGCGCCGTGTTCGACGACGGCGGCCTGCAGCGGCCCGAGGTGGGTGGAGCCGACGCCGTCGTTGATGTTGATGCCGTCGGGGTCGGCGCCGATGACGATCACCTCGGCGCCCGCGTCGCGGAACGTCTCGGGGGACACGCCGGCGGCGGCGCCGTGGGCGCAGTCGAGGACGACCTTCAGCCCGTCGAGACGGTGCGGCAGCGTGCCGAGCAGGTGCACGACGTAGCGGTCCTCGGCGTCGGCGAAGCGGCGGATGCGGCCGACGCCGTCGCCGACGGGGGCGAGCTTCTGCTTGCCGAGATAGCTCTCGATGCGGTCCTCGACCTCGTCGGGGAGCTTCGTGCCGCCGAACGAGAAGAACTTGATGCCGTTGTCGGGCGCCGGGTTGTGCGACGCCGAGATCATCACGCCGAAGTCGGCGTCGATCGAGTCGATGAGAAACGCGGTCGCCGGGGTGGGGATCACGCCGGCGTCGAGGACGTCGACCCCGCTCGACGCGAGGCCGGCCGCGACGGCGGCGGTGAGGAATTCACCCGAGACGCGAGGGTCGCGCGCGACGACGGCGACAGGACGCCGCCCGGCCGCGCGGTTCTCCTCCGCGTGGCGCCCCTGAGTGAGGACGGCGGCAGCCGCCTGTGCGAGGCCCAGGGCCAGGTCAGCCGTGAGTTCACGGTTGGCCAGGCCCCGGACCCCGTCGGTTCCGAATAGCCGAGGCATGCGGAAAGTCCGGCGAAGCGATTAACGCTTCGAGAACTGCGGAGCCTTGCGCGCCTTCTTGAGACCGGCCTTCTTGCGCTCGATGACGCGGGCGTCGCGCGTGAGGAAGCCGGCCTTCTTCAGGGTCGGACGGTTGTTCTCGCGGTCGATCTCGTTGAGCGCACGGGCGATCGCGAGACGCAGCGCGCCGGCCTGGCCCGAGGGGCCGCCGCCGGTGATGCGGGCGATCACGTCGTACGAGCCGTTGAGCTCGAGCACGGTGAAGGGGTCGGTGATGAGCTGCTGGTGGAGCTTGTTCGGGAAGTAGTCCGCGAACTCGCGGCCGTTCACCTTGATGCCGCCGGCGCCCGGCACGACGCGCACGCGCGCGATGGCCTGCTTGCGACGGCCGACGGCCGCACCGGAGACGTTCAGCACGGGGCGGGCGGCGGCGGGAGCCTCAGCCGCGGCGCTCTCGGTCGTGTAGCTCTCGGGAGCCTGGTCGATCTGGTCTGCGATCTTCGCCATGGTGGTAATGAGTCCTTTTCGAGAAGTCGAGGGGGCGCTTACTGCGCGACCTGGGTGAGGGTGTACGGCTTCGGCTGCTGAGCCGCGTGCGGGTGCTCCGGGCCGGCGTAGACCTTCAGCTTCTTGAGCTGGGCCCGACCGAGCGAGTTCTTCGGGAGCATGCCGCGGATCGCCTTCTCGACGGCGCGGACGGGGTTCTTCTCGAGGAGTTCGGCGTATCCGACGGCCTTGAGGCCGCCCGGGTAGCCCGAGTGGCGGTAGGCCTTCTTCTGCTCGAGCTTCTGGCCGGTGAGGGCCACCTTCTCGGCGTTGATGATGATGACGAAGTCGCCGGTGTCGACGTGGTTGGCGAAGATCGCCTTGTGCTTGCCGCGGAGCAGGGCGGCGGAGTGGCTCGCGAGGCGGCCGAGCACGATGTCGGCGGCGTCGATGACGAGCCAGTCGCGCTGGATCTCGCTCTGCTTCGGGGTGTACGTACGCGTCACGGGAGTGCTGCTTTCTGTATCGAGTGAGAGGTTCGTGAATCCCGCTCCGGTGGGGTGTTCGAGCGCGATGCGCGGGAACGCCCCGGTGGAGGGCTCAACTTCGGATACCCGGGATCGACCCGAAGGTCGGCGCCGTGGCACCAAAGGGAGAGTTTAGCCGACGACCCCGTCGACCCGCAATTCGCGGCGGGCTCGGGTCTGCTCGGCGCGCGCCGCGAGCTCCGCGTGGGGCGGGTAGCCGACCTCGGTGAGCACGAGCCCCTTCGCCGGCATCACCTTGAAGGCGCTCGTGCGCTCCGCGGCGGCGAGGAGCGCGGCGGGATCCGCCTGGTCGAGCCGCCCCTCCCCCACGGCCGCGCTCGAGCCGACGAGCGCGCGCACCATCGAGTGGCAGAAGGCGTCGGCCTGCAGCCGCGCCACGAGGACGCCGTCGGGGTCGCGCGTCCAGCCGAAGGCCTGCAGCGTGCGGATCGTCGTCGCCTCGGGTCGGGGCTTGCAGAAGGCGGCGAAGTCGTGCAGCCCCACCAGCGAGCGCGCCGAAGCATCCATCGCGGCCGCGTCGAGCGTGCGCGGCAGCCAGACCGTGCGGTTCCTCGCGAGCGGGTCCTTCAGCGCGGCGCCGTCGGCGATGCGGTACTCGTAGCGGCGCCACACCGCGGAGAAACGGGCGTCGAAGCCCGGCGGCGCGATCGCCGCGGAGGTCACCACGACGTCGGCCTCGGCGGCGCCGAGGATGCCGGTGAGCCGGCGCAGCAGCACGGCGGCCGGATCCGGGGCGTCCGCCGAGTCGGCGTCGCCGCGACGCGGCTTCGTGACCGCGGCGAGGGCCTCGGGCTCGACGTCGAGGTGCGCGACCTGACCGAGGGCGTGGACGCCGGCGTCGGTGCGGCCGGCCACCGTCAGCCGCGGCGCGGTGCCGGTGCGGCGGAACAGCGTGCCGAGCGCCTGCTCGACGACCCCCTGCACGGTGCGCAGGCCGGGCTGCGTGCTCCAGCCGGCGAAGCCGCCGCCGTCGTAGGCGATGCCCAGGCGCAGCCGGACGAGGTCCGCCCGGTCCCGCTGCGGGCCGGCGTCGACGCCGGGATCCCGAGTGCTCGCCATGCCGTCCAGCTTAGGGCGCTCCGGCACCGCGGCCCCGCCGGCGGGCGAGCGGCCGAGCGCGCCGCCGGAAACGACGACGGGCCCCGATGCGCGATGCATCGGGGCCCGTCGAACGGGGTGCTGAGGTTACTTGGCCTCGGCCTCGGCGGTCTCCGCCTGCTCCTCGGCCGGAGCCTCGGTCTCCGCGGTCTCCTCGGCGGGAGCCTCGGTCTCGGCGGCGGCCTCCTCGGCCGGCTCCTCGACCGGGGCGGCCGGGGCGGCCTCGGCGGCGGGCTTCGCCGCGCGCTGCTTCTTCACGACCGGCTCGAGCACGAGCTCGATGACCGCCATGGGGGCGTTGTCGCCCTTGCGGTTGCCGATCTTCGTGATGCGGGTGTAGCCGCCCTCACGGTCGGCGACCTGCGGCGCGATGACCGCGAACAGCTCGTGGACGACCGACTTGTCGCCGATGACGGCGAGCACGCGACGGCGGGCGTGCAGGTCGCCGCGCTTCGCGAAGGTGATCAGGCGCTCGGCGAGCGGACGAAGGCGCTTGGCCTTGGTCTCGGTCGTCGTGATCGACTTGTGCGTGAACAGCGCGGCGGCGAGGTTCGCGAGCAGCAGCCGCTCGTGCGCGGGGCCGCCTCCGAGGCGGGGGCCCTTGGTGGGCTTCGGCATGATTCGTTGTCTCCAGTACTTGGGGGGTTAGGGCGGCGCTACCGCTTAGTTCTCGTCGTCGAAGCCCGTGTAGAAGTGGGCGCCGTCGAAGCCGGGAACCGAGTCCTTGAGGGCCAGCCCCATCTCCGTGAGCTTGTCCTTGACCTCGTCGACCGACTTCTGGCCGAAGTTGCGGATGTTCATGAGCTGCGACTCCGACAGGGCGACGAGCTCGGACACCGTGTTGATGCCCTCGCGCTTCAGGCAGTTGTAGCTGCGCACCGAGAGGTCGAGGTCCTCGATCGGGATCGAGAGCTCGCTCGAGAGCACGGCGTCGACCGGCGCGGGGCCGATCTCGATGCCCTCGGCCGCGGTGTTCAGCTCGCGGGCGAGACCGAACAGCTCGACGAGCGTGCGACCCGCCGAGGCGATCGCGTCGCGCGGCGAGATGGCGGGCTTCGACTCGACGTCGACCACGAGGCGGTCGAAGTCGGTGCGCTCGCCGGCACGGGTGGCCTCGACGCGGTAGGTGACCTTCAGCACCGGCGAGTAGATCGAGTCGATCGGGATCTGGCCCGCCTCGCTGTACTCGTTGCGGTTCTGCTGGGCCGACACGTAGCCGCGGCCGCGCTCGATGGTGAGCTCGAGCTCGAACTTCGCCGAGTCGTTCAGGGTCGCGATGACGAGCTCGGGGTTGTGCACCTCGACACCGGCCGGGGCCGAGATGTCGGCGGCGGTGACCTCACCGGCGCCCTGCTTGCGCAGGTAGGCGGTGATGGGCTCGTCGTGCTCGCTGGAGACGACCAGGTTCTTGATGTTGAGGATGATCTCGGTGACATCCTCCTTGACGCCGGGCACGGTCGAGAACTCGTGCAGCACGCCGTCGATGCGGATGCTCGTGACGGCCGCCCCCGGGATCGAGGAGAGGAGGGTGCGACGGAGCGAGTTGCCCAGGGTGTAACCGAAGCCCGGCTCGAGGGGCTCGATCACGAACCGCGAACGGAACTCCGAGATGTTCTCTTCGGTGAGCGTCGGGCGCTGTGCGATCAGCACTGTGGATTCCTTTCGGCAGGGTGTCCGCTATATGACACCGAGCAGTTCTTGAAGGATCTTGAGTTGTGAGAGAACGGCCCGCACCCCGGGCGACGCCGCGAGGGCGCCGCCCGGGGGCGGGGACGGAGGGTCAGACGCGACGGCGCTTCGGCGGGCGGCAGCCGTTGTGCGCCTGGGGCGTCACGTCGTTGATGCTGCCGACCTCGAGGCCCGCGGCCTGGAGCGAGCGGATGGCGGTCTCACGACCCGAGCCCGGGCCCTTGACGAAGACGTCGACCTTCTTCATGCCGTGCTCCTGCGCCTGGCGGGCGGCCGACTCGGCGGCCAGCTGCGCGGCGAACGGGGTCGACTTGCGCGAGCCCTTGAAGCCGACGCCGCCGGAGGAGGCCCAGCTGATCACGGCACCGTTGGTGTCGGTGATCGAGACGATCGTGTTGTTGAACGTCGACTTGATGTGGGCCTGGCCCACGGCGATGTTCTTCTTTTCCTTCTTGCGCGGCTTGCGAGTAGCCGCCTTGGGTGCTGCCATGTTCGAAATCTCCTAGATCTGGCGACAAGCGGTTACTTGCGGCCGGCCTTCTTCTTGCCGGCGACGGTGCGCTTCGGGCCCTTGCGGGTACGAGCGTTGGTCTTGGTGCGCTGGCCGCGGACCGGAAGGCCGCGACGGTGGCGGAGGCCCTCGTACGAGCCGATCTCGACCTTGCGGCGGATGTCGGCGGCGACCTCGCGGCGAAGGTCACCCTCCACCTTGTAGTTGCCCTCGATGTAGTCGCGCAGCGCGACGAGCTGCTCGTCGCTGAGGTCCTTGACGCGGATGTTGCCGTCGATGCCGGTGTCCGCGAGCGTCTGCAGCGCACGGGTGCGGCCGACGCCGTAGATGTAGGTCAGTGCGATCTCCACGCGCTTCTCGCGCGGGATGTCGACTCCTGCCAGACGTGCCATGGTGGCTTCTCCTGTGAGTGAGTGGAGGTGTGAAGCAGTGCCGGTGCCCGGGCCTCCTCCCGAGGTGTCCCCCGCCCCCGAGTCATCGGGCGGCGGGTTCTGGCACTGCCGTGTTCAGTTGTCGCGGATCCGTGCGCGGCACGGACCGCCGCAGGTCAGCCCTGGCGCTGCTTGTGGCGCGGGTTCGACTTGCAGATGACCATGACGCGGCCGTGGCGGCGGATCACCTTGCAGTGATCGCAGATCGGCTTGACGCTGGGGTTCACCTTCATGAGGGATGTTTCCTTCGATTCGCTGTCCTCGTACCCGCGGGATGCCGCGGGCCGTTACTTTCCGACAGCCCTTACTTGTAGCGGTAGACGATGCGCCCGCGGGTCAGGTCGTAGGGGCTCAGCTCCACGATCACACGGTCCTCCGGGAGGATGCGGATGTAGTGCTGCCGCATCTTGCCGGAGATGTGGGCCAGGACCTTGTGGCCGTTGGTCAGCTCGACGCGGAACATTGCGTTCGGGAGCGCCTCGATGACCGAGCCCTCGATCTCGATGACACCGTCTTTCTTGGCCATAGCCTCACTATCGCTTGGGGTAAAGGTGGTCGGTCGTGCGATGGTTCCGCACCTCTGACGCCCTGTCGGCGCATGCCGCAGCGCAGGTGCAGAACACCAAGGATCTACTGTAGACCACTCGCGGGCGAATCGCCAACCGAGCCGCCCCGCACCGCCTCGGCGGCGGTCGTCGCCGCCGTCTTGGCCTCGGCCGCGCCCTCGGCCCCCAGCGCGGCCCTCGCGATGGCCCGGGCATCCTCCAGGCCGTAGCGCGCGAGCGAGGCGCGCACGTCGGCGAGCGCCGACGGCGACATCGACAGACTGGTGGCGCCGAGACCCACGAGGACGACCGCGAGCAGCGGGTCGGCGGCGGCCTCGCCGCAGATCCCGACGGGCGTGCCGGTGCGCGCCCCGGCGGCGCCGACCTCCTCGATGAGGCGGAGCACGGCCGGATGCCACGGGCTCTGCAACTGGGCGACCGTGCCCAGCAGGCGGTCGGCGGCCATCGTGTACTGCGTGAGGTCGTTCGTGCCGATCGAGGCGAAGGCGCAGGCGCCCAGCACCTGCTCGGCCAGCAGCGCCGCGGCGGGCACCTCGACCATGACGCCCGCGGTCCGGATGCCGAGCTCCGCGGCCAGGGCGGTGAAGTACCGGGTCTCCTCGACCGTCGCGATCATCGGCGCCATGACCCAGAGCTCGGCGTCGGTGGCGGCGTCGGCGGCGGCGAGTGCCGTGAGCTGCTCCCGTAGGACGGGCTCGGACCGGCGCAGGGCGCGGATGCCTCGGAGCCCGAGCGCGGGATTCTCCTCCTCGGCGTCGTTCAGGAACGCGAGCGGCTTGTCCGCTCCGGCGTCGAGCACCCGCACGACGACCTTCTTGCCGGCGAAGGCGGTGAGCAGCTTCGTGTACTGCTCCTGCTGCTCGACGACGCTCGGCGCGCGCTCGGCGTCGAGGAAGAGGAACTCGGTGCGGAACAGGCCCACGCCCTCCGCGCCCAGCCGGAGCGCCTCCTCCGCGCCGGCGACCGAGCCGAGGTTCGCGAGCAGCGGCACCGGGATCCCGTCGGCGAGCGCACCGGGCGTGATCGGCGCCTCCGCGGCGAGCCTGCGGGCCGCGCTGCGCTCGCGCGCCTCGGCGAGCTGCGCCTCGCTCGGCGCCACCACGACGACGTCGTGCTCGGCGTCGACGAGCACCTGCTCCCCGTCGGCGAGGGTGGCGGCCTCTGCGGCGCCGACGACGGCGACGATGGACTGCTCCCGCGCGAGGATGGCGGTGTGCGAGGTGGGCCCGCCGTCGACCGTGACGAGCGCGAGGACCTGCTGGAGATCGAGCACCGCGGTGTCGGCCGGCGCGAGATCGCGTGCGACGAGGACGAAGGGGTGGCCCGGGTCGGGCACGCCCGGCGCCGGCAGCTTCAGGAGGTGCGCCACGACTCGCTGCGAGACGTCGTCGAGGTCGGCGGCGCGCTCTCCGAGATAACCGCCCATGCCGGCGAGGAGCTCTCGGAATGCGGCGAACGCCTCGTATACGGCGCGCTCGGCGGTCTTGCCCTCGGCGAGCCGCTTCACGACGTCGGTGATGAGGCTCGGGTCCTCGGCCATCATGGCCTGCGCCTCGAGGACGTCCTTCGCGGCGCCGCCGGCTCGGGCGCCGCGACGCTGCAGCTCCTCGGCCACGGCGGCGAGCGACGCCCTCGCGCGCTCCTCCTCGCGCGCGGCGTCGAGCTCGCTCGGGCGGTCGACCGGTTCGGGGAGCGGCTCCGCCATCCGCACGACGGGCCCCGCCGCCACGCCCTGCCCGATGCCGATGCCCTGGATCTCGCGCATGCGGTCCTCCCCCGTCGGTGGCGCCCTCTCCTCGTTCACCCTAGCCCGCGGTCGCCCGCTGAGGAACGGCGCGGCGCAGCCCGGGCGCTCCGGCGCGGGAGGCCGGCGCTCAGGGAATGGGGACCGGGGTCACGCCGAAGGGCGCGAGTCCCGCTGCCCCGCCGTCCTCGGCCGTGAGCACCCAGATGCCGTCGGCGTGCACCGCGACGGAGTGCTCGACGTGCGCGGCGTCCGAGCCGTCGGCGGTCGTCACGGTCCAGCCGTCGTCGCGCACGAACGTCTCGATCGAGCCCGCCACGATCATCGGCTCGATGGCGACGACGAGGCCCGGCTTCACCGCGGGCCCGCGGCGGTCGACGCGGTAGTTGAACACCGGGGGCTCCTCGTGCATGCGCCGCCCGATGCCGTGCCCCACGTAGTCGAGCAGGATGCCGTATTGCCGGCCCGTGCCGCCCGGGGCATCCGCCTCCGCGAGGATCGCGTCCTCGATCGCCCCGCCGACCTCGTTCAGGTGGCGGGCGCTCGCGAGCGTCGCGATACCCGTCCAGAGTCCCAGCTCGGCGACCCGCACGAGCTCGCGCCGGGCGGCGACGACGTCCGGGCGGTCGGGATCGTCGAGCACGACCGAGAAGGCGGCGTCGCCGTTCCAGCCGTCGACCTCGGCGCCGCCGTCGACGGAGACGAGGTCACCCGGCCGGAACGGCCGGTCGCCCGGGATGCCGTGCACGACGTCGTCGTCGACCGAGACGCAGAGCGTGTGCCGGTAGCCGGGCTCGAGCTGGAAGTTCGAGCGGCCGCCGTGATCGAGGATGACCCGTTCGGCTGCGGCGTCGAGCTCGAGGGGCGTCGCCCCGACGGCGATCAGCCCGCGCGCCTCCGCGAGTGCCGCCGCCGTCACCGTGCCGGCCGCGCGCATCGCGCGCAGCTCGGCCGGCGACTTCAGGATCGAGCGGCGGAACACGGAGTCAGGCGACGGCGCCCGGATGCACCGGAGCGAGGCCGCGAGCCGCGAGGGACTCGAAGATGCGCGTCGTGACCTCGTCGAGGGAGCCGACGCCGTCGATGCGCACGACGATGCCGCGAGCCCGGTACACGTCGAGGATCGGAGCCGTCTCGCGCTCGTAGATCGCGAGACGGTTGGCGATGACCTCTTCGGTGTCGTCGGTGCGGCCCTGCTCGACCGCGCGCTGGCGCAGCCGGGCGATGGACTCGTCGCGGGGCACGTCGAGCTCGATGACGGCGTCGAGCGCCTCGCCGCGGGGCTCGAGGAAGGCGTCCAGGTCGGCCACCTGGCCGCGGTTGCGCGGGTAGCCGTCGAGGAGGAAGCCCTCGGCCGCGTCGGCCTGGGCGAGCCGGTCGGCCACGAGCGCGCTCGTGAGCTCGTCGGGCACCAGGTCGCCGGCCTCGATGATCGACTGCACCTGCTTGCCGAGCTCGGTGCCGCCCTTCACGTTCGCCCGGAAGATGTCGCCCGTCGCGATCTGCGGCACGTCGAACGCCGCGGCGACGAGCACGCCCTGGGTCCCCTTGCCGGAGCCCTGCGGGCCGACGATGAGGAAGCGGGCGGAGCGGGCGGAGTCGGCGCTGGTCATCGGAGGAGTCCTTCGTAGTGTCGCTGCTGGAGTTGCGCGTCGATCTGCTTGACGGTCTCGAGACCGACGCCGACGATGATCAGGATCGATGCACCGCCGAACGGGAAGTTCTGATTGGCCCCGACCAGTGCGAACGCGATGAGCGGGATGAGCGCGATGAGGCCCAGGTAGAGCGAGCCCGGGAACGTGATGCGGGTGAGCACGTAGTCGAGGTACTCGGCCGTCGGGCGGCCCGCGCGGATGCCGGGGATGAAGCCGCCGTACTTCTTCATGTTCTCGGCGACCTCGTCGGGGTTGAAGGTGATCGCGACGTAGAAGTACGTGAAGCCCACGATGAGCAGGAAGTACAGCAGCATGTAGAGCGGGTGGTCGCCCTTGGTCAGGTAGTTCGTGATCCACGCGACCCAGGGCTGGATCTCCTCGCCCGCCTTCGGCTGGTTGAACTGCGCGATGAGCGCGGGAAGGTAGAGCAGCGAGGAGGCGAAGATGACGGGCACGACGCCGGCCATGTTCACCTTGATCGGGATGTAGGTGTTGTTGCCGCCGTACGTTCGCCGGCCGACCATGCGCTTCGCGTACTGCACGGGGACGCGGCGCTGCGACTGCTCGACGAAGACGACCGCGACGACGACGACGAGGCCGATCGCGAGGACGATCGCGAAGACGTCCCAACCGCGCGAGATGCCGATGGCCCAGAGCGAGCCGGGGAAGGTCGAGGCGATCGAGGTGAAGATGAGCAGCGACATGCCGTTGCCGATGCCGCGCTCGGTGATGAGCTCGCCCATCCACATGATGAGGCCGGTACCCGCGGTCATCGTGATGACCATCAGGAGGATCGCGTACCAGGCGTCGTTCGTGATGAGCTGCGAGCAGGAGGGGTCCGCCGAGCCGCTGAACAGGGCGCCCGAGCGGGCGACCGTGATCAGGGTGGTCGACTGCAGCACGCCGAGGGCGATCGTGAGGTACCGGGTGTACTGGGTCAGCTTGCCCTGGCCCGCCTGGCCCTCCTTGTAGAGGGTCTCGAAGTGCGGGATGACGACGCGGAGCAGCTGGACGATGATCGACGCGGTGATGTACGGCATGATGCCGAGCGCGAAGATCGACAGCTGCAGCAGCGCGCCGCCGGAGAAGAGGTTGACGAGCTCGTAGAGGCCGGAGGCGCCCTGGTTCGCCGCGAGACAGGCCTGCACGTTCGAGAAGTCCACGAACGGCGCGGGGATGAACGAGCCCAGACGGAACAGGGCGATGATGCCCAGGGTGAAGCCGATCTTCCGGCGCAGGTCCGGCGTGCGGAAGATCCGCCCGATCGCGTTGAACACTCGTCCTCCTGTTGCTCCGTCGTGGAGCGTCATACACAGCACCCGGGCGCGGCGCCCGGATGCGATTCGAGCCTGTCAGGACCCCCGTGAATCATACGCGAGGTCCCGACAGGCTCGAACTTCGATGGTGGATCGGTTACTTGACCGAGCCGCCCGCCGCGACGATCTTCTGCTCGGCCGAGCCGGAGACCTTGTCGACGGAGACGTTCAGCTTCACCTGCAGGTCGCCGTTGCCGAGCACCTTGACGCGCTCGTTCTTGCGGACCACGCCCTTGGCCACGAGGTCGGCGACGGTGACGTCGCCGCCCTTCGGGTAGAGCGCCGCGAGCTTGTCCAGGTTGACCGCCTGGTACTCGACGCGGAACGGGTTCTTGAAGCCGCGGAGCTTCGGCGCACGCATGTGGTACGGAAGCTGGCCGCCCTCGAAGCCGGGGCGCACCGTGTTGCGGGCCTTCGTGCCCTTGGTGCCGCGACCGGCGGTCTTGCCCTTCGAGCCCTCACCGCGACCCACGCGGGTCTTGTCCTTCTTGGCGCCGGGAGCCGGACGAAGGTGGTGCACCTTCAGGACCTGCTCGCGAGCCTCGACGACGTCGGCCTTCGGGGCCGCCTTCTTGGCCGGAGCCTTCTTGGCGGGCGCCTTCTCGGCCGGAGCCTTCTCGGCGGTGTCGGCCTTGGCCGCAGCGGCCTTCTTGGCCGGAGCCTTGGCGGCCGGAGCCTTGGCGGCCGGAGCCTTGTCGGCGGCGGCCTTGGCCGGCGCCTTCTTCGCGGGAGCCTTCTTCGGGGTCTCCTCGGCGACGTTCTTCTCGTCAGCCATTAGTCAATCTCCTCAACCTTCACGAGGTGGGCGACCGTCTTGACGTAGCCGCGGTTCTGCGGCGTGTCCTCGCGGACGACGGAGTCGCCGATGCGCTTCAGTCCGAGGCTCCGGAGCGTGTCGCGCTGGTACTGCTTCTCGCTCACCTTGGACTTGATCTGGGTCACCTTGAGCTGCTTGGCCATCAGGCACCTGCCTTCGCTGCTGCGGCGGCCTCGGCCGCCTGGGCCTCGGCACGCAGCAGACGGGCGGGCGCGACCTCGTCGTAGTCGAGACCACGACGGGCGGCGACGGCGCGCGGCTCCTCGAGCTGCTTCAGCGACTCGACGGTGGCGTGCACGATGTTGATGGTGTTCGACGAGCCGAGCGACTTCGACAGCACGTCGTGGATGCCGGCGCACTCGAGCACGGCGCGGACCGGACCACCGGCGATGACACCGGTACCGGGCGAAGCCGGACGCAGGAGGACGACACCGGCGGCCGCCTCACCCTGCACGGGGTGCGGGATGGTGCTGCCGACGCGCGGGACGCGGAAGAAGTTCTTCTTCGCCTCCTCGACGCCCTTCGAGATGGCCGTCGGGACCTCGCGCGCCTTGCCGTAGCCGACGCCGACGAGTCCGTTGCCATCGCCCACCACGACGAGCGCGGTGAAGCTGAAGCGACGGCCGCCCTTGACGACCTTCGACACGCGGTTGATGGTGACGACGCGCTCGAGGAACTGGCTCTTCTCGGCATCGCGGCCACCGCGGTCACGACCGCCCTGGCCGCGGTCGCGGCCGCCACGGCGGCCGTCGCGCTCGCGGCGCTCGGGCTGCTGCTCGGTACCGGCAGCGGTCTCGACGGGTGCCTCAGCGGCCACCTCGGTCTCCTTCACAGTGTTCTCACTCACAGGTTCAGCCCTGCCTCTCGCGCTCCATCGGCGATCGCCGCGACACGACCGGCGTACTTGTTGCCGCCGCGGTCGAAGACGACCTCGGCGATGCCGGCCTGCTTGGCGCGCTCGGCGACGAGCTCGCCGACCTTCTTCGCCTTGGCGGTCTTGTCACCGTCGAACGCGCGGAGGTCGGCCTCCATGGTCGACGCGGAGGCCACGGTGCGGCCCTGGGCGTCGTCGACGACCTGCACGAAGACGTGGCGGGCCGAGCGGGTCACGACGAGGCGCGGACGCTGCTCGGTGCCGACGATCTTCTTGCGAAGGCGGGTGTGGCGGCGCGAGCGCGCAGCCGACTTGCTCTTCACGGCCATGGTTACTTACCAGCCTTTCCGGCCTTGCGACGCACGACCTCGCCGGCGTAGCGGATGCCCTTGCCCTTGTACGGCTCGGGCTTCTTGATCTTGCGGATGTTGGCCGCGGTCTCGCCGACGGCCTGCTTCGAGATCCCCGACACGGTGATCTTGGTGTTGCCCTCGACCGCGAAGGTGATGCCGGCGGGCGCCTCGACGAGGACCGGGTGCGAGAAGCCGAGCGCGAACTCGATCGCGCTGCCCTTCTGCGCCACGCGGTAACCGGTGCCGACGATCTCGAGCCCCTTCGAGTAGCCCTGGGTCACGCCGACGATGTCGTTGGCGATGAGCGTGCGGGTGAGGCCGTGGAGCGAACGCGACTCGCGCTCGTCGTCCGGGCGGGTGACGATGATCTGGTTGCCATCGACCTTGGCCTCGATGGGGCTCGCGACGGTGAGCGAGAGCTCGCCCTTCGGGCCCTTGACGGTGACGGCGGAGCCGTCGATCTTCACCTCGACACCGGCGGGGATGTCGATGGGGAGTCGTCCGATTCGTGACATGGACTTACCACACGTAGGCGAGGACTTCCCCACCCACGCCCTTCTTCTCGGCCTGGCGGTCGGTGAGCAGACCGCTGGAAGTGGACAGGATCGCGACGCCCAGGCCACCGAGGACCTTGGGGAGCTCGGTCGACTTCGCGTA
The DNA here is from genome assembly GCF_014648575.1 of Agromyces mediolanus. GTDB lineage: Bacteria > Actinomycetota > Actinomycetes > Actinomycetales > Microbacteriaceae > Agromyces > Agromyces mediolanus. The sequence goes on along the minus strand of NZ_BMRJ01000001.1, from coordinate 544,264 downwards.
CACGCGGAGACCGGGCTTGGAGACGCGCTTGATGCCGGCGATCGAGCGCTCGCGGTTCGGGCCGAACTTGAGGTTCAGCGTGAGGGTCTTGCCGACGCGGGCGTCGGTCACCTCGAAGTCCGCGATGTAGCCCTCGTTCTTGAGGATCTCGGCGATGTGGCCCTTCAGCTTGGAGTGGGGCATCGACACCGCGTCGTGGTGGGCGGAATTGGCGTTCCGCAGACGGGTCAGCATGTCAGCGACCGGGTCGGTCATCGTCATGGCGATGTGTTCCTAACGTTCACCAGGTTTCAGGACCCGGTACACGGGGACTGACCTGTGGTGGTGCGGTTCGCGGTTGCGAACCGTCGAATGCCTGTGCCGGCGCCGCTCCCCTCGACTGGCTCGGGGAGCGGTGCCGGCTCATGCACAAACTCGTAGAGTCTACTACGCGTTCTCGACCTGCTTGAACGGGAAGCCGAGCGACTTGAGCAGCGCGCGACCCTCGTCGTCGTTCTTGGCGGTGGTCACCACGGTGATGTCCATGCCGCGAACGCGGTCGATCTTGTCCTGGTCGATCTCGTGGAACACGCTCTGCTCCGAGAGACCGAAGGTGTAGTTGCCGTTGCCGTCGAACTGACGGTCGCTCAGGCCGCGGAAGTCGCGGATGCGCGGGAGCGCCAGCGACAGGAGGCGGTCGAGGAACTCCCACATGCGGTCGCCGCGCAGCGTGACGTGCGCGCCGATCTGCTGGCCCTCGCGCAGCTTGAACTGCGCGATGGACTTGCGGGCCTTCGTGACCTGCGGCTTCTGACCGGTGATCTTCGTGAGGTCGGCGATCGCGCCGTCGATGACCTTGCCATCGCGCGCGGCCTCGCCGACACCCATGTTGACGACGATCTTGACGAGACCCGGGACCTGGTGCACGTTCGTGTAGCCGAACTGCTCCTGGAGGCCCTTCGAGATCTCCTCGCGGTACTTCTGCTTCAGGCGGGGCTGGATTTTGCCAGCCGCCACGGCAGTCTCAGTCATCAGAGGTCCTTACCTGACTTCTTGGCGTAACGAACGCGGACGGTCTTGGTGACCCCGTCCTTCGTCACGGTTTCGTTGCGGAAGCCGACGCGGGTCGGCTTCTTGGTCTCGGGGTCGACGATCGCGACGTTCGAGACGTGGATCGGGGCCTCGTGGGTCTCGATGCCGCCGGTCTTCGAGCCGCGCTGGGTCTGGCCGACCCGCACGTGCTTCGTGACGTAGTTGACGCCCTCGACGACGACGCGGTTCTGGTCGACCAGCACCTCGATGACCTTGCCCTGCTTGCCGCGGTCTCCGCCGCGGGCCTGGCTACGGCCGGAGATGACCTGGACCAGGTCGCCCTTCTTGATGTTCGCCATGGGTTAGAGCACCTCCGGAGCCAGCGAGATGATCTTCATGAACTTCTTGTCGCGCAGCTCGCGGCCCACCGGGCCGAAGATACGGGTGCCGCGCGGCTCGCCGTCGTTCTTGAGGATCACCGCGGCGTTCTCGTCGAACTTGATGTAGGAGCCGTCGGGACGACGGGTCTCCTTGCGGGTGCGGACGATGACGGCCTTGACCACGTCGCCCTTCTTCACGTTCCCGCCGGGGATCGCGTCCTTGACGGTCGCGACGATGATGTCGCCGAGGCCGGCGTACCGGCGCTTGGACCCACCGAGGACACGGATCGTGAGCAGCTCCTTGGCGCCGGTGTTATCGGCCACCTTGAGTCGTGATTCTTGCTGAAGCACTTCGAACTCCTTCTATAAGCAAGCCAGGAGGCTTACTTGGCCTTCTCGACGATCTCGACGAGGCGCCAGCGCTTGGTGGCGCTGAGCGGCCGGGTCTCGGAGATGACGACCAGGTCGCCGATGCCGGCGGTGTTCTGCTCGTCGTGCGCCTTGACCTTCGAGGTGCGGCGCATGACCTTGCCGTACAGCGGGTGCTTCACGCGGTCCTCGACCTCGACGACGATGGTCTTGTCCATCTTGTCGCTGACGACGTAGCCGCGGCGCACCTTGCGGTACGGGCGCTGCTCGGCCGTCTCGGCGACCTCGGCCGTGGCGGCCTTCTTGGTCTCAGCCATGATCAGGCCTCCTTCGTCTCTGCGGCGTCGGCGGCCTCGTCAGCGGCCTTGGCCTTCTTGGTCTTCTTCTCGGCCTTGGCGGGGACCTCGACCGGAGCGGGGGTGGCCCGGATGCCGAGCTCGCGCTCGCGGATCACCGTGTAGATGCGGGCGATGTCGCGCTTGACCGCGCGGAGGCGGCCGTGGCTCTCGAGCTGGCCGGTGGCCGACTGGAAGCGCAGGTTGAACAGCTCTTCCTTCGCCTTCTTCAGCTCGTCGACGAGACGCTCGTCTTCGAAGGTGTCGAGCTCGACGGTCTCGAGCCCCTTGGTTCCGACGGACATTACGCGTCGCCCTCCTCGCGCTTGATGATGCGTGCCTTGAGGGGCAGCTTGTGGATGGCACGGGTCATGGCCTCGCGCGCGAGCTCCTCGGAGACACCCGAGACCTCGAACAGGACGCGACCCGGCTTGACGTTGGCGACCCACCACTCGGGCGAACCCTTACCGGAACCCATGCGGGTCTCGGCAGGCTTCTTCGTGAGCGGACGGTCCGGGTAGATGTTGATCCACACCTTGCCGCCACGCTTGATGTGACGCGTCATGGCGATACGAGCGGACTCGATCTGACGGTTGGTCACGTAGGCGGGGGTGATGGCCTGGATGCCGTACTCACCGAAGCTGACCTTGGTGCCGCCCGTGGCGGCGCCGTCGCGCTTGGGGTGGTGCTGCTTGCGGTACTTGACTCGACGGGGAATCAACATGGTTACGCCTCAACTCCTGCTGCCGCCGGCTCCGCAGCCTTGGGGGCGCGGTCGCGGCGGGGACGGTCGCGGTCGCCGCGAGACGGCTTCTGGGCCGCCTGCTCGCGCGCGAGCTCCTTGTTCGTGATGTCGCCCTTGTAGATCCAGACCTTCACGCCGATGCGGCCGAAGGTGGTCTTGGCCTCGTAGAAGCCGTAGTCGATGTTCGCGCGCAGCGTGTGCAGCGGCACACGACCCTCGCGGTAGAACTCCGAGCGGCTCATCTCGGCGCCGCCGAGGCGGCCGGAGACCTGGATCCGGACGCCCTTGGCGCCGGCGCGCTGCGCGCCCTGCAGTCCCTTGCGCATCGCGCGGCGGAACGCCACACGAGCCGAGAGCTGCTCGGCGATGCCCTGCGCGACGAGCTGGGCGTCGGCCTCGGGGTTCTTGACCTCGAGGATGTTGAGCTGGATCTGCTTGCCGGTGAGCTTCTCGAGGTCGGCGCGGATGCGCTCGGCCTCGGCGCCGCGGCGGCCGATGACGATACCCGGGCGGGCCGTGTGGATGTCCACGCGGACGCGGTCGCGGGTGCGCTCGATCTCGATGCGCGAGACACCCGCGCGGTCGAGCGAGGTGGTCAGCATCTGACGGATGCGGACGTCCTCGGCGAGGTAGTCGGCGTAGCGCTGACCGGGCTTGTTCGAGTCGGAGAACCACCGCGACACGTGGTCGGTGGTGATGCCCAGACGGAAGCCGTACGGGTTGACCTTCTGACCCATTACTTCGTACCCTCCTCGGGCGTGGCGAGCACGACGGTGATGTGGCTCGTTCGCTTGTTGATGCGGAAGGCACGGCCCTGCGCACGCGGCTGGAAACGCTTGAGAGTGGTGCCCTCATCGACGAATGCACGCGCGACGTACAGGTCCTGCTCGTCCAGGTAGGTGTTCGTGGCATCAGCCTTGACGCGAGCGTTCGCGATGGCCGAGGCGACGAGCTTGTACACCGGCTCGCTCGCGCTCTGGGGCGCGAACTTCAGGATGGCCAGGGCCTCCTGAGCCTGCTTGCCGCGGATCAGGTTGACGACGCGGCGAGCCTTCATGGGGGTGACGCGGATGTGTCGCACGCGGGCGATCGACTCCACCATTTCTTCCTCCTTCACACCACCGCGACTAGCGGCGGCGGCCCTTCTTGTCGTCCTTCACGTGTCCACGGAAGGTGCGGGTGGGCGCGAACTCGCCGAGCTTGTGACCCACCATGGTCTCGGTGACGAACACCGGGATGTGCTTGCGGCCGTCGTGCACGGCGATCGTGTGCCCGAGCATGGCCGGGATGATCATCGAGCGGCGCGACCACGTCTTGATGACGTTCTTGCTGCCGGCTTCGTTCTGGACGACGACCTTGCGAAGCAGGTGCTCGTCGACGAAGGGGCCCTTCTTAAGACTGCGAGGCATCTTCTCTTACTCCTACTTGCGCTTCTTGCCGACGGTGCGACGACGGACGATGAGCTTGTCGCTTTCCTTGTTGGGGCGACGAGTGCGTCCCTCGGGCTGACCCCACGGGCTGACCGGGTGGCGACCACCGGAGGTCTTGCCCTCACCACCACCGTGCGGGTGGTCGACCGGGTTCATGGCGACACCGCGGACGGTCGGGCGGACGCCCTTCCAGCGCTTGCGGCCGGCCTTGCCCCAGTTGATGTTGGACTGCTCGGCGTTGCCGACCTCGCCGATGGTCGCGCGGCAGCGCGCATCGACGTTGCGGATCTCGCCCGAGGGCAGACGCAGCTGGGCGTAGGGGCCGTCCTTCGCGACGAGACGCACCGAGGCGCCCGCCGAACGGGCCATCTTCGCGCCGCCGCCGGGACGGAGCTCGATCGCGTGGACGACGGTACCGGTGGGGATGTTGCGCAGCGGCAGGTTGTTGCCGGGCTTGATGTCGGCCGCGGGGCCCGACTCGATCAGGTCGCCCTGACGGAGCTTCGCCGGCGCCAGGATGTAGCGCTTGGTGCCGTCCGCGAAGTGCAGCAGCGCGATGCGCGCGGTGCGGTTCGGGTCGTACTCGATGTGCGCGACCTTGGCGGGCACGCCGTCCTTGTCGTTGCGACGGAAGTCGATGACGCGGTACTGGCGCTTGTGGCCACCGCCGATGTGGCGGGTGGTGATGCGACCCTGGTTGTTGCGGCCACCGGTCTTGGAGAGCGGGCGCAGCAGCGACTTCTCGGGCGTCGAACGGGTGATCTCGGCGAAGTCCGAGACCGAAGAACCGCGACGACCCGGGGTCGTGGGCTTGTACTTACGAATAGCCATTGTTTTCTACGCTCCTCAGCCGACAGCCGTGAAGATGTCGATGGAACCGGACTTGAGGGTGACGATCGCGCGCTTGGTGTCCTTGCGCTTGCCGATCCCGAACCGGGTGCGGCGGGTCTTGCCCTGACGGTTCAGGGTGTTGATCGACGCGACCTGCACGTTGAAGATCTTCTCGATGGCGAGCTTGATCTCGGTCTTGTTCGAGCGGGGGTCCACGATGAACGTGTACTTGCCCTCGTCGATCAGGCCGTAGCTCTTCTCCGAGACGACCGGCGCGATGATGATGTCGCGCGGGTTCTTGTTGAAAGCGGCGGAGCTCATGCGGAGACCTCTTCCTTCTTGGCCTGCTTCGCGGCGATGAACGCCTCGAGCGCGGCCGTGCTGAAGACGATGTCGTCGGAGACGAGCACGTCGTACGCGTTCAGCTGGTCGGCGACGATCACGTGCACGGCCGGGATGTTGCGGACGGCGCGCTCCGAGAGCTCCTCGCCACGGGCGAGGACGACGAGGAAGTGCTTCGCCGGGGCGATCTTGCCGAGCAGCGCCACGGCGTCCTTCGTCTTGGCCACGTCGCCGGCCGCGAAGCCCTCGACCGCGTGGATGCGGCCGCCGCGGGCGCGGTCGGAGAGCGAGCCGAGCAGGGCGGCCGCGATCATCTTCTTGGGGGTGCGCTGCGAGTAGTCGCGCGGGGTCGGGCCGTGCACGACGCCACCACCGGTGTGCTCCGGGGCGCGGACCGAGCCCTGGCGCGAACGGCCGGTGCCCTTCTGCTTGAACGGCTTGCGACCCGAACCCGACACCTCGCCGCGGTTCTTGGTCTTGTGCGTGCCCTGGCGGGCGGCGGCGCGCTGCGCGACGACGACCTGGTGGATGAGCGGCACGTTGGTCTGCACGTCGAAGAGCTCGGCGGGGAGCTCGACGGTGCCGGTCTTCTTGCCGGTGACGTCGAGGACGTCGATGGTGTTGGCGGTAGCCATGGACTACGCCCCCTTCACAGCGTTACGGACGAACACGAGACGGCCGCGCGCACCGGGGACGGCGCCCTTGACGAGCAGCAGGCCCTTCTCGGCGTCGACGGCGTGCACGCGGAGGTTGAGCACGGTCACGCGCTCGCCACCCATGCGACCGGCCATGCGCATGCCCTTGAAGACACGGCTCGGGGTCGACGAAGCACCGATCGAACCGGGCTTGCGGTGGTTGCGGTGGGCACCGTGCGAAGCGGAGACGCCCTTGAAGTTGTGGCGCTTCATGACACCGGCGAAGCCCTTGCCCTTCGAGGTGCCGACGACGTCGACCAGCTGGCCGGCCTCGAAGGTGCCCTCGACGGTGAGCTCCTGGCCCGCCTCGTACGACGCGGCGTCCGCGGTGCGGATCTCCGTGACGTGACGGCGGGGGGTGACGCCGGCGGCCTGGAAGTGGCCCTGCAGCGGCTGGGTGACCTTGCGCGGGTCGATCTGACCGGCCGCGATCTGCACGGCGGTGTAGCCGTCCTTCTCGGGGGTGCGGATCTGGGTGACCACGTTGGGGTCGATCTGGATGACGGTCACCGGGACGACCTTGTTGTTCTCGTCCCAGACCTGGGTCATGCCGAGCTTGGTGCCGAGCAGACCCTTCACGTTCTTGGTAGCGGTGGACATTTCGAACCTCAGAGCTTGATCTCGATGTTGACGTCGGCCGGGAGGTCGAGACGCATGAGCGAGTCGACGGCCTTGGGCGTCGGGTCCACGATGTCGATCACACGCTTGTGGGTGCGCATCTCGAAGTGCTCGCGGCTGTCCTTGTACTTGTGGGGCGAGCGGATGACGCACACCACGTTCTTCTCGGTCGGAAGCGGCACGGGGCCGACGACCGTGGCGCCCGCGCGGGTCACCGTGTCGACGATCTTGCGCGCCGAGGTGTCGATGACCTCGTGGTCATACGACTTCAGTCGAATGCGGATCTTCTGTCCCGCCATGTCGAACTCTCTCTCTGTCAAGGCGTCGTACCCCTTCCGAGGGCATTGGACGCCGCGTGGTTCTTGTCACCACTGTTCTGCTGTCAACGGCCTGATCATCGAGCCTGTCGAAGGCACCCCGCTCGCTGCGAACAGCTGCGATGGCCTCGACACGCTCGACCTCGAGCCACCTCCGTCCGCCCGGGCTCGCGCCCGGCCGGAGACACAGGTCGCCCCGGGTCTCGATGATGGAGGTTGTCGTGTCCTGCTGCCCGCGGCCTAGCCTGACGCCGGACGTCCTCGCGGACCCGGGGGCTATGCACTGCCTGGCAGTGATTCGGACGGCGCGCAGCAGCATGCCGTTCGAAATGTTGAACTCAACGAGTTTGCCATATCCGGCGGGTCCGTGCAACCCGGGCGTGTCGCGCTCGCCCGACTCCCAGGAGGCTCCCGGCTGCAGCGCCTCCTCCCCCGGATTCCCGGGCCTTCACGGGGCATGATGGGAGGGAACGACCGACGACGCTGGGAGGCCCCCGATGACCGATCCGACCGTGCAGCCGAGCACCCAGGAAGGGCCGGGCAGCGTCTCGGCCACCCGCCGATCCTCGCGCCGATACCTCGGCCGGAACGCCCGCGGCGCGACGGTCGAGATCGGGGCGCCGGAGCTCGACGGCGCGCACTTCACCCCGGGCGAGCTGCTGAAGCTCGCCCTCGCGGGCTGCGTCGGCCTCTCCGCGGATCGCGTCGCCGCCCGGCGGCTCGGCGACGACTTCGCGCTCACGGTGTGGGCGCACGGCCAGTCGGAGGAGGCATCCAATCGCTACGAGGCGATCGCCGAGGAGCTCGTGCTCGACCTCTCCGGCCTCGAGGACGCCGAGCGCGCCAAGCTCATCGACATCATGGCGCGGGCCATCGAGAAGGCCTGCACCGTCGGTCGCAGCGTCGAGGGCGCGATCGACGTGAGCACCGAGATCGACGGCACCCGCGTCGGCTGACCCCGGCCCGCCCGGCCTCACCGCTGCGGGGCTTCGCAGGCCCGGCCGCGCTCGTCGGCCGCGATCCCGGGCATCGCGACGCCCGCCCCCACGATGACCGCCACCGCGGTCGCGATGCCGCCGAGCACGAGCGTGGGCCGGGCGAGCACCCGGCCACGCGCCCGGCGGAAGGGGTCCTCGATCCAGCGCTTCGACCCGGCGGAGACGGCGAGGGCGAGCGCCACGAGCAGCGCCATCAGCCACGGCGGGCTCGGCACCCCGGTGAGGTACGGCGCGAACATGAAGATCGGCCAGTGCCAGAGGTACAGCGAGTAGGACACGTCGCCCGTCCACTGCACCGGGCGCCAGGCGGCGAGCCTCGCCGGCGACCAAGCCGGCTCCGGCATCCCCGCCCAGATCACGGCGACCGTGCCGAGCACGGGCGCGAGGACCACGAAGCCGGGGAACACCTCCGGCTCGCGGAACAGGGCGATCGGCACGAGGATGGCGACGAGTCCCGCCCACGAGACCGCGGCCCGCAGCTGCGGCGTCCAGGGCCGCGGCGCCGCCTCGGCGGCCTGTCGCCGCGAGAGCCAGAGCGCGAGGAGCGCGCCGGCGCCGAACTCCCACGCCCTCGCGAAGGTCCCGAAGTACGCGAGGTTCGCGTCGGCCGCCGTCAGCAGGATCGAGTGCGCGAAGGAGGCGGCCGTGACCGCGCCGAGGATCCCCACCGTCAGCGCGCGGCCCGAGCGCCCCAGCTTCATCGCGAGGGCGAAGGCGAGGATGACGAGCAGCGGCCAGACGAGGTAGAACTGCTCCTCGACCGAGAGCGACCAGAAATGCTGCACCGGCGTCGACTCCAGGTCCGCGCGGCGCGGGATCTGCGAGTCGATCGCGAGCTGCCAATTCTCGAAGTAGAGCGCGCTGGCCACGATGTGCCGGAACCAGCGCCGCCACTCCTCCATCGGCACGACCGCGATCGTGAGCGCCGAGACGACGACGAGCACGGCGACGGCCGCGGGCAGGATGCGGCGCGCGCGGCGCAGGTAGAAGCGGGTGAGCGAGACCCGCCCCTCCGCCTCCGCCTCGCGCACGAGCATGCCGGTGATGAGGAAGCCGGAGACCACGAAGAACACGTCGACGCCCATGTAACCGGCAGGGGCGACGGCGGGCCAGCCGTGGTGGAGCACCACGGCGCCCACCGCGAGGGCTCGGAGCGCCTGGACCTCCGGACGGATCGCGGATCGTACGAATGGCGGTGTGGGGGAAGCCATCCCTCCCACGCTACGTCGGCCATCCGCGTCCCGCCAGAGGGGGCGGCCGGCTCCCTGGACCTCTTCAGCTTTCCCGTCCCGTCGCCGGGCGGGACGACGAAAGGGGCCGGGCCCGAAGGCCCGACCCCTCTCAGGTCGTAGTCGCGAAGGTCCTTACTTGAGGATCTTCGTGACGGTACCGGCGCCGACGGTGCGGCCACCCTCACGGATGGCGAAGCCGAGGCCCTCCTCCATGGCGATCGGCTGGATGAGCTCGACCGTCATGTCGGTGGTGTCGCCGGGCATGACCATCTCGGTGCCCTCGGGCAGCGTGATGACGCCGGTGACGTCGGTGGTGCGGAAGTAGAACTGCGGACGGTAGTTCGCGTAGAACGGGTTGTGACGGCCGCCCTCGTCCTTCGAGAGGATGTAGGCAGTGCCCTCGAAGTTGGTGTGGGGGGTGACCGAGCCCGGCGCCACGACGACCTGGCCGCGCTCGACGTCCTCGCGCTTGGTGCCGCGGAGCAGGAGACCGCAGTTCTCGCCGGCCCAGGCCTCGTCGAGCTGCTTGTGGAACATCTCGATGCCCGTGACCGTGGTCTTCTGCGTCGGGCGGATGCCGACGATCTCGACCTCGGAGTTGATCTTCAGCGTGCCGCGCTCGGCGCGGCCCGTGACGACCGTGCCACGACCGGTGATCGTGAAGACGTCCTCGACCGGCATGAGGAACGGCTTGTCCTTGTCGCGCACCGGGTCGGGGATCGACTCGTCGACGGCCTCCATGAGGTCGAGGACCGACTGGACCCACTTCTCGTCGCCCTCGAGCGCCTTCAGGCCCGAGACGCGGACGACCGGAGCGTCGTCGCCGGGGAAGCCCTGCGACGAAAGCAGCTCGCGGACCTCGAGCTCGACGAGCTCCAGGATCTCCTCGTCGTCGACCATGTCGCTCTTGTTGAGCGCCACGAGCAGATACGGCACGCCGACCTGCTTCGCGAGCAGCACGTGCTCGCGGGTCTGAGCCATCGGGCCGTCGGTCGCCGCGACCACGAGGATCGCGCCGTCCATCTGAGCGGCACCGGTGATCATGTTCTTGATGTAGTCAGCGTGACCCGGGGCGTCGACGTGCGCGTAGTGGCGCTTCGGCGTCTCGTACTCGACGTGCGAGATGTTGATCGTGATGCCGCGCTGGCGCTCCTCGGGAGCCGAGTCGATCGACGCGAAGTCGCGCTGCACGTTGGTGGCCGACGGGAACTTGTCGGCGAGCACCTTCGAGATCGCGGCGGTGAGCGTCGTCTTGCCGTGGTCGACGTGACCGATCGTGCCGATGTTGACGTGCGGCTTGGTCCGCTCGAACTTGGCCTTCGCCACTGTGGTCCTCCTCAGGACATCGTGCAACTTCAACGGGCGCCGGATTGCGCTCGGTGGGTTGCGGGGTTGTGTTGATATGTTACGCGACCCGGGTGGGTCGTGCGGGCAGGGTGCCGAACTCCGTGGAGGAGTTACTCGCCCTTGTTCTTCTGGACGATCTCGTCGGCAACCGCCTTCGGGACCTCCGCATAGCTCTCGAACTCCATCGAGTACACCGCGCGGCCCGAGGTCTTCGACCGCAGGTCACCGATGTATCCGAACATCTCCGAGAGCGGGACGTGCGCACGCACGACCTTCACACCGGCGGCGTCCTCCATGGACTGGATCTGGCCGCGGCGCGAGTTCAGGTCGCCGATGACGTCGCCCATGTACTCCTCGGGAGTACGGACCTCGACGCTCATCAGCGGTTCGAGCAGCACGGGGTTCGCCTTCTTCGCGGCTTCCTTGAAGCCCATCGAACCGGCGATCTTGAACGCCATCTCCGAGGAGTCGACGTCGTGGGCCGCGCCGTCCACGAGGGTGGCCTTCACGCCCACCATCGGGAAGCCGGCGAGGATGCCGTACTGCATGGCGTCCTGGAAGCCGGCGTCGACCGAGGGGATGTACTCGCGCGGGACGCGACCACCGGTGACGGCGTTCACGAACTCGTACGTCTTGTCACCCTCGACCTCGAGCGGCTCCAGCTTGAACTGGATCTTCGCGAACTGGCCCGAGCCACCCGTCTGCTTCTTGTGGGTGTAGTCGTGGCGCTCCACCTCGCGGCGGATCGTCTCGCGGTAGGCCACCTGCGGCTTGCCGACGTTCGCCTCGACCTTGAACTCGCGCTTCATGCGGTCCACGAGGATGTCGAGGTGCAGCTCGCCCATGCCCTTGATGACGGTCTGACCCGTCTCGGGGTTGAGCTCGGTGCGGAAGGTCGGGTCCTCCTCGGCCAGCTTCTGGATGGCCGTGCCGAGCTTCTCCTGGTCGGCCTTGGTCTTCGGCTCGATGGCGACCTCGATGACCGGCTCCGGGAACGTCATCGACTCGAGGACGACCTGGTTGTCCGGGTCGCACAGGGTGTCGCCGGTCGTGGTGTCCTTCAGGCCGATGACCGCGTAGATGTTGCCCGCGGTCAGCGAGTCGACCGGGTTCTCCTTGTTGGCGTGCATCTGGAAGATCTTGCCGATGCGCTCCTTCTTGCCCTTGGTCGAGTTGACGACCTGGGCGCCCGAGTCGAGGTGACCCGAGTAGACGCGCACGTAGGTGAGGCGGCCGAAGAAGGGGTGCACGGCGACCTTGAACGCGAGGGCCGCGAACGGGTCCTTCGCGTCGGGGTGGCGCTCGATGACCTCGTCCTCGTTGCGCGGGTTGCGACCCTCGATGGCGGGGACGTCGAGCGGCGACGGCAGGTAGTCGACGACCGCGTCGAGCATCGGCTGGACGCCGCGGTTCTTGAACGCCGAGCCGCAGAGCACGGGGTAGATCTCCGAGTTGACGACCATCTTGCGGATGGCGCCCTTGATCTCGGCGACCGTCAGCTCCTCGCCGCCGAAGAACTTCTCGAGCAGCGCGTCGTCGGTCTCGGCGACGGTCTCGAGCAGGACCTGACGGTACTCGTCGGCCTTGTCCTTCAGATCGGCGGGGATCTCCTGGACCTCGTACTTGGCGCCCATGGTCACGTCGCCCTTGGCGTCGCCGGGCCACACGAGGGCGCGCATCTCGATCAGGTCGACGACCCCGATGAAGTCGTTCTCGGCACCGATCGGCAGCTGCAGCACGAGCGGCTTGGCGCCCAGGCGGCTGACGATGGTGTCGACGGTGAAGTAGAAGTCCGCACCGAGCTTGTCCATCTTGTTGACGAAGCAGATGCGCGGGACGTTGTACTTGTCGGCCTGACGCCACACCGTCTCGGACTGGGGCTCGACGCCCTCCTTGCCGTCGAAGACGGCGACGGCGCCGTCGAGCACGCGGAGCGAGCGCTCGACCTCGACCGTGAAGTCGACGTGGCCGGGGGTGTCGATGATGTTGATCTGGTTCTTGTTCCAGAAGCAGGTGACCGCGGCGGACGTGATGGTGATGCCGCGCTCCTTCTCCTGCTCCATCCAGTCGGTCGTCGAGGCGCCGTCGTGGGTCTCGCCGAGCTTGTGGTTCACGCCCGTGTAGAACAGGATGCGCTCGGTGGTGGTGGTCTTGCCGGCATCGATGTGCGCCATGATGCCGATGTTGCGGACCTTGCTCAGGTCGGTGAGCACGTCTTGTGCCACGGGGGTTCCTCCGGATGGGTGGTGCGGAACGGAAGGTCTGGGGCGGGCGGATGCCTGGTCTGGAGCCCGTCGACAGGCTCAGGGGACCAGCCGGGGCATCCGCCCGGCCTACTACCAGCGGTAGCGGGCCGTACGGGTGCCGCCGCGGAACGCGAGCGGCACCCGCCGTCGACTACCAGCGGTAGTGGGCGAAGGCGCGGTTCGACTCGGCCATCTTGTGGGTGTCCTCGCGGCGCTTGACCGCGGCACCCAGGCCGTTCGAGGCGTCGAGGATCTCGTTGGTGAGACGCTCGGTCATGGTCTTCTCACGACGGGCCTTGGCGTAGCTCGTGAGCCAGCGCAGGGCGAGCGTGTTGGCGCGGTGGGGCTTCACCTCGACGGGGACCTGGTAGGTCGAGCCGCCGACGCGGCGCGAACGCACCTCGAGGGTCGGGCGCACGTTGTCGAGCGCCTTCTTCAGGGTGGCGACCGCGTCCTGACCGGACTTGTTGGCGACGTTCTCGAGCGCCTCGTAGACGATGCGCTGCGCGAGGTCCTTCTTGCCGTCGATCAGGATCTTGTTGACGAGCTGGCTGACGACCGGCGAGCCGTACACCGGGTCGGCGACGACGGGGCGCTTCGGAGCGGGACCCTTGCGAGGCATTACTTCTTCTCCATCTTCGCGCCGTAGCGGCTACGAGCCTGCTTGCGGTTCTTCACGGCCTGCGTGTCGAGCGCGCCGCGGATGATCTTGTAGCGCACGCCGGGGAGGTCCTTCACACGGCCGCCGCGCACGAGCACCATCGAGTGCTCCTGCAGGTTGTGGCCCTCGCCGGGAATGTAGGCGGTGACCTCGGTGCCGTTCGAGAGCTTCACACGGGCGACCTTGCGGAGCGCCGAGTTCGGCTTCTTGGGGGTGGTGGTGTACACACGCGTGCACACGCCGCGCTGCTGGGGGTTGGCCTTCAGGGCGGGAGCCTTGGTCTTGGTGACCTTCGGCGAGCGACCCTTGCGGACCAACTGCTGAATGGTTGGCACTGCTTCTCCTAGTTGCTGCTGCACGGTGACAGCGGTGATGGATTTCACATCAGACCCGCCGACGCCGCAGAACTGCGTCGTCTTCGTGGTGGGTATGCCGTGGGGGTGAACCGCGGATGTCCGCAGGCACCCGGACATGCACGCGCGAGCGCGCACACCCGATCAATCGTAATGCGGCGTCACGCCCCGGTCAAATGGGGCGAGGCCGCCAGGGGCCGCGTTCGCGCAGGGCGCACGCTCAGGCGCCCGGCCATCCCGGGGCGTCGAGTTCGCGCTCGAGGTCGGCGAGGAGCTCCGCGACCTGCGGCTCGACGAGGCGCTCGACCGCGTTGCCGATGCGCCGGCGGTGCTGGGCGAGCTCCACGCAGATGCGCCGGCCGAGCTGCTTCGCGAAGTCGTCGGCGAGACGCACCTCCTCGCGGAGGGCCTCCTTCTCCTCCGGGGTGAACGGGCGCGGGGCCGGCTCCGCGGCCGCGGCGGCCGTGTCGGCCTCGAGCCCGGCGAGGGTGAACAGGAAGGGCTGGTCCGGCACCGGCTCCGGGTCGAGCTCGAGGCCGAGGTACTCGGGGTCGAGGCCTTCCCCGGCCCGGTACGGGCGGCGGGCTTTCCGCTCCTCGGCGAGGCGGATCTCGCGGTGCAGCAGCGGGAGGTTCCGCGCCGTGTAGTCGTCGACCGCGTCGTCGATGACCGTCTTCATCCGCATCGAGAACGCGTGCTGCACGGGGTGCGGCACGTCCACGTCGAGCCCGGCGGCGGCCAGGATCGGCGAGCCGAAGCACTTCTGGCAGAGTCGCACGCGGGCACGGTGCGTGCCGGGTCGCCACCGCGGCAGCCATTGCAGCCAGCGGTCGACCTCGGAGCTCACCCGAGCCTCGATCGAACCCTGCACGGGCTTCACGATAGCGCCGCTGCCGCCCCGCTGCGCCGATTCGACGGTCGATTGGCGCGCCGCAACCGCCCGGCCCGGTTACTCCGCGTCGCCCTCCCAGGGCCAGCGCGGGCGCTCCATGCCGCCGCGCCGGCCGCGCGCCACCAGCACGGCGACCGCGGCGGTGAGCGCCGCGCAGACCGGGATGAGCAGCCCGAACCAGCCGAGCCCGAGCACGACCGCGAAGCGCAGCCCCTCCCCCGGATCCCCCGTCGAAGAGACGATGCGGCCGATCGCGGCGACGACGACGAAGGCGAGCCAGGAGCCGAGCGCGGCGAGCACGACGGTCGCAGCGGTCCGCTCCGGCCGGCGGAGCCGCAGGCCCAGCACGAGGAGCACGGTCAGCACCGAGGCGCCGACCGCGACCGGGGCCACGAGCACGCCGACGTCGCGGTCGCCGACGACCTCGAGGTCGGCGAGCAGGCTCACGAAGCCGAAGCCGCACACCACGAGGGCGAGATCGAGCGCCGCCGCGAATCCGGCGACCACCCAGGCGTCACGTGTGCGCTGCTCCATGCCTTCGAGGCTACGCGCCCGCCCGGCTCGCCGCCGCGGGGTTGCGCCGGAGCGAGGCATCCGCTCCGCTCAGCCCTGCTCCCAGCCGGGGAAGCCGGCGCAGCCGTAGGCGAGACGGATGAAGCCGTCGGTCTTGTCGGTGAGGATCGCGTAGGACTTCGCCGCGTCGCCGCGCTCGACGGCCTCGCGCATCTGCTCGAGGTTGCGGAGCGCGGTGGGGATCCAGTCGCGGAGCGCACCCTCGGGCAGCGCCGCCGGGTCTTCGGCGAGGATGCCGCGCACGACGCCGATGGCGCGCAGCAGCTCGGGCTGGTCCTGCGCCCGGTAGGCGGCGGACATGCTGATCGCGACGAGCTCGGTGACGGGCTGGCGCAGGCGCTCGCAGCGCTCGGCGAGGGCGTCGGCCATCAGTTTCCGCCCGCCGGCCGGTCGAGCTCGAACTTCTCGAGCGGGGTGCGCACGCCGTCGCGGAAGGCGCCGAGGCCCGCCTCGAAGTCGACCGCCGAGCCGACGAAGAGCACCGTCTCGTCGGGGGCGACGTAGATCTTGCCGCCGCCGCGCACGGCGTGCACGAGGCAGACGCCGAGGCCGTCGGGCAGCTCGACGACGTTCAGCTCGGCGTCGGGCGCGAGCTTCGCGAAGAGCGCGCGGCCCACGGCGACGAGGCGGTCCGTGCCCGAGGCATCCGCTCCGTCGGCGCCCGCCGTCTGCAGGTGCCGGCGCACCTCGGGCTGGCCCGCGAGCTGCGCGATCACCGCGAGGTGCTCGTACAGGCCGGCGCGCTGGAGCCGGGCCGGGTCGGGCGAGCCGCCGAGCGCGAGCAGCGGCACGAAACCGTAGCACTCCTCGAAGCCGGGCACGCCGTCGCGGTCGCGTGCGGCCGGGTAGGGCTGCCACTCCCAGGCGACGTCGCGCTGGGCCGGATCCTCGATCAGGGCGACGAGCTCCTCGAAGCTCGCCCCCTCGAGGAGGTCGATCGCGCCCCAGCGGGACTTGACGACGAGGTACAGGCGGTTCACGTGCACCACGAGGTCGCCGAGGGCGGTGGTGAAGAGCACCGTGCTGCCCTCGGGAAGTCCGAAGACGCCCTCGAGCATCTCGGCCGCGCGCGCCGGATCGACGAAGCGGAAGTAGCCGTCGCCGACGAAGCCGGCGCCCTGGGTGCGCCAGAGCTCGGCGACCTCGGCCGGCACGCGGCCCGCGAAGGCAGCGATCGTCTCGTCGGAGATGGGGGCGACCGGGTCGAAGCTCCGGAACCTCGTCATGCGGGCCTTCCTCTGGTCGGCGCGCACCGGTGCGGCGCGCGGGATGCCTCGGGGCGCCTGCCGCGGCGAGAACGCACGCGGCCGGTCACCTCCGGAAGTCTACCGAGGCTGAGCCCGCGGGCCATGGGGAGGGCTCCCCATCGCCGAGGATCGGCACCAGCTCCACCGCGCCTGCCCGCCCGCCCGCCTGCCTGCCTGCCTGCCTGCCTGCCTGCCTGCCCCGAGGGGGTCAGATTCCGACGGGCGGATGGCGGTCGCACGAAGCCCGTGCCGGAAAACGACCCCCTCGGCCGGGTCACCTCGCGGCGTCAGGGTGCGCTGGCACCTCGACGCCGAGTTCAGTGAACGGGGTGAGCAGGATCTCGTACTGCTCGGGCGTGAGCTGCGCGGCCTGCTGGACCGCGCGACCGGCGATCACGATAGCGCTCTTCGCGTCGGCGTGCAGTCCGGCGCGCGCCGCGTTCAGCTCCTCGGAGCGGGGCAGCAGCAACTCTCGGACGGTGTGCTCGAGTTCGGAGTTCACCGCCGCCGACGGCTTCGCCGCCCGGCTCGCCTCCTTGCCGCCCGCCCGCCGGAGCCGGACCGCACGGTCGAAGGCGCTCGCCAGCTGCTCCGCCGGGAGGGCGGCGGCCTGCGCGAGGAAGCGCTCGGTCGAGGTGTTCAGCATGCGATCGCCTTCGGGCGTCTCGGACCGCGGTTCACTGGGCCGGCGCATCGACCGGCGTCATCCGCCGGATCTTCTCGAAGTTCGGCGTGTGGTACTCCTGGCGCACGGCGCCCGACGCTTTGTCGACGAAGATCGCGAGGTTGTCGTAGCGCGCAGAGGGCTCGAGACCGTCGACGAGGAACTCCTTCGTCCCCCACACGGGCAGGTAGTCGTGCTCGTCCTCGAACCACTCCGGCGCGATGTAGAGCTCTCCCGAGAGCGCGGGCGGGTGCTCGGCGAAGTACTGCTCGAGCAGCCGACGTGCGTCCTGAATGGTCACCATGCTCCCGCTGCGCACCCGCCGCCGCTCAGTCGACCTCGAGCACCGCGGCGAACGGCTGCAGGAGGATCTCCCGCTCCTCGACGGAGAGACGCTCGCCGAACGCCTTCGCGTGGGCGGCGAACAGTGTGTCTGCCACCGCGGCCGCGAGCGCACCGTCGCCGAACGCCATCAGCTCCGCAGAGTGCGGCTGCAGACGATCGCGCACTCGCGTGTCGAGTGGGCTGAACTCGGACGCCGAGAGTTTCGCGGCCTTCCGGGCGGCGATCCGACGGGCCGGGCCGATGGCGCGACCGGCTGCCCGCACCGCATCGAACTGCGCCGGGGAGAGCTCGACGACTCGGGCAAGAAACGCGTCGAGGGACGCCAGGTCAGGACTCGTCACCGGCTGAGCCTAACGTCCCTCCACGAAGAGGGCTTACGAGCCGGACCGCTCGACTCGGTAGCCTCGGGCCTCGACCTGGTCGAGGAACGCCCCGAGATCCGAGGCAGTCCGAAGCAGTGCGCCCAGCTCCCCCTCGTTCGCAGCCATTCGGAACGTCGCACTCGCGAAGGGGTGGGTCACCGGAGCGCTTCCGGGCATCGGCGGCGGCGCGGAGAGGCTCACGAGGATCCCGGCTCCTTCGCGGAGTTCGAGCGCGAGCTGATCACCGTCGTACACGAGGTACCCGCGCGCTTCCAGAACGCTACTCGCCCTGCGCCGGAACGTGCGCACGCCCCACGAACGGTTCGACGAGCACCGCGTACTGCTGCTCCGTCAGCGTGCGCCGTTTCAGGATCGCGCGCGCCGTCGTCGAGATCGCGGCACGTGCGTCGGAGTGGAGCCCGGTCAGATGCGCGTCAAGTTCGTCGGCACGCGGCAGCAGCGCGGCGCGAATCCGATGATCCAGCGCCGAGTTCTCGCTCGCCGATGGGACCGCCGCCCGACTCGCTTCCTTGCCGCCCTCGGGGCGCAGATCGACGAGGCGGTCGAACGCCGCCTCGAGCTCCGCGGGCGGGAGCCCCGCCGCCTCGTCGACGAAGTTCGTCGTCACCTGATCAAGCATGATCACTCCACTCGGTTTCTCGGGCGGCACTCTGGCTGTGCCTAGCTCAGAAAGGGAATGGGGGCGACGAACTTCCCCGGGCTCGTCACCGGCACCGGAGGCTCGGCACGTGCGGTCGCAACGGCTGCGGAAACGGTGGCGAAGAGCTGATCCAGCGCGTCTCCGGAAGGGCGCGCCTCGCTCGGCTCCCGCTCGACGTCGAGCTCTTCGAGCAGCACGAGCCGGAGCCCTTCCGCCTCAATCGAGCCGAGCCCGAGCAGAGTGGTGCCCGGCAGCAGCACGATCTCTTGCTCGACTTCGTGCCGGGAGAGCTGGGTGAGGTCACGACCGCTCACTGCGACAAGGCAGTACAGAACCGAGGTCGAGAAGTTCTCGCTGGCGACCCGCGGCGAGCGGGAAGTGGCGAGCACTCCCGCGAGCGTGCCACCCTCGGCGGCTGCATCGTCGTCGCCGCCGTGGAAACTCACCCCGGCGACCGGGGGCAGTTTCGAGAACGCAGCCAGGATGCGATCCGCCGAGGAGGACATGGGACCCCTTTCGTTTCCAGAGAATTCTGTCATAGCGGGTCAGCGGGCCGCGCGGAGCTCGGCGGCGAGCGTCCGCAGCTGTTCCGCTCCCTCCACGGTCCGCACGAGGGCCGCGGGCAGGGCAGCGGAGCCGTGTACGGCGCCGAGCAGATTGCCGCAGATGGACCCCGTCGAGTCGCTGTCGCCGCCGTGCGCGACGGCGAGGGCGAGCGCGCGCCCGACCTCGTCGGGCTCCGGATGGCTCAGCGCCGCGTAGACCGCGATCGCGAGCGCCTCCTCGGCGACCCACCCCTCCCCCAGCGCCTCGAGACGGTGGCGGCTCGGCCGAGCGAGCCCAGCCGCGAAGATCGCACCTCGCAGCGCCGCGTCGGTCTCCGCGCCGTCGAGGGGATCACGAAGTCGCAACTCCGCGAGCACCAGCCCGAGCGCGCCGGCGAGGCCGTGTCCATCCACGAGCAGCCGGACGAGCATGGCGAACGCGCCAGCTGAGGCGGCCGCGCTCGGGTGGCCATGCGTCAGTCGTGCCGTCGCGGCCGCAGCACCGTACGCCTGCGCCGGTGACCAGTCCAGGACCAGCCCGAACGGGGCGCTCCGCATCACCGTGCCGCAGCCCTTGCTGTCGTTCACGGCATCCGCGACCCGATCGGCTCGAGCCTCGGCTGCCACCGCGGCGAGGGAGCTCATCATGGTGGCACCGGGCGCGCGGCGCGCATAGAGCCACGGCTCGGCGGCGAGCCCTCGGGCGTCGCCGGCCGGCGATGTCGCGCACTGGGTGCGGTACCACGCGAGATTCGCTCCGTGACCGGCCTGGCGCACCGCAGCCGCATCGTCTCCGGTCCTGCGCGCGAGCGCCTCAGCGGTGAACATCGTCAGCTGGGTATCGTCACTGATCGCGCCGAGCGGACCCGCACTGGGCCGGACGAAGCCACCGCCGGCCTCCGCCAGCCGCCGCTCGGCCGTCGCCCCGTCATCGAACTCGACGGGGAAGCCGAGGGCGTCGCCCACCGCCCCGCCGAGCAGCGCCCCGACAATTCGGTCATCGACACTCGCGGGACCCTCGAGCCCGGCTCGCCGGTCGGCTGCGCGCATCTCCCCCGCTCGTGCGATGAGCTCTGCAGGTGCGACGCCGCAGGCCCAGGCGAGCTCGACGGCGTCGGCCGCATCGACGACGAGCGGCCCCCAGCCCAGCTCGTGCGCGTCCGCAGGAACGAGTTCGAACCCGCCGCCCCGCGGCACACGACGAAGCTGCAGCGGTTCGACCGCCCCGTCCTGCGCCGAGACCCGGCCCGGCCACCGGCGAGACAGCAGCAGCCACAGCACTGCGGACGGCGCGAAGCGGTGCGGGGAAACGGCGATTCGGCGCTCGACGCCGATCCTTCGCTCGATCAGATCCGCGTCATCCATCCCGAAACGAATGATGAGTTCGAGTCGCTCGTCAAGCGCGACCGACGCGGTGAGCGGCTCCGGGAACGACACGGTCTCCGGCCCGTCGCCGGCGAAACCGAGCACGGCATCGATGACCGCCTGGATCCGATCGCCGATCACCTCACGCGGACGCCGGGCATCGCCGTCCATTCCGAGCCACTTCTCGACGTTCGAGCGATGTCCGAGCTCGAGCTGGCGCCGCGCGGCGAGCTCGTCGAAGGCCCGGAGACCGAAGGACTCGGCCCCGTCGGGCGTCACGCGGTGATCTCCTCGACGTCGATCTCCCAGACCTTGCCGACGAGCTCCTTGCGCGTCACCAGGAAGCGCGTGCCCCGCTGGAACAGGATCTCGGCCTCGCTGCGGTACTGCGACAACTGACCGACGTCGACGCCGCTCTTCGCCGTCACCGTCAGGTGGATGCCGCCGCTGGCGCCGAAGCCCTCCGCGACGGCCCCGCTCGTCGAGGAGCTGAGGAACGCGGGGTCGGACCACGGCTGGCCGAGCTGGAACTGGTCGAGCAGACCGGGGAAGAGGCGCATCCCGCGATGGGTCACCCCGGGCACTGGACGCAGCTTCGACAGGCCATCGGTCGTTGCCGTGATGCGCTGCTCGAGCGCCGGGACGTCGGCCGGCGTGGAGAGGTCGCGCAGATAGCCGTTCATCTCGTTGTACGCACCGGTGGTGTAGTCGTAGATGCCGAGCACGTCGCCGGCATCGAGCGCGGGGTACGCAGCTGCGACGTCGTTCGCCCATGCGTCCAGCGAGCTCGCCGGGATCGAGTCGGTGTACGGGTCGCGATAGGCGTCGTTCACCGCGCTGAGGTCGGGCATCGGTGCAGTCCCGGCCGGGGTGGCCGGGGCGGGCAGTCCGGTGTGCGCCGGGACGTGGGTCGGCGAGGTGCCGGTGCCTCCCGGCGTCGAGCCGGCGGCTCCCGTGCGCCCCTGGGCGGCGTCGGTGCCGCTCGGCGCATCGACCGCGCCCGCGCGCGCGGGCGTCGGAGCGGGCCCCGACGTCACGGGCTGGGCCGAGCCGAGCGTCGCCTGCGTCGCGGTCGCTCCGGTCTCGAGGTTCCTGGCGCCGAGCTGGACGTTGAGCTTGATGTGCGCGCGCAGCGAGGGATCGATCTTGCGCACCGCGCCGGCGACGTCGGCGCGCAGATCGTCGATGCGACGGCCAGCCCACCCGGCGCCGAGCGCACTGTTGATCGGCGAGTGCCCCGCACCGTCGAAGCGGTCGGCGCGGCCACCGGCGACCTGGTCGGGACCGTGCAGCACCGCCGGCTTCGGGTAGACCACGCGCACGCGATTGGCGGTCATGGCGTCGAGCGCCGACTGCTGCAGCCCCTTGGCCACGCGGTTGTTGCGGTCGTAGAAGTTGACGTTGTGCTGCCACTCGCTCACGGTCAGCTGGTTGAGTCCCTGCTGCTGGAGGCCCACCTGCCGCTGGAACTCGTCCCAGTCGTGGTTCGGGTTCTTGCCGACGTTCGGGTCCTTGCGGTCGAACGCGTCGACCGTGATCGGGTTCTTCAGCGAGTACGAACCATCGGGGTTCGCGACGATCGGCGAGTTCGGCTGTGCGGCGAGGGCGTCGAGGCGATCCCGGATCTCCGGGGTCAGCTCGGGGATGTCGTAGCCGTTGTACGTCGTGCCCGGGCCAGCGGAGCCGTCGGACGGGTGCGTCGCCGGAACGGTCGCCTTGCTCGTCCAGCCGGAGCCGTCCCGGTCGGAGTCGGTGCCGTCGGTGCCGTCGGTGCTCGAGCCGTCCGCGTCGGTGCCGCTGCCGTCGGGCGCGCTGCCGTCGGGCGCCTGGTGCGTCGTGGGCGAGGCCTCGGCGGGCGAGCTCGTTCCCGCCTCCGGCGCGGTCGGCGCGCTCGGCGCGCTCGGCGCGGTCGGCGCGGTCGGCGCGCTCGCGTTCGGGTTCGCGGCGTCCGGCGTCGTCGGGGCCTGGGGCGCGTTCGCGTCGGGCTTCGCGTCGGCCGGCTTCGTGCCGTCCGGGTTCACCACGTCCTCGGGGCGCACCGAGGCATCCCAGTTCGTCGCGTTCGGCTCGTGGGGCGGCCACGGCGAGCGCGTGCCGTTCTGCGCGTCGAGCGACCAGACCGTGTCGCCGTCGAAGTAGGCGTTGAACCAGTGCCCGGCGTCGCCCGCGCGGTCGATGCCGACGACGCAGTGCGAGCCCGGGCCCATCGCCCGCAGCGTCGACTCGATCTGCTCCGGCGTCACGGTGGTCTGCGGGTTGCCCGTGCGGGCCTCCATGTCCGGCGTGCTGAGGGTGCCGGTGGATGCCTCGGCGCTGTCCTTGCCGTTCAGGAAGTCGTTCAGGTTCGCCGAGGTGTTGCCGCAGTTCGTGGCGTAGCCGTTGGCGGGGTCCGAGGGGTCGAAGTTCGGGTTGATCTCGTTCAGCGCCTGGTCGATCTCGTCGATCGAGCGCTCGGAGCTGTTGTTCGACGGGGCCTGGTCCGGCTGCTGGCCCTCGGGCTGCGAGCCGTCGCCGGCCTGGCCGGTGCCGTCGCCCGCCTGGCCGGTGCCGTCGCCGCCGTCGGCTGCCGGGGCGTCCGGCTGCGAGCCGTCGACGTTCGTGCTGCCGTCGGGGGCGCCGTGTCCGTTCGAGCCGTCGGCGCTCGGAGCGTCGGGCTTGCCGCCGTTGCCGTTCGGCGAGAAGAGCGAGGGCTTCGAGAAGAGCGATGGCTTGCCGAGCAGGGTCGCCGCGCCGGCCGCCGCCGCGGCGCCACCGGCAGCCGCGGCCTCTTCGGGGGCGATCCCGTCGGCGTCGCCATCGGTGCCGCCCTCGCCGTCGGCGGGTGCGCTGTCGGCGTCGGGCTGCGTGCCGTCCGCCTCGGGCTGGGTGCCATCGGGCTGGCCGCCCTCGGTGCCGTCGGCGTGCGCCGGAGCGCTGCTGTCGACGGAGCCGGCGTCACCGGGCTTCGCCGTCGCGGCCGAGCCGGCCGCCGCAGCACCGGGCGCGCCGTTGCCCTGGCCGTCACCGGACGAGCCGTCGGTCGCGGGAGCGTCCGCCGTGGGAGCGTCCGCCGTGGGAGCGTCAGCGGTCCCGGGCGTGCCGGCGTCCGCCGCGGGGGCGTCAGCGGTCCCGGGCGTGCCCGCGTCCGCCGTGCCGGGCGTGCCCGCGTCAGCGGTGCCCGGGGTGCCTGCATCAGCCGTGCCGGGAGTCGTGGCGTCGACGCTGCCGGGCGTGCCGGCGTCGACCGTGCTCGGCGAGCCCGCATCCGCGTGACCGGGCGTCCCAGCATCCGCGTGACCCGGCGTGCCCGCATCCGCGTGACCAGGCGTCCCGGCATCCGCGTGACCAGGCGTCCCGGCATCCGCGTGACCAGGCGTCCCGGCATCCGCGTGACCAGGCGTCCCAGCATCCGCGTGACCAGGCGTCCCAGCATCCGCGTGACCAGGCGTCCCAGCATCCGCGTGACCAGGCGTGCCTGCATCCGCGGCACCGGGCGTACCACCGTCCGCGGCACCGGGCGTACCACCGTCCGCGGCACCGGGCGTGCCACCGTCCGCGTGACCGGGCGTGCCGCCGCCGTCGCCGCCCGCGGTGGGCACGTCGACCGAGCCGCCGCCGTCGCCCGTGCCACCGCCGAGGTCGCCGGGGGCCGACGGGGCGTCCGTCGGGAGATCGATCGAGCCGCCGCCGTCACCGGCGCCGCCGCCCGCGTCGCCGCCGCCGGGCGTCGGTCCGTCGCTCGGGATGTCGACCCCGCCACCGCCGTCGCCGGCCGAGGTGCCGGCGTCGCCGGCGCCCGGCGTCGGCGCGTCGTTCGGGACGTCGACCGCGCCGCCGCCGTTGCCGGCCGTCGCGGTGGTCTGGTTGCCGCCGCCGGGGGTCGGCGAGTCGGCGCCGGGGACGGTGACCGCCGGCAGCGTCGAACCGTTGCCGGGACCGCTCGGCGCCGAGGGGCTCGAGGGTCCGCCGTGGCCGCCGGGGCGGCCCGCCAGCGCACCGCCGAGGAGGGCGCCCGCCGCGATCGAGCTGAGCGGCGAGAACGGCGTGCCGTTCAGCCCGGACTCGGCGAGGCCCGAGGCGAGCCCGTCGACCGCGCCGCCGCCGGTCTCGACGGCGATGTGCGTGACGCGCTGCATGGCGCCCGGGTTGATGCGGTTCGTGAGCCGCCCCGCGGCGCCGGAGACGGTGCCGCCGGCCGCGCCGCCCGCCGCCGAGGCGAGGGCCGCGTTCAGCACGTTCTGCGGCTGGTAGTTCGGGTCGAGTGCGCCGCGCACCTGGTTGAAGGAGGCGGTCGTGATCGCGCTCGCGAGCCCGGCGGAGAGCGCCTCGCGGGCGACGCGGATGCCGCCGCGCACCGCCATGCGGGCGATGCGGAGGGCCGCCATGATGAGGCGGCGGAGCTTCTGGCAGAGCGCGGCGATCTTGATCGCCCAGCGCGTGACGGTGAGCATGATCTTCGCGGCCATCGCGGCCGCGCCGGCGCCGAAGGTCACGGCGCCGAGGAGGGCGCCGATGCCGATCTCGAGGGCGATCTCGATGGCCATCTGCGCGATGAACCAGCCGATCTCCTCCCAGGCCTTGTCGACGGCGTCGATCATGCCCTGCGCGAAGCCGGCCATCGAGTTCGCGCTCTCGGAGAGCTTGCCGAAGGAGCTGCCGAGCGAGGTCTGGCAGCGGCGGATGTTGCTCGCCTGCGACGGCGGCAGCGTCATCGACGACACGTTCACGAAGGCGGAGCCGACCTCGGACTTCGCGGACGTCATCGCCTGCGCGAGGCTGCTCCACGCCTGCTGCGCGGTCGAGAGCTTGCCGCGGTCGGCCGACGGCAGGACGACGCCGAGGGTGGCGAGGGCGTCCTTCAGGAAGTCGCCGAACTCGCCGAGCGGGCCCTCCGGACCCTTGCCCAGCGCCGTGGGCACCGAGGCGTGCGGGTCGTTCACGACGGCCGTCTCCTCGGGGATGCTCGAGGAGGACGCGGGCTTGAAGGCGCCGACGAGCTGCGCCCCGTCGTAGGCGCGACCCGTGTTGCCGAGCGCCGCGTCGACGATGCGCAGGGCGTTGGACATGCCCTGCACGGCCTTCAGCAGGTCAACCGCGTAGGTGTCGTAGCCGGGCTCGCCGTCCTGGCCGTGCGCGAAGACCTCGGCCGACTCATCGTCGCCGGCCATGCCGCCGGTGCCGCCGAGGGCCGACTCGCAGGCGCGCGCCGCCTGGGAGGCCGAGCTCGCGATCGAGAACAGCGCGGTGCCGTCGGCGGCGAGCCGTGCGGCGTCGAGGCGGACCTGCGTCATGAGTGCACTCCCGGTGGGATCGGATGGTGGATGTCTGGGGCTGATCGGGGCACGCGGAGCGCGCCGCGCCGGCTCAGCCGCTCAGGCCGTTGGCGAGGTTGCTCCAGGCGCCGTCGAGGGTCTCGATGGTCTCCGTGTAGGCCTGATGGGCGCCGGAGACCTGGTCCTGCAGGCCTTCGGCGGCCTGGGTCATGGCCTCGGCGCCGAGCTGCCACTTCTCGAACATGCCGATGAAGTTCGCCATGGCCGGGCCCTGCCATTCGGCCGGCAGCATGTAGGCGAAGCCGCTCGCGCCCTGCTTCAGCGCGGAGCAGTACGTGACGAGCTCGCCCAGCATGTCGGCGAGCGCCTTCAGCTCGGTCGTGTCGGCCTGCTGCTCGCTCATGCGCCCGTTCCTTCCGCGTCAGCGGTGCCGACGACCGGCACCTCTCCGATCTCGACCGGCGCGACCTGCGCGGTGATCGCCGGCTCACCGTCGGCGCCGAGGCGGAACACGCCCTCGCCGATCGAGTCGTCGTCGCCGTCGCCGTCGGTGTCGCCGGAGCCGCCGCCCGTGGCCTGCCCGCTCGTCTTGCGCGGCCCGAGGGCCCCGCCGCCGAACTGCTCGACCTCGTCGTCGCCCGCGTAGTCGCGACCGAAGAACTCGGCCATGTCCTCGGCCTTCTCCTCACCGCTCGCGACCCGCTTGCCGAGCTCCCCGGTGCCGGAGCGCATCGCGGCGAGCGCGGGCGCCCGGCCGGTGAAGGAGCGCTGCACGCCCGACTCGTTCTGCGTGTACGAGCCGTCGGCGGCGATGAGTCCGGCCTGGAGCGCCGCGAGCGACTGCCGGACGAAGCCGGCCGTGGTCATGAACGTGGCCCAGCCTTCGGAGAAGCTCTCGGCGTCGTCGCCCTTCCACGTCACGTCGACCGTGCGCTTGACCTGTGCGTCGACGGTCGACAGGTTCGTGTCGAACGTCGCGAGCACGGTGCCGAGCAGCGCGGCGACCTCGCTGAGCGCCGAGGCGCGGACTCTGAACTGGACCACAGGGTTCCCTCCCGACCGGATTGGCTCCGCGGGCGGATGCCCGCGGAGCCGTCAGCGACGGATGTCAGCCGTTGAACGTGCCGGCGATGGCGTTCTCGCTGTCCTCGTAGGACAGCGCGGCCTGGTTCAGCAGATCGCTGATGCCCTGCAGCGACTCCTTCAGCTGGAGACCGGCCTGGTCCCACTGCGAGTACAGCTCGTTGAAGCTCTGCGACGCGGTGCCCGACCAGTCGCCCGAGATGAGGCCCTCGACGAGGGACTTGAGGTTGGACAGCTGCGACTCGATCGACTGCGAGCCGCTCGAGAGCTGACCGGCGACCCCGGCGAGGGAGTCGGAAGTGACGCGGATCTCCGCCATGGTTTCCTCCAGATTTGGCTGGTGTCGGGGGCCGGACGGGGATGTCCGTTCCCGGCGCGTGCCTCACGTTACCCGGAGTCGGCGCAGATTCCGATGGGGAGAACTCCCCGTCCGCCGCGCCCCCGGACTGGGTACAGTCGTTCTCGCCGCTGTTCTCCATGCGAAAGGCCCGCCGTGCGCCCCTCCGACGCCACCCTCGCCGCCCTGCCGGAGTCGTTCCGTTACGCCCGCTCGACGGCCAGGACCGTCGCGTTCGCCGTGCTCGCCGGCGTCGCGCTCGTCGCGCTCGTCCTCGTGCTCGTGAACTTCGGTGCGATCCGCGACGACGCGAGCGAGATGACCGGCCGCCGCTCGGGCCTGCGCGGCGTCGTCGCCCCGACCCTCGTCGTCGTGACGGCGTTCTTCGCGCTGCTCTTCGCCTGGTTCGCGATCGGCGGCGCGCACCGCTGGATCCGCGTCGACACCGGCACCGCACTGTCGGGCCGGCACTTCCTGGCCGCGGGCGGCCGGGCGGAGGCGGAGGCCCTGCACGCCCGCTTCGCGACCGGCGACCCGGCGGTCTACCTGCCCGTGCCGAATCACAAGAAGGGCGACATCCGCCTCTCCATCTACCTCGCCGTGCCGGACCGCACGGCCTACGTCACGGTGCGGCTCGGCAAGGAGCCCGGCGCGACGGGCCTGCCGCTCATCACCCTGCACGACCGGGCCTACGTGCAGCTGAAGCGGCTCGGCACGGGCGACCTCGTGCGCCCCTCGGCCTCCGGCGTCGTCGACCCGTTCCTCCGCGGCTGATGTCCGCCCCAGCCGGTCCGGTGCGCTTCGTCGCGCAGCCCGACCCCGTCAAGGCGGTCTCGGTGCCGCGGTGGAACCGCCGGTTCATCGTGACGGGCTGGGTGCTCATCGGGCTCGCCGCCGCGGGCGTCGTCGCGCTCGCGCTCACGGGCTTCGGCAGCTGGTTCACGATCGGCCTCGTCGTCGTCTTCGGGCTCGCCGCCTGCGGGCTGCTCGTCACGAGCCTGCTGCGGGGGCGGATGCTGCGCCTGCTGCTCGCCCCCGGCGCCCCCGTGCTCGTGGTCACCGACACGGGCGTCTCGACCGCGGGCCTGCCCGAGATCCCGTGGTCGGAGCTCGCGTTCGTCGGCGTGCTGAACGACCGCCCGCGCACAGCGCGGCTCCGCTCGGTGCCGATCTTCGGCCAGGCCGGCGGGCTCGCCCTGAAGGCCGGCAACGGCACCCTGCTCTGCGAGCTCGGCGTGCGCGACGGCGAGGCGCTGCGCGCCCGGACGAGCGATCGGGGCGCGGCCTCCCGCATCGGCCTCTACGGCCGCTGGCCCGACGGCGCGAGGCGCGGGCTCGTGCCGCTGCTGATGGACGCCGTGCTCGCCGACGACGTCGCCGCGACCGCGGTGCAGCTGCTGCTCAGCGAGGCATCCGCCCGGGGCATCCCGCACGCGCTCTTCGAGCAGGCGCTGCCGTTCACCGCCTGGAAGGGCCCGCTGCTCGACCCGGCGTGGCCGAGCGCCGAGCGCGACTGAGCCGGAGCGCTACGCCGCCTGGATGACGAAGCTCAGGTCGCCCAGCCAGACCGTGTCGCCGATGACGGCGGGCACTCGGGTGCCGGCGCTCTCGAGCTCGATCTCGCGGCCGCCGCGCTCGAGGCGCGAGCCGTTCGCCGAGCCGGCGTCGCCGACCGTGATGCCGCCGCCGGAGACCTCGAGGAAGAGGTGCACGCGCGACACCGAGCGGGTGTCGTCGAGCACCTCGACGGCGCGGGCGCCCATCGCGAGCGCGGTGTCCGCGGGCTTGCGGCCGACGACCGCGGCGCCCTCGACGACGACGCGCTGACCGGTGGAGAACAGCAGCTCGACGCGCTCGACGGCGGCGGGCGCCGCGGTCGGCGGCGCCGGCATCGTCTCGACCCGCGGGGTCTGCTGCCACGGCAGGGAGCGCGGCAGCGGCACGGGCTCGACGGGAGCCGCCTGCACGGGCGCCTGCACGACCGGGGCCGCGCTCGGCGCGGGCTTGGCGCCGGCGAACGGCGCGGGCACGGGCGGTGCGCTCTGGGCCTGCGGGATCAGCTGACCGCATGAGAGGCAGTACATGCTGTTCGGCTCCAGCGTCGCATCGCAGTACGCGCAGCGGGCAGAGGCCACTCGGATCATCCCCTTCTCGACGGGCTCGGGCCCGATTCCCCCGGGTCCAGCCCGGCCAGTCTACGTGCGCCGGAGGGCGCCTACTGCCGAATGTCCGGCACTCGCACCGGCAGCCAGCCGCCGGGCGTCGTGAGCACCGCCGTGCCTGGCGTGCCCCGGCCCAGCATGAACTTCGGCACGGGCGTGCCGATCGCCTGCGTGCCCATGATCGTCGACTCGGGACGGAGCAGCAGGGCGCGCCGCGAGCGCTTCGCCTCGACCACGGGGCCGCCGAACAGGGTCGACAGCGACTCCGAGTCGGCCGCGACGATGAACGTCGCCCGGTGCTTCGCGCCCGTGAGCGCGTGCTCGAGCGGCGCGTTCTTGTATTGCTCGGCGTCGTCGACGACGACGGTGACGTGCTCGCCGGCGGCGTCGAGGATCGGGTCGAGCTCGGCGGGCGTGAGGTCGCCGCCCTGCACGACCGGGATGCTGTGCGCCGCCGCCACCTCGGTGAGGATCGAGTCGCGGGTCGACACGACGACGAGCGGGGTCTTGCGCCACGCCAGCTGGTGCACGATCGCGGCGAGCGCCGAGGAGCGGCCGGACTTGCGCGCGCCGGTGACGAGGAAGCCGCCGTCGGCGGGCCAGTCGAGGGTGAACCGGGACAGCTGGTCGCCGCCCACGGCGACGACCGGGCCGTCGGCCGGGCCCGAGTCGCCGAGCGGCAGCTCGTACGCGGCGGTGAGGGCGAAGTGGCCGGGCAGCGGGTCGACGCGGAACGGCGAGGGCAGGGCCTGCAACTGCGGGAACTGGTCGTAGTGGTCGCGCACCTGCTCGACGATGCGGCGGAGCGCCGTGGTCTGCGCCTCGCCGCTCGTGTCGCGGCTCAGCACGGCGAGCTGCGCCTCGGCGCCCGCAGCGCCGAACAGCACCCGGCCGGGTGCCAGGTCGAGCGGGATGTCGCGGGCGAGGATGCCGGCGGTGCGGTAGTCGGCGATGTCGCGCATCGGCAGCACGTACTGCTCGTCGATGAACGCGACGACCTTGTCGCCCGTGATGCCGCGGTCGCCGGTGAGCAGCACCCGAACGCCCACCGCCGGCCCCTCGCGGAGCACCCGCATGAACTGGTCGCGGAAGGTGACGAGCTGGTCGGGGTTCATCGTCGAGAGCATCCGCTCCCAGCCGTCGACCGCGACGACCGCGTAGGGCAGGCGGGTCTCCGGCGTGGACTGGGCGCGCTGCTCGGAGATGTGCCCGACGCCCGCGGCGGAGAGCACCGCCTGGCGGCGGCCGAGCTCCTCGAGCAGCCGCTGCACGAGCCGGGGCAGCCGGTCGGCGTCGAGCTGCGTGACGACGGCGCCGGTGTGCGGCGCGTCGACGAGGGGCAGCAGCGCGCCGTTGCCGAAGTCGATGACGTAGAGGTGCAGATCGGCGGGCGAGAACTCCTGCACCAGCTGGCCGAGCACGGTGCGCAGCGCCGTCGTTCGGCCCGACATGGCCCCGCCGAGGAAGAGCACGTGCGAGCCCTCGTCGACGCGCCACGTGAGGCTGCGCTGCGACTGCTCGCCGGGGACGTCCTCGAGGCCGAGCACGATCGACTGCTCCGGGATGGCCTCGTCCTGGAACTTCTCCAGCGGCAGCACCGTCGGCAGCGGCATGAGCCACGGCGAGGGGTTCTTCGGCACGCCGAGCTGCACCGTCGCCGCCGTGATGAGGTTCACGATCGCGCGCAGGTCGGTGTCGTCGTGGTCGGTGTTCTGCGCCTGGGTCGAGACCGGCTTGGGGTAGCGCACGGGGTAGCCGAGCTCGTCCCACTCGAGCGGCGCCTTGCGCGGGAGCACCTTCACCTGGCGCTGCACGCCGGGGCGGATGCCGGCCACGCGGGCGGTCTGGAAGGGCGCCGGCGCCGAGGCCGGTCCCGTGCGCACGTAGCCCCGGCCGGGCGTCGAGGCGCTGATCAGCGAGGCCTCGCCCGAGCCGAGGATGTCGGCCGAGTCGGCCCGGTCGGTGACCCGCAGCGCGACGCGCAGGTTGATGTTCGACTGCATCTCGGGCGTCACGACGCCGGAGGGCCGCTGCGTCGCGAGCACGAGGTTCACGCCGAGCGAGCGGCCGACGCGGGCGATGCGGACGAGGCCGTCGATGAACTCGGGCAGCTCGGTGCGGAGCTCGGCGAACTCGTCGATGACGATCATGAGCCGGGCGAGGCCGCGACGAGCGGCCGTGTCGGCGTCCTTCGCCCACGCGGAGTCCACGTCCTTCGCGTTCATGTCGCGGAGCACCTTCTCGCGGCGCTTGAGCTCGGCGTCGAGCGAGGCGAGCGCGCGCTCGGTCTCGCGGGCGTCGAGGTTCGTGACCATGCCGACGGTGTGCGGCAGCCGCTCGCAGTCGGCGAAGGCCGAGCCGCCCTTGTAGTCGACGAGCACGAAGTTCAGGGCGTCGGGGCGGTTCGCCATCGCGAGGCTCACCACGAGCGCCTGCAGGAACTCGGACTTGCCGGAACCGGTGGTGCCGGCGACGAGCGCGTGCGGGCCGTCGCGGGAGATGTCGATCGCGAACTCGCCCTCGCCCGTCGCGCCGACGACGACGAAGGTGTTGCGGGGGTGAGTCGACCAGCGCCGCACGAGCGGCTCGGGGTCGTCGAGGTCGAGCTTCATCAGCTCGGCGAAGCGCACCGCGGTGGGCAGCATCGCGTCGTCGCCGACGCCGCTCACGTGCCGCAGCGAGCACAGGCTGCGGGCGAGCCGCTCGCAGTGCGCGGTCGACAGGCCGTCGACGAGCACGATCGGCCAGTACTCCGCGCCGGTCTCGACGCGCGCCATGGCGGGGTCGCCGTGGTCGATCGCGACGACGCTCTTCGCCTCCTCGGGGAGCCTCGCCCGCTCGGAGTCGAGCGCGACGACGTGGATGCCGTGGCTCGCCCCGTGCTCGAGGAGGGGCACCATGCCCGGCAGCATGCGGTACTCGCGCGCGCCGTCGACGACCACGAGCACGTCGCTCGGCGGCTCGGCACCGCGCTGCCCGGACTGCCGCATCCGCTGCTCGAGCAGCACGCCGAGCTCGCGGACGCGCTCGCGCCGGGTGTCGTCGGTGTTGCCGATCGCGGCCGCCGCGCCGCTGCCTGCGGCGTGCGGGAGCCACTGCACCCACGACCAGTCGGGTGCGGCGTCGTCGGGGCAGACGACGACGAGCTCGGCGTCGCGCGGCGAGCGCAGGGTCACCCAGCTGGCGACCACGGAGCGGGCCACCGAGCGCACGGCGTCCTGCGGCCCGGCGATGCCGAGGGGGCCCGCGCGCAGCTCGGCGGCGACAGGGGCCGGCGAGACGCCGACGCGGCGGGCTTCGCCGCGATCGCGCCCGCCGCCCTCGAAGCGCACGTCGAGCGCGACCTCGGCGACGCCCACGCGCATCGAGAGCGCGTCGACGTCGCTGCGGCGCCGCTCCCAGAGCCGGGACAGCGGGCGGGTGGCGATGTCGAGGATGACGACGGGGTCGGGCAGCCGGTACCAGCGCTCGATCCGCTGCCGCTTCGCGAGCTCGTCGATGCGGCGCTCGGCGACGCGGACCTCCTCGATCCACTGCTGCTCGGTCTTCACGCCCTTCTTCTTCGCCAGCTTGCGGTTGGTGAGGAAGGAGCCGACGACCATGATGGGGCTCGCCGCGGCCATCAGGAGCATGATGGGGCGGCCGAAGACGACCGCCATGGTCACGCCGAGGACGACGGGGATGATCGCCGAGAGCCACGGCAGCGGCGACTGGTCCGGGTCCTCCGGGCGGTCGCCGGGCAGCGGCACGACGGGCTGCTCGGCGGCGGGGCGGATGCGCGAGGGGCGGTTGAAGCCGCGGTCGCCGAGGGCGTCGCGGGTCAGGTCGGCGTCGGCGGCCGGCGCGATGCCGAGGCGGACGACGCTGCTGCCGAGCTGCACGAGGTCGGCGGGGACGATCTCGGTCGGCCCCTCCACGGGCTGCCCGTTCACCCAGACGGCCGCGCCGGGGGCGGGTTCGACGGTCGCGCCGAGCGGGGCGGGCCGGCCGTCGGCCGCCACGCCGTCGGCGATGCGGAACGTCGCGTGGCTCGGCTGCAGCGCCGGGTCCGCGATCGCGAGCGTCGCGCCGGCCGCGCTGCCGACGGTCACGACGCCGCCCCTGGCCACCGCGGCCGTCTCGCCCGCGAACGGGCCGCCGACGAGCTCGAGCCGGAGCGTGCCCGGCTGCAGCGAGGTGTCGGCGGCGGCCGGCAGGGTCGCCCCGGAGAGCAGCGTGCTCTCCGCGAGGGGCGCGGCGGCGCCCGCGAGGGGGTCGAGCGCCTCGCTCGGCAGGCCGAGCGACTCGGCCACCTCGCCGACCGTCGTCGCCTCGTCGACGTCGAGGGCCCAGCTGCCCGCGGCATCGGGGCTCGCGGTGCGATCGATCGTGAGTCTCAGGCTCATGGCGTGCGCCTCCAGCGACTGGTCATCGGGCCCCCACACGGTCGAGGGTGGCGAGGAGCGGGGCGAGCAGACCGCCCGCCCCGTGGTGGTCTTCGACGGGCCGGCGCGGGACGATCGCGCTCGCGACGCCCTGCTTGCCCTGTTTCGGCTTCGCGATCGGCGCGGTGCCGGGCCGCAGGGAGTCGGAGGCGGCATCCGCCCCCTCGTCCTCGGCGGCCGGCACGAGCGTGACCGAGGCGAGCGCCTGCTCGCCGCCGGCGGTCGCGAGCTGCACGGCGAACTGGTCGGCCGCGCCGTCGCCGCGGTACTCGATCGAGCCGTCGGCGTCGCAGCGCAGCTGGCCGCGGATCGCGGTGCCGCAGCCGACGAGCACGAGCTCGTCGTCGCCGAGCACGAAGCCGAGCTGCTCGAGCGAGAGCTCGGCCCCGCCCTCCTCGAGGGCGACGACGAGATCGCTCGTCACGAGCGGGGCTCCCGCGGAGCGGAGCACGGATGCCTGGATCACGCCCTCCGGCGACCAGGTGCCGTAGTCGTCGGCGAAGCGGTAGACGAGCTCGGCGGGCCCGGCGTAGCCCTGCGCGGCCCGGAAGACGAGGTGGGTCGGCGTCGCCCAGAGCGAGCCGGCCTCGGCGGGGTGCACGGCGACCGCGCGCAGGCGTCCGCCCGCGTCGCAGACCGCGCACTCGATGCCGAGCTCGGAGATCGGCAGCCGGAGCAGCGTGCCCGCCGCCGTCGGGCGGACCGCGCGGGCCGGCTCGGCGCTCGGCGTCTCCGGGGCCTCGAGGCTCACCCGGTACTCGGCGATCGTCGTGATGCGGCCGTCGGTGAGCGGGACGGGGACGACGACGGCTGCGGCATCCGGGTCGTACTCGGGGGCGGCGAGGGAGATGCTCCGCTCGTCGCAGCCGACGACGAGGGGGCTCGCCTGCGCGGGCGTCTGGCAGTCGGTGATGCGCCACGGCGCCGCGATGTCGATGGTGGTGCTGCCGAGGTACGGGATCGCGACGTCCCCGGCGCCCGGCCCGGGCGCGGACCCCGCGGCTCCGGCGGGCGCGGCGATCGCGACGGAGCCGAGCACGGCGAGCAGCATCGACAGCGCGGCGGCGCCGAGCCGTCGTCGCGTGCTGCCCACTCCGGTCCCCCTCCTGCGCGTGCCCCGTTCGGGGCAGGCGCACCGATATAGCATGGTACGCGGTCGCGCGGCCGGGCCGGGCCCGCTGCGCGCCGCCGAGCCGTTCGACCCCGAGGGAGCCGAGATGACCGACCGCACGCCGCCGCCCGCCGCAGGGCCGGCCGCGCTCGGCCAGCCGACGAACGCGGCGCGCGTCTCCGGCGGCGCGCGCGCCCTCGGCAGCGGCTCCTCGGTGCTCCCCGAGCTCGCCGAGGCCCCGCCGCGCACGCGGCGCTGGTGGCTGCACCCGGCGTTCCTCGTCTCGGTCGGGCTCACCTTCCTCGCGCTCGCCGGCGCCCTCGCCTGGTGGATCGTCTCCATGGCCACCGACTCCAGCGTGCGCGTCGAGGGCCTCAGCGCCTCGGTCGAGTCCGGCAACCTGCGGCTCGACTGGTCCGGGCCCGACGCCGACTACCAGCTGTTCGTCGTCGACGGCGACGGCGCCCAGACCGACCTGAGCGGGCTCGTTCGCGGCACGGAGGCGTGGATCCCCGCGGCCGCCGGGCTCGCCGACGACCGCAGCTGCTTCGTCGTCCGTCCCGGCGGCACCGAGGGCGAGGTCTCGCTCGACGCCGCGACGCTCTCCGGGCAGCGCGGCGCCAGCGTCTGCGCGGCGGACGCCTCCTCATGAGCCGGGCCGACGGCGCACGGCAGACGGGGCGCCGAGGCATCCGCACCGCCCTGCTGCTCGCCGCGCCGCTGCTGCTCGCCGGCTGCGCCGCGACGCCCCCGCTGCCGACCGCGCCGCCCGGCATCGACACGGAGTCCTTCGACGGCGCGAGCGGCAACGGGCTGTGGCTCGTCCCCTCGAACGAGCTCGCCGATCGGGTCCTCGACGCGGTGCGCGGCGGCGGCTCGGTCGCGGTGACCGGCACGGTGCACGAGTTCGTCGCGTCCGAGGACGGCGAACTGCTGCCGGGCCGCACGATCACGGTCGACTACGCGGGTCGGGCGGGCGC
This sequence comes from Agromyces mediolanus, assembly GCF_014648575.1. Taxonomy (GTDB): domain Bacteria; phylum Actinomycetota; class Actinomycetes; order Actinomycetales; family Microbacteriaceae; genus Agromyces; species Agromyces mediolanus. The sequence goes on along the minus strand of NZ_BMRJ01000001.1, from coordinate 508,351 downwards.
GTTCCGCGCGGACCTCGCCGCCGACGGCGTCTCGACCTCGATGCTCGTCGATGAGGGGCGCACCGCGGTGCGTGGCGACGCCGCCTTCGCCGCCGCGAGCGGGCGGCCCGAGCTCGTCGACGGCGTGTGCACGGTCGGCACCGACCCGGCGGTCGCCCAGTGGGCGCCGTTCACCGACCCCGAGGCCCTGCTCGAGGCGATCCTCTCCGGCGCTGAGCTCTCGGTCACCGCCCCGAGCGGCGACGGCGAGACCCTCGCGGTGCAGATCGGGGCGAGCGACAGCCGCGCCGGGGTGCTCGTCGTCGAGCGCTACGGCCCGCCCCTCCCCCGGTCGCTCACGCTCGCCGAGACGGACGGCGACGCGGAGCTCGCCTTCGCCGACTGGGGCGCCGAGCTCGAACTCGGCCCCGCGGCCGCCGAGCTGGGCTGCGAGTAGCCCGCGCGGCCGCGCCGCGCGGGCCTCCCGGCGACGTCAGCGCAGCTGCGCCTGCGGCCCCGCCGCGATCTCGCGATCGTAGGCCTCGAGAGCGAGGCGGTTGCGCTCGGTCACCTTGCGGCCTCGAGCCGCAATCCAGCCGCCCAGCCAGATCGGGATCTCCCGGGCGATGACGGCCGCCACGATCGCGAAGGGGTCGAGCCAGCGCTGCGCCACGAAGCCTGGCACGTCGCTCGGGGTGATCGTCCACGCGACCGACCAGAGCGCCCCGCCCACGTAGGAGAAGTACACGGCCGCCGCGACGAGCAGGCCGAAGACCGCGTAGGTCCACCAGGCGCCCTTGTTCACGATCGCGGCGAGCAGCGCGAAGCCGAGGAAGAACACCGCCACGGGCACCCAGAACAGCTGCTTGGCGGCGAACTGGGTGAGCTGCTCGGTCGCCGATCCGGCGTCGCCCTGGCTGAGCAGCAGCAGGTACGCGGCGCCGAGGTACAGTGCCGCGAAGAGCACCGTGCCGATGAGGGCGACGAGGATGCCGAAGCCGCGGTTGCCCTTCGCCTTCGGCGGCTCGGGGGCCTGCACGTAGACGGTCTGCGGGCCGGCCGGGAAGCCGGGCTCGGGGGCGAGCGTGGCGGCACCGGCGGCGGCGCCCGCCGCGGCACCCGCCGGGACGTACGTCTCGCGGCGGACCGTGTCGGCCGCGACCGGCTCGGGCACGTCCTCGGCGGTGTAGTCGCTGACGACGGCCGCGCGCTGCACGGCCGCGTCGAGCCGGGCGTTGGCGTCGAGCTCGTCGTTCACCGGCTCGGGCTGCTCGATGACGCCGGGGGCCTCGCCGAGCGCCGCGGTCGCGGACTCCTCGGCCGGCGCGGCGTCGTGCACCGGTGCGTCGTCCGCGGGCGAGGCGGGCGCCGAGGCATCCGCAGTGGGAGCTGCCGGCGAGGCGGGCGCCGAGGCATCCGCACCGGGCGCCGCGACGGGCTCCGGCAGCACCGCGGTGGGGTGCTCGGTGTCCGCGTCGTGCGCTGCGGGCGTGAGGTCGGCGTTCGCCGCCGCGTCGTCGCGCTCGCGCGTCGGCTCGTCGTCTCCGGGCGTCGTGCTCGTCATGGTCCGCTCCCTCCGGGCACCCCGTGTGACCGATTCGGCTCATGCTAGCGCCGAGGCGCCGCCTGCCCGCGGAAGCGCGCGGGAGACGCCGAAGGGCCCCGGATTCCTCCGGGGCCCTTCGGGTCAGCGTCTCACGCTCAGCTGTAGTTGCCGGGCGTGAAGTCGTCGCTCGAGAACGCGTCGAAGTCGACGAAGCTGAGGTCGCCCTCGTTGAACGACGCGTCGTCGGCGAAGATGCGGTTCGGGTAGCGCTCCGCCTTCGCCTCCTCCGTCGCCTCGACCGTGACGTTGCGGTACTTCGCAAGGCCCGTGCCGGCGGGGATCAGCTTGCCGATGATCACGTTCTCCTTGAGGCCGACCAGCGGGTCGCTCTTGCCCTCCATGGCGGCCTGCGTGAGCACGCGGGTCGTCTCCTGGAAGGACGCGGCCGACAGCCACGACTCGGTCGCCAGCGAGGCCTTGGTGATACCCATGACCTCCTGACGCGCCGAGGCGGTCTTCTTGCCCTCGGTGAGCGCCGCGCGGTTGATCGAGTTGTACTTCGACCGGTCGACGAGCTCGCCGGGCAGCAGCTCGGTGTCGCCGTGGTCGACGACGGTGACCTTGCGCAGCATCTGACGCACGATGACCTCGATGTGCTTGTCGTGGATCGGCACGCCCTGCGAGCGGTACACGTCCTGCACGCCGTTCACCAGGTGCTTCTGCACCTCGCGCACGCCCTTGACCCGGAGGACCTCCTTCGGGTCGACCGTGCCGACGATGAGCTGCTGGCCGAGCTCGACGTGCTGCCCGTCCTCGACGAGCAGCGTCGAGCGCTTGAGCACGTTGTACGTGATCGGCTCGTCGCCGTTGTCGGGCGTCAGGATGACCTTGCGCTGCTTGTCGGTCTCGTCGATCGTGATGCGGCCGGGGGCCTCGACGATCGGCGACGCGCCCTTGGGGGTGCGGGCCTCGAAGAGCTCCTGCACGCGGGGCAGACCCTGCGTGATGTCGTCGGCCGAGGCCGAACCACCGGTGTGGAAGGTACGCATCGTGAGCTGGGTGCCCGGCTCACCGATCGACTGGGCGGCGATGATGCCGACGGCCTCGCCGATGTCGACGAGCTTGCCGGTCGCGAGCGAACGGCCGTAGCACTTCGCGCAGACGCCGACCGCCGACTCGCAGGTGAGCACCGAGCGGACCTTGATGGACTCGACGCCCGCCGCGATCAGCTTGTCGATGAGCACGTCGCCCACGTCCTCGCCGGCCTCGGCGACGACCTCGCCCTTGGCGCTCACGGCGTCGGCCGCGAGCGAGCGGGCGAACACGGAGTTCTCCACGTTCGGGTCGCGCACGAGCTCGCCCGAGGCGTCGGTGAGGCCGATCGGCAGTTCGAGGCCCTTGCCGGTGCCGCAGTCGTCCTCGCGGATGATGACGTCCTGCGAGACGTCGACGAGACGACGGGTCAGGTAGCCGGAGTCCGCGGTGCGGAGCGCCGTGTCGGCCAGACCCTTGCGGGCACCGTGGGTCGCGATGAAGTACTCGGCGACCGAGAGGCCCTCGCGGTACGAGGAGATGATCGGGCGAGGGATGATCTCACCCTTCGGGTTGTTCACCAGGCCTCGCATGCCGGCGATGTTGCGCACCTGCAGCCAGTTACCACGGGCGCCCGAGGTCACCATGCGGTTGATGGTGTTGTCGGTCGGGAAGCTCTCCTGCATGGCCTTGGCGACCTCGTCGGTGGCCTTGGTCCAGATCTGGATGAGCTCCTGGCGACGCTCGAGGTCGGTCGTGAGACCCTTCTCGAACTGCGACTGCACCTTGGCGGCCTGCTTCTCGTACTTCGCCACGATCTCGCCCTTGCTCGGCGGCGTGATGATGTCCGAGAGCGCGACGGTCACGCCCGAACGGGTCGCCCAGCGGAAGCCGGCGTCCTTGATGCGGTCGAGGGTCGCGGCGACCTCCGTCTTCGGGTAGCGCTCGGCGAGGTCGTTGACGATCGCCGAGATCTGGCCCTTGCCGGCCTGCTTGTTGAAGTACGGGTAGTCCACCGGCAGCGCCTCGTTGAAGATCGCGCGACCGAGGGTGGTCTCCAGCAGGAACGACTTGCCCGGCTCGAAGCCCTCCGGCTCCTGGCCCTCACCGAAGTGCAGGCCCTCGAGGCGGATCTTCACGACCGCGCCGAGGTCGAGCTTGATGTCGCCCGGACGGTTCTGGTCGAACGCGAGGATCGCCTCGGCGATCGACGAGAACGCGCGGCCCTCGCCGGGGGCGCCCGGCTTCTCGGTCGTCAGGTGGTGCAGGCCGATGATCATGTCCTGCGAGGGCAGGGTCACCGGACGGCCGTCCGACGGCTTCAGGATGTTGTTCGACGCGAGCATGAGCACGCGGGCCTCGGCCTGGGCCTCGACCGACAGCGGCAGGTGCACGGCCATCTGGTCGCCGTCGAAGTCCGCGTTGAAGGCGGCGCAGACGAGCGGGTGGAGCTGGATGGCCTTGCCCTCGACGAGCTGCGGCTCGAACGCCTGGATGCCGAGACGGTGCAGCGTGGGCGCACGGTTCAGCAGCACGGGGCGCTCGCGGATGATCTCCTCGAGCACGTCCCACACCTGCGGGCGCGAACGCTCGACCATGCGCTTGGCGGCCTTGATGTTCTGCGCGTGGCTCAGGTCGATGAGGCGCTTGATCACGAACGGCTTGAAGAGCTCCAGCGCCATCTGCTTGGGCAGACCGCACTGGTGCAGCTTCAGCTGCGGGCCGACGACGATGACCGAACGGCCCGAGTAGTCGACGCGCTTGCCGAGCAGGTTCTGGCGGAAGCGGCCCTGCTTGCCCTTCAGCATGTCGCTGAGGGACTTCAGGGCGCGGTTGCCGGTGCCCGTGACCGGGCGGCCGCGGCGGCCGTTGTCGAACAGGGCGTCGACGGCCTCCTGCAGCATGCGCTTCTCGTTGTTCACGATGATCTCGGGGGCGCCGAGGTCGAGCAGGCGGCGGAGACGGTTGTTCCGGTTGATGACGCGGCGGTACAGGTCGTTCAGGTCGGAGGTCGCGAAGCGGCCGCCGTCGAGCTGGACCATCGGGCGCAGCTCCGGCGGGATCACCGGCACCACGTCGAGCACCATCGCCGCCGGCGAGCTGCCGGTCTGCAGGAACGAGTTGACGACCTTGAGGCGCTTGATGGCGCGGATCTTCTTCTGACCCTTGCCCTCGGCGATCTGCAGGTGCAGGTCTTCGGCCTCGGCCGCGAGGTCGAACGAGAGCAGACGCTTCTTGATGGCCTCGGCGCCCATGTAGGCCTCGAAGTACATGCCGAAGCGGTCCTGCAGCTCGTGGAAGACCGAGTCCTCGGGCTTCAGCTCGCCGACCTTCAGCGTGCGGAAGTCCTCCCAGACGCGCTCGAGGTGCGCGATCTGCTCGTCGGCCGACTTGCGGACCTGCGTCATCTCCTTGTCGGCGGCGGCCTCGGCGCGCTTGCGGACGTCGGACTTGGCGCCGTCGGCCTCGAGCTGCGCGAGCTCCTCCTCCTTGCGCGCCATGAGCGTCGCGATGCGGGCGTCGCGCTGGTCGCCGATGGTCTTGATCTCGAGCCGGAGCTCGTTCTCGAGACCGGGCATGTCGGCGTGACGGCCGTCCTCGTCGACATCGATCACCATGTAGGCGGCGAAGTAGATGACCTTCTCGAGGTCCTTCGGCGCCATGTCGAGCAGGTAGCCGAGGCGCGAGGGGACGCCCTTGAAGTACCAGATGTGCGTCACCGGGGCGGCGAGCTCGATGTGGCCCATCCGCTCGCGGCGGACCGAGCTCTTGGTGACCTCGACCCCGCACCGCTCGCAGACGATGCCCTTGAAGCGGACGCGCTTGTACTTGCCGCAGGCGCACTCCCAGTCACGGGACGGCCCGAAGATCTGCTCGCCGAAGAGCCCGTCCTTCTCGGGCTTCAGCGTGCGGTAGTTGATGGTCTCCGGCTTCTTGACCTCGCCGTGGGACCACTTGCGGATGTCCTCTGCGGTGGCCAGGCCGATACGAAGCTCATCGAACGTCGTTGCGTCGAGCAATTTCTCTCCTAGATTCCTGAAGTCGTTTCGTACCTGGCGGTTCAGATCTCGTCGATGTTCGACGACTCGAAGCGCGCGGAGATGTTGATGCCGAGCTCCTCCGCTGCGCGGAAGGCCTCGTCATCGGTGTCGCGGAGCGAGACCGCGGTGCCGTCGGCCGAGAGCACCTCGACGTTCAGGCAGAGCGACTGCATCTCCTTCATGAGCACCTTGAACGACTCGGGGATGCCGGGCTCCTGGATGTTCTCGCCCTTGACGATCGCCTCGTAGACCTTGACGCGGCCGAGGATGTCGTCGGACTTGATCGTGAGGAGCTCCTGGAGGGCGTAGGCGGCGCCGTACGCCTCGAGCGCCCACACCTCCATCTCGCCGAAGCGCTGGCCGCCGAACTGCGCCTTTCCACCCAGCGGCTGCTGCGTGATCATCGAGTAGGGGCCGGTGGAGCGGGCGTGGATCTTGTCGTCCACGAGGTGGTGCAGCTTCAGGATGTACATGTAGCCGACCGACACGGGGTACGGGAACGGCTCGCCCGAGCGACCGTCGAGCAGCTGGGTCTTGCCCGAGGAGTCGATGAGGCGCTCGCCGTCGCGGTTCGGCAGCGTCGAGTCGAGGAGACCGGCGATCTCCTCCTCGTGGGCGCCGTCGAACACCGGGGTGGCGACCTTGGTGCCGGGGGCGGCCTCGCGGGCGGCCTCGGGCAGGGTCTTCGCCCACTCGGGGCTGCCGTCGACCTTCCAGCCCTGCTTCGCGACCCAGCCGAGGTGGGTCTCGAGCACCTGGCCGAAGTTCATTCGACCCGGGATGCCGAGCGGGTTCAGCACGACGTCGACCGGCGTGCCGTCCGCGAGGAACGGCATGTCCTCGACCGGCAGGATCTTCGAGATGACGCCCTTGTTGCCGTGGCGGCCGGCGAGCTTGTCGCCCTCGGTGATCTTGCGCTTCTGGGCGATGTACACGACCACGCGCTGGTTGACGCCCGAGCCGAGCTCGTCGTCGCCGTCCTGCGAGTCGAACACCTTGACGCCGATGATGGTGCCCTGCTCGCCGTGGGGCACCTTCAGGGAGGTGTCGCGGACCTCGCGGCTCTTCTCGTTGAAGATCGCGCGGAGCAGGCGCTCCTCGGCGCTGAGCTCGGTCTCGCCCTTCGGCGTGACCTTGCCGACGAGGATGTCGCCGGGGCGGACCTCGGCGCCGATGCGGATGATGCCGCGCTCGTCGAGGTCGGCGAGCAGGTCGGGGCTGACGTTCGGGAGATCGCGGGTGATCTCCTCCTTGCCGAGCTTGGTGTCGCGGGCGTCGACCTCGTACTCCTCGATGTGGATCGAGGAGAGGACGTCGTCCTTCACCAGGTTCTGGCTGAGGATGATCGCGTCCTCGAAGTTGTGGCCCTCCCACGGCATGAACGCCACGAGGAGGTTCTTGCCGAGCGCGAGCTCGCCGTTGTCGGTGGCGGGGCCGTCGGCGATGACCTCGCCGACCTCGACGCGCTCGCCGGCCGAGACCACGACGCGGTTGTTGTACGAGGTGCCCTGGTTCGAACGGTCGAACTTGCGCAGGTAGTACGTCTGCGTGCCGCCCTCGTCGAGCTGCACCGTGACGGAGTCGGCCGAGACCTCGGCGACGACGCCCGCACGGTCGGCGGTGATGACGTCACCGGCGTCGACGGCCGCGTAGCCCTCCATGCCGGTGCCGACGAGCGGCGAGTCGCTGCGCAGCAGCGGCACGGCCTGGCGCTGCATGTTCGCACCCATGAGGGCGCGGTTCGCGTCGTCGTGCTCGAGGAACGGGATGAGGGAGGTACCCACCGACACCATCTGGCGCGGCGAGACATCCATGTAGCCGATCTCGGCGGCCGGGAACAGGTCGACCTCGCCGCCCTTCTTGCGGGCGAGCACGCGGTCCTCGACGAAGGAGCCGTCGGCCTTCAGCGGCGCGTTGGCCTGGGCGACGATGAAGTCGTCCTCCTCCGACGCGGTCAGGTAGTCGATGTGGTTGCTGACCTTGCCGTTCTCGACGCGGCGGTACGGCGTCTCGATGAAGCCGAACGAGTTGATCCGCGCGAACGAGGCGAGCGAGCCGATCAGGCCGATGTTCGGGCCTTCCGGGGTCTCGATCGGGCACATGCGGCCGTAGTGCGAGGGGTGCACGTCGCGGACCTCGACGCCCGCGCGGTCGCGCGAGAGGCCGCCGGGGCCGAGCGCCGAGAGGCGGCGCTTGTGGGTGAGGCCGGCCAGCGGGTTGTTCTGGTCCATGAACTGCGACAGCTGCGAGGTGCCGAAGAACTCCTTGATCGCGGCGACGACGGGTCGCACGTTGATCAGGGTCTGCGGGGTGATCGCCTCGATGTCCTGCGTCGTCATGCGCTCGCGGACGACGCGCTCCATGCGGCTGAGGCCGGTGCGCACCTGGTTCTGGATGAGCTCGCCCACGGCGCGGATGCGACGGTTGCCGAAGTTGTCGATGTCGTCGACGTCGAGGCGGATGTCGACCGCCTTACCGCCGCGGCGACCCGGCAGGGTCTCGCGACCCTCGTGCAGCGCGACGAGGTACTTGATCGTCGCGACGATGTCGTCGACGGTCAGGACCGAGTCCGTCAGCGGGGCCTCGAGGCCGAGCTTCTGGTTGATCTTGTACCGGCCGACCTTCGCGAGGTCGTAGCGCTTCGGGTTGAAGTAGAAGTTGTCGAGGAGCGCGCGGGCGGCCTCGGCGGCGACCTGCTCTCCCGGACGGAGCTTGCGGTAGATGTCCTTGAGCGCCTCTTCCTTCGTGAGGATGTTGTCCTTCTCGAGGGTGAGGGCGATCGACTCGTAGCCGGCGAACTGCTCGAGGATCTCCTCGGAGGTGAGGCCGAGGGCCTTCAGGAAGACCGTGACCGACTGCTTGCGCTTGCGGTCGATGCGGACGCCGACCTGGTCGCGCTTGTCGATCTCGAACTCGAGCCAGGCGCCGCGGCTCGGGATGACGCGAGCGGAGTAGATGTCCTTGTCGCTCGTCTTGTCGGGGGTGCGCTCGAAGTACACGCCGGGCGAGCGGACGAGCTGCGAGACGACGACGCGCTCGGTGCCGTTGATCACGAAGGTGCCGCGGGCGGTCATCAGCGGGAAGTCGCCCATGAACACCGTCTGGGTCTTGATCTCGCCCGTGAGGTGGTTCATGAACTCGGCGTTCACGTAGAGCGGCGCGGAGTAGGTCTTGCCCTTCTCCTTGCACTCGTCGATCGTGTACTTCGGCGGCTCGAGCTCAGGGTTGGTGAACGAGAGCTGCATGGTCTCGCCGAGGTCCTCGATCGGGGAGATCTCCTCGAAGATCTCCTCGAGGCCGGTGGCCTCGGGCAGATCCGTCCGACCGTCTGCGATGGCCTGCTCGACGCGCGCCTTCCACGCGTCGTTGCCGACGAGCCAGTCGAAGCTCTCGGTCTGCAGGGCGAGCAGGTCGGGGACGGTGAGGGTGTCGGTGACCTTCGCGAACGAGAGGCGACTTGCCTCGCGTCCGTTCTTGGGGGTGGGCGTGGTCGCGTTGCGCGCAGCAGCCAAGGAAATGACCTCCATGGGCCCGTCGGCCCGGTTCATTGTCACAAGTGGAGAGTTGCCCCGAGACGTGTGCGGGAGTCGGTGATCGCGAGATCACGGACTACACGGAGCCGACCGCAATATGAAGGCAGAGTGGGTCTGGGAGCGCAAAGGTCAAGCATATGCGACAAGACGCGCCATGTCCAGCCGGATTCTTGATTTCGTCGTGGATCTCCGGTATAAACGCGCGGCGCGGGGTCCGGATGCCTCCTCGCGCGGCCCGGCTCGCCCGGGATTCCGGGCCGATCCTCCCGCATCGCGCCCGTCGCGATCCCTAGACTGACCGGCACGAGGAGGTGCCATGACCGAGCCAGGTGCCGTTCCCAGCCCGCCCGCCGCGCCGGCCGACCGCAGTCGATGACCCGGATCGAGTTCGAGCGCGACGTCTTCAGCAGCCACGGCTGGACCCTGCTCGTCGACGGCACCGCCCAGTCCCACGTCGACGCCGAGGACCCCGGCCGGCTGTTCTTCGAGTACGTGCGCCGGATCGGCCACGTCATCGACGCGATGGCGACGCCCGGCGCGCCGCTGCGGGCGCTGCACCTCGGCGGCGGGGCGCTGACCATCCCGCGCTACGTGGCGGCGACCCGGCCGGGCTCCGCGCAGCTCGTGGTCGAGCTCGACGCGGAGCTCCTGGACCTCGTGCTCGAGCGGCTGCCCGCCCCCGCGGGCGTCGAGACCCGCATCGCCGACGCCGCCCACGCCGTGCCGGCGCTGCGGGAGGCGGGCGCGGGCTTCGACCTCGTCGTGCTCGACCTGTACAGCCGGCTCGATCCGCCCGCCTTCGTCGCCGACGTCGCCTTCCAGCGCGAGCTGCTCGCCCTGCTGGACCCCGCCGACGGGCCGCCGCTGCTCATCGCGAACGTCGCCGACGCCGCCGGCCTCGGCCGGCTGCGCGAGCAGGCGCGGGCGATCGCCAGGGCGCGGCCGGGCACCGAGCTGCTCGTCGCGGGCGACGCGGGCGTGCTGGCGGGCGCCGAGGAGGGGAACGCGGTCCTCGTCGCCGGCCCGGCCGGCATCCCGCCCCTCGTCGCGGAGCGCCTCGCGCTGCACGGCCCCCACCCCGCCTCCGTCCTGGAACGGGACCGCCTCGACGCGGTGCTCTTCGGCGCCTGCTGAAGCCGCCTGCTGAAGCCGCCCGCCCGGCGCACCCGCCGAGGGCGCGGGGTACCGTTGGGGGCGTGCCGCACCACGACGATCCGCCGCTCGAACGCCGCCTCTCCGCGAGCGGCCACCTCGCGAAGCTCGAGGAGTCCCGCAGCACGCCCGGCTCCTGGACGCTCTACGTCGACGGCACCCCGCAGTCGCACGTCGAGCTCGAACGGCCCGAGTGGCTCGGCTTCGAATACGTGCGCCGCATCGGGCACGCGATCGACCTCGTCCGCGCCGAGGGCGAGCCGATCACGGCGCTGCACCTCGGCGGCGGGGCGCTCACCCTGCCCCGCTACGTCATCGCGACCCGCCCGGGCTCCCGGCAGCAGGTGATCGAGCTCGAGTCGGAGCTCGTCGAGCTCGTGCGCGAGGTGCTGCCGCTCCCCCGCGGCGCGCAGCTGCGGGTTCGCCACGGGGACGCGCGCGCCGTGCTGCAGAAGCTGCCCGCCGGGCTCGACGGCGCCGTCGACCTCGCCGTCGTCGACATCTTCTCGGGCGCGCGCACGCCCGCGCACGTGACGAGCGCCGAGTTCTACGGCCTGCTGCAGCCGCGGCTCGCGCCCGGCGGCATCGTCGCGGTGAACGTCGCCGACGGGGCCGGGCTCGGCTTCGCCCGGGCGCAGGCGGCGACCCTCGGCCACGTCTTCGCGCACGTCGCGATCGCCGCCGACGCCTCGATGCTGAAGGGGCGCCGCTTCGGCAACGTCGTGATGTACGCGAGCGACGCCGAGCTGCCCTTCGCCGAGCTGCCGCGCCGGCTCGCGAGCGATCCGGCGCCCGCCAAGCTCGTCGACGGCGAGGAGCTGCGCCGCTTCGTCGCGGGCGCGCCGGTGGTGACGGATGCCACGGCGGTGCCGAGCCCGCCGCCGGCCCGCTCCGTCTTCCTCGCCAAATAGCGTCTTCCTCGCCAAGTAGCGCGTCCCGGCCGAGTCGCGGCGAGGTCCCGGCGAGTCAGCGGGCGTGGCGGAAGCGCACGGGCTGGCCGGGGCGGAGCTGGGCGACGCGGTCGAGCGAGGCGGGCGCGACGATCGCGATCACCGGGTAGCCGCCCGTGACCGGGCGGTCGGGCCCGAGGATCGTCGGCTGCCCCGAGGTGGAGACCTGCATCGAGCCCGGCACCGTCGCCTCGCTCGCGAGCTCGCCGGCCACGAGCCGATCGAGCGCCGGCCCCTCGAGCCGGGTGCCGACCCGGTCGGCCGCCGCCGAGGTGCGCCACTCCGCGTCGAAGAGGAGCGCCCGGGCCGCGTCGGTGAACCAGTCGGCGCGCGGGCCCGGCACGAGTTCGAGCACGACGGGCCCGTCCACCGGGGCGAACGCCGCCTCGCGGTCGAGGAGCGCGACCGGCGCCTCGGGCTCCGGGCCGATCGGCAGGCGGTCGCCCGCCGCGACCGGGACGGGACCGAGCCCGGCGAGCGTGTCCCGGGAGCGCGAGCCGAGCACCTCGGGCGCCGCGATGCCGCCGCGCACCCCGACGAGATAGCGGAGGCCGTGCTCGGCGGGCCGCAGCTCCAGCTCGGCGCCGGCCGGCACCCGCACGGCGACGGCCGGCGGCGCCTCGACGCCGTCGACGAGGATGGGGCCGCGCGCGCCCGTGACGGCGATCCAGGCATCCGCCTCCGCGACCGCGCGGAAGCCGCCGAGCAGCACCTCGAGGCCGGCCGCCCCCTCCGCGTTGCCGACGAGCCGGTTCGCGAGCGCGAGCGCGCCGCGGTCGGCGGCGCCCGAGCGCCCGACGCCGAGGCGGGCGAGGCCCGGCCGGCCGAGGTCCTCGACGAGGCAGGATGCGCCGGGCGCGACGATGCGGAGCGCCGTCACGAGTCCGCCCCGATCCGCGAGCCGGACTCGCGGAACCGCACCCGCGCCCCGGGCACGAGCCGGGCCGGCGGCTCGGCCAGCTCGTCCCAGAGCACCGCCTCCGTGCGGCCGATGAGCCGCCAGCCGCCCGGGCTCTCCCGCGGGTAGGCCCCGGTGTAGCCGTCGGCGAGCGCGAGCGATCCGGCGGGCACGCGCGTGCGCGGGGCGTCGAGCCGGGGCACGCGATAGGGCCAGTCGTCGCTCACGAGGTAGGCGAAGCCGGGGGCGAAGCCGATGAACGCGACCCGCCACTCGGCGGCGAGGTGGCGGGCGACGAGCTCGGCCGTCCCGATGCCGAGCAGCCGCGCGGTGTCGTCGAGGTCCTCGCCGTCGTAGCTGACGTCGAGGACGACCGGCGCGGCGCGTTCGGGGAGAACCGTGGCGGAGGACGGGGCCACTGCGCCGTCGGCCGGGCTCCGCTGCGCCGCGCGCCGCACCCAGCTCGCCGCCGTCTCGAGCGGCAGCACCCGGTGATCGACGCTGACGAGCACGGTGCGCGCGGCCGGCACGAGTTCGACGAGCCCCGCGGGCGGCTCGGCGGCGAGCGCCTCGTGCAGCGCGAGCACCTCGGCCTGCGAGCCGCACTCGACGAGGATCGCGTCGGGTCCGCTCGGCAGCAGTCGCACGGTCATGCGAACGCCCGCACCAGGACGCCGGCCGCCTCGAGCGCCGCCCGCACGCGCCGGGCGAGCTCGGGCGCGCCGGGGGTGTCGCCGTGCAGGCAGATCGAGTCGGGGGCGAGTTCGAGCGCACCGCCGTCCGCGAGCGGCACCGCCCCGGTCGTGGCGAGGGCGACGGCGCGGGCGGCGACCTCCTCGGGGTCCGTGACGAGCGCGCCCTCGGCCCCGCGCGGCAGCAGCAGGCCGTCGGCGCCGTAGCCGCGGTCGGCGAACGCCTCGCGGGCGAAGCGGAGGCCGGCCGCCTGCGCCGCCCGCTCGATCGCCCCGCCGGGAGCACCGAGCACGGGCAGCGCGGGATCGTAGGCGGCGAGGGCCTCGGCGAACGCGGCGGCGGCGCGCTCGTCGGCGCCGAGCCGGTGGTACAGCGCACCGTGCGCCTTGACGTAGCGGACGCGGACGCCCTGCGCCCGGGCGAGGCCGTCGAGGGCGCCGAGCTGGTAGAGCAGTTCGGCGGCGAGTTCCTCGGGCGCGACGTCGAGCGCGCGCCGGCCGAAGCCCCCGAGGTCGCGGTAGCCGGGGTGCGCGCCGAGGGCGACGCCGTGCCGGGCGGCGAGCCCGACGCTCCGGCGCATCGTGGCGGGGTCGCCGGCGTGGAAGCCGCACGCGACGTTCGCGCTCGTCACGAGGCCGAACATCGTCTCGTCGTCGCCGAGCCGCCACGCCCCGAACGACTCGCCGAGGTCGCAGTTCAGATCGATCGCCGCCGCCATGACCCCATTCTGCCGCGCCGCGTGCGGCGTCGCGCGGCGGGCGTTGCCGCGCGGGTGCGCGGCGCGCAGACTGGAGCCGACGACGTCGACGAGGAACGGGGGCAGGATGCCGAACCGCACCCGCCGCATGAGCGGCCCCGTCGCGGTCGCGGCCCTCGCGCTCCTCGCGTTCACCGCCTGCGGGCCGGGCGACGCCGCGCCGACGAGCCCGCCGCCGAGCGCCCCGGGGACGCCCGCCGCGACCAGCCCGGCCCCCTCCCCGCCGCCCGCGCCGCCCCCGGTGCTCCGACCGGACGGCTCGGTCCGCGAGCTCGCGACGGGCCTCGACGCGCCGTGGTCGGTCGTCGCCCTGCCGAACGGCGCGGTGCTCGTGAGCGAGCGCGACCTCGCCCGCATCGTCGAGGTGCTGCCCGGCGGCGGCACCCGCGTGGTCGCCGAGGTGCCGGGCGTCGCCCCGGGCGGCGAGGGCGGCCTGCTGGGCCTCGCCCAGCTGCCGGGCGACGGCGCGCGCGAGGCATCCCTCTACGCGATGTTCACCGGGCCCGAGGACAACCGGATCGTGCGGATGCCGGTGACCGGCGACCCCGGCGCGATCGCGCTCGGCGCGGCCGAGCCGGTGCTCACCGGCATCCCGAAGGCGGGCAACCACAACGGCGGCCGGCTCGCCTTCGGCCCCGACGGCTTCCTCTACGCGACGACGGGCGACGCCGGGCTGCGCGACGCGGCGCGCGACCGCGGCTCGCTCGCCGGCAAGATCCTGCGGATGACGCCGGACGGCGCGCCCGCGCCCGGCAACCCCTTCGGCACGCAGGTCTGGAGCCTCGGCCACCGCAATCCGCAGGGCATCGCCTGGGATGCCTCGGGCCGGCTGTGGGCGGCGGAGTTCGGCCAGAACACCTGGGACGAGCTCAACCTCATCCAGCCGGGCGGCGACTACGGCTGGCCCGTCGTGGAGGGCGTCGCGGGCGACCCGGCCTTCGTCGACCCGGTGCTGCAGTGGCCGACGTCGGAGGCCAGTCCGAGCGGGCTGACGGCGGCCGGGGACGCACTGTTCCTCGCGGCACTCCGCGGCGAACGGCTGTGGGCGGTCTCCCCGGCGAGCGCGGCCGCGCCGACGGCGGAGGCCTGGTTCGCGGGCGAGCACGGGCGGCTGCGCGACGTCGTCGCGGCGCCGGGCGGCGGGCTCTGGGTGCTGACGAACAACACCGACGGCCGCGGCGACCCCCGCGCGGGCGACGACCGGCTGCTGCTCGTCGGCCTCACGGGCTGAGCGGACGCCGAAGCCGAGCGCCGACGCCGACGCGGGCCGGGTGCCGGTGGGCGGCGCTATTCTCTGTCCCATGGCGGAACTCGAACGGGTCAGGCGGTGGGCCGAGGCGCTCATCGCCCTGCACCTCGATCCCGCCCAGTGGAGCTTCGGCTTCGACAATGCGAAGAAGCGCGCAGGCCTCTGCAATTACACGGCGAAGCACATCTCGGTGTCGCGCTACCTCGCCGCCCGCTACGACGACGACGAGATCCACCAGATCCTGCTGCACGAGGTCGCGCACGCGCTCGCCGGCCCGCGCGCCGGACACGGCCCGAAGTGGGCCAAGACCGCGGCCGAGCTCGGCTACGTCGGCCGCCGCACCCACGACGGCGAGATCGCCGACGAGCTCGCGCCCTGGGTCGGCCGCTGCCCGGCGGGGCACGTGCACTACCGGTACCGCCGGCCCGAGCGGCCGCTCAGCTGCGGGCTCTGCCGGCGCGGCTTCGACCGGGCGAACCTCATCGAGTGGCACCGCCGCGACATCACCCCGGCGATGCGCCGCCGCGCCGCGAGCGCCGCGGCCGGCTGACTGCGCCGCGCCGAACGCGGCCCGCACGTCGGGCAGAATGGACAGCGCGCCCGAGCGGCGCCCCGCACCTCCCCACCCGAAAGCGCAGCATGCCCGTCTCCACCGTGCAGATCCCCGTCGGCCAGTGGGTCGTCTCCGGCGACGGGCTCCGCTGGTGGTTCGACTCCGGCTCGCTCGCCCTCGACTTCGCGTGCACGGGCCCGATCGGCGCCTCGCTCGCCGAGGAGCTGCTGCACTCCCCCGACGACCTCGCCGGCTGGCTGCGCGAGCGCTTCCCGATGGCGATCGGCGATGCCCGCACCCGCGACCTCTTCGACGCCACGGCGCTCCGCGACGCGATCACCCGGCTCACTCTCGCCGCGGCGCACGGCGGCGAGCGCCGCAGCGACGACGTCGACATCGTGAACCTCTACGCGGCGACCCCCGACATCCCGCCGTCGCTCGCGGGCGGCTCGCGTCAGGCGGGCCGTTCGGTGCAGCTCGTCGCTCAGGCGCTGTCGACGATCGCCCGCGACGCGGTCGACCTCCTCGGGGCGGCGAACGCCGAGCGCATCCGCGTCTGCGCCGGCGACGACTGCGACATCGTCTTCCTCGACACCTCGCGGGCGGGCAGCCGCCGGTGGTGCTCGATGCAGCGCTGCGGCAACCGGGCGAAGGTGCGCGCCCACCGCGCGCGCAAGCGGCCCGTCGCGGCGGGCTGAGCGGGCTCAGCCGACGCGGAACACCTCGCCGCGGAGCTCGGGCACGAGCTCGGTGACGTCGGTCTGCGCCGCCGCGGCGACGCCCGCGCCGACGCCCCGGCCGAGGAGCTCGACCCCGCTGCCGCTCGCGCTCTGCAGGTGGCCGACCGCACGGCGCAGGCCCTCGAAGGCGGCGCAGGCGACGGCGGCCTCCGGCGACGTGTGGTCGATGCCGAGCGCGACGAGGGCGTCGACGACCGCGCCGCCGGCGAGCTGGTCCTCGACGGCGAAGCGCACGCCGTCGCCGCCGCGCTCGCCCGCGGCGAGGATCGCGACGCTGAGACGTCGGCCGCGCTCCTCCTGCAGGGCGAGGATGCGCCGGGCGACCGCCGTGCGGTTGCGCAGCGACGCGGCGAGCACGACGGGGGCGTCGGCGCCGCCCGCCTGGGCTCGCACGGCGAAGCCGCGCGCCAGGGTCGCCCCGTTCGGCGAGGCGAGCACGACGGTCGCACCGGGACGGGCGGGCAGCTCCTGCCCGCTCGCGAGGCCGGCGAGGAAGGCGGCGGGGGCGCTCAGGCCGGTGCCGTCGCCGAGGCCCGCGGCGAACGCCTCGGCGCCGGGCTCGCCCTTCGGCCAGGGCGCCACGGCGAGGCCGTGCTCGGCGGCCGCGACGACCGCCGTCGTGAAGGAGAGCGCGTCGACGAGCACGACGACGTCGGCGGGGGCGAGGCGTTCGAGGCCCTCGGCGCCCCACTCGAACCGGACCTGGTACTTGGACTGGGCGAAGGGGGCGTCAGGCTGCACCGGGCCAGGCTAGTGGACGCGGGAGGGATGGCCCGCCCGTGCGTCCTCGTGCGTCAGCGCCGCCCGGCGCCGGCGTCCCAGGAGGCGAGCGCCTCGGCGTCCGCGGCCCGCGCCGCGGCACGCCGGGCGGCATCGAGAGCGGCGACCGGATCGGGCTCCTGCCGGGCGATGACGAGCTGGCGCTCCGCCTCGGCGAGCCGGGTGCGCGCCCCCGCGCCGACGAGGCCGCGCCCGCGTTCGACGAGGGCGCGGGCGACGCCCAGCTGGCTCTCGGCGATCGCGAGCGCGCCGCCGAGCGCCGAACGGGCGCCGTCGAGCCGCGCCTGCGCGGTGCGCGCCTCGGCCCGCGCCGCTTCGAGGCGGTCGAGGGCGGCGTCGAGCCGGTCGCGCTCGGCGAAGGGATCGGGCAGCTCGGTGGCGG
Source organism: Agromyces mediolanus (assembly GCF_014648575.1). Lineage (GTDB taxonomy): Bacteria > Actinomycetota > Actinomycetes > Actinomycetales > Microbacteriaceae > Agromyces > Agromyces mediolanus. Next base: position 491,066 of record NZ_BMRJ01000001.1, on the reverse strand, counting down.
CGGATGCGGCGGCCGCGCCGCCGATCAGCTCGGCGACGCCCGCGATGGCCTCGCCGAGCGCGCGCGCGTCCTCGGGCTCGCTCAGCGCGTCGCGCTGGCGCCGGGCGTCGACGAGCTCGGCGTCGAGGCGGCGCATCCCCTGCTCCGCGGCGCGCTCCGCGTCGGCGAGCTCGAGCTCGAGCCGGTCGATCGCGTCGAGGTCGGCGGCGGCCCGGTCGAGGTCCGCGGCGATCCGCGCGGCGCGCTCGGCGTCGCCCGCACCGGCCGCGGGCCCGGTGGCGGCGAGGGCGGCGCCGGCCGCGGCGAGCGAGAGGTCGACGCGATCGAGGGCGGCGCGCCCGCCGACGAGGGCGGTGGGCCGGAAACGGGTGCCGAGCCGGTCTAGGGCGGCCGCGGCATCCGCTCGGCGTCGTCCGAGCCTCGCGGCCGTCTCCGGCAGCTCGGCGAGCGTCGCGCCCGCGCCCCGTTCGGCGGCCCGGCGGGCGCCGAGCGCCTGCTCGGCCTGGTCGAGCGCGCCGAGCGCCGAGGTGCACAGCCCGGCGATGCGTTCGCTCCAGCTGCGTCGTTCGGCAGCCGTGTCGGGCTCCGCGTCGTCGAGCCGCTGCTGCAGCAGGAAGGCCTCGCGCAGCCAGCGCTCGGCCCGTTCACTCGCCTCGCGCACCGGGCGGGCGGCTTCGGCGCCGAACTGCGCCTCGGCGAACGCGATCTCGCGGCGCGCCTCGCGCACCCGCTCGTCGGTCTCGACGATGAGCTGCTTCGCCCGCACCTCCGCGGCGCGGCCCCCCTCGAGGTCGGCGAGCTCGCGGCGGCGGCCGAGCCGGCGCACTCCGACGATCGCGGCGACGAACGCGACCGCGGCGCCGCCGAAGACGAGGAGGGAGGGCAGCCACCAGAGTCCATCGGCCATGGCCGGAGTCTACGGCGCGCGCCTCGACGGCGGCCGAGCGGCCGCGTAGCCTCTCGGGCATGCGCGTGCTGCTGAAGCTCACCCTCGACTGCGACCCGGACGCCGCCTGGCGGGCCCTGCGGAGCCCCGCGGTGCTGCGGGAGGTCGTGGCGCCCTGGCTCGACTTCCGCTCCCTCGAGCCGGGCGGGCTGCCGACCACGTGGTCGGAGGGGCCGCACCGGGTGCAGCCGCTCGCGCTGCGGCGCTGGCCGGCGGGCGAGGAGGTGGTCGATCTGCGCTTCCTCGAGGGCGAGCGCGACGGCCTGCCGCCCGAGGTGCGGATGCTGCGGGACGGCGGCGGCGCCACCTCCGGCCCGTTCGCGGCGTTCCGCAGCTGGGACCACCGGATGGCCGTCTCCCCCGCGCCCGGCGGGCGCACCCGGTACCGCGACCAGCTGCGGGTGAGCTCGGGATCGACGCTCGGCGACGCCCTCGCCTGGTACCCGGTCTGGGCGTTCTGGCAGTGGCGCGGCGCGCGCCTGCGGGCCCTCGCGCCGAGCTGGGCGCACGAGCCCGAATCGGCCGAATGAGCGGCATCGGCTAGACTGTGGGTGTGGCGCGCCTTGCGCGCCCCGCGTCGTAGAACGCTTCCGGGCCGGCTCAGGCCGCCCCGATGACTCATTCGTACGGCGAACGGATGCGCCGACCGGCGCCTTCGCCACTCACCCACCGACGGGTCGAACCGCCACGGCGTGCCGCACGAATCGCGACGCCCGTGCGCGCTCCCGCCCGTGGGCCATGCCCGAAAGGCACGCATGACCACCCCCGATTTCCGCACGCTCGGCGTGCCCGCGCCGCTCGTCGATATCCTCGCCGCCGACGGCAAGACCACTCCTACCCCGATCCAGGCCGACTCCCTGCCGGACACCCTCGCCGGGCGCGACGTGCTCGGCCGCGGCCGCACCGGCTCGGGCAAGACGATCGCCTTCGCGCTGCCGATGGTCGCGCGCCTCGGCACCGTGCTCGCCGGCGGCTCGCGTCGTGCCGGCCGCCCGCTCGGCCTCGTGCTCGCGCCGACGCGCGAGCTCGTCACGCAGATCGCCCGCACGATCGAGCCCCTCGCCGAGGCCTACGGCCTGAAGGTGACGACGATCTTCGGCGGCATCAACCAGAAGCGCCAGGTCGAGGCGCTGCGCGCCGGCGTCGACATCGTCGTGGCCGCGCCCGGCCGCCTCGAAGACCTCATGCAGCAGGGCTTCGTGCACCTCGACGCCGTCGAGATCACCGTGCTCGACGAAGCCGACCACATGGCCGACCTCGGCTTCCTGCCGGTCGTCACCCGCATCCTCGACAAGACGCCGCGCGGCGGGCAGCGCCTGCTCTTCTCGGCGACCCTCGACAACGGGGTCGACAAGCTCGTGAAGCGCTACCTGCAGAACGAGGTGCTGCACTCCGTCGACGAGGCGAACTCGCCGGTCGCCGCGATGACCCACCACGTCTACCTCACCGAGGATCAGGACACGAAGTTCGAGCTCGTGAAGTCCCTCGCGAGCGGCACCGGCCGCCGCATGCTCTTCATGCGCACGAAGCACCAGGCCAAGAAGCTCGCGAAGAAGCTGACCGAGTCCGGCATCCCCGCCGTCGACCTCCACGGCAACCTCTCGCAGCCGCAGCGCGACCGCAACCTCGCCGCCTTCGGCGACGGCTCGGTGCGCGTGATGGTCGCGACGGATGTCGCGGCGCGCGGCGTGCACGTCGACGAGGTCGAGCTCGTGGTGCACGTCGACCCGCCCGTCGAGCACAAGGCGTACCTGCACCGCTCGGGCCGCACCGCGCGCGCCGGCAACGAGGGCGACGTCGTCACGATCGCCCTGCCGAGCCAGCTGCAGGACCTGAAGCAGCTGCTCCGCAAGGCGGCGATCACCGTCACCCCGAAGCCGGCCACGCCGGCCTCCCCCGAGGTCGTCGCGCTCGTCGGCGACGTCGCGCCCTACGTGAAGCCGGCCCCGCGCCAGGCGAAGCCGCAGGGCGGCGGCGGCGGCACTTCGCAGGGCGCGAACGCGCAGCGCAAGCGCGCCCGACGCACCGGCGGTGCGGAGGGCGGCGAGCCCCGCGAGGGCGGCCGTGGCCGCGGCGGGCGCGGCGGCGCGCCCCGCGGCGACGCCGAGCGCACCGAGCGCAGCGGCGAGGGCGGCGGTTCGCGCCGTCGTCGCGGCGGCAGCGGTCGCGGTCAGGGCGGGGCGGATGCCGCGTCGCGCTCGGCCTCGTCGCAGGGCTCCGGGCGCGGCGGCGAGCGCGGCTCGTCGAGCACCTCGGGCGGCCGGGCCGCCGGTTCGGGCCGCGGCCAGGGCGGCACGGCGAAGAGCGCGCGCGGCCCCCAGCCGCTGCGCGTCGGCAGCCTCGTGGGCGGCTCTTCGCGGGGCGCCCGCACGAACCGCCGCGCGCAGGGCTGACCCGCCTTCCCCGATGATCGGGCGGCGACGGTGCTCCGTCGCCGCCCGATTTCGTCGTGCGGCCGTGCTGGCCTACTCTCAGGTGCATGAGCACCGAGGTTGTTGCACAGGTCGTCGTCCGCCCCATCCGCGATTCGGATGTCGAGGCCCTCGGTCGCGTGCACGCGACCTGCTGGCACGAGACCTACGACCACCTGATCTCGAAGGCGGCGCTCGAGAACCTCTCGCCCCGCCGCATGGCCGAGCTGTGGAGCCACATGGCCTCCCGCGGCGAGGAGTACCGCCAGTTCGCGGCACTCGTCGACGGTGAGATCGTCGGCTTCGTCGGCTCCGGTCCGGCCCGCGACGAGGACGCCCCGCGCGAGCGCGAGCTGAACTTCATCTACGTGCTCGACGCGTACCACGGCACGGGCATCGGCAAGAAGCTCTTCGACGCGGCCGTCGGCGACGAGCCCGTCTACCTCTGGGTCGCCGCCGACAACCCGCGCGCGCACCGCTTCTACGAGCGCAACGGCTTCGTGCTCGACGGCGCGACGCAGCGCCAGCCGTTCCTCGGCGAGGAGATCGACGAGGTCCGCTTCGTGCGCTGACCGCGCGCGTCACGGACGCCCCGGCGGGCTTAGGCTTCTCGGCATGCCGATTCCCGTGATCCTCGACGTCGACACCGGTGTCGACGACGCCCTCGCCCTCCTCTTCGCCGTCGCGCACCCCGAGATCGACGTGCTCGCCGTCTCCTGCGTCGCGGGCAACGCCTCGCTCGAGCAGGTCGTCGACAACACGCTGCGGATCCTCGACGTCGCCGGGGCCGGTGAGGTCCCGGTCGCCGCGGGCGCCGTGCGGCCGCTGCTCGAGCCCGCCCGCTCCGCCTCCCACGTGCACGGCGCCGACGGCCTCGGCGGGCTCGTGCTGCCCGAGACTTCCCGCCGCGCGGTCGAGCTGAGCGCCGTCGAGCTGCTGCGCCGCACCATCCTCGAGCACCCGACGCCGGTGACGCTCGTCGCACTCGCGCCGCAGACGAACCTCGCGCTGCTGCTGCGCACCCACCCGGAGGTCGCCGCGAACCTCGAGCGGATCGTCTTCATGGGCGGCTCGGCGAGCGTCGGCAATGCGACCGCGGTCGCGGAGTTCAACGTCTGGCACGACCCGGAGGCCGCCGCGATCGTGCTCGACTCGGGCGTGCCGTGCTACATGTACGGCCTCGACGTCTTCAACCGGGTCTCGGTCGCGCAGGACCGCGCCGCCGAGCTCGAGGCGGGCGAGCACCCCGTCGGCCGCGTCATCGGCGCCCTGCTCGGCCACCGCATCGCCCTCAGCGAGGACGAGCACGCCCAGTACACGGGCCTCATCGGCGACGCCGGCGCCGTCTGCGCGCTCGTCGACCCCGCGGCGCTCCGCACCGAGCAGCGCCCGGTCCGGGTCGAGCTGGCGGGCTACAGCCGCGGGCAGACGCTCGTCGACCTCCGCGAGTTCCCCGGCGAGGACGTCGTGCACGGCCTCGCCGGCGAGTGGGCGACCGCCGAGGTCGCGCTCGGCGTGGACGCGGAGCGGGTCGCCGCGCTCTTCCTCGACACCGTGCTCGGCTGAGCCGCCCCGCCGACCCGCCGACCCGCCGGCGCCACGACGTCGCACGAACGGCTCCGACGGACCGGCGGCTCCCATCGTTCGCGCGACTTCGCATCGTGGAGTCGCGCGAACGGCTGCTTCGGCGCCCGGGGATACCCCGTTCGCGCGACGTCGCGGACCGACCGAGCCGGCTCAGCCGAGTCCGCGGGGCTCCTGGTGCCCGTCGCCGGCGGCGAGCTCGCCCTCGACGGGCTTGCCGGAGAGGCCGACCGCCCCGCTGCCCGGCGCCGTGGACGTCGCGGCGTGCACCGCGATCTCCTCGTTCTCGACCGGGAACGCGGTGTGCAGGCGCACCGGGTCGCGTTGCTGGGCGAGGCGCTTGGCGCGCCGGCCCGCGGCGATGAGGTTCAGCGCCTCGACGAAGATCGCGAACGCCATCGGGCCGTAGATGAGCGCCTTGTCGATCTTCACGCCGAAGCCGTCGGCGATGAGGAACACGCCGATGAGCAGCAGGAACGCGAGCGCGAGCATCTTCACCGTCGGGTGCGCGTTCACGAAGGCGAAGATGAACCGGGCGGCGAAGAGCATGATGCCGAACGACAGCACGACGACCGTGATGATGACGACGAGGTTCTCGGTCATGCCGACCGCGGTGATCACCGAGTCGAGCGAGAACACCAGGTCGAGCACGAGGATCTGCGCGATCACCGAGCCGAAGCTCGCCCGGGCTGCCGAGCCCGCGGTGTGCTCCTCGGCGCCCTCGAGCTTCTGGTGGATCTCGTGCACGGCCTTGTACACGAGGAAGAGCCCGCCGGCGATGAGGATGAGGTCGCGGCCGGAGAAGCCGATGCCGGCGATCTCGAAGAGGTCGGTCTTCAGCGTGATGATCCAGCCCGCGAAGAGCACCAGCAGCACGCGCATGAGCATCGCGAGCGTGAGGCCGAGGTTGCGGGCCTTCGCCTGCTGATCCACCGGCAGTTTCGAGGCGAGGATCGAGATGAAGATGACGTTGTCGACGCCGAGGACCACCTCGAGCACGAAGAGCGTCAGGAAGACGGCGATCAGGTCGGGCGTGAACTCGAGCGAGAACTCCATGTGCACATGAATACCACGGCGGGCTGCGCGGAATCCGCGCAGCCCGCCGCTCGGGTTCCGGCCCGGTTCAGTCGGCCAGAGGTCCGAGGTGGCGGGCGAAGAAGCGGGCGGCGTCCTCGCCCGCGAACGCGGGCACCCCGGTGTGGCCGCCGAGGTTGGCCTGCAGGGTCTTCTCCGCGGAGCCGAAGGCGTCGAAGAGCTCGAGCGCCATCCCGCGGTCGTTGCCCTCGTCGTCCCACTGCAGGAGCACGTGCAGCGGGATGGTGACCTCCCGCGCCTCCGCCAGGGTCGCGCGGGGCACGTAGCTGCCGGCGAACAGCCCGGCCGCCCGGATGCGCGGCTCGATCGCGGCGAGGCGCACCCCGATCGCGATGACGCCGCCGGAGAAGCCGACCCGCTCGGCGAGCTCGGGGAGCCCGAGCAGCTCGTCGAGCGCGGCCCGCCACTCGGGGACGGCGCGATCGACGAGCGGCAGGATGAGCCGGTCGACGGTGTCCTCCGTCGGCGGGACGCCGGCGGCGATCGCCCGGCCGAGCTCGGCCCTGGCCTCCGCCGCGCCGGGCAGCGGGGCCCGCTCGCCCGCCCCGGGCAGCTCGAGGGTGGCCGAGGCGAAGCCCTGCGCGGCCGCGGCGCGGGCGCGTGCGGCGAGGCGCGGATGCATCCTGGCCATCCCGATCCCGCCCGGCTGGCCCATGAGGATCAGCGGGGCCGGGGCGGATGGCGAGGCGGAGGGCGGCGTCCAGAGGATGCCGGGGACGTCGCCGAGGGCGAAGGTCCGTTCAGTGAGGCCGTCGTCGTGACGGTGCGTGGAGGTGACGTGCATGGTCGTGCCTTTCGGAGTGCGGCGGATTCGCGGCGCTCCCGGACGACTTATCGCCCGACCGTGACTCCGCTGGGGAGCACCGACGTGGATTCGTTCACGGGTACCACCTCCTCGGCTCGCTGCACGGACGGTTCAGGCTAGCAGCTGCGCCCCTCAGCGCAGAGCGCCGACGGAGGCGAGCGCCTGGCGCACGAGGACCCCGCGACCGCCCTCGAGCTCGTCGCCGACGGCGCGGCTCGCCGCCTCCTCGGGCGGCATCCAGCTCACTTCGAGCGCGTCCTGGCGCGGCTCGCAGGTGCCGGTGACGGGCACGACGTAGACGAGCGAGACGGCGTGCTGCCGCTCGTCGGTGAAGGGCGTGATGCCCGGCATCGGGAAGTACTCGGCGACCGTCGCGGGCACCGGGCTCGCCGGCAGCAGCGGGAACGCCATCGGCCCGAGATCCTTCTCGAGGTGGCGGAACAGCGCGTCGCGCAGCGTCTCGCCGTACATCACCCGCCCGGAGACGAGCGTGCGGGTCATCTCGCCGACCGTGTTCGCCCGCAGCAGCAGGCCGACCTCGGTGACCTGGCCGAGTCCGTCGACGCGCACCGGCAGCGCCTCGACGTAGAGCAGCGGCAGTCGGCCGCGGACTTCGGCGAGCTCGAGGTCGCTCAGCCAGCCGGGGTTCGTGGGCTGCGGGACGTCGGGCTCGTCGCCCGGGGTCCAGTCGGGGTCCGGGGTGCGCACGCTCATGCGTCGATTCTGCCCCACCCGGCCGCCCGGCGTACGCTCGGACGATGCGGATCGATGACGAGGCGGTGCTCTGGTCGGCCTCCGGCGACGACCGGGCGGGCCGCCCACTGCTCGTGCTGCTGCACGGCTACAACTCGAACGAGGGCGACCTGTTCGGGCTCGCCCCGTACCTGCCGCTCGACCCCGTGATCGCGTCGCTCCGCGCCCCGCTCGACGCCGGCTACGGCTACGCGTGGTTCGAGATCTTCGACGCGGCCGGGCGGCTCGACGACGACGATCCGGCGAAGCTCGCCGCCGCCGAGGAGGCGGTCGACGCCGTGATCGGCTGGCTCGACCGGAACGCGGGCGACGCGCCGTCCATCGGCCTCATCGGCTTCTCGCAGGGCGGGGCGATGAGCCTCGAACTTCTGCGCCGCGCCCCGGAGCGCTTCGCCTTCGCCGCCATCCTGGCCGGATTCGCGATGCCGGGCGTGCGCGACGGCGACGCCCGCCTCGCCGAGCTGGCGCGCCCGGTGTTCTGGGGGCGCGGCACGGAGGATGCGGTCATCCCCGCCTCGGCCGTCGCCCGCACGGCCGCCTGGCTGCCCGGGCACAGCGAGCTCGACTCGCGGATCTACGAGGGCCTCGCGCACTCGGTCTCCGAGCGGGAGCTCGCCGACCTCACGGCCTTCGTCGGCGCCCGGTACTAGCCGGCGCCGTCCTCGAGCTCCTCGCCGGTCGCGAGCAGCCGGTGCCGGCGGGCCTGCTCGCGCGCGCCGGCGACGTCTCCGGCGATGATGGCCTCGACGAGCTGCTGGTGGATCTCGAGGCCGACCGTGTTGGGCCCCTCGCCGAGCTCCCGGTCCTCGAGGCGGTTCGCCACGTGCTGCAGCATGCCCGTGTAGAGGGTCGAGAGGGTGCGATTCGGGGTGATCGCCCCGATCGCGAGGTGCAGTTCCCAGTTCCGCCGCTGCTGCTCGACGGCGGCGGCACCGGTCCACGCCTGCTCGAGCCGCGCCAGCCGCTCGCGGAGCAGGCGGGCGTCGGCCGGGCTGCAGTGCAGGGCGGCCTCCTGGGCGATCTCGGGCTCGAGGGCGTCCACGACCTGCAGCATCTCGCTGAACGAGCTGGCGTCGCCGTGGATGACGAAGCTGCTCCCCCTGGCGAGCCGGAACACCTCGCTCGGCTCCCGAACGAACACCCCGCCGTAGCGGCCGGTGCGCGTCTCGACCCGGCCGAGCTCCTCGAGGGCGCGGATCGCCTCCGTCAGCGTCGCGACGGCGACCCCGTACTCCTCGGCGAGCGACTGCTTCGTGCCGAGCCTCGTGCCGACGGCGAGCCCCTGATCGAGGATCCGCTGCACGATGAGGTCGGCCAGCTGGCTCGAGCGCCGCAACTGCGGCTGGAGCCCCTCCTGATCCATCCGAACCCCACTCCCCCCTGGTGTTTTCGGAACCCGACGGCATCGGGTTGACGCCGTCTGGACTTGACACTACCTTATCGATCTATTCAATATAGCGATTAGATCGTCCTCGATGGCCGAGGAGCGACGCAGATCCGGAAGGAGGCGCCGATGGAGCGCCGAACGATCGGCACCACCGAGCTCGAGCTCCCCGTCCTCACGGTCGGCTCCTGGCAGACCTACGCCCGCATCCCCCGCGAGACCGGAGCGGCGATGGTCGAATGGGCGCTCCGCTCGGGGCCCGCCTCCTTCGACGTCGCCGCGTACGGCGACGGCTCCAGCGAGGTGCTCCTCGGCGAGCATCTCAGGGCGGCCGGGGCGCGCCGCGAGGAGTTCTCGCTCATCGAGAAGGTCGAGAGCGTCAACGGCACCCTCCGCGGGCAGCTCGAACGCAGCGCGGAACGGCTCGGCTTCGACCGCTTCGACGCCGTCGTCGCCTTCGACCCGCAACCCGGCACGGTGCTCGCCGCCCTGACCGACGAGTTCGAGCAGCTGCTCGCCGACGGCGTCATCCGCTCCTGGGGCCTCTGCAACTGGCACCTCGACGACGCGCTCGCCGCCTGGCGGCACGCGCGCGCCGCCGGCGGCACGGGCCCGCAGCTCATCGAGCTGAAGTACGGCATCGCCCGCCGCGCCGTCGTCGAGAGCCCGGAGTTCGCCAGGTTCCACGAGGAGAGCGGCATCACCCTCTGCGCGGCCGATGCGCTCGAGGGCGGGGTGCTCCTCGGCCGGCGCAGTGCGGACCGCACGATCGCGAGGGATCCGGGAGGCATCCGCGGGCGCATCGTCGACGAGGTCGCGCCGGGCCTCGCCCGCGAGGCGGAGCGGCTCGAGGTCGCCCCCGCGACGCTCGCCCTCGCCTTCACCCTGCTCGACCCGCGGACCACGTGCACCGTGTTCGGCGCGTCGAGCCTCGCCCAGCTGCAGCAGAACTCGGCGGCCGCCGCACTCGCGGCGAGCTCGCCGGCGGACGTCCAGGCCGCCGCCGACCGTCTCAGCATCCCGGGGCACACCTGGGACGAGTACCACTGACCCCGCCCGAGGCATCCGCCCCGCATCGTCGAAGGAGACCACATGCACGCCCACCGCCACCGCCCCGCCGCCGTCCTCACGGCCGCCCTCGCCGCCTCGGCCCTCCTCGCAGCCCTCGCCGGCTGCGCGGCCCCCGCCGCCGAGCCGCTCGTCCCCGACCCCGACGCCCCGGTCGCGATCACGGTGCTCGTCGCCCCCGTCTACTTCGAGGCGAACTACGTCGCCGAGGCGCAGGGCTTCTACGCCGAGCACGGCCTCGACGTCACCATCCAGCGCGGAACCACCGCCGACGCCGCGCTCGCGGCGCTGGCGAACGGCTCCGCGCAGCTCGCCGGCTCCAGCGGCGTCGCCACGATCACCGCCGCCAGCCGCGGGATCGACGCCCGGATCGTCGGCGGCATCTCCGGGATGGACGAGGACGCGAACAGCGGCATCTACGTCGGCGCGGGCTCCGGCTTCGACTCCCCGGCCGACCTCACCGGCGCGACCATCGCGATCAACGGCCTCCGCAACACCACGGAGCTGCTGCTGCGGATCGCGATCGACGAGGACGGCGGCGACTCGTCGAAGACCCAGTTCGTGGAGATCCCCTACTCGGCGATGAACCAGTCGCTCGCGAGCGGCCAGGTCGACGCGATCTACCAGGTCAGCCCGTTCTCCTCGAGCGTCGACGGCGTCCGGCTCGAGAACCCGTACTCCGCCGACTTCGCCGGCGCCCCCGCCGTCGCCTGGGTCGCCACGAGCGCGTACGCGGAGCAGAACCCCGCCGTGATCGACGCCTACACCGCGGCCATGGCCGAGGCCTACGCCTATGCGAACGAGCACCCGGACGCCGTCCGCGCGGTGCTCGACGAGGTCACCGAGCTCTCGGCCGAGGACCTCGAGGCCACCGAGCTCATCGAGTTCGGCATGACGATCGAGCCGGAGGTCGTGGGCCGGCTCGCGGACGCGATGCTCGACTACGGCTTCATCGACCGCGGCGTCGAGCTCGCCGAGCTCCTGCGCGAGGGATCATGACCGCGACCGCTCTCGCCACCGGCCGGCCGGTCGCGACGGCCGGCGCGCGCACCCGGCGACTCGTCTGGGGGTGGCGGCTCGCGCTCGTGCTGCTGCTCGCCGGGCTCTGGGAGCTCTCCCGGGCGCCGTGGAGCCCCGCCGCCGAGCTGCTCCCGCCGCTCGCCGACATCGGCGTCGCCCTCGCCGGGCTACCGCTCCGCGCGGAGACGTGGGCGGCGGTCGGTGCGACCCTCGGCGCCGCGCTCACGGGCCTCGCGATCGCCGGAGTGCTCGGGGTCGCGCTCGGCACGCTGCTCGGGCTGCTGCCGGCCGTCGCGCGGGCGACCCGACTCCTCGTCGAGCTCGCCCGCGCCATGCCGGTGTTCGGGCTGCTGCCCGTGTGCATCCTCCTGCTCGGCACCGGGTTCCCGCTGACCGTCGTCATCGTCGTCACCGCCTGCGTCTGGCCGTTCCTCGTGCAGACCAGGCTCGGCGTCGCCGGGCTGCACCCGCAACTGCGGGACGTCGTCCGCGCGTACCGGGTGCCGCGCCCCCTCGTCGTGCGCCGAGTGCTGCTGCCGCAGGCCCTGCCCATGATCGGCACGGGCCTTCGCATCGCGCTCGCGATGGCCGTCGTCGTCACGATCGGCACGGAGACCATCATCCAGTCGACCGGTCTCGGCGAGCGCATCGCGATCGCCGAGCGGTCGGGCGCGATGGCCCTGATGTTCGCGTACGTGCTGCTCGCCGCGCTCCTCGGCCTCGCCTGCAATGTGCTCGCGGTCGCTGCAGAACGGTCACTCACCCGCTGGCGCCCGGCGGAGGTCGGCTGATGCGCCGGGCCCATCCCGTCCGCCGCGTCCTCGGCGAGCTCTGGCTCGTCGCGCTCCTCGTCGCCGTGCTCCTCGTGGCGACCGCGCTGGCGCCGTCGCTGTACTTCCCGCCGCTCGGCGAGGTGCTCGCCGCGATCGCGCGCGGATTCGTCGACGGCCCGCTGCTCGGTCACCTCGCCTACTCCCTCGGCAACCTGCTCGCGGGGCTCGCGATCGGCGCCGTGGCCGGCGTCTCGATCGGCCTCCTGCTCGGCATGTCCGAGCTCGCCCACCGGGTCGTCGATCCGGCGCTGCAGCTGCTCCGCGCGACGCCGAAGGTCGCGCTCATCCCCCTGCTCGTGGCGCTGCTCGGCCTCGGCGCCGAGCCGAAGATCGCCATCGTGGCGCTCGCCGCCGTCTGGCCGATCCTGCTCAACACGGTCGACGGCGTGCGCGGGCTCGAGGCGAACGCCGTCGACGTGGCCCGCGCCTTCCAGATCCCGCTCGGGCTCCGGATCCGCCGGGTCATCCTGCCCGCCGCGCTGCCGCAGATCCTGGCCGGGGTGGCGATCGCGCTCTCGCTCGGCGTGACCGTGCTCGTCGTGTCGGAGATGTACGCGGCGACGCAGGGCATCGGCTTCTCCGTGTTGCAGTCCGGGCGGAGCTTCGACATCGTCGGCACCTGGGCGGGCACGATCGTGCTCGGCGTCGTCGGCTACCTGCTCAACCTCGCGATGCTCGCCGTCGAGCGCCGCGCCCTGCACTGGCACCACGGCCCGCTCGACGGGTCGACCGAAGAGAGAGGAGCGCGCGGATGACCACCACCGCGGCACCGCCCACCCTGCACGTCGACGGGCTCACGATGGCCTACGGCGCCTCGGCACCCGTCTTCGCGGACGTCGAGCTGACCGTCGCCGGCGGCGAGATCGTCTGCATCGTCGGCCCCTCGGGGGTCGGCAAGACGACGCTGCTGCGCTGCCTGTCGGGGCTGCTCCAGCCGCGCGCGGGCGAGGTCCGGCTCGACGAGGCACGCGTGAGCGGGCCGCCGCGCGAGATCGGACTCGTCTTCCAGGACTACAGCCGCTCGCTCATGCCCTGGATGACGGCGCTGGACAACGTCGCGTTCCCGCTCCAGGGTCGGGGCGTCGGACGGAGCGAGCGCGACGCCCTGGCCGATGCGGCGCTCGCGCAGGTCGGCCTCGGCCACGCCGCGTCCCGCTACCCCTGGCAGCTCTCTGGCGGGATGCAGCAGCGGGTGGCGATCGCCCGGGCCCTCGCCTACGGCGCACCCATCCTGATCATGGACGAGCCGTTCGCCTCCGTCGACGCGCAGACCCGCCTGGAGCTCGAGGACCTCGTGCTGGAGCTGCGCCGGACCCTCGGCCTCAGCGTCGTGATCGTCACGCACGACGTGGACGAGGCGGTGTACCTGAGCGACCGCATCGTCGTGCTGGCGCAGTCCCCGGCCCGGGTCGTGGAGGTGCTCGACGTGGAGCTCGGCGCCGCCCGCGACCAGTTGGCGACGCGCGCCACCGCGGAGTTCTCCCGCGTGCGCACGGCGGTGCTCACGCACATCCGCGAAGGGACGCGGCCGGCGGGCGGGAGCTAGCCGGCGGAGCGCCGCGTCGTCAGTCCTGCTCGGCGGCGCGCGCGGCGCGCTCGCGGTCGCGGTCGGCGATGCGGGCCTTCTCGGCGCGCACGGCGGCCTGCGTGGCCCGCTCCTGCACGAGCCAGGCGGGCGGTGCGGCGAGCAGCGCCTTGATCTCGGCGGTCGTCAGCGGGTCGGTCACGCCGCCGCGGGCGAGGCCGGAGTTCGAGACCCCGAGCTTGGCGGCGACGACGCCGCGCGGGTGCGGGCCCTCGGCGCGGAGGGTGCGCAGCCACTCCGGCGGGTCGGCCTGCAGCGCGGCCAGCTCGTCGCGGGAGACGACGCCCTCCTGGAACTCGGCGGGCGCCGCCGACAGCAGGATGCCGAGCTTCTTCGCCGCGGTCTCGGGCTTCATGGTCTGCGCCTTGGCGCGGCTCGGCTGGTTCTCGCTCACCCTGCAACCGTAGCCGACGGTAGCCTGAGACGGATGACGCTGCGACTCGACTACGTCGCCGGGGTGAGCCCGGCGAAGTGGCTGCGCGCGTGGGCCGAGCGGCACCCGGAGCTCCCGCTCGAGGCCGTGCGGGTCGACGAGCCCGCGCAGCTCGACCGGCTGCTCGCCGGCGAGGTCGACCTCGCCTTCGTGCGGCTGCCCGTCGACGACGCCGGCCTGCACGTCATCCCGCTCTGGGAGGAGCAGCCCGTCGTCGTGCTCGAGAAGGGGCATCCCTTCGCCGACGCCGAGGCGCTCTCGCTCGCCGAGCTCGAGGGCGAGCCGCTCGCCCCCGTGCAGCCCGACCCGGCCATGACCATCGAGCTCGTCGCCGCGGGCACCGGCTACGCCGTCGTGCCGCACGCGATCGCCCGGTTGCACCATCGGCGCGACGTCGTCGCGCTGCCGCTCGAGGGCGCGCCGACCACCCGCATCGCGCTCGTCTGGCGCGTCGAGCGCGACGACGAGACGGTGCAGGAGTTCGTCGGCGTCGTGCGCGGCCGCACCGCGCGCAGCTCGCGCGGCGCGGAGGGCGAGGCGACGGCGGAGCGCGGCGGCTCCGAGCGGCACCGCGAGCGCGGGCGCGGCGACGGCGGCGGCACCGCCGGGAAGCCCGGCGCGGGGCGCGGCGGCGGCCAGGGTCGCGGGACGCCCGGGCGCGGCGGGTCCGGGCGCGGCGGCGGTTCCGGGCGCGGGGCCTCGGGGCGCGGCCGCCCGAACCGCGGGCGCAAGCGCTGAGCCCTCGTCACCGAGTGGCGCCCACCCGGCCTCCCGGGAGACGATGGACGACATGACCCGCCCCTTCCTCTTCCTCTCGGCGCGGCCCGAGGCCGAGGCGGTCGGCCCCGAGTACGAGGCCGTGCGACGGGCCATGGGTCTCGACGCCGCACGACTCGAGCACCTCCGCCTCGACGTGGAGCCCCTGTCGCAGCTCGTGCTCGGCGACTTCGCGGGCATCGTCGTCGGCGGCAGCCCGTTCAACGTGACCACCCCCGAGGAGCGCAAGGGCGCGATGCAGCGCCGCGTCGAGGACGATCTCGCCCGGCTCGCCGAGTGGGCGCTCGCGGGCGACCGGCACGTCATGTTCACCTGCTACGGCATCGGCGTGCTCACCCGGCTGCTCGGCGGCACGGTCGGCACCCGCTTCGGCGAGGACGCCGCCGCCGTCGAGCTCGCGCTCACCGAGGCCGGCCGCGCCGACCGGCTCGCGGGCGTGCTCTCCGAGCGCTTCGACGCGCTCGTCGGCCATAAGGAGGCGACGGAGCAGCTGCCCGGCGAGGCGGTGCTCCTCGCCGGCTCGGCCGGATGCCCCGTGCAGCTGTACCGCGTCGGCGAGCACGTCTACGCGACGCAGTTCCACCCCGAGGTGTCCACGGCCGACTTCGTCGCGCGGGCGCGGGTGTACCGGCACCACGGCTATTTCCCGGCGAGCGAGCTGCGCGAGGTCGAGCTGCGGCTCGGCGCGGCATCCGTCACCGAGCCGCAGCGCCTGCTGCGCCGCTTCGTCGAGCTCGCCGCCGACCCCGCCTGAGCCTCCCCAGTCGGAAAGGGGTCAGCCGAGCGGGTAGCGGCGGCGCAGCACGAGCCGCTGCACGAGCGTCCAGGCGACCGTCGTCAGCAGGTACAGCCCCGCCGCGAGCGGCACGAACATCGCGATGCCCGCGGTGAGGAAATGCAGCGGCAGGAGCGCCTTCGACAGGTCCGGCATCGCCGGAGCGCCGGGCGCGGCGGGCACCGGCGCGGCGCTCGTGGCCGGCCGGGGCACCGCGAGCGGCCCGCCGGGGCGCGCCGCCCGCAGCGTCAGGAAGCCGACCGCGGCGATCGCGACGACGAGCCCGGCGAAGACGAGCAGCTCGAGCGGCTGCGGCACGCCGGCCGCGATCGTGCCGACGAGGCTGTGCCCGAGCGGGACGCCGAGGAGCGTCTGGTCGAGCAGCAGGTTCGGGTGCCCGTTCACCACCGGCAGGATGAACAGCGCGTAGATGATGCCGACGACGGGCGCCTGCACGAGCATCGGCAGGCAGCCCGCGAACGGGCTCGTGCCCTCCTCGGCGTAGAGCGCGCGGAACTCGCGCTGCAGCCGCTCCGGGTTGTTCGCGTGCTTCCGCTGCAGCTCCTGCAGCTTCGGGGCGATCCTGGCGCGGGTCTGCTCGCCCTTCGCGAGCGCGACGCCGACGGGGATGAGCGCGGCGCGCACGAGGAGGGTGACGAGCACGACGGAGGCCGCGGCGGCGGCTCCGCCGAGGAGGGGCTCGAGGAATCCGGCGAGCCCCATGAGCAGGGTGTAGGCGCCGTCGATGACGGCGGCGATGGGCGGAAAGGCGTAGAGGTCCACTGAGGCGTCCTAGCGGTCGGCGCGACGATCGTCGCGCGCGGAACGGGGTTCCGTCTGGCCGCGGGGCCGCAGCTCGCGCCGGGGCGCGGTGGCGTGCGGGTCAGGCGGCCGAGGCCGCCAGTCCCGGCGCCCTGGGACGCGCCCGCCCGGGGGCGTCGGGGTCGGACTGCGAGAGGAGTCGCCAGGGGTCGGCGGTCTGCCGGAGCCTGGTGGCCGCGCCCGCCGGATCGGCCGCGACGAGCGCGGGCAGCGCGCGGACCGAGAGCACGACGACGGCGACCGCCGCGGCGCCGACGACGCCGAGGAGCAGCACGCTCAGCTGGCCGTTCGCGGCCGCGCCGAGCTCGAACGCGGCCGCGAGGAAGCGCAGCAGGTTCGTCAGCAGCTCGATCATGGGGTCCTCCCGCGCCCGTGCGGGCGCTGCCTCGACGGTACCAGGCCAGTGGCGTCAGTCGTCGAGGAGCCGCTGGAAGAGCACGTGGTCCTGCCACTCCCCCGCGATGCGGAGGTACCGCGGGGCGAGCCCGATGCGCGTGAAGCCGTTGCGTTGGAGCACCGTCTGCGAGGCGGCGTTGTGCACGAGGGTGCCGGCCTGCACCCGGTGCAGGCCGGCGCGGCGGGCGAAGTGCAGCGCGCCGCCGACGGCGGCGGTCGCGAGTCCGCGCCCCTGCCGCTCGGCGTCGATCCAGTAGCCGAGGTGCGCGTTCAGGAACACGCCGCGCACGACGTCGCTGAGGTTCACCCGGCCGACGATGCGCTCGCCGCCCGGGTCGTCGCCGTCGTCGCCGCGCTCGACGAGCACGAGCGGGATCGCAGTGCCCTCGGCGAGGCGGCGCACGCTCGCGACCGCTTCGCGTTCCTGCACGGAGGCGCTGAAGAACTCGGGCGTGCGCTCCGGCTCCCACGGGGCGAGGTGCGCCCGGTTGCGCGCGTAGGCCGCGGCGAGCGCGGCCCCGTCTCCGGCGGCGATCGCCCGCAGCTCGATGCCGCCGTCGAGTTCGATGGGGGTGATCACCGGGCGACCCCCGCGGGCACCGGCAGCACGGCCCCGAGGAGCGCCGCTCCGAGGCTCAGGATGGTCTCGAGCGCCTCGCCGCTCGTGAGCCGACCGGTGATCACCGGCCCGGCGAGCCCGTCCTCCGCGGCGAGCAGCAGGCGGGCGACGCGCCCGGGCGGGAGCTCGGTGCGGAAGTCGCCGGCGTCGAGGCCGTCGCGCACGATCTCCTCGAAGAGCTCGAGCTGGGCCCGCTCGAACTCGGTCGCCGGGGCCTCGAAGCCCTGGTCGCGCACGCACTGGGCGCCGAGCTCGATGAGGAGCACGGTCGCGTCGAACGACGGTTCGCCCGCGATCGGGATGCCGAGCCGCAGGCACTCGGCGAGTCGGGCCGGCGCGCCCTCGGCGAGCGCGACGCGTTCGCGGCGCCGGGCGATGTACTCGAGCGCCGCGGTCTCGTAGGTCTCGGCGTAGAGCGCGGGGAGTTCCGGGTAGTAGTAGGACACCGAGGCGGGCGTGAGCTTCGCGGCGTCGGCGATGTCGGTGAGCCGGGCGGCCGCGGCGCCCCGCTCGATGAGCAGCCGGGAGGTCACGGCGACGAGTTCGCTCCGTCGCTGCGCCTGGTTCCGTGGTCGCGCCATGCCGCAATTCTTCCACGTTCTTTTGACGAACGCTTGACAGCCCGTATATTCATTCTTCAAACTTTGACGAATAAATGGAGGTCTGCGATGACGCGGAGTCTGACGGTCGCGCTCGCCCAGCTTGCGGCGGCGCCCCGGTTCGAGGTCGGGGAGTTCGGCGAGCGCCTGCGAGCGCTCGTGCGACGCAATCCGACGGCCGAGTTCTGGGCATTCCCCGAGCTGCACCTCGACCCGGCCGACACCGCCGAGGGCATCGAGGCATCCGCCCGCCCGCTCGACGACCCGCGCCTCGCCGCGCTCGGCGAGCTCGCCCGCGAGCTGGGCGTCTGGCTCGCTCCCGGCACGATCTACGAACGCGGCGAGACGGGCGCCGTGCACAACACGGCGCTCGTGTTCGCCCCGAGCGGGGAGCGCGTCGCCGGCTACCGCAAGATCTTCCCGTGGCGCCCCCTCGAGACCGCGGCGCCCGGCGACCGCTTCGAGGTGTTCGAGCTTCCCGGGATCGGGCGGATGGGGCTGTCCGTCTGCTACGACATCTGGTTCCCCGAGCACGCGCGGCACCTCGCCTGGCTCGGAGCCGACGTCATCCTGAACCTCGTGCAGACCGCGACGAGCGACCGCGAGCAGGAGCTCGCAATCGTGCGCGGCAACGCCGTCATGAACCAGCTGTGGATCGCCTCCGTCAACGCGGCCGCGCCCACCGGCCGCGGCCGGTCCCTCGTCGTCGACCCCACCGGCTCGGTGCGGGCCGCCTCGCCCGACGCATCCGAGGAGGTGCTGACCGTCGTCGTCGACTTCGGCCTCACCGAGCTCACCCGCGATCGCGGCACCGCCGGGGTCTCCCGACCCTGGTCGCAGTTCCACGAGGGCGACGCCCCCGTCGCCCTCCCCCTCTACGACGGCCGCATCGAGCCGTCGAACTGGCACCCCCGTTCGAAGGAGAACCGCCCGTGACCGCCCCATCCCCCACCTCGACGCCCGCCGCGGCGCCCGACCCCCGCCGGCTGCTGCGCCGCCTCGGCCTCGCCGGCGTCGTGTTCTTCGGCCTGGCGTACATGGCGCCCGGCATCGTCACCTCGACGTTCGGCGTGGTGTCGTCGACGAGCGGCGGCGCGGCCCCGACCGCGTACCTCGTGGCGACCGTCGCCATGGGCCTCACCGCGGTGTCCTACGCGATGCTCGCCCGCGCCTACCCGAGCTCCGGCTCCTCGTACAGCTACGTCGGCCGGCTGCTCGGCCGCCACGCGGGATTCCTCGCGGGCTGGGTGATCCTGCTCGACTACCTGTTCCTGCCGATGGTGGCCTGGCTCATCCAGTCGGTGTACCTCAACGCGCAGTTCCCGAGCGTGCCGCTCTGGGTGTGGGTGCTCGTGAACATCGTGCCCACCACCATCGTGAACCTGCTGGGCATCACGCTCGCCGACCGGGTGAACACGTGGCTCACCATCGCGGCGATGGCGCTCGTCGCCACGACCACGGCCGTCATCATCGGCTTCGTGGTGAGCGGCGCGAGCCCCGCGGCCGCACCGGCGGACGCGTTCTGGGGAGCGGATGCCTCGATCCTCGCCGTCGCGGCGGCGGCGGCCGTCGCCGCCTACTCGTTCCTCGGCTTCGACGCCGTGTCGACGCTCAGCGAGGAGACCAGGAACCCGCGCCGCAACATCCCGCTCGGGATCATCCTCGTCGTGCTCATCGGCGGCGCGATCTTCGTCGGCGTCTCCTTCGTGATGCAGCTCGCGCACCCGGGCGGCGACTTCGACAACCCGGACATCGCCGGCTACTCGCTGCTCGTCGCGGCGGGCGGCGAGCAGCTCGCGAACGTGATCAACCTCGTCGGCATCATCGCCGCCTTCGGCTCGGGCCTCGCCATCCAGGCGACGTCGAGCCGGTTGCTCTACGTCATCGGCCGCGACGGGGTGCTGCCGCGCGGGCTCTTCGGGCGGCTGAACGCGTTCCGGGTGCCGTGGGTCAACATCCTGCTCATCGCCGGCATCGGGATGATCGGCATGCTGCTCGACATCGCCCAGGCCACCGCCCTGATCAACTTCGGCGCCTTCCTCGCCTTCGCCCTGGTGAACACCGCCTTCCTGGCCTGGATCTGGCGCGCGCGCGCGCAGCGCGCCGGCTGGGCCTCGAGCCTGCTCTCGCTCGTGCCGATCGCGGGCGCCGCGATCGATCTGGCGCTGTTCTCGCAGCTGCACGACACCGCCTTCCTCATCGGCGGCGCCTGGCTCGTGCTCGGCGTGGTGGTGCTCGCCGTCGCGACCCGCGGCTTCCGGCGCCCCGTGCCGCGTCTCGAGGACGAGACGGGCGATCTCGCGCCGGCGAAGGCCGACGCCGAGGCCGTCACCGCCCCGTAGGCGCCGGCGGGGTGGGGCGCGGCCCGCGCGCCCCACCCCGCCCAGCCGCCCCGCCCCGCCGCGGAAAACCCGGGCGGATGCCGCTCCGAGCATCTATATTTGTCTTGACATATCCAGGCTCGGAGGATGACGTGGCAGAGACGACGACGGTGGGCGACGCCCCGTTCCCGCCCGAGCTGTTCATGGACCTCGATCGTTCGAGCCCCGTCCCGCTGTATTACCAGGTCGCCGAGCGCATCGAATCGGCGATCACCTCGCACGCCCTGCCCGCCGGGTCCCGCATCGAGAACGAGATCGCCCTCAGCGAGCGGCTCGGCATCTCCCGGCCGACGATCCGCCGGGCCATCCAGGAGGTCGTCGACAAGGGCCTGCTCGTCCGCCGGCGCGGCATCGGGACGCAGGTCGTGCAGGGGCAGGTGACGCGCGGGCTCGAACTCACGAGCCTCTTCGACGACCTCATCCGCGGCGGCCAGGTGCCCACGACCGCGCTGCTCTCCCGCGAGACGCTGCCGGCGAGCGCGGCGGTCGCCGAGGCGCTCGCCGTGCCGCTCGGCAGCGACACGCTGCACCTGCGCCGGCTGCGCTCCGCCGACGGGGTGCCCGTCGCGGTGCTCGACAACGTGCTGCCCGCCGACTACCTCGATCTCGACACGGCGGCACTGCAGAGCTACGGGCTCTACCAGGTGCTGCGCTCCCGCGGCACGACCATGCGCGTCGCCCGACAGCGCATCGGCGCCCGCCGTGCGAGCGCCGACGAGAGCGAGCTGCTGGAGCTCGAGGACGGCGCCCCGGTGCTCACCGCCTCGCGGACCGTCTTCGACGACTCCGGGCGGGCGGTGGAGCTCGGCACGCACTGCTACCGCCCCGACCTCTACTCCTTCGACGTCACGCTCGTGCAGAAGTAAAAGCGGCCCCCGCGCTTCGACGGGCTCAGCGAACCATCTTGGTTCCCCGAGCCCGTCGAGGGGGCGCTTCGACAGGCTCAGCGGGCCAACGCTTCGACGGGCTCAGCGAACCAACGCTTCGACGAGCTCAGCGGACCAACGCTTCGACGGGCTCAGCGGGCCAGCCGAACGACGGGCTCGGGGAACCACGCGTGGTTCCCCGAGCCCGTCGAGGGGGGCTGGCCTCAGGCCGCGTCGGACTCCGTGCGGACCGTCTCGCCGCGGGCGGCCGCGACGGCCTTCGCGAGCGCCTGCAGGCTGCGCACGTCGCGCTTGGCGCCGGCGAAGTCCGAGACGACGGGCTCGTCGTGGCGGATGGAGCGGGCGAAGGCGTCGAGCTGGCGAAGGAAGCCCGTCTCGTAGCCGTCGGCGTAGCTCGTGTCGCGGCGCTCGAGCCCGACGTTCCGCTCGACGCGGAGGCGGCTGCGCTCCTCGAGCAGGTACGGCTTCGCGAGGTGGTACTCGAGGCGGCCGTTCGAGGCGAGCACCTTCAGCTCCTCGTCGTACTCGGGGTACTCGGGCAGCCAGTTCCAGCTCAGGACGTAGCGCACGTCGCCGACGGCGGCGGTCGCGATGAGCGAGGCCGGCGCGCTGCCCTCGAGGCTGGGGAACGCCTCGGCGGTCCACGTCTCGGGCAGCTCCAGACCGAGGGCGCGCAGCAGGCTCAGCTCGTGCACGACCGAGCCGTTCAGCACGTTCCGGTAGTAGCGCTGCACCGCCTCCGAAGCGCCGGGCAGGGCGATCGCCGACTGCTCGGCCTCGTACGCCTGCGCCCGCTCGATCTCGGCGAGGTCGGCGTCGGGCTGCGGCGGCGTCATCCGCAGGTGGTCGACCTGCGGCAGGTCGTCGGGGTGGGCGACGGTGATGCGCACCAGGCGCACGTCGTCGAGCTCGGCGAGCTCCGCGCGCGCCCGCTCGGTGAGCGGGTCGTACATCTTCATGTAGCCGACCTGCGCGACGACGCCGGCCTCCGCGGCCGCCGCCTCGAGCTCCTCGATCTCGGCGATGGTGAGCGCGAGCGGCTTCTCGGCGAGCACGTGCTTGCCGGCGCGGATGGCGGCGAGCGCGAGCTGCGCGTGCGAGCCGGGCGTGGCGATGAGCACCGCCTCGACCTCGGGCGCGGCGATCGCCTCGGCCGGGGAGGTGGTGCCGCGGATGCCGGTGCGTCCGGTGACCTCGGCGACGCGCGACGGCGACAGGTCGCAGACGACGGCGATCTCGTAGCCGGCGCGCGCGAGGCTCGGCAGGTGCACCGACTGGGTGATGGTGCCTGCGCCGATCACGGCGATGCGGACGGGTGCGGTCATGCGGTTCTCTCTTCTCGTGATGCCGGGCCGGCCGCGGGCGGCGGTGCGGCCTCGGAGGCGGTGGCGAGCTCCCAGGCGAGCGCGGCGGCGCCCAGGAGTCCGGGGTTCGTGGGCACGCCGCTCGACAGCAGCGGCGGCGGGGACGGCCGGCGCGATGCGACGCGCTCGTACTCGGTGCGGATGCCTCGGGCCAGCCGGGTGTCCGCGGAGCCGAGGCCGCCCGCCAGCACGATCGCGGGCGGGTCGAGCAGCGAGACGAGCTGCGCGATGGCGCGCCCGATCGCGACGGCGGCGGTGTCGACGATCTCGGCGGCGACGGGGTCGCCCGAGGCATCCGCCTGGAGCACGCCGCGCGCGCCGCCCTCGGCGAGCTCGGTGCCGGTGCGGGCGAGGTAGCGGGCCGCGATGCCGGAGCCGGAGGCGAAGCCCTCGAGGTTGCCGCGCCACTCGGGGTCGAGCTCGGCGGGCACCGACCACTCGCCGAAGCCGATCGCCTCGCCGCGCACGCCATCGTGGAGCGTGCGGTCGAGCACGATCGCGGTCGAGATGCCGGTGCCGAGCGACACGTAGACGAAGCCGTCGTGTTCCCGCCCGCGGCCGAGGGCGAGCTCGCCGAGCGCGCCCGCCTTCACGTCGCTCGCGATGCGAACCGGCACGCCGCCCGCGAGCCCGGCGAGCGCCTCGCCGGGCTGCACGGTCCAGTCGAGCACCTCGTGCGCGGTCACGACGCCCTCGTTCGAGACGTACTCGGGGAAGCCGGCGACGACGGCGCGCACCGCCGTGCCGGTGTTCCGGGCCCGCTCGAGCAGCTCGGCGGCGAGGCCGAGCGTCGCCGCGAGGCCGGGGTCGCGCCCGGCGGTCCGCGCGAAGCCCTCGTCGAGCAGCCGGTACTCGCGGTCGACGAGCGCGCCGTGCGCCTTCGTGCCCCCGACGTCGAGGGCGAGCACGGCCTCGGTCATCGGCCGAGCCGCTCGGCGATCCAGTCGTGGTTGTGCCGCTGGTCGCCGACGATGCGGTCCCAGGTCTCGGCGGTCGCGGGCGCGCCGTCCTGCTCGACGACGAGCCAGCCGTCGTAGTCGCTGCGGCGGATCTCGGCGAGGAACTCCTCGAGCGGCCCGTCGCCGGTGCCGAGCGGCACCGAGACCTCGTCCCACCAGTCGTCGATGCGCTCGTTGCCCGAGGCCTTCGCGGCCTCGAGCACGGCGGGGCGGACGTCCTTCACGTGCACGTGGTTCACGCGGTGGCCCCACTCGCGCAGGTACGCGACCGGGTCGGCGCCGCCGAGCACGAAGTGGCCGGTGTCGAGGCAGAGGCCGATGCCGGTGCGCTGGAGCAGCACGTCGATCTCGGGCGCCTGCTCCACGTAGGTGCCGAAGTGCGGGTGGAAGCTCGTGCGCAGGCCGGCCTGGCGGGCCAGTTCCTCGGCCGCGGCGAGGCGCTCGAGCGCGAGGTCCCACTGCGCGGCGTCGAGGCCGCGCTCGGCGTTCGGGCGGAACGGGTGCGCGATGATCGCCTCGTCGCCCTCGTCGGCGAGGATGGCGAGCCCCTCGCCGCCGGCCGCGGCCAGCTCCTCGAGCGTGCGGCGCATGCCCTCGAGGTCGGCCGCCATGACCTCGTCCGGCTGGCTGAGGTGCAGCGGCACGTAGGCGCCGAGCACGGCGAGGCCGTGGTCGGCGAACAGGGTCGCGGTCTGCTCGGGGGTGCCGAAGAACCCGGGCGGGCCGAGCTCCGAGCCGGTGTAGCCGGCGGCCGCCATCGCCGCGACGAGCTCGCGCGGGGTCGCGGCGAGCTTGGAGACATCCGCCCCGCCGTGGATGCCGAAGCTGACGGGGGCCGAACCGATGCGCATCTGCTGCTCCTTCTTCCTGCGGTCGCTCACGCGGCCGGTGCGGCGACGAGCTCCTCGGCCGCCTCGGCCTCGGGCGCCGCTTCGCGATAGTAGTCGTCCGACTCGGGGACGAGGGCGGCTGCGCCGACGCGGATGCCGGCCTCCTCGCCCGTGCCGGCCGCCACCGGACGGCGGTGGTCGACCTCGCACATCGTGCCGTCGGCCAGCCGCAGCGCGGACCGGTAGCCGCGGCCGTGGTAGCTCGAGCGCACCAGGGTGCCGCGGAGGTGCGCCTGCTCGACGTCGTCGACGAGGTCGAGGTCCTCGGGCCGGAGCACGAGCTGCGCCCGGCCGTTCGGGAGCGCACCGCTGAACGCGGGCAGGGTGCCGGCGATCGGCAGGTCGGGGCGGAAGCCGCCGGCGCCGTCGCTCACGCCGCCGAGGAGGGTCACGTGGCCGATGAAGGAGGCGACGAACGCCGTCTCCGGGGTCTCGTAGATCGCCTGCGGCGAGCCGACCTGGTCGATGCGGCCGTCGTGCATGACCGCGACCTGGTCGCTCATCTCGAGCGCCTCCTCCTGGTCGTGCGTCACGTAGACCGCGGTGATGCCGACCTCGCGCTGCAGGCGCAGCAGCTCCTGGCGCATGCCGATGCGCATCTTCGCGTCGAGGTTCGACAGCGGCTCGTCGAGGAGCAGCACGTTCGGCCGGAGCGCGAGGGCGCGGGCGATGGCGACGCGCTGCTGCTGCCCGCCGGAGAGCTGGCCCGGGAACGCCTCGGCGCGGCCGTCGAGGCCGACCATCCGCAGCGACTCGGCGACCCGCTCGGCGATCTGCTCCTTGCCGAGCTTGCGCAGCTTCAGCCCGTAGGCGATGTTGTCGCGGATGCTCATGTGCGGCCAGAGCGCATAGTTCTGGAAGACGAAGCCGATGTTGCGCTTCCACGACGGCATCCGCGCGATGTCGCGCCCGTCGAAGGTGACCCGGCCGCTCGTCGCGGTCTCGAAGCCCGCGAGGATGCGCAGCAGCGTCGTCTTGCCGCAGCCCGAGGGCCCCAGCAGCGTCGTGAACGAGCGCGCCTCGATCTCGAGGTCGACGCCCTTCAGCGCGACGTGCCCCGGGAACTCCTTGCTGATGGCCTCGACGCCGACGGCGACTCCGTTGCCACGTTCCATTGCTCTCTCGCTTTCTTTAGACGCTCGTGACCGAGGCGAACTTGCGCCGCACGAAGTACAGCGGGATGTAGACGGCCAGCATCAGCACGACGGTCATGGCGGAGGCGACGCCGAAGGGGCTCGCCGGCTGCATCGCGTTCGTGAAGATGACGACGGTCATCGTGATGAACGGCACCGAGTACAGCATCACCGTGGCGCTCAGCTCGGTGACCATCTGCAGGAAGCCGACGGTGCCGCCGGACACGATCGCGGGCCGCACGAGCGGCACCGTGATCTGCCGGAAGGCGCGCATGGGCTTCGCGCCGACGCTCATGGCCGCCTCCTCAAGGGCCGGGTGCACCTGCGTGAGCGCGGCCTCGATCGACTTGGTCACGTACGGGATGCGGCGGATGAAGTACGCCAGCACGAGGATCGTCGCCGTGCCGGTGAGGATCAGCGGCCCGCTGCCGAAGGCGAGGATGAGGCCGATCGCGAGCACGGTGCCCGGGATGATGTACGGCACCATCGTGATGACGTTCAGCGCGGGGCTGATGACCGTGTAGCGGCGGCGCACGGTGAGGTACGCGACGAGCACGGCGACGATGACGCAGAGCACGCAGGCGATGCCCGCGAGCAGCAGGCTCATCAGGATGACCTCGAGGTTCTCGTCGAAGAGCCGCACGTAGTTGTCGAAGGTGGGGATCCACTTCAGGATGCCCGCCTTCCAGGTGAGCAGGCTCGTGCCGACGACGACGAGGTGCGGCACGAAGGAGAGGCCGAAGACGACGCCCAGGTACGCGATCATGAGGCCCTTCTTCACACCGCGCACCGGCTGGAGCGGACGGCGCCGGCTCGACACCGAGGCGTAGGTGCGGCGGCGCAGCGCCCACTGCTGCAGGGCGAGGGCGATGCAGGCGACGCCGAGCATGACGAGGCTGCCGGCCGAAGCGATGGCCGGGTTCGTCGAGACCTCGGAGAGGAACTCGTAGTACACCGCGGTGGGCAGCATGGGGGTGCCGCCGCCGATGATGAGCGGCGTGCCGAAGTCGGTGAAGATCTTCATGCTCGACATGTAGAACCCGGTCACAAGTGCCGGCACCGCCATCGGCAGCACGATCCGCAGGCGGGTGCGCCAGGGGCCGGCGCCGACGCTCGAGGAGGCCTCGTCGAGGCTCGGGTCGATCGCCCGGAACGCGTCGTAGGCGAGCAGGAAGACGAGGGCCTGGGTGGCCCAGACGGTCACCCAGACGATGCCGCCGGGCCCGATGATGGTGTCGAACGGCAGCTCGATGCCCCACGCCCGCAGCTGGGTGGTGAGGATGCCGCCGCGGCCGAGCAGCAGCACCCACGCGTAGGCGCCGAGGAACGGCGGCGACACCGTCGCCATCGTGGCGAGGGTGAGGAAGCCGTTGCGGCCCGGCAGGTCGAACTGCGCGAGCACGTAGGCCGCCGGCACCGCGACGGCGCAGGCGAGCACGCCCGCGACGACCGCGACGACGAGGGAGTTCAGGATGGCTTCCTGGAACCTCGGCGTCGTGAAGAACTCGATGAAGTTCGCGAACGAGAAGCCGCCGTCGTCCGTGAACGCCTCGCCGACGAGCCGCAGCTGCGGGAGCACGATCGTCGAGGCGAGCAGCAGGAGCAGCCCGAGCGCGACGAGGAGCCAGACGCCGGGGCGACGGCTCGCGCGGCGCTTGACGGGGACGGGTGCGGGCGGCGCGAGCGTCTCCTCGAGCGGTTCGACGCGTTCCCGCAGGTCGTTGCTAGGCATGGTGGCACCGTTTCCGGCCGGGCCGACGCGTCGCGTCGACCCGGCCTCGGGGATGGATTACTTGGCGCTCGCGAGCTTCTCGTCGAAGCGGGCGAGCACGGCGTCCTTGTCGGTCGCGAAGACCTTGGGGTCCGGAGCGGCGAGGTTCAGCTCGTCGGCGGCGGGCAGCCCGGCGGGCGGGGCGACGTCGGTGCGCGCGGAGCGGCGGCCGACCTCGTCGACCATGAGCTGCTGCGCCTCCTTCGACATGAGGTAGTTCACGAAGGTCTCGGCGGCCTTCGGGTGCTTCGCGCCCTCGATCACGGCGGCGACGCCGATCTGGTTCGACACGACGTCGCTCGGGTAGATGAGCTCGAGCGGGGCGCCCTCGGCGACCCAGGTCGCGCCGAGGTCCTCGTTGATGAAGCCGAGCGCGTACTCGCCGGTGCGCACGCCGTCGAACATCTGCGAGCTGCCGTCGACGACCTTCGCGTTCGGCAGGAAACCGTCGAGGAAGTCCCAGTCGTGCGCGGTCACCATGGCGGCGAGCAGCGAGTAGGAGGTGCCCGAGGAGCGCGGGTTCGCGAAGGCGATCTGGCCCGCCTCGCGCCACTTCGGGTCGGCCAGGTCCTCGAAGCTCTCGGGGTAGCTCGACGCGTCGGTGACGCGCTCGGTGTTCACCGCGATG
The DNA here is from genome assembly GCF_014648575.1 of Agromyces mediolanus. Taxonomy (GTDB): domain Bacteria; phylum Actinomycetota; class Actinomycetes; order Actinomycetales; family Microbacteriaceae; genus Agromyces; species Agromyces mediolanus. Next base: position 463,148 of record NZ_BMRJ01000001.1, on the reverse strand, counting down.
GCCTGGAAGAGCGCGTCGGTGGCGTGCCACTTGTGCTCGGGGTCGGTGACGACGGTGGCCTCGTCGTTCTCGAGCTCGACCGCGGCGAAGGCGCCCTCGGACGCGGCCGCGTAGTTCTCGCTCGAGCCGCCCCAGGCGACGTCGCCGAGCGGGTTCTTCATCTCGCTCTCGACGCGGCTGATGAGCTCGCCCGTGCCGGGGCTCGCGGTGAGCGAGACCGAGATGTCGGGGTACGCCTTCTCGAACGCGGCGATGATGGGGTCGGTCACCTCGGGGCCGTGCGCCGCGTAGACGACGACGGTGCCGGACTCGGCCGAGTCGTCGCCGCCCGCGGGCTGGCCGCCGACGATGGCGCTGCAGCCGCTGAGGACGAGCGACGCCGAGACGGCGGCGATGCCGACCGCGGCGAACTTCCTGCCGTGCTTCATGATTCTCCTTCGTGCGTGTGACTGGTGGTGCGATGGACAGTGCGGACGAAGCTCGTGAGGGCTTCGAAGGACTCGTGCGAGCGCCAGGCGGACGCCCAGTGCCGCGGGTCGTCGGAGCGGCGGTGCAGCTCGACGCGGTACGCCGCGGCGACGGGCTCCTCGTCGACGACGACGAGCCGCGACTGCTCGGGCTCGACGTCGCCCTGGAACCACATCAGGCCGTCGCGCAGCACGAACAGGGCGCAGGGCACGTCGATGCGGAAGTCGATCTCGAGCTCGACGGGGCCCGCCCCGAGCTCGAGGTGCTCGCCGAGGCCGGCCTCCCGGCCCTCGCTGCGCAGCCGCAGCTCGAGCTCCGCGCCGCGGGTGACGACGGTGGCGGCGCGGCGGAGCCCGTCGAGCAGGCCCTCGGCGCTGCGCTCGGCGACCCGCACGGCGGTGACCACCTGGCCGAGGCGCTGGGCGGGGTCGCCGAGCTCGTGGCAGTCGGTGCCGGCGACGGGGGCGATGTCGTGGCCCTCGGCGAGCAGGCGGTCCCAGAGGCCGATGGCGGCGTCGTTGTTGGCGTCCTGCCCCTGGTTCACGACCTCGAGCAGGTCGACCTCGGCCCACGGCACGTCGGCGCGCCGCCAGGCCTGCTGGCCGCTGAAGGGGTGGTTGACGCCGAACAGCCCACCCTGCGCGTGGACCTCGCGGACGAGTTCGCCCGCGCCCCGCCCGGGGCCGTCGACGTACACGTCGACCCACTCGCGTAGGCCGTGGGCGTTGCCGTGGCCGCGGTGCGTGGTGACCTCGATCGAGGGCAGCACGATCGGCCCGCCGGCCGCGGTCGCGGCCTCGGCGAGCGGCCCCCAGTGGCTCCAGGTGAAGTGGTCGCTGAGCGCGAGGAAGTCGAAGCCGCGGTGGCGCGCCTCGGCGACGATGGCGTCGACCCCGTCGCGCCCGTCGCTGTGCACCGAGTGGCAGTGCAGCTCGCCGCGGAGCCAGCTCGGCGCGCTCGCGGGCTCGGCACCGGAGGCCGGCGCGGCGGATGCCTCGGTCCGCCCCTCGGCGTCGGGCGCCGCCGTCGGCGCTCCGGACTCTCCCGGCACCGCGATGAGCCGCAGCGCATAGGGGCCGTCCTCGCGGAAGCGGTCGAGGTCGATCCGGAGGGTCCAGGCCCCCGCGGGGATGGGCCCCGCGATGGCGCCGGGGCTCGCGTGCCGCTCACCGACGGTGAAGCGCAGCTCGCGCGGGCCCGGGCCGCCGGGGCACTGCACGTGCCCGCGGAACACGCCGTCGGGGTCGATGAGCGCGGCGTAGAGCTGGAAGCGGTCGGTGACCTTGTCGTAGTCGAGCTCGACCCGCAGCTCCCCCGTGCCCGCAGGCACGTCGACGACCCGATCGAGGTACTCGCCGGGCAGCGGCTGCCGCAGCACGTCGGCGACGTCGAGCAGCACGGTGCCGGGTCGATCGGCAGAGGGTGCGGTCATGATGCGTCCTTGAATCGGGGGAGGTGCGCGAGCGCAGTCCCATCCTCGACCAGTGATGTCAGAATGTCAATTTGACAATACAAAGCCATCGAACGGGATGGCGCGCCGCCTACTCGCGCACTCCGGCGGCGGCGCGATCGGCCACGACGAGCGCGTCGGCGCACTCCGCGACGACGGTCGCGGGCCACTCCGGGTCGTACGCCGCAGCGGTCGAGATGCGCTCGAACGCCTCGCGCTTCTCCGCTGTCGTGATGATCATCACCGCGCTGCGGGAGAGCTCCGCGATCGTGCCGATGCCGACCGTGAGCCCGTGGCTCGGCACCGCGTCGAGCGAGCCGAACTCGGGGAAGGTGCCCAGGTTGTCGATGCGGGTCTGCTCGGCCAGCCGCACGATCCGGCTGCCGCTGTCGCGGGCCGAACCGGGCGGGTTGAAGGCCACGTGCCCGTCGCCGGCACCGCTCGCGAGCAGGAAGCAGTCGATGCCGCCCGCCTCGCGCAGCAGTTCGTCGTACGCCTCGGGGTTCGCCGGATCCGGCTGGAGCAGCCGGTCCTCCGGCATCCCCTCGTCGGCCGCGGCCGCGTTCAGCGGGCCGACCACCTCGTCGCGGACGAAGCGGCGGCAGCTGTTGTGCGCCTCGAGGTCGACGTTGCGGAAGCCCGACTCGGTCTCGACCACGTAGTCGTCCATCAGGGCGATGCGCACGTGCGAGATGGCGAGCCCGCGCTCGCGGACGAGGCGCGCGAGCGCGCGGTACGTCGGCAGCGGCGTGCGGCCGCTCGGGCAGCCGAGCACGTAGTCGGCGCCGGCCTCGCGGGCGCGCTCGATGCCGTCGGCGATGCGTTCGGCGACGAACTCGGCGACGGCCTCGGCGTCGGCCAGCACCCGGGTCACGGGGACGGTGGACATGGTTCTCCTCTCGACTGGGGCGCCGGGCGCCCCGATGATTCGGTCGCGCGGGCTCAGACGAGCGGGCGCTGCGCCTCGCGGGCCGCCTCGTACGCCGCGCGGGCGCGCTGCGTGCTCGACAGCTCCGAGACGGCCGCGACGGGCACGTCCCACCAGCCGCCGCCGTCGGGCGCGGGGATGAGCGGATCGCTCTCGACGTGGATGAGCGTCGCGGTCGGCGAGGCCTTCGCCGCCCGCACCGCCTCGCCCAGCTGCGCGACGACGTCGGCGCCGGGCTCGATGCGGACGACGTCGATGCCGAGGCTCGCCGCGTTCGCCGCGAGGTCGACGGGCAGTGCCCGCTCCGGGTCGACGTCGTTCGCCTCGGCATCCTGATAGCGGTAGCGCGTGCCGTAGCGGTCGGTGCCGACCGTGTCGCTGAGCGCGCCGATCGAGGCGTAGCCGTGGTTCTGGATCAGCACGATGATCACCTTCAGCCCCTCGGCGACCGCCGTGACGATCTCGGTGTGCATCATCAGGTACGAGCCGTCGCCGACCATGACGATCACGTCGCGGTCGGGGGCGCCGCGGCGCACGCCGAGGCCGCCCGCGATCTCGTAGCCCATGCAGGAGTACGCGTACTCGACGTGGTAGCCGAGGTCGTCGCGCACCCGCCACAGCTTGTGCAGGTCGCCCGGCAGCGAGCCGGCGGCGCAGACGACGACGTCGCGGGGATCGCTCGCCGCCTGCACGGCCCCGATGATCTCGGACTGCGCGGGCCGCGGCCGACCGCTCGGGGCGAACGCGGCATCCACCACGCCGTCCCAGGCCGCCTTGCCCTCGGCGAGCGCGCCGCGGTACCCGGCGGAGGTGGTGTAGCCCGCCAGCTCGGCGCCGAGGGCGGCGAGGCCGGCCCTGGCGTCGGCAACGAGGGGCAGCTCGGTGCCGTGCTTCAGCGCGTCGAAGCTCGCGACGTTGAGGTTCACGAAGCGCACCCCGGGGTGCTGGAACGCCGAACGCGACGCGGTCGTGAAGTCGCTGTACCTCGTGCCGATGCCGATCACCAGGTCGGCCTCGGCGGCGAGCCGGTTGGCGGTCGTGGTGCCGGTCGCGCCGACCGAGCCCGCGGCGAGCGGGTGGTCCCACGGCAGGGCGCCGACGCCGGCCTGCGTCGTCGCGACCGCGATGCCCGTCGCCTCGGCGAAGCGGCGCAGCTCCTCGGCCGCGTCGGAGTAGAGCACGCCGCCGCCGGCCACGATGAGCGGCGCCGCCGCGCCGCGGATGGCCGCCACGGCGCGGGCGAGTTCGCCCGGCTCGGGCTGCGGTCGGCGCACGTGCCACTCCCGCTCGCGGAGGAACTCGAGCGGCACGTCGATGAGCTCGGCCTGCACGTCCTCCGGGAGCGAGATCGTGGCCGCGCCGGTCTCCACGGGGTCGGTCAGCACGCGCATCGCGCCGAGCGCGGCCGAGAAGAGCTGCTCGGGGCGGCTCACCCGGTCGAAGAAGCGCGAGAGCGGGCGGAACGCGTCGTTCACCGACACCGTCGCGTCGTGCGGCAGCTCGAGCTGCTGCAGCACCGGGTCGGCGACGCGCGTCGCGAAGGTGTCCGAGGGCAGCAGCAGCACGGGCAGCCGGTTGGTGGTGGCGAGGGCCGCCCCCGTCAGCATGTTCGTCGCGCCGGGGCCGACCGAGGCGGTGCACGCGTAGGTCGCGCGCCGGCGGTGCATCCGCGCGTAGCCGACGGCCTGATGCACCATCGCCTGCTCGTTGCGCGCCTGGTGGTATGGCATGCGGGCCGGGTCCTCGCGGGCGAGCTGTTTCAGCGCCTGCGCGACGCCGGCGATGTTGCCGTGGCCGAAGATGCCGAAGGTGCCGGCGATGGTGCGCTCGCGGACGTCGCCGTCGACGGTCCACTGATTGGCCAGGAACTCGACGAGGGCCTGGCTCACGGTCATCCGCCGGGTGGCGTTGCGTGCGGTCATGGTCGTGCTCCTTCCGAGGCGGGCGCGCGGTACGGCAGTCGCGGGTCGAGCTCCTGGCCCGCCCAGCTGTCGCGCACCCACGCGTGCGCGGGGTCGTCGCTGATCCGCCAGGCGCGCTCCGGCCCGGGGCCGGCCATGACGTTCAGGTAGTACAGGTCGTAGCCGGGCGCGGCGACCGCCGGCCCGTGGTAGCCGAAGGGGACGAGCGCGATGTCGCCCGTGCCCACCCGGCCGTCGATCTCGATCTCGCCGGCCGGGGAGCTCGAGGTGGAGAACAGGCCGAACGGCTCCGCGCCGGCCGGCGCCTCGGCGCCGCGGGTCACGGCCGCCTCGAAGTAGTAGATCTCCTCGAGCTGCGACTCGGCGCCCGGCACGTGCTCGTCGTGCTTGTGCGGCGGGTACGACGACCAGTTCTCGGCCGGGGTGAGCACCTCGCAGACGATGAAGCGGCCGGCCGCGAGCGTCTCCGGCGTGCCGAAGTTGTGCACCTGCCGGCTCGAGCGCCCGGCGCCGCGGAGCTCGACGGGCACCTCCTCGGCGGCGATCCGCCGGGAGGGGTGCCGCTCGTCGCTCGGCGCCTCGGCGACGGCCACCCGGCCGGAGCCGCTGAGCGTCGCGGCGGTGCCGACGCCGAGGTAGGCGACATCGCTCGGCCCGGCGAAGACCGAGTCGCGGCCGCGCAGATCGAGGCGCTCGCGCCGCCCGTCGGCGTGCTCCAGTTCGAGCGCGAAGCTGCCGGCGAGCGGCACGACGAGGCGCTCGAGCCCGCCGGCGGGGAGGGCGAGCGCGGCGTCGGCGTCGAGTTCGGCCACTCGGAGGCCCGTCCAGCTCCAGCCCTCGACACGGTCGTCGACGACGGACTCCCAGGGCCCCTCGGCCAGCTCGCCGCGCCGGTGCAGCCAGCGCGCGCTCATGCCAGTCCTCCCGGGTGCACGAGGCGGGCCGCGGTGTCGATGGCCCGGTGCACGTCGCCGTCCGGCGGGTAGAGCAGGGTGCGGCCGACGACGAGCCCGTGCACGCCCGGCAGCTCGAGCGCGTCGGCCCACGAGGCGTACGTCTCGTCGGGGCGCTCGCGCGGGTCGCCGCCGAGTAGCAGGGTCGGCAGGGTGGAGGCGGCCATCACGCGCTCCATCTCGGGCACCACGGGCAGCTTCAGCCACGAGTACGCCGAGCTGGTGCCGAGGCCGGAGGCGATCGCCATCGAGGTGATCACGGCCTCCGCGCTCAGGTCGTTGACGATGCGCCCGTCGCGCCAGGAGCTCATGAAGGGCTCGAGCATGATCGGCAGCCGGGCCGCGGCGGCCTGGCCGACCGCCTCGGCGGTGGCCTGCAGGGTCGGCGCGGTGGCCCGGTCCTCGAGGTTCACCCGCACCAGGAGCTTGCCGAAGTCGAGCCGCGAGCGCACCATCGTCGGCACGTCGTAGCCCGTGTAGCGGTCGTCCATCTCGAACGCGGCACCGCGCAGGCCGCCCCGGTTCATCGAGCCGACGACGATCTTGTCGTCGAGGAGGCCGAGCAGGGCGAGGTCCTCGATGACGTCCGGGGTGCCGAGCACACCGTCGACGCCGGGGTGGCGGAGGGCGATCGCGAGCCGGTCGAGCAGGCGGTAGCGGTCGGCCATGGCGAAGTCGTCGTCGCGGACGCCGAGGGCGCCCCGGGCCGGGTGGTCGGCCGCGACGATGAACAGCCGGCGGTCGCCGCGGAGCAGCTGGCGCGAGCGGCGCGCGTCGAGCGCGCGGGCGATGGCGTCGGGGTCGGCGGCGCGCGCCTCGCGGAGCGCCGCGTAGGACTCGGGCGGCAGCCCGCCCGCGGCGGGCTCGGCGGCGATGGTCGGCTCAGGCATCCCGGCTCCCCTCGGCGGCCGCGGCGAGCGCGGTCTCGACCTCGGCGGTCGTCGGCATGGCGGTCGAGCACTCGCGGCGGCCGGCGACGATGGCGCCGGCCGCGTTGGCGAAGCGGATGACCCGGTCGAGCGACTCGCCCGCGAGCAGCCCGCGGCACAGCGCGCCGCCGAAGCCGTCGCCCGCGCCGAGGCCGTTCACGACCGAGACGAGGTGCGGCGGCACCTCGACCGTCTCGTCACGGGTCTTCGCGAGGACGCCGCGCGGCCCCTGCTTGACCACGGCGAGCTCGACGCCGCGGTCGAGGAGCGCGTCGGCGGCCCGCTGGGGGTCGCGCTCGCCCACGGCGATGTCGCACTCCTCGAGGTTGCCGACGGCGACGGTGACGTGCTCGAGCGCGGCGGACACCTGCTCGCGGGCGAGCTGCTCGTGCTCCCAGAACACCGCGCGGTAGTCGAGGTCGAGCACGGTGAGCGGCGCGCGACCGCGGGCGGTCCAGGCGGCGAGGTGCGCCGAGCGGCTCGGCTCCTCGGAGAGCCCCGTCGCCGTCGCCCAGTAGACGCGGGCGTCGCGGATCGCGTCGAGGTCGAGCTCGGCGGCCTCGATGAGGAGGTCGGGCGCGATCGGGTCGCGGTAGAAGTACAGCGGGAAGTCGTCGGGCGGGTAGATCTCGCAGAAGGTGATCGGCGTCTTGCGGCCGGGCAGGGGCGCGACGAAGCGGGCGTCGACGCCGAGGCGGGTGAGCTCCTGGCTCACGAAGCGGCCGAAGGGGTCGTCGCCGGTGCGCGTGACCACGGCGGAGGAGAGGCCGTGCCGGGCCGCCGCGACGGCGACGTTCGTCGCGCTGCCGCCGAGGTACTTGCCGAAGGTCGACACCTCCTCGAGCGGGGTCGCGTCCTGCAGCGGGTACAGGTCGACGCCGACCCGGCCGATGGTCAGGACGTCGAGGGCGGCGTCGGGGGTGGGGTTCATACGGCTGGCGCTCCGGTTTCGAGGGGGAACTTTGTCTTGACAAAGTAACATGAATTACGGATGGTTGAATCAGCGAACTGACCACTGGTCCTGAAACTGGACTAATTGGTCTCATCATGACACGATGACGACGTCCGCGGCGCCGACGGCGACAACCCGAGACGCCCGGGCGTTCCCCCGATTCGGCAGCGATGCCGACCACCCCGCGAGCGACATCGCTGCCGCTCCGGAAAGGACCACTCATGCCCACCCGTCGAATGCGTCTCACCGGTGCCGCCGCCGCGGTCACCGCACTCGCCCTGGGGCTCGCCGCGTGCAGCGCCCCCGGCGGTTCGCGCACCGCCCCCTCCGCGCCGGTCGAGGAGATCACCGCCCCCGTCACCCCGGAGCAGGTCGCCGAGCTCGGCGAGGTCACGCTCAACGTCTGGGCCGACCAGGGCGAGCAGGACTTCATGGACCAGCTCGTGCCCGCCTACGAGGCGGAGTTCCCGAACGTCACCGTCGACATCCAGTTCAAGAGCTTCAACGACCTCACCGCGACGGTCCTGAACGCGATGAACTCCGCCGACGCCCCCGACGTCGCCCAGGGCAACCAGGGCTGGGCCACCGACGGCGCGCTCGTGAAGGCCGGCCTCATCCGCCCGCTCGACGACGTCGCCGACGCCTACGACTACCGCGACGCCGCGGGCGACGCCATCACCCAGCTGCAGTGGTCCGAGGACGGCTCCGCCTTCGGCGAGGGCGCCGTCTACGGCATGTCGCCCGACAACCAGATGGTCGGCCTGTTCTCGAACCGCGAGAAGCTCGCCGCGCTCGGCCTCGGCACCCCGACGACCCTCGACGAGCTCGAGGCGGCATTCGCCGCCGCGAAGGCCGCCGGGCAGACCCCGCTCGTGCTCGGCAACGCCGACAAGGCCTCCGCGATGCAGACCTTCTCGATCCTGCAGGGCGCGCTCACCCCGGCGGCCGACACCCGCGAGTGGATCACCGGCGCGAAGGACGCCGACTTCGCCGTCGACTCCAACCGCGAGGCGCTCGACCGCTTCGCCGAGTGGGTCGCGAAGGGCTACGTCTCCGCCGGCTACGATGGCACGAGCCCCGACGACGCGGCAGCGGCGTTCGCCTCGGGCGAGGGCGTCTTCTTCATCGGCGGCAACTGGTACGCCGGCGCGATTTCCGACGGCGCCGCCTTCGACTTCACCCCCGGCCTCTCCGACGGCGACTACGCCTCCAGCGGCTCCTTCGGCATGCCGTGGCACGTGAGCTCCAAGTCGGACGCGACCCTCGCGGCGATCGCCTTCGTCGGCATGGTGAACTCCCCCGAGTCCGCCGAGCTCCTCGCCGGCACGCACCGGGTGCCGATCCAGCCGGTCGAGGCCGCCGGCGACGACGCGATGTTCGCGGCGCTGCTCGACGCCTCCGCCACCCAGCTCGACGGTGCGGGCCCGCTCTACTGGTACGACTGGGCGACCGACACGATGTTCGACACCTTCACGGGCGGCCTGCAGGAGGTGCTCGCCGGACGCGAGAGCGCCGACGCGCTGCTCGAGCGCGTGCAGTCCGACTGGGTCGACTTCCACACCGACTGACCGCGACCGGGGGCGGGCCGATCGCGGCCCGCCCCCGGCATCCACCCGGAGACTCCTCGATGACGACCCTCTCGCCCCCGCGCCCGGGCCCCGCCCGGGCCACCGGCAGCGCCCCGCGCCGCCGGCCGCTCCTCCGCCGCTACGACTGGGACGCGTACCTCTACCTCGTCCCCGCCTTCGCGTTCTACCTGGTCTTCCTCGTCCGCCCCGTCGTGGAGTCGATCTGGATCGCGCTGTTCGACTGGGACGGCATCACCGCGAGCGAATGGGTCGGCTTCGACAACTTCGCCGACGTGCTCGCCGATCCGCAGATCTGGCAGGCGACGCTGCACTCCCTCGTCTTCGTGGTCTTCTACGCCCTCCTGCCGACGGCGCTCGCCCTCGTCTTCGTCGGCGCGATCGCCCGCATCCGGGTGCGCGGCCTCGCCGCGTTCCGCGCGCTGCTGTTCGTGCCGTACATCCTCTCGACCGTCGTCGTCGCGATCTCCTGGCGCTGGATCTTCGCCGAGACCGGACCCCTGAACACCGCGCTGCGCGCGATCGGGCTCGACGGGCTCACCCGCACCTGGCTCGGCGACTTCACCACGGCGCTGCCCTCGGTCGGCATCATCGGCACCTGGGTGATGTTCGGCCTCGCCTTCGTGCTGTTCGTGAGCGGCCTGCAGAACATCCCCGCCGAGCAGTTCGAGGCCGCCCGCCTCGACGGCGCCGGGCCCGTGCGCGAGTTCTTCGCGGTCACCCTCCCCGCGCTCCGCGGCGAGATCCAGGTCGCACTCGTGCTGATGATCACCGCGGCGCTGCGCAACTTCGACATCGTCTGGAACACGACCGCCGGCGGCCCGGGCACCTCGACCACGGTGCCCTCCTACTTCATCTACCGCGAGGCCTTCGTCACCCACCAGGTCGGCCGCGCCTCGGCCATCGCCGTCGTGCTGACGCTGCTCATCTTCGCCATCGTCGGCGCGGTGATGTGGCTCACCCGCGACCGCGACGCCGCCGCACCCCGAGGAGGGACCCGATGAGGATCCGCCGCTCCGAGCAGCTCCTGGGACTCCTGCTGCTCATCGTCGGAGCGCTGCTCGCGCTGCTCCCCTTCCTCTCCATCGTCCTGCTCGCGCTCACGCCGTCCGGCGAGCGCACGGGCGGGGGCGGCCTGCCGTCGAGCCTCACGCTCGAGAACTTCGCGACCGCGTGGACGCGGGGCGGCTTCGGGCAGGCGCTCTGGTCCTCGCTCGTCGTGGCCGTCGCGGTCGTGCTGGGGGCGAGCCTCGTCTCGGTGCTCGCCGGCTACGCGTTCTCCACCATGCGCTTCCCCGGGCGCTTCGTGCTGCTCGGCATCCTGCTCGTCGGCCTCGTGATGCCCTACGAGGGCATCATCGTGCCGCTCTACTACCTGCTCGAGGGCATGGGCCTGCTCAACACGTACTGGGCGCTCATCCTGCCGCAGATCGCGACCTCGGTCTCGCTCGGAGTGCTGTGGATGCGCACCGCGTACGCGAACGTGCCGCGCTCGCTGGGCGAGGCCGCCTCGATCGACGGGGCCGGTCGCTGGGCGACGCTCTGGCGCGTGTACGTGCCGGTCTCCGCGCCCGCGATCGCCACCCTCGGCACGCTGCTGTTCCTGTACACGTGGAACGAGTTCCTGATGGCGCTCGTGCTCGTGCCGCAGAACCCCGACGTGCAGACCGCGCCGCTGGCCCTCTCCTTCTTCGCGGGCAGCACGCGCAACTTCGACCCCTCGGTGACGGCGGCCGCCGCCGTCATCGTCGCGCTGCCGATCCTCGTCGTCTACGCGATCTTCCAGCGCCGCTTCATCACGGGCGTCGTCGCCGGGGCGGTGAAGGAGTGAACCGGGAGCCCGGCGGCACGCGCCGGCCCGGCTTGACCGGCGGCCACCCGCTCAGGAGAATCGGGGCGGGGAGGCGGCCACGATGAGCGAACACGCGACCGCGACGGCTGCGCCGCGCCAGCTCGGGCGCACCGCGGCCCGGGCCAAGGACGCGATCCGCGAACTCATCGAGGCGGGCGTCTTCGAGCCGGGGCAGAAGCTGCCCGGCGAGCGCGAGCTCGCCGAGCGGGTCTCGGTCAGCCGGGTCGTGCTGCGCGACGCCCTCGCGTCGCTCGAGCGCGACGGCCTGCTCGAGAGCTCCCCCTGGCGCGGCTGGTTCGTCACCGCCCCGCACATGGCTGAGCGGGTCGCCCTGCAGTCGTTCACCGAGATGGCGCTCGCCCGCGGGCTGCGTCCCGGGGCCCGGGTGCACCGCAGCGAGGTGCGCCCCGCGAGCCTCGGTGAGGCGGGCAGTCTCGCCCTCGCCCCAGCCTCCCCCGTGCTCGAGGTGCACCGGGTACGCACCCTCGACGAGGTGCCGATCTGCTACGACGTGTCGATCATCCCGGCACAGCGGGCGGTGGGCCTCGAGCCCGAGATGCTCGAGGACGCCTCCCTCTACGGCACGCTCGAGTCGGTGTGCGGGCTGCGCGTGGTGCGCAGCGACTACACGGTGCGCGCCGAGGCCGCCGACGAGGCGATCGCCGCCGCGCTCGGCATCGCGGCGGGCGCCCCGGTGCTCGTCGGCGAGGAGACCGCCTCGGAGCTCTCCGGCACGCCGGTGCTGCTCGGCCGGGTCACCTACCGGCACGACGCGTACGAGTTCCAGGCGACGCTCTACCGGCCGAACTGAGTCTCGCCGCGGCCGACTCGGCCGCGACCTCGAGCTCGGGCGGGCCGAGCAGTTCGAACGGCCGCTCGAACTGCAGCAGGCGCGCGATGACCCCCGCCCACGACCAGGAGCCGAGCGCCAGCCGGCAGCGGCCGTCGGCCGCCTCGATCAGCTCGCCCGGTTCCAGCCAGGGCGCGAGCTCGGATGCCTCGGCCCGCACCACCGCCTCGCCGATGCACGGCCACGCCGGCGTGGCCCCGCTGCCGGCGTCCGCGCTGCCCGCGGCCACGTCGCGGTGCTCCACCGCCCCGCGGAAGCGCGCGGTCAGGAACGCCAGCGCGTCGCCGTGCGGGATGCGCCGCGGGGCGAAGCGCGCCCCGTGCGGCGCGCGCGGTGCCATCCGGTCGAGCCGGTACAGCCGCCAGTCCTCGCGCTCGAGCTCGAAGGCGACGAGGTACCAGCGGCCGTCGCGGGCGACGAGCTCGTGCGGCTCGACGCGGCGCGGCGGGCCGCCGTCGGCCTCGACGCCATCGCCGCGCCGGTAGCCGAAGCGCAGCACCCGGCGTTCGCGCACCGCCTCGCTGACGGCGAGGATCACCTCGGGGTCCGTGCGCACCGCGCTCGGCTCGTGCGCGAAGCGCAGTCCGTCGACGCGGTGCCGGAGCCGCGAGGGCAGCACCTTGCGCACCGTGGCGAGCGCCCGCTCGGCCGCCTCCTCGATCGCCGCGCCGCCGCCCGCGACCGAGCTCAGCGCGATCGCGAGGGCGACCGCCTGCTCGTCGTCGAAGCGGAGCGGCGGCAGCTCCTCCCCCGCGGCGAGCCGGTAGCCGCCGTCGGGGCCCATCGTCGCAGACACTCGATAGCCGAGCTCCCGCAGCCGCTCGACGTCGCGACGGATGGTGCGGGTGCTGACCGCGAGCCGCTCCGCGAGCTCGGCGGCCGGCCACTCGCGTCTCGCCTGCAGCAGGGAGAGCAGCGAGAGCATGCGCGCCGAGCCATCCGTCATGCCGTCCAGTCTGCGTCAGGTCGCGGACATTCGGTGTCCTCAACTGCGGGAACACTGGGCGCAGGCGGTCGAACCCGGCCGCCCACGACCGAGAGGAACGGCGATGAGCCTGCGCACCACCACCCACCTGAACTTCCGCGACGGCCGCGCCCGCGTGGCCCTCGAGCACTACCACCGCGTGTTCGGCGGCGAGCTCGCGCTCACGAGCTACGGCGAGCTCGGCATGCCCGCCGACGCCCCCGACGCCGAGCGGATCGTGTTCGGCAGCGTCACGAGCCCCGACGGCTTCCGCGTCATGGCCTACGACGTGCCCGGCGATGCCGGGCCGGCGGATGCCTCCCCCACCGCGACCCGGCGCGAGCACGGCGCGACCCTCACGGACCGCCCCTTCTTCTTGTCGCTCCGGGCCGACTCGCTCGCCGAGGCGGAGCGCGCCTGGGACGGGCTCGCCGAGGGGGCGGCCATCGTCGAACCGCTCGCGGCCTCGGCGTGGTCGCCGGGCTTCGGCATGCTCGCCGACCGCTTCGGCGTCACCTGGGTGATCGACGTCGCGGGCTAGCGGAACGCCGAACGGCCCCGGCCCGCGATCGTCGCGGGCCGGGCCCGCCGTACCGGTCTTCCCGGTGGGTGCGCGTCAGGCGCGGACGAGCTCGCCGTCGGCGGTCGTCGCCTCGCCCTCGCCGGCCACGTCGGGCTGCTGCAGGCGCGGCAGGATCAGCACGCAGACGATCATCACGGCGGCGGTGACCGCCGGGATCAGCGCGATGAAGAAGACATCGCCGCCGGTCGCCTCGAGGATCGCCGTCGCGGCGATCGGCGCCAGGCCGCCGCCGATGACCGCGGCGAGGTGGTACGAGAGCGAGGCGCCCGTGTAGCGGGTGTCGGTCGTGAACAGCCGCGCCACGTCGGAGGCGAGCACGCCGTAGGCCGCGCCGACGAACACCATCGAGACGCCGACCGAGACGTACAGGCCCCACGGCGGCGCCGCCGCGGCCAGGTAGAACGAGGGGAACGCCCAGAGCAGCAGCGCGACCGCGGACACGACGTTGATGCGCTTCGTGCCGATCCGCACGCTGAGCACCGCCGCGATCACGATGAACACGCCCTCGACCACCGCCGCGATGAGGTTCGCCGGCAGTGACACCGCAGAGGACAGCCCGACGGAGTCCGTCGCGTACACGAGCATGAAGCTCGTCATCAGGTAGTAGGTGAGGAACACGGCGGCGAACGAGCCGATGCCGACGAGCAGGTGCGGGGTCTGGAAGCGGAACAGCTTCACGATCGGCACGGAGCCGCTGCGCTCCTGCTTCGAGAGAGCCGCGAACTCGGGGCTCTCGGCGACCTTCGAACGGATGATGAAGCCGATCGGGATGAGCACGATCGAGGCGAGGAACGGGATGCGCCAGGCCCACTCCTGCATCGCCTCCTGGCCGAACGCGGCGTTCACCGCGAGGGTCATCGAGGTCGCGAGCACGAGGCCGATCGGGGAGCCGAGCTGGGCGAAGGAGCCGAACAGCGCCTTCTTCTCCGGCGGCGCGTGCTCGACGCCGATGAGGGCGGCGCCGCCCCACTCGCCGCCCGCCGCGAGTCCCTGGCAGAGCCGCAGGGCGACGAGCAGCACGGGCGCGGCCGCACCCCAGGCGTCGTAGCCCGGCAGCAGGCCCATCGCGAAGGTCGCGACGCCCATCATCAGGAGCGTGATGATCAGCGTCTTCTTGCGGCCGATGCGGTCGCCGATGTGGCCGAAGATGATCGCGCCGAGGGGGCGGGCGACGAAGCCCACGCCCATCGTCGCGAAGAGGATGAGGACGCCGGTGAGCGGCGACACCTCGGGGAAGAAGACGACGTTCAGCGCGAGGGCGGCGGCCTGCGCGTAGACGAAGAAGTCGTACCACTCGATCGAGGTGCCGATCACGGCCGCCGCGGCGACGCGGCGCATCGAGGTGGGTTGGGAGGTGGTGGGGGAGGTGGTGCTCATCGCTGATGCTCCTTCGCATAGCCATCGGTGGTGTCGGATTCTCGGGCGCGCGCCGAACGGGAGCCGGGGTCGCCGATGCCGCCGCCGCCTCCGGTCAGCACCTCGATCCGGTCTCCGCGGTCGAGCGTGCCGCTGAACACGGCGGTGATCGGCTCGACGCGGCCGTCGGCCCGCGTCAGCCGGAAGCGGCCGACCGCGCCCGGCTCGCCGCCGGCGAGACCGGGGGCGCCGCTGCGGTGCCGGTCGGCGTAGCCGGCGATCTGCACGCCGTCGGCGAGCGCCTCGTAGACGCGGCGGATGCCGAGGCCGCCGCGGTGCTCGCCGTCGCCGCCGCTCGACTCGACGAGCGAGTACTCGGTGATCGCGAAGTGCGAGTAGTCCGTCTCGAGTGACTCGATGGGCGCGTTCGCGCAGTTCGAGATGGGGTTGTCGAGGG
The DNA here is from genome assembly GCF_014648575.1 of Agromyces mediolanus. Taxonomy (GTDB): domain Bacteria; phylum Actinomycetota; class Actinomycetes; order Actinomycetales; family Microbacteriaceae; genus Agromyces; species Agromyces mediolanus. Next base: position 447,898 of record NZ_BMRJ01000001.1, on the reverse strand, counting down.
CGTCGGCCCCGTCGTGCGCCTGGCATCCGCCCCAGCCGCCGCCGAGGATCTCGACGACGACCTGGTAGTCGCCCGTCGCGGCGAGGTGGCTGATCGCGAACGCGGTCGTGGTGTCGAAGCCGGTGGCGACCGCGGCCTCGGGCACCGCCTGCCCCATCGCGCTCACCACGACGTTGAAGACCCGGCTCGCCGGGGTGAGCCGGGCGCGCACCGCCGCCGGAGGCGCGGGATTCAGGATCGAGCCGTACTCGGTGAGCACGGTGATCGGCCGGTTGCAGCCCTCGTTGAACGGGATGTCGGTGTCGCTGATCATGCAGCGGATGGCGCTCTGCACCGCGGACACCGTCGAGGCGTAGGGGCAGTTCACGTTGCCGACCACCTGCGGTCCGCTGCCGCGCAGGTCGACGACGATCTCGTCGCCGGCGACCGTGAGCACGACCTCGACGGGGATGTCGCCGGCGCCCCACGGCGAGCCGTCGACGAAGTCCGCCGCGCGGTACTCGCCGTCGGGGATCGCCCGGATCGCGCTGCGGAAGCGGCGCTCGGCGTAATCCTGCAGCTCGTCCATCGCCGCGAGCGTCGGGTCGAGCCCGTACCGCGCCGCGATCTCGGCGAAGCGCTGCTGAGCGATGCGGTTCGCGGCGAGCTGCGCCTCGAGATCGCCGATGACGAGGTCGGGCACCCGCACGTTCGCCTCGATGATGCGCCGCACGAAGCCGCGCTCGCCCCAGTCCCGGCTGAGCGAGAAGGTCGACACGGGCAGGCGCAGCCCCTCCTGGTAGATCTCGGTCGCGTCGGCGCTGAGGCCGGCGTACGCCCCGCCGACGTCGACGTGGTGCGCCGTGGTCGCCGCGAAGCCGACGAGCGAGCCGTCGAGGAAGATCGGGTTGAACAGGTAGATGTCCTGCAGGTGCTGCCCGCCCTTGTACGGGTCGTTGTAGAGGATCGCGTCGTCCTCGGTGAGCGCGTCGACGTCGAGCTCGGCGAGCGCGTGCTGCAGGGCGATGGCGACGCCCGCCGTCATGATCGGGATGCACTCCGCCTGCGCGACGATCGCGCCGCGGCGGTCGGCGAGCGCGACCGAGAAGTCCCGCGCCTCACGCACGATCGAGGAGAACGCGGCGCGGCGGAGGTTCACCGCCATCTCGCGGGTGAGCGACTCGAAGGCCGACTTGAAGAGGCCGAGTTGGTGCTGCTGGGTCATGCGGCGCTCCGTTCCAGGAGGAGGTTTCCGTGCTCGTCGATCTCCGCCAGCCAGCCGGCGGGCACGAGCGTGGTCGAGGTGTCGTCGGCGACGACCGCGGGCCCCTGCACCGGCGCGGACATGCCGCCGCGGTGCAGCACCGGGGCGTCCCGGCGCTCGCCGTCGACGAGGATCGAGGTCGTGCCGGCCGGAGTGTCGTTCGCGGCGGTCTGCACCGCGGCGACGGGCGGCTTCTCGCCGGTGAGCCGGAGGCGCACCGTGACGAGCTGCGCGGCGCGCTGTTCGCTCGAGTGGCCGAACTGCCGGTGATGCGCGGCGTGGAAGCCGGCGAGCAGCTCACCCGCCTCGTCGCCCGGCGCGAACGGCACCGCGAGCTCGAAGCCCTGGCCGCGGTAGCGGATGTCGGCGAGCCAGCTCGCGACGAGCCCGCCGGCGGCGACGCCGGTCGCGGCGATCTCGGCGCGCGCGGCGGCCTCGATCTCGCGGCAGGCGGCCGCGAGCTCGGCGGCGGAGACCGCGGCGAGGTCGGGCTGGAACCAGGTGGCCGAGAAGTCGCGCTTGAAGGAGGCCGTGAGCAGGCCGTAGGCGGAGGTGAGCCCCGCGTGCGGCGGCACGAGCACCCGGTCGATGCCGAGCTCCTCGGCGACCGAGGCGGCGTGCAGCGCACCGGCCCCGCCGTAGGCGATGAGCGCGGCGCCGTCCAGCTCGTGGCCGCGCTCGAGCGAGACCTCGCGGATGGCACCGGCCATCGTGACGTCGGCGAGCTGCAGCGCGTCGGCGGCGACCTGCTCGACGGAGCGCCCGAGGGCGGCGGCGAGCGGCTCGAAGGCGGCGCGCGCGGCATCCCGGTCGAGCTCGAAGCGACCGGCGAGCCGGGCCCCGGCGGGCATGGCGCCGACGAGGAGGTTCGCATCGGTGATCGTGGGTCGGGTGCCGCCGCGGCCGTAGCACGCGGGGCCGGGGTCGGCGCCGGCGCTCTCCGGGCCGACCGAGAGCAGTCCGCCGGCGTCGATGTGCACGATACTGCCGCCGCCCGCGCCGACGGTGTGGATGTCGACGAGCGGCACCCGCAGCGGCAGGCCGTCGACGACGGTCCCCGTCGCGAGCTCGGGCTCCTCGCCCTCGACGAAGGAGACGTCGGTGCTGGTGCCGCCCATGTCCATGGTGACGATGCGGTCGACGCCGGCCGCGGAGGCGATCGTGACCGCCCCGCTCACGCCCGCGGCGGGCCCGCTCAGCAGCATGGTCACGGGCCGGGAGATGGCGGCCTCGGGCGGGACGATGCCGCCGTTGGACTGCATGACGGCCATCGAGCGGATGCTGCGCTCGGCGACGTGCGAGCGCAGGTTCTCGAGGTAGACGCCGACACGGGGACGGATGAAGGCGTCGACCACCGTCGTCGTGGTGCGCTCGTACTCGCGGAACTCGCGCACGACCTCGTGGCTGAGTGAGACCGGCAGACCGAGCCCGGCGGCCTCGATCGCGGCGGCGATGCGGCGCTCGTGCTCGGGGTTGGCGTAGGCGTGCAGCAGGCAGACCGCGATCGCGGAGACCCCGGCCTCGGCCAGCGTCGCGACGGCGCGGGCGACGCCCTCCTCGTCGAGGCCGCGGAGCACCTCGCCCTCGGCCGACACGCGCTCGTCGACCTCGACGATGTGGCGGCGGGCGACGAGCGGCTCGGGCTTGGTGTAGCCGAGGTCGTACATCCGGGTGCGGTCCTGGCGCTGCAGGAAGACGAGGTCGCGGAAGCCCTTCGTGGTGATGAGGCCGATGGGGCCGCCCTTCCGCTCGAGCAGGGCGTTGGTGGCGACCGTGCTGCCGTGCATCAGCTCGGCGCCGTCGACGAGCTCGTCGGGAAGCCCGCCGAGGCCCTCGAGCACGGCGAGCGAGGGGTCCTCGGGGGTGGAGAAGACCTTGTTCGTCGCGACGATCCGTCCGACGTCATCGACGACGACGACATCCGTGAAGGTGCCGCCGCATTCGATTCCGATGCGCATGGTGTTCCTCTTGCTTTCTGTGGGGGTCAGTAGCTCGGCGGCGACATGAGCCACACGGCGACCGCGCGGCCGCCGTCGGCCTCGCGCGCCCGGTGCGGCGTCGAGGACGCGTAGGAGATGCTGTCGAGCGGGCCGAGCACGTGGGTCTCGGTGCCGATGGTGACCTCGAGCCGGCCGCTCACGACGAGCAGGGTCTCTTCGGAGTCCCCGTGGGCGTAGAGCTCGTCGCCGGTCGTGCCGTGCGCGTCGAACTCGCCGATGAACGATTCGAGCTGGGTGTTCGTGGTCGGCGTGATGCGCACTTTGCGCGCGCCGATGCCGTAAGGGTTGAAGTTCGCCGAGGCGTGCCGGTGCACGGAGAGCTGGCGGCGCTCGTTGAAGAGGTCGCCGACGGGCATCTCGAGGGCGGCGCAGATGCGTTGCAGGGTCGCGATGCTCGCGCTCGCCCGGTCGCGCTCGAGCTGGCTCAGGAAGCTCTCGCTGATGTTCGCCTCGGTCGAGACGCTCGCGAGCGTCTTGCGCAGCACCCGTCGGCGTGAGCGCAGGCGTTCGCCGACGGTGTGGGTGTTCGGGAGCTCGTTCTCCGGCATGGCCACGAACGTACAGCAGAGTTCACACCCACGCAAGAAGACTTGAATATTGGTTCAGAAAACTTTACAGTCAAGGGGCAACGACGAGGTATGTGAAGGGCGGAACCCCACGTGATCAACGGTGAATTCGGCTTCTGGGCGAACCGGAACGAACCCATCCGAGCCGACCCGCTGCGCGAGTCCGGCCGCGCCGACGTCGTGATCGTCGGCGGTGGGTACACCGGCCTCTGGACCGCCCTCGCCCTGCGCGCGGCCGACCCCTCGCTCGACATCGCCGTGCTCGAGGCCGAGCAGTTCGGCTTCGGCGCCTCGGGTCGCAACGGCGGATGGCTCTCCTCGAAGCCCGTCGGGATGCGCCGCGTGCTTGCCCGCGGCAGCGGTCGCGAGGCCGTGCTCGACGTGGAGCGGCGTCTGCTCGAGACCATGGAGACCGTCGTCGACGAGTTCGCCGCGGCGGGCGTCGACATCGGCGCCGAGCGCGGCGGGTGGATCCAAGTCGCCCGCACCGCCCCCGAGCTCGCCCGCCTGCAGTCGAGCCTCGCCGGCCATCGCTCGTGGGGCCTCGGCGAGGAACACGTGCGCCTCGTCGACGGCGACGCCCTGCGCGAGCGCATCGACATCCACGACGCCGTCGGCGCCCTCGTCTCCCCCGACTGCGTGCGGGTCGACCCGTTCCTGCTGCTGCGCGGCGTCGTCGAGCGGGCGCGCGCCGCCGGCATCCGACTCTACGAGCGCTCCCGCGTCACCGCCGTCGAGCCCGGCGCCGTCCGCGTCGGCGCGCTCGAGCTGCGCGCCCAGCGGATCGTGCTCGGCACCGAGGGCTACACCGCCGGCCTCGCCGGCCGCGGTCGCGAGATGCTGCCGCTGAACAGCGCCATGATCGCGACCCGTCGGCTCGACGACGCCGAGTGGGCCCGGATCGGCTGGGACCCGGCGGCCGGGCTGTCCGGCTCCGCGCACACCTACTTCTACGGCCAGCGCACGCCCGACGGCCGCATCATCATCGGCGGCCGGGGCAAGCCGTACCGCTTCGGCTCCGGCTTCGACGACCGCGGCCAGGTCGACCACGGCACCGTCCGCGCGCTCGAGGCCATCGTCGAGGACCTCTTCCCCGGCCTCGGCGCCGAGGCGGAGTACGCCTGGTGCGGCGTGCTCGGCGTGCCCCGCGACTGGACGCCGTTCATCGACTGGGACTCCGGCAGCGGCATCCTCCAGCTCGGCGGCTACGCCGGTCAAGGGGTGACGGCGGCGCGGCTCGCGGCCGATGCGGCGGCCGCGCTCCTCACCGGCAGTGACGACCCGATCGCCCGCATCCCCTGGGTCCGGCAGCGCCCGCGGCGCTGGGAGCCGGAGCCGCTGCGCTGGATCGGGGCGAACGGCCTGTACCGCGCCTACTCCGTGGCCGACTGGGTCGAGCAGCGCTCCTCGAGTCCGCGCACTTCCGTGATCGCGAAGGTCGCCGATGTGATCGCCGGGCGCTGACGATCCCGCGGTCAAGCCCTCCCGGCGCCCGCGAGGATCGCGTAAATTCCGCCGCATGACGGCACTCACCCTCGAGACCCTGCTCGCCCTCGAGCGCGACGGCTGGAACGCGCTCTGCAGTGCACGCGGCGGGCGCTTCTACGGCGAGCTGATGACGGCGGAGGCCGTCATGGTACTCGTGAACGGCATGGTCCTCGACCGCGACGCGGTCGCCGCCTCGCTCGACGAGGCGCCGCCCTGGGCCGAGTTCGAGCTCACCGAGCCCAGGCTCGTGCGAATCAGCGACGATGCCGCGGCGCTCGTCTACCGGGCGCGCGCGGCGCGCGACGGCGATGAGGACCCGTTCTCCGCCCTGATGACGAGCGTGTACGTGCTCCGCGACGGCCGGACGCGGCTCGCGCTCTACCAGCAGACGACCGTCACGCACTGAGCCCCGGCAGGCAGCGCCTCACGACTCGCGCCGCGAGCCGCCGTCGGGGTCGCGCCGGCCGAGCACGCGCTGCCACCAGCCGCGCTTCGGCGGCGCCTCGGGCTCCGGCTCGGCCTGCGGCTGCTCGCCCTTCCAGATCAGGTAGGCGAGATACGGGTCGTCCTCGGGGTTCGTCGGCGGCGGCGCATCGCGACGTCGTCTGATGCCCATCGTCGCGCCTCCCCCGTCAGCCCCGGTCCCCGGTTCCATCCAGTGTCCGCCATCCACCCGGGAACTCCCCCAGAGCCACGGACGAGCGGCGCGGCGGACGAGCAGCGCGCGCTCAGCGGTACCTGGCGGCCACCGGGCAGTCGAAGGGGTCGCGGGCGGCGAGCCCGACGCGGTTCAGGTACGCGATCACGATCGCGTAGGAGCGCCACATCGACGTCTCGGCGTACGGCACGTCGTGCGTCTGGCAGTACTCGCGCACGATCTCCCGGGTCTGGGCGAGGTGCATGCGGGACATGCTCGGGAAGAGGTGGTGCTCGACCTGATAGTTGAGGCCGCCGTAGAGCCACGTCGCCCACCAGCCGCCGCGGATGTTGCGTGAGGTGCGCACCTGCTTCTGGAAGAAGTCGAGCTTCGCGTCGGGGGCGATCACCGGCATGCCCTTGTGGTTCGGCGCGAAGGAGGCCCCCATGTACACGCCGAAGACGGCGAGCTGCACACCGACGAAGGCGAACGCCATGCCGAGCGGGAGCACGAGGAACACCGGCACGAAGAGCACGGCGAAGCGCGCCGCGATGAGGCCGAGCTCGGTCCAGCGGCCGGACACGGGGCCGCGGGCGAAGAGATACCGGAGGCTCTGGAAGTGCAGGTTGAGGCCCTCAAGCGTCAGCAGGGGGAAGAACCACCAGCCCTGCTTGCGGGTGAGGAGCCGGCGCAGGCCACGGGCAGCCGCGGCATCCTCGTCGAGGAAGGAGATCGTGTCGACCTCGATGTCGGGGTCCTTGCCGACGCGGTTCGGGTTGGCGTGGTGCCGGCTGTGCTTGCTGTCCCACCAGCCGTAGCTCATGCCGACGAGGCCGGCGAGCACCCTCGCGAGCCGGTCGTTCGCGGGCCCGGAGGCGAGGATCTGGCGGTGCGCCGCCTCGTGCGCGAGGAACGCGAGCTGCGTGAACAGCACACCGAGCGCCCCGGCGATGAGCAGCTGGTACCAGCTGTCGCCGAGCAGGATGAAGCCGGCGACCGCTCCGCCGAAGCCGAGCGCGATGCCCGCGCCGACGAGGCCGTAGAACCACGGCGTGCGGCGCAGGAGCCCGGTCTCGCGGACGATCTGGGAGAGCTGGCTGTAGGCCCGGGTGATCGGCGGGAAGTCGCCGGCGCGGGCGTAGGTCTGTCGGACGGGGCCGAGCACGGCCTCCTGGACGATGGGGACGGTCGGCATGGGGGCTGCCTGTCTGTGCTGGGCCGCGAGTCTTCGGCCGTGAAGCCAAAGGCGGGTGCCCATCGCTGTCCCCACGCTAGGCGGCGAACCATGCCGCTGCCTGCATACCTCCCGTGACCCTGCTGGGAGTGGACGGCCGACCCCGCCTCGACGGGGCCGGCCGGGAGCTCACAGGCCGCGGATGTTGGTGGCCTGGAGGCCCTTCTGACCCTGCTCCACGTCGAACTCGACGCGCTGGTTCTCGGTCAGCTCGCGGTAGCCGCTGCCGGTGATCGCGCTGAAGTGCGCGAACACGTCGGCGGAGCCGTCGTCGGGAGCGATGAAGCCGAAGCCCTTTTCAGTGTTGAACCATTTGACGATGCCGGTGGCCATGACGTCATTCCTTCGTTGTCTGGGACCACGGGTGTGATCCGTGAATCCGCGGCGACGGCGCCGCCGCGGGGCTTTGGTGCGCCGGGCGAGGTGGTCGCCGGCGGAGTGGATGCCTGGAGGGCTCGCCGTCTCGAGGGCGAGGAAGGCCGCATCGAGCGAGTCGCAGCGGGCCACGGCGCGGCCGATCGCGTCGGAGACGAGGAAGGCGTCGCCGTCGGCCACGACGTGCCCGGCGTATTCGCCATCACGCGTGGCGCTGTGCACGTCGTGATCGGCTTGCCGCCAGTGCAGGCGAGGGGACGAACTGGTGAAGAGCAGAGAGATGAGAACGATCGTTTCGATACGGCGGCCGGCGTGACGTCGACGTCAGCGGCTGCGGGAAGCTGAGGATGCGCTCCAAGCGCGGTGGTGGAATCGGGACGCGTTGAACGCGACGGTGCTCGAAGATGACGGGCACTCGGGCGTGACGACCGGTTGGGCTGCACGGTGAGTCACTGCGTCCCAGTGTACGCGATGCAGCTGAGAGTTCCAGGGGGTGCGGCCGGTCAACCCCCGCGCAGGCCCTCCAGCAGCGCCGAGAGCGCCGCCCGGATGGTCGCCGCGACGACCTCGGCGGGGTCGCCGTCGAAGTGGTGCTCGCCGTTGCGCACCTCGTCGCCGAGGGCGACCGCGACGTAGACGGTGCCCGCCGGCCGCCCCTCCTCCTCACCGGGGCCGCCCACCCCCGTCACCGCGACGGCGGCATCGGCGCCGAGCCGCTCCCGGGCGCCGGTCGCCATCTGCTCGGCCGCGCGGGCGGTGACGACCGGCCCGGGCGTCACCCCGAGCACCTCGAACTTCACGGATGCCTCGTACGCCACGATGGATCCCGCGAACCATTCGCTCGCGTCATCCGCCTTTCCGAGCGCGACCGCGATGGCGCCGCTCGTCAGCGATTCCGCCGCCCCGATGCGCAGCCCGCGCCGACCGGCCTCCGCGGCGACCGCCTGCGCCAGCCGCTCGGTCTCCTCGTCCGTTCCGTTCCGCACCGGCATCCCGCTCCTCCGTTCCCCAGCACCGTCCCGCACGGCATCGGATCACGTCAAGCCCCTGCCGCAGGCGTGCAGGAGCCGCAATACGCAGCGAGCAGGACGGAACGCGCAGTCGCCCGCCGACGACTTCAATACAACCGGAGAAAAACGGTACGGTCGGCGTCATGGGAACGCTGTACTACGGGGACTCGCAGACCCCGATCGGGATCGAGGATCGCGCCCTCGCGCATCTGAAGATCGTCCTGACCACCAAGCTGCGCCGCAACGAGAGCTTCACCCTGTCCTGGCGGCACCCGGACGACGAGCCGCGCGGGCGCGAGACGCTCTGGCTGCACCCGGCCATCCCGCTGCGCTTCGTCTTCACCGAGCCCGAGCGCCCCGAGCTCAACGCTCAGTGGCTGGAAGACCTCATGCGCTCGGCGAACAGCACGGGCGGCATCGAGCTCGTGCCGGAGCACCTCGACCCCGAGCCCATCCCGGTCGACCCGCGGCAGCCGATCGGCGTCGGCGCCGACGTGCAGGACGTGGAGCCCGCGCAGGACTAGCCAGCGTCAGGGGCCCCGGCGGCCAAGACTCCGAGCGACGACAGGATGACCTCGAGCCCGAACTCGTAGGCGTGCTCGGGGTCGTGGGCACTCCCCCGTGCCTCGCCCGCGGCCGAGCCGATCCGCGACGCGAGCGGATACGCGTCGTCCGTGACGAGTCCGGAGAGGATCGGGCCGGCGACCGCCCACCAACCGCGATCGTCGAGGCCGCTGGCCGCGCGGCTTCGTTCGGCGGCGAGGGCGTCCGCGGCATTGGCCCGCACGAACGACAGGACGAGGGTGAGCGCGTCGTCGACCTCCAGGTCCGAGAGCCCGGATCCTGCGAACGCGCCCAGCTCGTGCTCGTACTTGGCGAGCTGCCCCGGTCCGAGCGGCGGGCGGAGCGTCGACAGCTCGGCGGCCCACGGGTGCGCCAGGTAGAGCGCCCGGTTCGCGTCGGCGAGCGCCCGGACTCGCGCGCGCCAGTCGGTGCCGCCGTGCGGCGTCCGGGGCATCCCCTCGTACACGCGGTCGAACATGAGGTCGACGAGCTCGGCGCGGCCGGGCACATAGCGGTACAGGCTCATCGGCTTCGTCGCGAGCCGCTCGGCCAACCGGCGCATGGTGAGCGCAGTCATCCCCTCGGCGTCCGCGAGCTCGATGGCCGCCTCGACCAGCCGGTCGACGCTCAAGGTCGGGCGCGGACCCGGCCGGGACGCCGGCTGGGCGAGTCGGGCGCGCCAGAGCAGGCGGATCGACGCGGCGGGATCGCCGGCGCTCGTGCCGGTGCGGTCGTCGGGCATACGGCCATTCTCCCCCGGCGCCGATCAGCGGGTCACAACTGCTCCTGCCATCCGCCCGCCACCATCGTCTGGAAGCGCCAGCCGTCGGCCGAGCGCACCAGCAGATCGCCGTAGCGCATCTGCTGGGTGTGCCCGCCGACCTCGAAGCTCGCGTCGGTGACGACGAAGCAGAGCGCCGGCGAGAGGAAGATCGGATGCCTCGTCGAGTGCATCGTCAGCTCGGCGGAGTTCGCGCCGACCACCTCGCGCATCTGCGCCAGGTACCGGTCCCGGTCGCAGGCCGCGGCGATGCCGTAGCCGTCGGCGTCGTCGGTGACTTCGTTGATCGGGAAGGCGGCGAGGTCCGCCATGCCGTTCAGGTCGCCGGCGGCGACCCGCTCGTCATAGTGGTCGAACCAGGCGAGCACCTCGGCGAGCTGCTCGGCGGTCGCGTCGCCGCCTGCGGCGGCAGCGGTGATCTCGTGCGTTTCTGTGGTCGTCATGCGTCGTGCTCTCTTTCCGGTCCTGGTCGCGTTCTCAGTGCGCGATCCATTGAAACGCGTACAGCGTACCCAATTATTCCGTCAGGGCTGAGGCTTGGGTGGTCCGCGGGGCAAATTCCTTGATCGACTCATGCATCGATGCTTTAGTTGATTCGATCAAGCAAATAGGAGCACGCATGCGCACGCAACCTCAGCCGCCGTCCCCGACGACGGCGCCCGCCCAGATGAACGCCGTCGTCCTCGACCGCTTCGGAGACGAGGACGAACTCGCCGTCCGACGGATCGCCGTCCCCGAGCTGGGCGCACGCGAGGTCCTCATCCGGGTGAGCGTGGCGGGCGTGGCCTCCTGGGACGCCGAGGAGCGCGGCGGGCACTACGACGGCGTGTTCGGCATCCCGTCGCGCTTCCCGTACATCCTCGGCTGGGACGCGGCCGGCACCGTCGCGGCGGTCGGCACCGAGGTCACGCGCTTCGCGGTCGGCGACCGCGTCTACGCGGCCTCCATGCCGGTGCCGCGCGGAGGCTTCTACGCCGAGTTCGGCGTCGTCGACGAGGAGCACGCGGCGCACCTCCCCGAACCGCTCTCGATGGAGCAGGCCGGCGTGATGGCCTGGGACGCCCTGACCGCGCAGAGCGGCCTCGAACTGCTCGACCTCCGCCCCGGCCAGACCCTCATGGTCTTCGGCGCCAGCGGAGGCATGGGCCACCTGGCGGTGCAGCTGGCGCGGCACCGAGGCATCCGGGTCCTCGCTGTCTCCTCCGGGGCCGACGGCGTCGCCCTGTCGCGGGCGCAGGGCGCGGACGCGGTGGTCGACGGCCGCACCCAGGACGTGTTGGCCGCGGCGGAGGCGTTCGCCCCGGGCGGGATCGATGGCGCGCTCGCAACGGCGGGCGGCCCGGCCGCCGAGCGCGCGCTCCGCGCGGTCTCCCCTACCGGGCGGATCGCTTGGCCGAACGGCGTGCATCCCGTCACCTCCTCCGCGCCCGCAGCGCCGATCCTCCGCTTCGATGGAGACCGGAGCCGCGCGGCATTTGACCGGCTCAACGCCGTCATCGCGGCGGGCGCGTTCACGCCGCACGTCGCGCAGCGATTCCCGATGGCCCGGGTGCAGGACGCCCATCGCGCGCTCCGCGAGCACTACATCGGGAAGCTGGCGTTGCTCGTCGCCGACGACGAGGCCGCTCCGGGTTCGCCGGCGCACCGGCCCTGATTGCTTGATCGGCTCCAGCGTTAGGATCGGGGCATGGCGCTCCCCCTCCGCATCGCGACCGAGACCACGGAGGCCGAGGGCGTGCTCCTCGACCTCGTGAACGCCTACGAGCAGGCGTTCGAGCGGGCCGCCGCGTCCGTGCAGCTGAGCGCGGCCCAGGCGTGCGTGCTCGGCCGGCTCTCCGAGCACCGCTCGATGGGCGGGCTCGCCGCGGAGCTCGGCTGCGACGCCTCGAACATCACGCAGATCGTCGGCCGCCTCGACGGGATGGGGCTCACTTCCCGCGAGGCATCCCCGACGGACAAGCGCGTCAGGATGGTGGCCCGCACGGCGGCCGGCGAACAGCTCACCGAGCGATTCGACCGCGCCTTCGGCTTCGCCCGCGAGGCCCTCGGCCGACTGTCGCCCGACGAGCAGGCGCAGCTGACCTCGCTGCTCCGGAAGGCCCTGCCGTCCCAGTAACGCAGAAAACCCCCGATCTCAGCTGAGATCGGGGGTTTTTCACTGGCGGTGACGGTGGGATTTGAACCCACGGTAGGGGGTTACCCTACACAACTTTTCGAGAGTTGCACCTTCGGCCGCTCGGACACGTCACCGGGATCGATAGTAGACGATCCCGCCCGGCTGGCCAAAACGAACGGACGGCGGATGGCTCAGCAGACGTTCAGCGGACACCCATAGTTTCGTCGCATGCCCGCTCCGCACCGTCTCGCCACCATCGCGCTCGTCGCGGGAGGCGTCGGTGCCGCCGCGGCTGCCGGCGCCCTCGGCTGGCGCGCCTTCGGCGAGCGCCGGCGCGAGCAGTCCGCGGTGCTGAACGAGACGCTCCCCGTGCACTCGAAGTGGTGGCGTGAGCTCGCGAAGACCCGCGGCGAGCTGCTCTACGTCGCGATCGGCGACAGCGCCGCCCAGGGCATCGGCGCAAGCCGTCCCGATCTCGGCTACGTCGGCCTGCTCGCCGACGAGCTCCGCAGCCGCAGCGGGCGCACGGTGCGGGTCGTGAACCTCAGCGTCTCCGGCGCGACCGTCGGGCTCGCGGTGCGCGACCAGCTCCCCCGCTTCGGCAAGCTGCGCCCCGACGTCGTCACCGTCGCGATCGGCGCGAACGACATCGCCGACTGGGATGCCGCGGCCTTCGCCGAGGGCATCCGCGCCGTGTTCGACGCGGTCCCCGAGCACGCCGTCGTCGCGGATCTGCCGTGCTTCTACTTCCCCGCGAACGAGCGCAAGGTCGCCGAGGCGAACGCGATCCTCCGCCGTGAGGCCGCGGCGCGCGGACTCGTCGTCGTGCCCCTGCACGAGGCGACGAGGCGGCAGGGCGTGCGCGGCATCCTGACCGGCTTCGCGAAGGATTGGTTCCACCCGAACGACCGCGGCTATCGGGTCTGGGCGGGCGCGTTCCGGCCCGCGGTGATCTCGCGCCTGGCCGAACTGCGGGGGCGTGTCGGGGGCCCCGGCTAGGCTCTGGGCATGGCCCGAACGAGCACCGCCTTCCGCTGCACCGAGTGCGGGTGGAGCACCGCCAAATGGGTCGGTCGCTGCGCCGAGTGCCAGCAGTGGGGCACCGTCGTCGAGGCCGCGGCGCCCACCGGCATCACGCGCACCGTCAAGGCCGCGGCCATCGCGCCCTCGCAGGCCGCGCGGCCCATCGCGCACATCGAGGTCGCGGCCACGAGCCACCGCCCCAGCGGCAT
>NZ_BMRJ01000001.1:232622-434515 GCF_014648575.1 Agromyces mediolanus | reverse complement strand
GTCGCCGCGGGCGGCCGCCGCGTGCTCTACGTCAGCGCCGAGGAGTCGGCCGCCCAGGTGCGGCTGCGCGCGGGCCGCACGGGCGCCCTGCACGACGAACTCTACCTCGCCGCCGAGGCCGATCTCGCCACGGTGCTCGGGCAGATCGACGAGGTCTCCCCCGAACTGCTCATCGTCGACTCGGTGCAGACGGTCGCGAGCTCCCTCGTCGACGGCCTGCCGGGGCAGCCGAGCCAGGTGCGCGAGGTGGCCTCCACGCTCATCCGCGTCGCGAAGGAGCGCGATCTGCCGCTGCTCCTCGTCGGTCACGTCACGAAGGACGGCACGATCGCCGGTCCCCGCCTGCTCGAGCACCTCGTCGACGTCGTGTGCCACTTCGAGGGCGACCGGCAGACCTCGCTGCGCTTCGTCCGGGCGCTCAAGAACCGCTTCGGCCCCACCGATGAGGTCGGTTGCTTCGAGATGACCGGCGACGGCATCGCCGAGGTGCCCGATCCGTCGGGCCTGTTCCTCAGCCGCGCCCGCACCTCGGTGAGCGGCACCTGCGTCACCGTGGCCCTCGAGGGGCGCCGGGCACTGCCGGTCGAGGTGCAGGCGCTCGTCGTCGCGACGAAGGCGCCGCAGCCGCGTCGCGTGGTGAACGGCGTAGACCCCTCACGGGTCGCCATGATCCTCGCCGTGCTCGAGCGGCGGGCTGGGCTCAAGTCGCTCGGCGAGCACGACGTCTACGTGTCCACCGTCGGCGGGGTGCGCCTCGTCGAGCCGGGCGCCGACCTCGCCATCGCCGTGGCCATCGCCTCGGCCATGCGCGACCGGGCCGTGCCGCACGAGCTCGCCGCCTTCGGCGAGATCAGTCTCGCCGGCGAGGTGCGTCCCGTCGCGGCGGCGACGCAGCGCGCCACCGAGGCCCGCCGACTCGGCTACACCTCGATCCTCGACGTCGAGGCGGGCAGTGTGCGCGCCGCCGTCGAACGCGCGATGCTGGCCGCCAAGGGCGCCCGCGAGCGCGAGCTCGACGCCGCGTTCTGAGCTCGTCGGCGGATGCGCTCGTCCTCGAATGCGGCGGCTTGAGCTACGCCTCGAGCGCCCGCAGCAGCTCGCCCGGGGGCGCCTGCATCGGGTGCGGCCCGGCGATGTCGAGGAACACCGTGGTGATCGTCGACTCGTAGCGCTTCAGGAAGCTGCGCAGCCAGCCCGGGCTCTGCAGCCCCACCGCGGGCGGCAGGTTCGCCGGCTTGTGCGCCGCGTCGCTGAACAGCAGCAGGGCGACCTCGCCGGTCTTCGGATCGCGGTAGGTCCAGACCTCGCCGCCGTCGAGCGGGCGGTCGCGCGGGCCGGGCTTCACGAGCGGCACGACGGTGTTGCCGTGACGCAGGGCGAGGGCGACCGCCGCCATGTCCTGCCGTTCGAGCGCCTCCGCGAGCGCCTGCGAACGGAACTCGAGGGGCTCCTTGGCCTTCTTCTTGCCCGTGCCTGCCATGCCTCCAGCGTAGCCGCGCGCGGACGCACGCCCGGCCGGGATGTCGGTCGCGGCCGATAGCGTGCAGCCATGCCCAAGCCCACCCGTGCGCCCCAGATCGACCCGCTCCGCCTCGACGACCTTCAGCCCGGCGATCCCGGCGAACTCGGGCCGCAGCGCACCGTCGAGGGGCTCCGCTTCGTCGACGCCGAGGTCGAGGGCGGCGACTTCTCCGGCGCGACGTTCTCCGAGTGCGAGCTCGTCGGCTGGCACGCGCACGAGGCCTCCTTCCGCAGCACCCGCTTCCTCGAGACGCGCATCGAGCGGCTCAACGCCCCGGTCTTCTCCGCGGCGCGCGCGACGTTCCGCGACGTGCGCATCGAGGGCTCACGCATCGGCTCCGCCGAGCTCTACGACGCCGAGCTGCACTCGCTCGTCGTCGAGCAATCCAAGCTCGGCTGGGTCAACCTGCGGGCCGCCGAGCTGCGCGACGTCCGCTTCCAGGGCTGCAGCTTCGACGAGCTCGACCTCGGCGAGGCCACCCTCGCCCGGGTCGCCTTCGAGGACTGCACGGTCGGCGAGCTCGTCGTCACGCGCACGACCATGCAGGACGTCGACCTGCGCGGGCTCGACATCCGCGCCATCCGCAGCCTCGAGGGCCTCGCCGGCGCCACGATCGACTCGCAGCAGGCCGCCGCCCTCGCCGAGCACTTCGCCGCCCAGCTCGGCCTGCGCATCGAGGACCGCTGACCCGCCGGCGTTAGGCTCGTGCCATGTTCATGGGATTCGACGGCTGGCACGCGCTCATCGTCCTCGGCATGGTCCTCGTGCCCCTCGCCATCGTCGCGGTCATCGTGCTCGTCGTCGTGCGCGTCTCCCGCAGCAGCGCACCCCCGGCATCACCGGTCGCCCCGGCCCCGAGCCCCGCTGAGCGCCTTGCGCAGCTCGACCGGCTGCGCGACGAGGGCCGCATCAGCCCGACGGAGTACGAGCAGACCCGCGCGCGCATCCTCGGCGAGCTGTAGCGGCAGAGATACCGCTGCACAGTCGACTCAGGGCCGATGCGGCTTCCCCTCCGCTCGAACGAATGGCACCGTCGCGGTCGAGGCGACCTCATTCGGGTCACTCCCGAGCAGGCGAAGCAAGGCCGCCGTGCGCGGGACATCGAACCGGCTCGCCGGCTGCTCATCTCCTTCGACGAAGATCTCGAGGTGACGCCCCCGAGCGTGCTCCTCGGCCCATCGGAGCACCTCGCCGACGTCTCGGGCGCCGATCAGGACGAATGCGTCGAGGTTCCATGCGCGCTCGGCAGAGGTGCGCTCCCAGAAGTGCACTCGGAAGGAAGGCGACCCGATGGATTGGCGAGGCTCGGCGTGGACGGTTGCAACGACGCGCATCCCCTCACCCTCCTGGCCGTGGCGCCGCTGCTGCGGCGGCCCAGTGCTGAACCCTTCTGCGCCGCGAGGCTCGCCCCCTAGTACAGCAGGAACTGCTTGGTCTCGGCCGAAGCGATCCCGTCCACGGTGACCTCGAGGTGGTACGAGGCGCCGTCGGCCGGCACGGCCTCGCGCGCGCCCGTGCAGGTGTCGGTCGAGGAGCGGGTGCGGTCCCAGACGATCGGCACGGCCGAGCTGACCGGGGTGCCCGGCGTGAGCGAGACCTGTGCGTCGATCGCGTCGCTCTGGCAGTCGCTCGACCGCCAGTAGACCTCGTCGCCGCTGCTGATGGTGAACTCCTGCGCGGCGGTGCCGGCGTTCAAGACGCAGACGTTCTTGCCCGTATTCGTGATCGACACGGAGAGCTGCGGCTGCTCGCCCGCCTGGTACTGCCCCATGTCGGTGACCGCCTCGACGAGCACCTGCGAGGGGTCGCACGGGGCGCCGTCGGCGGCGGTCTCCTCGGTCGGGAGGACCGTCTCCGGGGCCGTGCTGGCCGGGGAATCCGTCGTCTTCGCCGCCGGCGGGGCCGTCTTCTCGTCGCCCTGGCTGGAGCCCGGGCGCACGATGACGAGCACGATCGCGACGATCACCGCGACGACGCCGAGCAGCACCATCAGCCGGCGACGCCGGTACACCGCGGGCGAGAGCCGCCCGTTCGGTGCAGGGTTCGTCGACATGGCCACAGGGTACGTCCAGCGGTGCGGCGCGGGCGGAAGGCACGCGGCGCGCCGGGGCATCCCCCAGCTGGGCTCAGAGGTGCTTCAGCATGCGCGTGTTGCCGAGGGTGTTCTGCTTCACGCGGGCGAGGTCGAGGAACTCCGCGACGCCCTCGTCGTGCGAGCGCACGAGCTCGGCGTACACCTCGGGGTCGACGGTCTCCTCGCCCATGTCCTCGAAGCCGTTCCGGCCGAAGAAGCCGACCTCGAAGGTCAGGCAGAACAGCCGCGACAGCCCGAGCTCGCGGGCGTCGTGCTCGAGGGCGTCGAGCAGCGCGCGCCCCACGCCGCGGCCGAGCCACTCCTCGGCGACCGCGAGGGTGCGCACCTCGCCGAGGTCCTCCCAGATCACGTGCAGGGCGCCGGCCCCGATGACGCGGCCGTCGGCGTCCTCGGCGATCCGGAACTCCTGGATCGCGCCGTACAGGTCGACCCGCTCCTTGCCGAGCAGGATTCGTCGGCTGACGAACGGCTCCACGACGTCGATGATCCTCGGCACATCGCTCGTGCGCGCCCGGCGCACCGTGAAGTCGGTCATCGCCCAATCGTAGGACCGCCCGGCTCGCCGACGGTAAACGGGCGGAAACGGCGGATGCCCCGTGCTCGTCGAGCACGGGGCATCCGGAGTCGGCCGGCGGGACTACTCGCCGGAGGCGGCCGCCAGGTCGGGCGTCGCCGAGCCGGTGCCGATCGCCGCGTTGGTGTTCACGCCGACGTTCGCGGGCAGGGCCCGCTGCGTCGTCACGAAGACGAACTCGCCGTCCTGGAAGTCGACCTTCACGTGGTCGCCCGAGTTGAGCTCGCCGTGCAGGATCTTCTCGGAGAGGCGGTCCTCCACCTCGCGCTGCACCGCGCGGCGCAGCGGCCGGGCGCCGAGCGCCGGGTCGAAGCCGACCTCGATCAGGCGGTCCTTCGCCTCGGAGGTGAGCTCGATCGTCATGTCGCGGTCGAGCATGCGCTCGCCGAGCCGCTTGATGAAGAGGTCGACGATCTGCTTGAGCTCGGCCTTCGACAGCTGCGGGAAGACGATGATGTCGTCGACGCGGTTCAGGAACTCCGGCTTGAAGTGCTTCTTCAGCTCCTCGTTGACCTTCGCGCGCATGAGGTCGTAGCCCGTGCGCGAGTCGCCCTCCATCTGGAAGCCGACGGGGCCGCCCGAGATGTCCTTCGTGCCGAGGTTCGTCGTCATGATGATGACGGTGTTCTTGAAGTCGACGACGCGACCCTGACCGTCGGTGAGACGACCCTCCTCGAGGATCTGCAGGAGCGAGTTGAAGATGTCGGGGTGCGCCTTCTCGATCTCGTCGAAGAGCACGACGGAGAACGGCTTGCGACGCACCTTCTCGGTGAGCTGGCCGCCCTCCTCGAAGCCGACGAAACCGGGAGGGGCGCCGAACAGGCGCGAGACCGTGTGCTTCTCGCCGTACTCCGACATGTCGAGCGAGATCATCGCCGCCTCGTCGTCGAAGAGGAACTCGGCGAGCGCCTTGGCGAGCTCGGTCTTGCCGACGCCCGTGGGGCCGGCGAAGATGAACGAGCCCGAGGGGCGCTTCGGGTCCTTGAGGCCGGCGCGGGTGCGGCGGATCGTGCGGCTGAGCGCGGCGATCGCGTCCTCCTGGCCGATGACGCGCTCGTGCAGCGCCTTCTCCATGAAGACGAGGCGGCTCGACTCCTCCTCGGTGAGCTTGAACACCGGGATGCCGGTGGCCTGGGCGAGCACCTCGGCGATCAGGCCCTCGTCGACGACCGCGGTGGTCTTGACGTCGCCCGACTTCCACTGCTTCTCGAGGCGCAGCCGCTCGCCGAGGAGGTTCTTCTCCTCGTCGCGGAGCGAGGCCGCCTTCTCGAAGTCCTGCTCCTCGATCGCGGTCTCCTTCGCGGAGCGCACGGTCGCGATCTTCTCGTCGAACTCGCGCAGCTCGGGCGGGCTCGACAGGATCGAGAGGCGCAGGCGGGCGCCGGCCTCGTCGATCAGGTCGATCGCCTTGTCGGGCAGGAAGCGGTCGGAGATGTAGCGGTCGGCGAGGTTCGCCGCGGCGACGATCGCGCCGTCGGTGATGGACACCTTGTGGTGCGCCTCGTAGCGGTCGCGCAGCCCCTTCAGGATGTTGATGGCGTGCGGCAGGCTCGGCTCGTTGACCTGGATCGGCTGGAAGCGGCGCTCAAGGGCCGCGTCCTTCTCGAAGTGCTTGCGGTACTCGTCGAGGGTCGTCGCGCCGATGGTCTGCAGCTCGCCGCGGGCGAGCAGCGGCTTCAGGATCGAGGCCGCGTCGATCGCGCCCTCGGCCGCACCGGCGCCCACGAGGGTGTGGATCTCGTCGATGAAGACGATGATGTCGCCGCGGGTGCGGATCTCCTTCGTGACCTTCTTCAGGCGCTCCTCGAAGTCGCCGCGGTAGCGGCTGCCCGCGATGAGCGAGCCGAGGTCGAGCGAGTAGAGCTGCTTGTCCTTCAGCGTCTCGGGCACCTCGCCCTTGACGATCGCCTGCGCGAGGCCCTCGACGACGGCGGTCTTGCCGACGCCGGGCTCGCCGATGAGGACGGGGTTGTTCTTGGAGCGGCGGGAGAGGATCTGCATGACCCGCTCGATCTCCTTCTCGCGCCCGATGACCGGGTCGAGCTTGCCCTCGCGGGCGGCCTGCGTGAGGTTGCGGCCGAACTGGTCGAGGATCTGTGAGCCGCCCTGGGCCTGCTGCTGCTCGTTCGCGCCGACCTGCACCTGCTCCTTGCCCTGGTAGCCGGAGAGGAGCTGGATGACCTGCTGGCGCACGCGGTTGAGGTCGGCGCCCAGCTTCACGAGCACCTGGGCGGCGACGCCCTCGCCCTCGCGGATGAGGCCGAGCAGGATGTGCTCGGTGCCGATGTAGTTGTGGCCGAGCTGCAGCGCCTCGCGCAGCGAGAGCTCGAGCACCTTCTTCGCGCGCGGCGTGAAGGGGATGTGCCCGGTGGGCTGCTGCTGGCCCTGGCCGATGATGTCCTGCACCTGCTCGCGCACGGCGTCGAGCGAGATGCCGAGCGACTCGAGCGCCTTCGCGGCCACGCCCTCGCCCTCGTGGATGAGGCCGAGCAGGATGTGCTCGGTGCCGATGTAGTTGTGGTTCAGCATCTTGGCCTCTTCTTGGGCCAGGACGACGACACGGCGGGCGCGGTCGGTGAATCTCTCGAACATCATCAACTCCTCGTCGACGCCGGCTGTGTGGGCATCGATACAACGAGCGTAAACAAGGCGGATGGCTCGCGGGGCGCTGTTCGCCGTGGGCGCACCGGACTTGACGAACGACGACGGGCCGCCGGCGCACGCAGCGCCGACGGCCCGTCGGGTGACCCGGATCCCTACTTGATGGGGAGGACGAACTTCTCGTCGCCGAGGAGCACCGTGAGCTTCTCGGTCGTGGTGACGTTCATCGGGGTCCAGAAGACGGTGGTGTGCGGCACGTAGTCCATGGTGCAGGGCGTGGTCGCGTCGGGCTCGGGCACGACGATCTCGACCGTGTTGCCCTCGCCGGCCGGCTTCAGCACCTTGATGTCGGTGCCGACGACCGGGCAGGTCGAGGAGCCGAAGGTGGTGACGGCGAGCTTGCCGCCGAGCTCGAGCCACTGCGCCTGCAGCGCGCTCTCGTCGCCGCCGGTCTCGTGGCCGGACTCGCCGTGCTCGGCCTCGGGCAGGCCCGGGAAGTTCTCGACCGGGCTCGTGCCCGGCGCGCACGCCGAGAGGAGGAAGACCGATGCCAGCGCAGCAGCGGCCAGCGACGCACGACGGATGCCCGTGGAAGAAACCATAGGCCGATTCTATCGGCTAACCAGAACCGGGTTGAAGCGGCGCACTGGGGGCTCGCCGGACCGCTCATCCGGCGGGCATAGGATGCCTCGCATGAGCAACCTCGAGCGCGACCCGGTCGAACTGCGATGCCACGCCGAGGGCGCCGGGGCCGCGATCGAGGTGCTCCGCCCGCGTGACGTGCCGCTCGGCGGCCCGCGCGCCATGCCGGTGCGGCGCACCCTGCCGCAGCGGGGCCGCACGACGATCGGCGCGTGGTGCTTCGCCGACCACTACGGGCCCGACGACGTGGCCGAGACCGGCGGCATGGTCGTGCCGCCGCACCCGCACACGGGACTGCAGACGGTGAGCTGGCTGTTCCAGGGCGAGATCGAGCACCGCGACTCGACCGGCAGCCACGCGCTCGTGCGGCCGGGCGCGGTGAACCTGATGACCGCGGGCCACGGCATCTCGCACTCCGAGGTGTCCACGCCGGCGACCACGACCCTGCACGGGGTGCAGCTCTGGGTCGCCCTGCCCGACGGCTCGCGCGACGTGGCCCCCTTCTTCGAGCACGCCGAGGTGGGCGAGGCGAGCGTCGACGACGCCGTCGTGCGCGTCTTCGTCGGCACCCTGCCCGGGCTCGACGACGAGGCCGCCGTCACGGTGTTCACCCCGCTCGTCGCCGCGCAGATCGACCTCCCGGCCGGCGGCGAGGCCTGGATCGAGCTCGACGCCGGCTTCGAGCACGGCATCCTCGTCGACCGCGGTCCCGTGCACCTCGCGATCGCCGCGACCGAGGACGAGGACCTCGAGGCGATGGTCGGCGGCGACCCGCTCGCCGTCGCCGGGCACACGGCGACGCTCGAGCGCGCCGAGCTCGGCTACCTGCCGCCCCGGCACGAGGGCGTGCGGCTCCGGGCCGGGGCCGAGCCGGTGCGCGTCGTGCTGCTCGGCGGCACGCCCTTCGGCGAAGAGCTCGTGATGTGGTGGAACTTCATCGGCCGCAGCCACGAGGAGGTCGCCGAGTTCCGCCGGCAGTGGCAGGCCGAGGTGATCGGCCGGGACAACCCCGACGGGCGCTTCGGCACGGTCGCCGGCTACCCGGGCGACTCCCTGCCGGCGCCCGAGCTGCCGACCGTCCGGCTCAAGCCGCGCAGCTGACGGCACCGCGCCGGGCCTGAGCGGCGCGGGAACGACGAAGGCCGTCGCCGACCGGGATGCCCCGGCCGGCGACGGCCCGTTCGGGGGCGCGCATCGCGCCCCCGAGGGTCACTCCGCGGTGCCCGCCCCGCGGCGACGCAGCCGCTGGATCACGAGCGCCGCCGCTCCGAGGAGGAGCACGCCGGCGGCGATGCCGATCGGCAGCGCGACGGAGGCGCCGGTGTCGGCGAGGTCGCCGGCGGTCGACGAGCCCGTGCCGGAGCCGTTCTGGCCGCCGCCGTTCTGACCGCCGTTCTCGCCGCCCGGGCCCTCGGTCTCGGGCGCGACGATCGCGAGATCGTCCCAGCCGATGAGGGTGCCGTCCGCGGCGATCACCGCGAGGCGGTGGGCGCCGAGCGGCGCGCTCGTCGGGATCGTCGCCCCGTAGCCGTCGCCGTCGACAGTGGCCTCGCCGAGCGGCATCGGCTCGGAGAACAGCACCGTCTGCACGACCGCCCCGTCGAGGGCGGCGCCGACGGTCACCCGGATCGTCTCGCCCGGCTCGGCCTCGGCCGGGACGCGCACGGTCCCGCGCGCCTCCTCGACAAGGTCCTCCGCCGTGACCGGCGCGACGACCGCCGCCCCGTCGCCGCCGACCCAGAACAGGCTGCGGGCGATGTCGGGGTAGGACCCGACGGGGTGGGTGCGGAAGTTCACCGAGGTGCCGAACAGCACGACGCGCGATCCGCTCGGGCCGGTCGCCGTGACGACGGAGGCCTGGTTCGCGGCATCCGCCGCTCCGCGGCCCGCGGTCGCCCGCCAGTGGCCGGCGACGAAGGTCGACTCGCCCGCGTACGTCTGCTCGACGCTCGCGTTCTCGCCGAGCCCCGTGTACCAGACGGCGGGGTAGACGAAGGCGGTGTCCTGCGGATGCGTCGCGAGCAGGCCGCCCTCGGCGTTCGCCACGCGGACGATGCCGTTGGAGCCGTTCGTGCCGCTCGTGGCGGTCACCGTGACGAGCCCGAACTGGTTCGCGAAGTTCGCGATCGCGGTGCCCTTGCCCGCGACGCCCTTGCCGGCCGCGAGGAACTCCGCGACCCGGTCGGCTCCGCCCGCGTTGCCGCCCGTGAAGGCGAGGTTGCCGCCCACCCAGAGCACGTCGGCCTGCGACAGATCCGCCTCGCCGGAGGCGATGGTCGCCGCCGTCACGAGCCGGATGTCGGTGAACCCGAGGCGCTGGAGGGTGACCCGGTCGTCCTGGTTGCCCGAGTAGGCGACGGTCAGCCGGTCGAGCCCGCGGCTCGCCTCGGTGCGCAGGCGCATCCCGTCGGACGCGGTGAACGCGACGCCGTACGCGTCGGCGACCACCTGGGCCGCAGCCCGGTCGCTGCCGCGGACGATGACGTCGCCGTTCTCGAAGGCCGAGACCGCGACGCCCGCGTCGAGCAGGGCGTTGACCGCCTGGTACTCGGCGGCGCCCGCGGTGGCGAGCTCGAGGTACGCGCCCTCCGGCACCGAACCGGTCGGCGCGGCCGCATCGACCGGCTCGACGGCCACCGGCAGCGCGGCGTCGTTCGTCGCGCCGACGGTCAGCACGTCCGCGCCCCACAGCAGGGCGAGGCTCCACGCGGAGATGTCGTACATGTCCGAAGTGCGCTCGGAGATGTCCGATCCGTCCGCGAGGAGCACGTTCGCCATGCCGCGCAGCGGCTGGTGCATGTCCACGACGTAGCTGCCTGCGGCGACCTCGGCGCCCTCCACCGTGAAGGCGGCGGTGGCGCGGGAGACCTCGACGCCGTTCGCGATGAGCTGGTCGACGAGGCGCGCGGCGTCGGTGTCGGAGCGCTGGCCGGCGCCCATCGGGATCACGTAGGCGCGGGGCAGCTCGGCCGTGAACTGGTCGGCCTCGCTCCAGATCTCGGCCCACTGGTCCGGGCCGGGGATGGTGGTCGGGTCGGCGCCGACCGGGATGGTCCGGAGCGGCTCGCCCGCGTCGCCGCGGCGGAAGATCTCGATCTGGTTCTCGAGCAGCGCGGTCGAGTTGCCGGCGGCGTAGTCGACGGCGGTCTCGATCACGACCTTCGCGACCTCGACGTTCACGCGGGTGTTCGCCTGGTTCGTCTCGGTGTTGTTGGTGCGGCCGAGCGGCAGCTCGACGGTGTTCGTGATCGCGCCCTGGTACGCGATGAACTGCGGCGTGAAGATCGGGGGCCAGTCGTCCCAGCCCTCGCGCACGTCGCGGTAGGGGATCTTGATCTTCCCGGTGTTCTCGGACGTCGGGCGGCCGTCGGCGCCGAGGTAGGTGTTCCCCTCGATGTTCGCGGCGACCACGGCCTGCTCGATCTCGAGCGCGGCCTCGTACGCGTGCGGCAGGAAGAGGTCGTACTCGTAGTTCTCGCCGTGCGGCGGTCCGCAGGGCTCGATCTGGAGCACGCTCGTGTAGCCGTGCAGGTCGACGTAGAAGGTCGGCTGGATGACGCCGACGAGGTCGCGGATGATGCGCGCCTCCGGGGTGGCGCCCGTGATCATGTCGCGGTTGGCGTCGAAGCCGTCCGCGTTCGCACGCTGGCCGAGGGCCCGCCCGTCGGGGTTGTTCGTCACGGTGAAGTAGATGCGGTACCGGTCGAGCAGCGCCCCGACTTCCTCGATCGGCGCGGTCGCGAGCTTCTCGATGTAGGGCAGGACGCCGTCGGTGCCCTCCCACTCGTTGCCGTGGATGTTCGCGTTGAACCAGATCGGCACCTTGTAGCCGGCCATCAACTCGGCGTCGTCGGCGGCGGCCTGCGCGTCGTGCTTGATCTCGTCGCGCCAGGCGGCCTGCTGCGCCGTCTGCTCGGCGGTCTCGGGCGCGGTGATGGTCACGAGGTGGATGTCGCGGCCCTGCACCGACTGCCCGACGACCTGCACCGAGATGCGGTCGCTCTGCGCCTGGAGCGCGTTCAGCTTGGGGGCGATCGCGTGGTACGGCACGGCGCCGCGGGCGATCGAGGCGTCGCTCGGCAGCTCGGCGACGAGCGGGAGCTCGAGCTGGGAGGGGTAGGACGCCGGGGGCGCCACGAGCGGGGAGATGGGCGTGGTGATGGGGAGCGCGCTCGGACTCGGCGGCGTCGGTGCCGCCTGCGCAGGGAGGGACCCGGAGAACAGGGTGGTCGCGACGAGCGCGGCCACCCCGACCCCGGAGGCAAGCTGATGGAACGACATTGTTCTCCAGTTCGTCTTCGGCGGAGGTCACAGAGAGCTGCCGCATCCGGGTCGACGGATGCCGGCGGCGCCACGTCTTGGGGGATGATCAAGAAACGGACGCGCTTCGAGTCTGGCACGCAGCGACCATGCGATTGGAGGCGCGTATCGCAATATTCGTGCGCGTTTCTCGCTCGAAGTGTGCGAAGTTGCGCGAATCCGGCCGTCGCGACGAACTACTGCAGCGCCGAGGTGAGCCTCGCGAGGTTGTCGAGCACGGTCGAGCGCAGCGGCTGCTTCATCCACTCGTCGAGGGTGAGCTCGCGGCTGTCGCGACGGTAGCCGTCCTCGATCTGACGCATCTCGCGCACGAAGGACGAGCCGCGCACGAGCAGCGACACCTCGGCGTTGAGCTCGAAGGAGCGGATGTCCATGTTCGAGGAGCCGATGACGGCGACCTCGTCGTCGACGGTGAAGTGCTTGGCGTGCAGGATGTACGGCGCCTTGTACATGTAGATGCGCACGCCCGCCCGCAGCAGCGCCTCGTAGTAGGAGCGCTGCGCGTGGTAGACGAGGGCCTGATCGCCGATCTCGGAGACGAAGAGCTCGACGTGCACGCCGCGCTGGGTGGCGCCGCTGATCGCGCGGAGCATGGCCTCGTCGGGCACGAAGTACGGCGAGGTGATGATGAGCTTCTCGCGGGCGGCGTAGAGCAGCGCGAGGAAGAGCTTGAGGTTGTTCTCGTTCGGGAAGCCCGGGCCGGAGGGCACGACCTGGCAGTCGAGCGCCTGCGCCTCGCCCGGCTGCGAGAACGCCCCGTCGAACTCGTCGCGCTGCGGCGGCTCGTCGGTCTCGAGGTACCAGTCGGTCGCGAAGATCGCGTCGAGGCCGGAGACGATCGGGCCCTCGAGGCGCGCGACGAGCTCCTTCCACTTGAGCCCGCGCCGCTGGTTGCTCTTCTTGTTGTAGCTGCGGTCGATGACGTTCTGCGAGCCGAGGAAGCCGACCTCGCCGTCGACGACGAGGATCTTGCGGTGGTTGCGGAGGTCGGGTCGCTGGTACTTCCAGCGCCACGGCTGCACGGGCAGCATGAGCTGCCACCGCACGCCCAGCTCGTCGAGCTTGCGGAGCGTCTGCCGGTAGCCGGCGACCCGGGCGGAGGCGATGTGGTCGAGCAGCACCCGCACCTCGACGCCGCGGGCGACGGCCGCACCGAGGGCGTCGAAGAAGGCGGCCGTGGTGCGGTCGTAGGCGAAGATGTAGAACTCGACGTGCACGTAGCGCTTCGCGTCGTGGACGGCGTCGGTCATCGCCGCGAGCGAGCCCTCGTAGTCGCCGATCAACTGGGCGCTGTTGGAGCCGATCAGCGGCATCGCGCCGAGGTTGCGGTTGAGCCGCACGACGCCCGCGAACCAGTCGGGCCAGCCGGACGGGTCGCTCGCGCGCTCGACGCCGTGGGTGGACTCGCGGATGAAGCGGTCGACCTCGGCCTGCCGCTTGCGGCGCCCGCGCGGCAGCTTGGGGTTGCCGATGAGCAGGAAGAAGAGCACCCCGAGGATCGGGATGAAGAAGATGGCGAGGAGCCAGGCCATGCCGGCGGTGGGCCGGCGGTTGCGGGGGACGACGATGACGGCGACGACGCGCACGACGAGATCGATCAGGATGACGATGCCGGCGGCGATCAGCGCCACCTGCTCCCCCGTGATCACGGACGCCTAGCCGGCGTGGCGCTCGCGCGCCCGCTTCGCGCGCTCTTCGGCTTCGATGCGGGCGTAGGCCTTGCGCTCGTTGCGATCGGCGCGCATGAGCGCCCGCATCACGAACCAGAAGATGAGTCCGATGAGCACGGTCGGCGCCAGCGACCAGATCGCATTCGCCCAGAAGTCGTCCATAGCCCCATCAGGATATACGGATCGGCCGGGAAATCCCGCCTCAGCCGGGGAATCCGCCTCGCCGATTCACTCGACGACGCGCTCGCCGGCCCGGACCGGCACCGACCAGCGGTTGCCCGGCACCGGCAGCACGCAGACGTAGTGGTCGGAGAACGCGCACGGCGGCAGGTAGGCGCGGTTGAAGTCGACGACCGCGTGCTCGCCCTCCGGGACCGGGAAGCGGAGGAAGCGGAAGGGATGGCTCTCCGCGCCGCTCGTCGCATCCGAGAAGGCCGCGAAGTACCAGCCGTCGTCCTCCTGCACGGCGAGGGCGACCGATTCGCCGTCGAGCTGCAGCTCGACGATCGCGTCGAACTCGCCCGTCGCCCGGTGCCCGTCGACCGAGGTCGTGGGCTGCTCGCTCGTGCGGCGCCGGACCACGCCGGGCACGCGGGCCGCGGGGTCGAGCGGGAAGCGCGCGATCCGGGACACGCCGCGCCGCGCGGCGGCGCCGGCGTCGAGCACCCGGAGCGCGAGCGAGCCGTCGCGCTCGAAGCCGCGGAGGAGCACGCCCGCGAGCTCGGCCTCCTCGCCGGGGGCGAGCCGGAGCTCGCCGTCGAGACCGTCGATCGCCTCGCCGACGACGACCCCGTCGCGCGCGCACCACCGGCCGGGGAGGCCCTCGAGCTCGAGCGGCTCGGTCCAGAGCCAGTGCGTGGCCGCGAGGCTCGCGATGCCTCGCTCGCCCCAAACGCGCTCCTCGCGCTCCCGCACCCAGTCCTCGTGCGCCGCCCGCAGATCCATGCCACCTCGCTGTGTCTCGTCGTGTGCCGAACTCATCGTGCCAGCTCATCGTGGCAGCTCGCCGGCGACGCCCGGTGACGCCGGCCTACATATTGTTACGCCATCGAAACATGAACATCTATAGCCTGCCCCTATGGACGATGATGGCTTCGTCGAAATCGACGCGCTGACCCGTGCGCTCGACGTGCACTCGCTGCGAATCCTGGTCGCGATCGACCGCACCGGGTCCATCAGCGCGGCCGCCCGCTCCCTCGGCTACAGCCAGCCGACCATCACCCAGCACGTGCAGCGGCTCGAGACGCGCCTCGGCACCGCGCTCGTCGCCCGCACCGCCCGCTCGGCGGCGCTCACCCCGATCGGCGCCCTGCTCGCGACCCACGCCCCGCGCATCGACGCGAGCCTCACCGCTGCGGCCACCGAGCTCGCCCGGGCCCTCGGCCACCGGGTCGGCACCGTGCGCATCGCCGCCCCCGCCGAGGCCGTCGCGACGACCATCGCACCCGCGCTCGCCCGCATCGCGGCCGAGCTCCCCGGCGTCGAGGCCAGCCTCATCGAAGCCGGCACCGAAGCGGCGATCGAGCTCGTCCGCTCCGGCCGGGCCGACATCGCCGTCATCACGAGCGACTCCGGCGAGCGCGGCGCGCGACTCCGCCGGGCGGGCCTCCGGCCGACGTTCCTCTACGCCGAGGAGCTCATCGCCGCGGTGCCCGCCGCGGCGGCCGGCGCCCTCGACGCGCGCGTCGAGGCATCCGCCCTCACCGGGCTGCCCTGGATCTTCGGCGACGGCACCCGCTCGGCGCTCGTCGCCGAGCTCCTCGGCCGCGACGAGGCACCGGGCGACCTCCGCGTCTCCCGGCCGGACGCCGCCCTCGCCCTCGTGGCCGGCGGCCTCGGCGTCGCGTTCCTGCCCGAGCGCGCCTTCGTGACCGCGCCCCCGCCCGGTGTGCGCGCCCTCGGGCTGCGCCCCGCCTGCTCCACCCGCACCGTCGCCCTGACGCTCGCCGAGGCGAGCGCCATCCCCGCCGTCGCGGCGAGCCTCCGCATGCTCGCCGCACGCCGTCCGAGCGGACTCGAGGTCGAGGCACTCGCCGACGCCCGCCGCCGCTCGCACGGACACCGCGCGCGCTTCGCGCAACCCATCGCCCTCGCTCCGCTCCCCCGACCTCTCGAGGAGGAATCCCCCATGTCCGTTTCCCCGCGTTCCCGCGCCGCGCGCGCGGGCGCCGCAGCGGCCGGCGTGCTGCTGCTGGCCGCCTGCGCGACCGGCGCCCCCGACCCCGGCACCGGCGTCGGCGCCGACACGGGCGAGGAGATCGACCACATCACGGTCGCCCTCCCCGGCTCGCTGTCGAACCTCTACGTCGGCCAGGAGGCCGGCATCCTGAACTACTACATCGCCTCGATCGCGCAGGAGGGCCTCGTCTCGGTCGACGCGCAGGGCCGCGTGCAGCCCGGGCTCGCCGAGTCCTGGGAGCAGACCGACGACGTGACCTACGTCTACGAGCTGCGCGACGACGCCGAGTTCCAGGACGGCACGCCGGTCACTGCCGACGACGTCGTCTACAGCCTCGAGCAGGCGCGCGACGAGACCGTCTCCCCCGGCCTCGCGTACTACCTCGCCGGCGTCGACACGATCGAGAAGACCGACGAGCAGGAGGTGACCATCACTCTCACCGCCCCCGACGCCGCCTTCGCCGCCAACATGAGCTCGGGCGGCGCCGCGTTCATCAGCTCGCAGGCCTTCTGGGAGCAGAACGCGGGCAAGGTCGGCACCGCGGACTCGCTGCTGCTCGGCACCGGCCCGTACCAGGTCACCGAGTTCGTGCCCGACTCGCACGTGCAGCTCGAGCGCGTCGACACCTGGTGGGGCGAACTGCCGAAGGTGAAGTCGATCACGGTCGAGTTCATCCCCGACGAGTCGACGCGCCTGCTCGCCGCCCAGTCCGGCGACGTCGACGTCGCCTTCAACGTGCCGCTCGCGCAGGCGAGCCAGTGGGAGAAGCTCGACACCATGCGGGTCGAGTACG
The DNA here is from genome assembly GCF_014648575.1 of Agromyces mediolanus. Classification (GTDB taxonomy): domain Bacteria; phylum Actinomycetota; class Actinomycetes; order Actinomycetales; family Microbacteriaceae; genus Agromyces; species Agromyces mediolanus. The sequence continues at coordinate 418,119 of NZ_BMRJ01000001.1, read as the reverse complement.
TGAACGACCTCTCCTACGTCGGGCTGTACTTCAACACCTCGCTGCCGCCCTTCGACGACCCCAAGGTGCGCGAAGCCTTCGCGCACGCCGTCGACCGCGACGCCGTCGTCGACAAGCTCCTCCGCGGGCACGGCGAGGCCGCGACCGCGATCATGACGCCCGAGTCGCTCGGCAAGGCGTACGACGCCGACGAGGCCCGCAAGGTGCTCGCCGAGATCCCGCAGTACGACTTCGACCTCGACGCGGCCAAGGCCGCCCTCGCCGAATCCGGCCACCCCGACGGCTTCGAAGCGGAGCTGCTCACCCCCTCGACCGGCCCCCAGCTCGGCACCGCCGCGCAGTCGCTCGCCGAGAACCTCGCCTCCATCGGCGTCACCCTGAACGTCCGCGAGGTCCCGATCGAGGAGTGGCTCGCGAGCCTCGACGCCTCGTCGAGCTACGGCGTCGGCCTGATGTGGTACTTCTCCACCCTCGGCGACCCCGCCGAGGTGCCGAGCTACCTGCTCGGACCGGGCAACCCCTCGGCGTACAGCAACCCCGAGATCGACGAACTGCTGGCCCAGGCCGGCGCCGAGTCCGACCCGGTCGCCCGCGCGGAGCTGCTCGTGCAGGTCGAGACGCTGCAGGCCGAGGACGTCGTGAACGTCCCGCTCTGGTGGGGCCAGTCGGCGACCGCCTTCGCGAAGGACCTCGGCTTCGACGACTACAGCTCCTTCGCGTTCATCTCGTCCTGGCCGACCCGGCTCTACCGCGCCGAGCTGTGACCGAGACCCTCCCCACGGCGCGCGCGCCGCGACTCCGGCCCATCGGCCGGATGCTCGCGGTGCGCGTGCTCGGCACCCTGGCGATCCTGTTCGTGCTCTCGATCGTCGTCTTCTCGATGCTGCACCTCGCCCCCGGCGACCTCGTGAAGACCCTCCTCGGCACCCGTCCGGCCTCGCCCGAGGCGGTCGCCGCGATCCGCGAGCAGTACCACCTCGACGACCCGCTTCCCGTGCAGTACCTGCGCTGGCTCGGCGGGGTGCTGACGGGCGACTTCGGTCAGTCGATCCGCCTGCAGACCTCGGTCGCCGACGCGATCGGTTCGCGGCTCGGCCTCACGCTCGCGCTCTGCGGCCTCGCCTTCGTCGCGGCGATCGGCACCGGCATCCCGCTCGGCGTGCAGAGCGCCGTCCGCGCCGGCGGCGTGCTCGACCGCATCGGCACCGCGCTCGGGGTCATCGGCCTGAGCGCCCCGACCTTCGCGGTCGGTCTGCTGCTGCTCTACGTGTTCGCCTACTACCTGCCGATCTTCCCCGTGTACGGCGGCGGCCGCGGCCCCCTCGACACGCTGTACCACCTGATCCTGCCCGCGATCACGCTCGCCGCGGGCCTCGGCGCCATCGTGCTGAAGCTGACCCGCACGGCGATGCTCCGCGAGCTCGACGCCGACTACGTGACGAGCGCCAGAGCCCGCGGCATCCCCGAGGGGCGCGTGCGCCGGCTCGCGCTCCGCAACGCCGCGATCCCCATCGTCACGGGCGCGAGCCTGTTGCTCACCTTCCTCGTCGGCGGCACGGTGCTCGCCGAGACGACCTACGCGCTGCCGGGCCTCGGCACGCTGCTGCAGGACTCGGTGCTGTTCAAGGACCTCGCCGTCGTGCAGGCGCTCACCCTGCTCGTGTCGCTCGTCATCGCGGTGATCGCGCTGCTCGCCGACCTCGCCTACCTGCTGCTCGATCCGCGCGTCCGCGCGAAGGGAGGCACCGCATGAGCGCCTCGCTCGGCGCCGTCGGCGTCGGCTTCCGCCGCCGCCGCGGCGTGCCTGTGACCGTCGTCGTCTGCCTCGTCGTGCTCGCAGCCGCGTTCCTCGCCGTCGTGCTCGGGCCGGTGCTCTACCCGGAGGCCACGAAGCAGGACATCCTCTCGAGCCTGATGCCAGCCGGCAGCCCGGGTCACCCGCTCGGCACCGACGAGCTCGGCCGGGACATCCTCGCCCTCACCGTCGCGGGCGCGGCCTCGGCGCTCGTCGGCCCCGTCTGCGTCGCGGTCGGCTCGATGCTGCTCGGCATCCTGCTCGGCACCCTCGCCGGCTACGAGCGCGGCCCGCTCGACTTCGTGATCAGCCGCTGGACCGATCTGCTGCTCGCCCTGCCCGTGCTGCTCGCCGCGATCGTCGTGTCGGGCGTCTTCGGCGGCGGCTACTGGACGACGGTGGCCCTGCTCGTGCTGCTCTTCTCGCCGTCCGACATCCGCATCGTGCGGGCCGGCGTGCTCGAGCAGAGCGCGCGCCCCTACATCGAGGCCGCGCAGATGCTCTCGCTGTCGCGCTGGCGGGTGATGTTCCGGCACATCCTGCCGAACGTCTCCTCGCTCGTCATCACGAACGCGATGCTGAACGTCGCGTTCGCGCTCGTCGCGTTCTCCTCGCTGTCGTTCCTCGGCGTCGGCGTGCCGCCCGGCACGGCGGACTGGGGCCGGCAGCTCACCGACAGCCGGTCGATCATGTTCGACAACCCGGCCGCGGTGATCGTGCCCGCCGTGCTCATCATCGCGGTCGCCTGCGCCGTGAACCTCGTCGGCGACTGGCTCGGCCAGCGCCTCACCCGGAGCGGGGGCCTGGCATGACGGGCATCGACGTCGCCCTCGAGGGCATCGAGGGCCCCGCCGGCCGCATGGTCGAACCGCTCTCCTTCGGGATCGCGCCCGCCGCCTCGCTCGCCCTGATCGGCGAGTCCGGCTCGGGCAAGACGCTGACGGCGAAGAGCCTCGTCGGGCTGCTGCCGCCCGGCTTCCGCGCCGCGGGGACGCTCCGCGTCGACGGCCGGGAGCACCGGCTCGAGCAGACGGATGCCTCGTGGCGGGCCGTGCGCGGCCGCGAGGTCTCGCTGCTGCTGCAGGACCCCTTCACGAGCCTGTCCCCCGTGCACCGCTGCGGGCCGCAGATCGCCTGGACGCTCGAGGCGAAGGCGGGCCGGCGGCTGCCCGCCCGCGAGCTCGAGGCCGAGGTCGCCCGGCGGCTCGCCGAGGTCAACCTGCCCGCCCGGGTCGCCCGGGCGCATCCCCACGAGCTGTCGGGCGGCATGCGCCAGCGCGTCGCGATCGCGGCGGCCCTCGCGAGCGACCCGCGGCTGCTCATCGCCGACGAGCCCACCACCGCGCTCGACGCCTCGAACCAGGCCGAGATCCTCGATCTGTTGCGCGAGCTGCAGCACGAGCGGGGCATGGCGATGCTGCTCATCTCGCACGATCTCGGCCTCGTCCGCGGCCGCACCGACGAGGTGCTCGTCATGCGGCACGGCGAGGTCGTCGAGCGGGGCGACACCGCCCGGGTGCTCTCGGCGCCCGAGCACCAGTACACGAAGGCGCTCATCGCCGCCGACCCCGCGCTCGCGCTCGACGCGGCCGTGCCCGCCGAGGCATCCGGGCACTCCGAGGCATCCGCTGCTGGTGCGTCCACCGATGCGTCCGACGCCCCGCCGCTCGTGCGCGCCGCAGGCGTCGTGAAGCGCTTCGGCGAGCGCACGGTGCTCGGCGGTGTCGACCTCGACATCGCCGCGGGCGAGATCGTCGGGATCGTCGGCGAGTCCGGCTCCGGCAAGTCGACGCTCGCCCGCTGCATCGCGGGCCTCGAACGGGAGGACGGCGGCACGATCGCCTTCGACGGCGCGATGCTCGCCCCCGGCCGCCGCTCGCGGACGCCCGGGCAGATGCAGATCGTGTTCCAGGACCCGTACTCCTCGCTGAACCCGATGATGACGATCGGGCAGATCCTGCGGGAGGCGCTCGCCGTGGGCGGCCGCGCCGCCGCCGAGGTGCCCGGGCTGCTGGAGACGGTCGGCCTGCCCGCGGATGCCGCGGCGAAGCGCCCCGCGCAGCTCTCCGGCGGGCAGCGCCAGCGCGTCGCCATCGCCCGGGCCCTCGCGCCCCGGCCCAGACTGCTCATCTGCGACGAGTCCGTCTCCGCGCTCGACGTGCAGGTGCAGGCGCAGATCCTCGAGCTGCTGGGCTGGCTCCGCGAGGAGCTCGGCGTCGCCATCCTGTTCATCTCGCACGACCTCGCGGTGGTGCGACGGATCGCCGACACCGTCACGGTCGTCTGGCAGGGCCGCGTCGTCGAGCGGGGCCCCTGCGCCCGGGTGCTCGACGCGCCGGTCGAGGAGTACACGAAGCTCCTCGTCGCCGCCGCGCACCGCGACCGCCCGCCCCGTCACGACCACACGCACAGTCACGACCACAGCACCGACGGAAGGACCATCCCGGCATGACGACCACCCTCTCCCCCCGGCTCGACGACGAGCTGCGCACGGCGCTCGGGCCCGCCCGCGCGGCCCGCTGGGAGCTGCCCCGCGAGGCGTACGCACCGCGGCTCGACCTCGCCCGCGACGCCGACGGCGCCGCGGTCGCCGCCGTGCTCAGCTCGCGCAGGGGCGCGACCGCCGCGGTGAAGATCGTCGACGTGTGGTGGCGGAGCGAGGCGGATGCCCCGGCCGCGGCGGGCCTCGTCGACGAGCTCGTCGACCGCGCGAGCGCGAACGGCGACGCCGCCGTGAAGTGGGAGGTGCCCCTCGGCCAGGAGCTGCCGGACTTCGCCCGCGAGCGCGGCTTCGCCGAGCTGCACGCCCCGCACCCCTCCGCGGCCGGCACGCTCGGCAGCCGCGGCTACGTGCGCTGGCTGCGCGAGCTGCCGCACACCGAGGCGCCGTACTACGCGCAGACCACGATGTACACCTGCGGTGCGGTCACCGGGCTGCTCGCGGCGGAGCTCGCCGGTGCCGGCGGTTTCGCCGCCGACGCGGCGCCCGAGCCCTCCGTCGCCGACCGCGACCTCGAGCTCGCCTTCTGGCGGCGGGCGAGCAACTACCCGGCGATCGAACCGCTCGGGCTCGGTGTCGTCATGCGCGAGACCCTGCCGCCGGAGCGTCGCGTCGAGGTGCATCTCGACCACGACGGTCCGGTGCTGATCGAGGCGTACTCCGGCTTCGAGCGCGACTTCCGCGCCGAGCTGCAGTCGGAGTCGCAGCGCCAGGCCGAGGCGGTCGGCGTGCCCGTCGTGCGCGAGCGCGTGGCCGTCGCCGAGATCGCCCGGCGGGTCGCGGGCAGCGAGCTCGCCCTCCTGCTCATCGACGAGGCGCCGATGCACGGCGAGACCGGCCCGCACTGGGTGCTCGCGCACGCCGCCGACGAGGAGGTCGTCGTGATCGAGGACCCGTGGATCAGCTCCGAGCTCGGCGAGAGCTGGGTCGACACCCACGAGCTGCCGATCGCGCACGCCGACCTCGACCGCATGGTCGCCTGGGGCGAGGCCGGCTACCGCGGTGTCGTCTTCGTCGACCGGGCCTGAGCTGCGGTGGTTCCCTGAGCCCGTCGAAGGGCGCTTCGACGAGCTCCGCTTCGACGAGCTCAGCGGACCAGAACGGCTCAGCCGCCGTTGCTCAGCAGGCCCCAGACGCCCGAGCCGATGAAGTAGAGCGCGATCGCCCCGACCACGACCCAGATCATGATCCGCGAGTTCGACGGACGATCCGGGTTCCGGTCGGGGCGATCGGCGCTCATGGTCACTTCACCAGCGGGAAGAGGATGGTCTCGCGGATGCCGAGACCCGTGATCGCCATCAGCAGGCGGTCGATGCCCATGCCCATGCCGCCCGACGGCGGCATGCCGAACTCGAGCGCCCGCAGGAACTCCTCGTCGAGCTGCATCGCCTCGGGGTCGCCGCCGGCGGCGAGGGTCGCCTGGGCGACGAAGCGCTCGCGCTGGATGACCGGGTCGACGAGCTCCGAGTAGCCCGTGGCGAGCTCGAAGCCGCGCACGTAGAGGTCCCACTTCTCGACGACGCCCGGGATGGAGCGGTGCCCGCGCACGAGCGGCGAGGTGTCCTCGGGGAAGTCCATCACGAAGGTGGGCCGCACGAGCCCGCCCTTCACGTGGTGCTCCCACAGCTCCTCGACGAACTTGCCGGGGATGGGATGGTCGATCTCGATGCCGGCCGCCTCGGCGAGCTCCTCGAGGCGCGACATCGGCGTCTCGGGCGTGATCTCCTCGCCGATCGCCTCGGAGAGCGAGCCGTACATCGAGATGCGGTCCCACTCGCCGCCGAGGTCGTACTCGGTGCCGTCGGCCCAGGTCACGACGTGCGAGCCGGACACGGCGGCCGCGGCATCCTGGATCAGCTTCTGCGTGAGGTCGGCGATCGTCGTGTAGTCGCCGTAGGCCTCGTACGCCTCGAGCATCGCGAACTCGGGGCTGTGCGTCGAGTCGGCGCCCTCGTTGCGGAAGTTGCGGTTGATCTCGTAGACCCGCTCGATGCCGCCGACGACGGCGCGCTTCAGGTACAGCTCCGGCGCGATGCGCAGGTACAGCTCGGTGTCGAAGGCGTTCGAGTGCGTGACGAAGGGGCGGGCCGAGGCCCCGCCGTGCATGACCTGCAGCATCGGCGTCTCGACCTCGATGAAGCCGAGGCCCGTGAAGGTCTGCCGGAGGCTCGCGTTGACCTTCGCGCGGTCGATGACGTTCTTGCGGGCCTGCTCGCGGGCGATGAGGTCGAGGTAGCGCGAGCGCACCCGCGTCTCCTCGCCGAGCTCGTTGTGCAGGTTCGGCAGCGGCAGCACGGCCTTCGCCGCGACGCGCCACTCCTTCACCATGATCGAGAGCTCGCCGCGGCGGCTCGTGATGACCTCGCCGGAGACGAAGAGGTGGTCGCCGAGGTCGACGAGCTCCTTCCACGCGGCGAGCGACTCCTCGCCGACCTCGGCGAGGGAGACCATCGCCTGGATGCGGCTGCCGTCGCCGGACTGCAGCGCCGCGAAGCAGAGCTTGCCCGTGTTGCGGAGGTGCACGACGCGACCGGCGACCCCGACGGTCTCGCCGGAGGCCTCGTCGACACCGAGGCCGACGAAGCGGTCGCGCACCTCGGGGATCGTGGTCGTGATGGGCAGGCGCACCGGGTAGGCGCCGCCGCCGAGGTCGCTCGCCTCGTCGATCAGCCGCGCGCGCTTCTGGAGCCGCACGGCCTTCTGCTCCGAGATCTCCTCGGCCGTGGGTTCGGTGGGCTGGTTCGGCGTCTCGTCGGCCATGCTTCTCTCTCGTGGTTCTCGCGGATCGCGGTGCGCGCTCGGAATCGTGCGACCACCAGCCTACTTGCGCTCAGCCGAGCACGACGCGCCGGTTGTCGATCAAGCGGGTGGCGCCGACCCGCGCGGCGACGAGCGCGAGGGCCGGACCGCTCGCGTCGTCGGCGACCGGCAGGAAGGTGTCGGGGTCGACGATGACGAAGTAGTCGAGCTCGGCGCCGTCGTGGTCGCCGAACGCGGCGACCGCCTCCGCGAGCGCTTCCGGGGCTCCCTCCGGGGCCGCGTCGGCGGCCGCGGCGAGCGCCTCGGAGAGCACGAGCGCGGTGCGCCGCTCCGGCTCGGCGAGGAAGCGGTTGCGGCTGGAGAGGGCGAGGCCGTCGGCCTCGCGCACCGTCTCGACGACCTCGATCGCGAGGGGGAGGTCGAGCTCGCGCACCATGCGGCGCACGAGGTACACCTGCTGGGCGTCCTTCTGGCCGAAGACGGCGATGTCGGGCTGCACGATGTTGCAGAGCTTCGCGACGACCGTGAGCATGCCGTCGAAGTGCCCGGGTCGCGACGCGCCCTCGTAGAGCCCGCCGACCTCGCCCGCGACGATGCGCGTCTGGTTCGGGCCGTCGGGGTACATCTCGTCGACGGCGGGGGCGAACACGAGCGCCGCGCCGCTTCCGCGGAGCGCGGCGACGTCCGCGTCGAGGGTGCGCGGGTAGCGCTCGAGGTCCTCGTTCGGCCCGAACTGCAGCGGGTTCACGAAGATCGAGACGACGACGAGCTCGGCGAGCTCGCGGGCGCGGGCGACGAGGGCGAGATGGCCGTCGTGCAGCGCGCCCATGGTCGGGACGAAGGCGACGGATGCCCCGCCGGCCCGCGCCTCGGCGACGCGGCGCCGGAGCTCGGCGATCGTGCCGACCACGGCCGGCGGTGCGGCGGGCGTCGTGTCGTTCACCAGCGTCCTCCAAGCGGGCCGTCGTCTTCCTGGGGCTCGTCGAGCCCAGTCGGGCCGTCGAGACCCGGTCCCTCGTCGTGCCGGGCCAGGGCGTTCTCGACGGCGCTGCGCACGAGCGGGGCGAGCACCGCGCCGGGGCGGCTCACGCCGAGCCCGCCGAGGATGCCGCTCGCCTGGTCGACGATCGCCGAGGAGAACGAGACGGCCGTGTCGATCGCCTCGGCGTAGGCCGGGCGCGCCGATTCCTCGACGACGAAGGGCTCGCCGCCCATCTCCACGACGAGGGCCTGCGCGATCGGCAGCACGGGCGCGGGCGCGGTGACGGCGAACCACGCCCCGGCGAGCCGGGCGAGGTCGATGCTCGTGCCGGTGAAGCTCATCACGGGATGCACGGCGAGCGGGATGGCGCCGGCCCGGCGGGCCGGGTCGAGCACCCCGGCGCCGTACTCGGCGGCGGTGTGCAGCACGAGCTGCCCCGGCTGCCAGTCGCCCGTCGCGGCGAGGCCCTCGACGAGCGCGGGCAGCTCGGCCGCGGGCACCGCGAGCAGCACGAGCTCGCTGCGGCGCACCACCTCGGGGGTGGTCAGCACGGGGACGCCCGGCAGCATCGCGTCGGCGCGGTCCCGGCTCGAATCCGAGACCGCGGTGACGCCGGTGAGCGCGTGCCCCGCGCCGCCGAGGGCGGCGGCGAGCACGGCGCCGACCCGGCCGGCCCCGACGGTGCCGACCCCGAGCCGTCCGGCCCGCTCAGGCATCCGCCGTCTCCCGTCCCCAGTGCTGCGAGCGGTCCTCGTTCGCGCGCTCGACGGCCTCGTCGGCGAGGTGCGCGAAGAGCGCCTCGCCGGCCTCGCGCTCGATGACGGGCAGGCTCGGCACGACGGGACCGACGACCGTGTGCAGGCGGAGCTCGGCGAGCCCGAGCCCCCGTCGCACCGGCCCGGCGGAGAGCGCCACCGACTGCATGCGCGCGAGCGGCACGAGCACGAGCCGGCGCACGAGCGAGCCGCGGCGGAGCAGGGCGATGCCGTCGGCCGCCGCCCAGCCGATGCGGCGCCACGAGAAGGGGTGCAACCAGGCGCCGCGCTTCGGCGTGGCCGAGAAGCCGTCGCCGTCCTGGCCGGAGCGCCCGGTGAGCCCGCTGCCGATCTGCCCTGCGACCGGGCCGCCCTCGGCGGCCTCGGGCAGCAGCAGGGCGATGACGCGCTGGACGTCCTCGGCCGTGCCGACGGGGAGCACCTGGGTGCGCTGCGCGGCCTCCGAGCCGTTCGTGACGGACTGCCCGGCGACGTTGATGCGCACCGACCACCAGCCGAAGGGGCGCCAGAAGATCCACTGCGTCGCCTCGACCGCGTGGACGCGGCCGGGGGGAATCGTGTGGTTCGCCGTCGACAGCAGGCCGTAGCCGACCCGCACGCCGTCGGGCGTGCCCGCGATCGAATAGCGCAGCGACTTCGTGATGCGCGACCAGAGATAGCTCACGAGACCGATCGCCGCGGGCACGAAGCTGAACAGCAGCCAGAGCTGGCGGGTAAGGATGCCGGCCACGACGACGCCCGCGACGACGAGCATCCAGAACGCGGCGCCGCCGAGCAGCGTCGAACCGACGATCCGCCCGACGGGGATGTGCACGACCGACTCCGGCGGCGCGAGCTCGGGGTCGAGCTCGGGCGCGAGGAACTCGTCGACGCGCTGGCCGACGATCGCGCCGGCGCGCGAGCCGATCCTAGCGGGCGCGGCGCCGGGCGCAGCCGCGAGCCCGGCCGCCGGCGCGGCGCCGGGCAGCGGCTCGGCGGCCGCTTCGCCGGACGCGACCGCGGGGAGCGCGACCGCGGGGGCCGGGCCGCTCTTCGCGCGGGCGCCGGAGGCGAGGCGCAGGATGTCGCGGCGCAGGCCGTCGGTGAGCGAGGAGCCGAGGTAGGCGAGCTGCATGTTGCCCGACTGCCCGGCGACCTGCACCTCGAGCTTCGCGGCGCCGAACAGGCGGGCGAACACCGGCCGGGTGATGTTGATGCCCTGGATGCGGTCGAGCCGGGCGCTGCGGTGCGAGCGGAACAGGATGCCGCTGCGCACCTCGACCGCCTCGGGCGTGACGCGGAAGGTGTGCATCCGCCAGGACAGCCAGAAGCCCGCGATGACGAGCACGACGACGAGCAGCACCGCGAGCAGCGCCCAGCCGACGAGGTTGTTCGCGACGATGCCGCCGATCGGGTCGCGGCCCCAGTCGTTCTCGTCGCTCCACTCGCCGAAGCCGTCGTCGAGCTGGCCGGGGGCGAACACCACGAGGAAGAACTCGACGACCCGCTCGCGCAGGTTCGCGATGACGAAGCCCGCGATCGCGATGAACACCAGACCGCCGCGCAGCAGCGGGCTCGCCGGGTGCAGCCGGTGCCACTCGCCGTCGGCGAGGTCGACGACGGGCTTGGCGGGGGCGGCTCCGCTCACAGGCCCGCCCGCCGGGACTCGGCGAGCGCGACGAGCTCGTCGCGCAGGCGGTCGGCCTCCGCCTCGGGGATGCCGGGGACGGTGACCGCCGTGGCGGCGGCCGCGGTCACGAACTTCAGGTCGGCGAGGCCGAGCGCGCGGGCGACGGGCCCGCGGGTGATGTCGACGAGCTGCATGCGGCCGTAGGGCACCGCGACCTGGCGCTGGAACATGATGCCGCGGCGGAACAGCAGGTCGTCCTCGCGCAGGCGGTAGCCGATCGAGCGCACCCGGCGGGGCTCGAAGGCGATCGCGACGATCGCGACGAGCGCCACGGCGCCCGCGGCCCACGGCGCCCACCACAGGCCCCAGAGCGAGAAGGCGACGAGCAGCGCGGCCACGATGATCGCGGTCGTGATGATCGAGCCGATCACCTCGACGACGAGGTACTTCGGCGAGACCCGGCGCCACTCGGCGTCGGGCGTGAAGCGGTGCTCGGGCTGCTCGGGGGCGACAGGCTGCTCGGGGGGCGCAGGCTGGACAGGCTGTTCGGGGTGGTCCGTCTGCTCAGGCATGGGCGGGCTCTTCATCCTCGGGGTCGTCGGGCGGAAGCGTGCAGAAGTGCTCGGCGACGAGGCCGGCGGCGAGCAGCAGGACGGCGCCGATCGCGGTGGCCGCGGCGAGCCAGACGGTGCCCGCCTGGGGCACCACGGTGCGGCTCAGCAGGAAGAGCGTGATGCCGAGGCCGAGGCCGGCGACGAGCGCGCCGCTCAGGCTGCACGCCTTCGCGAGCACGGCGACGCGCATCGCGCGGAACGGGTCGACCCGGCGTCCGGTGCCCTTCACCGCCCGGCGGATCGGCCAGGCGAGCGCCACCACGACCGCGCCGACGCCGACGAGGGTGATCGGGAGCGAGACCGGCGGGACCAGGGCGTTGCCGCCGGCGGAGACGATCGCGAGGTCGCCGAGGTAGCCGAGCACGAGGCCGGCGGCCACGAACGCGACGACGACGGGGGCGTGGGTGCGCTTCATCGGCGGCGCACCTCGTCGTCGGCCGCCGCGCGGAGCTCGGCCACCCTGCCGCGTCCCTCGACGACCGCGTCGGGGTCGACGTCGAGCCACGGCTGCAGCACGAAGGCCCGCTGCCAGGCCCTGGGGTGCGGCAGCTCGAGCCGGGCGTCGGTGAGCCGCGCGCCGCCGTGGTCGATGAGGTCGAGGTCGAGCGTGCGGTCGCCCCAGCGCTCCTCGCGCACCCGGCCGTGGGCCTGCTCGACCCGCTGCAGCACGTCGAGGAGGGCGAGTGGCTCGAGCTCGGTCTCGAGCAGCAGCACCCCGTTCAGGTAGCCGGGGGCGTCGTGGTCGACCCCGGAGAGCTTGATGGCCGGGGTCTCGTAGACGGGCGAGACCGCGACGAGTTCGACGCCGGGGGTGTCGGCGAGCTCCGCGACGGCCTGGGCGATCGTCGCCTCCCGGTCGCCGAGGTTCGCGCCGAACGCGACGACTGCGCGGGTCACGAGCGGCTCCTCGTGATCGTGACGGCGACGTCGTCGAAGGGCACGCGGATGGGCGCCTGCGGCTTGTGCACCGTCACCTCGACGGCCTCGGCCGCCTCGAAGCCGAGGGCGATCCGCGCGACCCGCTCGGCGACGGTCTCGATGAGGTCGACGGGGTCGCGTTCGACGCCCTGCACGACCGCCTCGGCGAGCTCGCCGTAGTGCACGGTGCGGGCCAGCTCGTCGCCGCGGGCGGCCGCCGCGAGGTCGACGAACACGGTCACGTCGATCACGAACTCCTGGCCGTCGGCGCGCTCGAAGTCGAAGACCCCGTGGTGCGCGAACACGCGCAGCCCGGTCAGGGTGATCCGGTCTCCCCCGGTGCGCGCGTCAACCACGTGCTCCATGCTGCCATGCTCCGAGGACGTCGAGGGCGAGCCGGGTCGCCGCGACGTCATGCACGCGCACCGCCCACGCCCCGGCCTGCGCCGAGAGCACGCTCACGACCGCCGTCGGCAGGTCCCTCGCCTCGACGGGGGCGCCCTCGGGCAGCAGCCCGCCGAGGAATCGCTTGCGGGACGCGCCGACGAGCACGGGGAAACCGAGCGCCTGCAGCTCGCCGAGCCCGGCGAGCAGCTGCCAGTTGTGCTCGGCGCGCTTGGCGAAGCCGAGCCCGGGGTCGAGCACGATCCGCTCGGGGGCGACGCCCGCGGCGACGAGCACGTCGACCCTGGCGGCGAGCTCGTCGCGCACCTCGCGCACGACGTCGTCGTACTCGGCGAGCCCCTCCATGCGGTCGGAGTGCCCACGCCAGTGCATGGCGACGTAGCGCGCGCCGCTCGCGGCGGCGATCTCGGCCATGGCCTCGTCGGCGAGCCCGGCGGAGACGTCGTTGATGAGCTCGGCGCCGGCCGCCACGGCGGCCCCCGCCGTCGCGGCGCGCATCGTGTCGACGCTCACCCGGTGGCCGCGGGCGGCGAGCTCGGTGACGACGGGGATGACCCGGCGGAGCTCCTCCGCGGGCTCGACCCGCGCGGCGCCCGGCCGGGTGGACTCGCCGCCGACGTCGAGCAGCTCGGCTCCGGCCGCGGCGAGCTCGAGGCCGTGCGCGATCGCCCGCTCGGGGTCGAACCAGCGGCCGCCGTCGCTGAAGGAGTCGGGCGTCACGTTCACGACGCCCATCACGAGCGGCGTCGCCGGCACGGTGGGCTCGTCAGTCACGCCGGGCCCCGATGAGCGCGACGATCTCGGCCCGGGCGGCGGGCTCGGCGAGCGCGCCGCGGCTCGCGATGGTCACCGTCGAGCTGCGCTCCTGGCGGGAGCCGCGGGTCGTCACGCAGCGGTGCTGCGCGTCGAGCACGACGAGCACGCCCTTCGGCTCGAGACCGGTCTCGAGGGCGTCGGCGATCTCCTCCGCGAGGCGCTCCTGCAGCTGCGGGCGGCTCGCGAGCGTGTCGACGACGGCCGGGATGCGGCCGAGGCCGACCACGCGGTCGCCGGGCAGGTACGCGACGTGCGCCGTGCCGACGAAGGGCAGCAGGTGGTGCTCGCACACCGAGCGGAAGTCGAGGTCGCGCAGCACCACCGCGTCCGAGGTCGTCGGGGTGTCGGCATCCGCCCCGCCCCTCGCCCGCCGGATGCCGGCGTCGAGCGGCACCGTGTCGGCGAGGTGCACGAGCGGGTCGACGGCGAGGCCGCCGAAGAACTCCGCGTACGCCTCGGCCACCCGCTGCGGGGTGCGGGCGAGCCCGGGCCGCGCGGGGTCCTCGCCGATCGCGAGCAGGATCTCGCGCACGGCGCGCGCGATGCGCTCCTGGTCGACGCCGGGTGTCGTCATCCCCGCCCCGTCACGGCTCAGGCCGTCGCCGGCCGCGGGTTCGACCGCGGCGCCTTCGGCTCGGCCGCGGGCTCCTCGGGCGTGACATCGGAGTCGATGCCGCCGTCGACGAGACCGGCGTCGATCGGCATCTTCTCGGTGGGGAACGCGATCGGCGGCACGTCGGACACGGGGCGCTTGTCGCTCGAGAGCCACAGCGGGCGCTCGGGCAGCTTGCGCACGTCCTTGAAGATCTCGGCGATCTGGTTGTGGTCGAGGGTCTCCTGCTCGAGGAGCTCGGCCGCCAGCTTGTCGAGGATGTCGCGGTTGTCGTTCAGCACCTGCCACGCCTCGTCGTGCGCCTGCTCGATGAGCGTGCGCACCTCGGCGTCGACCTTCTCGGCGATGCCCTCGGAGTAGTCGCGCTGGTGGCCCATGTCGCGGCCGAGGAACATCTCGCCCGAGGACTGCCCGAGCTTGACCGCGCCGACGTTCGCCGACATGCCGTACTCGGTGACCATCTTGCGGGCCGTCGCCGTGGCCTTCTCGATGTCGTTCGATGCGCCGGTCGAGGGGTCGTGGAACACGATCTCCTCGGCGACGCGGCCGCCCATGGCGTAGGTGAGCTGGTCGAGCAGCTCGTTGCGGGTGACGGAGTACTTGTCCTCCAGCGGCAGCACCATCGTGTAGCCGAGGGCGCGACCGCGGGGCAGGATCGTGATCTTCGTAACGGGGTCGGTGTAGTTCATCGCCGCCGCCGCGAGTGCGTGGCCGCCCTCGTGGTAGGCCGTGATGAGCTTCTCCTTGTCCTTCATCACGCGGGTGCGGCGCTGCGGGCCGGCGATCACGCGGTCGACGGCCTCGTCGAGGGCGCGGTTGTCGATGAGCTGCGCGTTCGAGCGGGCCGTGAGCAGGGCCGCCTCGTTCAGCACGTTCGCGAGGTCGGCGCCGGTGAAGCCCGGGGTCTTGCGCGCGAGCACCTCGAGGTCGACGCCCTTCGCGAGCGGCTTGCCCTTCGAGTGCACCTCGAGGATCTTCTGCCGGCCCTTGAGGTCGGGCGCGTCGACGCCGATCTGGCGGTCGAAGCGGCCCGGGCGCAGCAGCGCCGGGTCGAGGATGTCGGGGCGGTTCGTCGCCGCGATGAGGATGACGTTCGTCTTGGGGTCGAAGCCGTCCATCTCGACGAGCAGCTGGTTCAGCGTCTGCTCGCGCTCGTCGTGGCCGCCGCCCATGCCGGCGCCGCGGTGGCGGCCGACGGCGTCGATCTCGTCGACGAAGATGATGGCCGGGGCGTTCTGCTTGGCCTGGTCGAAGAGGTCGCGCACACGGCTCGCGCCGACGCCGACGAACATCTCGACGAAGTCGGAGCCCGAGATGGAGTAGAACGGCACGCCCGCCTCGCCGGCGACGGCGCGCGCGAGCAGGGTCTTACCGGTGCCGGGAGGGCCGTAGAGCAGCACGCCCTTGGGGATGCGCGCGCCCACCGCCTGGAACTTCGCCGGCTCCTTCAGGAACTCCTTGATCTCGTGGAGCTCCTCGATGGCCTCGTCGGCGCCCGCGACGTCGTCGAAGGTGACCTTCGGGCTCTCCTTCGAGACGAGCTTCGCCTTCGACTTGCCGAACTGCATGACGCGGTTTCCGCCGCCCTGCATGCCCGAGAGCATGATCCAGAAGAAGAGGCCGATGAGCAGCAGCGGCAGCAGGATGCCGAGCATCGAGAGGAACCAGTTCGGCTGCGGCACCTCGTCGTTGAAGCCGTCCTTCGGGTTCGCGTCGTCGACGGCCGCGATCACGTCGGCGCCGCGGGGCGTGACGTAGTAGAACTGCACCTGCGTGCCGAGCTTCTCGTCGGCCTTCGCGAGGGTGAGGTCGACCCGGTTCTCGCCGTCGACGATCTTCGCGGCGGCGACCTTGCCGTCCTTCAGGAGCTCGAGGCCCTCCTGCGTGGACACCTCTTTGAACCCGGAGGCCGTGATGAGGCTCGCACCGATCCACACCACGATCGCGGCGATCAGGATGTAGATGACCGGTCCGCGCAGGATCTTCTTCATGTTCATGGTGCTGCCAGGCTACCGTTCACCCGCTGATCGCTGGATGTGTGTTCGCTGAGGGCTGCGCAGCAGTCCCGAAGCGGACCGGCGGGTGCTGCCGCTGAGGGCTGCGCAGCAGTGCTCGCCCTAGCTGTAGACGTGCGGCGCGAGGATCGCGACGTCGCGCAGGTTGCGGTAGCGCTCGGCGTAGTCGAGGCCGTAGCCGACGACGAACTGGTTCGGGATGTCGAAGCCGAGGTAGCGCACGTCGACCTCGACCTTGGCGGCGTCGGGCTTGCGCAGCAGGGCGCAGACCTCGACGGACGCGGCGCCGCGCGACCGGAGGTTCTCGAGCAGCCAGCTGAGCGTGAGGCCCGAGTCGATGATGTCCTCGACGATGAGCACGTCGCGGCCGGTGAGGTCGGTGTCGAGGTCCTTCAGGATCTTCACGACGCCCGAGGACTGGGTGCCGGTGCCGTAGCTCGACACGGCCATCCAGTCCATGTTCAGGTGCGGGCGCAGCTCGCGCGCGAGGTCGGCCATGACCATGACCGCGCCCTTCAGCACGCCGACGAGGAGCAGGTCGCGCCCCTCGTAGTCGGCCTCGATGCGCCGGGCGAGCTCAGCGAGCTTCGCGTGGATCTCGGATTCGGTCACCAGGACTTCGGTGAGGTCGCCCTCGATGTCGCTCGCGTGCATGGAACGATCCTAGGCGACGCGGGGCCCCGATCCGCGCCCCGATCAGTGATCGTGCGGCAGGATCTCGGTCGCCCCGGTCGCCGAGAACACGACGTGCGCCCCCGCGCGGGTGGCGACGGCCCCGCCGGGCAGGGCGACCGGACCCTGGCCGTGCCAGTCGGTGACGAGCCGGGCGACCTCGAGCGTCTGCACCCGGCTGAGCGCGACGCCGAACTCGCTGCCGACGACGTGCCGGATGATGCGCTGCCGGAGGGCGGCGGGATTGGCGGCGAGCACCGCGGCGGAGACGGCGATGCCGGCCTCGGCGGGCTCGCAGATCTCCTCGATGAACTCCTCGAGCTGCTCGTCGAAGGCCGCCTCGTCCTCGCGGAGCTGCTCGGCGGTGCGGGCGAGCGCCTCGGCGATGCCCGGTCCGAGCTCGGCCTCGAGCACGGGCAGCACGCGCTCGCGCACCCGCACCCGGGCGTAACCGGGGTCGGTGTTGTGCGGGTCGTCCCAGACGTCGAGCCCCGCGTCGAGGCAGGCCTGCCGCGTCGCCTGGCGGCGGAGGCCCAGCAGCGGGCGCACGTAGCGGCCGGCGCGCTGCGGCATGCCCATGAGGCTCGCTCCCCCGGCGCCGCGGGCGAGGCCCAGCAGCACCGTCTCGGCCTGGTCGTCGAGGGTGTGGCCGAGCAGCACGACGGCCGCCCCGGTCTCCGCGGCGGCTTCATCGAGCGCAGCGTAGCGGGCGGCGCGGGCGGATGCCTCGGGGCCGTCCCCGCCGGCCGGCACCTCGACCCGGCGTACGAGCACGGGATCGAGCCCGAGCTCCCGGGCCTGGGCCGCCGCACGCTCGGCGACCTCGGCGGAGCCCGCCTGCAGGCCGTGGTCGACGACGACGGCGCCGGCGAGCCATCCCGCCCGCGGCGCCTCGAAGGCGGTCGCCGCCGCGAGCGCCAGGGAGTCCGCACCGCCGGAGAGCGCGACGAGCGCGAGCGGCGCGACCCCGCCCGTCTCGGCGGGATCGACGGGCTCGAGCACGGCGCGCACGGCGCGGCGGGCGTCGGCGATCGGCGGGGTGAGGCGGGGCCGGCGCTCCGCCGTGCGGTCGTCTGAAGGCATCGAGGTAACCTTATTCCGCCGCGCGCCACGTGCCCGGCGGGACTTCACACAAGGAGAGCACATGGGCGAGTACAACGCCGTCATCGAGATCCCCAAGGGGAGCCGCAACAAGTACGAGGTCGACCACGAGACGGGCCGGGTCTTCCTCGACCGCGTGCTCTACACGGGCTTCGTCTACCCCACCGACTACGGCTTCTTCGAGAACACCCTGGGCGACGACGGCGACCCGCTGGACGTGCTCGTGCTGCTCGAGTACCCGCTGTTCCCGGGCGTCGGCGTGAAGGTGCGCCCGGTCGGCGTCTTCCACATGACCGACGACGGCGGCGGCGACGCGAAGGTCATCGCGGTGCCCGCGGGCGACCCGCGCTGGAACCACATCCAGGACGTCGACACCATCCCCGAGTACACGAAGAAGGAGATCGAGCACTTCTTCGAGCACTACAAGGACCTCGAGCCCGGCAAGTGGGTCAAGACCGAGGGCTGGGCGAACGCGGCCGAGGCCGAGGCGCTCATCCAGAAGGCGATCGAGGCCTTCCCCGGCCACTGAGCCGAGCCTGACGACGAAGGGGGCGAGCCGCACGGCTCGCCCCCTTCTCGCGTCTCTCGTGGCGCCCGGCGGTCAGCCGGTCGGGCGCGCGGCGGCCGAGGGGCTGCCCCAGATCGGCCACTCGCGCACGTTCTTGCCGTAGTCGGGGGCTTCCAGGATGCGTCCGCCGCCGAGGTAGATCGCGACGTGGTAGTAGTCGCCGCCGGATCCCCAGAAGAGCAGGTCGCCGCGCTGGATGCTGCCGAGCGAGACCGCCTTCCCCTGGTTCGCGAGCGTGTAGTACTGGTTGGTCGCCGAGTGGGTGCCGATGTAGATCCCCGCGTAGCCGTAGGCCATCTTCGTGAGGCCGGAGCAGTCCCAGCGGTCCGGGCCCGCGCCACCGAGGTCGTAGGGCTCGCCCAGCTGCTGCTGCGCGTACCAGATCGCCGATTCGACGGCGCTCGTGTTCGGCGGGTTGGTGGTGCCGCCGCCGGGGTTGCCCCCGCCAGGGTTGCCGCCTCCGGGGTTGCCGCCGCCGGGGTTCCCGCCGCCCGGGTTGCCCCCGCCGGGGTTCCCGCCGCCCGGGTTCCCGCCGCCTGGGGACGGCTGCTGCGGACGGGTCGCCTGTTCGGCCGCCTCGCGGGCGACGCCCTCCGCGCGTTCGCGCTCGAGCTCCGCGGTGGTGTCCTTCAGGCGGGCGAGCTGCGCGTACAGCTCCGCCGAACGGGTCTCCTGCTCCGCCAGCACGGCGGCCGCGGCATCCGCCTTGGCCTGCGCTTCGTCGTACTGGCTCTTCGCCTCGTCGGCGAGCTTCTTCCGCTCCTTCGCGGCGGCGTCGGCCTGCTCGCGCAGCGAGTCGGCCGCGTTGCGGTCGGCGAGCGCCTGCTCGTACACGGAGGTCGACTGCTCACCGAGCTTCGAAGCCATGCCGAGCTGCTTCAGCAGTTCGGCGCTGTCGCCCGAGAACACGAGGGAGGTCGTCAGGTCGTTGCCGGCGGACTTCGCGAGGTGCGCGGCGATGAGCCCCGCGCGCATCTTGGAGATCTCGGCGACCGCTTCGGCGGCGTCGGCCTGCTTGCCGAGCGACGCCTCCCGGTCGACCGCCTCGTCGCGCTTCACGACCGTCTGCCGGTACGCCTCGGCGGCGATCTGGGAGTCGCGCATCGCCGCGTCGGCCGAGGCCTGGAGGCCGGCGAGCAGTTCACCGAGACGGGCGATCTCCGCCTGCTTCGTCTGCTCGTTCTGCTTCGCCTGCTCGATCTCGCCCCAGGAGGGGTAGTCGACGGCGAACGCCGGGGCGCCGGACACGCCGATGGAGGCGGTCACGGCGCCGACGGCGACCGCGGAGAACACGGTCGCGGGCTTCACCCGGGAGACCGGGCGGGTGCGATTCTCAGCCAAGGGAGACTCCTCGTGCGGACATGAACGGACCCGGGTTGATGCGGTCCCAGCCGTCCCAGACCTCGAAGTGCAGGTGGCAGCCGGTCGATGCGCCGGTCGTGCCGCTCCACGCGATCTGCTGGCCCGCCTCGACCCACTGGCCGGAGCCGACGAGGATGCCACCCTCGCGGATGTGCGCGTAGCCGGTCGAGATGCCGCCGCCGTGGTTGATCTTCACGTAGTTGCCGTAGCTGCCGCTCCAGCCGGCGACCGAGACGGTGCCGCTGTTCGCCGCGTAGATGGGGGCGCCGCAGCCGGTGGCGATGTCGTAGGCGTAGTGGAAGCCGCTCGAGCAGTAGCCGCCGCCGCAGATGATCGGGCGGGCGCCGTAGCCGTCGGAGATGTAGCCGGAGGCGGGGCGGGCCCAGCCGGAGCTCGCGACGGTGCCGGGCGCGCCGGCCGCCATCGCCTCGCGACGACGCTTCTCCTCCTCTTCCTTGCGGATCCGCTCGCCCTCCTGGTACGCGGCGGTGGTCTTCGCCTCCGCGTCCTTCATGAACTTCAGCTGCTGGTCGAGCTCGACCTTCTTCGCCTCGGACTCGGAGAGCGCGGCCTCCGCGGCCGCCTGCGCGGCCTGGGCGGCGGCGAGCGCCTCCTCGGCGGCGATGCGGAGCTTCTCGCGCTCGGCCCGGGCGACCTCGGCCTGCTGTCCGAGCGAGTCGGCGTCGTTCGACTTGGACTGCGCGCTCCGGTAGACCTCGGAGGTGCGCTCGACCATCTTCTCCATGTTGCCG
This sequence comes from Agromyces mediolanus, assembly GCF_014648575.1. Classification (GTDB taxonomy): domain Bacteria; phylum Actinomycetota; class Actinomycetes; order Actinomycetales; family Microbacteriaceae; genus Agromyces; species Agromyces mediolanus. Next base: position 397,861 of record NZ_BMRJ01000001.1, on the reverse strand, counting down.
AGCTTCGAGAGCAGGGCGTCGGTCGCGACCTCGTCCCCCGACTCGAGGAACAGATCGACGCTGAGGTCGCCGCCGCCAGAGCGGTAGAGCTGCGCCGCCACCTGGCCGGCGTTCTTCTTCGCCTCGGCCGCCTCGGCCGCGGTCTGCTCGGCGAGGGCCTCGATCTCGCCGGCCTTGCGGGCGGCGTCGTCGTAGCGCTGCTGGGCGTCGAGGAACTCGCCCATCCGCTTCTCCGCCTCCGCGCGCGTCGCGGCGACGTTCTGCTCCAGCTGCGCGATGAGCGCCGTGATCTGGTCGACGGCGGATGCCGCGGCGGCCGTGTCGGCCTTCGCGGCCTGCAGTTCGTCCCAGGTCGGGTAGTCGGCCGCGGCCGCCGGGCTCGCGCCGATGACCGTGCCGGTCACCGCGAGGCCCGCCGCGAGCAGGGTCGCGAGGGCACGGCGCAGCCGCGCCGGGCGTCGGCGGGTCGTCGTCGGGCGGTTGACTGTGGTTCGGTACATGGTTCCCCGTCCACGCGGGCTCGGGCCCCCGCGCCGTAATGTGTTCGAGCTTCTGGGTCGAGCTTCTGGTTCAAGCTCAGCTTGAGGCGATCAGAGCCACGATAGGCATGGATTCCCGGGGCGAACGGCATTTCGGCGGGCATGTCCAAGCGGCGATGACGGGCCTCTGGAACCACCGCCGGCCTCGTTTTGGAATCTCGGCGGGAAACCCGTATGCTTGGCTGTCGGCGGGAGAGCGCAAGCACTCCCACCCGGCCCCATCGTTTAGTGGCCTAGGACACCGCCCTTTCACGGCGGCAGCACGGGTTCGAATCCCGTTGGGGTCACTCTCGAAGGTTTTACAATTGAATAGTCTCATTACGAGGCCCTGTGGCGCAGTTGGTTAGCGTGCCGCCCTGTCACGGCGGAGGTCGCGGGTTCAAGTCCCGTCAGGGTCGCTCAGGCGACAAGCCCTTTCCCTTTCGAGAGAAGGGGCTTTCTCCTTATCGAGGCACCGTTTCATCGGATGCCCCGAGGCTCTGTAGCTCAGTTGGTAGAGCGTTCGACTGAAAATCGAAAGGTCACCGGATCGATGCCGGTCGGAGCCACAGCGAAACCCCCGCGAGAGCGGGGGTTTTTGTTTCGGTGGGGAGGCCGTGCGAGTCCCCACCCTTCGCTCGCACCGAGTCAGCTCAGGTAGCCGATCCCTTGGTGTCGACCACACTGCCGCATAGCGGAGACCAGTCTGACGAGGACCTCCCGTACCAGGACGCCCTCCCCCGAAGGAAGCAACTCGACAGGAGTCCACCGCGAGTCGGGGTGATCACTCGCCCCAGCGGCGGTGAAGGAGGCATCTCGCCGCCCGTCCACGTCCTGAGTGTCGCAGGCCGCACCCAGTTCGTCCCGAGAGGGCGAACGAACGCACCGAAAGGGTGACTCCCCGTCTGGAGGGTCACCCCTTCGGCGCGGTCCCTATTCGCTCTGCCGCTGGTTGTCGAGCGCCACTTCCCCGCCACGACGAGTCGCAAGCGCGATCAGCGCGGCGAGCGTCGCGACGGTGACTGCGATACCGGCTACGAGAGCCCAGAGCGGCTGTCCGGTGATCAGCGTCGTCGTGACGAAGATGGCACCAAACGCGATCGTGCCCATGTAGATCCACCCCGACTGCCGTTGCGTGACTGGCGCGCGGAGTCGGCTCCCCCGCGGCTTGAACAGCCTCGGCAGCATGAGGAGCAGCACGACGAAGAGGACGAATGTCACCGAAGTCCCGAGGAACCACGTACCCGCGGCCTGCGCCGCTGAGATGAACAGGATGAGGGCGACAATGCCAGCCCCGGCGAGCAGGCCTGCCCTCGTGGTCGGGAAATTCTCGGTTCCGCTAGTGCTGATGGTGCTCATTGGGATCCTCCGATGATCTCCGCTCCCACGCTACGGGCAGTTCACGGCCACGAGAAAGGAGACTGAGGTGACGAGAGCGCGAAACTCCTACGAACTGCCGTTCTGTCGAGGCGATCCGGCGCAGCGTCCCGAGATCATCCCTCCAAACATCAGGCGCAGGAGTTTGCGCCTTCGCTTCGTGTGCTCCCCCGCCGCGAATCGGCCCCGGCTACGCTGTCCAGGATCCGCCACGCGTGAAGGAGCAGCGATGAAGATCGGTCTCGTAGCGATGGGTGTCGGCGCGGCAGTCCTCGCCATAGTCGGGGTCGTGCTCATTCTGCTCCCGGCTTCGAGCGCCTCGTTCGGGTGGTTCGCCTATCAGCCCAGCCGCGACTTCGGCTTCGTCGGCGGCTTGTCGCCGGTGCCGCCCGCGCGCAGCTGGGGCATCGCGCTGCTCGTGGTCGCGGTGGCGCTGGGCGCGTTCGCCGCCGGCTGGGCGCTGGGCAGTGCCCGCACCCGGAAGCTCGAACGGTCGGGTCGAGCATGACCGCGACTCCGCAGGCCGCCTGGGCCCCGCCGTCCAACCGTGCCGCGGCGACCGCGAGAAGGCTCGCGCCGTGGACGATCGCGGTCGGAGCCGTGTTCTGGCTCGTGCCGATCGCCCTCACGTTCGTCCCGTCGCCGACCTTGCAAACGATCGGGCTGATCGTCGTCTGGATGGGGTTCCTCCCGTATCTGGCGATCACCATCACCACGATCGTGTTCGCCGTGAGGGGGCTCGCCGGCGCCGGCCGCCTCGGTGGCCTCGGCCGCTCGGACGCCCGGTTCGCGCTCGTCGCGACCATCGTCATGTTCGCCGCAGCGCCGATCGTCGCGATTGTGGTTCCGGTCCTCGTGTCGCTGCTGTTCGCCTGAGCGAGCGGGGGCCCTCCCGGCATCCGCCGTCCGCACCACGCCCGTAGAATCAGACTCGTGCCCGCAGCCCAGCAGCCCCCGGCGTCGACGCAGACGCCGACGGCGCCGAAGCCCTCGAAGGCCGCGTCGACGCGTGCCGCGATCCTCGGAGCGGCGACCGAGCTGCTGAGCGAGCACGGGGTGCGCGGTGTGACGGTCGAGGCGGTCGCGGAGTCCGCCGACGTGTCGCTCGGCCTCCTCTACTACCACTTCGAGAACCGGCAGGATCTGATCCGGGCGGCGCTCGCGGAGGCCCTCGCCAACTACGCGTACCGTCGCCCCTCGACGGAGCTGCCGCCGGCCGAGCGGCTGCGCGCGGCGCTGAGCCAGCACATCGGCGTCGACGCGGAGGCCGCCAGGCAGGACCGCGTGTATGCCGAGGCGATGCGGGCGGCCGCGTTCGATCCCGCCATCCGCCCGGCCCTGGCCCAGACGCTCACCGGCTGGAACGGCGGCATGACCCGCCTCGTCACCGCGGCCGTGCCGGGCCTCGCCGAGACGCACCCGGAGGCTGCGGCCGAGGCGGCGACGGCCCTCACCGCCCTCGTCGACGGGCTGCAGCAGCGGGTCCGCTCCTCGCTGCTGCCGGCCGAGCGCGGGCTCGAGCTGCTCGGTCTCGCCACGGGCGCGGTCCTCGAGGGCGGGGCGTCGGATGCCGACTGAGACGCAGAAGCCCGCCTCGAAGCGGGACCGCATCCTCGCCGCCGCGGCGCAGGTGATCGGCGAGCGCGGCCTCGACGCCTTCGTGGTCAAGGACATCACGGCGCTCGCCGGCGTCACCCCGCAGCTGACCTACTACCACTTCCCGAACCGGCAGGCGCTCGTGCGCGGGGTGTTCCAGTACGCCGCGGAGCGCGCGCCCTCGGTGAACCTGCTGCACCTCGACCGCGAGGCGAGCGGCTACGAGGCGCTGCGCGGCGCGCTGCACGCCGAGTTCGACGACTCCCCCGAGGTGCGCGACCTCAACCTCATCTGGAACGAGGTGACCGCGCTGCCCATCGAGGACCCTGAGCTCGCCGAGGCGGTGCGGCGGGCGACCGAGCGGTGGAACGAGCAGGTCACCATCGGCATCCTGCGCGGCCTCGCCGACGGCTCGATCGTGACGGCCGCGGCGCCGCAGGCCGTGGCCGAGCTCCTCACCGCGCTGGTCGAGGGGCTCAGCCAGCGCTGGCTCGCGGGCCTGATCTCCCCGGACGACGCCCGCCGGACCCTCGACGTGGTGCTGTCGACGATCCGGCGGGCGCGATCAGGGCGTGATCAGGCGGCTCAGAGCTTGCCGTAGACCGCCTTGCCGCCGAGCAGGGTGAGCTCGACCTTCGTGTCGACGATCTCGTCCGCCGGGATCTCGGTGAGGTTGCGGTCGAGCACGATGAGATCCGCGTACTTGCCGACCTCGATCGAGCCGCTCGTGGCGTCGCCGTGCATGATGCGGGCCGGGTTGATCGTCATCGCGCGGATCGCCTCCTCGACGGTCAGACCGCGGTCCTCGCCGAGCTTGCCGGGGAAGCGGTCGCCGCCCTCGGGGTTCTCGCGCGTCATCGAGATCTGCAGCGAGGCGAAGGGGTTCAGCGGGTCGACCGGCCAGTCGCTGCCGTTCGCGACCTGCGCGCCCGCGTCGGCGAGGCTGCCGATGGGCTCGGTGCGGGCGAAGCGCTCCGGGCCGAGGGTGTCCTGCGCGGCGTCGATCGAGTCGAACGCGGGCTTCGCCCACTGCAGGCCCATCGCGGGCAGCACGTCGAGCTCGGCGAAGCGCGCCAGATCGTCGGGATGCACCGACTCCGCGTGCGCGATCGCGAGCGGCGTGTCCGAGTCGGACTGGGCGCGGGCGATCTCGAAGGCGTCGAGGGCCGTGCGCACCGCGCGGTCGCCGATCGCGTGCGGCTCCGGGGTGATGTCCTCGTCGAGGAGCAGCGCGACGATCGCGCCCATCTGCTCGGCCGTGTACGTCGGCTCGGGTCCCGCGTCGGTGCCGGGCTGCCAGTCGGGCGCCTCCTCGGTGCCGACGTTCACGTAGTACGGCTCGAGGAAGGACGCGGTCAGCGCGGGCGCCTGCAGCACGCCGTCGAGGCCGAACTCGGCGACGTTGTTCACCGCGATGCCCGGCTCCTGGGCCGAGGCATCCGTCGCCCACTGCTCGCGGTAGGCGAGCACCTCGTCGACCGCTGCCCGCGGGTCGGCCTTGCCGAGCTCGGCGGAGACGTTCGGCGCGAGGAACACGCGCGTCGTGAGCTCGCCGCGCTCGCGCAGCTCGGTCATCGCCGAGGCGACGTCCTCGCCCGAGAGCTGGTCCATGTACGCGGTGACGCCGACGGCGGAGAGCGCCGACATCGCGGCGGACGCCGAGGCCACGCTCTCGTCGAGGGTGCGCGGCGGCACGATCTTGCCGCGCGCCATGAACGCCGCGCCCTCCTCGAGGATGCCGTTGGGCACCCCGTTCGCGTCGACCTCGATGTGCGGCGGGCCGGAGTGCTCCGAGGTGATGCCCGCGGCCTCGAGCGCCGTGGAGTTCAGCAGCACCGAGTGCCCGTCGGTCGTGTAGACGAGCACGGCGCGGTCGGTGTCGAGCGCGTCGAGCACGCTCTTGTCGACCGTGACGCCCTGCGGCTGCATCGCCTGGCGGTACCAGGTCTCGACGATGAGGGGCTTGTCGGTGTCGCCCTCCTCGTCGAGGCATCCCTGGATCTTGTCCTGGAACTGCGGGATCGTGAGCGACTCGAAGTTCAGGTTGCAGGCCGTGAGCTTGTCGCCGCCGAGGAAGGTGTGCACGTGGGCGTCCTGCATGCCCGGCATGACCATCTTGCCGTCGAGGTCGATCACCTCGGTGCGTTCGCCGATGAGCTGCTTCGCGCCGGCGTCGTCGCCGACGTAGACGATCTCGCCGTCGGTGATGGCGACGGCCTGCTGCACGCTGTTCTCGGCGTCGACGGTCCAGACGAAGCCGTTCGTCAGCACGGTGTCGGCGGCGTCCGCGTCGGAGGCCGGGGCGGCCGGGGTGCACGCGGCGAGGAGCCCGGTGACGACGGCCGCGGTGCCGATCGCCACGAGACGCCTGGTGCGGGTGGGGTTGCGCATTCGCGTTCCTTTCTGGGGGTGGATGGGTGGGGTCGGACGCGCCCGGAGGGCTAGCGCGTCGGCACGGTCGGCACCTCGGGTTCGGATGCCTCGTCGGCATCCGGCCCGTCGGTGGCGTCGGCCTCGTCGATGCCGAGCTCGGCGACGGGGCGGCGGAAGCCGCGGGTAACGGCGAAGAGGATGACGAGGCCGACGGCGGTCCAGACGGTGCCGAGGATCATCGCGTCCGCGCTCAGGTGCACCCAGAGCAGCCCCGTGCCGGCCGCGCCGAGGATCGGCAGCACGATGAAGCGGACGATGTCGGCGGGCGTGCGCCGGCGGCCCAGGCGGATCGCGTAGTGGGCGATGACGGCGAGGTTCACGAAGGTGAAGGCGATGAGCGCGCCGAAGTTGATGACCGAGGAGATGAGGTCGAGCGTGGGCGTGATCGCGAGCAGCACGACGAGGCCCGCGAGCACGGTCGTGAACACCGGCGTGCGGAAGCGCGGGCTCACCGAGCCGAACCAGCGCTTCGGGGCGAGCACGCCGTTGCGGCCCATCACGTAGAGCAGCCGCGAGACGCTCGCGTGCGATGACAGCCCCGAGGCGACGGCCGCGGCGAAGGCGACGGCCACGAAGAGGAGCTGGAAGGCCTGGCCGCCGACGAAGAGCGCGAGCTCGGGCAGCGTGTCGTCGGTGTACTCGAAGGCGTCGAGCGTCGGGAACGCGGACTGCGCGAACCAGGCCCCGGCGAAGAAGATCGCCCCGCCGATCAGCACGGTCAGCATGACGGCCCGCGGCACCGCGTTCGGGTGCTTCGCCTCCTCGGCGTACATGGTGACCGCGTCGAAGCCGATGAAGGAGAACGCCACGATCGTGGTGCCGGCCAGCACGGCCGACAGCTGCACCCCGTCGTGCCAGATGGGCTGCAGCGAGAACAGCGTGCCGGTGCCCATGCCCTTCGAGATCTGCAGCCCCGCGAGCACGAGGAACGCCGCGATGCCGGCGAGCGCGGCGATGAGCAGCACGCCGTTCACCCGCGACGTCGCCTTCACGCTCACGACGTTGAGGCCGATGAGCAGGGCCGCGACCCCGACCACCCAGACCGCCCCGGGCACCTCGGGGAAGAACTGCTCCATGTAGAGCCGGATGATCACCGCGTTCACGACGGGCAGCAGCAGGTAGTCGAGCAGCGAGGCCCAGCCGACGAGGAAGCCGAGCGCCGGATGGATCGCCTCGCGCGTGTAGGTGTACGCGGAGCCGGCGGCCGGGAACGCGCGCACCATCGCGCCGTAGCTGACGGCGGTGAACAGCAGCACCACGAGGCCGACGAGGTAGGCCAAGGGCACCACGCCGTCCGTCTCCTCGCTCACGATGCCGAAGGTGTCGAACACGGTCACCGGGGCCATGTAGCCGAGGCCGAGTCCGACGATGGCCCACATGCCGAGCGAGCGCTTGAGGGTCGGTGCTGTCACTGCGCACATCCTTGTGTCACCGAGGCATCCGTCGCCCCGTCGCGGGTGCCGCGGCGAGGCCGTCGGCGTGAACGTCTGCGAGCCTAGGGGGAGTTATTGAAACGCACAACATGATTTCCTAGTGACGTTTTCAAACCGTTACGAGCCGGCGCCTGGGGGCACGCGAACGCCCCCGCATCCGGATCGGATGCGGGGGCGTCGTGAACCGCTGAGCGAGCGGCGGGCTACCCGGCCGCGGGGAGCCCCCGCAGCGCCACCGCCTGACTGACCGCGAAGAGGGCGACGTCGACGGCGACCGCGAGCACCGCGAGCACGACGAACACGGTCGCGGCGGCGAGTGAGACGGCCCCCACGGCGAGCGCGGCGCCCACGTTCGCGAACATCACGAAGCGCAGGGCGCGGCGCAGCGGGAGCCGCGCGAGCATCCACGCGACGAGGCCGGCCCAGACCACGACGGCGACGCCGATCGCCGCGACGAGCGGGATCGGGAGGCGGAGCGACTCCGCGATGGGGCCCGCGAAGAGCGCCACGGCAGCGCCGAGCACGGCGCAGTAGAGGGCGTCCAGGCGGAGGCTCCACCGCCCGACCGCCGCGCCGTCGATCCGCGCCGTCCCGCGCATCTCAGTAGCCCGCCATGGGCACGGAGCGCGCGAAGTCGATGACCTGCGTGATGAGCCAGACCGTCCAGATCATCACCACGACGAAGCTCGTCGCGTTCACGGCGATGACGACCCAGAGCGGGGCCATGCCGCGGCCGCCGGCCTCACGGCGCACGAACACCGACCGCCCGATGACGTAGACGAGGGCGGAGAGGAAGGTCCACGCCCAGTGGAATCGGCGCGCGTAGCCGAGCTTGCCGAGGGCGGCGTAGTCGAGGTACGAGAACCACACGGACAGGCCGTAGGTGACCCAGCCGAGCACCATCAGGGCGAGGTACCCCGGGTCGAGGAACATCGCGGTCGTCCCCCCGTAGGGGTTCGCCATCGAGGCCTCGAGATAGCCGCGCACGTCCCAGAAGAAGAGCGCCACGAGCGGCACGAGCGGCAGGAGCACGACGAGCCAGATCCAGACGGTGCCGGTGGGCGTGCCGTCCGGGACGCGGTGGACCGGCGTGCCGTACGGCTGGTACGGCGCGGGGCCGGCCGGCGCGACGGGGGCTGCCGGGGCCGCCGGGGCTGCCGGGGCTGCCGGGGCTGCCGGCGCCGTCGCCGGCGCGACGTGCTCGGTCCAGCCGATCCCGTCCCACCATCGCTGTCCGCCGCCGCCGGCGGGGTCGGGGTACCACCCAGGGGCGATCTGCTGGCCGTGCGCGTCCGTCATCGAGGCTCCCGTCTCTCTCCCGCCATGCTAACGAGGTCACGCGACTTGACGCCGCAGCCACCCTCCACTATATCTATACCCCCTAGGGGTATTAACAACCGAATGCCCCGAGCCTCATCCGAAACGGAGCAGAACGATGTCACCCAGCAGCAGATCCGGCGGGCGCCGCGGCCTCGGCCTCGCGCTCATCGCCGCGGCCCAGTTCGTCGTCATCATGGACACCTCGATCATCGGGGTCGCCCTGCCCGACATGCAGGCCGCCCTCGGCTTCTCCCCCGAGTCGCTGTCGTGGGTGTTCAACGCCTACGTCGTCGCCTTCGGCGGCCTGCTCCTCCTCGGCGGACGCCTCGCCGACGTGCTCGGCGCCCGCCGCGTCTTCATCGCCGGCTGGGTCATCCTCGCGATCGGCTCGATCCTCGCCGGCGCCGCCCCCGACGCGGTGACCGAGATCGTCGGCCGCGCCGTGCAGGGCGCGGGAGCTGCGCTCATCGCCCCGGCCGCACTCTCGCTGCTGATGGCGCTCTTCGGCGGCACGCCGGAGCTCCCCCGCGCCTTCGCCGTCTACGGAGCGGCCGCCCCCATCGGCGGCACCGCGGGCGTCTTCCTCGGCGGCGTGCTCACCGAGTACGCGAGCTGGCCCTGGGTCTTCTACGTCACGGTGCCGATCGCCATCCTCGTCATCGCGCTCACGCCCGCGGCGCTGCCCGCCGTGCCCGGCGGACGCGGCTCGGTCGACGTCGGCGGGGCGATCACGGCGACGCTCGGCCTCGCGGCGATCGTGTACGCCGTCGTCCGCGCGCCCGAAGCGGGCTGGGGCGGGCCCGAGACGATCGTCGGCCTCATCGTCGGCGCCGTGCTCCTCGCCCTCTTCTTCGTCATCCAGGCCCGCCGGCGCACGCCGCTGCTCCGCCTCGGCATCTTCCGCGCCCCGCAGCTCGGCGGCGCGAACCTCGCGCAGCTCCTCCTCGGCGCCGCGTGGGTGCCGATGTGGTTCTTCCTGAACCTGTACCTGCAGCAGGTGCTCGGCGCCGGCGCGTTCGCCTCGGGCGCGGCGCTCCTGCCGATGACCGCCCTCATCGTCGTCGTCATGGTGGCGCTCGCGCCGCGGCTGCAGGCGCGGTTCGGGGCGAAGCCGCTCATCGTGTGGGGCTTCGTGCTGCTCGCCGTCGGGCTCGGCTGGCTCGCCCTCGTGCGCCCGGACGGCGCGTACGCGGTCGACGTGCTGCCGGCCTCGCTCGTCGCGGCGTTCGGCATGGCGCTCGCCTTCGTGCCGTCGCTCGGCACCGCGATCAGCGCCGCCCGCCCGGAGGAGGCGGGTGTCGCCTCCGGCCTCGTGAACACGAGCTACCAGATCGGCTCGGCGGTCGGCCTCGCGATCCTCACCGCGGTCGGCGCCGCGGCGACGAGCGGGACGGATGCCGCGGGGCTGACCTCGGGCTACGCGGCGGCGTTCCTCGGGGCCGCGATCGTCGCGGCGGTCGGCTTCCTCGCGGCGGTGCTGTTCCTGCGCGGACGGGGCCGCGGCCCTGCCGGAGCGGAGCAGCCGGAGGCGGCGGAGCTCAGCTCCGGCGCCTGACCCGCTTCACCTCGATCTCGGAGGCCGCGCCGAACCGGCGGCGGTGCCAGAAGCCGATCCCCTCGATCAGCACCCAGGCGACTGGCACCGCCCAGGCCATCGCGGTGAGCGTCTCCCGCCCCGGCATGGCGAGCTCGAGGAACTGCTGCGCGATCGGCACCACGAGCACGAGCGCGAGCCCGGCCACCATCGCGAGCACCACGCCCGCCTTGATCCAGGTGAACGGGCGCGACAGGACGCCGAGGATCCACAGCCCGATGAGCGCGAGCGTCACCATCGACGCCGTGCGCACGGCGTCCTCGGCGTCCCCCGTCGCGCGAGCGATCCCGGAGACCGCGGTGATCGCCGCCGCGACCACGAGCCCCGCCGGGATCGCGAACGACAGCGAGCGGCGCAGGAAGCCGGGCACGTAGCGCCGGGAGTTCGGCAGCAGCGCGAGCAGGAAGGCGGGGATGCCGATGGTGAGGCCGTCGGTCACGGAGAGCTGGCGCGGCAGCAGCGGGAACGCCCAGAGCAGGATGCCGAACAGCACCGACATCGTGATCGCGTACGAGGTCTTCGAGAGGAAGAGCATCGACACCCGCTCGATGTTCGCGATGACCCGCCGTCCCTCCGCGACGACGCCCGGCAGGTGGGAGAAGCGGTTGTCGAGGAGCACGATGCGGGCGACCGCCTTGGTCGCGGCGGAGCCCGACTCCATCGCGATGCCCATGTCGGCGTCCTTGATCGCGAGCGCGTCGTTCACGCCGTCGCCGGTCATCGCGACGGTGTGGCCGCGCTCCTTCAGCGCGTGCACCATCGCCCGCTTCTGCACCGGAGTCACCCGGCCGAACACGCGGTGCTCGTCGAGCACCCGGCCGAGCTCGGCCGGGTCGTCCGGCAGCTCGCGGGCGTCGAAGCCCTCGCCGGCGTCGAGGCCGACCTCGCGGGCGACGGCGGCGACGGTGAGCGGGCTGTCGCCGGAGATCACGCGGACCTCGACGCCCTCCTTCCCGAAGTAGCGGAGCGTGGATGCCGCGTCGTCGCGCACCACCTCGCGGAAGGTGAGCAGGGCGACCGGCACGAGTCCGCCCGGCAGCGCGGCCTGCTCGACGAGGCCGGCGTCGAGCGGCTCGGGCGCGTGCGCGAGCAGCAGCGTGCGCCGACCGCTCGCGGCGAGCTCGCGCCCCTGCGCCAGGGCCGCACCGCGCTCGGGCCCGGCGCCGTCGGCCAGCACGAACTCCGGGGCGCCGAACACCCAGGTGCCCGCGGCGCCGTCGGCGAAGGACACCGCGCTCCACTTGCGCCCGGAGGAGAACTCGATGCGCTCCGCCGGGGCGAGCCCCTCGTCGTCGGGGAAGCGCTCGGCCAGGCAGCGGGCCGTCGCGTTCGCCTCGGGCTCCGCGCCGTGCCAGGCGAGCACGCGCTCCCAGTGGGCGGGCCGGGCTTCGCCGAGCTCGTGCACCCCGTCGAAGCGCACGTCGCCCGTCGTGATCGTGCCGGTCTTGTCGAGGCAGATGAGGTCGACGCGGGCGAGGCCCTCGACCGCGGGCAGCTCCTGCACGAGCACTTTGTGCGAGCCGAGCTTCACGGCGCCCACCGCGAAGGCGATGCTCGTCATCAGCACCAGGCCGAGCGGGATCATCGCGATCACCGCCGCGACCGAGGCCGTCGCGGCATCCCGCCACGCCCCGCTCTCGATCGCGTGCTGCCAGCCGCCCGCGGCCTGCATGTTCGCGTTCACGACGACGATCATGATCGGGAAGATCGCCCAGGTGATCCACTTCAGGATGCGGTCGACGGAGCTGCGCAGCTCGGAGGCGACGAGGGAGAACCGCTTCGCCTCGGCGGTCAGCGTCGCCGCGAACGCCTGGTCGCCGACCGCCGTGACCTCGACCGAGCCCTGGCCCGCGACGATGATCGAGCCCGAGAGCACGCGGTCGCCCGGCAGCTTGTCGACGGGGTCGGACTCGCCGGTGAGGAGCGACTCGTCGGCCTCGAGGCGGAGCCCGTCGAGCACGACGCCGTCGGCGGTGACCTGGTCGCCGGCGCGGAGCACGAGGAGGTCGCCGAGCACGACCTCGCGCACGGCGAGCTCCTGCTCCTCGCCGTCGCGGACGACCCGCGCCTTCGGCGCGTGCAGGAGGGCGAGGCGGTCGAGCGCCCGCTTGGCGCGGTACTCCTGGGTGACGCCGATCGCGGCGTTCGCGATCGCGGCGAAGCCGAATAGGGCGTCCTGCCAGCGGCCGAGCGCGAAGAGCAGGGCGAAGCCACCGACGACGATGCCGTTGAAGAGGGTGAAGACGTTCGCGCGGAGGATGCTCCAGAGGCTCCGGCTCGAGGCATCCGTCGCGATGTTCGCGAGCCCCGCCGCGGCGCGGCGCGCGGCCTCGGCCCGGCTCAGGCCGCCGACGGGGTCGGTGGCGCCGAGCTGCGTGGCCCCGAGTCGCGTCGCGTCGTCCACCGCATCCCCCGATCCCCCGGCCGTGGGGCCCCGGCCGACGGGGTCGAGTCTGGCACAGCGCCGCCGCTCGGCGCGAGGGGTGCGCGGCGCGTGTCAAGGCCCTGGGGCGGGCCCGGCACGGGTGCGATCATCGGGCCATGGACGCACGAGACGAGCAGCACACCCAGTCCGAACCGATCCAGGAGGGTCACGACGACGCCGACCGCGGCCGGAAGCTCGAGGGCGTGATCGAGCAGGTGCGGGGCGACGCGCTGCTCGGCAACGTCGACGACGTGCGGCGGATGGTGGCCGAGCGCCTGGAGCAGGCGGGCCTGCCCGCCACCGAGCACGACGTCGACGCCGTGGTCACCGCGGTCGGGGACGCCCGCTCGGGCGGCTGAGCGGGGGCTCGCCGCCTCCCGCAGATTGTGTAACAATATGCCCGGGTGGCGGGACGGCGCGGCCGGGACACCGTCCCGTCCCGCCGCCCGACGCTCAGGCGCGCGCCGCGGCCTCGCCGACCGGCTCGCGATCGACCGTGCCGAGGAGCTCCTCGGCGGTCAGCGCCGGAGCGCCGATCGGCGCCCCGTACCAGTGGTCGGCCGCCCGCGTGCAGGTGCACAGGCAGGCGATGACCTCCTCGGAATTCACGGCCCGGAAGAACTCCCGGTGCTGCACCGGTGGCGTGCGTCGTCGCATGTCCCATCCCAATCGCTCACGCTGACGACCTGTCGGCCGTCATGGAAGAGACGCGGGCCGGGGCGGATCATGACGCGGGTCGCACGAAATCCACGGCGACGCCCCGGGACTAGAGCGAGCCGCCCGCGACGTCGAAGGTGTTGCAGGCGCCCGCGCCGCCGTCGAAGCCCGTCTCGAACCAGCGGATGCGCTGCTCGCTCGTGCCGTGGGTGAAGGTGTGCGGCATGACCTGGCCCTGCATCGACTGCTGGATGTGGTCGTCGCCGACCGCGGCCGCCGCATCGAGGGCGGAGCGGTACTCGGCGGGCGTGATCGGCTTCAGGAACGCGACCCCGTCGTCGTCCTTCGTGCTCGACGCCGCGGCCGCCCAGGCGCCGGCGAAGCAGTCCGCCTGCAGCTCGACGCGCACCGCGTTCGAGCTCGGCCCGGTCTGGCCGTCGCGAGTCGACTCGAGCACGCCGGCGAGGTTCTGCACGTGGTGGCCCCACTCGTGGGCGATGACGTACATCTCGGCGAGCGGGCCGCCCTGCGCGCCGAAGCGGGTGCGCAGCTCGTCGTAGAAGGTGACGTCGAGGTAGATCGTCTCGTCGGGCGGGCAGTAGAACGGCCCCGTCGCCGAGGACGCCTGGCCGCACGCCGTCGAGACCGCCTGGTCGAACATCACGAAGTCGTTCGGCGCGCGGTAGGCGACGCCGAGCTCGGGGGCCTCCGCCTCCCAGTACGTCTCGAGCGAGGCCGAAGCGCCCTTCATCCGGCACTCGACCCGCTCGTTCGCGTCCTGCCCGGTGAGGCAGGTGTCGAGGCTCGAGTCCTCGACGACCTCCTGCTGCTGCCCGGCTCCGCCCGCGCCGCCCGCGAGGCCCGTGAGGTCGACGCCGAGCAGCTGCGAGACGAGGAAGAGGACGATGAGCACGCCGCCGCCGCCGGCGACCGCGATGCCGGTGGTCCGGCCCCGCTTGGAGGCCTTGCCGCCGCTGATGTCGGCGTTCGGGTCGAAGGTCATGCTGCGACGCTACTCCGCCTCGGGGCGTCCCGTCTCGATGTCCGGGTCGTCGAGCTCGCTGCTGTCGTCGGCGTCGGTCTCGTCAGTGGCGTCGTCGTCGACGACGTCGTCTGCGTCGGTCTCATCCGCGTCGTCGTCGACCGGCTCCTCCCACTCGACGTCGGCGGCGAAGCGGTCGGTCGCTTCGATGAGCGCGTCGAGGATGCCGGGCTCGTCGAAGGCGTGGCCGGCGTCGTCGATGATCCGCAGCTCCGCCTCCGGCCACGCGACGTGCAGGTCCCACGCGGTCATCATGGGCGTGCACAGGTCGTAGCGGCCCTGCACGATCACGGCGGGGATGTCCCGAAGGCGCACCGCGTCGCGGATGAGCTGGCCCTCCTCCCACCAGCCGCCGTGCCGGAAGTAGTGGTTCTCGATGCGGGCGAAGGCGGTCGCGAATTCGGGCGAGCCGTAGGCCTCCAGATTCTCGGGCTGCGGCAGCAGGGTGATCGCGGCGGCCTCCCAGCGCGCCCAGGCGATCGCGGCCGGCTGGTGCACGGCGGGGTCGGGGTCGCTGAGCAGCCGCCCGTAGGCCTCGATGAGGTGCGAGCGCTCGCCGTACGGCACGGGCTCGACGAACTCGCGCCAGCGGTCGGGCAGCAGCGCCGCCGCGCCGCCCTCGTAGAACCAGTCGAGCTCCGCGCGGCGGAGCGTGAAGATGCCGCGCAGCACGAGCTCGGTCACCCGCTCAGGATGGGTCTCGGCGTACGCGAGGCCGAGCGCGCTCCCCCAGGAGCCGCCGAAGACCTGCCAGCGGTCGATGCCGAGGTGCGCGCGCAGCCGCTCGATGTCGGCGATGAGGTGCCAGGTGGTGTTCGTCGCGAGGCTCGCGTCGGGCTCCGAGGCGTGCGGGATCGACAGCCCGCAGCCGCGCTGGTCGAAGAGCACGATGCGGTACTTCTCGGGGTCGAAGAGGCGCCGGTGCGCCGGCTTGGTGGCGCCGCCCGGACCGCCGTGCAGGAACACCACGGGCTTGCCGGCCCGGTTGCCCGAGACCTCCCAGTAGATGTGATGACCGTCGCCGACATCGAGCATGCCGGTCTCGAGCGGTTCGATCTCCGGGTACAACTCACGCATGGGGCCACGGTATCCGCGTCGGGATGCCTCGCGCGCGCGCCGCGCCGATTGGTCTGACCGATTGAACCCGCCCGACGACGAGCGTTGCTCAGGATGCCAGCCGCGCGGCGGGCGTAGGCTCGAGGCATGGCAGCGAAGAAGCCGGTCACCGTCACCCTCACCGGGGCCGGCGGCCAGATCGGATACGCCCTCC
The DNA here is from genome assembly GCF_014648575.1 of Agromyces mediolanus. Classification (GTDB taxonomy): domain Bacteria; phylum Actinomycetota; class Actinomycetes; order Actinomycetales; family Microbacteriaceae; genus Agromyces; species Agromyces mediolanus. The sequence goes on along the minus strand of NZ_BMRJ01000001.1, from coordinate 382,196 downwards.
TGTTCCGCATCGCCTCCGGCGCCCTGCTCGGGCCCGAGACGCCGGTGCGCCTGCACCTGCTCGAGATCCCCCAGGGGCTCCGGGCGGCCGAGGGCGCCGCGCTCGAGCTGCAGGACTCGGCGTTCCCGCTGCTCGCCGGCGTCGAGGTCACCGACGACGCGCACGCCGCGTTCTCCGGCGCGAACCTCGGCCTGCTCGTCGGCGCGCGGCCGCGGACGGCGGGCATGGAGCGCGCCGAGCTGCTGCAGGCCAACGGCGGCATCTTCGGACCGCAGGGGGCGGCCATCAACGCGGCGGCGGCCGACGACATCCGCGTCGTCGTGGTCGGCAACCCGGCCAACACGAACGCGCTCATCGCCTCGGCGCACGCGCCCGACGTGCCGGCCGAGCGCTTCACCGCGCTCACCCGCCTCGACCACAACCGCGCGCTCGGCCAGCTCGCGGTCGCGACCGACACCCCCGTCGCCGACATCCGCGGCGTCACCATCTGGGGGAACCATTCGGCCTCGCAGTTCCCCGACCTCGCGCACGCCACGGCGGCGGGCGACGCGATCCCCGCGCTGCTCTCCGCCCGGCTCGGGCACGAGGGGTACCGGGAGTGGCTCGCGGGCGAGTTCATCCCCCGGGTCGCCAAGCGCGGCGCGGAGATCATCGAGGTGCGCGGCTCCTCCTCGGTCGCCTCGGCCGCGGCGGCCACGATCGACCACGTCCGCGACTGGGTGCAGGGCACCCCCGACGGCTGGACGAGCGCGGCGGTCGTGTCCGACGGCTCCTACGGGGTGCCGGAGGGGCTCGTCTCCTCGTTCCCGGTGGAGTCGGTCGACGGGGGCTGGCGCATCGTGCAGGGCCTCGCGATCGACGAGTTCGCCCGGCACCGCATCGACGCCTCCGTCGCCGAACTCGTCGACGAGCGCGAGCAGGTGCGCTCGCTCGGCCTGATCTGAGCGCGCCCGCGCGAGACCCGCTCGCGCAGAACCCCCTCCTTCAGGGAGCGATCGAGACGAACAGCTCGTGCGTCTCGTCCGTGCCGTCCGCGCGGTAGCCGATGTCGAGCTTCGCGGCACCCACGGCGCGACCGCGCTCCCGCAGCCATCCCTCGATCTCGCCGAACGCCGTGGCGATCCCGCTCCGCGGGCCACGGTGCTCCAGGTAGGCGTACTCGCCGCCGGGGACGAGTGCGTGCACGAAGCCGTCGCGCCGAGCGTCCGGCGCCGCGAGCACGCCGACGACCTCGTGGTACCGCCCGCCCACCCGCGTGCTCGCCTCGGCGAAGGGGCGGCCGTCGCCGGCGAACTCGGCGAACGCGGTCTCCCACGCCTCCGGCACGAGCGCGGAGAGCCGTTCGAAGCCCGCCAGTACCGGCACGCCGATCACGAGCCGCGGCGGCATCCGCACGATCTCGACCATCGCGGTCCTCCTCACCGATCCGCCCCGAACGCTGATCGAACTGAACCTAGCGGCGCCGGGCGCCGCCCACCAGACCCGCCCCGCGCCGCCTAGGCTGGCAGCATGGCCGATCGCGCTCCGCTCTCCCCCGCCCGCCGCAAGCAGCTCATCGTCGGCATCATCGTGGGGGCGCTCGTCGGCGTCGGCGTGAGCCTCTGGACCGGCTTCTGGCTGTGGCTGCCCGCGGGGCTCCTCGTGGGCCTCGCCACCGGCGCGGTCATGCGCCCGCCGAACGACTGAACGCCGCCACCGCCGCGGCGAGCTCGCGCCGCACCTCCGCATCGTCGACGGTCGACTCGCCGTCGCCCGGCTGCACGCCGTAGTCGCCGAAGTCGGCGTGGTTGACGCCCTCGAGCTCGACGAACTCGGCGCCGGGCGGCAGCAGCCCGCTCGCGCCCTCGATCTTCGCCGGCGTCGAGAGGCCGTCGTTCGAGCCCGAGACGCTGAGCGCCGCGAGCTCGGAACCCGAGAGGTCGTTCGCGCAGTAGGAGCCGAACAGCATGACGCCGAGCACCTCGGCGTCGCCCGAGGCATCCGCGTCGCCGGCGAGCTGGCAGGCGCGCACGCCGCCGAGCGAGTGCCCGCCCACCCACCAGGCGTCGATGCCGGGCGCGAGCGCCGTGAAGGTCGCGAGCGGCCGGGTGTCGAAGAAGGCGAGGTTCAGCGTCGGCTTCGTGATGACGACCGTGAGCCCGGTCTCCTCGACGACGCCGGAGAGCTTGAAGAGGTACGCGTAGGGGTCGACCTTCGCGCCCGGGATGAAGACGAGGCCCTGGCCGCTCGCGGGCCCGGTGCCCGGCTCGGCCGGCTCGATCACGATGCCCGCCTCGGCGGAGGTGATCGTGACGGCGTCGTCCTGCCACGCCGCGAGTGCCGCGGGGCGCTCGCCCTGCATGACCGTGTGCGCGTAGGCGAGGAACAGCACGCCGAGCAGGGCGAGGACCCCGACGATCGAGACGAGGATCCGGACGAGTCGGCGCATGCCCGAAGCCTACGTCTCGAGCGCTACTTCTTGGCGGACTTCTCCGGCACGGGCAGGGTGCCGGCCCGGCGCTGCTCCTCGAACCAGGCGCGCGCCTCGTCCTGCCGCTCCTGCTCGATGCCCGTCGCGATCGTGGCGCGCAGGTGCTCGGGTCGGAAGCCGAAGGCGTCGACGAGGTCCTGCGCGTGGGGCCGCAGGCGCTCCACGAGGCGGTCGATGTACGCGCCGACCGCCTGCCCCCGCTGCGGCGAGAGCCGGCCGTGCATCAGGTACCAGGCGAGGTGCTTCTCCAGCAGGCCGAGACCGAACAGGTCGCGCACCCAGGTGAGCACCTGCTTCGTGCCCTCGTCTTCCACGCGGGCGAGCGCCCGCGTGAAGGCCTCCCACTGCAGCAGCTCGCCGTGGGCGCGCGCCGCCTCGATGAGCTCGTTCTGGTTGCGGTTGAACGCGGCGGCCGCGTCGGCCTTCGGCAGCTTGCGCGCGTCGCGCAGGCGGCCGGCGATCTCGGCGATCATCGTCTCGACGCGGTCGGTGAGGAGCTCGCGCTGGGATGCCTCGTCGCGGAGCTCGCTGACCGAGCGCGCCGTCGAGCCGAAGTCCGCGATGGTCTGACCGAGGCGGCGCAGGCCGGTGCCGTGGTACGCGCGCTCGGCCGTCTGCGAGACGACGTAGCGGGCCATGGCGCCCGCGTCGGCGTTCTTGAACTGCTTCGAGAAGTCGGTGAGCAGGCGCTTCGCGACGAGCTGCAGCAGCACGTTGTTGTCGCCCTCGAAGGTGACGTAGATGTCGAGGTCGTGGCGCAGGCCCGTGATGCGGTTCTCGGCGATGAAGCCGGCGCCGCCGCACGCCTCGCGCGCCTCCTGCAGCGTGTCGAGGGCGTGCCAGGTCGACAGCGGCTTCAGCGCGGCCGCGATGGTCTCGAGGTCCTGACGGTCGTCGTCGCTGTCGGCGGCGCCGCTGAACACGGCGTCGAACTTCACGAGGAACTCGTCGTGCGCGAAGTACTGCGCGTACGTCGTCGCGAGCCGCGGCAGCAGCCGGCGCTGGTGGCGCTGGTAGTCGAGCAGCACCTCTTCCTCGGTGTCGCTCGAGGCGGTGAACTGGCGGCGCTGGTTGCCGTAGGTGATCGCGATGGTGAGGCCCATCGCGCTCGCGACGGTCGCGGCGCCGTCGAGCGAGACCCGGCCCTGCACGAGGGTGCCGAGCATCGTGAAGAAGCGACGGCCCGGGCTCTGGATGGGCGAGGAGTAGCTGCCGTCGGCGGCCACGTCGCCGTAGCGGTTCAGCAGGTTCTCGCGCGGGATCCGCACGTTCGTGAAGTGCAGGCGGCCGTTGTCGATGCCGTTCAGGCCGCCCTTCAGCCCGTCGTCCTCGCCGCCGACGCCGGGCAGGAAGTTGCCCTCGTCGTCGCGGATCGGCACGTAGAAGCAGTGCACGCCGTGGTTCACGCCGTTCGTGATGAGCTGCGCGAAGACCGTCGCGTGCTTGCCGTGCAGGCCCGCGTTGCCGAGGTACTCCTTCCACGCCGCGCGGAACGGCGTGTGGATGACGAACTCCTCGGTCTCGGGGTCGTAGGTGGCGGTCGTCGCGATCGCCGCGACGTCGGAGCCGTGGCCGATCTCGGTCATCGCGAAGGCGCCGGGCACCTCGAGCGACATGATCGCCGGCAGGAACTTCTCGTGGTGCGGCTTCGTGCCGAGGTGCAGCACCGCGGCGCCGAAGAGGCCCCACTGCACGCCCGACTTGATCTGGAGGCTCGGGTCGGCGATGACGAGCTCCTCGAAGGCGGCGATGTTGCCGCCGTGGTCGTCCTCGCCGCCGAGCGCCTTCGGGAAGGCGCGGTGCACGGCCCCCTGCTCGACGAGCAGCTTCAGCTGCCCCAGCACGCGCTCGCGGTGCTCGGCCATCGTCTGGCCCTCGATGCGCTGCAGCTCCGGCATCGCCGCGCGCTCGCGGGAGGCGAGGCGGATGTCGGCCCAGGTGCCGAGCAGCTGCCGGCCGAGGGCGGCGACGTCGACCTTCGGCCCCCCGGCGGAACGGGCGGCAGGGGTGGCGGGCTTCGCCTCGGTGCGCGCTGCAGTGTCAACCATCTTCGGTCTCGCCTCCGACTTCGCTTCGTGGGTGTCCCCTCACGCTACGACCGGCCCCGCGGCACCCGAAACGCTCGGTCGACCGGCGACAAGCGGGCCCGGCCGAGCGTCGTCGGCTGCTGTGCAGTGTCTACAAACGAGGCATCCGCGCCCGTTGGATGTTCGACAAGCGCCGCGGTGCCGACTCGCTCAGCCGCGGAAGAAGGCGTTCGCCCGCCCGGTCCAGAGCAGCGCGATGACGATCACCGCGATCGCCGCCGAGAAGTACTCGCCGATGGCGCCCGCCGGATAGGCGATCGCGAAGAAGATCGACGCGATGATCGAGAGCACCTCGATCACCGTGATCACCATGCGCGAGACCGCGCTGCCGCGAAGCAGCCCGTTCGCGACGACGATCACGATGGCGCCGATGAGGATCGACACGATCGCCGAGGCGATGAGGCCGCTCGCGCCGCCGAAGGCGTCGGTGGTCGCGACCACGCTCGTCTGGAAGAGCAGCAGCGTGCCGCCGATGATGTCGAGCAACCCCGAGATCCACGTCAGCACCGCGACGAGCGTGACCCCGCCGGGCCGTTTGACCTGTCCCATGTCGATCCCCCCGGATCCCGCCGCCCGATGCGGCGCCTGGCCCCGATCGTAGCGACGAGACCGGTCAGTAGGCGAGACCGTGGCCGTGACGGAACAGCGGGTCGGCCGTGTCGAAGGGCACGTCGGGCCGGTTCGCCTCGACCGCCGCCATGCTCGACGGCAGGTCGAACGGCAGCCGGCCCTTGGGCTCGGCGGCCCCCGTCAGCACGTCGAGCACGGCGCGCGGGCTCGCGCCCCAGTTGCCGGTGAGCGCCGCGAGTTCGTCGACGAAGGGGGTGAGGATGGCCGGTCGGTCGAGGAAGACGTCGACCACCGTCGGCACCGCCGCCGCGACCTCGCGCACGTGCGCGACGACGTCGGCGGGGAAGTCAAGCGAGCCGGAGTGGAAGAAGTTCTCGAAGAAGGTGGGGCGCTCCTCGTAGGGCGCCTGCAGGCGGAGCACCGCGACGTCGGCCTCGGCGGGGCTCGCCACGACCGTGCCGTACTCCCCCGCGATCTCGGCGTCGATGCCCTCGACGTAGAGCTTCAGTCCGCGCGCGAACGGCAGCACGGGGGCGGCCGGCGCCCCGCGGAGCTCGCGCTCGCGGTTCACGAGCAGCGCGATCGCCGCGCGCTGGGCCGCCTCGCCCGCCGCGACGAAGTCGGCGCGGCCGACGAGCTCGCGGGCGCGGTCGACGTCGACGAACGGCCGATCGAACAGGCCGAGCACGAACTTCTCCCGCAGCAGACGGCGGGCCGAGACATCCAGCCGTTCCTCGCTGAGCTCGCCGTCGCGCACGAGCGAGACGAGGAGCTCGGGCACCGCCTCGCCGCCGAACTGGTCGCAGCCGGCGTCGATGACTTTCTTCATCCGCTCGCGCGGCGCGAGGTGCTCGACCCCCCAGGCGCGCGCCGGGAACGGCGCGCCCATGATCTCGGAGTCGCTGATGAGGCCCCAGTCGGTGCAGACGATGCCGTCGAAGCCGTAGCGCTCGCGGAGCAGGCCGGTGATGACGGACTTGTTGAAGCCGAAGCCGACCTCCTCGTACTCGGTGCCGACGGGCATGCCGTAGTACGGCATGATCTGGCTCGTGCCCGCCTCGAAGGCCGCCTCGAAGGGCTTGAGGTGCAGCTCGAACTCGCCGCCCGGGTAGACCTGCTCGCGACCGTGCGCGAAGTGCGGGTCCTCGCCGTCGAGCTGCGGGCCGCCGCCGGGGAAGTGCTTCGTCATCGTCGCGACCGAGTCCGGCCCGAGCGTCTCGCCCTGGAAGCCGCGGATGTAGGCGGCGCCGAGGCGGCTCGCGAGCTCGACGTCCTCGCCGAAGGTCTGCAGGGCGCGCGACCAGCGCGGCTCGGTGGCGAGGTCGATCTGCGGGTGCAGGGCGACGCGGATGCCGACGGCCGTGTACTCCTGGCGGGCGATGTCGGCGAAGCGCTCGACGAGTTCCTCGTCGCCGATCGCCGCGAGGCCCATCGTCTCGGGCCAGACCGAGAAGGCGCCCGCGAGGAGGCCGGCGAGCGGGTTGTCGGTGTACGAGTGGCGGGGGTCGGTCGAGATGGTCACCGGGATGCCGAGCCGCGTCGAGGCGGCGAGCTCCTGGAGGCGGTTGTGCCACTCGGCGATCTGGCCCGCGTCGGCGGGCGCCTGCAGCACGTTGAAGTGGGTCATGTGGCGGTCGAGCACGTAGTCCGTGGTGGCGGGCAGGCCGAACGTCGCATCCCCCTCGGAGAGGGTGCCGCCCTCGCCGATGCCGATCATCGTCTGGAAGAAGAGCCCGGCCTTCTCCTCGAGCGTCATCTGCGCGAGGAGGATCTCAACTCGTTCGGCGACCGGGAGGCTCGCGTCGCGGTAGCGGGTGTTGAGAGTCGTCTGCTGCTGGTCGGTCATGCCTGCACTCCTTCATGCTCGGGCTCGGTGCAGCCAGCATAAACCGAATGTCGCTAGGTTTTCGAGTCCCGCCTTGTCAGGCGGCCTGGACGACCTGGATGAGCCCCTCCCCGTACGCCTCGCGCTTCTTGGCGCCGATGCCGGTGATGCCGTCGAGTTCTGCCAAGCTGCCGGGCCGCGCGACGGCGACCGCGCGGAGCGTCGCGTCGCCGAACACGATGTACGCGGGCACGCCCTGCTCGCGCGCCACTCCGGCCCGCCAGGCGCGGAGCGCCTCGAAGAGCTCGGCCTGCGCCGGCTCGAGATCGGCCGCGGCCGGGGCCGCCCGGCGTTCGCCGCGGCTGCGGCCGGGGCGCTCGGGCTCGGTGCGGAAGTGCACCTGACGCGCACCCGCGAGCACCTCGGCGGACGCCTCGCTCAGGCCGATCACGCCGTACTCGCCGACGGTCTGCGCGAGCCCCTGCGCGAGGAGCTGACGCACCACGCCGCGCCACTGCTGCTCGCTGAGCTCCTGCCCGATGCCCCAGGTCGCGAGCGAGTCGTGGCCGTACTGCTCGACCCGCGGGGTGCGCTTGCCGCGCAGGATGTCGATGAGGTGCCCGGCGCCGTAGCGCTGACCGCGCTCGCGCTGCAGGCGGACCACGGTCGAGAGGAACTTCTGGGCCACGACCGTGCCGTCCCAGGACGCGGGCGGCTCGAGGCAGGTGTCACAGTTGCGGCACGGCTCGCTCTGCTCGCCGAAGTAGGCGAGCAGGTTCTGGCGCCGGCACTGCACCGTCTCGCAGAGCGCGAGCATCGCGTCGAGGTGCGAGGCGAGCCGGCGCCGGTGGGCGAGGTCGCCCGGGCTCTCGTCGATCATGCGGCGCTGCTGCACCACGTCTTGCAGGCCGTAGGCGAGCCAGGTCGTCGACGGCAGCCCGTCGCGGCCGGCACGGCCGGTCTCCTGGTAGTAGCCCTCGACGGACTTCGGCAAGTCGACGTGCGCGACGAAGCGCACGTCGGGCTTGTCGATGCCCATGCCGAAGGCGATCGTCGCGACCACGACGACGCCGTCCTCGCGGAGGAAGCGGTCTTGCGTGCGGCGGCGCAGCTCGGGGTCGAGGCCCGCGTGGTACGGCATCGCGTCGACGCCGTTCGCCGCGAGGAAGGCGGCGATCTTCTCGGTGCTCGCCCGGCTCAGCGCGTAGACGATGCCCGCGACCGGGCGGCCGTCGGCGTCGACGCCCTCGGTGCGGACGAAGTCGAGCAGCTGCTTGCGCAGCTCGAGCTTGGGGGCGATGCGGTACTGGATGTTCGGCCGGTCGAAGCTCGCGACGAAGTGCTTCGCGTCGCCGAGCGAGAGCCGCTCGGTGATCTCGCGGTGCGTCGCCTCGGTCGCGGTGGCCGTGAGCGCGATGCGCGGCACCTCGGGCCAGCGCTCGGCGAGCTCGGCGAGGGCGAGGTAGTCGGGCCGGAAGTCGTGACCCCACTGGGCGACGCAGTGCGCCTCGTCGATCGCGAAGAGCGAGATGCTGCCGCGCGCGAGGAAGCGCTTGGCGCCCTCGCTGTTCAGCCGCTCGGGGGCGATGTAGAGCAGGTCGAGCTCGCCCGCGAGGTAGGCGCGCTCGACCTCGGCGCGCTCGGCCGGCGCCTGGCTCGAGTTGAGGTACGCGGCCCGGACGCCGTTGCGCTGGAGCGCGTCGACCTGATCGTGCATGAGCGCGATCAGCGGGGAGACGACGATGCCGGTACCCTCGCGCAGGAGCGCCGGGATCTGGTAGCAGAGGCTCTTGCCGCCGCCGGTGGGCATGAGCACCACGGCGTCGCCGCCGCCGGCGAGCTGCTCGATGATCGCGGCCTGGTCGCCGCGGAAGTCGTCGTAGCCGAAGACGGTGCGGAGCGCGTCGAGCGCCGAGTCGAACTTCGCGGGCGCGGCACGGCCGCCCTGGGGCTGGCTGGGGCTCTGGGGCCGGCTGCGGTGCTGCGCCGACGGCGGGGCGTCGGCCGGGGGCGGCGGGGCCCACTCGTCGTCGGGCGGGAGGAACTCGTCGGGGTCCCAGGGGACCTCCTCGATCCCGTCGGGCGCGCCGTGCTGAGTCATCACCCCGAGTCTACCGGCGGCCGCCGACGGCGCCCCGGGCCATCCACCGCCCCCGCGCCGTCAGTAGCCGAGGCGCGAGCGCAGCACGGTGAGCGCGTGCGAGGTCTCGACAGCGAGCTCGGGCGACATCGCCGAGACCACCTGCGCGAGCACGTCGCCGACGAGGATCGAGGCGAGCACCTCGGCGGTGAGGCCGGTCGGGGTGTGCGGCGCGTGCAGCGACACGGCGACCTTCGGCGCGAGCCGCTCGTGCAGCTCGTCGGTGACGAGGACGCACTGGGCGCCGACCTCCCGGCAGCGGCCGATGATCGTCTCGACCTCGGGGTTCACCCGCCCGGGGGCGAACATCACGGCCACGTCGCCCGCGCGGAGCGGCAGCAGCCCGTCGGCGAGCCGGAACCCGTCGGCGTCGAGGTGCGTGGCGGCGCGGCCGGCGCGGCCGAGCCGGAGCACGAGGTGGGCGGCCGCGATCGAGGAGGCGCCGACGCCGTAGCAGTAGATGCGTCCCGCCCGGGCGAGGAGCGAGGCCGCCGCGGTGACCTCCTCGACCTCGAGCGCGTGCCGGGCGAGCTCGAGCTGGTCGCTCGCCTCATTCCAGACGCTGCCGACGATGCGCCCGACGTCCTCGCCCGCGCGGTCCAGGCGCTGCCGGACGCGCTCCTCGGGGGCGACCTCCTCGGTGAACGGGGCCGCGACCTGGCGCTTCACCTCGGCGAGCCCCGCGTAGCCGAGCTTCTGCAGGGTGCGGATGACGGTCGCGTTGCTCGTGCCGGTCTCGCTGCCGAGCTCCGCGGCGGTCGCGAAGAGGATGCGCTCGGCGGTGCTCCCCGCGAGGAGTCCGCTGACCGCGCGTTCCGCCTTGGAGAGGCCGTCCCACGCGTCGCGGACGCGCGAGCGCAGCTCGATCACGCCGGGGTTGCGTGTATCACTTGTTACGAACTGCGGGTTGTGTGTATCGTTCATTCCGCGAGCATCCTAACTCGTAACACCCATTCCAAGACTGACGCCGGTGCCATGGTATCCGGCACGGGAGGACGACGCCGTCCATGACGAGCACCAGCATCCGCACCCTCGAGATCAGCGGCACCCCCGCGGAGCGGGGCCGCCAGTACGGCGAGGGGGCCGCCGACCTCATCGACGTGGCCGTCGCCTACTACGAGGAGGCGTTCGGACAGCAGGCGGGACTCGGCTGGGCCGAGGCCAGGCGCCGCGCCGCCACGTGGGTGCCGCGCTGCACCGAGGCGGCGCCCGAGCTCGTCGCCGAGCTCGAGGGGATCGCCGCGGGCGCCGGCCGGGACCTGCTCGACCTCATGGTCCTGAACCTCCGCGGCGAGATCATCTACGACCAGGGCGGCACCCGCCCGACGCGCGACGAGGATCCCAGCGAGGAGCGCGACGCGAGCGACGGCTGCACCAGCTTCTCCCTCACGGCCGGCGCATCCGGCGACGGCCACCAGTACGCCGGCCAGAACTGGGACTGGCGCACCGGCACCCGCGACACCGTCGTGATCGTGCGGGTCGTGCAGGACCCGCTGCCGACGCTGATCATGCAGCTCGAGGCCGGGCAGATCGGCCGGCACGGCGTGAACTCCGCCGGGCTCGCGCTCAACGCGAACGGCCTCGGCGGCCGCTTCGACGGCGCCGTCGGGCTGCCGCAGACCTTCATCCGCCGCATGACGCTCAACCAGAGCGAGCTGCCCGACGCGATCAACACGCTCGTGCGCACGCCGGCGCACATCGCGAGCAACGCGCTGCTCACCGACCGCTCGGGCTTCTCGATCGACCTCGAGATCACCCCGAGCGGCGTCGACTGGGTCTACCCCGTCGACGGACTCCTCGTGCACGGCAACCACTACCAGGCGCAGGTGCCGCCGCAGCTCGCGGGCCGGTACCGGCCCGTCTCGGCGGACTCGCTGTTCCGGGTGCCCCAGGCCCGGGCCGGGCTCGAGCGCGTGCGGCACGCCGCCGACCGCGACGCCGCACTCGCCGGCATCCGTACCGCCATGAGCGACCACCTCGGCTACCCGGAGTCCGTGTGCACCCACCCGGACGAGCGGCGCCCCGCCGTGCGGCAGTGGTCGACGCTGCTGTCGAGCTGCGTCGACCTCACCACCGGCGACTACTTCGTCACCGCCGGCACGCCGTGCGACCACCCCTATGAGAAGCTCCCCTGGAACGCCTTCGACGGACCAGGGTCCCGCCACACCCCCGTTCACACCCCGCCAATGGAGGCACTCCGATGAACACCCCCTTCCCCCGACGCCGGCTCGCCGGCACCGCCCTCGCGACCGGCGCCGCCGCGATCCTGCTGGCCGGCTGCACCGCCGCCGGGCCGTCGACGAGCGAGGCGCCCGCCGTCGAGCTGCCGTTCGGCCCCACCACCCCCGCCGCAAGCGGGCCGGTCGACTCGGTCACCTGGATGCTCCCCTCGGAGCCGGCGACCTTCGACTTCGACATCGACAGCGGCGCCGCCGAGAACACGGTCTTCGCGAACGTCTGCGAGCGGCTGATGGCCGTGCAGCCCGACCTCACGACGGTGCCGCACCTCGCCGAGTCGGCCGAGTGGGTCGACGACACGCGCGTCGTGTTCACCATCCGCGACGGCGTGACCTTCCACGACGGCAGCCCGATGACCGCGGCCGATGTGCTCTGGAGCATGCAGCGGCACGCCGCCGAGGGCGCCGACGAGTCCGACGAGTACGCGAACGTCGTCTCGATGGAGCAGACCGGCGAGCGCGAGATCACCGTCACCATGGCGCAGCGCGACGCCATCTTCATCCAGGCGATGGCCGGGAACGGCGGCATGGTGCTGAACCCCCGGGTCGTCGAGGCCCAGGGCGACGCATTCGGCTCGCCCGGAACGCCGGATGCCTGCACCGGCCCGTACACGCTCGGGGAATGGAAGCCCGGCTCGAGCCTCACCATCGAGCGCGCGGCCGACTACTGGGACGACTCGCGCGAGGTGCTCGCCGGCGAGGTCGTGTTCCGCTGGGCCGACCAGTCCGCCGTGGTGAACGCCCTGACCGCGGGCGAGGCCGACGGCTCCTACCTCGACTCCCCCGCCTCGGCGATCCCGCTGCAGCAGGTCTCCGACGTCTCGCTCGCGCAGGGCCCGTCCACGAACGCGTGGGTGCTGCTCGCCACCGAGCGCGGCCCGCTCGCCGACGAGCGCATCCGTCAGGCGCTCTCGCTCGCGATCGACCGCAGCGGCATCACGACCGCCGCGTTCGGCGGGCTCGCCCAGCCGTGGAAGACGCCCATCGGGCAGGGCGCCTGGGGCTACGAGACCGAGGCGTTCCAGGCCGCGTACGACGAGCTCGAGGGCGCCCCGGCGAGCCCGGACGCCGCCGATCTCGAGCGCGCCAAGGCGCTCGTCGCCGAGGCCGGCGCGCCCGACGAGCCGATCCTCGTCGCGAGCGACGGCGGCTCGGTGCGCAACGTCGTCTCGAACGCGCTCGTCGCCGCGGCGAAGCAGATCGGCCTGGATGCCGAGATCGTCACGGTGCCCTCGGCGCAGTACGGCGACTTCTACTCGGACGAGGCCGTGCGCGGCCAGGCCGACCTCTTCTCGGACGAGTACTACATCTCGAAGAACGACCCGGTCGGCTTCTACAAGAACGGCGCCTCGACCGCGACCGTGAACTTCGTCGGCTTCAGCGACCCCGACTACGACGCGCTCGTGAAGGAGGCGTTCGCCGCGACCGACGACGCCGAGCGCGCCGAGCTCGCCATCGAGCTGCAGCGCCGCTGGGTCGAGGCCACGCCGTGGATCTCGATCGCGCAGAGCCCGTCCACCGTCGCCCTGCGCGCGGAGCTCACCGGGGTCCCCGCCTCGGCCGCCTACCTGTACTACCCGTGGGCCGCCGACCTCGGAACGACCGAGGGCTGACGTGCTCGCAACCCTGAGGCGGGTCGCGGGCATGGCCCTGACGCTGGTGGTGGCCTCGTTCATCATCTTCGCGGCCATGTACGCGGCCCCCGGAGACCCGGTGACCTTCCTCATCGGCAACCCCGAGAATCTGACGCCGGAGCGGATCGCCGCCGTCCGCGCCGAGTACCACCTCGACCAGCCGCTGTTCGTGCAGTACTGGCTGTGGCTGAGCGGTGTCTTCGGCGGGGACCTCGGCACCTCGTTCCAGTACCACCAGCCCGTCGCCGGCATCATGGCGAGCCGGCTCCCCGCGACGCTCGGCCTCGTGGCCTACGCGGCCGTGCTCTTCACGGTCGTCGGCATCGGGCTCGGCGTGTGGGCGGCGGTGCGCCGGGGCCGCGCGGCGGACTCCGCGATCGTCGGCGCCACCACGCTCGCCGCGTCGTTCCCCTCCTTCGTGATCGGCATCGTGCTCGTCTCGGTCTTCTCCGTGCAGCTCGGCTGGTTCCCGGTCGCCGGGGCGGGCGACGGCTTCGTGGACGGCATCCGCCATCTCACCCTGCCGGCGATCGCGCTCTCGATCGGCTCCCTCGCGATCGTCAGCCGCGTGACGCGGCAGTCGATGGCGGAGCAGTTCGATTCGGAGCACGTCGAGGCCGCGCGCGCGACCGGCATGGCCGGCGGGATGGTCGTCGTGCGGCACGTGCTGCGCAACGCCTGGGGACCGATCGTGACCATGGTCGCCCTCGTGATCGCGAGCATGCTCGCCGGCACCGTGGTGGTCGAGAGCGTCTTCGGCATCAGCGGCATCGGCTCGCTGCTCGTCGACGCGATCAACTCCCACGACTTCCCCGTCGTGCAGGCGGTGCTGCTCTACATGGTCGTCGCGTACATGGTCGTGACGACCATCGTCGACCTGCTGCTGCCGCTGCTCGACCCTCGCATCGGAACCCGGGTGAAGACCTCATGACCACCACCGCCACCGGCGCGCTGCTGCGCCGCGACGGCCTCGCCAGGCGCCGCGACCCGCTGTACGCGGTGTCGCTCGCCTTCCTCGGCCTCGTCGTGCTCGTCGCGGCCTTCGCTCCGCTGCTCGCGCCGTACCCGCCCGACGCCATCGACTTCACCGCCATCTGGGGCTCGCCGAGCCCGGCGCACCTGCTCGGCACCGACCAGCTGGGCCGCGACCTCTTCTCGCGGCTCCTGCTCGGCACCAGGGAGAGCCTGATCGGGCCGCTCGCGCTGCTCGCCGGGGCGACCGTCATCGGCGTCGCCATCGGCCTCGTCGCGGCGTGGAACGGCGGCTGGGTCGACGTGCTGCTCGCGCGCATCACCGACGTGATGTTCGCGTTCCCCGGCCTGCTGTTCGTCGTGCTCGTGATCGCCGTGTTCGGCAAGGGGCCGTGGACGGCCGTCGTCGCCCTCGCGCTCGCGTACGCCCCGGTGATCGCGAAGTTCACCCGGAGCATCGCGCTCTCCGAGCTCGCCCGCCCCTACGTCGACGCGTACCGCGTGCAGGGCGCCTCCGCCGTGCACATCGCGGTGCGGCGCGTGCTGCCGAACATGACCCCGGCGCTGCTCGGTTACCTCGTCGTGCTCTTCGGCGAGGGGCTGATGAGCCTCGCGACGCTCAGTTACCTCGGCTTCGGCGCGCAGCCACCGAGCTCGGAATGGGGCCTCATGGTGCAGGAGGGACAGGACGGCATCGTGCTCGGCCACTTCGCGCCGACCCTGGTGCCGGGCCTCGCGATCGCCGCGGTCGTCGTGGCCGTGAACATCGTGGGCGTGCGCCTGTCCGAACGGCTGGGGGCCCGCGCATGACCGCCGAGCTGCTCACGATCGACGGCCTGGACCTCGCCTACGGCGCGTCCGCCATCCTGCACGGCGTCTCTCTGACGGTGGCGCCGGGCGAGACGGTCGGGCTCGTCGGCGAGTCGGGCTCGGGCAAGTCGAGCACGGTGCGCGCCGCCCTGCGGCTGCTGCCGCCGACGGCCAGCGTGCAGGGCCGGGTGCGCATCGCCGGTCGCGAGGTGTTCGGCGCGAACGACGCCGAGCTCCGACGCATCCGGGCCGAGGAGGTCGGCTTCATCCAGCAGGACCCGCGCGGTGCGCTGAACCCTGTGCGCCGCATCGGCGACTCGCTCGCCGAGCGGCTCGTGAAGGTGCACGGGATGCCTCGGGCCGAAGCCCGCCGCATCGGCGTGGAGCTGCTCGGCGCGGTCGGCATCACCCGTCCGGAGCACCGACTGCGCCAGTTCCCGCACGAGCTCTCGGGCGGGATGCTGCAGCGCGTCGTCATCGCGGCGGCGCTCACGACCCGGCCGCGGCTGATCCTCGCCGACGAGGCGACGAGCGCGCTCGACGTGACGACGCAGGCCGAGGTGCTCGCGATCCTCCGCGATCAGCAGCGGGAGCGCGAGCTCGGCATGCTGTTCATCACGCACGACCTGCACCTCGCGGCGGCGTTCTGCGACCGGGTGCTCGTGATGCTGCGCGGTGAGGTCGTCGAGGAGCTCGGCGGGGCCGACCTGTTCACGGGAGCCACCCACCCGTACACTCGTTCGCTGCTGCAGGCGGCGCCCAAGCTCGAGGAGCACCGCCGTTGAGTGCGTCGATGTCCACACCCGAGACTGCGTCCGCGACTGCGTTCGCGCCGGCGCCCGGGCCGGCCCTCGTGGAGGCGGCGGGCCTGCGTCGGGCGTTCCGGATGCCGAAGGGCCAGGACCCGGTCGTCGCCGCGAACGACGTGTCGTTCCGGATCGCCGCGGGCGAGGTGCTCGGCCTCGTCGGCGAGTCAGGATCGGGCAAGTCGACGATCGCCCGGATGCTGGTCGGCCTGGAGCGCGCGGACGCCGGGTCGCTGCGCATCGCGGGAGCGGATCGCTTCGCCCCGGCTCGCGGCCGAGCGGCCCGGCTGGCCCGGGCCCGGCAGGCGCAGATGGTCTTCCAGGACCCGTACGGCTCACTCGACCGCCGGTTGAGCGTGCAGCAGGCCCTGGTCGCCGCGATGCGGCTGCACGGCCTGGCAGACCGCGAGGGCGCGCGGCGGCGTGCCGGCGAACTCCTCGACCGCGTGCGGCTCACCGTGGAGCAGGGTGCTCTGCGGCCGCACCAGTTGAGCGGCGGTCAGCGGCAGCGGGTGGCCATCGCCCGGGCGCTCGCGGTGTCGCCGACGCTGCTGGTGCTCGACGAGGCGGTCTCCGCCCTGGATGTCTCGGTGCAGGCGCAGATCCTCGAGCTCGTCGACGAGATCCGTCGCGATGAGGGCATCGCGGTGCTGTTCGTGAGCCACGATCTCGCCGTCGTCGACGAGATCGCCGACCGCGTGCTCGTGCTCTACCGGGGCGACGTGGTCGAGGAGGGCGCGGCGTCCGCGGTGTTCCGGGCGCCGGAGCACCCGTACACCCGCCTGCTCGTCTCGTCCGTGCCCGGGCCGGGTTGGGACCCGCACGAGGTCATCGCGCGGCGCCGGGAGTTCGACGCCGCGCGATGACGCACCTCGCTAGTAGGCCAGCACCGGCACCTTGAAGGAGCTGGAGCTCTCGTAGCCGTCGCCGGTGAACGAGGCCTGCAGCACGTGCAGGCCGCGGCCGAGCTTCGGCAGCTTCACGTCGACCCGGCCGCGGTCCTTCGCGGTGATCTCGACCGTGGCGATGACCGTCTGGCCGTCGCTGATCGTGACCGTGCCCGCCGGGCGGCTGCCGTCGCCGGTCACGACGAGGCCGACCCAGCGGATCGTCGAGTTCGACTTGAACAGCAGCTTCGAGGGCAGCCCGACGATCGCCGTGTCGACGAGGTCGGGGGCCGCCTGCACCGTGATCGGCACCGTGACGCTCGTGCCGGTGGCGGCGACGGCGATCGTGAGCGACTGCGCACCCTCGACGCCCTCGGGGATGACGATGTCGACGGTCGCGCGACCGCCCTCATCGCTCGTGGGCACGACTGTGCGGTCGACCGGGGCGGTGCCGAGCACCGCGTCGCCGAGGGACACGGTGACCTCGCCGGCCGCGGGCTCGCTCGTCGAGAAGTCGAGCGAGCTGAGCTGCAGGCTGAGCGACTCGCCCGGGGCGTAGGCCTGCCCGTCGGCCGGGGCCGGCAGCACGAGCCCGACCGAGCGCTGCGCCGCATCCGGCGTCGCCGTGCCGTTCGCCGCGAACCAGTCGACCATGGACTGCAGGTCGACGCGGCCGGTGTCGGCCTTGTTCGCGCCCTTGCCGAGGGTGAAGAAGTTGTCTCCGCCTGAGGCGAGGAACGAGTTCGCCACCACCCGGTACGTCGCTGACGGGTCGATCGCCGTGCCGTTCAGCGTCACCTGGGTGACGCGGGAACCGGCCGCGGCGGTCGGGTCGTAGACGACCTGGAGCTCCTTGTTGACGCCGAGCTTCAGGAACGGCCGCGACGAGCCCGCGGGCTGCCACTGCTCCTCGAGGACCTGCTTGACCTGCTCGCCTGTGAGGTCGAGCGTCACCAGCGTGTTGGCGAACGGCTGCACGCCGGCCGCCTCCTTGTAGGTGAGGTTGCCGTCGGGGTCCTCGGCGCTCGTGCCCTTGTAGACGAGGTCGGTGCGCAGGCCGCCGGGGTTCATGAAGGCGATGTCGGCCTTGGCGTCCTGCTTGGCCGCCCACAGCTGCACGTCGGCGACGAAGTTGCCGAGCGTCGACTCGCCGCCGCGGTTCTCGACGAGCGTCGGGTTGCCCTGGGCGTCGGTGCCGGGCTGGCGAGCCCGGTTGAAGTCGCCCGTGATGTCGCCGACCTTCTGCTTGCCGAGCTGATCGGCGACCTTCTTGGCCTCATCGACGATCGACTGCACGGCCGGCACCGCCGGGTACAGCGGCGTCGTGCCGTTCATGAGGGGCTTCAGCTCGTTCGAGATCGAGAGCAGCTCCTTGGTGACGGGGTCGACCTGCAGCTTCATCAGCCCGAAGCGCTCGCCGTACTGACCGGCCGAGACGACCGGGCGGCCGTCGACGACGTGGTTGTACGGGAGGTGGGTGTGCGCGGAGACGATGGCCGCGACCGAGGGGTCGACGCCCTGGACGATCTTGGCGAACGCCGAACCGTCGCTGAGGCTCGCGATGTCCGTCGTCGTCGCACCCTCGTGCACGAGCAGCACGAGCACGTCGGCCTCGCCGTTGGCGGGGTCGCCGTCCTTCAGCTGCTCGGCGACCGCGTTGACGGAGTCGACGACGCCGCGGACCTCGAGGTCGGCGATGCCGGCCGGGCTCACGAGCGAGTCGAGCTCCTCGGTGACCGCGCCGATGAAGCCGACGGTCACGCCGTCGAGCGTCTCGGTGTAGTACGGCGCGAGGGCCGTGTCGTCGCTGCCCTTCAGGAACACGTTGGACGAGATGTACTCCCAGTCGGCCCGGTTCTGCACCCGGTCGCGCAGGTCTTCCCAGCCCTGGTCGAACTCGTGGTTGCCGGCGGCGCTCACGTCGAGGCCCGCGGCGTTCAGCGCGTCGATCGTCGGGTTGTCGTCCTGGATGAAGGAGGTGAACGTCGAAGCGCCGATGAGGTCGCCCGCCGCCGCGAAGATCGTGTTCGGGTTCTCCGCGCGCACCTGCTCGACGGCGCCGGCGAGGACCGCGGCCCCCGCGGCCGGAGCCGACTGCTCGATGCGACCGTGGAAGTCGTTGATCGTCACGATGTCGATGTCCACCGGGGCGACCTCGGCCGAGAGGCCGAGCACGATCGGGTCGTGGTCGCTCGAGCGGTAGGGCGTGCCGGCCTCGGTCGCGCCGAAGGCGTACCCGCGGTCGCCCCACTCGGGCGAGTTGATGTTCCACACCCCGACGCCCGTGACCTCGGACGCGACCGAGGGGCTCGCCAGCACGTGGTCGAGCGAGCCGAGCTCACCGTTGAACGAGTACGTGAACTGCTCGGTCTGCGACGGAACGAGGTCGGTCCAGCCGGCGCCGGTGAAGACGTCGATCGGGTCTTCGTGGGCGTAGGAGTTGAAGTCGCCGATGAGGAACATCGCGTCGCTGCCGGATGCCTCGGCCACCGTGTCGGTGAAGGCGAGGAGCGACTGCGCCTGCTCGACGCGCTCGGCGTTGAAGAAGCCCTGGCCGTCGGCCGGCTCGGGCGGGTTGCCCGAGGGCGCGCTCTTCGACTTGAAGTGGTTCGCGACGACCGAGAACACCTTGCCGCTGTCGAGGCGGAACGCCTGGGCGATCGGCTCGCGGGCGATGTCCCACACCGTCTCGTCGACGACCGTGAGGCTGTCGCCGACGGGGCTCACCAGGTCGTTGCGGTAGATGATCGCACTCGTGATGAAGTCGGTGATCGCGGCGTCGTGCAGCGCGGCCGGGGTCGGCACGTACGACCAGACCTCGGCGCCCGCGGCCTCGTTGAGGCCGGCCACGAGATCGGCGAGCGCCTCGTCGGGCGCCTCGCCGAGCTTGACGGAGTTCTCGATCTCCTGCAGCGCGACGACGTCGGCGCCGAGACCCGAGATCGCCGCGACGATCTTCGACTTCTGGATCGCGAACTCCTCGGCGTCGGCCGCGCCGCGCGCCTGCGAGTTCACCGAGGTGAAGGTCGTGAAGTAGTTGTAGACGTTGAACGCCCCGACCTGCACGTCGCCGCCGACCTCGGGGGCCGTCTCGGGACGCGGGTTCAGCGACTCGAAGGTCGGCTTCAGCGAGGCGTCGCTCGTCGAGTCGATCGGAGTCGTCGGCTGGAGGCGCCACTCGTTGAAGCCGTAGCCGAGCACGTAGCCGGTGTCGGGGAAGACGATGCGGTCGCCGTTGCGCACGACGGTGTCGGCCGTGAAGTACGGCTGGTCGTTCGGGTGGGCCGAGTTGTCGACGCGCGTCGACCAGCCGTCGTCGAGCAGGAGCCGCGAGTCGCGGTTCGCCTGTGCGATCGTCGCGTTGGCCGGGTCGGTCGCGTCGACCTGCTCAGTGCTCTTGACCGGCAGCTCGTCGCCGGCGTTCAGCCAGAGCTCGCCGAAGCTGTAGAGGGAGTGGCTCGAGACGAGGCGGTACTCGCCGCTCGGTGCGACGTACATGCCCTCGTACGCCTCGCGGGCGGCGCCGCGCACATCGTCGGGCAGCGGGGTCGCCTCCGGGACGCCGACACCGGCCTGCACGAGCTCGACGGCGGCGGCGTTCGCGACCGAGATCTGCGTCTGCCCGCTGAACTCGTTCGGCTTGCCGGTGACGCGCACGAGGTCGCCGATCGCGCCGGGCGTCGTCGCTGCGGCGTTGCCGAGGTACACGAAGACGGCGTCGGACGCCCCGGGCGTCGCGTCGTCGACGCCGCCGGACCCCTGCGTCTGGATGTAGATGCCGCGATAGCCACCGGTGCGGTGATCGGCGGTGATCACGCCCTCGACGGTGACATCGGCGTTCGAGGGCAGCGGGGTGGCGGCGCCGGTCCCCTGCACCTCGGCGATGGAATGCGTGATCTCGGCTGCCTGAGCCGGTGTCGCGGCGAGCAGGCCCGTGGCGAGCGTGCCGGCGGCGACGACCGCGACAGCCGGCCACCTGCGGATGGTGCGGCGTTGCATGAGTTCTCCCTCCGAGTCGCCCCCGCTCGGGGGACGCACTGGACCAGAGCTTAGGAGCGCCCGGCGACGCTGCCAAGAGGCGATCCACCCCCGACTTGCTTGATTTCATGCGGCGCTCCCAGTGATTTCACGTCTCGTTCACGCCCGCGCGCGCAAATGAGCGGTGGCCCCCGGATGGGGCGCTCGAATGCGCACCTGGCCAGCGGTGTGCCGCCGCGACCAAGCCCGGTGCTCGGAGAGTCAACCCGCGGATCGGCCACCACCCCTACGCTGACCGGGTGGACCACGACGACCGACTCCGGCTGCTCGATCCCGCGCTCGCGGCATCCGAGCCGATCGATCCGACCGCACCGGGCGCCCTCTCGGCCACGGTCGGAGCCGGGTCGGCAGCGGCGCTCGCCCGCTTCAGCAGCCTTGAAGCCGACTCGCCGGATGCGGTCTGGGGCGCCTTGCGGCAGCACTCGCTCGAGCTGCGGAGCTCCGGTCCCGACGCTGAGCGCACCGCGGCCGTCGAGCAGGTGCTCGACGCCTGGTTGGCGCGCATCGCCTCGTCTGAGGTGCCGGGCGACTTCGACAGCAGCGCCAGGATCTCGCTGCCGACCAGGGACATCGCCCTCGTGAACGCGCTCTACGCCCGCGGCTTCGGACCGACCGGCGTGCGTGCGGTGCGGTTCCGCCCCGATGGCGGCGCCTGGCAGGCCCCGAGTCTGCCCGCGCTGCTCGACGGGGCGCTCGTGCGGCTCGCCAGACTCGACGATGCCGACCGCCTCGGCGAGCTCGACGCTCGACTGCTCGCCCTCGACGCGCACTTCGCCGGCGTCACGATGCGAGAGAACGCCGGCGCCGGATTCGCGGCCGCCTATCGCGAGCGACTGCGGCGAGCACCGGACACGACGTGGGTGCTCGAACGGGACGGCGAGGTCGCCGGGTTCATCCACGTCGTGCCCGACGCCGACTCGCCGGAACCGGATTCGCGGCTCCTCGCCGCGACCGGCGGACAGTATCTCGTCGTGATGTACCTCGACGAGACCGAGCGTGGCGCGGGTGTCGGCGCGGCGTTCCTGCAGCTCGCGCACGATGCGCTGGACGCGGCCGACACGCCGTATGTCGTGCTCAGCTATGCGGTCGCCAACCCGCGCTCGGGGCCCTTCTGGTCGCGGAACGGGTACCGCCCGATCGTGACCGAGTGGCAGCGCCGCCCGGCAGTCTTCGCACCGCTCCCCGCCGCGGCCGCCGGGACGAGCTAGCCGCGCACGCATCTCACGCCGCCGCCGATGCACGCAGTGGCCGACGGCGACTGAACACAGGGACCACTGCGCGATTGCCCGGCCTTGGTCGCTGTTCGGGGTCGAGGTGCGCGGGCGGAACGAACCAGCTGCGCCCGTCGCGGACTCGGATGATCCAGCCGTCGTCGTGCACCCGATGATGGTGGTGGCTGCAGAGCAGGATGCCGTTGTCGAGGTCGGTCGGTCCGCTGTCGCGGTTCCACCAGGCGATGTGGTGCGCTTCGGTCTGGCTCGGCGGCCGCATGCATCCGGGCCAGGCGCATCCGCCGTCACGCTCGGCGAGTGCGACTTTCTGCGCGGGTGTGAAGAGTCTGGCGGAGCGGCCGAGCTTGAGGGGCAGTTCCCCTCGACCGATCAGCATGGGCGAGATGCCCGCCGAGCTGATGAGCTCTCGGACCGTCTCCAATGAGACCGGCTGCTCGATGCCGTCGATGGATGCGGCGCCCCGCCCGGCGGCGAGCGCCTCGGCATCGGCACGGACCACGACCGTCACGGAGCGGAGCGTCGGAACGTTGGAGCAGCCCAGGGCGTGGCGGGCGAGATCAGTGAGCGCATCGGCATTCAGCTGCGCGACCGTGCGTGTCTCCGACGTCGCCTGATCGCCCTCCGTCTCGGCTGGCCGTGGAGCCCGGGCGTCGCGCGCGCGGTGCAGCTCGGCGCTGACGAGCGCGTCGATCGCAGACTTCACGAGGGCGCCGTTCACTGGGTCGAATGCGCCGCGCACGTTGACCATGCCCGCTCGGTCCTGCCAGATGCGGAGCCCGCGCCTGGCCCGCAGCTCGTCTTCGCGCGGCTTGACGCCATCGGGATCGAGCCGCGCTTCGAGCCGCTTCACGAGCAGGCCCAGGCCGTCGACCCCGACGACCGGGGCGCGCTCGACGAGAAACGCCTCGGATGCCGCGAGCTCCTCGGGGTCGGCTCGCACTTCGACCCGGTCGAGGAACCGACGGATCACGTCGGCCGCCTCGATGCCCACGACACCGGCGTGAAGTGCACGCGCCAGCGAAGGCCGCTTCGGCGGCAGCAGCTCGGCCGTGAAGGAGGAGCGCGTCGCCGTGGCGCGGCCGACCGCGACGAGCCGGGCCGCCTCGACGTATCGACCAGCAGTGAGGTGTGCGATCAGCCGCTCGGGCGTGGTGAAGCCTCGCGCCTTCGCGAGGTCGTCGCCGGCGATGCCGCTGCAGCGATCGTCGAGCTCGGCCGCCACCCTCGCCTGCAGCGACTCCGCGAGCCGGGAAAGGCCCGCGATCGTCGCGGCCACCCGCACCAATCCGTCGTCGCTCATCGCTCGCACATCGCCCTCGGGCTGCGAGCTCGCACGCGTGAGCGCACCCTGCCACACCGCCTCGACGGCGGAGGCGGCCGCACTGAACGCGGCGAGTGCCGCCGGAGCGGTGCTGGAGTTCGTCATGCCTCCATCGTCCCAAACCGGCCACGAGATTCGAAGCTCTGTTCGACGATCGCGCCACTTCGAGATCGCGCCACTTCGGGCTAGGCGCGGGCGAGCGAGTCAGCGAGGCTGTCTCGCACGCACCGGGGTGACGAAGCGACCGATCACCGCGCGACGCCGCCCCGGACACCATCCAGACAGCTGAGAGAAGGGCGCCGAACATGCAGAACTCCCCCAGCCGAGCCCAGGGGAGGGCGCGCCCACCGCCTACCCCCGGCGCGAGGCGTACTCCGGCGCGAGCGACAACGCACTGAACGTGAACGGGCGGTCGACGCGGATGAATCCGAGCGGACAGTGCTTGACGCCCGCGGGGATGAAGGCGGAGCCGGACGTCGTGATGATGCGGCGCTCACCCTCGATCTCGAGATAGATCTCGGCGCCGAGATCCCGGGGGTTCCCGGGGTCGCTGCCCGTCCAAGTGAGCACCTCGTCGTAGTCGTGCACGTGCTCGCGCACCCACGGCGTCTCCTGATCGACCTCGGTGATCCAGACGTGCGTCATGTGAATCGTGCTCTCGGCCTGCGTCAGTCGGCCGACGAGCTCGAACCCCTCGCCGATGTTGTCCGGGTCGGGGATTCCGGCGGCTTCGCCTTCGTCGGTCCAGACGACGTCGAGCAGCGGGAGGGTCGTGTTCAGGAGTTCGTCGATGCGCGCCATGTCCTGACGCTAGGCGCGAGCGAAGGAGGGATGGAAGGGCGAGCGCGGGACTGTGCAGCGAACGGCAAGCCGTGATGCGCGTCCAGTCAAGGCTTCAGCCGCAGGCACGGCTGCACGCCCGGGCACGACCGCACGCCCATGACGACCGCCCCCAGGCACGATCGCACGCCCACGCACGACCGCCACGGCTACAACCGCACGAACTCCACGTCGCCGAGCACGGCCGTGCCTGCTTCGGCCGACGCCTCGAGGTCGACCACGGCGCGAATCCGCCAGTCGTGGTGGCCCGCAGGGTCGTCCACGGTCTGCTCGGCGCGCCAGATCCCGGCCGAGGCATCCGATTCGTCGATCGTGACGAGTCGAGGCGAGCGCGCGGTGGGTCCAGTGCCGATGGCGTCGTGCTCGGCGTAGTAGGCGTCGAGGGCGTCCGGCCAGCCGGCGTCGGGGTCGAGCTCGACGAGCTCCTCCTCCCGATCGAGGGCGGCGAGCTGCACGCGCCGGAACAGCTCGTTCCGCACGAGCACCGTGAACGCCCGCCGGTTCGTGACGACCGAGGGCGGCGCGGGCGGCACGACGGGCGCCTCGTCCTCGGGCAGGTGCGCAGCGGGGTCGATCAGCTCGGCCCACTCGTCGACGAGGCTCGAGTCCACCTGGCGCACGAGCTCGCCGAGCCATTCGATGAGGTCGAGCAGCTCCTCGTTCTTCGCCTCCTCCGGCACGGTCTGCCGGATGGCACGGAACGCGTCGGAGAGGTACCGGAGCACGAGACCCTCGCTCCGGGCGAGCTGGTACAGCGCGACGTATTCCCCGAACGACATGCTGCGCTCGAACATGTCCCGCACCACGGTCTTCGGCCGCAGCTCGAAGTCGCGCACCCAGGGCTGGCTCGCCGCGAAGCGTTCGAAGGCGTGCGTGAGCAGCTCCTCGAGCGGCTTCGGCCAGGTGACGTCCTCGAGGCGCGCCATCCGCTCCTCGTACTCGATCCCCTCCTGCTTCATCGCCGCGACGGCCTCGCCGCGCGCGCGGAACTCCTGCTGGGAGAGGATCGGCCGTGGGTCGTCGAGCGTCGACTCGATGATCGAGACCACGTCGAGGGCGTAGTGGCCGGTGCCCTGCTCGCTCGTCTCGGGGTCGAGCAGTTCGATCGCGGCGAGCGCGAACGGCGAGAGGGGCTGGTTCAGAGCGAAGTTCGGCTGGAGTTCCACCTCGAGGCGGATCTCGACGCCGAGGGCCGTCCCGGCGGGATCCGGTGAGAGCGTCACGACCCCGGCGTCCCGCAGGGTGCGCAGGATGCCGAGGGCGCGGCGGGCGAGCTCGTATCGCCGGGCCCGCGGCTGGTGATTGTCGAACACGAGCGCGGCGACGTTCGCGGCCACGTCGCCCCCACGGGCGATGACGTTGATGAGCATCGCGGCGGTGAGCTGCAGCTGCGGCACGAGCGGCTCCGGCTGCGCGGCGACGAGGCGCTCGAAGGCGCCCTCGCCCCAGCTGATCTGTCCGGCGGGCGGCTTCTTGCGCACGACCTTCTTGAGCTTCTTCGGATCATCGCCGGCCTTGCGCACGGCCTGCTCGTTCTCGATCTCGTGCTCGGGCGCGAGGACGACGACGGTGCCCGCGGTGTCGTAGCCGGCGCGCCCGGCGCGCCCAGCGATCTGGTGGAACTCGCGGGCGCTCAGGTGCCGCATGCGCTGGCCGTCGTACTTCGCGAGCGCGGTGATGAGCACGCTGCGAATGGGCACGTTGATGCCGACGCCGAGGGTGTCGGTGCCGCAGATGACGCGCAGCAGTCCCCGCTGGGCGAGGGTCTCGACGAGGCGGCGATAGCGCGGGAGCATCCCGGCGTGGTGCACGCCGATGCCCGATCGCACGAGCCGCGACAGCGTCTTGCCGAAGCTCGTCGTGAAGCGGAAGCCGCCGATCGCCTCGGCGATCTCATCCCGTTGCTCGCGGGTGACGACGCGGATCGACGACAGCGCCTGCGCCCGTTCCATCGCCTGGGCCTGCGAGAAGTGCACGATGTAGACGGGCGCCTGCCGGGTCTCGAGCAGCTCCTCGACCGTCTCCTGCACGGGCGTCTTCGCGTACGAGAAGCTGAGCGGCACCGGACGCTCGACGCCGGTGACCTCGGCGGTCGGCCGGGCGGTGCGCGCCGACAGGTCCTCGGCGATCGCCGTGACATCACCGAGCGTCGCCGACATGAGCACGAACTGCGCCTTCGTGAGCAGCAGCAGCGGCACCTGCCAGGCCCAACCGCGCTCGGGGTCGCCGTAGTAGTGGAACTCGTCCATCACGACCTGGTCGACGTCGGCCTCCGCGCCGCGGCGGAGCGCGAGGTTCGCGAGGATCTCCGCCGTGCAGCACACGATCGGCGCGTCGGCGTTCACCGAGCTGTCGCCGGTGACCATGCCGACGTTCGCCGCGCCGAACACCTCGACGAGCTGGAAGAACTTCTCGGAGACGAGCGCCTTGATCGGCGCCGTGTAGTAGCTGCGCCCGCCCTTCGCGACCGCGGTCGCATGCGCCGCGACCGCGACGAGGGACTTGCCGGTCCCGGTGGGCGTGGACAGGATGACGTTCGCGCCGGACACGATCTCGATGACCGCCTCGTCCTGCGCGGGGTAGAGCGCGAAGCCGCGCGACTCGGCCCAGCCGACGAAGGCGTCGTACATCGCGTCCGCGTCGTAGGGCCGCGGGACGAGGTCGAGGAGCGCGTCGGTCACCCGTCGAGTCTGTCACGACGACCGGTGGCCGGACGGCGCTGCCCCGTCCCGGCTTGGCCCCCTCCGTGCCGGAACGGGGGGAGCCGGCCCATGACCGCGGTTCGGGTCGCGATCGGGCCGGCTCTCAGCGGACCACCCGCCGGAATCAGTTCCCCCTGCAGTCACGGCGGGGTGCGGTCCAGTGCACACGTTAGGGCCGGCCGCGAGCGCACCGCCTCAGGGGTGGCCCTGAAGTCGCCCCTGAGGCGGCGCCCGGGACGACGTGCTTGCCGGTTCATCCGCCCCGCCAGTAGCGTTCGCTCAGCCCGCCTGCCCGAGAGGAGACCGCGATGCTCATCGCCGAAGACGCCGGCCGCGAGTCGGCGAAGTCGCCGGAGCCCGGTGCGTTCGACAGCGCGCTCGTCGTCGTGCACGGCATGGGCAGCGCGTACACCAGCCAGATCCTGCTCGAGTGGGCCGAGCCGCTCCTCGAGCGGATGGACTGGATCGCCCGCGACCGGATCATCGGCGGCCGCGACGAGCACGGGGTGACGATCGTCGACTCGGAGCTCACGGGCGACGTGCCGATCGTGACGGCGACGGTCGCGTTCCCGACGCGGGGCACCGGTCGGGTCGAGGACGGCGCCGTGGTGGATGCCGAGACCACCCTGCGCCGCATCGCGATCGTCGAGGCGCGCTGGTCGGAGTCCTTCGTGCCGATGTCGCGCGCGCAGGTGTTCCGCTGGGCGGTGCCGTTCATGTGGCGCGCGCTCACCCGCATGCTCGGGCTCTTCCGGCAGACCCTCGTCATGCTGCCCTGGCTGACGCTCGTCGAACATCAGCGCCCGCCGCACGATCGACTGCTGCTCGGCCGCACCCTCACCGCGATCGTCGACGTCGTCCGGGTCGCAGTGCTCACCGTGGTGTTCGCGGCCGTCTGGCTCGGCGTGGTCCTGCTCGGCGTGGTGCTCACCCCGGTCCTGCCGTTGCTCAGCCCGCTGCTGCTGATCCCCTGGTTCAAGGAACTCGCCCAGGGCGTGCTCGACGCCTTGGTCGGCTCGATCGGCGACGTGGCGGCGTGGAAGGAACGGCCGGTACGGGCCTCCGCGATGCGGCTCGTCGTGCGCGACGCCCTCGCCAGGGCCCGCGAGCTCGTCGGCGACGACGGGGACGTGCACCTCTTCGCGCATTCGCAGGGCGCCGCGGTGGCGACGTTCGCACTGTTCGAGGAGCTCGACCCCGCGGCGTTCAACGTGCGCCGGCTGACCACCGTCGGCGCGGCCGTCGTGCTGCTCGGCCGCGAGAACTGGCGCGGCCGCAGCGACCGCTACGCCCCCGTCGCCAACTGGATCGGCGCATCTCCCGAGCGCCCGGTCGCCTGGGCGAACCACTGGGCCGTCTGGGACCCCTTCTCCGCCGGGCCGATCGCCGACAGCCGGCGCGCGGCGCGCGAACGGTGGCGCGCCGCGTACTTCCCCAGACCGGGCGACGCCGCGCTCGGCCCCGAGGAGCACGCGGTGCACAACACGAGCCAGCCGTTCCTCGATCACAGCGAGTACTACCGCAACGTCGTGCAGGTCGTCGATCCGACCGCCAGGCACCTGCTCGGCCCCGCGCTCGCCGCCCGGCCCGCCGAGGTGGAGTACCTCGAGAACCGGCTCGCGGTGATCGACAAGAAGTCGCTCGGCACCAACCTGCTCGCGGCCCTCGTCACGGCCGCGATCCTGCCCGGGCTGCCCGCGGCATCCGCCGCCTTCGCGTGGCTCGTCCGGACCGTCACCCTCGCGGTCGGCGCCGTCGCGGGCGTCTTCACGGGCGCGCCGGCGGAGGACGCCCTGAGCTCGCTCGCCTGGCTCGTCGACGACGGCCGGCTGACGGACTGGGGGTGGCTCATCGCGGCCGCCCTCGTCGCGGCCCTGCTGATCTGGCTGAACCAGCTGCTGAACGGCCTCACCCAGCGCTCGCTCGTCTGGCAGCGCTGCCCCATGGAGGCGCGGCGGTGGCTCGTGCTGACCGCGCTCCCCCGCGTCGGCTACGTCGCGGCCGCCGCGGTCACCGTCTGGTGCGCGATCGCCGCCTGGACGACGCCGCCGCTTCCCGCGACGGCGCTGTGGGCCTGGGGGCTCGGCATCGGGCTCGTCGCCGCGTTCGTCATCGCCGAGCCGCGCTTCGCCCCCTCGCCCGTGGTCGTCCCCGCCCGCCGCGTCGCCCCGGGCGCGAGCGCGACCGCCGAGCTGCCGCCGCCGATGACGATCGGCCGGGCGCTCACGAGCTCCGCCTACCAGGACGAGCTCGCCGCGCGCCGCCGCCTGCTCACGCCGACGACGGCGTGGTCGCGGTTCTGGGCCCGCGTGCTCCACGGCTGGCGGGGCTGAGACTCGGGCTGAGACTCGGGCGACGACGAGGCCGGCTGAGCCTCAGGTGCCGAGCAGCAGCGCGATGACGGTGAGCACCGGCACCGCTCCCACCGTGGTCAGAAAGATCGTGTCGCGCGCGAGCACCTCCGCGGTCTCGTAGCGCTGCGCGTAGTTGAAGACGTTCTGCGCGGTCGGCAGCGCCGCGAGCACCGTGACCGCGTAGAGGGCGGCGTCGTCGAGGCCGAAGACGAAGCGGCCGAGCGCCCACGCCACGACCGGCATGACGAGGAGCTTCAGCCCGGCCGCGATGAACACCTCGACACGGGCGCCGCCCGGCGCGAGGAGGCGTCGGCCGTGCAGCGACATGCCGTAGGAGATGAGCATGAGCGGCACGGCCGCGTGCCCGATGAGCTCGATCGGGTCGAGCACGATCGGCGGCAGCTCGATGCCGCTGACGGCGACGAGCACTCCCGCGAGCGAACCCACGATGATCGGGTTGGTGAGGGTGCCCCGCACGATCGCGGCGACCGAGGTGCGCTGCTCGACGACCGCGCCGAGCACCGCGAGGGCGACCGGCGCGAAGAGCAGGAGCTGCAGCAGCACGATCGGCACCGAGAGCGCCGCGTCGCCCAGCATGTACACCGCGATCGGGATGCCGATGTTGTTGCCGTTGACGTAGCCGGAGGCGAGCGAGCCGATCACCGTGTCGGCGAGCCGGCGGCGGAGCAGGAGCATCGACACGAGGCCGAACAGGAGCATCATCGTCGCAGCCGCGATCGCGGAGACCGGCAGCAGGGTCGAGAACAGCTGCTGGATGTTCGCGGTCGCGAGCACCGAGAACAGCAGGAACGGCGCGAGCACGTTGAAGGTGAGCTTCGCGAGCACCGGCCGGGCCTCGGGTCCGAACAGGCCCGACCGCGCGGTGATCCAGCCGACGACGACCGCGAGCGCGATGACGACGAAGCCGGTGAGCACGCCGATCATGCGGCCGGTCCCGTCGGGTCATCCACACGCCGAGCCTACGGGTCGAGCCGTGCGCGCCATCCCGTCCACGTCATGATCGACCAGAATCCGACGACGACGACCGCCGCGATGCAGAGCGCGAGCACCCCGATCTCGCGGCCCGCGGCGACATCGAAGATGAGCCCCGTCACGCCCGCCGCGATGAAGGACACGACGGCGATCTGGGCGATCAGCAGGCGGTTCGCCGTGCGCACGAGGCGCTGCTTCGCGTGCTGCCGGAACAGCGCGCGATGCAGCATCACGGGCGCGAGCCCCAGCAGCGTCGCGAGGCCCGCGGCGATGACGAGGCAGAGGTAGAGCGTGTGGGCGTACGGGTCGAGCTCTTCGAAGCGCGGCTGGAACGCGACCGCGAGCAGGAACCCCGAGAGGATCTGCGTCCCCGTCTGCACCGCCCTGAGCTCTTGCAGCAGCTCGTTCCAGTTGCGGTCGTACCGCTCGGTGGCCGTCTCGGAACGGCCGTCGGCTGGATCAGCGTCGACATCCGGATCGGTTCCGGCGCCGCTCGGATGGGCCGTCATCACTCCCAGGCCGCGGTGTGCGTCCAGCCGGCGAGGTAGGCGCGCTCGTTCTCGTTCAGTCGCACGAAGTCGCGCATCGGGAAGCGTTCGAGCTCGCAGAGCTCGTAGATCCGGCGGACCACCGCTCGGCGCAGCGGGGCGCTGGGGTGCTCCAGGATCTCGCGCTGCAGGGTGGGCTCGAGCATCGGCCACCAGATGCCGATCGGTGGAAGCTCGGCGCGCCTCGCGCCGATGGTCGGAAGCTCTGCGCGTCTCGCGCTGATGGGCTGCGGTGCCTCGATGGTCATGGCGCTCCCCTTGTTCCCCGATGTGGTGATCCCCGATCCGAGCACGACGCCCCACGCCGCCCTCGGCAGAATGAAGCTACTCCACCGCCGCCCCGGCCGCATCGGGCTTGACCCCATCGGCGGCCGGTGCTAGCCCGGACGTGCGAAGCGGCCCGTGGTGGGCGGCGACGGTCGCGCCGAGCGCGGCCAGCCCGCCGGAGGCGTAGGCGCGGCGCTGCCGCTCGGCCCCCGATCCCCGGGCCAGCAGGGAGCGGATGTCGCGTGCCACGGAGCCCGGCGATCCGCACCAGTCGAGCGCCCACTCCACGAGCGCGGGGAGCGGGGCGACGCCCTCGCCGAGCGGATGCGGGACGAGCGCCGCGTGCCCGTCGCGCGCCGCCGTCCACACCGCCGTGTTCAGGACGTCGGAGTCGATCGCGGGCGGCGGCTGCGGCATCCGCATCATCCGTGCCGCGATGAGCCGGACGAAGCCGCAGACCGCGACCGTGTCCCGCACCTCGAGCTGCGCGTCGCCGAAGCGCAGCTCGATCGTGGGCAGGTGGTGCGAGAGGCGCACCGTCCAGGTGACGAGGGCCGCGTCGTCGTCGCCGACGGCGGCGAGCACCTGCGTGCGGCGGCCCGTGTAGTCAGCGAAATCGGCGAACGGCGCCGGCACGCCGATCGAGATCCAGCGCCGCAGGAGGATGGTGCGCCAGCTGGCGAAGCCGGTGTCGCGGCCGCGCCAGAACGGCGAGTTCGCGGCGAGCGCGGTCAGCAGCGGCACCCAGCCGCGCAGGCGGTTCAGCGCCTCGACCCGCTGCTCAGGGTCGTCGTAGCCGAGGTGGACGTGCATGCCGCACACCTGATGGTCGTCGAGGATGCCGCGGATGTCGGCTGCGATGCGGCGGTACCTGGCGCCGTCGGCGGGCTCCGGCGAGTCCGCCTCGTGCAGCAGCGTGCCGCTCGAGGCGACCCCGAGGCCGAGTCCGGCGGCCGCGGCGGCGAGTTCGCGCCGGGCGCGCAGCAGCAGGGGCGCCGCGGCCCTCGCGTCGTCGCAGACCGGGGTGGCGTACTCGAGCTGGTGCGCGAGGAACTCCCCCTCGATGCGGGGGGATCCGGGCAGGCTCACCTCGTCCAGCCGCTCGCGGACGGCCGCCGCGGCGTTCGCGGGCTCGAGGGTGCGTGGCACGACGAGGGCGAACTCCTCCTCGATGCCGAGCCGCGGCGCCGGGGGCGCCGTCCACGCGGAGGCTTCCGTGGGCGCTGGGTCGAACCCGGTCATCGGCGACTCCGTTCGGTCACGGGAGCCGCGGCGATGGACCCCCACCGTCCGGTCTACCCCGCCTCCGCCCGCGCCGCACGGGCTTGACGGGATGCGCGCCGCATGCGATCGCGCGCGATCACGCGACCGGGCGGGCTCAGGCGGGCATCGCGAAGCGCGTCGCCGACCAGGCCGCGGTGACGCGGCTCACCGCGAGCGCCCCGTAGCCGGCGTCGCGCATGACGCCGCGCACCGCGTCGGCACCGGGCGCCGGGCCCTGCACGCCGCCGTGCACGACCCAGACCGGGGCGACCACACCGCACTCGCGGAGCCATCCCGGCAGGCCGTGCAGCGATCGCTCGTCGTCGACGACCGCGACGACCACGTCGGCCTCCCAGGGGACCACCCTGGGCGAATCGGCGAGCGCGTCGACGAGGGAATCCACGGGGAGTCGGCCCAGCACGGACACCGAGGCATCCTCTGCGACGTCGAACTCGCCGGGCGGCGGAGGCGGCGCTCCGACGAGGCGCACCGCCGATCGCTCCGCGTTCGAGTCCCACCCCATCGCAACCCTCCCCGGGACATGATGACCCCGTCGGGGGGCGGCGCGCAATGCCCTGAGCGAGGTTGGTCGCCGGGTGACGCGAACGGGGGTGCCGGGCACCGCCGAAGCGGAGACGAGTGCGCCGCTGAGACCCCTTCAGGGGCCCCAGCGGCGCTGCTCCGACGGGGTCAGGCGACGACACCGTCGAGGCGGGCGTAGCCCTCGGTGAGGCCGCGCTCCATGTCGCTCGCGATCATGCCGTCGCGGGACTCGACGCTCGGGTAGACCGAGTGGATGACGAGCCGGGTGCGGCCGTCGCCGAGGTCCTCGAACCGGATCGTCTCGATGGCGACGACGTCGGGGTAGCCCTCGAACTCGAAGGTCTGCACGGCGAGCTCGTTCTCGCGCACGGAGTGGAAGCTGCCGTTGAACGCGTACCGCTCGCCCTGCCCGTCGACGTGCACGTAGCGGTAGCCGCCGTGGCTCACGAAGTCCCACTGCTCGATCTGCATCTCGTAGCCGTTCGGTCCGAGCCACTGCTTCACGAGCTCGGGCTCGCGGTGCGCGCGGAAGAGGCGCTCGACCGGAGCGTCGAACTCGCGCACGATGTCGATGAAGGGCAGGCCCTCCGGGGCGGTGATGGTGACGGGGTTCGTCATGATGGTCTCGATTCAAGTGCGGGGCCGGCGGAGCCGGCGCCCTGGTCGGATGCCTCGGCCGAGGCATCCCGCGTGAGTGGAGTCGACCCGCCCGATGGCGAGTCGTCGGCGAGCAGCGCGTCGAGCGAACGGAACCGCTGCTCGTGGATCAGCCGGTAGCGGTCGATCCACGCGGTGAGGGCTTCGAGGGCGGCGGGGTCGAGGTGCACGGGCCGGCGTTGCGCGTCGCGCGAGCGCGTGACGAGCCCGGCGTGCTCGAGCACCTGGATGTGCTTCGACACCGCCTGCTTGCTGATGGAGAACGGCTCGGCGAGCTCGTTGACCGTCGCCGGCCCGCGGCTCAGGCGGGCGACGATGCGGCGGCGCACCGGGTCGGCGAGGGCGAGGAAAGCGCGGTCGAGGCGGTCGTCGGACGACGGGTCCAGGATCATCTCGCGCCTCCTCTCGTTCGTCCAGCTCGCATGATCAACCTTTTCATTGATCAACCTTGTAGTTGATTAAGATACGCCGAGGCATCCTGCACGTCAAGCGATCTTCCGAACTCGCCGGACCGAATTCGCACGCGCCCCTCGCGCGCGGCCCACGAGGGGAGCAGAATCGGCGCGAAGTCCGATCCGATCGAAGGAGCAGTGATGACCGTCACACTGAACCCGTATCTGCACTTTCACCACGACGCGCGGCAGGCGCTCGAGTTCTACCACTCGGTGTTCGGCGGCACGCTGAACGTCTCGACGTTCGCCGACTTCGGCCAGGCCGACCCTGCCGATGCCGACAAGATCATGCACGGCCAGATCGACGGCGACCACGGCGTCACGATCATGGCCGCCGACACGCCCTCGCACCTGGAGTACCGGCCCGCCGCGGGGTTCGCCGTCTCCGTGTCGGGCGACGACGACGCGGTGCTCCGCGGCTACTACGACCGGCTCGTCGACGGCGGCACGGTCGTCGAGCCGCTCGTCGTCGCGCCCTGGGGCGACGCGTTCGGCATGCTGGTCGACCGCTTCGGGATCAGCTGGGTCGTGAACATCTCGGGCAGCGCGCAGGCGTAGCGCCCGCTCCCGCGCTCCCGCGCTCCCGCGCTCCCGCGGCGAAAGGGTCGCATTCCGACATCCGGTGCCCATCTTGGGCATCCCAGTGTCGGAATGCGACCCTCTCGTCGGTGTGGAGCCGAAGGGTTGGAGCGGCTCAGTCGAAGAGCTCGGAGAGCCAGTTCTCCTTCTTCTTCTTGCGGTAGTGGCCCTGCTCGTAGCCGCGGCGGTCGTAGTCGGAACCGCGCTGATCGTAGCCCTGCCCCTGACCCGTCATCTGGCGCAGCAGGTCCATCGGGTTCTGGCCGCCTTGCTGGGCGGGCTGCTGGTACTGGGGCTGCTGGTACTGCGGCTGCTGCGGCGGCGCCGGCTGCTGCGGGGCCTGCTGCGGCGCGGCCTGCGCGCCCAGTTCGCGGCCAGCGCGCTCGAGGATCTTGTCGAGCTCGCCGCGGTCGAGCCAGACGCCGCGGCAGGTGGGGCAGTAGTCGATCTCGATTCCGCTGCGCTCGCTCATCACGAGCACGGCGCCGTCAACGGGGCACTGCATCAGACTGGTTCCTCCCAGGTGCGTGTCGCCGGACCGGGCGATCCGATTCCCGCGAGCGTATTGGCCCAAGCTGTGCTGACGCTGGGGCGCTCGGGTGTCGCAGCCGGGAACGACGAACGCCGCGGGGAATCCACCCCGCGGCGTCCAGATCGTTCGGTGCCGAGATCAGATCGCGCGGATCTTCTCCGCCTGCGGGCCCTTCTGACCCTGCGCGACGTCGAACTCGACCTTCTGCCCCTCGTCGAGCGAGCGGTAGCCGTTGCCGTCGATCGCGCTGAAGTGCGCGAAGACGTCAGCGCTGCCGTCGTCCGGGGAGATGAAGCCGTAGCCCTTTTCGGCGTTGAACCACTTGACGGTTCCGGTTGCCATGCTGTGTTTCCTTCGTTCGTGCCTATGGGCGGCTCGTGCCCGCCCTGCGCAGGCGACCGGACCGGTCGTCGCGCTCCGCGGATGCCCCGCGGGGGCCGAGGCGGAACGCTGCTGGCGGCCGCACTCGAATCGGGTCATGCCGCACGGATGGATCCGCCCCCGGGCAATCAACGTGGAGGCACGGGCGGACGCCCGCTGGGTTGGAGTACTGGCTAACATAGCCCACCTGTGTCTTCGATCGGAAGACTCTCCACATCACGAATCTGCACAGGATTCGGCTGTGTGTCGGAGTGTGACATCGATCAACAGCCCGGTCCGTCGGGGTTCGCCCGACAGTCGCCATCGGTGAGCACGGTTCGGAAGGTGCCCACGAGGAGCTCCAGCTCGCCGGCCTCGACCGACAGCGTGCCGGGGATGCCGCGCCATCCGGATCCCGCGAAGCGGTACTCGGCCGAGTAGTGCACGGACAGCCGAACAGTGGCACGCCCCGGCTGCTCGAAACGGAGCGAGGTGTCGGTGTTGGAGAGCGCAGGCAGGCCGAGCTCGTCCCAGCTGCGTCCCGCAGAACCGGCCACGACGCGCTCGCCGCTCGATGCGGTCCACTCGAAGGAGACCGGGGTGAACGCGACCTCGACGGGCCTGCCGAGCAGCACGCCCGCCCGCGTCACCGGGCCCGCTTCGGCGATGAGGTTCACCGGCCGCCCCACGATCGCCCAACCCGACGGCTCGCTCGCGAGCCCCGACGAGCCCGGGCTGAAGGAGGCGACGTCGCGAAGGGTCAACGTCGGCTCGGGCTGCGCCGGATCCGACGGCGGCGGTTCCTCAGTCTCCGGAACCGCGCAGATCGCCGGGTTCATCGGGCTGCAGTTCATCGGCGGGGGTGGGGGTGGGGGTGGGGAGTCGGCCTGTGCCTCGGACCCGGATTCGCCTGCACGCTCGACGAGGTCCGTCTCCTCCGCAGAATCATCCGGGCCGTCCGCGATCTGGCCGATGATGTCGACCCGTTCCGATTCGCTGTCGACTGCGCCCGCGGCACAAGCTCCAACGATCGCATCGACGCGCACGCATGCGGACGCCATCTGAGGCACCGCAACAAACCCCAGCGCTGCCCCAACACACGCGCCCGTCAGCAGAAGTCGTCGCCATCCCATTTCTCACTCCCGTCGAGCAGCAAGCGGTCTCCGTCAGGCACGAATCGGAGGCGCACAGGTGTGCGCAACGGACGTTCGGGGGGAGTCACGTCCACGCCCTCCGCGTTCAGAACGACCGTGCCGCCCACATCGAGACACGCGTAGATCTGAACCACCTCGCGGTTTGCCTCAATCAAGCGCGCGCCTTCGACGCTGCCCTCACCACGGACGACCAAGCCGCCCTCAGCTATCTGCGCGTAGGCCTTGAGCACTGTTGGCTCGTACGTAGCGGAGACGTGATCCTTGATCCGGTCGCTCCCTTTCCCTCCGTCAGCGAGTATCGCGGCATCAACGGCCGCATATGCCGCATACGCCGCTTCGGCGGCGGCGAGGGCCTCTTCGTCGCTCGCGAAGATCGGTGCCGGCGGTGACGGGGTGGGCGGAGGCGACGACGGCGCCGTGGATCCGGCGTCGCACCCGGCGAGCGCGGCGACCAGTCCGAAGGCCACCGCAGCGGCGGCGACGACGGTTCGACGAGTTCGAGGCATCCCTGCACGCTAGGCGACGCCGCGCGCCGGGGCGGCCGACTGTCCACAGGGATTGCCGCCCACTGCGCGAGGGGAGTCGCGTCGCCCTGGCGGCCCTGCGCACAACGCCGCAATGCCACGTGCAGCGCTTCGCAGAAGCGCCGCATGTGCCGGCGTGGCGAAGTGACGGGAGAGAAAAGAACGGCACCGCATCCCTGCGCGTCGCAGCGCGACATCCGACCTCTGCCGCCCCTACGCTTGGAGCGTGACCTCCCCCATCCGCGCCTCCCTGCTCGCCGCGGCCGCCCTGACGGCGCTCGCGCTCGCCGGTTGCACCGGGCAGCCCGCCCCCTCGCCCTCCGCCACCGGCGCCGCAGCCACCGAGCCCGCGACCGGGACCTGCGGCGGCATCACCGTCGTCGTCGACACCGGCGACCTCGAGCTCGCCGACGACGCCTCGATCGACAGCTGCGTGGTCACCGAAGATCCGATGATCGCAGCCGACGCGCTCGCCCGTGCCGGCGTGGAGACCGAGGGAACCGCGCAGTACGGCGACCAGGTCGTGTGCCGGGTGAACGGCGTGCCCCAGCAGGACCTCGCGATCCCGGCCGCAGACGGCAGCGAGTACCACGAGACCTGCGAGTCGATGCCGGCCGCATTCGCCTACTGGGCGCTCTGGCACAAGCCGGCCGACGGCGAGTGGGGCTACGCACAGGAGGGCCTCAGCACCCTCGAACTGCAGCCCGGCGACGCCGTCGAGCTCCTCTTCACGCTGAACGACGAACCGGCCGCCCCCGCGGAGTGATCCCGCCGGCGCCTTCGACCCCCACGAGCCACGCCGTGTTCCGATTCCGAGCCGCACCGCTGCGGCACGCCGCGATCCTCGCGATCGGATTCATCGTCGTGCGCGTGCTGTACCGCATCCTCTTCCACGGGGTCGACGGCAGCGGGACCGTGCTCGTCGATCTGCCCGTGGTGCGCCTGCCCGCGCCGTTCGCGCACGTCACGATGCTCGGTCCGATCACGAGCGGCGGCCTCTGGAACTCGGTCGAGAGCGCCCTGCCCATCGCGGCCGTGATCTTCGCCTTCGGGGCGATCAATGCCTGCATCGACCTGTCGAAGCTGTTCGCGCGCGGGGCGCGGGGCGGCCCCCTTCGCGGCGCGGCGCGTACCCTCGTCATCGCCTGGGCGACGGTCCCCGCGCTCGGCGACGCCGTCCGCCAGGTCGCGCTCGCCCGGAAGCTCCGCGGATCCCGCGGCGCCGCCGCCCTGCTCGTCCCCCTGCTCGAGCGCACCGTCGAACGCGCCGTCGCGATCGCGGCCGCGATGGAGGTGCGCGGCTTCGGCGCGCAGCGCTCGGTGGATGCCGGGAGGGCGACCCCGATCGAGTTCCGCCACGTCGTGCTCGCCTACGGGGCGTGCGCGGATGCCGCGGACGCCGACCCCGGTGCGCCCGTCGAGGGCTGGACGCTCGCCGTCGAGGAGTTCGTCGTCCCCGCCGGCAGCCTCGTGCTCGTGAGCGGTCCGACCGGCTCCGGCAAGTCGACGATGCTGCACGCGCTGAGCGGCCTGCACACCCACTTCGACGACGGCGAGCTGCACGGCTTCGCCCGCGTCGGCGGCGTCGACCGCCGTACGGTGCCGCCTCGGGAGACCGCGGGGTTCATCGGCGTGGTGCTGCAGAACCCCCGGATCGGCTTCGCCAGCGAGACCGTCGCCGACGAGATCGGCTTCGCCCCGACCGCGCGCGGCGTCGTCGCCTCGATCGTCGCGGCCCGCGTCGCCGAGGCCGCGGCGCGCGTCGGCGTGACGGCGCTGCTCGACCGGGACATCCGCGCGCTCTCCGCCGGCGAGGCGACCCTCGTCGCGATCGCCGCCGCGCTCGTCGAACGCCCGCGCATCCTCCTCGTCGACGAGCCGCTCGCCGACCTCGACCGCGAGGCGCGACTGCGGATCCGCACCCTGCTCGACTCCCTCGCCCACGAGCACGGCGTCTGCGTCGTCGTCGCCGAGCACCGCGTCGGCGAGCTCGCCGCCGTCGCCGACGCCCGCTTCGACCTCGGCGACGGCCGGGTCGTCCGCGTCGCGCCCGGCGCGGGGGCCGCACCGGCGGGCGAGGAGGATGCCTCGAGCCACGACCGCGGTCCGGCCGCGACGGGCGCTTCGACGGGGGAGGCCCGATCTGGCGGCGAGGCACGGCTCGAAGCCCGCGGCATCCACGTCGTGCTCGGCGGCCGGGTCGCGGTCGACGAGGCATCCCTCGATCTCTGCGCCGGCGAGATCGTGGCGCTCGCCGGGCCGAACGGCGCCGGCAAGTCCACCCTGCTGCTCGCCCTCGCGCTGCCGAAGGCGGCCGGCGCGGTCCGCGTGAACGGCATCGACGTCGCCCGGCTGCGCCGGCGTGCCAGGCGCGCGGCGGTCGCGCTCGTGCCCGAGGCATCCGACGACCTGCTGTGCGCGACGAGCACCGAGGAGGAGTGCCGACGGGCCGACCGCGAGGCCGGCGCGCCCGGCGGGACGACGCGCGCCCGCTTCCTCGCCTTCCTCGGCGCGGGGGACGGCACGAGCACCGCCGCGCGACTGCTGGCGAGCCATCCGCGCGACCTCTCGACCGGCGAACGGCGCTGCCTGGCGATCGCGATCCAGCTGGCGGCGGATGCCTCGGTGCTGCTCATCGACGAGCCCACGCGCGGCCTCGACGCCCGGGCCAGATCGCTCGTGGCGGCAGCGCTCCGGACCGCCGCCGGCGAAGGCCGCGCGGTCGCGATCGCCACGCACGACCACGCGTTCGCGAGCGAACTCGCCGAGCGCACCATCGAGATGCGCGACGGCCGGCTCGGCGCCGGCGCCCTGCGGACGGCGGTGCGCTCGTGAAGTGGAGCCCCCGCGTGCAGACCCCGCTCGTCTGGGGCGGGCACCTGCTCGCCGCGACCGCCTTCGCCTGGCCGCTGTTCGCTCCGGCGGTGCCCACGGAGGCGCAGGGCGCGGTGCCCTTCGTCGCCCTCGCCCTCGCGCCGCTCGCCGCAGTGACACTGGTGTTCGTGCTCGACGGCAGCGTGCGCTCGGCGAAGGTGCTCGCGTTGCTCGGCACGCTCACGGCCGTCGGGGCCGCGGTGCGGGTCGTCGGCACCGGCGTCGGCGGGATCGAGGCGGTGTTCGTGCTGCTGATCCTCGCCGGCCGGGCGTACGGGGCGCGGTTCGGCTTCTTGCTCGGCGTGTTCGTCATCCTGCTGTCCTCGACGCTGCAGGGCGGCTTCGGGCCGTGGACGCCGTTCCAGATGTTCGCCTGCGGCTGGGTCGGTGCCGGGGCCGGGCTCCTCCCCCGCCTCCGCGGACCGCGGGCGAAGCTCGCCGAGATCGCCATGCTCGCGGGTTACGGCGTGCTCGCCTCGTACGCCTTCGGGCTCGTCATGAACTTCTGGTACTGGCCGTTCGCCGTCGGCACGGGCGCGGGCATCTCGTACGAGCCGGGCGCGACGCTCGGCGAGAACCTCGGCAGCTTCTTGCTGTACTCGCTCATCACCTCGACGGCGAGCTGGGACACGCTGCGCGCCATCACGACAGTCATCGGCCTGGCGGTGGCGGGGCCGGCGGTGCTCGCGGCCCTCCGCCGGGCGAAACTGCCGCGCGATGCGCTGCGCTGAGCGCGGTGCGCCGCGTGGGTCGCTGAGCCCGGTTCGCTGAGCCTGTCGAAGCGGTCGCGCCCCTTCGACAAGCTCAGGGAACCAGTGGTTCGCTGAGCTCGTCGAAGCGCCCCAGTGGTTCGCTGAGCTCGTCGAAGCGCCCTTCGACGAGCTCAGGGAACCAGCCCTTCGACGAGCTCAGGGAACCACCCTTCGACATGCTCAGGGAACCAACCCTTCGACATGCTCAGGGAACCAGCCCTTCGACGAGCTCAGGGAACCAGTCAGACGGAGAAGTACTTCGCCTCGGGGTGGTGGAAGACGAAGGCATCCGTCGACTGCTCGGGGTGCAGCTGCAGCTCCTCGCTGAGCTCGACGCCCATGCGCTCGGGGCGCAGCAGCTCGACGACCTTGCGGCGGTCCTCCATGTCTGGACACGCGGGATAGCCGAGCGAGAACCTCGCGCCCCGGTACTCGAGCTTGAAGAGGCCTGCGGCATCCGCCGGATCCTCGGCGGCGAAGCCGAGCTCCGCCCGGATGCGCGCGTGCCAGAACTCGGCGAGCGCCTCGGTGAGCTGCATGACGAGGCCGTTCAGCTCGTAGTAGTCGCGGTAGCGGTTCTCGGCGAAGAGCTTCGCGGTGACCGCGTCGATGCTCGCGCCCGCGGTGACGAGCTGCACAGGCAGCACGTCGATCTCGCCGGACTCCCGCGACCGCACGAAGTCGGCGAGGCACAGGTGCCGGTCGCGGCGCTGCCGGGGGAAGCGGAAGCGCAGCCGATCGGCGCCGAGCACGCCGCCGGAGCCGCCGTCGGGCGCGAGCAGCCCCGGATGCCCCAGCACGCCCTGCGGATCGTCGCCGTGGTGCAGGACCACGACGTCGTCACCCTCCGAGACGACGGGGAAGAAGCCGTACGCGACCGAGGCGTCGAGCATGCCCTCGGCGAGGATGCGGTCGAGCCAGTACCGGAGCCTCGGCCGCCCCTCGCGCTCGACGAGCTCCTCGTAGCTCGCGCCGCCCTCGCCGCGTCCGGGCTTCAGGCCCCACTGACCGAGGAACGTCGCCCGCTCGTCGAGGAACGCGGCGTAGTCGGCGAGCGCGATGCCGCGCACGATGCGGGTGCCCCAGAACGGCGGGGCGGGCACGGCGTTGTCGCGCGCGACGTCGGAGCGCGCGGGCATCGCGTCGGGCTCAGTGAGCGTCAGCCGCGAGCCGGCGGAGTGGATGCGCTTCTTCAGCGCCGGCAGCCCCACCTCGGCGGGGTCGGCGCCGCGGGCGATGCGCACGAGCG
Organism: Agromyces mediolanus; assembly: GCF_014648575.1. Lineage (GTDB taxonomy): Bacteria > Actinomycetota > Actinomycetes > Actinomycetales > Microbacteriaceae > Agromyces > Agromyces mediolanus. Next base: position 340,524 of record NZ_BMRJ01000001.1, on the reverse strand, counting down.
GCTCCATCAGGGCGAGGCCCTCGAAGGCGTCGCGGGCGTAGCGAACCTCGCCGTCGAAGAGGCCGGCGAGGTCGTCCTCGACGTAGGTGCGGGTGAGCGCCGCGCCGCCGAGGATGACGGGCCAGCGCTTCGCGAGACCTCGGGCGTTCAGCTCCTCGAGGTTCTCCTTCATCACGACGGTGGACTTCACGAGCAGCCCGGACATGCCGATCACGTCGGCGTCGTGCTGCTCGGCGGCGGCGATGATGTCCGCGATGGGCTGCTTGATGCCGAGGTTGATCACCTCGTAGCCGTTGTTCGTCAGGATGATGTCGACGAGGTTCTTGCCGATGTCGTGCACGTCGCCGCGCACGGTGGCGAGGACGATGCGGCCCTTGCCCGCGGCATCCGCCTTCTCCATGTGCGGTTCGAGCAGGGCGACCGCGTTCTTCATGACCTCGGCCGATTGCAGCACGAAGGGCAGCTGCATCTCGCCCGCGCCGAAGCGCTCGCCGACGACCTTCATGCCCTCGAGCAGGTGGTCGTTGATGATGCCGAGCGCCGTCATGCCGTCGGCGAGCGCGAGCTGGAGGTCGGCTTCGAGCCCCTTGCCCTCGCCGTCGACGATGCGGCGTTCGAGGCGCTCGCCGACGGGCAGCGCGGCGAGCTCGGCGGCGCGCTGGTCGCGCAGCGCGGCGGTGTCGACGCCGGCGAAGAGGTCGAGCATGCGGGCGAGCGGGTCGTACGTGACGTTGCCCTCGGCGTCGAAGGCGCGGCGGTCCCAGACGAGGTCGAGGGCGACCTCGCGCTGCTCCGGCGACAGCGAGGCGAGCGGCACGATCTTCGCGGCGTCGATGATGCCGGAGTCGAGGCCCGCTTCGACCGCTTCGTGCAGGAAGACGGAGTTGAGCACGCTGCGCGCGGCCGGGTTCAACCCGAAGGAGACGTTGGAGACGCCGAGGGTGAAGTGCAGCCCCGGGTACGTCTCGTGCAGGCGGCGGATCGCCTCGATCGTCTCGATCGCGTCGCGCCGGGTCTCCTCCTGACCGGTGGCGATCGGGAAGGTGAGCGCGTCGAGCACGATGTCGTGCTCGTGCAGCCCCCACTCCCCCGTGAGCTCCTCGACGAGGCGGGTGGCGATGCGCACCTTGTCGTCGGCGGTTCGCGCCTGCCCCTGCTCGTCGATGGTGAGGGCGACGACGGCGGCGCCGTGCTCCTTCACGAGCGGCATGATGCGGCCGAAGCGGGAGGCGGGGCCGTCGCCGTCCTCGTAGTTGACGGAGTTCACCACGGGGCGACCGCCGATGAGCTCGAGGCCTGCGGCGATCACGGCGGGCTCGGTGGAGTCGACGACGAGCGGCAGGGTCGAGGCGCTCGCGAGCCGGGAGACGATCTCGCGGATGTCGGCGACGCCGTCGCGGCCGACGTAATCGACGCAGACGTCGAGGAGGTGGGCGCCGACGCGGGTCTGCTGCTTCGCGATCTCGACGCAGTCCTCGTAGCGGCCCTCGAGCATGGCCTCGCGGAAGGCCTTCGAGCCGTTCGCGTTGGTGCGCTCGCCGATCGCGAGGTACGCGGCGTCCTGGTCGAAGGGGACGTGCTGGTAGAGCGAGGCGACGCCCGGCTCGATGCGCGGGCGGCGGGATGCCTCGCCGACGGCCGGCGCCGAGGCATCCGCTGCGGTGCCGGCGCCCGTCGGGGCGTCGGCGCGGAGCCGCGCGACGACCGCCGCGAGGTGCTCGGGCGTCGTGCCGCAGCAGCCGCCGACGAGGGCGAGGCCGAACTCGCGCACGAACTGCTCGTGCGCCGTCGCGAGCTCGGCCGGCGTGAGCGGGTAGTGCGCGCCGTCGGCGCCGAGCACGGGGAGGCCGGCGTTCGGCATGCAGGCGACGGGGACGGGCGAGTGCTTGGCGAGGTGGCGGAGGTGCTCGCTCATCTCGGCCGGGCCGGTGGCGCAGTTCAGGCCGATCGCGTCGACGCCGAGGGGTTCGAGGGCGGTGAGCGCGGCGCCGATCTCGGAGCCCATGAGCATGGTGCCGGTGGTCTCGACGGTCACCTCGACGAGGATCGGCAGGCGGATGCCGCGGGCGACGATCGCCTGCTTGCAGCCGTTCACCGCGGCCTTCGTCTGCAGCAGGTCCTGCGAGGTCTCGACGAGGAAGGCGTCGGCCCCGCCGTCGATGAGGCCTTCGGCCTGCAGCGCGAACGTCTGCTTGAGGTGCTCGTACGTGGTGTGGCCGAGGCTCGGCAGCTTCGTGCCGGGGCCCATCGAGCCGAGCACCCAGCGCAGGCGGCCGTCGGCGCGCTCGGCGGCCTCGACGCGCTCGCGGGCGATGCGGGCCCCGGACTCGGCGAGCTCGGCGATGCGGTCGTCGATGCCGTAGTCGGAGAGGTTCGACCAGTTCGCGCCGAAGGTGTTCGTCTCGACGGCGTCGATGCCGACGGCGAGATACGCGTCGTGGATGCCGCCGATGACGTCGGGGCGGGTGGCGTTCAGGATCTCGTTGCAGCCCTCGTGGCCCTCGAAGTCGACGTCGAGGGAGAGCTCGTGCTGCTGCAGCATGGTGCCCATCGCCCCGTCGGCGATCACGACCCGCGTGCGCAGCGCGTCGAGCAGCGCCTCGGCGCGCACCGTGCGGGGCACCGCCTCGACGTCGAGGGGGAAACGCGGCGCTCGCGCGCCCGGGGCGGTGGTCAGGCCGGTCACGCGGGCGAGTCTAATCGGCCGGTCCGACCCCGGGCGCGGATGCGTCGCCGTGCTGCGCCGGGGCTGGGATGCCGATCGGAACGGAGATGGTACCCCGGGACGATGCCGCCTCCCCCGAGCGGTGGTTGCGGGATCTCTGAACACGATATATCGTGACTCCTCGTCGAACGCGATATATCGTGATTTCCTCGCGTTCGCGGACCGCGTACGCGGATGTCGGCGGGGCGCTGCACAATGGAGCGTCCCTCCGCACCGACACGATCGAACCCCGGAGTCTCCCGTGCTTGCAAAGCTGCTCGTCAGATACCTCAAACCATACAAATGGCTCCTGCTGGGGGTGCTGGTGTTCCAGTTCCTCTCCGCCCTCGCGAGCCTCTACCTCCCGCGCCTGAACGCCGACATTGTCGACGAGGGCGTGTCCCGCGGCGACACCGCGTACATCTGGTCGACGGGCACTTTCATGCTCACGATCTCCCTGGGCCAGATCCTGTGCTCGATCATCGCCACCTACTTCGCCGCCCGCGCGGCCATGCAGCTCGGCCGCGACATCCGCAACGACGTCTTCGAGCGCGTCTCGAGCTTCTCTGAGCGCGAGGTGTCGAAGTTCGGCCCCGGCTCGCTCATCACCCGCAACACGAACGACGTGCAGCAGGTGCAGATGCTCGCGATGATGGCGGCGACGTTCCTCGTGACGGCGCCGCTGCTCGCGATCGGCGGCATCATCATGGCGCTCCAGCAGGACGTCGGGCTCAGCTGGATCATCGGCGTCGCGGTGCCGACCCTGCTCGTGCTCGCCGCCCTCGTCATCGGCCGCATGGTGCCGCTGTTCCGCTCCTACCAGCGCAAGCTCGACGGCGTGAACCGCGTCATGCGCGAGCAGCTCACCGGCATCCGCGTCATCCGCGCCTTCGTGCGCGAGCCGATCGAAGAAGAACGCTTCCGCGAGGCGAACACCGACATCATGGTCGTCGGCCGCAAGGTCGGCTCGCTCTTCGTGCTGCTGTTCCCCCTCTTCATGCTGATCCTGAACGTCACCACCATCGCGGTGATCTGGTTCGGCGCGATCGAGGTCGACCAGGGCGGCGTGCAGATCGGCACGCTCCTCGCCTTCATGCAGTACATCGGCATCATCCTCGGCGGTGTGCTCATGGCGAGCTTCATGACGATGATGATCCCGCGTGCGGCGGTCTCGGCCGACCGCATCGGCGAGGTGCTGCACGCCGACACCTCGCTCGAGCGCCCGGCCGACGCCGTGAGCGAGTTCCCCGAGACCGGCACGGTGACCTTCCGCGACGCGGCGTTCACCTACCCGGGCGCCGAGCACCCCGTGCTCGAGGGCATCTCCTTCAGCGCCGCCCGCGGCGAGACCGTCGCCATCGTCGGCTCCACCGGCGCCGGCAAGACGACGCTCATCTCGCTCATCCCGCGGCTCTTCGACGTGACAAGCGGCGAGGTCGTCGTGAACGGCGTCGACGTGCGCCGCGCCGACCTCGACGCGCTCTGGCAGACGATCGGCCTCGTGCCGCAGCGCCCCTTCCTGTTCAGCGGCACCGTCGGCTCGAACCTGCGCTTCGGCCGCGAGGACGCCACCGACGAAGAGCTCTGGCACGCGCTCGAGATCGCGCAGGGCCGCGACTTCGTCGAGGAGATGCCGGGCGGGCTCGACGCCCGCATCGCGCAGGGCGGCACGAATGTATCGGGCGGGCAGCGGCAGCGGCTCGCCATCGCCCGCGCGATCGTGCACGCGCCCGAGATCCTCGTCTTCGACGACTCGTTCTCGGCGCTCGACCTCACGACCGACGCCAGGCTCCGCCAGGCGCTCTGGCGGGAGCTCCCCGAGGTCACCAAGATCGTGGTCGCGCAGCGCGTCTCCACGATCACCGACGCCGACCGCATCGTCGTCCTCGACGACGGCGGCATGGTGGGCGTCGGCACGCACGCCGAGCTCCTCGAGACGTGCCAGACGTATCGCGAGATCGTCGAATCCCAGCTCGGAGTGGAGGCCGCACGATGACCCGCACGACCCCGCAGCAGCCGGAGCTCAGCGAAGAGGAGAAGCTCGAACTCGAGCTCGCCGAGCAGGCCCGCATCTCCGCCGACGACTGGTCGGGGGCGGTCGCGCCCGGCAAGGCGAAGAACTTCCGCCAGTCCTTCGGCCGGCTCCTCGGCCTCCTGGCCCCGCACAAGTACGCCTTCGCCCTGGTCTCGCTCCTCGGCGCGGTCGGCGTGCTGCTCACCGTGCTCGGCCCGAAGGTGCTCGGCGAGGCGACGAACCTCGTCTTCACCGGCGTCATCGGCTCGCAGCTCCCGGCGGGAACGACGACCGAGCAGGCCGTCGAGCAGCTCCGGGCGGCCGGCCAGGAGGAGATCGCGAACATCGTCGCCGCGGCCGGGGTCGTCCCCGGCGAGGGCATCGACTTCGTGCGCCTCAGCCAGGTCATCATCCTCGTGCTCGGCCTGTACTTCGCGGCGGCGGTGCTCACCTGGCTCCAGGGCTACGTGATCAACGTCATCATGGTGCGCACCATGTGGCGCCTCCGCGAAGAGGTCGAGGCGAAGATCAACCGCCTGCCGCTCAGCTACTTCGACAAGGTGCAGCGCGGCGAGCTGATCTCGCGCGTGACGAACGACATCGACAACATCACCCAGATGATGCAGCAGTCGCTCTCCGGAGCGCTCACCGCGGTGCTCACCGTGGTCGGCGTGCTCATCATGATGTTCTCGATCTCGTGGCAGCTCTCGCTCGTCGCCCTCGTGTCGCTGCCGCTCATGGCCGTGATCTTCGGCATCATCGGCCCGAAGTCGCAGAAGGCCTTCGGCATCCAGTGGCGCAAGGTCGGCCGACTGAACGCCCGCGTCGAGGAGTCGTTCTCGGGCCACGCGCTCGTCAAGGTGTTCGGTCGCGAGCAGTCGAGCCTCGAGGCGTTCAAGGCCGAGAACGAGGAGCTCTACCGGGCCTCGTTCAAGGCGCAGTTCCTCTCGAACATCATGATGCCCGGCATGATGTTCATCGGGAACCTGACCTACGTCGGCATCGCGGTGCTCGGCGGGCTCATGGTGGCCGGCGGCCAGCTGCGGCTCGGCGACGTGCAGGCGTTCATCCAGTACTCGCAGCAGTTCACGCAGCCCCTCTCGGAGCTCGGCGGCATGGCCGCCGTGGTGCAGTCGGGCACGGCCTCGGCCGAGCGCGTCTTCGAGCTGCTCGACCAGGACGAGCAGGAGGCCGACGCGGCCGACGCGCCCGCTCCGGCCGTCGGCGACGGCACGATCGAGTTCGAGCACGTCTCGTTCGCGTACCACCCCGACCGGCCGCTCATCCGCGACCTCTCGTTCCGGGTCGAACCCGGGCAGACGGTCGCGATCGTGGGGCCGACGGGCGCCGGCAAGACGACGCTCGTGAACCTCATCATGCGGTTCTACGAGCTGAACGGCGGCCGCATCCTGCTGAACGGTCAGGACATCGCCGAGCTCACCCGGCACGACGTCCGCGCCCGCACCGGCATGGTGCTGCAGGACCCGTGGCTGTTCGCCGGCACCATCCGCGAGAACATCCGCTACGGCCGGCAGTCGGCGAGCGACGACGAGATCATCGCGGCGGCGAAGGCCACCTACGTCGACCGCTTCGTGCACTCGCTGCCCGACGGGTACGACACCGTGCTCGACGAGGACGCCGCCAACGTGTCCGCCGGCGAGAAGCAGCTCATCACGATCGCCCGCGCGTTCGTGTCGCAGCCCTCGGTGCTCATCCTCGACGAGGCGACGAGCTCCGTCGACACCCGCACCGAGCTGCTGCTGCAGAACGCGATGGCGGCGCTCCGCGAGGGACGCACCTCCTTCGTGATCGCGCACCGGCTCTCGACGATCCGCGACGCCGACCTCATCCTCGTGATGGAGCACGGCGACATCGTCGAGCAGGGCAACCACGAGCAGCTGATCGAGAAGAAGGGCGCGTACTACCGCCTCTACAACTCGCAGTTCGAGCAGGCGGCCACCGACCTCGACGCCGAGGCGGCGCTCGGCGACGGCACCGTCGTCACGGGCGACGCCGACGACGAGACGGTCGACGGCGAGGGCGGCGAGACCGCCGATGTCCAGGGCGGGGCTCCGGCCTCGGCCCAGCGCTCGGCGGGTTCCGCCGAGACGAGCTGACCACTCACCGCATGCGGAACGCCCGCCCCTCCGAATGAGGGGCGGGCGTTCTGTCGTTCGCCGGAGCCGCGGGCGGGGCGCAGCGGCGCCGGCGCTGCGCGCGGGACCGGGCGAGCCGCCGGCGGCTCAGGCCGCGGGGTAGGTGTAGAAGCCCTCGCCCGTCGCGACGCCGAGCTTGCCCTGGTCGATGTAGCGCTCCTTGATGAGCGCGGCGAAGGCGCGCTGCTTCTCGTCGCCCATCATCGAGATGTTGTACGCCGTGGTCAGGCCGACGATGTCGTAGATCTGGAAGGGCCCCATCGGGGCGCCGGTGCCGATGCGCCAAGTCTGGTCGATCGCCTCCGGCTCGGCGATGCCGTCCACGAGCAGCTCGCCGGCGGCCTGCAGGAACGGCACGAGCAGCGAGTTCAGCAGGTACCCGGCCTTCTCCTTCTTGATCTCGATCGGGACCATGCCGATCTGCCCGGCGAACTCGACGACCGCCCGGTACACGGCCGGGTCGGTCTGCTCGGTGCCCATCACCTCGGCGGTGTTGTGCGCCCAGACGCGGTTCGCGAAGTGCAGCGCCAGGAACTGCTCCGGCCGCCCGGTGAACGGCGCGAGCGCGCTCGGCAGCAGCGTCGAGGAGTTCGTCGCGAAGATCGTGCGGGCGGGGGCGACCCGACCGAGCTCCTCGTAGACAGACTTCTTGATGTCGGGGTTCTCGGGCACGGCCTCGATCACGAGGTCGGCGTCGGCGACGGCGTCGGCGAGCACGTGGCTCGTGCGGATGCGCGCGAGCGCCTCCTCCGCCTTGCCCTCGGCGGCACCGGCCACGCCCTCGGCGCGGTAGGTCTCGGCGAGCTTGGCGAAGCGCTCCTTCGCCGCGACGAGCGCGGGCTCGTCGACGTCGTAGGCCACCACGTCGAAGCCGTGGTACGCGGTCTGGAACGCGATCTGCGAGCCGAGCACTCCGGTGCCGAGCACGGTGATGTGTTGCATGGTCATTCCTCTTCTCTTGTGGAGCTTCTGGTGGAGCTGCTCGAGCGGCGGTGGGCCGCCCGCTCGGGCGACGTCAGGGGCGGGTCTCGCCCTCGGCGTCACGGTTGAAGCGCTGCAGGTCGCGCGCGAAGCGCGCCACCTCGTCATCGCTCCAGTCGCTCAGGTGGCGGTCGACGACGCCCTGCAGGATGCCGATCGCCTCGTGGTAGGCGGCCCAGCCATCCTCGGTGAGCTCGAGCGGGGTGCCGCGCCCCGAGGCATCGGTGAGTTCGCGCACGACGCCGAGCCGCACGAGGCCGGCGAGCTGCCGGGACACGGTCGAGCGGTTCAGCCGGAACGCCTGCGCGATGTCGGTGGAGCGGGCACCCGGGTGCTCGACGAGGTAGCCGAGGATCGACTGCTCGGTCATCGAGAGCCGGATGCGCGCGGTCCGCGCGTCGGCGACGCCGCGACGGGAGACGACGATGAGCGCGCTCAGGATGGCGGCGGCGTCCGCGCTCCGCGTGCGTGCGTCGGCGTTGCGCCCGACTGCTTCGACCATCGCGACCTCCCGGATCTGCTGTTGCGATATGCAACGCTACGCCCGCCCGTTGCATTCCGCAACACCGAACTGGCGCGGCCGCCGCGCCTCGCTTGCCTCGCCCGGGCCGGACTGCGAGGCTTGACGCGGAGGTCACCACCAGATGTCAGCTTCACCGCCCGCACCGTCCCCCGAGCCGCCCGCCCCCTTCGACTTCGACCCCGCGAACCCCGTTCACGCCCGGGCGCTCGCACGGCTCGGCACCGAGGAGGTCGCCTGGCTCGGCACGATCGACCGGCACGGCTTCCCGCACGCGGTGCCGGTGTGGTTCCTCTGGGAGGGCGACACGATCCAGGTGCTCGTGCAGCCCGGCTCGGTGAAGACGCGCAACGTGCGCCGCGACCCGAAGGTGCTCGTGCACTTCGAGACCGACGCCGAGGGCGAAGACGTCACCGTCTTCCAGGGGCTCGCCGAGCTGAGCGAGGAGTCCGCGGCCGAGTGGATCGAGCGGCTGCGCGAGCCCTACCTCGCCAAGTACCGCGCCGGGCTCGAGCGGCTCGGCTGGTCGCTCGACCGGATGACGGGCGACTACTCCACCGTGCTCCGGGTGCGCCCCACGAAGCTCATCGGATGGTGACCCGCGTCGCCGCCGCAGCGCCCTGGCGCATCTGGGTCGTCTGGGCCGTCGGCGTCGCCGCCTACATCGTCTCGGTCACGAATCGCACCTCGCTCTCCGCCGTCGGCGTCGATGCCGCGGAACGCTTCCAGGCGGATGCCTCGACGCTGTCGATGTTCGCCGTCATCCAGCTCGCGGTCTACGGGCTCATGCAGATCCCCGTCGGGCTGCTGCTCGACCGTTACGGCGCCCGGCCGATCATCACGATCGGCATGCTGCTGATGGCCGCGGGCCAGCTCGTGATGGCGTTCGCACCGAACGTGGGCATCGCGATCTTCGCGCGCATGCTGCTCGGCGCGGGCGACGCGGCGATCTTCCCGAGCGTGCTGCGCGTCGTCGCCACCTGGTTCCCCGATCAGCGCTCGCCGTTCATCGTGCAGATGACGGGCATCGTCGGCCAGCTCGGGCAGTTGCTCGCGCTGCTCCCGATGGCCGCCCTGCTGCACGCGACGAGCTGGTCGGTGGCGTTCGGCAGCCTCGCCGGGCTCGGCGTGCTCTTCGCCGTGCTGACCTTCGGGGTCATCCGCAACCGTCCGCCCGGCCGTGACGCCGACATCGCGGTGAACACCGAGACGGGCGCGATCCGCGTCGTCACCTCCGCCGCCGACCTGCGCGAGGGCTTCCGCGAGAGCTGGGGCCACCCGGCGACCCGGCTGGCGTTCTGGTCGCACTTCACGACCCCGTTCGCCGGCACCGCCTTCGTCATGCTCTGGGGCTTCCCGTTCCTCACGAGCGGCGAGGGCCTGAGCCCCGCGACCGCCTCGCTCATCATCAGCGTCTTCGTCGTGTTCGGCATGATCGTCGGGCCCGTGATCGGGCTGCTCTCGAGCCGGCATCCGATGCGCCGCTCCCGCCTGCTGGTGCTGCCGATCGTCGGCATCCAGGCCCTCGTCTGGATCGCCGTGATCGTGTGGCCCGGGCAGACGCCGCTGTGGCTGCTGTTCGGGCTCGCGCTCGCCCTCGCGACCGGCGGCCCGGCCTCGATGATCGCCTTCGACCACGCGCGCACCTTCAACCCGAGCCACCGCCTGAGCACGGCGAACGGCATCGTGAACGGCGGCGGGTTCATTGCGGCGCTCATCGCGATCTTCCTGATCGGCCTCGCGATGGACCTGCAGGGTGCGGGCACGCCGGAGGACTACTCGCTCGAGGCGTTCAAGATCGCGTTCCTCACACAACTGCCGCTGTGGGGGCTCGGCGCGCTCATGATCGTCATCGAGCGCAGGCGCACCCGGGTGCACCTCGGCATCGAGGAACCCCGACGCCGGCGCGGCCCGCGCCCCGACCCGGATGCCGGCCTCGGGTCATGACGTCAGTGTTCGCGGGTCACGAGCGCTCGGCACCCGCAGAAACCGACGTCTTGCGGTGAGCGGCGAGGCGAGAGGGCCGGTTCAGCCGTCGAGGAGTGCGCGCAGCTCCTCCGCGCTGAACCGCGCCTCGGCGAAGTCGACGTCGTCGGGGGCGAGCCCGTCGGACTCGGATGCCTCGGCCAGGTCGGCGTCGGCCTCCGCCGCGTCAGCCTCCCCCGCGTCGGCCTCCGCCCCACCGGCCTCCGCCGCCCCCGCGCCGAGCACGCCGGCCACGAGCTCGCCCTTGCGGGTCTGCAGGGCGAGCACCTTCTCCTCGATCGTGTCGGCCGCGACGAGCCGGTAGACCATCACCCGCTCGGTGCGGCCGATGCGGTGCGCGCGGTCGATCGCCTGCTGCTCGCTCGCCGGGTTCCACCACGGATCGAGCAGGAACACGTAGTCCGCCTCGACGAGGTTCAGTCCGAAGCCGCCCGCCTTGAGGCTGATCAGGAAGACCTGCGCCTCCCCCGCCCGGAACCGGGCCGCTTCGGCATCCCGCCGCGCCACCGGCGTCGAGCCGTCGAGCAGCGCGAAGGGGATGCCGGCCGCCTCGAGCCGCGCCGCGGCGCGCGCGAGGAACGAGGTGAACTGGCTGAAGACGATCGCCCGGTGCCCCTCGGCGATGAGCTCCTCGAGCTGCTCGAGCAGCGCATCGAGCTTCGCCGAGCCGAGGCCGTCGTGCGCGGGGTCGATGAGCCCGGGGTCGAGCGCGAGCATGCGCAGCAGGGTGAGCGAGCGGTACAGGATGAAGCGGCCGCTCTCGTCCTTCACGAGATCGAGCAGCTTCTGCCGTTCGCGCTGCAGCGTCGCGTCGTAGACCCGGCGGTGGGCGGCCGAGAGCTCGACGGCGATCGTCTGCTCCTGCTTCTCGGGCAGCTCGGGCGCGACGAGCTCCTTCGTGCGGCGCAGCAGGAACGGCCGGATGCGGCGGCGGAGCTTCGCGAGGCGTTCGGTGTTGCCGTCGTCCTCGATCGGTCGGCGGTACCGCTCGTCGAAGCCGCGCCGGCTCGGGAAGAGACCGGGGGCGACGAGGCGCAGGATCGCCCACAGCTCGCCGAGATGGTTCTCGATCGGCGTGCCGGTGAGCGCCAGGACGAACGGGGCGCGGATGGCCCGGGCCGCCTCGTGCACGCGCGTCTTCGGGTTCTTCACGAACTGCGCCTCGTCGAGCACGAGCCCGCCCCAGGCCACCTCGGCGAAGCGCTCCGCCTCGAGCCGGAGCACCGCGTAGCTCGTCACCACGAGCTCGGCGGAGGCCGCCGCCTCGGCGATGCCCGGGCGACCGGCGCGCTCGGTCGTCGTGAGCCGCGCCACCCGGAGGCCGGGCACGAAGCGCGCCGCCTCCGCGACCCAGTTCGACGCCACCGAGGTGGGCGCGACGACGAGGAACGGGCCCGACCCCTCGTGCGCGGCGTGGGCGATGAGCGCGAGCGCCTGCGCCGTCTTGCCGAGCCCCATGTCGTCGGCGAGCACCGCGCCGAGCCCCGCCGCCCGCATCCGGGCCAGCCAGCGGAAGCCCTCGAGCTGGTACGGCCGGAGCGGCAGCGCGAACCCGGCGGGCGGCTCGACCGGGGCCGACGCGGCCGAGGCATCCGCGCCCTCCGAGGGCGCCCCGACCGCGGCGATGAGCGCACGCCAGGCGAGCGCGGGACCGTCGAACTCGGCGAGATCTTCGAAGTCCGCGTAGAGCGCGAGCGCCTGCTCGCGCGGCATCCTGAGGCCCGCCTCCCACTCGACCAGCCCCTCGGCTTCGGCGATGAGCGCGCGGAGCTCGTCGAAGACGGGCAGCTCGAGCGAGAGATAGCTGCGGTCGACGAGGAGCAGGCGCTTGCGCCCCTGCGCGAGCGCGCGGAACAGCGGCAGGAACGGCACCGGCTTGCCGTTCACGGTGACGACGACCCCGAGGTCGAGCCAGTCGGTCTTGGGCGACTCGACCATCGTGACGCGCAGCTCGGGCGGGTCGAGCAGCTCGCGGTAGTCGGGCCGCTCGCCGCGCTCTTCGATGACGAGCCGCCGCGTCTCGGCGAGGCGCTCGAGCTCGGGCAGCCGCTCGGCGACGAAGCGGGCGGCGTCGATGCCGCGCAGCACGACCGCCTCGAACGGGACCCAGCCGAGCACGTCGAGCACGCGCGCGACGAGGTCGGGATCGCGCTCGGCATCCGCCCGGCCCTCGCCGTCTTCCGCGTCGTCGGCGCTCGCCTCGGCGACGCGACCGTCGGCGAAGCGCCAGGTCCACGCGGCGCGCACGACGTCGCCCGTCTCGTAGCGCAGCTGCAGCACGAGCTCCGCGGGCGGCGCGGGCGGCGGCTCGAAGCTGCCGTCGGCGCTCGCGACCGGCACCGCCTGCGCGAGTGCGAAGTAGTGGGTGCGCGTGAACTCCGCGAGCTCGGCGGCGGGCACCCGCACCGGATCCGGCCGGTCGAGCAGTGCGAGCTGGGCGGCCGACGGCGCGGCGGCGAGCGGGGCCAGCTCGATCGCGCCCCGCTCGAAGGCGGCCCGGTACAGGCCGTGCCGGCCGATCAGCCGCACTCCGCCGAGCGGCACCGGTGCCGGCTCCCGGCGCCCGGCGAAGCGCGCGACCGGGGCGAGGCTCAGCCCGCCATCGTCGGCGCTCGCGTCGAAGCCGAGCTCGGCGGCCCCGAGCACGCGCACGGTCGGGGTCGCCTCGCCGCCCACGAGCGGGATGCCGAGCCGCACCGCCTCGGCGAGCAGCGCCCAGAGCACGGGGCTCTCGTACTCGTCGAGCGTGATCCAGTCGGAACCGTACGGGTTGTAGACCCCCGGGTTGCCGCCCTTGAGCAGGGCGAACTGGGCGAACCAGCGGGCGTGCACCGGGTCGAAGCCGCCCGCTTCACCCTGGTAGGCGACGTTCTGCCAGGTCAGCCCCTGTTTCACCCAGGCGCCGCGCGCGCCTCTGGTCACCGGCCGGGCGGCGAGCCGGTCGACCTGGGCGGGGCGGGCGGCCGGCTCGTCCTTCGGACCGCGCCACTGCCCCGGTCTCTGCTCGAGTCGGTGCCGCAGCTCGAACTGCAGCGCGAGCGGGGTGGGCGCCTGCCGAGCCGGGCCGGGCGCTCCGCGTTCCTCGGCCGGCGCGACCGGCCGGCCGCGCACCCCCGGCTCGGCCGGCGGCACGAGTCCGTCGAGCGCCGCGCGCCAGTCGGCGGGGTCGGTCGGCGGCGCAGTCACCCCACCATGCTCGCAGCTCCCGCCGACGCGCGGGCGCGGCGCGTGCTCCCGCCGGCCCGAGCGCCGATCGGTGTCCACGTCGAAGGCGACCGGATGCCTCAGGGCGGCCGGTGCGTCGGGCAGCGCTCCCGGGCGGCTCGGCCCGCCGCGCAGGCTCGTGCGAGGCCGAGCCGCCGGGGCGCGCGGCCTCAGTCCGCGCGGGGCGTGCGCCTCGCTCGGAGCACGGCCGCTGCGCCGAGGGCGAGCAGCAGGGCCGAGCCGGCGATGGCGAGCACCGGGTCCACTCCCGTGCCGGGCAGGCCGGCCGGCGTCGTGCACCCGGTGGGTCCGCAGCCGGGCAGCGGAGCGATCGTGACGTGGACGGTCAGGCCGTCGGAACCGTGCGGCGACGGGTCGTTCACTGGGGTCCTTCCTCTGCGAGCGCCTCGCGGCGCCCGGCGTGGTGTGCGTCTTCGAGCAGTCGCTCGAGTCGGGCTCGGCTGCGGCGCCGGCCGAGCAGGATGCCGAGCGCGAGCAGTGCGGCGCCAGCGAGCACGGCGAGCTGCGGCACGGGCAGGGCCCAGATCGTGACCTCGCGCACGACGGGGTCGATGCCGGCGGCCTCGCCGCTCGGGTCGATCGCGCCGCCCTCGACGCGGAGCACCGCCCCGGCGAGGACGGTCGGCCACACGGCGGGCATCGTGAACCGCACGGTGCGCCGCTCGCCGGGGAGGAGTTCGACGCGCTGCCCCTCGGCGACGCCGTCGGCGGTGCGGCGTGCACCGCCGGCCTCCGCGCTCGGGTCGAGGGCGAGGCGCACGTTGCCCGTGTTCTCGAGCTCCGCCGAGAGCTCGATCGCACCCGGGGCGAAGGGGTTCCAGGAGAGCCGATACCCGCCGCCGGCGGCGACCGCGAGCCCGGGCTCGAGCTCGCCGGATACCCGCGTCATCACGCGGAAGCCGACCCGGCTCTCGACGCCGAGGGTGGCGCCGTCGCCCTCGGCCACGGAGGTGATCGAGGCGGCGACGCCGGCGGCGTGGTCGCCCGGGGTCGCCCGCTCGGGCACGGTCACGGTGAACGGCACGACGGCGGTGCCGCCGGCCGCGACCTCGACCGTCTCCGGCAGGGCGATCCAGGTTCCGGCGTCCACCGACTCGGCGTCGGAGGCGAGCATGTTGAACCGGCCGGACGGCGTGAAGTAGCCGTCGGCGGCCCCGAGCGCGAAGACCACGGGGGCGTCGCCGAGGTTGCGCACCGCGAGGTGCTCCGTGACGGTCGCACCCGGATCGAGCTCCAGCTCGACCCAGGCACGTCCGTCGGCGCCCTGCTCGGTGGCGGGCGCCACCGACCAGGTGACCGGGGCCTCGCCGCCCGCGCCCTCCGCGACGGCGGGCAGCGGCGCCGAGAGCGCACCGGCGAGAGCCAGCGGCGCAGCCAGGAGCAGCGCGCCGAGCGCGAGCGGGAGACGTCGAGGCATCCGGTTCCGCCTACTCGAACAGCGAGAGCGTGAGCTTCGCGGTGTACGAGCCGGGGGCCACCGTCGCCGGCGTCCGCAGGAACAGCTGCGCGTTCGCGGTCCACTGCCCCTCGGGCGCGAGTGCGGCCGAGTCGAAGCCCATCGCCAGGAGCTCCTGATCGACGAGGCCGAACGGCAGCTCGGCGTCGGGATCGTCGGTGTCCATCACCGTGTCGACCACGTCGCCCTCGGAGACGAGTCCCGAATCGCCGCCGTCGATCAGCTTCGGCGCCCAGCCGAGGTGCCCGGCGCCGATCGCCGGCTGCCCGGCGTCGCCGGTGAAGTCGCTCGCGGTGCCGAGGACGTACCAGTAGGCGCCGGGGGCGATCTCGTCCGGGGTGCGGGTGTCGGTGACGGTGACCGTCGGCAGGGTGCCGGTGAACTGGCGCTCCGTCGCGGTCGAGCCGTCCTCCGTGAGCGTCGTCGAGGTGCCGGCGACGGTCATCGCGAGCACGCCGGGCTCGCCGGTGTCGGCGATCTCGACCGTGACGTCGACGTCGTTCTCGCCGTGGTTCTCCTCGGCGGCGGCCATGCCGGCCACGCCGAGCAGCAGCACGGTTCCGGCGCCGACCGCGCACGCACGGCCGAGCAGTCGGGGGTACATCATGGGTGACTCCTTGCTTCCTTGCATCGGGTTGATGGATCGCATCGGGGTGGCGGCGCCGGAACGGCGCCGGCTCAGTTGCACGAGGCCGCCGGGTACGCGGCCTCGATCGTCTTCGTCACGGTGCGGCCGC
The DNA here is from genome assembly GCF_014648575.1 of Agromyces mediolanus. Lineage (GTDB taxonomy): Bacteria > Actinomycetota > Actinomycetes > Actinomycetales > Microbacteriaceae > Agromyces > Agromyces mediolanus. The sequence goes on along the minus strand of NZ_BMRJ01000001.1, from coordinate 324,745 downwards.
CGAGCTCGCCCTGGACCGTCGCGGTGACGGTGCCGGCGGCGAGGCTCGCCTGCTTCGTGGTGAAGGCGTGCACGCCGTTCTTGCCGGCCGCGACGGCGGCGATCGACTTGCTGCCGAACGCCGAGTCGAAGACGACGGAGACGGGCGCGTCGCCGGCGTTCGCGAGCTGGGCGGTGACGACGAGCTTCTTCGCCACGCACTTCGTGCTCGCGGTGAGCGTCACGTCGAGCTCGGGCGCAGGCGCCTCGTCGGCCGTGACGATCAGCCAGCTCAGCTGCACGTCGGTGCCGCGCGTCGGGCTCAGCGAGAGGTCGATGCGCCCGTCCGCCCCGACGACGACGTCGCGGTAGGCCGCCGTCTGGTTGCCGGCGTCGTAGTCGTGATCGGCCTCGACCACCGTGCCGTTCACGGTGACCTCGGCGCCGCGGTCGTCCCACTGCGCCCACGGGTCGAAGTAGCCCGCGTAGACGGTGTAGCCGCCGGGAGCGAGACCGTCGAAGCGGTAGGCGAGGTCGGCGCCGCCGGTCGCGTAGCGGAGCGTGCTGAACATGGTGCCGCCCATCTCCGCGACGGCGTTCTGGTCGCCGAGGTAGCCCCAGGCGGCCGTGGTGCCGGCGTCGACCCCGTACTCCTGGTCGGGGCGGCTGTTCAGGAGCGGCGCCTCCGCGCCGGCCTCCGCCACGAGCGTCTCCCAGTCGGCCGTGCGCTGCCCGCCCGCGTTCACGGCGTAGCGCACATGCTCGGGCACGACGGTGACCGTGCGACGGAAGGTGCGGCCGCCGAAGTCGGGCAGCGTGCCGGTGACGGTCACCGTGCCCGGCAGGTCCAGGGAGCCGTCGACGGTCCACTCGACCCGCTGCGTCGTGTCGACCCCGTTCTGGGTGACGGTGACCGTGGGCACGTCGAAGCCCGCGCCGAGCTTCACGCTCGCCGGCACACCGGAGACGTCCCAGACCGCCCACTGGTCGAGGTCGTCGAGGCGCCACTCGTCCCAGATCTCGACGGAGAGGCTGTCGCCGCCCTCGCCCATGTTGAGCGGGAGCCAGACCATCTGCGCGTTCTTCAGATCGGTGCCGCCGTTCCAGCGGTCGCCCATGTAGATGTACTTGCCGGCCTCGCGGTCGACCGGGATCACCGAGCTCGGCTGCGAGTTCCAGGAGTCCTTCTGCGCCCACCACGGGAACGGGTCGCCGTGCGCGGTCCAGTCGCCCAGGATGTCGGTCGCGCTCGCGTACTGCGACGGGTTCGGCGACCAGCCGCTCGTGCCGGAGGTGATCAGGAAGTACCGCTCGTCGTGCTTGAAGATCGCCGGCGCCTCGCGCGACCAGCCCGGGAAGATCCGGTTGTAATCGACCCCTTCGACCGCCCGGTCGGCTGGGGTGGCGAGGTTCGTGTACTCGGCGTCGAGCTTCGAGATGTACATCGTCCCGTTGCCTTCGCTCGAGTAGATGAGGTAGCCGGTGCCGTCGTCGTCCACGAACAGGTTCATGTCGCGGGCCATGCCCGGGGTGTCCCAGCCCTCGGGCGAGTGGTGCAGGTAGTAGCTGTCGATGTAGCGGAACGGCCCGAAGGGCGAGTCGGAGATCGCGACGCCGGCCTTCGCCTTCGCGTACTGCGCCGACGAGCTCTCGGAGGGCCCGTCCATGTGCGCCCACATGACCCACTTGCCGGTCTCGGCGTTGTGGATGACCTTCGGCCGCTCGATGATCGGCGGCGTCTCCCCCGGGACCGGCACGGTGCCGAGGTCGCGGTAGACGGCGTCCTTCTGCGCCTGGCTGTAGTCGCCGTAGAGCGCCTGGAAGTACGGGTCCTCGAACTCGTCGCGCGAGGCGAGAGCCCGCAGGGCGAGCCCGCGGTCGGTCCAGTTGTAGAGGTCGTACGAGCTGTAGACGTGCACGCCGGGCGCCGCGTGGTAGCCGTTGGTGCGGTCCTCGCCGTACAGGTAGTAGATGGTCTTGCCGTCCTCGTCGACGGACGGCACGACCTGGCCGCCGTGCGCCTGGATGACGTTGCCGTTCGTGTCGAGCCACTCCTGGCCCGGGCGGAAGCTCGTATACGTCGGCCCGACGGCGGTGTCGGCGGGCACGATGCGGAACGCCTGGTTCCCGCCGCCGTTCGAGGTCCACAGCCCGACGGGCGCGCCGGCCCACGTCGCCTGGTCGGCGACGTCGAGCACGCGCTCGCTCGCGGCGTTCAGCAGCGAGAAGGTGCGGCCGTCGGTGCTGCTCGCGATCCACTGCGCCGAGGCATCCGCGGCGGCCTCCTCGTCGGAGAGCGTCCGGAGCTCGGTCCCGCCCTCGCCCGAGACGAGCGTGCGGCCGTCGGCGAGGCGGAGCGCGAAGCGGTCGCGCCCGGTGCCGTCGCCCTCGACCAGCCGGGTCGCGGTCCACAACTGGGCCGCGTCGGCGCCCTCGGCCGCGGCGTCGCCGAGCACCGTGGCCGGGCTGCCGTCGCCGCCCGCGAGGGGCTTGCTGCTCTGCTCGCCGACGAGGCGGAACGTCGCCCCGTCGCGGACCGCCGGGGCATCCGCGGCGACGCCGGAGACGCCGTCGACGACGAAGGTGACGACGGACTTCGCCGGCACCGTCAGCATGGCGGACTTCTTCGTGCTCGCGTCGATCGCGACGGCCGCACCGGTCACGAGGGCGTTCGCCGAGGGGGCGTCGGCGGGCGACTCGGTGGTGACGACGGGCGTCACGGTCGCGCCGGGCGCGACCTCGGCGAAGCGCGAGAGGTCGAGCTCGATGCGCTGCTCCCCGCCGGAGGGGTTGCTGTGCACGAGCACGGCGCCGGTGCCGTCGGCCGTCACGGCGCTCGTCGTGCGCCCGTCGTTCGTCGGCACGATCCGGTCGCCCGGCTCGATGTAGTGCGTGAAGTTGCGGATCGTGTCGAACTTCGTGTTCGTCAGCACCCGGCAGGAGGGGTCGGCGTCGCCGTCGGCGACACGGCGGGCGGAGTCGCCGTCGGCGTCGCAGTCGAAGTCGATGAAGATCGAGCCCCAGTTCTTCTTCTCGCCCTTCTCCATGTTGTAGAGGTCCTCGACCGGCTGCCAGAGCACCCAGGCGGAGGGGTCGAGCTCGCGCAGGTCGTCGGTGATGAGCTGCGCGATGCCGAGGCCGTTGTCGATCGAGGCGGGGTTCCAGCGCTCGCCGCCCCAGTTGCCCTCGACCTCGCTCATCCAGAGAGGCCGGTCGGCGGACTTCGCGATGTCGCGCACCCGGAGCCGGTCGCCCGTGCCGTAGGTGTGCACGTTCAGGCGGCCGACGGCCTGCTTCGCCTCGTCGGTCCAGCCGTTCCAGTCCTCGACGAAGCGGCCGGGGTTCGTCTCGTCGGGGCCGGACACGACGGCGTCCGTCGTGGTGCCGTCCTCGGCGAGCTCGGCGGCGAGCGCGGTGAGCAGCTCGGCCTGCCGCGCGGGGCCGACGTGGGCGCCCTCCTGGCGGCCGCCGTTCGGGCGGCCCTGGCCGTCGAACGTGGTGCCCCAGTAGTTCGTGTTCGGCTCGTTCAGCGGGTCGATCGAGTCGAAGGAGATGCCGTGCGCGTCCTCGACGTGCTCGACGACGGTCGTGAGGTAGTTCACGAACTTGCCGACGGCCTCGGGCTTGATCTGCTCGGCGTTCGCGTCGGTGCCGCCGGAGACGTAGCCGCTCTCGGTCATGAAGTAGGGCGGCGAGTTGCTGAACGCCTCCCACTTGGTGACGCGGTCCTTGATCTGGTCGACCCAGGCGAGCTGGGCGGCGTCCGCGTCGAGGTCGTAGTCGGATGCCTCGTCGCCGGTCCAGGCGGCGAGGTAGCGGTCGCGGTCGGCGTAGCCGGAGGTGATCGCGCCGTCGCCGTCGTTGAGCGGCGCGTCGGCGTTCCACCAGCCGGGGACGGCACCGCCGGGGCGCAGGTAGTCGGCGACGTCGCTGGCGTTGCCGCCGCCGATGTTGTACCTGGCGATGTTCAGGTTCAGGCCGTCGTCGCCGAAGACCCGCTCGATGAGCTCGGTGCGGAGCTCCTCGGGGTAGCCGCCGGTGGCGTTCGCCATCCAGACGAGGCTGGTGCCCCAGCCTTCGAAGGCGGGGCCGGTGACGGCGGGGTTCGGGGTGAGGATCGTGTCCGGCGCCGCGGCCTGGGCCGCGATCGGGGCGAATTGCAGTGAGCCGGCCACGACGGCCGCGGCGGCGATGCTCGCGGCGGCGCGGGGGCGCGCGTTCGTAGGTGACACCGTTGTCTATCCAATCGGGAGGATTGTTTACGTCAACATCCGAGATGTTGACGTAAACATAGCGGACAGCGACGCGGAAGTCGAGGGCCCGCTGCGCGCCGCTCCGAGTGCACGACGGATGCCTCGGCGCGCCCGTTCAGGTGGCGCGCCGAGGCATCCGTCTGGCGACTCGCGAGAGCCGGGCGTCAGAAGTCCGTGTGCCCGAGCTCCGGGGCGGCGAGGAAGCGCACGACGCCGCACGGCGCCGCGGTCAGCTCGAGAACCACGAGCTCGTTCTCCCCGCGGCGGAGCACCGGGGCCGGGACGTAGAGCGAGCGCTGCGGCCCGGCCGACCAGTAGCGGCCGAGATTGAAGCCGTTCACCCACACGACGCCCTTGCCCCAGCCCTCGGTGCCGAGGTGGAGGTCCACCGGCTCTTCGAGCTCGAACGAGCCCGCGTGGTACGAGGGCCCGGCGATCGCCCCGGCGCGGAGCCGCGGTCGCACGGCGTCGAGCCGGTCCACGTCGAGCCCGGCCGCCCGCCAGCGCCGGAGCGGTTCCTCGCCGAGGCGCACCTCGCCGACGATCCCCTTCGGCTCGCCGATCCGCGGGCCGTAGTTCACCCGCCCCTGGTCCTCGACGAGGAGGTCGAGCGTGCCCCGGCCGTCGCGCGGCAGCGCGAGCGCGTGCGTGCGGTGGGTGCGCGCGAACACGCCCACTGGGTCGCCGTCGAGGAGCACCTGCGCGCGGTCGCGCACCTCCGCCACGTGCAGCACGGCCGGTCCGGCCCACTCCACCTCGGTGCGGTACAGCGCGAAGCCGTCGAATCGGCCGAGCTCGTCCATCGTCGGCGGCGCTTCGAAGGGCGCGAACTCGCCGAGCTCCTCCGCCACCTCCAGGAGCGGCACGCCGAGTTCGAGGGATACCTCGAACGCCGGCGCGGCGCCGCCCGCGACCGGCCGCTCCTCCGGCACGGGGGCGTGCTTCGCGATGACCTCGCGGAGCGCCCAGTACTTCTCGGTCGGATCGCCGGCCTCGTCGAGCGGGGCGTCGTAGTCGTAGCTCGTGACGAGCGGCTGGTACACGCCCTTGTCGTTCGCGCCGTTCGTGAAGCCGAAGTTCGTGCCGCCGTGGAACATGTAGATGTTCACCGATGCGCCCGCCGCGAGCAGCTCGTCGAGGTCGTGCGCGGTGGCCGCGGCATCCGTCGTGTGGTGGTGCGCGCCCCAGTGGTCGAACCAGCCGTCCCAGAACTCGGCGCACATCAGCGGCCCGCTCGGCTGGTGCGCGCGGAGCGTCGCGAGACGCTCGAGCGAACGCGAACCGAAGGAGGCGGTCTTGTGCAGGCCCGGCAGACTGCCCGCCTCGAGCATCTCCGGCGTCGGCTGGTCGACCGTCGTGAACGGCACCGAGAGGCCGACGGCCCGGTTGAGCGCGACGAGGCGCTCGAGGTAGCGCCGGTCGGACCCGTACGCGCCGTACTCGTTCTCGATCTGCACGAGGATGATCGGCCCGCCGCGGTCGATCTGCCGCGGCACGAGGATCGGGGCCAGCTGCTCGAGGTACTCGGCGATCGCGCCGAGGTAGCGCTCCTCGGAGCTGCGCACCCCGACGGCGGGATCGGCGAACAGCCAGGCGGGCAGGCCGCCGTTCGTCCATTCGGCGCAGATGTACGGGCCGGGCCGCACGATCGCGTGCATCCCCTCGGCGGCGACGAGGTCGAGGAAGCGGCCGAGGTCGAGCCCGCCCTCGGTGTCGAAGACGCCGCGCGCCGGCGCGTGCGCGTTCCAGGCGACGTAGGTCTCGATGGTGTTGAGCCCCATCAGCCGTGCCTTCCGGATGCGGTCCGCCCAGAGCTCGGGATGCACCCGGAAGTAGTGCAGCGCGCCCGAGATGATGCGGAACGGCTCGCCGTCGAGGAGGAAGTCCTCCTCGCCGATCTCGAACGAACGGCCGGCGGCGACCGGCCGCGCGAGCTGCTGCGGGCGGTCGGTGAGTGCGTGGGTGTGCACGTGGAGCTCCAGATGGTGAGTGGAACGGTGCGGCCGGCCGGGCCCTGCGCCCGGCCGGCCGCACCGCGCTTGATGGTTATTTCCCGTTGACGGTGAAGCCCTGGTCGATGCCGTACTGCACGCTGGCCTCCTGCCAGGCGGCGAGGCCCTCGTTCAGGTCGCTCGCGTTCGCGTACGACTGGCCGACGGTGTCGCCGTAGATGCTGTTCGCGTAGGTCTGGAACGGCAGGTAGCTCCAGCCGGGGACGACGTCCTTGGACGCCTGCACGAGCACCTCGTTGATCTTCTGGCCGCCGAAGTAGTCGCTCTCGTAGCCGAGGAAGTCCTCGGACTCGAGGTCGGCGACGGTCGACGGGAAGCCGCCGTTCGCGGCGTGGATGGCCGCGCCCTCCGGGCCGTTCAGGAACTCGAGGAAGCCGTAGGCGACGAGCTTGTTCTTGCTCTGCTCGAGCACCGCGTCACCGCCGCCGCCGTTCTCGGCGGCCGCCGCGACGCCCTCCTCGTACGTCGGCATGGGCGCGACGCGCCACTTGCCTGCCGCGTCCGGCACGCCGGACTCGAGGTTGCCCGGCATCCAGGCGCCGATCACGAGGGTCGCGATGCTGCCGTCACCGAGGCCCTGGTACCACTCGTCGCTCCACGAGGAGATCGGGGCGACGAGCTCGTTCTCGACGAGCTGGTTCCAGGTGTCCGCCCACTTGGTGCTGCCCTCGTCGGCGAAGTCGATCGTGACGTCGGTGCCGTTCTCGACGGCGTAGGGCTGGCCGCCCGCCTGCCAGATCATGCTGGTGGTGAAGCCGGCGTCGCCGACGTCGTTCGTGATGTAGGCGTTCGGGTCGGCGGCGTGGATGGCCTGGCCCGCGGCGATGTACTCGTCCCAGGTGGTCGGCACCTCGAGGCCGAGCTTCTCGAACACGTCGGCGCGGTAGAACATCGCCATCGGGCCGGAGTCCTGCGGCAGCGCGTAGACGCCGCCGTCGATCGAGACCGAGCCCCAGGTCGAGGCCGTGTACTGGTCCTCGAGCTCGTCGGCGCCGAAGCCGGTGAGGTCGGCGAAGGCGCCCGAGAGGGCGAACTGCGGCAGGGCGTAGTACTCGACCTGCGCGACGTCCGGAGCGCCGGTGCCCGCCTTGATCGCGTTCTGCAGCTTCGTGTAGTGGTCGTTGCCGGTGCCGACGTTCTCGAGCTTCACGTCGATCTTCGGGTACTTCTCCTCGAAGGCCTCGACGATCGGCTCGAGCTGCGGGGCCCAGCCCCAGACGGTGATGCTGCTCTCCTTCTGCAGGGCGGCGGCGATCTCCTCGGCGCTCGCGCTGCCCTGCTCGCTTCCGCCGGAGGGCGTGGCGCACGCCGCGAGCGAGCCGGCGAGGGCCGCGGCGACCGCGACGCCCGCCCAGCGGCGGATGGTGCTGCGAGTGGTCATGGGGTGGTTCCTTTCACTTCGATGTGATGCGCAGGACTGCGCTCGGGGGTGGTGCTCCGTGCAAGCGATGGCGGGCCGCTCACTGCTTGACGCTTCCGGCCGCGAGCCCCGACTGCCAGTAGCGCTGCAGGAAGAGGAAGGCGACGACGATGGGCACGATCGTGAGGAGCGAGCCGGTGATGACGAGGTGGTAGATCGCCTCGCCGCCGGCGGTGGTCGCCTGGGCGTTCCAGGAGTTCAGGCCGACGGTGAGGGGGTACCAGGTCGACTCGCTCAGCATGATCAGGGGGAGGAAGTAGTTGTTCCAGGTCGCGACGATCGTGAACAGCAGCACCGTCACGAAGCCCGGGGCGAGCAGCCGCAGGGAGACCGTGAAGAAGGTGCGGAACTCCCCCGAGCCGTCGATCCGGGCGGCCTCGAGCAGCTCGCTCGGCACGGCGTCGCTCGCGTAGACCCAGATCAGGTAGAGCCCGAATGGACTGATCAGGGACGGCAGGATGATCGCCCAGGGCGTGTTCGTGAGGCCCAGCTGGCTGAACATGAGGAAGGTCGGCACGGCGAGCGCGGTGCCGGGCACGGCGACGGCGCCGAGCACGACCGCGAAGACGGCACGGCGGCCGGGGAAGTCGTACTTCGCGAGGGCGTAGCCGGCGAGGGTCGCCAGCAGCGTCGCGCCGCCCGCGCCGACGACGACGTAGAGCAGGGTGTTGCCGAACCAGCGGACGAACTCGCCGTCGTGGTAGGTGAGGGTCTGGACGATGTTGTCCCAGAGGGCGAAGTCGCCCGAGAACCAGAGGCCGAAGCTCGAGAACAAGGCGCGCTGCGTCTTCGTGGAGTTCACGAGCAGCCAGAACAGCGGCAGCAGCGCGTAGAGGGCGAGCAGGCCCATCACGATCGTGAGCAGGATGGATCGGCGCTGCACGGTCGAACCGCGCCGGACGGAGCGGTGCAGCCGCGGTTGCCGCGAGCCGGCGCGCCGCTCGGTGCCGCGGGCGGTGGTGATGGCTTCGGTGACGGTCGCCTCGGTGGTCATCGGACCGCCTCCTTCCGCGAGCCGGAGAGTTGGACGACGTAGGCGATCACGGCCGTGACGAGGCCCATGATGATCGCGATGGCCGCCGAGTAGTTGAACTGCTGGCCGGAGAAGGAGAGGTTGTAGGCGTACATGTTCGGCGTGAAGTAGGTGCTGATCGCGTTCGGGGCGATGGACTTCAGGATGTTCGGCTCGTTGAAGAGCTGGAAGCTGCCGATCACCGAGAAGATGCCGGCGATCACGATCGCCCCGCGGATGGCGGGGATCTTGATGTTGCGGATGATGCGGAAGGCGCCGGCTCCGTCGAGGGCGGCCGCCTCGTAGAGGTCGGTGGGGATGACCCGGAGTGCCGCATAGAAGATCAGCATGTTGTAGCCGACGAACTCCCAGGTGACGATGTTGCCGATCGAGGCGAGCACCCAGCTGCCGGACAGCGGCGCGGGCAGCTCGATGCCGAAGGCGTCGTTGAGGTTGCCGATGAGGCCGAAGCGGGTGCCGTACATGAAGCCCCACATGAGCGTCGCGACGACGGCGGGCACGGCGTACGGCAGGAAGATCGAGATGCGGAAGAAGGACGAGGCGAACAGTCGGGCGCTGTCGATCGCGAGCGAGGCGACGAGCGCGATGCCGAGCATGATGGGCACCTGCACGACGAGGAAGAGCACGACCCGGCCGAGCGCCTCCCAGAACTTCGGGTCGGCGAGCGCGGTGCCGTAGTTCTCGAGGCCGACGAAGGCGGTGCCGCCGACGAGCTGCTCGCGGAAGAGGCTGAGCCCGATCGAGTAGACGACGGGCGCGACGAGCACGAGCGCGAACACCGCCATGAACGGCCCGACGAAGGCCCAGCCGATCCAGCGCTGGCGGCCGCGGGCGCGCCGCCTGCTCGTGCGCATCGGCGTGCGGGCGGTGGAGGACGTCGTCGTCATTCGGGAGGTTTCCTTCATCCAAATCTGATGTTCACGTAAACATCTATCACATCTGAACTACTGTGTCTACGTGAACACGCTCTCACGGCGTGCCGACTCGACGAAGGGATGCGGATGACCGACACCGCCAAGGATCGATCGCGGCCGGAGACCCGCCGCGGCCCCTCGATGGCCGACGTCGCGAAACTCGCCGGAGTCTCCTCGCAGACGGTCTCGCGCGTCTCCAACGAACGCCGCAACGTCGACGAGGCGACCCGCGAGCGCGTGCTCGCGGCGATGCGCCGCCTCGGCTACAAGCCGAACCGGGCCGCCCGCGCGCTGCGCACCGGGCGGTTCCGCTCCATCGGCGTCATCACGTTCACCCTCTCCACCTACGGCAACATGCGCACGCTCGACGCCATCACCGCGGCCGCCGCGGAGGAGGACCTCACCGTCACCGTCATCCGCATCCCCGACCCGACGACCGGCACGGTCTCGGGCGCGTACCGTCGACTCAGCGAGCAGGCCGTCGACGGCGTCGTCATCATCTTCGAGGCGCACCTGCTCGACCAGGCCGACATCACCCTGCCCGACGACCAGCCCGTCGTCGTGGTCGACTCGAACGCGGGCGACGCCTACGCCGTCGTCGACACCGACCAGGAGCTCGGCGCCCGCCAGGCCACCGAGCACCTGCTCGGGCTCGGCCATCCGACCGTCTGGCACATCGCCGGGCCCGAGGACTCGTTCTCGGCGCACCACCGCGTGACCGCCTGGGCCGAGACGCTCCGCGCCCGCGGCATCACCTCGCCCCTCGCGATGCGCGGGGACTGGAGCACCGACTCCGGCTACCGGATCGGTCGCGAGCTCGCCGCCCGGCCAGAGGTCAGCGCGGTCTTCGCGGCGAACGACCAGATGGCGCTCGGCGCGCTGCAGGCGCTGCACGAGGCCGGCCGCGACGTGCCCGGCGAGGTCAGCGTGGTCGGCTTCGACGACATGCCGGAGTCGAAGGCGTTCTGGCCGCCGCTCACCACCGTGCATCAGGACTTCGCCGAGGTCGGCCGCCGCTGCATCGAGAAGCTCGTCCACGCCATCGAGACCAAGGAGCACGAGACCGGCCGGGCCCTCGTGCCGACCCGCCTGATCGTGCGCGAGAGCACCGCCCGGTACGCCGGCTGAGCCGCCGCGGGGCTCGCCGAGGCACCGCCGTGCGGGCCGGGTCCTCCCCGGCCCGCACGAGCGCTACGCGCGCCGCCGTCGGAACCTCGCGATCGCGAACGCTCCGGCCGCGAGCAGCAGGATGGCGAGGGCGAACGGCGCCGCCGCCGCGAACCCGGTGGACGCGAGCCCGTCGCCCTGCCCGGTGCCGCTACCTGAGCCGGGCTCCGCGCCGGGGCCCGTGCCCGTGCCCGGCCCCGTACCCGGGTCCTCCGCGGCGAGCACCTGCACCGGGTAGCTCAGCTCGACGGCTTCGCCCGTGCTGTCGGTCGCGCGGATCACGAGCTGGTGGGCGCCCGGCTCGGTGCCGGCCTCGAGGCTCGCACGGATGCGAGCGGCCCCGTCGGCCGACGCGGTCGCGGTACCGAGCCGCACCGGCTCCGAGTGCAGCCACACCTCGACGGTGCTGCCCGCCTGCGGGCCGGCCACGTCGACCGTGAAGGCCTCGCCGATCCGGAGGGTGCCCGGCGTGCCGCCGTCCACGGTCGCGGTGATCGGCCGGGCCGCTCCGCCTGCGCTCGCGGTCAGCTCGTTGCTCACGGCGAGCACCGGGGTCGCGAGCGGGTTCGTCCCCGTGGCGGCGGCGTCGACGACGAGCGAGACCGAGCCTCGCGCCACGTCCGCCTCGGTCACCGGGAAGGAGACCGGGCAGCGGAGCTCCGCTGCGGCGCGCAGGCGGGCGGGCACCGCGCACTCCCCGAGCTCGCCGCCGCGCGGCGTCACCGTGGTCTCCCGAAGGTCGACGAGACCCGGGTTGCGCAGCACCAGTTCCGCGGTGACCACGTCGCCGAGCTCGAGCGGCTCGGCCGGCGGCTCGGCGAAGGCGAGCTCCGCGGTGAGCCCGATCGGCGCGACGCCGCCCTGGGCGAAGCCGGCGAACAGCCCGCGGACCTCCTCGCCGCTCAGCGCCCGGTCGTAGAGCAGCACCTCATCGACGTCGGCCTTCGCCGCGTCGAGCTGGTTGCCGGAGCCGAGCCGGCCGATCCAGCCGCGACCGAGGTTGCCCGAGGCGGCGACGCTGCCGACCGCCTCGCCGTCGGCGTAGGCGCGCAGGGTGCTGCCGTCGCTCGTGAAGGTCAGGTAGACCCATTCGTTGAGCGGGGTGGAGTAGTCGATCACGTAGTCGGCAACGCCGAACTGGGTGAAGCCGAGCTTGCCGGTGTCCCGGTACTGCTCGAGCTTGATCGCCGAGGACCCGCCGGAGAGCAGCACACCGCTCGTGACGGAGGCGTTCCGCTTGACCCAGAGCGAGGCCGTCCAGGTGCCACTGACGTCGCTCGCTCCGATGCGCACGCCGCTCTCGCCGCCGGTGAGCGAGGCGCCGCCGCCATGCCGGCCGGGCACCCGCGCGGCACCGTCGAGCGTGCCGTCCTTGCCGCCGATCGTGTCGACCGCGACGCCGGAGTCCTCATCGAAGGACCAGTAGTCGATCAGGCCGGGCTGCGGCAGCTCGGCCGCGTCGCGCTCGTAGTTCGCAGCGATCCGCTCGGGTGTGAGGGCCGCGTCGAAGATGTTCAGCTCGTCGAGGTCGCCGCGGAGGGAGCGGTTCCAGGCGCCGATCGCGGCGAGCGGCAGCGGGATGCTCGCCTCGATCTCGTCGACCGGTTCGCCGTCGAAGTAGAGCGCGGTCTCCGCACCGTCGTTGACGAGCGAGAGCGCGACCCACTTGCCGACCGGGAGCGTGGCGTCGAAGGTCTCGCGACCGCCCGCCGTGGCGAGCGCGACCTTGCCGCTCGTGCGGTCGCGCAGGAGGATCGCGGAGCCCTCGCGGGAGCTCAGCAGCGTGGCATCCGGATGCGCCGCGCTCTGCTTGACCCACACGGACATCGTCCACGGGCCGGCCAGATCGACGCCGCCGAGCCCGACGCCCTGCCGATCGTGGCTGAAGCTCAGCGCGGAGCCCTTGATGCCGTTGTCGATGAACGAGGGGTTGTAGATGATGTACGTCGAGCCGTTCAGCCGTCCGGTCGTGTCCTGCACGAAGAGGGTCTGGCCCGGGCTGCCCGCCGAGGTGTAGCCGGAGGGGTACGGCGCGGGGTCGAAGGGGTAGCGGTGCAGCGGCGCCTCGGCGCCGACCCGCTCGCGCGGCGGGAAGCCGGTGACGCCGGGGGCGTCGCCGATCCGGCCGAGCCGCGTCGAGAGCTCCGCCGCCGAGCCGCGCGCGGTGACGTTCCAGGAGCGGTCGGCGATGGCCGCCCGCAGCGGGCCCATCTTCTGCTCGAAGTACTCGTCCTCGGCCCACATGTTGTAGTCCGCCCAGACCGCGAAGTTCGAGCCGAGCATGTCGGCGTCGGTGCGGGGCGCCCACGAGGAGGTGAGCGTCGTGAGGTTCGGCGAGGTGTTGTGGTAGTTGTTCGGCGTCAGGTAGACGGAGTCGCTGTTCATCCACAGCTTGTCGTGGCCGGCGAACGCCGGGTTCGTGCCGTCGCCCTGCCAGTCCTGGATGATGACGCCCCGGTTGAGGGTCTGCTGCGAGCGGCTCATGTGCTCGAAGCCGTTGAAGATGATCGAGCGCTTGCCGTTGGCCACGACGGCGTCGTCGACGCCGTTGACGTAGTCGACGAAGAGGTCGCCGAGGGTGTCGAGGTCGGATCGCTCGGCGACGTAGTCCTTCACGCGGCCGCAGTTGCCGAGCTCGCCCGTCACCTCGTCGCCGCCGAGGTGGACGTACGCGGCGGGGAACCAGGGCAGGAACTCGTCGAGGATCGCGGCGGAGTCGGCGCGCGCCGTGTCGGAGGTCATGTCGATGATCCAGTTCGGCGTGAGGTGCGAGGGCACGTGCGAGGGGGAGCACGCGTTCGCCCCGTCGCCGAAGCCGATGCCGAAGTAATCGCTGATGACGGTCGCGTGGCCGGGGAACTCGAACCCGGGCACGATCTGCACGTGGTGCTCGGCGCCGAAGGCGACGAGCTCGCGGATCTCGGCCTCGTCGTAGGAGCTGGCCGGGTCGGCGAGGCCGGGGAACGCGGGGCTGTCGAGCCGGAAGCCCTCGGCCTCGACGACGTGCAGGGTGAGCATGTTCAGCTTCTGGTAGCTCATCCGCCGGATGAGGTCCTTCAGGTAGCCGATCTCCCAGTACTTGCGGCCCGCGTCGATCATGCCGCCGCGCAGCCGCTGGCCGGGCGCGTCGACGGTCTCGCCGACGGGCAGCTCGGCGCCGCCGCTCAGCGACTGCAGGAGCGTGCGCCCGCCGTAGAAGAGGCCCGCGGATGACGAGGCGGCGATCGTGACGCGATCGCCGACCGTGAGGCGGTACCCCTCGTCGGCCAGGCCGGCCGTCACGGACAGCACGACATCGCCGGGCGCTGCCGCGCCGATCACGAGCTCGGCGGTGCGCCCAGCGGCGCCGAGGTCGGCGATGAGCCGCTCGGCCTCCTGGCGCACGGTGCGGCCGTCGAGCTCTGTGCCGACGTCTTCGGGCGCGACGACGACGCGCACGGTGCTGCCGAGCGCGAGCGTGCCGGTGCCGCCGGTCCACCGGGTGAGCGCGGGGACGACGGTCGGCGCCGCCGACTCGGGTCCGGCGTCGGGCTCGTCGCGGGTGACCCGAGCGAAGTCGAGCTGCGCACCCTGCTTGTTCGCGGCGGGATTGCGGGTGCCGTCCATGCGGAGCACGACCGTGTGGTCGCCGGCGGGCAGCGTGCCGGTGTCGAAGAGCGACTGCTGGAGCGCCCGGGACGGGGCGTACCCGTCGACCCTCGTCTCCCGCCCGCCGTCGACCGAGGCGAAGAGGTAGCCGTGGCCCGGGTCCTTGGCGCCGACGATCTCGGCCCGAGTCCCCGAGAAGGTGAGCGTGGCGCTCACCTCGCCGCCGTTGGTCCAGTGCTCGGTGCCGCCCTCGTAGGAGGCCGACGGCAGGCCGGTCCCGGCGGTCCAGGCGCCGGAGTAGCTGAAGGCCGGCGAACCGGCGGTCTGCGCATCGTCGATGATGACGACGGCCTCGGCCGCCTGGGACGGGGCGGCGAGGAGCACGGACGACGCCGTCACGGCGGCGATGAGCACCGCGGCGAGGAGCCGGGATCTGCTGGGGGAAGCGGGCACGTCGGGGTCCTGTCTGGTCGTCATCGATCATTCGGGCGGTGCGAGATCTAACTTTACTTGGTGAGTAAGCAAAGTCAATGGAGGGTACCTCCGCCCATCGCCGGCCGTCAATACGCCCGCCCGGATCGATGGTCGTTCGCCGGTACGACGCCGCCCGCGACGGGTCGCGCGCTTGACTCGCACGGGACCCCTGCTTAGGCTGAGGCTTAGTTCACTGACTAAGCAAAGTGGTCAGGCACACGACCCGGAGGTGCGAGATGGATGCCACGACGCGCCCCCGCCCGGTGCTCTCCCTCCTGCGCGAGGCCAAGGGCTGGAGCCAGTCCGAGCTCGCGGCGGCGGCCTACCTCTCGAAGGCGACCGTCTCGCGCATCGAGTCCGGCGACCTCAAGCTCAGCGAGCAGACCAGGCGTTCCCTCGCCCGGAGCCTCGGCTGCCCGCCCGGCGCGCTCGCCGCGGACGTCGCGATCCCCGAGCCCGGCTGGTCCGACTGCGCGCTGCGCGATGCGGCCGTCGCCGCCCTGCCCGCCCGCGAACGGCGCCGACTGCACGCCACCGTGCAGCTGACCGCCTTCGCCCTCGACGCCCCGGCGCCGGCGCGCAGCGCCGATCCGCTGCTCGCCTCCGCACCGCGCGGGCGCTCCGCACGCGCCGTCGCGCTCGCGCTCCGCGCGCGTCTCGAGCTCGGGCTCGCCCCCATCCCCGACCTCGTCGGCGCCGTCGAGGAGGCCGGCGGGCGGCTCGTCGAACGCCGGCTCCCCGAGGGGGTCGCCGCCGTCGCCATCCGCCGGGATCCGCACGCCGCGCCCAGCATCATCCTGAACGCCGGACTGCCGACGTGGCGACGCCGGGAGGCCCTCGCCCACGAGCTCGGCCACCTGCTCCTCCCCCGCGGCGAGGAGCAGGAGGCGATCCGCTTCGCCGACGAGCTGCTCTGCCCGAGCGAGGCCGTGCGGGCCGAGCTCCGGCCCCCGCGGATCACCGAGCTCCGCCATCTCGTCGGGCTCGCCCGGGACTGGGGCGTCCCCGTTGCCTCGCTCCTCCGTCGCGCCCAGGAGCTCGGCGAGCTCGGCCGTCGTCGGCGCCTCGAGCTCGAGGAGGCGGTGCGTCAGCACGGCCTCGACCTGCATCAGGGCGATGACGACGCCGAACGGCCCCGTGCCGCCGACGCGGCGCGTCGCGCGCGCCGCGTCGATCCGTGCGCCGAGAGCCGGGTCGCCTGACGGCCCCCGAGGTCCGACTCAGCCCGCGGCCCGCTCCCCCGGCTCGCCGGCCTCGTCAGACGCCGCTTCCTCCGGCGCCCCCTCCGGCGCAGGCAGGATGAGCGGAACCCCGAGCGTCGAGCTCAGCGCGTGCCTCGCCGGCCCGACGAGGCGCTCGTACGTGGAGCGCGCCCGCGCGAAGCGGATCCCCGCCCCGCCGGTGCCCTTCGCCGGGTTGTCGTCGAACGCCCGGCGGACGCGCTCCAGGAACTCCTCGCCGAGCGCCGGCGCCGCGCCGCCCAGCACGACCTCGTGCGGGTCGAGCATCGCCGCGAGGATGCGGAGCAGACGGGCGATGGCGTAGGCCCCGGCATCCAGCCGCTCGGCCGCCCCCGGCCTGGCCGCGAGGGCGTCGACCTCCGCGAAGTCGAGCTCGTCGTGATAGTCCTCGCCGAGCATCGCCGAGAGCGAGGCGACCGCCTCGACGCAGCCCGGCGCTCCGCACTTGCAGATCGGCGCTTCCTCGTCGAAGACGATGCGGACGTGGCCGATCTCGCCTGCGCGCTGGTGCGCTCCGGGCACCACGACGCCGTCGACCGTGACCGCGCCGCCGACGCCCTCGCCGAGGCGCACGAAGAGCCGCTGCACGCCGCGGGACTCGTCGAAGGCGGACTCGTTGAGCGCCTCGCCGTCGGCGTCGTTCAGCACGAACACGGGCGCGCCGATGGCCGCCTCGACGACCTCGGCGAGGGGTTCGTCGCGCCACCCCATGAGCACGCTCTCGACGACCGTGCGGCCGTCGGTGACGCCGGGCGACTGGATGCACGTCGCGAGGATCCGGCCGGTGTAGTCGGCGGTCGCACCCGCCACGGCTGCGGCGACGTCCGCGGCGTCGAGCGGTCCGTCGGCGGGGATCCCCGCGTCGGCCACGCAGCGCCCGTCGAGCGAGATGAGCGCGGCGCGCACCTCGCGGGGTCGGACGAGCACGACGCAGATGACGAAGCCGTCCGGGTCGAGCGCGAGGCCCGTGGCGCGCTTGCCGCCGGTGCTCGCGAGCGGCGCGGACTCGGCGACGAGGCCGAGCTGGATGAGCTCGGCCACGAGGGACGAGGCCGTCGCCGAGGTGAATTGCGAGTCGCGGGCGATCGAGGCCCGGGTGCAGCGGCCGGGGTCGGCGGCGATCAGCTCGAGGGCGCGGCGGAGGTGCCGGCGGCGGATCGTGCTCTGCGCGTCGAGCTGCTCGCCCGGGTCGGCGCCCAGCGGCGAGCGGCGCAGCCGCTCGATCATGGTCGGCGCTGCCTCCACCGTGACTCCTCCTGCCGGGCGGCTCGGCGGGATGGGTCGCTGCCCTCCCGTGCTCGGCGGAGGCAGTTTACCCACTGAGTAAAGGAGTTCCGCCCAGCCGCCCCGGACACGCTCGCTTCCCCGCGCGAGCTCGACGCCGCCACCGGGCGCGACCGGGCGGCCGCGGTTCACCGAACCACGACCGCCCGTCGCCTCGATCACGAGTCCTCGCTCAGCCCCGGCGCGGCATCCGGCGGTGCCTGCGGAGCACCAGCGCGGCGCCGAGCGCGGCCAGCAGGATCGCGGCGGCGAGCAGCTCGCCGACGCCCGCGGCGCCCGTCGAGGCCAGGTCGCCGTCGCCCTGCCCCGGGCCGCCCGGCTCGCCGGGCTCCCCCGGCCCGCCGGGTTCACCGGGCCCGCCCGGCTCCTCCGTCGCTGCGCGGACGGTGACCGGCAGCTCGCGGCTGCCCGTCGTCCCCTCGGCATCGGTGCCGTGCACGACCAGCGCGTGCGCGCCCGCGGGAGTGTCCGCCGGCACCGTCACCGTCGCGGCGAAGACGCCCGAGGCATCCGCCGTCCCCGCGGCGAGGCGCACCGGGTCGGAGTGCAGCTCGACCTCCACCTCGCTCTCGGGAGCGAGGCCCGAGATCACGATGCGCGCCTCGGCGCCGGCGACGAGCGCAGCCCCGCCCGGCAGGGCGATCGTGAAGTCCGGCAGCTCCGGCTCGGCCCCCTCCACCGTGACGGTCGCCGTGGCGGTCTTGCCGCCGTCGGCGCTCGTCACCGTGATCGTGGCCGTGCCCTCGGCGAGCGCGGTGACCGTCGCGGTCGCGCCGTCCGCGGCGACGCTCGCCACGCTCTCGTCGGAGCTCGTCCAGGCGACGCCGGGGTCGCTCGCGTCGGCGGGCAGCACCGTCGCGGTAAGCGCGCCCTGCTGACCGACGGTGAGGGCCAGGGCGCCCGGGTCGACGGAGACCCGCTCGATCGGCACCGGGATGGTCCCGGCGTAGGCCCGCGCGGCGTCGTCGAGCCCGGCGCGGAGCGTGGTCACGACGGCGGGGATGTCGACCTTGCCCGGGTCGATGCGGCCACCGAAGGGGTCGGAGGCGTAGCCCGGGTTCTCCATGCCGGCCATGAGCGCGCCGAGCGTCGCGGCCGCCTCGGGGCTCGCCTTCGACAGGATGCGGATCTTCTCGGCATCCCGCGCGCCCTCGGTGAGCTTCTCCCAGCGGATCGAGCTCAGCGCGCCCGGGTAGATCTGGGCGGTGTCGCCAGACTCCCACGTCTTGAAGTCGGTCGTCTGCAGCGGGTCGGCGACGAAGCTGTCGAAGGCCCAGCGCAGGAAGCCGTCCGAGCCGGTGGCGACCGTCTTCCACTGCACCCAGTCGCCCTCGGCGGGGTTCGAGCGGGTGAAGGTGTTCGGGAAGTGACCGACGCAGCTGTAGACGCTCGTGATGAGGCCGAGCTCGCGCCGGTGCGCCGAGACCTCCGCGAACTCGGCGTCGCCGAGGTCGACGTAGTACGAGCCGAGCGAGATCTTCTCGATGCGGTCGAGGCGCGGGTCGCCGAGGCTGTTGTAGTTCATCGCCGCGCCGACCTTCAGACCCGGCGCCTTCTCGGCGATGAGGTCGACGGCCTTGATGATGTCGCCGAGGGCGCGCTCGTCCATCGCCATGTAGGTGCGGTCGAACCAGCCCTTCTCCTTCAGGTGCGGGCCGAAGGCCTCGAGGAACGCGCCCCACATGGCGTTCCACTGCGCGGTGCCGACGTCGACCTTGGCGTTCACGTTCTGCCCGCTGGCCTCGTCGTAGTAGAGGATGCGGCTCGCCCAGTTCACCATCGAGTAGGCGTCGATCTGCCCGTCGATGCCGATGTCGTCGATCATGTACTCGACCCAGGCGTCGAAGGCGGAGAAGTCGAACGCCCAGCTCCCGTCGCGCTGCTTGGTCCACTGCACCATCGAGCCGTACTTGTCGTAGGTCTGCGAGGCCCAGGGGTCGGCGACGACGGTCGTGGTGATGACGTCCTGGCCGCCGTCGGCGAGCATCCGGTAGTACGGGCGCATCGCGTCGAAGTGCGCCTTCGTCCAGAGCTGATCCGCCGGGATGCCCTCGACCCGCGCGATCGCGTAGGGGTTCTGCCAGAGGTCGATGAACTGCTCCCACTCGCTCGGCTCGGGGAGGGTGAGCCGCAGCACCTCGAGCTGCAGCTCGAAGGCGATCTCGGCGCCCTCGGCGCTCGTCGCGGTGACGGTGCCGGTGTAGCTGCCGGGCGCGGTGCCGGTCGGCACGTCCACGGTCATCCAGACGCCCTGCACCGAGCGTGGGGCGAGGTCGAAGGGCGCGTTGCCGCCGAGCACGTCGGGGACGCGCTCCTGCGGGCGGCCGGCGGAGGGATTGCCCTGACCGGCGAGCACGGTGCGGATGACGTCGAGCGTGACCTCCTCGGCCGGGATGGTCGCACCGCCGGGGCCGGTGAGCGCGCTCGCGGCGAGCGTCACGTCGGACTGCGCCTCGGTGCCCGTGCGGAACACGAACTGGCCGTTGACGCGGTCGCCGCGCCAGGCGGTCGCCGACCAGGTGGTGCCGGTCATCTGCACGACGTCCTCGTAGTACTTCCGCTCGTAGTCGTCGAAGGTCTTGCGCTCGACGTAGTGGAAGTTCGTGTCGCCGACGACGCCCTGCAGGCCGGTGCCGATGCCGACGACCTGCACGCGGCGGGTGGCGGTCTTGCCGCCGTCGACGGTGGTGGCGGTCACCTCGGTCTCGCCCTCGGCGAGCGCGGTGAGCGTGCCGTCGGCGGCGACGGTCGCCACCGCCTCGTCACTGCTGGACCAGCGGATGCCGCGCTCGATCGCGCCCTCGGGGAGCACCTTCGCGCTGAGCTTCGCCTGCTGGCCGGTGAGCACGCGCAGCGTCGAGGCATCCAGCTCGACGCCCGTGACGGGGACGTTCTCGGTGTAGACGGTCGCGAAGTCGATCTGCCCGTCGGCGCGCGACGCCGCGGGGTTCTTGTCGCCCGTGAGGCGCAGCGTCACGGTGTGCTCGCCGTACTCGAGCAACCCGGTGCTGTAGACCTGCTGCTTGAAGAGCCGCCCGTTCGAGTAGGCGTCGACGACGGTCTCGGCGCCGCCGTCGACCGAGACGGCGTAGCGGCCGTGCTCGGGGGCGGTGACGCCGTGCAGGCTCGCGAGCACGCCGGTGAAGGTGAACGTCAGCGTCGGCGTTCCGGCGGGCTTCGCCCAGTGCTCGGTGCCGTTGTGATAGTTCGTGGTGCTGTTGCCGGTGCCGGCGACCCAGCCCGTGCCGTACGTGAATCGGTGGGGGCCGCTCATCGTCGCGTCGTCGACGATGCCGCCGACGATCTCGGTGGGCTCGGGGGCGACGACCTCGGCGGCGTCGATGGAGACGCCGATGCCGGTCGAGGCGGCGTTCTTGTCGCCGGTGACGCGGTACACGAGCGTGTGGGCGCCGTCGGCGAGCGCGGGGCTCTCGAAGAGGCGCTGCTTGAAGGCGCGGGTGGCGGCGTAGCTGTCGACCTGCACCTCGGGGCCGCCGTCGATGGAGACGGCGGCGATGCCGTGGTTCGGCGCGGTCACACCGTACAGCCGCACCGAGGTGCCGGTGAAGCGCAGGGTGAAGCTCGAGGTGCCGTTCGTCCAGTGCTCGGTGCCGTCCTGCCAGCGGCTCGTGTCGAGGCCGGTGGAGGTGGACCATCCGGCGCCGTAGTCGAACTGCCCGTCCCCCTTCCCGGTCTTCGCGTCGTCGATGACGGTGACGAGCTCGGCGGCCTGCGCGGGCGGGGCCGCGAGCAGCGCACCGCCGAACGCGACGGCGAGGGCGACGATGCCCGCGAGGGATCGCGTGATCTTCATGTCGGTCCAATCGGGGAGAGGAGGTCGTAGTACCTTTAGTGACCGGCTAAACTAAGTCCCCTCAAGCTAGGGGCCCGCCCTCGCCCTGTCAAGACCCCCGCGGCCCGGCGCCGAGCACGTCGGCGAAGAAGGCGTCGATGCGCTCGGCGAGGCCCGCGACCCTGGCCGCGACGATCTCCTCGACGGGCGGATCGAGCGGGCCGCGCAGCGGCGCCTGCCGCACCCGGGCGTGACAGGCGAGATCCTCGCAGGCCAGCACGCCGACGGTGTCCCCGCGCAGCCCGGCCGCACCGGCGCGAGGCGCAGTGAACAGCGCCACCTCCTCGAAGCGGGCGGTGAACCGGCAGAAGGTGCACATGACGGCCCGGTCCGGCCTGCCCGGAGCGCGCGCGATCGTGAGCAGCAGCCCCTCGGGGCTCGCCCCGCCGGACGGCGCGGCCGCCCAGCGCACGAGGTAGCCCCGGTGGCGCGCGCGGGGGTCGCGCCAGGCGAGCACGTCGCGCACCGACCAGTCGAGTTCCCCGAGCGCGCGCGGCAGCAGCATGGTGCGGCGCACGCGGTCGTCGGCGTTCCGGATCGACCCGCGGATCTCCGCTGGGGTCATGGCGCGCATGAGCACGCTCCTCTCTCGCTCAATTTGGGCAGTCGCCCAATTCGACGCTAGAGGAGTTTTGGGCGCATGTACAATTCATGGGTGGGCTACCTCTCGCACGACGAACGACGCACCGAGCTGCTGCACGCCGCCGTCTGCGTGCTCGAGCGCGACGGCCTCGCGGCGGTCACCTCGCGCGCGGTCGCGAGCGAGGCCGGCGTCTCCCCCGGGCTCGTGCACCACCGCTTCGCGACGACCTCCGAGCTCGCGGCCGAAGCCTGGCTCGCCTACGTCGAGCGCGAGCGCACCGCCTACGAGCTCGAGACGCCGGCCCCGGGCCGCCCCGCGGTGGACGCGTTCTTCGCGCCCTTCGGCGAGGGCGATCTCGCCGGGCTCGCGCGGTGGGCGGATGCCTGGCGCCATGCCCAGAGCGACGGGCGCTTCGCCGGCGCCTTCGCCGAGAGCTACCGCGCGCTCGAGCGCTCACTCGCCGAGCGCATCCCCGGCAGGGGCGACCGCAGGGCCGCGGCGAGCCGACTGCTGCTCATCGCCTTCGGCGTCGCCGGGGCGCAGCGGATCGATCCGGGCCTGATCCCCGACCCCGGCGCCGTCATGGCCGCCGCCGTCGACCGGGAGCTCGCCGGGGGCTGAGCGCCCGCGGGCCACACGGAGCACCGCGCGCCACCCTCCGCCTGTGCCATCCGCCCACCCGCCCTCCAACTCCGGCATGACGGCGATATTTGCGGGTGTGCAGGCCTCGGCACCCGCAAATAGTGACGTCATGCCGAGGGGTGGGGCGGGGAGGCGGGGAGGGATGGCGGGGGCGGGGAGGCGGCGGGTCAGGCCTGCTGCTCGACGATGCCCTCGGCGTGCTCGGCGACCCAGCCGACGAGGGGCAGCATGCGCTGCATGAGCTCCTCGCCGAGCGGGCTCAGCGAGTACTCCACGCGCGGCGGCACCTCGGGGTAGGAGGTGCGCACCACGATGCCGTCAGCCTCGAGCGTGCGCAGCGTCGAGGCGAGCATCTTCTCGCTGATGCCGTCGACCTCGCGGCGCAGCTCGCCCCAGCGCAGCGTGCCCTCGCTGAGCGCCAGCAGCACGAGCACGCCCCAGCGGCTCATGACATGGTCGAGCACGACCCGGGTCGGGCAGCTGTGAGGTCCGATACCAAATGGCAGCATGCACCCAAGAATGGCAGCCGTGCTTTCGAGAATGCCCCAACCTTTCACCTCAAAGGCGTCCCAGAACAATTGACAGCGCACCGCCGGCGGCCGGCTCGGCATCACGGCGGCGTCGGCCGCCGCGCGCTCGCGCCTCACCGGCGGGGACTGGTCCGACTACCCAAGATCCGCTCGGTGTCCGACTGACAACGAAGCTCAGCCCAACAGCGCCTTCGCCGCGTCGGCAAGCGTGCCGGTGGTCGGCTGGTAGTACGCCCACTTCCCGCGCTGCTCGCGGGTGACCAGGCCCGCCTCGACGAGCAGCTTCATGTGGTGGGAGACCGTCGGCTGCGACAGGCCCACTGGGTCGGTGAGGTCGCAGACGCACATCTCGCCGGCACTGCTGCTGACGATCATGGAGAGCAGCTTCACCCGCGTCGGGTCGCCGAGCGCTTTGAAGACCTTCGCGAGGTCGTGAGCCGTGCCGTCGTCCATCGCCTGGCCGGGGGCGCAGCAGGAGCCTGCGCTGGTGTCAATGGTGACGGGCAGTGCGTTCATGGCTCCATTCTGCCCGACGTATTGACATCTGTCGATATGAGCGTCAGGATCGATTTGTCTCGCATCGAAGAATGTCAATGTATGGAGGTCGCAGTGAACCCTGTCGTCGTCATCGGTGCTGGTCCGCAGGGACTGGCCGCCGCAGCCCATCTGATCGAGCGGGGGCTCGACCCGATCGTCCTTGAATCCGGCGACGCCGCTGCCTCGGCCGTGGCCGAATGGGGCCACGTGCGCCTGTTCTCGCCGTGGACGGAGCTCACCGACCCTGCGTCGCGACGCCTACTGGAGCCGACTGGATGGTCGGCCCCGACGCAGGGCTACCCGACCGGCGCGCAGTGGATCGAGCAGTACCTCGCACCCCTCGCAGAGGCCCTCGGCGACCGCGTGCGCTACGGGGCCCGGGTCGTCGGCGTCGGCCGCAAGGGCCGGGATCTCTCCGTCGACGCCGGCCGTGCCGAGCAGCCCTTCGTCGTCCACGTCGAGCGCGCGGACGGCACCGAGGAGCGGATCGAAGCGAGCGCCGTGATCGACGCCTCGGGCACCTGGCGCACACCGAGCCCCGCCGGAGCTGACGGGCTCCCTGCCCTCGGCGAGAGCGCAGCGACAGACGCAGGCCTCCTGGAGCACCGCATGCCCGCGATCGAGGACGCGACTGCTCTCGCCGGTCAGCACGTCGTGGTCGTCGGCAACGGTCACTCCGCCGCGACGACGATCGGCACGCTCTCCCGCGTGGCCAAGCGCGAGCCCGGGACGCGGATCACCTGGGTACTCCGTCGCGGCGCTGTCGGCAACACCTTCGGCGGCGGCAGCTCCGACGAGCTGCCCGAACGCGGCGCTCTGGGCCAGCGGGCGAAGAGGGCCGTCGAAGACGGCCTCGTCGATCTCGTGACCGGGTTCCGCACCGAGCAGGTCGCCCTCGCCGCCGGCGAGGCGGTGCTGGTGGCAGAGGACGGCCGCCGGCTCGCGCCTGCCGCTCGGGTCTTCGTCGCCACCGGCTTCCGTCCCGACCTGTCCTTCCTCTCCGAGATCCGTCTCGACCTCGACATGCGCCTGCAGGCCCCGTCGAAGATCGCTGCGGAGGTCGACCCGAACGTGCACTCCTGCGGCTCCGTCCGGGCCACCGGCGCGGCCGACCTCGAGCAGCCCGAGCCGGGGTTCTACATCGTGGGAGCGAAGTCCTACGGCCGTGCGCCGACGTTCCTCGCCCTGACCGGGTTCGAGCAGGTGCGCAGCGTCGTCGCCGCGATCGCCGGGGACCGCGAGGCCGCGGAACGGGTGGATCTCGTTCTGCCCGACACGGGCGTGTGCGGCGGCTCGGGGCTCTTCGATGCGCCGGACGAGTCCGCCAGCGCGGGATCGTGCTGCGCGCCGGCCCCGCAGCTCATCCAACTCGGCGTGGGTTCGGCATCGTAGGTTCACTACCCATTGGTTTCAGGTCAGTGCTGGCTGTATAGTTCAGTGCATGCTGACCATTGCTTCTCGCCTCGACGTCATGAACCGGCTCGGCCGGGCCATGGCGGACCCGACGCGCTCCCGGATCCTGATGACCTTGCTCGTTGGCCCGAGCTACCCGGCCGTGCTCTCGCGCGAGCTGGAGCTGACGCGCTCGAACGTGTCGAACCATCTGACCTGTCTTCGTGACTGCGGGATCGTGGTCGCCGAGCCCGAGGGGCGGCAGACGCGCTACGAGATCGCCGACCCGCACCTCGCGGCGGCGCTCACGGCGCTGGTGGACGTGACGCTGGCCGTGGACGAGCACGCGCCGTGCGTGGACGCCGAGTGCACGGTGCCGGGCTGCTGCGGGACGGGAGCGGGCGCGTGAGCGCGGCGTGCGGCTGCGACGAGCCGGAGACCCGGGTCGGCGAGGATGCCGAGGAGGAGCGGGAGCGTCCGTGGTGGCGTGACCGCGGGATCATGGTCCCGGTGCTCTCCGGCGTCGCCTTCGGCACGGGCCTGGTCCTGGAATGGACAGGGGCGGAGGTCCCGGCGCTGGTGGCGTTCTGGATCGGCCTGCTGCTGGGCGCGTCGACGTTCACCCCGGGCGCGCTCCGCAAGCTGTTCAAGGGCAAGCTCGGCATCGGCCTGCTGATGACGATCAGCGCGGTCGGCGCGGTCATCCTCGGCTACGTCGAGGAGGCCGCCGCGCTGGCGTTCCTCTACTCGATCGCCGAGGCCCTGGAGGACAAGGCGATGGACCGGGCCCGTGGCGGGCTGCGGGCGCTGCTCAAGCTCGTCCCGGAGACCGCGACGATCCGCCAGGACGGGGCCTCGGTCGAGGTCGCGGCCAAGGATCTCGCCGTGGGCCAGGTCATGCTGGTGCGGCCGGGCGAGCGGATCGCGACCGACGGGATCGTCCGTACGGGGCGCTCCAGCCTGGATACGTCGGCGATCACCGGGGAGTCGATCCCGGTCGAGGTCGAGCCCGGCGATGCGGTGTCGGCCGGGGCGATCAACACCGCCGGTGCGCTGGAGGTCGAGACGACCGCGGCGGGCACCGACAACTCGCTGACCACGATCGTGGAGCTGGTCGAGCAGGCGCAGGCGGAGAAGGGGGACCGCGCCCGCCTCGCGGACCGCATCGCCCGCCCGCTCGTGCCCGGCGTGCTGATCCTCGCCGTCCTGGTGGCGGTCATCGGGTCGCTGTTCGGCGACCCGGAGCTGTGGGTCACCCGCGCCCTCGTGGTCCTCGTCGCGGCGTCGCCGTGCGCGCTGGCGATCTCCGTCCCGCTGACCGTCGTCGCCGCGATCGGCTCGGCGAGCAGGTTCGGCGTGATCATCAAGTCCGGTGCCGTGTTCGAGCGCTTCGGCGTGATCCGCCACGTCGCCGTCGACAAGACCGGCACCCTCACCCGCAACGAGCCCGCCGTTACCGCCGTTCTCACCGCCGACGGGGTGACCGAGGCGCAGGCCCTCGCCTGGGCGGCGGCGCTGGAGCAGCACAGCACCCACCCGCTGGCCGCCGCGATCACCGCCGCCGCCGCCGGAGCCCCCGCCGCCCTGGACGTCACCGAGCAGGCCGGGCACGGCATCGAAGGCACCCTCGACGGCGCGCGGATCACGGTCGGCAGCCCGCGCTGGCTCGACGCCGGCCCGCTCAAGGACCAGGTCGCCGGCCTGGAGGAGCAGGGCATGACCGTCGTCATCGTGCACCGCGACGGGGTCCCGGTCGCCGCGATCGGGGTCCGCGACGAGCTGCGCCCCGAGGTCCCAGAGGTCGTCCGCACCCTCGCCGCCCAGGGCGTCGGGATGACCATGCTCACCGGCGACAACGCCCGCACCGCCCGCGCGCTGGCCGCGCAGGCCGGGATCGAGGACGTGCGCGCCGAGCTGCGCCCGGAGGACAAGGCCGCCGCGATCAGCGAGCTGGGCAGGCACAGCTCGGTCGCGATGATCGGCGACGGCATCAACGACGCCCCCGCCCTGGCAGCCGCGGACATCGGAATCGCGATGGGCGCGACCGGCTCCGACGCCGCGATCGAGTCCGCCGACGTCGCCTTCACCGGCCACGACCTGCGGCTCCTCCCGCGGGCGTTCGACCACGCCCGCCGCGGACGGCACATCATCAACCAGAACATCACCCTGTCCCTGCTGATCATCACCGCCCTGCTCCCGCTGGCACTGTTCGGCGTGCTGGGGCTGGCCGCGGTGGTGCTGGTGCACGAGATCGCCGAGGTCGTCGTCATCCTCAACGGTCTCCGCGCCGCGCGCACCAGGAAGTCGATCGCGTGACCGCGCAGGGCACCGTCGTCGCCGAGGGGACGAGCCCGCCCTCCCCGAAAGGTCGGAGGGCACTCGGCGTCGCCCTCGCGGTCGCCGTGCTCGCCGTGGCCCTCGATCAGGGGTCGAAGGCCCTCGCTGTGGCGCAGTTGACTTCTGGCGAGCGGGTTCCGCTGGTCGGCGACCTGTTCGGCCTGTCCCTGGTCTACAACCCCGGAGCCGCGTTCTCGCTCGGCTCCGGGTCCACCTGGATCTTCACCCTCGTCGGCCTCCTCGCCGCCATCGCGGTAGTTGTGTTCGCTGTGCGGCTGCGTGGCGCGCGGTGGGGTGCCGCGTTGGGCCTGGTCCTCGGCGGCGCGGTCGGCAACCTCGTCGACCGGCTCCTGAACCCGCCCTCCTTCGGACAGGGGCAGGTCACGGACTTCCTCGCCTACGGCGACCTGTTCGTCGGGAACGTCGCCGATGTCTTCGTCGTCGCCGGTGTCGGCCTGGTCTGCCTGAACCTTCTCCCGCCAGGCCCGGACCGGGCGTCGAACGACGCGCGATTCGAGGATGCCGCATGAAGGTCGAGCTGCTGCACATTGTCGGTTGCCCGAACACGGACGTGGCCGAAGCCAACGCGCGCGCAGCACTGGACGCTCTTGGATTCAGGGCCGTGCCTGTCGAGCTGGTCACGATCCGGACCGAGGCCGAGGCGGTAAGCACCCGGTTCGGAGGCTCGCCCACGATCCTCGTCGACGGCGTCGACCTGTTCCCGACAGCACCGGTCCGCTCGCTCGCGTGCCGCGTCTATGCGACGAGGAACGGGTTCGCCGGAGCGCCTACGCAGGAGCAGATCGAAGCAGCGCTGCGAGGCGCGTCCCGGTAGAGCAAGAACGGGCTGTAGCGCGATCGATGGCGCACGCCTCACGGCACATCGGTGTTCGCCGCAGGGACCAGGAAACCCGGAAACACAGCGGAGAGGCAGGGCCATTGGCCGCTGCCCCTCCCGTGCTCGCAGTCCCTCGCAGTCCCTCAGACGAGCAGTTCCGCCAGCAGCGTTTCGACGCGACCTTTGATCTCGTCCCGGATCGGGCGCACGGCATCGATGCCCTGTCCGGCCGGGTCGTCGAGCTTCCAGTCCTCGTAGCGCTTGCCGGGGAAGAACGGGCACGCGTCGCCGCAGCCCATGGTGATCACCACGTCGGAGTCCTGCACCGCTTCGGTGGTGAGCACTTTCGGCTGTTCGGCGGTGATGTCGACGCCGACTTCGCGCATCGCCTCGACGGCGACGGAGTTGATCTGGTCGGCGGGTATGGACCCGGCGGAGCGGACCTCGACGCGGTCGCCTGCGAGCTCGCGGAGCCAGCCGGCGGCCATCTGGGAGCGCCCGGCGTTGTGGACGCAGACGAAGAGGACGGAAGGCTTCTGGTCAGTCATTGTTGTTCGCTTTCGTTCAGTCGGTGAGCGTGGCGAGGAGCTCGCGGACGCGGCCCTCGATATCGTGGCGGATCGCGTCGACCCCGTCCGGGGAAGCGAGAGCCGGGTCGCCCACGGCCCAGTCCTCGTAGCGGACGCCGGGGATGATCGGGCAGACGTCGCCGCAGCCCATCGTGACCACCACGTCGGCCGCGCGCACGGCGTCGTCGGTGAGGGGCTTCGGGAACGCCGTCTCAGCCTCCTGTGCGCCCTCGATCTCGGTGAGCAGGGAGCGCACGTGCGGGTGCACGTCCGACGCGGGGGTGGAGCCTGCGGAGCGGGCGATCACACGGCCTTCGGCGAGCCGGTTGACGATCGCGGCGGCGAGCTGGGAGCGGCCCGCGTTCTGCACGCACACGAACAGCACCTGCGGCACCCCGGCCGAGCGGTCCCGCGTCAGATCGGCCAGACGCTGCCGGGCGAACCGCTCGGTGAGCGGGATCATGTGCGCCGTCAGCTTCGCCGAACGCACCAGGCCCGCGTAGGACTCGCGCACGATCGCAATCACGACATCACGGTGCAGCCCGGTCAGCTCGTCCGCGAGCTCTTCGGCGAGCCGGGTCACGCGGGCGTCCATCTGCTGCAGGGCCGCGGCCCGTGCTGCGGTGTCTTCGGGTTCGTCGGTGACGGCTGCGGCGGGAGCGAACGCGTCGAGGAGGGACGCGACGGCGCGCTGCTTGCCCGGCGCGATCCGGTACCAGACCCAGGTGCCACGGCGCTCTGAGAGCAGCATCCCGGTCTCCTTCAGCACCTTCAAGTGGTGCGAGACCGTCGGTTGCGACACCTCGGCGAGCTCGGCAAGATCGCACACGCAGGACTCGCCGCGCGGGTCGGTCGCGATCGCCGAGAGCATCCGCAGCCGCAGCGGGTCAGCGAGCGCTTTCAGTGCCCCGGCCACGGTCGTGGCGGCCTCGGTGCCGATCGCGTGCGCCGTGGACGGCGCGCACGCGTCGGCGTCGGAGATGACGGTCGTGTCGGTCATGACGTCCTCGATTCGGTGGCGTAGGGGTCGGTGTGGAACCAGGCCTTCGCGGCCCAGAGCGAGACGTAGACCAGGCCCACGAGCACGGGCACTTCGATGAGCGGGCCGACGACCCCGGCCAAGGCCTGGCCGGATGCCGCGCCGAAGGTGCCGATCGCGACCGCGATGGCGAGCTCGAAGTTGTTGCCCGCTGCGGTGAACGCCAGCGTCGTCGACCGTGCGTAGCCGAGACCGAGGCCCTTGCCGAGCAGCAGCCCCGCGAACCACATCAGGCCGAAGTAGACCAGCAGCGGCAGCGCGATGCGCGCCACGTCGAGAGGCTTCGCCAGCACCGCGTTGCCCTGCAGTGCGAACAGCAGCACGATCGTGAACAGCAGCCCGTAGAGCGCCCACGGTCCGATCCTCGGGAGGAACCTCTCCTCGTACCAGTCGCGCCCCTTGCGCTTCTCGCCGATGAAACGGGTAGCGAAGCCCGCGACGAGCGGGATCCCGAGGAACACGAGCACGTTCAGCGCGATCTGCCAGACCGAGATCTCCAGTCCCTGCGCGTCCAGTCCGAGCCAGCCTGGCAGCACGGTCAGGTAGAACCAGCCCAGCACCGAGAACATCACGACCTGGAAGACGGAGTTGATTGCGACCAGCACCGCGGTCGCCTCGCGGTCGCCGCAGGCGAGGTCGTTCCAGATCACGACCATCGCGATGCAGCGGGCCAGCCCGACGATGATCAGCCCGGTCCGGTACTCGGGCAGGTCCGGCAGGAAGATCCACGCGAGCGCGAACATCACCGCAGGCCCCACGAGCCAGTTCAGCAGCAGCGACGAGACCAGGAGCTTCTTGTCGCCAGTGACGGCGGCGACCTTGTCGTAGCGGACTTTCGCGAGCACCGGGTACATCATCACCAGCAGGCCCAGCCCGATCGGGATCGAGATCCCGCCGATCTCCATCGCGGACAGCGCGTCTGAAAGCGCGGGCACGAAACGGCCAAGCAGGAGGCCTACGACCATGGCGAGGCCGATCCAGAGAGGCAGCCATTTGTCGAGGGTGGAGAGCCGTTTCGGGGCGGTGCGGGTCAGGGTGTCGGTCATGCGAGCAGTTCCTCGATCTTCGCGAGGTAGACGGGTTTCGGGTGCGCGCCGATCAGCATGTCGACGCGTTCCCCGTTCCGGTAGAAGCCGAGGGTCGGGATCGAGGTCACGCCGGCTGCGGTCACGGTCTCGGGGTTCTGGTCGGCGTCGACCTTCACGATCTTCACCCGGCCCGCGTACTTGCCGGCGAGCTGCTCCAGGATCGGGGCGATCGCCCTGCACGGGCCGCACCAGCTCGCCCAGATGTCGACCACGACCGGCAGCTCGGACTCGAGCACCTCCGCCTGGAAGGTCGCGTCGGTGACAGCGGTGACGGTGCTCATGCGGAGATCTCCATGACGGGTGCGGAAACAGTGGCCCGTGCGAGGCTCGACAGGTAGTGCTGGGCGTCCTGCGCGGCCGCACAGCCGGTGCCCGCGGCGGTGATCGCCTGCCGGTACGTGTGGTCGACGAGGTCCCCGGCCGCGAACACCCCGGCCAGGTTCGTCCGTGTCGACGGGTGCGCGACCCGCACGTACCCGTCCGCGTCAGTGTCGACCTGCCCGGTCACGAGCTCGGAGCGCGGGTCGTGCCCGATCGCGACGAACACCCCCGTCGAGTCGAGCGTGCGCTCGGCCCCGGTGATCGTGTCGCGCAGCGTCAGCCCGGTGACCTGCTCATCGCCGAGGATCGCGGCGACCTCGCTGTTCCAGGCGACCTCGATCTTCGGGTCGTCGAGCACGCGCTGCGCCATGATCCTCGACGCGCGGAACTCGTCCCGCCGGTGCACCACGGTCACCTTCGACGCGAAGCGGGTGAGGAACAGTGCCTCCTCCATCGCGGAGTCCCCGCCGCCGACCACGACGATCTCCTGCTCGCGGAAGAAGAACCCGTCGCACGTCGCACACCACGACACACCGTGCCCAGACAGGCGCTCTTCCTCGGGAAGGCCGAGCTTCCGGTACGCCGAGCCCATCGTCAGGACCACCGCCCGCGCCAGATACGTCGCCCCGGCACCGGTCTCGATGGTCTTCACGTCGCCGTCGAGCTGGAGGCGGATCGCGTCATCGTAGACAATCTGAGCGCCGAATCGCTCGGCCTGCGCCCGCATCGACTCCATCAGCTCCGGCCCCTGCACGCCATCGACGAAGCCCGGGAAGTTCTCCACCTCGGTCGTCGTCATCAACGCACCGCCCGCGGTCACCGAACCCGCGATCACCACCGGAGCGAGACCCGCACGCGCCGCGTAAACCGCCGACGTGTACCCCGCGGGACCGGACCCGATGATGATCAATTCGACTTCTTGATTCGACATGCATCTATATTGACATCTATCGAAGCAGCCCGCGAGCGCATCCGACTTTTTGTCACCAGAAGTTCATCCGGACCGGACCCCGCCAAGGACCCCCCACCCTGGGCGCGTGACCTTGCAGTGATGGGCCGCGCACCTGCGCGTCAGAGAACTCGCTCGCCTCAGAACAGCGGGCAGGTCAAGCCCCTCTGGCAGAGCGCGCTCGCCACCAGGGCGAACTCTGCGGCGACGAGAAGGTGACCGGATTCTGCCTGTCGAGCACCCAGCCCCGCACCCAACAGGCCAACCTCCAGCGCGCTTCACGCGATGAGCCCCGCGCTCAGCTCAGCTCGATGCAGACAACCGGGCGGGTTGGTGGCGGTGGTCTGGTTCACAGGATTCTCCTCCGAAAGCCGGTGCGCCCCAGCAGATGCTGGACTCGGACGGAGTCATGCGCGGCACTCGGAGTTTTTCGACGGACGTGGTGCCGGATTGTCCGAGACCGGGGAGCCGGGGGCGCTCGCAGCACGGTGATGGGTCTGAGGTTTCCAGCCCCCGGCGATTGCGATTGACGCCGCGGCTCTACCCCCGGAATCGGGGCGGGGGGATCGAACACTGATGGCAGAAGGCTGGGTGTTTCGATGACGCAGCGCCCGCTCTCGCGGGCGACCGCCGCGCTCGGGCACATCCGGGTGGATGCCGCGAGGCGCGAGGACCACTGTCTCAGCCACGAAATCTCCCTTCGGTTGTGCGGGCTTCACAGGATGCAACCGCCGCCGAGGAGATTAATTCCCAGGCCTGGCAAGAAATCCGCCGTTACCTGGAACTTCGGGGAGTTACCTGCCTACCAAGCAGTTACCACCCGTTGGTAACCGTTTTTATGAGTCCTGACCTGGGGTTTAGGCCTCCGGTTACCCGGTTACCCGATTTTGGGGGGTACATGCATATAGGCAGGGGAGGGTAGGGGTGTTTGCGAGAGCACACCCCTTGGTTCTCTCTTAACTATCTATCTATTGGGTAACTGGGTAACTACTACTACTTACTACTACAGGAGCCCAGTGATTCCGCGGGAGTTGGCGGTTACCCGGACCGGGTAACCCGGGGTAACTGGGGTAACTGAGGGCAGACCGAACTATTGTGGCAGAAACTACCACGATTTGAAACAATCCTGATCAGAGGCTATTTGATAGCCCGGTGGCAGAAACCACCACGAAGCGCCAACCCTCGTGGGAGAAATTGCCACGACTGCCGTGGTGGAAACTACCACGAGATTGCTAGGCTCGTTCGCACGATGTTCGATCCCGCCGCGCCTCTCAGCAGCCTGCTCTCACGAACCCCCGCCCGGGTGTATGAACTCTTTCTCGACGCACCCGACTCTCATCTCCGGCCGACACAACTCGCCGCCGAGCTACAACTCGACCGCAAAACCATTCACACTGCCCTCAAGAAACTCAGCGGCCTGGGCCTTGTCATCCAGCACGGCACCGGCCGCCACAACACATTCACCCTCAACCAAGACCACGTAATGGCCGGCCCCCTCCGCCAGATCGCGGACGCGACAACGGAACTCGAACGCCGGCTCCGAGCGCTCATGAAGCACGGCTGGGAAGCGGAGCTGAAAGACCGAACGATCCACCTAACCGCCCCTACCGAGCGCGCGCACAAAACTGCGACAGCAACCGCCAATACCAAGCGGAACTGGAGAGCGTGGACTGGCCAGGACATCGACGTGACTTGCACCACACGAGTACCCTCATGCTGACCGTCCCGGCCACACGCTTTCACTCAGTTCGACCTGCCGATGTGACCAGCCCCAGCCCGGCCGAGAGTCGCTCAAGCGAGTAACGGCCTGCGCCCCCTGGGCGGCTTCAATCGGCCCGGGGCCCCAGTGTGCCGTCGTGTGGGGCAAACATATCGGCCGCAGCGCGGTTCTCGGCTGATCGTCGCTACGACCGAAATGTCTCCGAGTTGCTACACGGGACACCGACGAGGGTCACGGGGGCGACGAACCACGTGAAGGTGCTGCGCATGCGGACGGCCACGAGAGAGCCCTGGCAAAACGAGTGCACGGTCGCCAGGACGGCCTTGTGGCCCGGCCGCCGGCGCCGAAGCGCTCGAGGGACGACTGCTCGCCAAGGACCGGCCGCCGTGAGCGGGACAACGGCTCCCGGCGCTGCAGCCGCGGCTCTGTCGTGGACCACGGATCACAGACCTCAAGCTGCAGCCATGTCACCTCACCCAGACCGGCACGTTGCGCCGCTCGCGGTACACTTGCGGCCGCTCGCAAAGCCTAATCCCGCCACCACTTCAGCGTGAACGCGAACAACGGATCAGTGATCCGGAGAACTGCGTTCGCCCCGACTTCCTGATACTCGAGCACCGGGTCATGGTCGGCCTCGTCTCCACCCATTCGGTCTAGACCTTCTTCGTCGAGTGCGGCATGCAAGGGCGCGGACGCAATGCGGCTCAGGTACTTAAGTTTGCTCCCGGTCGTCTGCGGAGTTGGCCTGGGATGGCCGATGATGCTCCGCGTCACTTCGGCATGGATCTGATCACGCGTCGGGTTCACGTTCGGGACGAGCGTTCCAAGCGCACGAATGATGAGCTCGTAGCCGTCCTGCTGCTCGACCCGCCCGTCATGGCCTCGCGTGGAGTGAGTATTCCGAGGACGGCGTTCCACAGGGCCGCGACGGAGCTCAAGCAACCACTGCACCTCGAGCAGTACCTTCGACAAGGTGTGACCGTAGAAGGTGGCCCAGTCATCGGGCGCCTTCAATTCGACCGGCTGGGTGTGCTTGGTCATGGTGCGTGAACGGATTCCGTTCGCATCACGAACAAGTGAAGCGCAAAGGCGCTGCATAAGTTGCGGACTTCCGAGACTGTTCTCAGCGAGCTCGCGAGCAAGCGTGCCCTCCGGATCGGTCACCGCGAGCTTGTCGAACCCAAGCTTCGCGATCGCGACCAGATCATCCACACTCCAAAGCTCCACCTCGAGCTGCGCAATGCGTCCCCCGAGGTTGGGCACCAGAGTCGCAAGGTACTGCACCCGGTAGCCCGCCATTACGACAACAACTCGGCCGCCGCCATCCGTGATGCCCTTTACGGTCGTCATGACTTTCCGCTGTTCATCACGAGGCATCAGGTGCAGGTCGTCGATGATGAGAACACCGCGCGTCTGAATCAAGCGGTCAGCGACGAGCACTTGGGGATTGTCGGAAGCGCTGCGACCGGCCTTCTCGCCCTTGGTGGCCTCATAGCCGACCTCGCCCTTGAACCCCGCGACTGCGAGCTTGATGCGCGCCCCGAGCGTGAGCTTCGCGCTCGTCGCCGTCGAATCTTCACGTGACCGCGTGGTGAACAGGTTCAGCTTCGTGGTTGCGGCTTCCCAAAGCTCGGCGGCCGTCGCCAAGTCACCCCGGACGTACACCGCTTCTTTCAGCTGTCGCTGCACAAGCACCGACTTACCTGTCTTCGTCGGGCCGTGCACTAAGAGAACGCCGCTGCCATGAGCCGCGTACTGCTTCACCTCATCTTCGAGCGCTACCCGTCGCTTATACGTGTAGCGAGGATCGCCGGCTACGGGGAACACCTCGTCGACGGAAACGACTTCTCTGGGCACC
Organism: Agromyces mediolanus; assembly: GCF_014648575.1. Classification (GTDB taxonomy): domain Bacteria; phylum Actinomycetota; class Actinomycetes; order Actinomycetales; family Microbacteriaceae; genus Agromyces; species Agromyces mediolanus. The sequence continues at coordinate 289,125 of NZ_BMRJ01000001.1, read as the reverse complement.
GGACCTCCTGCAATGTCAGTTGCCACTGTATTTGGTGCAGTACCGGCCCGGCGTAGCGCCGCCCCATGGTGATCCCTTGGCTTGCCGAGTTGACGACAAGGATCGAAAGCGCGGGCTGGCAGATGCCTGGCATCCTCGGAGAGGTTCGAAGCAGCGGCTGGTCGACGTTCCGCCCCTGAAGCTGTTCACGAGCAAGAGTGGGGATGCGAAGAGGGGCGGAGCTACTTGCTCCGCCCCTCATACTGCTTGAACTGATACTGCCGCAGGTGGGTCTAGGCCTTTGCTTGGCTCTGGGTCACCCCCGCTGACGCGGGGAACTAGTGCTTTCGACCGTCTGGTCTAGTGCTCCGGTTGGCTCTGGGTCACCCCCGCTGACGCGGGGAAGGAACAGTGTTCGCCGAGTTGATTTCCGGCCCGAAATATACATGCGCGGCACCCGGCCTGTTTCGACGCAACGCGCACCCCCCAAAACGAGGTACACCCCTAACGCCCGGCACCGAACTCGAACCACGCGGAGCCCAATCAGCTCTGGAGAACCGCGGCTGACCGAACCCTCCGCTCGCTGCGGCCTACCGGCCGCTCCGGCGCCGAAGGCGCAGCCAGGCCGGACGAGCTCCCGTATGCGCTCCCCGCCGGCTGGCGCGCAACCAACGATGCGGCGCCTCGCCGCTAGTCCGTCTCGCCGTCCGCGAGCTTGTGGATTGCAACGACAGGCGTGGTGTCCCTGGTCGTGTAGAGGACGTCGTCCACTCGAAGGTCGATAATCAGCAGCATCCTCCGCCCGATGGTGCAATCGACCAGCTCGAGGAGGCGGACTTCTTTGCGGTCGCGGCGGAGGGTCAGTTCGGGGTCGTCGAGCGGGGTCCGTGTGAAGACTCGACGGTTCAGATCCAGGAGGTACACGGAGCCGGAGATGGTCTCGATCCTGTACGTACCGTCCGTGACGCCGTCGAGCGTGATCAGGTCGCCGAACATCAGTCCCGCTCCCACGGTTGGATGGCTGCGACCTGCCCGAGGTTCTCGGTCATCGTGTAGCTCCCGTCGCGTGCGGCGATCGTCAGCACAGCCTGTTCTCCAATCCGGATGGTTTGCAGCTCAACCAGTGTTCGATTTCCCCACGGTTTGGTCGGGTCGCCTGCCATCTGTTCGACGGTCATCCGGTCAAGGTCTAGGCGCCATCGCCCGTTCGCCGCGGTGACCAGCCATCGTCCGCCCGCTGCCAGCTCGAGCGGCGGGTCGTCGCGGTTCACCGGTATCCGTGTGCCGCGGTTGTCGATGTACTCGATCGACTTCTTCCTGAGATCGACGATCACCGCGACGTCCGGGACGCGGGGGAGCTCGATGCACGTGGTGGTGAAGGGCTCGCCGTGCGGCGGGCGGAACGATTCGTCTCGGACGACGAACCTCGGGGAGGGACCGACGAACGCCCAGGGCCGAAGACGCAGCAACGCCTGACGACGGTTCACCGCCGGCGCTCCTCTCCCACGGAGGATCAACGCCGGCACGAGATCGGTGAGCACCACGTCGGCCGGGCTTGAGCCAGTCCCCTGGAGGATCTCGGCGGAGGATGCGAAATCGGTGCGCCGACCGTCTCCCGACATCGAGGCCACACTGTGCCCGCCAAACAGCTGGTCCCGGTCGGCACGTCCGAGCACTGTCGCATGTGCGGTCTCCCCCATCAGTTCACCGGCAGAGCCTGTAACCCGGGCGCGGACTCCAGTGTCGCCGCCAACCCGGCTCACCATCCGCACGGCTTGACGATTCCGGGCGAGCGTCCTGTCCAACTCAGCCGGGGTCTCGGCGATCTCGTCGAACAGGCCACCCAGTTGGTAGACGGTTCGGACGCGACGGGTCGCCATGGTGTCAAGAACCTGGGACAAGGCACCCCATCGGTCGTTCAGCGCACCGACGACACCGATGAGCGCCGCGTCGCTGAGCCTGGAGCTCTCGTTCACACACTCACCTCCAATGGTGAATATAATCAGCACAGGATACGCGGTGCGGCGCACAACCGCCAGAGGCAATGGAGGAACCGGTGAGAACGACACCCCGATGGTCACTCGACACGATCCTCAGTGACCCAGTCGCGGAACTCATGGGCCCGGCACTCGCCGCCACGCTCCGCACGGTCCGCGACTACGAACCGATCACCGAAGCGAACGCCGCAAGACATGTCGATCTATCCAAACGGAAGGTCAAGCGCGCACTCCGCCGCCTAGTGAATGCGGGCCTGGTGATCGAGCGCGGCACGCACTACCTAATCAACGACGGCAACATGCTGGCCGGCACGCTCCGAGAAGCCCTCGACGCCCGCCAGGCAGCGCTCAACAGAATGAGGCGCCTCGCCGAAGAAGCCGGAAGCGATCTCACCGTCGCCGTCTACGCACAGCCAGACCCGACCAAGATCGGCGTGCTGCTCATCCACGAACCGGACCACTCCGCGGACGCTGCAGAGGTCGCCCGCATCTACAGATCAGTCGTCCCGCCGATGGTCGGCCGACAACCGCACATCGACATCGTCAGCGCAACCGAACTCTCCGACGCCATTACGAATGGGGATCGGGTCGCCCTCCGCCGATGGTGGCGCTCCATCACCGTCGCCGGCCCAGACGCCACCCAACTCATGATGCAAGCCGAACGTCTCAACCAAAGCTGACCAGTGCTCGTCCGCACCCTCGAAGACATCGGCCCAGTCGTCCGTCAACGACGGCGCAGCCGAGGCATCACCCAAAGCGAGCTCGCTGCGCAAGCAGGCACCACCCGCCAACTCATCTCGCGGATCGAAAATGGTGCCCGCGACGTCAACGGACGGATACTGCTTGCGGTGCTCGATGCACTCGAGCTCAACGTTGAACTGAAACCGGCGCGCACCGTCCCGCTTGATGCGCCGATCCTCAGGAAATCGATCCTGACGGACGAGCTCGTAGCGGCCCTCAGGTCCCCCGGCGTCAGCGGTCAAGACCCTCGATGCTCACACCTGCCGGCCACAGGCTCTGACCCAAACCGCGCTCCAGCTTGCTGATCGTCGACATGTCAGGCCAGGTCCGGCCCGCCAAGATCGCCAACAGGGTCACATGATGCACGCCCGCGAGATCCGCGACAGCGCGAAGTGAACGATCACCGACCGCCTCCCGCAAATTCAAGGCGAACTGCTGCGCCACACGAGCGATCGGATCAGACGGCACCCCATCCGGCCAACCATCAACCAACTCAGCCGGGCTCGCACGCACCGTCCTCGCCATATTGAGAGAGTACCTTCACTCCTCTACCCCGAGCACGTAGCGACGCTCGCCGACGACGTACCACCGAGCAGTGCGCAAGAGATCAGGGCCCTTCGGCTGCCCATGCGTTCAACCGGACCGTCTCGGCAGCTCGCTCCGCGTTGTACTTGCTCGCAAACGCCTCGCCAGAAGCCGCAACCTTCTCGCTCCCGCGCCATGCTCGCCATCGATACTCCCCAGCAGCGTCAGCGAATACCTCGTAACGCGCGGTCGCTGAGCCAATCTTGAAAGCCGCGGCAGCGCGGCCCGCGTTGTGCTGGCTTGGGAACGTCTCACCCGCCCAGGCGACCTGCTCACCATTGCCCGCGTACAACCACCAACTGTACTCCGGCCCCTGCGTCTTGCCAGCCGAGATCCTCCAGGCCACTGCGCCTCCTTCGACGAGATGATGAGGACGCTACTTTCGGCGGTTCAAGGCAACAACACCCCACTTCGGGGTCGCGGTGACTCCGACCCGCGTTCGCGGCGCACCTGCTGGCGCGACGGGGGCGGCGCATCCCACACCTTGAGCTGTGCGTTAGCCCCAAAGTGGGCCTGCCAGTCCGTCAACTGCGCTGACTAACTCCGAGCCGACTGTCGCGAACCAGTTCTCGGCTTTCAGCACCCACCGAATACAACGGCGAACACCCGCCTAACACTCGACTACAGCCACCCCATGTGTTATTACATTAACCACTCGGTGACGACATGGACGCAATCGTTCAGCTACACAGTCCACAGCGGGCGACCTCACGGGATCGCCGCCGACGGGCCGCGCGCCAGGTCCGCCACATACCTCAAGGTGTGAGCTACAAACCAACGACACGGACCCGCCTCCCCAATGTCATCACTCCCGGCGTTGCGGGGATTTCATGGATCGACCTCAGCGGACGCCGGCACAACCACGTCATATCCCGTGAGACGGGCGCGATGGCGATGTCGGGTGCGCAGCAGCTTCGTAAGAGCTACAACGGCCCGAGCTCCCGAGCGATGCAGGGGCTGTACTGGTCTGCGGCGACGGGCCGCCATCACTGGCATGAGTCCCTGCTCGAGTCCCGAGCGATGCTGTACGCCGAGTACCGAGGGATGGTCGCCGATCTGCTCCCTCAGCCATTGCAGCTGACGTTCGAGGACAGCACCACGCACATCCCCGACATCCTGGTCACGCGTCCCGACGGGGGCCGGACCCTGATCGACGCGAAGTGGCCGGCTGCTCTCAGCGGCTTCGCGGCAGTCTCTGACGCGACGGCGAAGGCCGCCGCGACTCTGGGGTGGGACTACGAGATCTACACCGGCCTGCCCGGAGCTGCTGAGACCAACCTGGAGTGGCTTTCGGCGTTCCGACGTCCGGATCTGACTCCTCCGAAAGAGGTGCGCTCCACCGTCTTCGGCATCGTCGGCCGCGGGGCCCGCTTGGGGGACGTACTGGAAAACGCCGCACCGCTCAGTTCGCCACATGTCTTTCGGATGCTGTGGGACCAAGACCTGCAGCTAGACCTCAGCTCCCCGATGTCCCTCGAAACCGTTGTTTGGACTAACCCCGCCATGACTAACCCCGCACCGTTGAACCCCGTCCACCCCTCCCGAGGTGCCCGTTGACCGCGGCCATCCGTGTCGGCTCCGTCGTCGAGCTGGACGACGGAGATTACGTCGTCGACGCATACGACTTCGCGCGGCTGAAGCTTCGGAACGTAACGAGCGGGGACTATCTGCTGCTAGCCCTGAGGGAACTGGGGGAACGACTCGCTACACCCCCCTCGCCTGTGCTCACCGAGCTTCCGGCGTGGTCGGCCCTCGACAACGACGCCAAGGAGAGGGCGCGGTTCATCGAAAAGCACCTACTCGAAGTGCTCCATGGGACACCGCTCCGCGAACAAGACCCGCCTCGTGATGAGTACGACCCAGAGGACAGCTCGCTCTCAACCCGAATCAAGCGCAAAGCGGCTGAGCTTAGAAACGCCAATCTCAAGGGATTCTCCGAGCGCAACCTTTGGCGACTGAAGGACGCCTACGAGAACGGTGGTCTACCCGCGCTCGTAGAGACAAAGACCCGTGACGAGTTGCCCCTCGACCGGGCAGATCCCCGGTACGTCGAAGAGCTGAAGCTCGTCATCGCAGAGCAGACGCAGGAGTCCACGTTGCCCGCCCCGGTACTCCTCGCGAGGGTCAAGCGTCGCCTGCTGGATAAGCACCCAGGTCAAGCCGTCCCCGTCCCGGCACGGTCTTCCTTTCACCGGCACCTCGCCTACCTGACCAAGGGTGCGTACACCACCGGGAACGCGAAGAATCGACGCACCAACGCTGGAAAGCCGGACTCGACGTACCGAAAGACGCGGGTCCTGCGTCCTGGGCAGCTCTGCGAAATGGACACGACGACGTTCGATGTGATCTGCCTTGACGATGACGGAAACCCCGTACGCCCGCTGCTCACAGTCCTATTCGACGTTGCAACAGGGTGCATCGCGGGCAGCGCGTTCCGCCTCGGGGGCACCAAGGGTTCGGACCACGCGTTCGTGCTGCTTCGCGCGCTCACCCCACGCGAACTTCAACCGGGGCGAGATGATGCTTGGGCCAAACTCGGGCCCCAGCTTCGATGGGCGGAACACATCCCGGCTAACGAGCGCGCACAGCTCGATCTGACTAGGCCGTATATCGTCCCGACCGCGATCACAACCGACAACGGGAAGGACTACCTCGCGCCGGAGTTCGCCGCGGTATGCGCGCGGTTCGGGATCCGGATCAACCGGGCGCGGTCCAGGACCGCGACCGACAAACCGCACATCGAACGGTACTGGGGAACCATCTCAACCAAGTTCGCCGCGCATCTCGCCGGTTTCACCGGCGGGTCGGTCGACCGGCGGGGGCACGCGCTCGAGAAGAAGCCTCTCCTGACTCTCGACGCGCTCAATGAACTGTTCGACGACTGGGTCACCCGTGTGTGGCACAACACCCCGCTCGACGGGCTCCACGACCCGTACTTCCCAAATGTGAAGCTGACACCGCTTGAGGCGTACACCGCCATGTGGGACCTGAGCGCCTGCATCCCGGTGCCGATCTCCCAGCTCGACTTCATCTACGGCCTGCCGACAAAGACCGTCTCAATCCAAAAGACCGGAATGCGTCACGCGAACATCAGCTACGACTCTCCCACCCTCAACCAGTTCCGACTGGTTCCGGGACCTGAGAACGGAGGCTACCGGTACCACTACCATCCGTACGATCCGAGCCGCATCTGGGTCTGGCTTCCCGGTCATGACGCTCCCGTCGAATGCCTCCGCCGCGATGAGCACGTCTTCAGCCTGCCGTTCGCCATCGACAGCTCCGACCGGTATCGAGCGGCGCGCGCTGCAAGGGCAGACGATCATCGCGAGGCGGTCAGTGCGGACGAAGCCGCGATTCTCGCGCGGAGTGGGGACGACCTGCGGTACGCCACCCCACGCGTAGCGGCCGCACGCCGGCTGGCTGCGAAGGAGCAACTCCGCGGACCGTACGCACCACCACCCGTGCCCGCCCTGCCGGAAGCCGAGACAGAACCGGAGTCGGTCGTTGCGATGCAGTCAGTCCGGTTCATTGTGGACGAGGAGGAAGACTGATGCTGCCCCCTGAAACCCCGAACCGACCGCTCACCCGATGGGATGGGCTGACCGAGTTCCTCGGTCGGCCGCTTGAGGAGTTTCCGCGAGAGAGTCGCGACGCCTATCGGTCAATGAGCAAGACCGACCGGAACCGATACGACGAACGGCGCCTCCTTCACATGAACACCGGGTTCGTCATCCAGACCCCCGAGGTTGGTCGGATTATCGAGACGGTCCAAGACTTGCTGTATGAGAACGCGGGCCTCAGCTCGGGGCATGCAGGCCTCCACGTCTCAGGGCCGGGCACCCTCGGGAAGACAACCGCAGCCCTGATCGCAATGCGAACTGTGCACTTGCAAGAAGTGCGACGGCATCCAGGTTGGCTCGCCGACGGACGTGTGCCCGTCGCCTACGTGCTCATCCCTTCAGAGTCCGGAGCTGTCGCGCTCGCGACGAGGATCGCTGAGTTCTACGGATTGACCGTTCGCTCGAAGGAGACGCTGAACTCGCTTACCACCCGAATCTGCGCCACGATCGCGAAAGCCCGCACGAAGCTGATCGTGATCGACGAGTTGCAGCACCTCTCACCTCGGGACCGGTTCGGCCGCCAGTCGTTGTCTTTCCTGAAGGACCTGCACAACCAAGCGGCGGGAGTCACGTTCCTGTACCTGAGCGCCGAGATCACGCCAGGCGAAGCGTTCAGCGGTGACTTCGCGACCCAGATTCGCGGCAGGGTGCAGACCCACCGTGTCGAACGGTACCGATACACGACCCCGACCGAGAAGGAGCTCTGGAAGGAGCTCATCTCAGCAGTCGAGCGTGAACTTCCGCTGTTCGACCACAAAGTGGGCTCGCTCCGTCGACACGCCCAGGAGCTCCACCGACACAGCGGAGGATCAATCGGGGACTTGGTGCGGCTGATGCGGATGGCAGCGACGCGGCAGATTCGCCAGCGCGGTGCGGAGGCGCCCGAGACTATCCGGATCGAAGACGTATTGGCGCTGCAGCCGAGCATGGCGGCGGTCGATCTGATGAAACGGGTCACGGCAGTAGCATGATCGGCGCCATCCCGTACCTTTCCCGTCCCCGTGTCCTGAACATGGAGACGCCGGCGAGCTACGCACAACGACTGGCTCAAGCGAACGGCGAGTCGGACCTCCATGTTGCTGCGTACCTCCGAGGGTTGCAGCACTCACACGATGGTGGTGATGACGCCCGGCTGCTGATCTACGTGCAGGAGAAGGGGTTGGTCGAGTCTGCCCGATTCCACTGGGAAGCGAAACTCAGAGCACACCAGGACGGTTCTTGCCACCCCTGCTGCACCATGGGTTTGGAGTCCCGAGTCGGATGCTCCCGCTGCGCTCACGGGGAGCCGTACCCCCAAGTACCACACCTTGGCGGAAACGTGTGCCTCCGTCACCGGCGATGGACGGCCCCGGGCGTCGCCGCAACGGAGCAGCGGTCTGTTTCACCCGCGCATGTCAATGCTGAGCGGAAGTACCGGCGTCTGCTCGCCCGAGATCGGATCTCCGCACGGCTACACATGGAGGTGCGAGACATTCTCCGCAGAATCTCTCGAGGCTCACACTCCGATGCTGACTATCTCCTGTTCCCGGTCCTTGTCCGGCTGATCGGTCTGATCACCGCACCGTGGTTCATCGCCGACTACTTCAACCCGCTCCGTAGCTTCGAACGACGCTGGGAACTTCTGCTTACCGAGACCCAACACCGTGTACCTGAAAACGCCGAGCTTGTCGCGCAACACCTGGCGCTGCTGCTCAGACCTGTCGCGGCCAGCGCAGCCACCCGGAGTGCTGCTGCGGGCGCCTGGGCGCACGATTTGGACGTGACAGCAGCCTCGACCGCATGGTCCCAGATCCAGGGTCCGTTCCAGCATTTCGGGGGCTACCTCAAAGCAGTAGGTTTCACCGTTGAGACGCTCGCGGACCACACCGCGGCGTTCATCCACCACAACGGAGAACTTGGACTCACACGGTCAGAACTTCCATCGGTGAACGGGTCAGCGCAAGTGATCTGCCGCAACGGCCACGTCCGACAAACCCACCGCGCAACCGTCATGACCGCGTATCGCAACCAGCGCGTCAACTGCCGAGTCTGTTCGATGCGCGAGCTCGTGATCGGTGTCAACGACCTAGCGACGCTCTTCCCGCAGTTCGTGAAGTGGTTTGACGTGCCGGAAAACGGGTGCAACCCCTCAGAGACGCTCGGCGGCGGTGCGCGCAAATACCACTGGAAGTGCGACAACGGTCATCGGTTCCGCCGCACCATCTGGGTGATGCAGCAGACACAAGGGCGGTGCGGCATCTGTACCGGACGGACAGCCGACGAAGGAGTGAACACGCTAGACGTCACCCATCCAGACCTCGCACCGAGGTTACACCCCACCCGCAACTCGCTGTCCGCGTCTCAGATCAAGCACACCTCGCCCAGAACCATGTGGTGGCTCTGCGATGAAGGGCATGCGTACCAGCTCCCGGTCATCGTACGAGTGAAGATGACAACTGCCGGCTGCGGGAAGTGCACCAATCGACATACGATCCCTGGCAAGAACGATATCGCGGAGGTCGCGCCGCACCTTGTGCCGGAGTTTGACGTCGAGAAGAACGGGATCACCCCGGACCGAGTCCATGCAGGAACAGCCCGCGTCCTCTGGTGGGTCTGCCCGAAAGGTCATTCCTACCCTGCGTCCGCACGATTCCGAGTACATCGCGGCACCGGCTGCAGCGTCTGCAACAACAAGCGCCTAGTCGAAGGCGTCAACGACCTCGCCACCCGCTTTCCGGAGACAGTGATCGACTGGGCAGACTCGAACCCGTTGCCGCCGAACAAGGTCATGAACCTCAGCGTTCCGATCGATTGGTTGTGCCAGAAGGGGCATACAGAACAAACAACTACTCGTGTGCGCGCGAAACGCGGATGCAAAGAGTGCTGACCCGCCGCTTGCTGCAAGCTACCCGTGGAAGGGACACCCGCGCGCACCCACCCTGCGCTGACACGTACCGCGGCCGTTCGCGCGGGCCTTACCGCACAGCTTCGGGCCCACACCCGAGTCGTGCTCGCTGCGGTGCTCCTCTGCCCGAACCATGTTGAAGTAGGGAACGAAGGCCAACCGAAGGGCGAGCCACCAAGCGAAGACCACGTCAGCGCCAGCTGCTTCAACGTCGCTGACAAGCCCATGCGCTACTCGGTTACGGAGGTTCGGTCCGAGCGGGCCGCAGTACAACGCCCGCATGTTCCATGCCAGGTCGTACCCGAGCGCCTCATCCGCCCCGTCGAGTTCCATCAACGCACTTAGACCGGGTTCGATCTCGGTGTCGTCCACACGAAGGTTGCGAGTTTCTATTCCATCCCGGTGCAGCGCGGCACGAACGCAGGCTTCTGTGACGGGCGCCAACAGGTGAACAGCTTCGGCAAACCTCCCGTAGTAGCCGTGGTGCAGACCCCGCGCGTACAGATTCTCGACCTCCGGCGGCACGAACGGTGACGCGCTCACCATCAATTTGAAGTCGCCCAACGAAAGACGGAAGGCCGCACTGAGGCTCCAGAGACCCGGCCGGATGTAACTCTGAGCAAGGAGATCAATCCTCTGATGGAAGTGCTTGACCATCTGAGACCAGACACCGTTCTCAACTCCCATATGCGTGCGACTACTTGACGAGCTGTGCAGTTTCCGCCCATCCGCCGCGACGGTCGAACTACCGAATATGTGTGTCAGTGGGTGCTCGCGAATGAGCATCTCCGCATCGCTCTTGGCGGTTTCGAATGCGTCGAGCTCATAGTTGACGAACCAACTCGCCAACGCGTCGATCGGCATTTCCTCGGCAGCGAACGACTCCGCGAGTTCACGGATCGAGCTGACGTCAATTGGGTCGCTGACGAAAGATGTGAACTCGCCCAGCGCCTGTTCGCCGTGCTCGCGAACAATCGCCGGAAGACGGCTGAGGCGCTCTGTCACGGCGGCGCTTCGGAACTTGCGGGGAATCGCCCGATAGGTGTTGTAGGCGTTGGCGAAGAAGTCACGTGCCACCAGATGCGAATCTTCTGCACGGCTGACCGCTTCATCCCACCACGTGTCGCCAATGAGCTCGTGTAGCCGCGCGTGACGCTCGGCTGCGTCGCCGCCGCGGACCCAGCGCAACGCCTCTTCGAGGAACGTCCGCTGGCGGCGGGCCACTGCGGAGCGCAGCCCTCTCGATTCCATCTGAAGCGCGACTTCGTCGTCATGCTCGCCGAAGTACCTCGCCCGGCGCATCACTCCGGCTGCCCGAAGGGCGGCAATATCGTCATCGGACCGAAGGACAGCGAGCGCCTGCTCCGTAAGTCGCCCCGCCGATTCAGCCATGCGGTAGCGCGCGGCAATCTCTGCAGCGCGTATCCAATCTTCGCCCTCGCTTCTTGCGAGCACACGTGTGAACCCGGATGCAATCCAGAGTTCCACGGCGCGGGCAGCATGTTCGATCCGCTCAGTTCTGCTGGTCGTTCGGAGGTGGAGTACATCGCTCACTCGTGCAGCGAGCTGTGAACCCGGGAGGGTTGGCGCCAGTTCGTGAAGGAATCGAAGCTGCCCCTCATCAAGGTCTGAAGGAAGGGCGGACCGCCAGTCTTCGAACTGTGCGAGCGGTTTATACGGCATGTCCCAGCTGTCGCCGTCGAGCATCATGCCACTCACCGTCTGAACGATGCGCAGACCTTCGGAGGCGATCGGGTCTTCATCTTGCAACTGTTCGGCGAGCTCCCCGAGACGCCGCCAGGCCTCCATCGGATCGAGATCGAAGACAGCACGCCAGTTGTGCTGTTCGAGCGCGGCAACGAGTTCTTCCGGCGTGCTTTCCACGGTGTGGACGTTACCCGGGCGCGGCTGACGTTACCTACTGACTAACACTGACTACCTACGATGGGTTGACCGGCCCAGCCGCAACAGCGGCGCACACCGACGGCGGCTGGATCCTGGCCACTGGGGTCTGTCGCTGCCAACCGGATTTCTACTGCCAGCCGAGATTCGTCCGCTGCCGGACAATTCGAGATGCTGCCAGTTAAGCGGAGACCTCACAGCAGCCGTGGGTGAAGATCTTCGGGCGCTCGATGCGCAGATCCGCAAGACTTACCTGCATGTGGGTACCTTACCGGAAAGTGGGTACCCGCCAGAAGGAATGCACGGCCCGAGGCATCCGGTTGGCCCTTGATGACGCCGGAGGGGCCGGCGCTTCCGAAAGGACCACCGCATGACCATCCTCGTCACCGCCGCCTCCGGCCAGCTCGGCCGCCTCGTCGTCGACGCTCTGCTCGAGCGCGGGGTCGCCCCCGCCGAGCTCGTCGCCACCGCCCGCGACGCCGCGAAGCTGCAGTCCGCCGCCGAGCGCGGCGTGCGCACCGCTGTGCTCGACTACGACCGCCCCGAGACCATCTCCGCCGCCCTCGACGGCGTCGACACCGTGCTGCTCATCTCGGGCAGCGCGCCAGGCGCCCGCGCCGTCGGTCACCGCAACGTCATCGACGCCGCGAAGGCCGCCGGGGTCGCGAAGCTCGTCTACACGAGCGTGCCGAACGCGACCACCGCCGAGTTCGTGCTCGCGCCCGACCACAAGGCCACCGAGGAGGCGATCGCCGCCTCGGGCGTGCCCGCCGTCATCGCCCGGCACAACTGGTACACCGAGAACTACGTCGGCGACGTGCAGCAGGCCGCCGAGTCGGGCACGATCGTCGCGAGCGTCGGCGACGGCAAGGTCGCGAGCGCCACCCGGGCCGACCTCGCCGCGGGGCTCGCGGCGCTGCTGACCGAGGACGGCCACCTCGGCGCCGTCTACGACTTCTCGGGCGAGCACGCCTGGGGCTACGAGGAGCTCGCCGCCGCGGCATCCGAGCTCACCGGCCGCGAGGTCGCGTTCACCCCGGTCTCGAGCGAGGAGCACGTCGCCGCCCTCGAGGCGGCCGGCCTCGACGCGGGCACGGCCGGCTTCGTCGCGGGCATCGACGACGGCATCCGCCGCGGCGTCCTCGCGAACGCCGACGGCACGCTCGCACGCCTCATCGGCCGCCCGACGACCTCGCTCGTCGACGGCCTCCGCCAGGCGATCTCCGCCTGAGCCGCGGCCGGCCGCGGAAGCGCGCCCCGGCTGCTCAGCCGAGCCAGAGCGACGGCGCGCGGGCGACGAGCTCGCCCCGCGCCGCCCGCTCGGCGAGCAGCAGCGCGCCGTCGAGCGGATCGCCGAGCGGCGCCCGCACCTCCGCGTCAGGGCGCAGCGCGGCAAGCGTCGCCCCGAAGCGTTCCACGAGCGTCCCGCCCGCGCCGAACAGGCCGCCGGTCGCCGCAACCCGCGGCGCGAGTCCGGGCACGAGCGCCGCGGCGGCGCTCCGGGCGGCCTCCGCCCCCGCCTGGGAGACGATCGCGAGGGCGGCCCCGTCGCCGTCGGCGGCGAGCGCGACGACATCGGGCACGAAGCCCGCGAGCACCCCGGCACGGTCGTCCCGGGTGTAGAGCTGCGCCGGCCAGCCGAGCGGTTCTCCGAAGCGGGCGCGCGCGGCCTCGAGCAGGGCGGCGCCCGAGGCATCCACTCCGTCGTGCGCGAGCAGGGCGGCCTCGAGGCCGCGCCGTCCGATCCACGCGCCGCCGCCGCGGTCGCCGAGCAGATGCCCCCAGCCGTCCACGCGGTGCCAGATCTCGTGCCCGTCGGAACCGAAGGCGATCGCCCCGGTGCCGAGGGCGACGATCGCGCCCGACTCGCCGCCGAGCGCGCCGAGGTGGGCGGTGACGGCGTCGATCGCGACGGCCACGGCGGGCGCCGGGGCGTCCGCGGGCCGAGCGGACTCGAGCTGCGCTCGCAGCTCGACGGCCAGCGCGGCAGGATCGGCGACGAGCGTGCCGAGCCCCGTCGAGCCGAGGCCGACGCCCTCGACCGCGGCGACGTCGTCCGGCCACTGCTCGCGCGCCCGGCGGAGCAGGGCGAGCGCCGTCGCCGGCGCCGAGCTGCCGGATCCGGTCACCCCGACCCGCTCCCCCGCGAGCTCCCGGCGCGGCCCGGCGACGCCCAGCAGCGCGAGGCGACTGCCGGAGCCGCCGAGGTCGATGCCGAGCCGCAGGGTCACTTGCTCATGCCGGCGGTGAGGCCCGAGACGATCTGCTTCGTCGCGAGCAGGAACAGCACGACGAGCGGGATCGTCGCGAGCGTGAGGCCCGCGAAGAGCGTCGCCCAGTCGGTCTGGTACTCGCCGAAGAAGCGCGTGATGCCGACCGGCAGCGTGTACGCCGACTGGTCGCGGATCAGGATCAGCGGGTAGAAGAAGTCGTTCCACACCGGCACGAAGCGGAACACGATGACCGTCGCGATCGCCGGGCGCACGAGCGGCAGGTGCACCCGCCAGAAGGTCATGAACGGCCCCGCGCCGTCGAGGCGTGCGGCCTCGTCGAGCTCGATCGGCAGCTGCCGGAAGAAGCTCGCGAGCACGAACGTCGAGAACGGGATGCCGAGGGCGCCGTAGACGAGGATCAGGCCGCCGAGGTTCGAGATCAGGCCGGCCGCGTCGAGCATGAAGAACAGCGGCAGGATCGCGAGGTACACGGGCAGCATCAGCCCGGAGAGGAAGAGCCCCTCGAGCGTCGCGAACAGCTTCGACTTCGTGCGGGCGAACGCGTACGCCGCGAGCAGCGACACCGCCGTCGACAGCAGCACCGACGCCACCGTCACGAAGATCGAGTTGAAGAAGTAGGTGTCGAAGGACGCGGTGATCCACGCCTTCTGGTAGCTCGTGAAGTTCGGCGGCAGCGGCAGCCCGAGCGGATGCTTCGCCATGTCCTGCGTCGTGCGCAGCGAGTTGGAGAGCATGAGCAGCAGCGGGGCGATCGAGATCGCGGCGTACAGCCAGAGGAAGGTGCTCGAGGCGACGCCGCCGGCCGTGACCTTCTGGCGGCGGCGCGGGGCCGCGGGGCGCCGCCGGGCGGGTGGGCGCTCGCCGGGTGCCGCGTCGGCGGTGCTGGGGGAGATCGTCGCGGTCATCAGAAGAGCTTCCGTTCGGCCCGGCGCATGAGCCAGGTGATCAGCATCGAGATGCCGAAGATGAAGAGGAACAGCAGGGTCGCGATGGCCGAGCTCGTGCCGATCGCGTTCGAGGAGCCGGACTCGAAGGCCGTGCGGTAGAACAGCAGGCTGAGCACGTCGGTCGCGCCGGCCGGGTTGCCCTGCGAGCCGCCGAGGGCGTACGGGATCGGGAACGCCTCCATCGCGCCGATGAAGGTCAGCACGCTGACCGTGCCGATCGCGGGGACGAGCATCGGCAGCGTGATCGAGCGGAAGCGCTGCCACGAGCTCGCGCCGTCGAGCGAGGCGGCCTCCTCGATCTCCTCGGGGATGCCGCCGAGGGCGGCGCCGTAGAGCAGCACGGGGAAGCCGATCCACTGCCAGGCCGTGACGAAGACGACGACCCAGATCGCGGTCTGCGGGTTGCCGAGCCAGGGCTGGGCGATCTCGCCGAGGCCGATCGTGCGGAGCACCGCGTTCACCGGGCCGAACAGCGGCGAGAGCATCAGCGACCACAGGTAGCCGATGACGAGCGGGGAGACGAGGTACGGCAGCGTGTACATCGTCTGGAAGAAGCGCTTGAAGCGGCGCACCCGGTGCAGCAGCGTGGCCAGTCCGAGGCCGACCGTGTTCTGGAACAGCATCGCGCCGACGAAGAGCAGCACATTGTGCACGAAGGCGTTCGGGATGTCCTCGCTGTAGGGCAGCTTCGTGAACAGCGTCAGGTAGTTCTCGAGGCCGACGAAGTCGCCGCGCACGATGCCCGTCCACCCGAAGAACGAGTAGCTGAGCGCGGTGAGCAGCGGGTAGGCGATGAACACTCCGAAGAGGATCAGCGCCGGGAGGACGAAGACCATGCCCGTCCGTCGGGTCAGGGCGATGCCCGTGTTCCCTCGGCGGCGGGGCGCCGTGGTCATGCTGGTGGCGGACATGGTCTTCGTTCCTCGCTATCGGGCGGTACTCGGGAAGGCGGTCACTCGCCGGGCGTGAACCACTGCGAGATGCCGGTCTGGAGCGCGGCGGCGGCGCCGGCGGCGTCGGTCTGCCCCAGGAACATCTTCTGCACCTCGGCGCCGAGCACGGCGGTGCCGAGCGGCTCACCGTACCGGAAGTCGACGAGCAGGAGGTAGGGCGCCTGGCCGTCCTCGTAGTTCGCCCACGCCTCCTTCATGACGGCATCCTCGTACTCGACGCCGGGGATCGCGGAGAACTGGTTCAGCTCGTCGGCGACGAGCTGGCCGAACTCGGGCGTCGCGAACCAGTTCAGCAGCTCGAGGGCCGCCTCCTTGTTCTTCGACTTGGCGTTGATCGCGAAGTTGCCGTCGGCGTACGCCGGCGAGACGGGGGCGTCGAGGACCGCGCCGTCCGGGACCGGCACCTGGTAGGAGCCGAACTCGAGGTCGGGCGCCTGGTTGCGGAAGGTGGCGATCTCGAAGGAGCCGCCCGGGAACTGCGCGGCCTGGCCCGAGGTGAACTGGATCTGGCTGTCGGTGTAGCTCACGCCGACGACGTCGGGGGTGAGGTACTTCTGCAGCTCCGTGATGATGCCGAGCGACGCGACGTAGTCGGGGTCGTTGAAGTCGGTCTCGCCGGAGAGCACCTTCTGCTCGAACTCCGAGCCGCCGTAGCGGGCGCTGCCCACGATGTCGGCGAAGATCGGCAGGATCCAGTCGTCCTTCGCGCCGAGCGCCATCGGGGTGATCCCGGCGGCGAGGAGCTTCTCCTGGACGTCGATGAACTCGGCCCAGGTGGTGGGCACCTCGAGGCCCTGCTCCTTGAAGATCTGCTTGTTGTAGAACATCTGCAGCGTCTGCGTGGCGAGCGGGACGGCGTAGGTCTTGCCGTCGGCCTTGCCCTTCGCACCGGCGATGACGCTCGGGGCGATCGCGTCGAGGCCGTCGACGTCGCCGTCGATGGGCTCGAGCTGGCCGGCCTCGACGTTCGGCTGCAGCTGGCCGTAGGCGCGCACCATGGGCACGTCGGGGCCGTCGCTGCCGGCGAGGCCGGTGGTCAGGATCTGGTTGTACTCGGTGTTCTGGAACGCCTCGAACTCGACGGTGATGCCGGGGTGCTCCTCCTCGAACACGTCGAAGATCTTGTTGTACGCCTCGACGTCTTCGGTGCGCCAGGACCAGACCTTCAGCGTGACGTCGTCGCCCGTCGCCTGCTCGCCGCCGCTCGATCCGCTCGGCGCGCACGCGCTGAGCAGGAGGGCGGAGCCGGCCAGGAGGGCCGCGCTCGCAAGGATACGTCGCCTCATCGTGATTCTCCTTCGTTGTGGTGGTGCATGGGGGATGGTGCAGGTCAGTGGGATGCCGCGGCGAGCGCGTCTCGGACCGCGCCGCCGTGCGCGGCGAGCAGCCGCCGGGCCTCGTCGACGGCGAGTCCGCCGTTGGCCGCGACGATCGCGGTCTTCAGCTCGCCGCCGGCGGCGCCGAGCAGTTCGAGGGCGGCGTCGCGGTCGAGGCCGGTGGCCTGCTCGAGGATGCGCACGGTGCGCAGCCGGAGCTTGTCGTTCGTCGCGACGACGTCGACCATGAGATTCGACCACGTGCGTCCGACGGCGACCATGAGCGCGGTGGAGAAGCCGTTCAGGACGAGCTTCTCGGCGGTCGCGGCCTTCAGCCGGGTCGAGCCGGTGAGCACCTCGGCGCCGGTGGCGAGCACGAGGTCGACGTCGGCCAGCGGGGCGAGGGCCGCGTGCGGGTTGCTGGAGATGAGCGCGGTGCGGGCCCCGGCGGCGCGGGCCGCGGCGAGCGCGCCGCCGACGTAGGGGGTGTTGCCGCTCGCGGCGAGGCCGATGGCGACGTCGTCGGGTCCGACGCCGGCGGCGGCGAGACGCCCCTCGGCCTCGGAGTCCTCGGCGTCCTCGACGGCGTTCACGAGGGCGGCCGGGCCGCCGGCGATGTGCGCGACGACGCGTCCGGCTTCGAGGTTGAAGGTGGGCAGGAGTTCGGCGGCGTCGAGCACGCCGAGCCGCCCGGAGGTGCCGGCGCCGAAGTAGTGGATGGTGCCGCCACGACGGAAGCGCTCGGCGGCGAGGTCGACGAGCTCGGCGAGCTCGGGCAGCACGGCGGCGACGGCCTCGACGGCGACGCGGTCTTCGGCGTTCAGCAGGCGGAGCACCTCGAGGCTCGACTTCGCGTCGAGCTCGGACGAGGCCTCGAGCCGCTCCTCGGTGGGCGAGAGCGGGCGCTCGCCGTCGTTTCGGCGATCGAGCAGGAGGTCGTTGGTGCTCATCAGCGGTGCTGAATCCTTCACTTCGGCGGGCTGGTTCCGACTCAGTATGTACAAAAGTGTCGCGTTTGGGAAGTTCAGGGATTATTTTTTTCATATGCGTTGCGAAACCGTCACCATCGAGGGGCTCGTCGACGACGCCCTCCGCCGCGGCATCGGCTCGGCCGCGTCCGCGATCCTCGCCGTCGACGGCGTGCCGCAGCTCGAGCACCACGCGGGGACCGTGCGCCGCTGGGACGCCCCCGGCGTCGCGAGCACCGGCGAGCATGCCGCCGTCGGCGCATCCACCCGCTTCGACCTCGCCTCGGTGACGAAGCCGATCGTCGCAGCCGCCCTGCTCGCCGAGCTCGACGCCCGCGGCCTCGACGCCGCGCTGCCGGCGGCGGAGCTGCTGCCCGAGTTCCGCGAACCGGCGCTCCGCACGGTCCCGCTCGCCCGGCTGCTCTCGCACACCGCGGGCTTCGCGCCCGAGTGGCCCGACCGCGCCCCCGACCCCGGCGCCGTGCGGTTCCGCGCCGGGGCGCGGCCCGTCGCGCCGGCCGGGTCCGCCCACCGGTACTCCTGCGTCGGCTTCATCTGGGCCGGCCTCGCCGCCGAGGCGCTCGCCGCCGCCCCGCTCGACGCCGTGGTGCAGCGCCGAGTGCTCGACCCCCTCGGCATGCGCGAGACCGGCTTCCGGCCGGCGCCCGAGCTGCGCGAGCGGATCGCCGCGACCGAGTGGCAGCCCGGGCGCGGGCTCGTGCACGGGGAGGTGCACGACGAGACCGCGGCGGCCATCGGCGGGGTGAGCGGCAACGCCGGGCTCTTCGGCACCTCGGCCGACCTGCTGCGCTTCGCCGAGGCACTGCGCACCGGCGGCACGGCGGACGCCGGGCGGGGCCTCGCACCGTCGGTGGTCGAGGCCATGACCCGGCCGGCCCCGCTGCCGGACGACCCGGGGTTCGGCCAGGCCCTCGGGCCGCGGCTCGACGAGGGCTGGATGCGCGGGCTCGGCCCGTCGACCGCGGGCCACACCGGCTTCACCGGCACCGCGTTCGCGACCGAGCCCGGCGGCCGCCGCTCGCTCGTGCTGCTCGTGAACCGGGTGCACCCCTCGCGGGACTCCGACGCGATCCACACGCTCCGCGCCCGTGTCGCCGAGGCGGCCGGGCGATGAGCGCGCCGCTCCGCGGCCGCCCGCGTGTGCCCGGCCGCACGGGGCCGGGATCGGTAGTATTCGACTCCAGGCCGGTGCCCCGCGGTGGGCGCACATCCCGCCGGCCGCGACGCCGCTCGGGCGCCGCCGACGCCGTGGGAGGCCGCTCATGACCGACGTGTTCGTCGCCCTCCGCCAACGGATGCCGCAGCTGTCCAAGTCCGAGCGGCACATCGCGGAGCTCGTGCTCGAGCGTCCGGCCGTCGTCGTGGAGTCCACGATCACCCGGCTCGCCGAGCTCGCCGACACCTCCCCCGCCTCCGTCGCCCGCTTCTGCCGGGCCGTCGGCTACGCCGGCTACAAGGAGTTCCGCATCGCGATCGCCGCCGCGAACAGCCGCGAGGAGGCCGCGCGCGAACTGTTCCGCGTCGACGACGCCGAGATCGACGCCTCGGACTCCGCCCTCGACGTCGTCACGAAGGTCGCCTACCAGGAGGCGAGGGCGATCGAGGAGACCGCGCGCGGCATCGACCTCGACGCCCTCGACGCGGTGGTGGCCGCGCTGCGCACGGCTCCGCGGATCGACATCTTCGGCGCCGGCTCGAGCGGGCTCACCGCCCAGGACCTGCAGCTGAAGCTGCACCGGATCGGCATCCCGAGCTTCTGCTGGACCGACGCGCACCTCGCCCTCACCTCCTTCGCCCTGACCGGCCCGGGCAGTGTCGCGATCGGCATCTCGCACTCGGGGCAGACCCTCGAGCCGAACCAGATGCTCGCGCTCGCCCGCAGCCGCGGCGCGACGACCGTCGCGATCACGAACTACCCCGACTCGCCCCTCGCCGCCGCGGCCGACCGGCTGCTCGTGACGAGCGCCAGGGAGTCCCGGTACCGGACCGGGGCCATGTCGAGCCGGCTCGCGCAGATGGCGATCGTCGACTTCCTCGTCGTCCGACTGCTCCAGGGCGAGATCGACCGGGCGGGCGAGCTGCTGCGGCTCACCTACGAGGCCGTGCAGGCGCACCGGCTCGACGGCTGAGCGCCCGGCCCGCTGGGCAGAGGGGCGCGACCGCAGCGGATCGGACCTCTGAAAAAATACTTCACCAATCCGATCAGTTCTGATAATTTCTTCCATCAACGCCCCCGGCCGACTCCCCCGGCTCCGATCCCGAGCCCTCCGGTCGGGCGCCGATGCGGCGTACCCGCCGACACGATTCCCGTCAGAACGCACTGGAGCATTCAACGTGAAGATCATGAGACGGCTCGCCGTCGTCGCGGCGAGCTCGCTCGCCCTCGCCCTGCTCGTCGACGCACCCGCGGCCCAGGCCGCCGCGCCGCCCGGCCTCGTCGTGCACTACAGCGACGCCACCGCCAGCCCGTCCGGCGCCGTCACCGCGCAGCTGCTCGACGGCACCGCCCCCAGCTCGACCGAGGTCGGCGCCGACGCCTACGGCGAGGTCACGAGCTTCGCCTTCGACGCGCCGATCGACGGCACCGTCGGGCTGCGCGTCACGGGCGACTCGGCCTTCGCCGACGACCTGCGCTACGTCCAGGCCGAGGGCGGCAGTGCCGAGGTCTGGCTCGTCGACGGCGACCCCCGCGTCTACGGCGCGCCGATCGAGATCGACCCCGCGAAGCTCCGCGTGCAGGACCGCCGCGCCTACCTGCCGGTGAGCGCCCTCGCCGAGCTCGTCGACCTCCGCTACCAGTACGGCAAGAACGGTTACCGTTTCGACGGCTCGCCGACCGGCAGCCTCGACATCCTGACCCTGTACCGCGGCCGCGACTACTTCGAGATCGCCGTCGACACGAACCGCATCGGCTCGAACGTCACGGGGAACATGCTGAACGCCTACACGGAGCTCGTCTTCGACGACGTCGAGGGCTTCCGCGACGGCGGCGAGTACTACCTCTCGCTCGGCGCCATCGAGCGCACCCTGCAGCTCGGCACCCTCGTGCACCCGAACGGCACCTACCTGCTCGAGCCGCAGCGCGTCGCGCACGACCGCCTCGTCGAAGCGGCCCCCGCGAGCGTGGGCTTCGACGAGGCGAAGCTCGCCGAGCTCGACGCCTTCGTGCAGCGCCAGGTCGACGCCGGCGGTCCCGCCGTCGCCGTCTCCGTCACCAAGGACGGACGCCTCGTGAAGGACGACGCCTGGGGCTTCGCCGAGAAGTACTCGACGAGCACCGGCCCCGACGGCGAGACCGTGCCCGCGGCGCTGCTGCCGGAATCGGAGTGGACCCCCGCGACGAGCGACACGATCTTCGACCTCGCCTCGAACAGCAAGATGTACGCGACGAACTACGCCATCCAGCGCCTCGTCGGCGAGGGCCGGCTCGACCTCGACCGCACCCTGCAGAGCTTCCCCGGCTGGGAGGACTTCACCGACGCGAACTCCGAGTACACGGGCAAGTGGACGGTCGGCGGTCCTGGCGGCATCCCCGCCGTCTACACCGGCAAGGAGACCGTCACGATCCGGGACATCCTGCACCACGTCGGCGGCATGATCCCCGACCCCGAGTACCCGAACCTCACCTCGGCCGGCGGCCTCTGGTACCAGAACGACGACCCCGACCAGCGCGCCGGCATCATCGACGCGATCTCGCGGACGCCGCTGCGCTACACCCCGCGCACGGTCTTCGCGTACAGCGACGTCGACTACATGATCCTCGGCCTGCTCGTCGAGCAGATCACGGGCCAGCGCCTCGACGTCTACCTGGAGCAGGAGTTCTACGGCCCGCTCGGGCTCGCCGACACGGGCTTCCGCCCGCTCGAGGCCGGCGTCGACCCGGCCCGCATCGCCGCGACCGAGCTGAACGGCAACACCCGCGACGGCAACGTGACGTTCGGCGTGCAGGGCGACGGCACCCCGGTGCCGATGCGCCACGAGACCCTGCGCGGCGAGGTGCACGACGAGAAGGCGTTCTACTCGATGGGCGGCGTCGCCGGCCACGCCGGGCTGTTCTCGACCGCGGGCGACATGGCCGTGCTCACGCAGCTCATGCTGAACGGCGGCGTCTACGACGGTCGCGAGTACTTCCCGACGGACGTGGCGGATGCCTTCGTGCAGCCCTTCGCGGTGAGCCCCTCCGGGCTCGGGGCCTCGACCATCGGGCTCGGCTGGCGCCTGCACTCGCAGAACGCGGCCGCGTACTACTACTTCAACTGGGGCCCGAGCCGCAGCACCTACGGCCACCAGGGGTGGACGGGCACGCTCACCGTGATCGACCCGCTGCACCAGATGACGATCACGATCCTCACGAACATGCGCCACTCGCCGGTCGTCAGCCCGCCGAACGGCTTCGCCGGGGCGGAGTACGACGTGTCCGACCTCGCGCCGGTCTCGGCGATGGTGTACCGTGCCCTCGTGGGCGACGAGCCCGACTTCACCGCCGAGCGCACGGTCGCCGCCGTCGACCCGGTGACCGTGGACCACGGCACGAGCGAGGCCGAGGCGCTCGCCGCGCTGCCCGCGACGGTCGTCGTCCGCGACGAGGACGGGGCCGATCACGAGCTGCCCGTCGCCTGGTCGCTCGCGGGATACGACGGAGCCCGCGCGGGCGACTACGCCGCCACGGGCGAGCTGCAGCGACCGGCCTGGCTGGTGGCCGCGGACGGCGCCGAGCTGCTCACCGCCCAGGCGACGGTGACGGTGCGGGCGGCCGAGGGGCCGGGCACGGGCGGTCCAGGTACTGGCGGGCCGGGGACGGGTCAGCCCGGAACGGGTCAGCCCGGAACGGGCGGGCCGGGCACCGGCCAGGGCGGCGGCTCGTCGTCCGGCGACCTCGCGGAGACCGGCATTCCGGCCGGGCTCTGGGCCGGACTCGGTGCGCTCGTGCTCGCGCTCGGCGCACTCCTCGCCGGCCTCGGCATCCGTCGCCGCCGCGCGATGCGATAGCCGGACGGTCAGGAACGGAGCGGGGCGGTGCGCCGTGCGCACCGCCCCGTTCTCCGTCTCGCCGCGGCTCAGCTCGCCGCGACCTCCTTGGGTGCGTCCGCGCCGGCGGCCTGACGCACCTCGACCTTGCGCGGCTTCGCCCGCTCGGACACGGGCAGCAGCACGCTCAGGACGCCGTTGTCGTAGTGCGCGCTGATCGACGCGGTGTCGATGCCCTCGCCGACGCTGAGCTGGCGGAGGAACGAGCCGCTCGGCCGCTCGTGCGCGAGCCACTTCACGCCCTCGTCGCCGCGCAGCGTGCGCTCGGCGCGGATGGTCAGCAGCTGGCCGTCGATGTCGATGTCGATCGAGCCCGGGTCGACGCCGGGGAGATCGGCGGAGAGCACGTAGTGATCGCCGTCGCGGTGCAGATCGATCGGCATCATGCGCGGCCCCTGCCGCGAGTCGAGCATGGTGGCCGCGAGCCGGTCGAGGTCGCGGAACGGGTCCCAGGTCAGTGCCATGAGCGTCTCCTCTCACTCGGTGCGGGCCGCGGGTGAGCGGCCCGAGGTTTCAGAGTTGAGTCGCATCGACTCAACACAGTCAGATTAGCACTCGACCCAGGAGAGTGCCAACGCTGCGAGGGCTCAGAACAGCCGCCGCTGCGCCACCACCTCGGCGCCCTCAAGCTCGAGCAGCGTGCGCTTGCGCTCCAGCCCGCCCGCATAGCCCGTGAGCGAGCCGTCGGCGCCGACGACCCGGTGGCACGGCACCAGGATGCTGATCGGGTTGTGGCCGACCGCGCGCCCCACCATGCGGGCCAGGTTCCGGTCGCCGAGCCGGAGCGCGAGCTCGCCGTACGTCGTGGTCTCGCCGAACGGGATCTCCCGAAGCATCCCCCACACCCGGTGCTCGAACTCGTCGCCGGCCGGATCCATCGGCACGTCGAAGTCGCGGCGGTGCCCGGCGAGGTAGTCGTCGAGCTGCCGCGCGAGCTCCGTGAGCAGCGGGTCGGCCGAGGCATCCGCCGACGCCCCCAGCGAGCCCGCGGCCGGCGGGTGCCAGTGCGCCGGGAAGTAGAGCCCGGCGATCCCGCCCGCGTCCGCGACGACGAGCAGCTCGCCGAGCGCGGTCGGCAGGGTGGCATGGCGGCGGGTCATGCCCCCATTCTCGCCGCGCCGCGGCGGGCGGGAGCCGCATCGGACAGCGGAATTCGGACCTCTGCGCCGGACTAGGCTGATCGGATGCCTCAGCTCCCCCGCGTCGCCGGCGCGCACCTCGTCGGATCCGTCAACCAGCCCACCGCCGAGGCTGTCTTCCGCCTGGCGGCGGGCGAGCTCGGCGCGGCGCTGCCCCGCATCCCCGACGGCGAGGTGGGCGAGCGCTTCCACTGGATCCTGTTCCAGGGCGCCGCGTTCGACCGCGTCGCCGGGCTCGTGCGCGCGCCCATCGACCCGATCGTCGTCGCCGGCTTCGACCTGCGGCCGCTCCTGCTCGACGGCACGGTGCCGGCCGAGGAACTGTCGTTCGGCCCGCTCGGCTACGCCGCCGCCGCGATCGAGAGCCACGCCGAGTTCGTGCGGCTGCGGGAGGCGGGCGTCATCCCCGACGGCACCCGCTTCCAGGTCTGCCTGCCGTCGCCGCTCGCGCCGGTGACGAGCTTCGTGGCGCCGGACGATCGCGCCGCCGTGTATCCGGCCTACGCCGCGGCGCTCGTCGGGGAGCTGCGCGCGATCGCGGCGGCGATCCCCGCCGAGGAGCTCGCGGTGCAGCTCGACCTCGCCACCGAGTTCGCCTACCTCGAGGGGATCAGCCTGGGCGGCGGTCCGCTCGAGGCCTTCTTCGCGGCCGCGGACGGTGCAGCCGACGACCGCGGCGCCGACGCGCTCGCAACCGAGGTCGCGCGCCTCGCCGCCGAGCTCGCCGACGCCGTGCCGGCGGGCGCCGAACTCGGCTTCCACCTCTGCTACGGCGACGTCGGCGAGAAGCACTTCGTCGAGCCGCAGGACGCCGGCCGCCTCGTCGCCGTCGCCAACGCGCTCGGTGCCGCCGTCTCCCGCCGCATCGACTGGGTGCACCTGCCGGTGCCGATCGAGCGGACGGATGCCGCCTACGCGGCCCCGCTCGCCGGCTGGGCGCTGACCGCCGCGACGACGCCGTTCCTCGGGCTCGTGCACCACGAGGACGGGGTCGACGGCGCGCTCGCCCGCCTCGCCCCCGCGCGCGAGGCGTTCGCCGCCGCGGGCGTCGCCGAATTCGGCATCGGCACCGAGTGCGGCTTCGGCCGCGGGCCCGCCGAGCGCACCGCCGCGCTGCTCGCCCTGCACCGGGAGATTCTCGCCGCCGCGCGGTAGCGACGTCGGCGGCGGCCGCTACGCTCGGCGCATGCGCATCCGATTCGAGGCCGAGATCTACGAGTGGGAGGCCCGGCGCAACTGGTTCTTCGTCGATGTGCCGCCCGAGCCGAGCGCCGACATCTCCGAGCAGCCGCGCATGCCCCGCGGCTTCGGGGCGGTCAAGGTCACGGTCTCGCTCGGCGGCAGCACCTGGAGCACCTCGATCTTCCCGAGCGGCGGGGTCTACGTGCTGCCGCTGAAGCGGGCGGTGCTCCGCGCCGAACAGGTGGGCGAGGGCGACACCGTGCTCGTCTCGCTCGACGTGCACGACGGTTGAGGGGTGTCGGCGGCCGCGGGTAGCGTCACCCCATGAGCGAGATCTCGGGCACGACGAGCGGCGGAGTCCCCTACACGGCGCGCGCGGCGAGGCATCCCGACGCCCCCGTTGTGGCCGCCTGGCACCTGCTCGACCCGCCGAACACGCCCGCCGCCATGGCCTCGGCGCTGCCGCTCGCCGGTCTCGACGCGCACCTCCTCTGCCTCGGCCTGCCGCTCAGCGGGGCGCGCGCCGTGCACGACGGCTTCGAGGCGCTGCTCGGCAGCGGCATCGATCTGGTCACCGAGTTCTTCGGGCCCATGCACGAGCAGGCGAACGACGAGTTCCCGGGCGCGCTCGCCGAGCTCCGCGAACGGCTCGGCGCCGCCCCCGAGGCACCCCTCGTCGTCCTCGGCGGCTCCGCGGGCGCGTCGGTCGCCGCCGAGGTCGCCGTGACCCACGGCGCAGCGCTCGGCCTCCGCGCCGCGGTGCTCGTGAACCCGATGCTGCGGCTGCGGCCCATGGTCGACGCGATGGCCGAGTTCCTGCCCGAGCCCTACCGCTGGACGGATGCCTCGAGCGCCGTCGCCGCCCGCATGGACTTCGTGGCCCGCGCCGACGAGCTCCGCAGGCTCGGCACCCCGTTGCTCATCGTCGAAGGCGACGCCGACGAGGCGCCCTTCCTCGACGCGGTTCGCGCATTCGACCGGCTCGAGCTCGCCGAGGTGCGCTACGTGCCCGGCGTCGAGCACGCCCTCGCCGAGTGGCCGGGCGACGAACCCGCGCCCCAGACCGCCGCCGCCCGCGCCTACGACGAGATCGTGAGCGGCTGGCTGCAGTCGGCGCTCGCCCGCCGATTCCCGGAACGGCTACAGTAGAGGCCGCCAGCACTGGGGATGCCAGACGGGGGACATATGTCGAAGCTTCGCACCACCGCGCTCGCCTCGTGCGCGCTCGCGCTCGCCGCCCTCACGGCGTGCACCGCCCCGCCGACCGCCACGCCCACGCCGAGCGCACCGCCGAGCGCGGCAGCGACCCCGCCGCTCCCGGCGGGCGAACTCGAGGTGGTGTACCAGGCGCCGCAGGTCAGCGAGGTCGACCGCAGCACGAGTCCGATCATGCAGCCGGGCGTCTCGATCTCCGAGCGCTGGATCGCCGTCGCCTCGGCGCCGGCCGGTACGCTCACGGTGTTCGACCGGGCCACCCTCGACGAAGCCTGGTCCGTTTCCGGCGGCCCGGCCGACTGGGGTCCGTGCGGCGAGCCGTACTTCCTCTCCGAGCAGCGGCTCGTGCTGCTCACCGGTATCGAGGGCGGCGGGCCCTGCTCGCGCTTCGTCGTCTACGACCTCGAGAGCGGCGAGGCGGTCGACGGCTTCGAGTTCGTGACGGCGGAATACCAGGGCACGAAGAGCTACGAGCAGGTCACCGGCACCGCGGCCGTCGACGGCCGGCTATGGTTCGTCACCGCGTACCACGGGCTCGGCTTCCTCGACCCGAAGACGGGCGAGCCCGAGGGCGTCCTCGATTCCGCCGAGCTGGGAGCCTTCAGCGACGACAGCGGGCGGGCGCACGTCAGCTCGCTCGCCGTCGATCCCGAATCCGGGCTGCTCGTCACGACCCTGCTGCACGGCGAGCTGATCGGCGACGCGCCCGCCTCCGACGTCTACGGCATCCGTGTCGACGGCACCGAGGCCGAGGTGGTCTGGAAGTTCGGCGACACCATCGACGGCAACGCCGCGCTCGGGGTCGGCGAACTCGACGCAGCCGACCCGTTCCTCTTCGTCGACGACCGCGAACCGGGCGTGCTCGCCATCGCCGAGCTCGCCGACGGCAGCGCGGTGCTCGGCCGTCTCGACCCCGAGACCGGGCGGATGCCGGCGCCGATCTCACCGGCCACGCCGGTCGACTTCGCGGCGGGGCTCACGGACGGCCACGGCGCCTACGAGGTCGTCGGCGATCTGCTCGTCACCGGCGCGAAGGATCCCGACGGCGGCTCGCTCGACCTCGTCGGCTACGACCTCGTCACCGGCGAGGAGCGCTGGCGCACGACGCCGCCGGCGCCGTTCACGGCGACCCTGCAGGACGTGAGCATCGGCACCGACGGCGAGCTGTACGCGCTGAGCATCGGCCTCGTGAACGGCGACACCGCACTGAACCGCATCGACCCGGAGACGGGCGAGAGCACCGAGAGCTGGGAGATCCCGTCGGGACTCTTCGGCGAGACCGGGTTCACCGCGCGGGTCGTCGACGATGCCGTCGTGCTCGTCTACGAGAGCACCCAGACGATCGCGTTCCCGACGTCACCGCTCGTGATCCTGGCCTCCGAGCAGCGCGACTGACGCCCGAGCGCGCAGCAGGCTCGAGCGCGCCTACGCGGCGCGCTCGGCCTTCGCGAGGTTCGCGACGAGTTCCTCACGGCCCTGCGCGCCGGCCGAGTACGCGGGCTGATCGCGCTCGACCCGCCAGCTCTCGGCGAGCGGCCCGACGTTCACGGTGTCGTAGCCGAACTCGTCGTAGATCCGGGCGACGGCGGCCGCGGCATCCTCGTAGTCGCTCGCGGTGGCGAGCGCGCGACGGTTCGGGGCACCGGCCGGGCGCCCCTCGGTGGTGATGTCGGCGGCGGTGATGTGGTTGAAGCCCTTCGCGACCCGGCTCGTCGGCAGGTGCGCCTGGAGCATGCCGCTCACGGTGTCGCGCCCCTCGTCGAGGACGGGGACGTGCCCGTCGCGCTCCCAGTAGTAGTTGTTCGTGTCGATCACGATCTTGCCGGCGAGCGGCTCGACCGGCACCGACGGGTACGCCTTGAACGGCACGGTCACCACCGCGAGGTCCGCCGCCGCCGCGGCCTCCTCCGCGGTGGCCGCGCGCGCCTGCGGGCCGAGCTCGGCCACGAGCTCCGCGAGCGTCTCCGGGCCGCGCGAGTTGGCGATCACGACCTCATAGCCGTTCGCCACCGCCGCTCGGGCGATCTGACTGCCGATGTGTCCTGCGCCGATGATTCCGAGGGTCGTCATGCAGAGGTGGAACGCTCCGGCGGGGCGATTGCTTCCCCGACCGAGGCATCCTGCCGATGTCGGGTCACGAGGTAGGAGCCGAGCAGCACGAGGACGAAGCCGACCACCGTCCACACCGTGACCCGCTCGCCGAGCACGAGCACGCCCGCGACGATCGCGACCGCGGGGTTCACGTAGGTGATCGTCGTCGCCTTCACCGGGCCGATCTCGGCGATGAGCCCGACCATCAGCAGGAACGCGAGCGCGCTGCAGACCACCGCGAGCACGAGCACCGCCACGACGACCTCCGTCGAGGGCCAGCTCGTCGGCACCCCGCCGGTGAGCAGCACGAACGGCACGAACACGACGGCCGCCCCCGCGAGCGAGACGGCGACGATGCCGACGCCCGGCAGATCGGACATCCAGCGGGCGAGGATGGCGGGGCCGAGCGCGTAGCCCACCACCACGACGCCCATCTCCGCCACGGCGAAGAGGTCGGAGCCCGCGACGTCGAGGCCGACGAGCGCGGCGACGCCGAGCATGCCGAGCAGGATGCCGAGCCAGTTCACTCCGGACAGGCGCTCCGGGCGGCCCATCAGGAAGGCGATCGCGACGCCCGCGAGCGGGACGGCCGCGAGCAGGAGTCCCGCGGTCGAGCTCGGCAGGTGCTGCTCGGCGGAGCTCAGGAAGTACCAGGGGAACACGATCTCGACGAGCGTGTACGCGAGCATCGGCTTCCACCGCTTCAGCACGGGCCAGACCTGGTGGCGGAAGAGCGCGAGCGGCAGCAGCAGGATGGCCGCGAGCCCCGAGCGCGCGAGCACGACCATGCCCGGGTCGAGTTCCGACACCGCCACCTTGATGAAGAGGTAGGGGATGCCCCACGCGATCCCGAGCGCGGCGAACAGGATGATCCCCCGGCGAGTCACCCGCCCATTCTGCTGCGTCGCGGGCCCGAGCGCGCGGGCATGGCTGCCGTCCTCCCGCGACATCCGGCCACCTCGGGGGCGGGGTCCGGCCGGCTTGCCGTCAGTATTTGCGGGTGCGTCGGCGCCGGCACCCGCAAAGACTGACGGCTTGCCGCGGTGGATGGTTCGCTGGGCGGGGCTGGGGAACCACGGGTTGGTTCGCTGAGCTTGTCGAAGCGCGGGTTGGTTCGCTGAGCCTGTCGAAGCGCGGGTTGGTTCGCTGAGCCTGTCGAAGCGGAGGTTGGTTCGCTGAGCCTGTCGAAGCGGGCGTTGGTTCGCTGAGCTTGTCGAAGCGGGCGTTGGTTCGCTGAGCCTGTCGAAGCGGGCGTTGGTTCGCTGAGCTTGTCGAAGCGGGACGGGGCGCTGCTCCATTCGACAGGCTCAGGGAACCAACACGGCGTCCCCTTCGACAGGCTCAGGGAACCAACACGCAGTTCCCTTCGACAGGCTCAGGGAACCAACACGCAGTTCCCTTCGACAGGCTCAGGGAACCACAGGCTCAGGGAACCTCCGCTGGGTCGTCGGCGAGGGCGACGTAGGCCTGCAGCGGCACCGGCTTCACCGGGATGTGCGCGGCGAAGCGGCCGGCCTCGCCGACGCCGGTGCCGCGCGCCTTCGCGACGAGGCCGGCGACGGCGGACTCGCAGTACCGCCCCTGGCACGGGCCCATGCCGCTGCGGCAGGCGAGCTTCACGGCATCCGCGGTGCCGGCGAAGGGGTTCTCGTCCAGGAAGCCGTCGATCGTGCTCCGCGTCACCGTCTCGCAGCGGCAGATCTCCGTCGCGGGCGTCGCGAGCTCGAGCAGGGCCTCGCGGCGCGGGGCGAACATCCGCTGCACCACTCCGGAGAAGCGCGAGGCCGAGCGGATGCGTCGCCGGGCGCCGGCGAGCGCGCGCTCGGGCACGGGGCGGCCGAGGGCCGCGGCGATGGTGAGGCCGGCGAGCTCGCCCTCCGCCCGGGACTGTTCGGCGCCGGCCACACCGCTCGGCTCCCCCGCGACGTGCACGCCGGGGACGGTCGTCTCGAGCTGCGCATCGTGGCGCACGATCCAGCCGCCCTGCGCCGAGTCCCAATCGAGTGCGCAGCCGAGCTGGCGGGCGAGCTCGGTCGAGGGGTGGAAGCCGTAGCCGAGCACGAGCGCGTCCGCCTCGACGGTCCGCGCCGGGCCGGTCTGCCGCCAGCCGCGGTCGGCGCGGGCGAGCCGCACCCCCTGCACGCGGCCGTCGCCGAGCACCTCGGTCGGCACCGTGCCGGTCGAGATCCGCACGCCGGCCCGCAGCAGCCGCAGCACGCAGCCGGCGAGCTCGCCGAGGAGGCGCACGTGACCGGGCACGGCGGGCAGCGCCCGCAGCAGCTCGACGGGCGACGGGATGCCTCGCGCGATCGCGACCTCCTCGATCCGCGCCCCGGCCGCGAGCAGCTGGTCGGCGACGATGAGCAGGAGCGGGTGGGAGCCGGCCAGCACGACGCGGTCGGCGACGCGCAGGCGCTGCGACTTCAGGAAACCCTGCACCGCGCCCGCCATCATCACGCCGGGCAGCGTCCAGCCGGGGATCGCCACGGGCATGTCGTAGGCGCCGGAGGCGATGAGCACCCGTCGCGCGCGCACGCGGCCGGAGCCGGCGGGATCGGCCGGATCGCTCGTCAGCACGTCGAAGCCCGCCGAAGCGGGCCCGGCCGAGGCATCCGCGCCATCCGCCGAGCCGGGCCCGGCCGAGGCATCCGCGCCACCCGCCGACGAGGCATCCGCCGTGACCGGCAGGATGCCGAACACGGTCGCGCCGTGCCGCCAGGCGATGCCCGGGTGCGAGCGTGCGCGGTCGAGGAGCTCGCCGGCCCAGGGGTAGCCGGTCGGCAGCTTCCGGCGCCCGCCGAACTCCGGCGGCGTGGTGCGGAGGATCTGCCCGCCCGCGGCGCGCTGCTCGTCGACGACGAGCACGTCGAGGCCGGCGTCGGCGGCGGCGAGCGCGGCCGCGGCACCCGCGGGACCGGCCCCGACGACGACGAGGTCGTGGGCGGCGCTCATCGCTCGCTCGTCTCGACGCGCATGCCGTCGCGCACGGTGGTGAGGCACGCGCGGGTGAGCGGCACGCCGTCGACGGTCACGCCGCACTCGAAGCAGGTGCCCATGTTGCAGAGCGGGATGCGCGGCTCGCCGTTGCGGTGCGAGAACGCGGGCACCCCGGCGGCGAGCATCGCCGTGGCGACGGTCTCGCCGGCGAAGCAGCCGACGGGGCGACCGTCGACGGTGATCTCCGCGGGCTCGCCGCGCTCCGAGGGCAGGCGCGCGGCGCGCCCGCTCGTGGCCTCAGCGTCGGGCATGGCTCAGCCTTTCGAATCGTGCGGGGTCGTAGGGGTGCAGATCGATGCCGGGCGGCCGCCCGTCGGCGAGGGCGATGAGCGAGCGGGCGAAGCTCGGCCCGAGGGTGAAGGCCGAGCCGCCCGTCGCGACGAACACCCCGGGTCGGCCGGGCACCTGCCCGACGAGCGGCAGCTGGTCGGGGGTGACGGTCGTCGTGCCGACCCAGCTGCGCACGATCGGCAGCGAGGCGGTGCGCGGCACGACGCCGATCGCGGCGGCGGCGTTCCCGACGAGGGAGGACTGCAGCAGCGTCGGCCTGCTGTCCAGGTCGGGCGTGCCGTCGGCGGCGAGGGGCAGGCGGGCGGGCCAGCCGCCGCCGATGAGCACGGTGCCGTTGCCGGTCTGCTTCAGGGAGAGCTTCGTGCCGGCGTGCTGCACGAGGTGCGGCACGAACGGCGCGGTCGGGGCGCTGACGCTCATCATGAGCGCGAGCGGGATGGTCGGCAGCGAGACGTCGAGGAGCTGCCCGAGCCGGGTCGTCCAGACCCCGGCGGCGAGCATCACCGTGTCGGCCTCCAGGCGGAGCCTCCGCTCCCCCGCCTCGCTGCGCTCGACCGCGTGCACCGCCCAGCCGGAGCCGGCGGGCACCAGGTCGACGACCTCGGTGCGGGTGCGCACCTCGGCGCCGAGCCGCAGCGCGCCGCGGGCGAGCGCCGGGCCGGCGATGCGGGTGTCGGCCTTGCCCTCGAGCGGGCAGAACGCGGCGGCGAGCACCGAGTCGGAGAGGTACGGGGCGAGGCGGCGGGCCTCGTCGCCGTCGAGGAGGCGCACGTCGAGGCCCCACTCCTGCTCCAGCGCGGTCTTGCGCCGCAGCACCTCCACCTGCTCGGCCGTCTCGGCGAGCATGAAGCCGCCCTGCTGGGCGACCCCGAGGGATTCGCCGAGCTCGTCGCCGAGCGCCGCCCACTCGCGGGCGGCCTCGAGGTGCAGCGGCATCGCCTCGGCGGCGGTGCGCGCCGACTCCCAGCCGTGCTCGACCATGCGGTACTCGAGCTGGAAGTGCAGGCTGCCCGCGTTCTGGCCGGAGGCGTGCTGGTTCAGCTGGTCGCGCTCGAGGAGCGCCACCCGGGCGCCCTCGCGGGCGAGCATCCAGGCGAGCGCGGCGCCGAGCAGTCCGCCGCCGACGACGATGCTGTCGTATCGCTCGCTCACGAGAGTGGAACGGTCGCGATCCCCAGGTCCTCGAGGGTCGAGCGGACGATCGAGACCTGCGCGTCGTCGAGCTCGAGGAGGGGGCGCCGGACGTAGCCGGCCGAGACGCCGCGGAGGCGCAGCGCCGTTTTCATGATCGCCTGCTGGTTGCCGAACTTCGCGCCGTAGTCGGGGCCGAACCACCGGGTCATGACGACCCGGTCGCGGGCGCCGAGCTCGATGGCGCGCTCGCGCTCGCCGGCGGCGAGCGCGTTCCAGAAGTCGGGGTGGTCGCGGCCGAGCGGGGCGCCGGAGCCCATCAGGCCGTCGCCGCGGCCGAGGGCGGCGAGGTCGGCGCCGAGCTCGCTCGTCGGGATGCCGAAGTAGCGCACCCGGTCGCCGAGGGCGTAGAGGCCCGCGAGGAAGCCGGCGAAGTTCCCCGTGGAGTTCTTGATCGCCACGACGTTGTCGATCTCGGCGAGCTCGCCGAGGGTGTCGACGTCGAGGTCGACGATGCAGCCGCGCGGCCAGTTGTAGACGCAGATCGGCAGCTCGGTGCCGGCGGCGACCTCGCGGTAGAACTCGACGATCTCGGCGCGGCTGGGCACGAGGTACGGCGGCGGGGTGAGCAGGATGCCGTCGAGCCCGGCCCGCTCGGCGGCGCGGGCGTGCCGGATCGCCTCGGCCGCGGTGAAGGCGTTGCAGCCGCCGAGCACGCGCATGCCGGCGCCGAGCCGGGCGCCCTGTGCGAACAGCTCGGCCCGCTCGTCCTCGTTCAGGCTGAACCACTCACCCGAGGTCCCGGCGAGGATGACGCCGTGCATGCCCTCGTCGGCCAGCCAGCCCATCTGCCCCTCGAAGGCGGCGACGTCGAAGTCGCCGTCCCGGGTGAACGGGGTCGTGATGGCCGGGATGTAGCCGTGCCAGTCGACGCTCGTGCGATCCATCTTCCTCGTCCTCTCAGTTCGCGCCGTCGGCGGGCAGGTCCTGCGCGTGGTGGTGCACGATGCGCCAGCCCTCGTCGCCGTGGCGGAGCACATCGGTCACCCGCACCCGTTCGAGCAGGCGGCCGTCGGCCGGGTCGCGCACCTCGAGCACGTAGCGCACGAGGCCGGTGCCGTCGCCGAAGTCGTCGCTGACGATCTCGACGGGGCGCACCTCGGGCAGCGGCTCGGCGCGGTCCTCGGGCGCGACGGCGGGGCCGCGCAGCTCGTCGAGCTCGGCGATGCCGCGCATGAGGGTCGGCCACGGCGTCTCCCACACGGTCACCGCGGGGTCGAGGCGGGCGTCGAAGGCGGCGCGGTCGCCGAGGTCGCGGTAGAGGGCGACGACGAAGTCGTCGAGGGAGGCAGAGGTCATGGTCGGTCCGTCGATTCGGTGGTGAGCAGGTGCTGGAGCGGTCCGAGGCCCATGGGGCCGTAGGACAGCGCTCGGTGATGGAAGTCCTTGGCGGCGATCCCGGATGCCTCGGCGCGGGCCCGCGCCTCGGTCCAGAGCTTCGCGCCGACCTTGAAGGCGAGCGCCTGCCCCGGCCAGGCGAGGTAGCGGTCGACCTCGAAGCCGGCCGTCCTGGGGTCGACGAGGGCGAGCTCGGTGAGGAAGCGGCGGCCGAGCTCGGGCGTCCACCGACCGGTCGCGCCGAGCGGGTTCGGCCGGAGCTCGCGGCCGGTGTGCAGGCCGAGGTCGACGACGATCCGCACCGCGCGCCAGATCTGGCCGAGCACCATCCCGAGCTGCTCGGCGGGGTCGCGCAGCAGGCCGATCGAGTCGGACAGCTGCTCGGAGTAGTGCGCCCAGCCCTCGGCGTAGCCGTGGATCTCGCACAGGTAGCGCTGCCACGGGTGCAGGCCCGCATTGCTGCGGTTGATCGTGTGCTCGAGGTGGTGCCCGGGCACGCCCTCGTGGTGGAAGCTCGTGACCTCCTGCCAGGTGCCGATCGCCTCGGCGCCCTCGGGGATGGTCCAGACGATCTTGCTGCGCACGGAGCCGTCGGGCGCGCCGGGCGTGTAGTAGACGACGCCGCTCGCGGCGGTCGGCACGACGACGTCGACGTCGCGGATGGCCCGGGGCAGGTCGAAGGCGACGCCGTCGACGCGGGCGAAGGTGTCCTCGAGGCGCTCCTGCAGCCAGGCGACGATGCGTTCGTGCCCCGCGACCCGGTACCGCGGGTCGGCGTCGAGCAGGCGCGCCGCGGCGCGCACCGCCTCGGTGCCGTCGGTGACGGCGCCGGTCTCGGTTCCGGTGCCCAGCACGATCGCGGCGAGGCGCCGGGCCTCGCCGAGCAGCCGGTCGAGCTCGGACCAGCCGTAGTCGTAGACCTCGTCGAGGTCGAGCCGGGTGCCGAGGAAGCTCTGCGCGATCTGCCGGTAGACGTGCTCGCCGACGGCGTCCTCGACGGGCGCGCTCGGCAGCAGCTCGGTGCGGAGCCATCCGCTCAGCTCGCCGAAGGCGCGCGTCGCCCGCTCGCCGGCGCGCGCGAGGGCCGCGGCGCGCGGCCCGCTCAGCGGCGCCGCCGAGATGCGGGAGAAGTAGTCGAGGCCCGCCGGGTCGATCCAGCTGTCGATCTGCCCGGCGACGACCTCGAGCTGACGCGCCGCCGCGACCCCCGAGCCGCTGAACCGGCCGGCGCGGCCGGCGTCGCGCGCCCACTCGAGGCGGCGGCGGAACTCACCGAGGGCGGGCTCGACGGCGGCGAGCCGTTCGATGACCGCGTCGCCCGCCTCGTCGTCCGTGACGGTGACGTCGTCGAAGCGCTCCCGGATCTCCTGCACGGGCGAGGCGAGCGGGGCCAGCAGCCGCGCGGTGAAGCCCGTGTCGAAGAGCTCCGCCTCGCTCGCGGCGCGCTCCGCGAGCGCGGCGTCGAGGGCGGCGTCGGTGGCGCGCTCCTCGGCGGGCAGCGCGGCCAGCGCGGCGGCGGTGCGGCCGAGCAGCGCCCGGCGCTCCTCCGCCCACTCCGGGCCGTAGTCCGCGAGGCGCGCGGCGGCGTCGCGGCCGAGCGCCTGCGCCGCGGCGGGCTCGTGCTCGGCGAGGGCGGCGAGGTGCGCGTCGGCGACGGAGCGGACGGTGGCGCGATCCGTCATCGGGCGCCGGCCCGGTCGTCGCGCACGACGACGCCGTCCTTCATGACCCAATCGATGCCCCGCAGCGCGGAGACGTCGCGCGTCGGGTCTGCGTCCGTGACGATGAAGTCGGCGTGGGCGCCGGGCTCGACGACCCCGATGCCGGGCGCGCCGAGGAGCTCCGCCGCCCGCCCGGTCGCCGAGCGCATGACGTCGAGGTCCGTCATCCCGGCCTCCACCATGAACTCCATCTCGCGGACCGTGGCCGTCGTGCCGTCGAAGTCGGCGGCCGGCGGCATGTCCGTGCCCATCGCGATCGGCACGCCGCTCGCGATGGCGTGCTGCAGGCTCTCCCAGTGCCGGGGGCCCGCGCCGAGGGCGCGCTCCTTCATCCACGCGGGCACGCCCTGCGCGTCGAAGAACTCCTCGCAGCGGCTCACCGTGATCGTCGGCACGTACCAGACGCCGCGCTCGGCCATGAGCTCGGTGATCTCCCGCGTGAGCTGGTAGCCGTGCTCGACGCAGTCGAGGCCGAGCTCGATCGCGCGGCGCAGCGTCTCCGAGGGGCCGACGTGCGCGGTGACCTTGCGGCCCCAGTCGTGGGCGACCTGGATGATGGAGGCCATCTCCTCGTCGGTGAGCTGCGGGGTGTCGATCTGCTCGTGCTCGCCGGCGATGCCGCCCGAGATGCAGACCTTGATGAGGTCGGCGCCGTGCCGGATCTGCAGCCGGGCGAGCCGGCGCAGCTCGTCGGCGCCGTCGCCCTCGAGGGCGTCGGAGTCCCAGCCGTGGCCGCCCGTGCAGCACAGCGCGTGGCCGGCGGTGAAGATGCGCGGGCCCGGCACGATGCCCGCGTCGATGCCGCGGCGCAGCGCGAAGTCGAGGTAGCGGCTCTCGCCGACGAGGCGGGTCGTCGTGACGCCCGCCTGCAGCGTGCGCTTCGCGCCGTCGGCCATCACGAGGAGCAGGTCGGGGTCCGACTTGCTCGCGATCGCGGCGCCCGCCGTGCCCGGCAGGGCGAGACCGAGGTGCACGTGCATGTTCACGAGGCCCGGGCTCAGCACCCGGCCGGCGAGCTCGACGACGCGGGCGTCGGCGGCGTCGGCGCGGGCGCGCAGCTCCGCCTCCGGGCCGAGCGCCGCGATGCGGCCGTCGACGCCCACGAGCACCGCGGCGCCGTCGAGGAGCTCGGCATCCGTGCCGGTGAAGATCCGGGCCCCGACGAGCAGGGTGGGGGCGGTGGGCGCGCTGGTCATGCTGATGCTCCGTTCGTGGCGGCCGCGTCGATGCCGGCCGCTGCGGGCTCGGCGACGTCCTCGTCGAGGCCCGGCAGCTTCTTGACGGGTCCGATCTCGGGGATCGCGGCGATGAGGGTCTTGGTGTAGGGATGCGTCGGCCGCTCCCAGAGCTGCTCGCTCGGGCCGCGCTCGACGATCTCGCCGGCGTACATCACCGCGGTCTCGTCGGCGATGGCCCGCACGAGCGAGAGATCGTGGGAGATGAAGAGCATCCCCATGCCGAGCTCGCGCACGAGCGACTGCAGCAGCTGCACGATCTGCGCCGAGGAGAAGGCGTCGAGCGCCGTCACCGGCTCGTCGGCGACGACGAGGCTCGGCTTCGCGGCGAGGGCGCGGGCGATCGCGAGCCGCTGCCGCTGCCCGCCGGAGAACTGCGAGGGGTAGCGGCTGCCCGCCGCCGCGTCGAGGCCGACGAGCTCCAGCAGCCGCGCGACCTCCGCGGCCCGCTGCTCGCGCGGGATCGGCTCCGTCACGCCGTCGAGCAGCTGGCTCGCGATCGTGCGGCGCGGGCTCAGCGAGGCGTAGGGGTTCTGGAACACCATCTGCAGCTTGCGGTCGGCGGCGGGCCGCTGCCGCATCCGGAGCGGTTCCAACGGCGCACCCTCGAAGCGCACCGCGCCCGAGGTGGGGGCGTGGATGCCGCAGGCGACCCGCGCGAGCGACGACTTGCCGCACCCCGACTCGCCGACGAGGCCGACGACCTGGCCGGGCGCGACGGTCAGCGAGACGCCGCGGACGGCCTGCACCGCCGGGC
Organism: Agromyces mediolanus; assembly: GCF_014648575.1. Lineage (GTDB taxonomy): Bacteria > Actinomycetota > Actinomycetes > Actinomycetales > Microbacteriaceae > Agromyces > Agromyces mediolanus. The sequence goes on along the minus strand of NZ_BMRJ01000001.1, from coordinate 250,793 downwards.
CGCCGCTGCGGCGGTGGGTGACGACGATGTCCTCGAGCTCGAGCACGTTGGCGGTCATGGGCGGGCCTCCTGCTGCACGCGCTCCTCGGCGAGCGACTGCGCGCGCGAGGCGATGAGCGCCTTCGTGTACTCGTGGCTCGGCTCGTTCAGGATGGTGGTGGTGACCCCCGACTCGACGACGGTGCCGTCCTTGAACACGTAGGTGCGGTCGGCGATCGAGTTCATGACGCCGAGGTCGTGGGTGATGAACAGCATCGAGACCCCGGTCTCCCGGGCGAGCCGGTCGAAGAGGCGCAGGATGCCGGCCTGCACCGTCACGTCGAGCGCCGTCGTCGGCTCGTCGGCGATGAGCAGCCGCGGCTCGCAGGCGAGCGCGATGGCGATCGCCGCGCGCTGGCGCATGCCGCCCGAGAACTGGTGCGGGAACGCCTTCACCGCGTGGTGCGGGTCGCGGATGCGCACGAGGTCGAGCAGCTCGACCGCGCGGGCGTTCGCCTGCTTCTTCGTGACGCCCTTGTGGTGGATCAGGTGCTCGGTGAGCTGCGTGCCGATCGTGAGCAGCGGGTGCAGCGCCGCCGAGGGGTCCTGGAACACGATCGCGATGCGATTGCCGCGCACCGTGTCGAGCTCGGCGCGGCTCAGCGAGAGCAGATCGCGGCCCTCGAACATGATCCGGCCGCCGGCGCGCGCGCCGGGCGGCAGGATGCCCATGATCGCCGAGGCGGTCATCGTCTTGCCCGAGCCGCTCTCGCCGGCGAGGCCGACGATCTCGCCCTCGCCGATCTCGATATCGGTGCGGTGCACGAGCTCGACCGGCCCCGAGGGGGTCGGCATGGTCACCGAGAGGCCCTCGATGGAGAGCAGGGGGTCGGCTGCGGTCGTCATCGCGTCCTCGCATTCCGCGACCGGGGGTCGAGGTGGTCCTGGATGGCGTCGCCCAGGAGGTTGAAGGCCATCACGATCGTGAGGATGGCGAGGCCGGGGAACAGGCTCACCCACCAGTTGCCGAGGTTCTGCGAGCCGAGCGCGATCATCGCGCCCCACTCGGCGGCCGGCGGCCGCGGGCCGAGGCCGAGGAACGACAGGGCGGCGAGCATGAGGATGGCGTTGCCGAGCTCGATCGTCGACATGACGAGGGCGGGGCCGGCACTGTTCGGGATGACGTCCTTCACGATCGAGCGCAGCGTCGGCAGGCCGAGCATCCGGCCGGCGACGACGTACTCCTGCTCGCGGACGCTCAGCACCGAACTGCGGATGATGCGCGCGTAGAGCGGCCACGACACGATGACGAGGGCGAGCACCGCGTTGCCGACGCTCGGGCCGAAGGCCGCGGCAACCGCCATCGCGAGGATGATCTGCGGGAACGCGAGCACGAGGTCGGCGAGCCGCATCGCGACGTTGTCGACGGCCTTGCCGAAGTAGCCGGCGGCGAGGCCGACGATGCCGCCGACGAGGAGCGAGCACGCGACGATGGCGACCGCGAGCGGCAGCGAGAGGCGCGAGCCCCAGATGAGCCGGCTGAGCACGTCGCGGCCGAGGTCGTCGGTGCCCATCCAGTGCGCGCCCGACGGCGGCTGCAGGTTGTCGCCGACGGTCTCGAGCGGGTCGTAGGGCGCCACCCACGGCGCGAAGGCCGCGAGCAGGCACCAGAGCACGATGATGCCGAGGGAGACCACGGTGAGCGGTCGCCAGAACGACCCCGTGCCGAGGCTGCCGCCGACGCGCAGGCGGTCGCGCCGGAAGCGCGAGGCGCGCGAGACGGCGACCCGGTCGGAGGGCAGGATGGTCATTTCGCTCCGATCCTCGGGTCGATGACGCTGTAGAGCACGTCGACGAGGAGGTTGATGAGGGTGTAGACGACCGCGATGAACAGGGTCACGCCGAGGATCGCCTGCAGGTCGAGCGAGATGGCGCTCTTGTAGGCGTACTGGCCGAGGCCCGGCCAGGACAGCACCTGCTCGACGAGCACGGCGCCGCCGAGCAGCGAGGCGAGCATGAGGCCCGAGACGGTGAGCACCGGCAGCAGGCCCGCGCGGAACACGTGCCGCCAGGTGATGATGCGGCGCGGCAGGCCCTTCGCGATCGCCGAACGGATGTACTCGGCATCCAGCACCTCGATCATGGCCGAGCGCACGAAACGGAGGAGGCCCGACACGGTGAGCGCGGTGAGGATGCCGACCGGCAGCACGAGGTGCCAGAGCGCGTCGCCGAAGACGTCCCACTGCCCGGCGATGGCCGCGTCGACGGTGTACATGCCGGTGACCGCGGGCGGCGGGTCGTAGATGTTGCTGAGCCGGCCGCCGTTGGGCACCCAGCCGAGCAGGTAGAAGAAGACGTAGAGCGCGACGAGCGCGAGCCAGAACGGCGGGGTGGAGAGGCCGACGAGCGCGGCGCTGCGGATGCCGGTGTCGGTCGGACGGTTCTTGCGCATCGCGGCGAGCATGCCGAGGCCGACCGCGATCACGATGGCGAGGGCCATGGCCGGCAGCGCGATCTCGATCGTCGCCGGCACGTACTGGCCGAGGTCCTCGGCGACCGGGCGGTGCGTCTGCTGCGAGGTGCCGAGGTCGCCCTGCAGGATGTTGCCGAGGTAGCGCACGTACTGCACCCAGATCGGCTGGTCGAGGCCCCACTTGGCCTCGAAGGCGGCCCGGATCTCCGGGTCGTCGTAGGCCTGCTGCGAGAGGTTCGCCGCGGCGGCGTCGCCCGGGACCACGTTCACGAGCAGGAAGGTCACGACCGTGACGCCCCAGAGCAGCACGAGGGCGCTCAGCAGGCGTTTGCCGATCATCTTGAGGAGGGGTGGCATCGAAGCTCCGTCTCGGGTCGCGGTGGCGACGGGTGGTCGCTCGCGCGACGGGGTCGCATGCGCGACGGGGGAAGCGGGCGCCCCTGACAGGAAGAGAGCAGGGGCGCCCGCGGTCCGTTCCGGCTACTTGCCGGCGATCGCCGCGAGGTCGACCGTCCAGCCGGCGGGCGTGTAGTCCGCGCCGGTCAGGTCGCTCGTCGCGACGACGATGCCGGCGTTGTTCGCCAGGGCGATGTAGGGCGAGACCTCGTTCATCACGTGCTGCCACTCGATCATGGCCTCGTTGCGCCCCTCGGGGGTGAGCTCCGCGGTCACGGCGTTGCTGGCGTCGATCGCCGACTGGTCGGCGCGCTCCAGGGTCCAGCCGGTGCGCAGCGAGGTCGAGGCGCCGGGGGCCATGTTGTTCACGAGCGACGACGAGGCCGGGTAGTTCAGGCTGTTCGGCGAGAAGTTGATCTCGTTCTTACCTTCGGACTGCGACTGCAGGAACACGTTGATCGGCTGCGGGGTGAGCTCGATCTCGATGCCGGCCTTCTTCGCGTCCTGCTGCACCTTCGTGACGATGGTGCCGAGGTCGACGCCGCGGTAGGTGATCGCCGGGTAGACGAGCGCCACCTTCACGTCGCTGAGGCCCGCGTCGGCGAGCAGCTTCTTCGCGCCGTCGAGGTCCTGCACGGGGTTCTCCGACTCGTCGAGCGCGCCGGCGAAGGCGGGCGGCACGAGGCCGGCCGCGGGGGTCGCCCCCTCGCCGAAGAGCTTCGCGAGGCCCTCGCCGTCGACGGTCAGGCGCAGGGCCTTGACGAACGCCGGGTTCGAGGTGACGGCCGAGACGGCCGGGTCCTGGTTGAGGCTCAGGAAGTACGAGGTGTCGGCGACGCCCGAGACCTGGAGGTCGTCGGACAGCTCGGCGGCCTGCGGGCCCGAGAGGTCGAGCGCGATCTCGTCGCCCTTGGCCTTCGAGATGGTGAGCTTCTGGTTCTGCACGTCGACGTTCTGGATGACGACGCGGCTGTAAGCCGGCTGCTCGCCCCAGTACTTCGGGTTCGCGGTGAGCACGATCTTCGTGCTCGGGTCGTAGCTCTTCAGCACGTACGGGCCGCTGCCGAGGCTGGCGGTGTCGAGCTGGGTGCCGATCTGGTCGCTCGTGGCGGCGTCCTCGGCGTCGGTCGCGCCGAGCTTCTTGGCCTCGGCCGAGTTCAGCACGCTCGCCGCGGGCATCGCGAGGATGACCGGGACGTCGGGGTTCGGCGTCTCGGAGGTGACGACGACCGTGTCGTCCCCCTCAGCGGCGAAGTCGAGGCCCTGCACGGTCTGCGAGGCGGAGCCCTGCAGGTTCTTCAGGCGGTTGAGGCTGAAGACGGCGTCCTCGGCGGTGACGGCCGCGCCGTCCGAGAAGACCGCGTCGTCACGGAGGGTGAAGGTCCAGGTGGTGCCGTCGCTCGACTGCTCCCAGCTCTCGGCGAGCTCGGGCTGGAGGGTCGTGACGTCCGAACCCTCGTAGGTCACCAGGGTGTCGTAGAGCGCGTGCACGGCGATGTTGCCCGTCTGCTCGTACACTGTGCCGGGGTCGAGTGTCTTCACGACGAATGAGGTGTCGACGGTGAGCGTCTGGTCGCCCGCGTTGGAGGTGCTGTTGCCTCCGGCGCATCCGGCGAGCGCGAGCGTCAAGGCGACGGCGCCGGCGGGCACGGCGAGCTTGGCTGTGAGGGATCTCATGTGCTTCTTTCCCCGGTCGGCGACGGTGACGAAGGAGTTGGAGGAGCGCTCAGCCTCGCTGCCAGTCAGTGCCCGGTGTCGTGTGGATGATGTTCAATCCAGGTACCATGAATTCAAGCACATTAAACACGTGCGGACTCACATGTCAAAACGCGGCCGCCCGTCACACCCACACGGGGGACGCACAGGAAGGATGACTCAGCGTGCTCGGTGACCGATTGAAGGCCCTGCGCCAGGCCAAGGGCCTGACCCTCCGCGAGCTCTCCGAGCGGACGGGCTTGTCGGTCAGCATGCTGAGCCAGATCGAGAACGGCGCCGCCGATCCGAGCCTCGGCTCGGTGCGTAAGCTCGCCGAGGTGTTCGAGGCATCCATCGCGACCCTCTTCAGCGACCCCGATGCGCCCGCCATCCACATCAGCCGGCCGGGCGAACGGCACAGCCTCGGCGTCGCCGACGCGAGCTTCGCCTACGAGCGGCTCACCCCGGGCCGCGGCGACCTCGAGGTGCTGCGCGCCGAGATCCCGCCGGGGCAGGCGACCTCGCCCCGGCTGTGGGGCCACCCCTCGACCGAGTGCGCCTACGTCATCTCCGGCGAGCTGACCGTCGAGCTCGGCGCCGAGCGGGTGACCCTCGCGACCGGCGAGTCCGTCACGTTCGACTCGCGCGAGCCGCACCGCTACGTGAACGAGAGCGACGACGTCACCACGATCGTGATCGCGGTGACGCCGCCGTCCCCGTAGTCCGCCTGGCCCGCTGAGCCCGTCGAAGCGGGGTTGGTCCGCTGAGCTTGTCGAAGCGGCGTTGGCCCGCTGAGCTTGTCGAAGCGGCGTTCCCTTCGACAAGCTCAGGGAACCAGGGTCGCTCCCTTCGACAAGCTCAGGGAACCAGGGCGTTCCCTTCGACAAGCTCAGGGAACCAGGGTCAGTCGCCCTTCACGTTGACGATCTGCCGCAGCGTGTGCCGCACCGCGACGAGCGACGAGGCATCCGCCATCACCCGGTCGATCGGCTTGTAGGCCTGCGGGATCTCATCGATGAAGGCCTCCGTGTCCCGGGACTCGATGCCGACCATCGCCTCCCGGAGCTGCTCGTGGGTGAAGGTCTTCCTGGCCTTCGACCGCGAGTACTCCCGGCCCGCGCCGTGCGGCGAGGAGTTCAGCGACATCGGGTCGCCGAGCCCCTCCACGACGTACGAGGCGGTGCCCATCGAGCCCGGGATGAGGCCCGGCCGGCCGACGTCGGCCTGGATCGCCCCCTTCCGCGACACCCAGACCCGCTTGCCGAAGTGCTCCTCGCTCTCGGTGAAGTTGTGGTGGCAGTTGATCCGCTCCTGCTCCTCCACCGGCACCCCGGTCCACTCGGACACCTGCCGGATGACCCGGTCCATCATCTCCTCCCGGTTGAGCAGCGCGAAGTGCTGCGCCCACCGGAGCTCGGCGATGTACCGGGTGAACTCCGGCGTGCCCTCGACGAGGTAGGCGAGGTCGGGGTCGGGCAGCTCGATCCACCACTGCTTCGCGAGCCGCCTGGCGATGCCGATGTGCCGCTGGGCGATCTTGTTGCCGACGCCCCGGCTGCCGGAGTGCAGGAACAGCCACACCCGGTCGACCTCGTCGAGCGAGACCTCGATGAAGTGGTTGCCGCTGCCGAGGGAGCCGAGCTGCTCCCGCCAGTTCCCCGCGTAGGAGGCCGGGTCGAAGCCGCTCCGCTCCGCGAGCTCCTCGAGCTCGGCGATCCGGGGCTGCGCCGTCGCGACGACCTTGCGGTTGTACTTGCCCGCGGACAGCGGGATGGCCCGCTCGATCTGCTCCCGCAGCTCCCGCCGGTCGGCGGGCAGCTCGCTCGCGTGGAACTGGGTCCGCACGGCGATCATGCCGCAGCCGATGTCAACGCCGACCGCCGCGGGGATGATCGCCCCGAGCGTCGGGATGACCGAGCCGACCGTCGCGCCGAGGCCCAGGTGGGCGTCGGGCATCAGGGCCAGGTGCGGGTGGATGAACGGCATCGTCGACGAGGTGCGCGCCTGCGCGACGGTCTGCTCGTCGAGCAGGCTCGCCCAGGAGACGAGCCGATCGGAGAGTCTCTCCATGATGATGATTCCTGTCTGCTTTCCCGGAGCTCGCGGTGACGGGCCCCGTTCTGGTGGGTCCTCGGGCCCGAGGGTCCACCGTCGCGCGCAGACGGAATCACCCCGGGCCTCGAAGCGGCACGGGGTGACGGTGGCGATGGATTCGCTGGCGTCAGGGTGCCGGCTCGAGAGCCTGCTCGAGCTTCGCTTCGGGGCGCTGCTGGCGCCCCGCGTTCGCGGGCTCGGCGAAGGCGGGCGTGAAGGTGCGCTGCAGAGACACGCTCACGATTCCACCTGCTTCCAGACTCCGGGGATGCCGCGCGATCGCGCAGCCTTGGAACCCTAGCGGGCCGGCGCAGCCGAGGTCAAGGACGGATGGCTCGCTGAGCCCGCTTGGTTCGCTGAGCTCGTCGAAGCGGCGTTCCCTTCGACAAGCTCAGGGAACCACTGGTTCGCTGAGCTCGTCGAAGCGCGGCCTTGGTTCGCTGAGCCCGTCGAAGTGCGGCGGCGTTCCCTTCGACAGGCTCAGGGAACCACGGCGAAGGTCCCTTCGACAGGCTCAGGGAACCAGGGCCGAGCGGGCGGCGCTCGCGTCGACGAGCGCGGCGAGGAGTGCGACCCGCTGCGGCACGCTCGCGAGGTCGAGCCATTCGCTCGGGCTGTGGTCGCCGCCGCCGACGGGGCCGAGGCCGTCGAGGGTCGGCACGCCGAGGGCGGCGACCCGGTTGGCGTCGGACACCCCGCCGGTGCGGGCGAGCCCCGGCTCGAACCCCAGTTCGCGCGCGAGCCGGAGCGCCAGTTCGCCGAGCTCGCGCCCCGCCTCGGTCTCCTCGAGCGGCGCGCACTGGTCGACGACGCGCACCTCGACGCGGGTGCCCTCGACGAGCGGACCGGCCGCCCGCTCCCGGAGCGCGGCGAGCGCCCCCTCGATGACCGCGGTGCGCGTCGCCCGCATCTCCACGTGCATGGTCGCCCGGTCGGGCACGATGTTCGTGCGCTCGCCGGCTCGGAGCACGCCGACGTTGACGGTCAGCTGCTCGGCGGGGTCGGCGAGCGCCTGCAGGAAGACGGTGAGGTGGGCGGCCTCGAGGGCGGCGTGCGCGCCCCGCTCCGGCTCGATGCCGGAGTGGGCGGCGACGCCGTGCACGACGAGCTCGAGGTCGGCGACGCCCTTGCGCCCGACGACGAGATCGCCGTTCTCGCGCGCGCACTCGAGGCTGAAGGCGGCGTCCACGCCCGCGGCGAGCTCCTGGAGCACCGGACCGCCGGCGGGCGAGCCGATCTCCTCGTCGGGGGTGAAGGCGAGCACGAGTTCGCCGTAGCGTTCGGCCCCGGCATCGATCAGGTGCGCGGCGGCGTGCAGGGCCGCGACGACGCCGGCCTTGTCGTCGGTGACGCCCGGCCCGTGCGCGTGCCCGGCGGCGTCGATCGAGAACGGCCGCGCCGCGGCATCCCCGCGCTCGAAGACCGTGTCGAGGTGGGCGAACAGCAGGATGCGCGCGACGCCGGTGCCGCGACGCCGGCCGATGACCGTGGCGCCGTAGCGCGGGTCGACGGAGGCGCGGCGCTCGACGGCGAAGCCGAGCTCGGCGAGGCGGCCGGCGACCACGTCGCCGACGCGGTCGACCCCCTCCGGGTCGAGCGAGCCCGAGTCGATGCCGACGAGCTCCGCGAGATCGCGGATGTACGCCGCCCGGGCGTCTTCGGCGCGGCGGAGCAGTTCGGCAGCGAGCACGGGGCCTCCGTTCGGTGTCTGCAACGTCCGTTGCAGATCACCGACGACCATACACGAACAGAAACACTCGTTTCCGAGCCGAGCGCCGGACGCGCCCGACCTCCACGGAAGTCGGGCGACTCGCGGAGGGGCGTGCCGCTCAGAGCAGCTCGAGCTCCTGCACGGTGCGCTCGATGCGCTCCATCCGCTCCCGCGCGGGCGGCCCGAGGCGGGTCAGCACCGCCTCGAAGATCGCCTCGATGAGCGCCATGACGGGCACGACGGAGTCGAACGGGCCGCGTTCGGAGGCGAGGCTCGACAGCACGGTGTCGGCGTCGCCGGCGCACGGCGACACCCAGCGATCGGTCACGAGGACCACGGTCGCCTTGCGCGCCTTCGCGTGCTGCACGAGCCGGCGGGTCTCGGCCTCGTAGCGGCGGAAGTCGAACACGACGAGCACGTCCTTCGCGTCGAAGCCCGACATGGTCGCGGCGCGCAGGCTCGCCATGCGCGGCACCATCTGGACCGCTGGGCGCAGCTGCTGCAGACTCGCCTGGAGGTACTCGGCAAGGAAGCCGCTGTAGCGCCCGCCGGCGAGCCAGACGCGGTGCTTCGGGTTCGCGATCGCGTCGACGGTGGTTGCGAAGTCGTGCTCGGACAGGCCCGCGAACGTGGCGCGGACGTCGTCGGCGGGGGCGTCGCCGAGCGAGGCGAGATCGCTGGATGCCGAGGCGCCCGCCGCACCGATCCGCTCGTAGAGCGAGGCGGGCGAGGCGCTGCGCTGCTCGAGCTCGTGCCGGAGCGCGCGCTGGAAGTCGGGGAAGCCGCGGTAGCCGAGCCGGGTCGCGAAGCGCACCACGGTGGCGCCGCTCACCGCGGCGAGCTCGGCGAGGCCCGCGACGGTCTCGAAGCCCGCGACCGGATAGGCGGCGAGCAGCGTGCGCGCGACCTTGCGCTCGGCCGGGCTGCAGTCGCCCATGCGCTCGCGGATGCGTGCGGCGACCGACTCCTCGGCGAGATCGCCCGGCGCGACGGCGGCGGATCGAGGGGAATCGGGGTTCATCTGGGTCCTTCGGTCTGCGACGCATCTCCGTCGCCGAGCCCCGGCCGGCGATGGCGAACCCGGTCGACCGCGACATCGGACGTCGCGAGTCTAGCAACGGGCCAGCCGGCCGCCGGGGCGGCGAACGACTGAAATGTTCATTTCGATTCTGGACATTCTATCGTGATGTGAAATACTTGCACCGCGCATCCGGCCCCCGCCGGAGCCCGATCCCGTACTCGGAGAGGAGTACCGTGACCGCCACCCACGACGCCGACCGCGGCACCCTCGTGCTGATCGGCGGCGCGCTCGACGAGCATCCGGGCATCCTCGACCGCATCGTGCAGCTCGCGGCGAGCGCGAGCCCGGCGCCCGGCCGCCCGCCGCGCATCGCGATCCTCACGACGGCGTCCGAGCCCGCCCGCTCCGCCGACGACGAGGCGACGAACGACCCCGGCGTCGAGCACGACGCCGCCGACGGGCGCTACTACGCCGCCCTCTTCGCCCGGCACGGCGCCGAGGGCGTGCCCATCCCCGTCGGCGTCGCCGCGGCGCCCCGGTTCCCCGGGCAGCGCTACCTCGCCGAGCACGCGGAGCGCGCCGAGCTCGCCGCCCTCGTCGACTCGTGCGACGGCGTGTTCCTCGGCGGCGGCGACCAGACGCACTACGTGCTCGCGCTGCACCGCAGCACCGGTGCCGCTGCCCTCGCCGGCGAACCGCCCTTCGGCGAGCGCCGCGACACCCGCGTGCTCACCGCGATCCGCGGGGTGCTCGCGCGCGGCGGCGTCGTCGCGGGCACGAGCGCGGGGCTCGCGGTGCAGCAGGGCGCCGGCATGGTCTCTGGCGGCGGCGTGCACGAGAGCTGGCGCCTCGGCGCCTCGGCCGGCTACGCCGACGACGAGCGGCTGCGCTACGTGCCGGCCGGGGGCCTCGGCCTCTTCTCCGAGGCGCTGCTCGACTCGCACTTCGCCGAGTGGGGCCGGCTGCCCCGGGCCATCCGCCTCGCCCGTGCGCTCGGCCGCGAATCGCTCGTCGGCGTCGACGAGCACACGGCGCTCGTGTACGACCGCGCCACCCGCCGCGGCGAGGTCATCGGCGAGCGCGGCGTGCATCTCGTCGACGTCGCCGAGAGCGAGGAGACCGACGCGCATACCCCAGGCGACGCGGTCGCGGGGGTGCGCTGGAGCCGGCTCCTCCGCGGCGACGCCGTCGATTTCGGCGCCGGCCGCGTCGAGCGCGCGGGCGCGGTGCTGCTCGGTCTGGGCGAGGCCGCCGCGCCCGAGCCGAGCGACGACGCCTGGGCGGCCGACGGCTCGCGAGCGCTCCTCCGGCTCGCCACGCAGCTGCTCGCCTCCGGGGCGCGCACCGCGCACGGCGACACCGCCGAGTCCGAGCCGCGCTACCGCACCACCCTGCGTCGCGACGAGCGCACCGTCTGGACCGCCGACGGCGGCTTCGGCGAGCTGCTCGTCTCGATCGCCCCGGCGCCCCATGCCGACGAGCTCATCCCCGCAGCAGTCCCCATCACCACAGCAGTCCCCACCACCACAGAGGAAGGCGCACCATGCCCACACCCGTGACCGGAGCATCCGGCATCCCCCGCCGTCGGCGGAGCCTCCGCCGTGCGAGCGCCGTCTCCGCGATCGTCGCGTCCGGCGCGCTCGTGCTGAGCGGCTGCGCGGCGTCCGGCGACGGCGGCGACGCCGCGAAGGACGTCGTCAACGTCGTGACGCCCGCGCAGCCGTCGACGCTCGACCCGCAGATCTCGACCGAGTCGATCATGGGCGAGATCACCGGCTCGATCTACGAGACCCTCGTCGTCACCGACGAGAACCTCGTGCCGCAGCCGATGCTCGCCGAGTCGTTCGAGCGCAGCGACGACGGCCTCGAGTACACCTTCGTCCTGCGCGAGGGCGTGAAGTTCCACGACGGGTCCGAGCTCACCGCGAGCGACGTCGTCGATTCGATGAACCGCTGGACGCGGGTCTCGATCGCCGCCGACGGCGCGTTCGACGGCTCCGAGTGGACCGAGGTCGACGACTACACCGTCAAGCTCACGGTGCCCACCGCGAGCTTCCTGCACCTGCTGTACCTCTCGGACATCGGCACCTCGTACCCGGCGATCATGCCCTCCGAGGTCATCGAGGAGTTCGGCGACGAGCCCGTGCAGGACATCGTCGGCACCGGCCCGTACACGCTCAAGGAATGGGACGCCGACCAGCGCATCGTCATCGAGAAGTGGGACGACTACCAATCGGTCGACGCCCCGTCGAGCGGTCGCGCCGGGGCGAAGGACGCCGTCCTGAACGAGGTCGTCTTCAGCTTCGTGCCGGATGCCGCGACCCGCACCATGGGCATGCAGTCGGGCCAGTACGACGTCACCCCCGAGCTGCCGTTCGACGGGCTGACGCAGTTCCAGGAGGACCCGAACCTCGTCCTCGGCACCTACACGATCGGCCCGATCAACCTCGTCTACAGCGACCGCGCCGGCGGCCCGTTCGAGAACGTCGTCAACCGGCAGGCGGTCAACACGGCGCTCGACCGCGATCCGATCATGCTCGCCTCGGTCGGCTCCGAGGAGCTCTACGACCTCGTGCACCACAACATGACCGAACCGCAGCAGGCGATCTGGGACACCGAGGTCGGCAAGGCCGAGTTCAACGCGGCCGACACCGCGGCGGCGAAGGCGCTCCTCGCCGAGGGCGGCTACGCCGGCGAGCCCGTCACGCTGCTCGTCACCCGCGACTACACCGAGGCCTACAACGCCGCGGTCGTCGTCGCCGAGCAGCTCAAGGGCATCGGGGTCGACGTCAAGCTGGAGGCGCTCGAGTGGGCCTCGTACTTCGACAAGTACAAGGAGGGCCGCGACGAGTGGGACCTCACGATCATCCCGCAGGGCACCGTCACCGACCCGACGCAGACCGTCGGCTTCCTGCCGAACCGCGCGGGCTACTACGACACCCCGGAGCTGCACGATCTGCTCGCGCGCTTCCGCGCGGCGCCGACGCAGGACGACGCGACCCTGATCTTCGACGAGATGCAGCAGTACATCGAGACGTACCGCCCGCTCACCCGCCTCGGCGACGCGCACAATGTGTACGCCGCGAGCAAGGACCTCGAGCTGCCGGTGTTCAACTCGCACTTCGTGTGGTGGAACGCCAGCTGGAAGTGACCGGCTGAACGCCCGGGGCGGGCGGGTCGGAGCGCGAAGCTCCGCCCCGCCCGCCCCATCCCCCGCTCCCCTCGTCCCCGGAGACCCGATGCTCAGATTCATCTTCCGGCGGCTGCTCAGCCTGCTGCCCGTCCTCTTCGTCGTCTCGGTGGTGATCTTCTCGCTCATCCACCTGACGCCCGGCGACCCGGCCCGCGCCATCCTGGGGCAGAACGCGACGAACGAGCAGGTCGCCGCGCTCCGCGAGAGCATGGGTCTCGACCGGCCCCTCGTCGAGCAGTACCTCGGCTGGGTCGGCGGCGTGCTCACCGGCGACTTCGGCGACTCCTACTTCCTGCGCAAGAGCGTGACGGAGGCGATCGGCGACAACGCCGTGCCGACCATCCAGCTCGCCGTCATCGCGATCATCGTCGCCATCGTGCTCTCGGTGCCGTTCGGCACCCTCGCCGCACGGTTCCGCGGCGGTCGCCTCGACCGCTCGGTGATGGGCTTCACGCTGATCGGCATGACGGTGCCGAGCTTCGTGCTCGCCCTCGCTCTCATGGTCGTGTTCGGCCTGATGCTGCGCTGGCTGCCGATCTCCGGCTACGTGAACCCCTTCGAGGACTTCGCCGGCGGCATCCGCACCCTGATCATGCCGGGCATCGCGCTCGGCGCGATCACGGCCGCCCTGATCACCCGCACCACGCGGGCCGCCGTGCTCGACGTGCTGAACGCCGACTACATCGACGCGGCTCGCTCCCGCGGCGTCGCCGAGGGCCGGCTGCTGTTCAGCCACACCCTGAAGAACGCGAGCCTGCCGGTGCTCACGATCATCGGCCTCTCGCTCGGCGGACTCGTCACGGGGGCCGCGGTCACCGAGACGATCTTCAACATCCCGGGCCTCGGACAGCTGCTCGTCACCTCGATCGCCCGCCGCGACTACCCCGTCATCCAGGGCGTCATCCTCTTCGTCACCCTCATCTACCTGCTCACGAACCTGCTCATCGACCTGCTCTACGGCATCGTCGACCCGCGGGTCCGCGTCGGAAAGGCCTGAGCGATGGCCCCGAACTCCCCCGCGACCACGAACACCGCGGCGCCCAGCACCACGGTGCTCGCCATGCAGCCCGTCGCCGCCCGCGACTCGCTGTGGCGACGGATGCTCGGCAACACCGGGCTGATGACCGGCATCGTCGTCGTCCTCGTGATCTTCGTCGTCTCCTACGTGCTGCCGCCGCTGCTGCACCTCGACCCCTACGCGGTCGACCCCGCGAACCGCCTCGCGCCGCCCTCCGCCGCGCATCCCTTCGGCACCGACAACTTCGGCCGCGACCTGTTCGCCCGCATCGTCTCCGGCGCCTCGACCTCGCTCCTCGTCGGCTTCGTCGTCGCCCTCGTCAGCGGCGTGCTCGGCGCGATCATCGGCATCGCCGCCGTCTTCAACAGCGTGCTCGACCAGGTGCTCATGCGCATCTGTGACGGCCTCATGGCGATCCCCGCCATCCTGCTCGCCGTCGCCCTCACCGCGGCGCTCGGGCCGAGCGTCACGAACCTCGTGATCGCCCTCACCATCGTCTACACGCCCGGCATCGCGCGGCTCGTCCGCTCCCGGGCGCTCGCGGTCACGTCGGAGACGTTCGTCACCGCGAGCACCATGCAGGGCGCCGGCATGCTGCACCTGATGTGGCGCCACATCCTGCCGAACACGCTGTCGGTGCTCGTCGTGCAGTCGACGTTCACCTTCGCGGAGTCGGTCATCACCGAGGCGGCGATGAGCTTCCTCGGCGCCGGCGTGCCGGCCCCGCAGGCGAGCTGGGGCAACATCCTCTACGACGGCAAGTCGGTGCTGATGCAGGCGCCGCAGATGATCCTCATCACGAGCGGCTTCCTGATCGTGACCGTGCTCGCGCTGAACCTCATCGGCGACGGCCTGCGCGACCTCGTCGACCAGCGCTCGCGCTCCCTCGTCGGCAAGCCGGGCGTCTTCGCCCGCATGGCCGCCGTCGTCACGCCCGGCCGATTCCGTCAGGAGGTGAAGCGATGACCGGCGAGTCCACCGCGCCGCTCCGCTTCGAGGAGCTCACGCTCGACATCGACACCCCGCAGGGCACCGTGCACGCGGTGCGCGGCGTCACGCTCGAGCTGCAGCGGGGCGAGATCCTCGCGATCGTCGGGGAGTCGGGGTCGGGCAAGACGCTGACCGCCCGGGCCGCGCTCGGCCTGCTGCCGCCGCGGACGCGAACGGGCGGCCGGGTGCTGCTCGGCGGCGCCGACGTGCTGCAGGCCGCGCCCGAGGCGCTCCGCTCGATCCGCGGCGGCGAGGCGGCCATGATCTTCCAGGAGCCCTCGACCGCGCTGAACCCGGTGTTCCCGATCGGCTGGCAGCTCGAGGAGGGCCTGCGCGCGCACGGGGTGACCGAGCCGGCCGAGCGCCGCCGGCGCACGGTCGAGATGCTGCGCGCGGTCGGCATCCCCGACCCCGAGCGCCGCCTCGGCGACTACCCGCACCAGTTCTCGGGCGGCCAGAAGCAGCGCATCGTGATCGCGATGGCGCTGGCCCTGCGACCGTCGGTCATCATCGCCGACGAGCCCACGACGGCGCTCGACGTGACGGTGCAGGCCGAGATCCTCGATCTGCTCCGCGAGTGCCGCGACGACTTCGGCGCCTCGATCGTGCTGATCACGCACAACATGGGCGTCGTGGCCGACATCGCCGACCGGGTCGCGGTCATGTACCGCGGCGAGCTCGTCGAGGTCGCCCCGGTCGACGAGCTGTTCCGTTCGCCGCGCGAGGCGTACACGAGGCAGCTGCTCGCCGCGGTCCCGCGGCTCGGCGGCGGACGCGAGGAGCCGGATGCCTCGCCGGCATCCGCCCCGACGGGGGCATCCGACTCCACGACCTCGACTGCAGTGTCGGCCGCGCCGGCCGCGCCCGCCCCCGCCGTGCTGCTCGACGGCGTCGATATCGAGTACCGCAGCGGCTTCGGCACCAAGCCCGTGCGCGCCGTGCGCGGGGTCTCGCTGCAGATCGCCCGCGGCGAGGTCGTCGGGCTCGTCGGCGAGTCCGGCTCGGGCAAGTCGACGATCGGCCGCGCCATCGGCGGGCTCGAGACCGTCGCCGCCGGCCGCCTGGAGGTGCTCGGCGCCGAGCTGCGCGGCCTGCCGCGGCGGCGCCTGCGCGAGCTCCGCCGCCGCATCGGCTTCGTCTTCCAGGACCCGGCGGCGTCCTTCAACTCCTTCATGACGATCGAGGACTGCGTCATCGAGCCGATGCGCATCCACCGTGTTCCCGGCGGCCGCTCGGCGCACCGCGCCCGCGCGGCGGAGCTGCTCGACGCCGTCGAGCTCCCCGGCTCCTACGCGCGCCGGTACCCCTTCGAGCTCTCCGGCGGGCAGCGGCAGCGGGTGGGCCTCGCCAGGGCGCTCGCCCTCGATCCGGAGCTCGTGATCGCCGACGAGCCCACCTCCGCCCTCGACGTCTCGGTGCAGGCGCGCGTGCTCGACATCTTCACGTCCCTGCAGCGCGAACTCGGCTTCGCCGCGCTGTTCATCAGCCACGACCTCGCCGTCGTCGAGCTCCTCGCCGACCGCGTCGGCGTGCTGCAGGGCGGCGAACTCGTCGAGCTCGGGGCGACCGAGCAGGTGCTGCACGCCCCGCAGCATCCGTACACCCAGCAGCTCATCGCCGCGGTGCCGGTGCCCGACCCCGAGGTGCAGCGGCTGCGGCGCCGGGCCGAGGACCCGGGCCACCCCCTGCTCGACGCGGAGGCGATCGCGTGACCGCCGCCGGCCCCGCCGTCCGGGCGGAGCTCGTACTGCTCGGCGGCCTCGTCCGCACCGGCTACGAGCCGGAGGGCTCGGCGAGCGAGGCGCCGCCGCAGGCGGTCGCCGTCAGCGGGCAGCGCATCGTCGCCGTCGGCTCCCGGGCCGAGGCCGCGGCCTGGGACACGAGGGATGCCGAGCTCGTCGAACTCGGCGACGCGACCATCACGGCCGGCTTCGTGGACGGGCACGTGCACCCGCTCTCCGGCGCGGAATCCCGGCACCGGGCGCTGCTGCTGCACGACTGCACCTCCGTCGAGGAGGTCGCCGAACGCCTCGCCGCCTTCGCCGCCGAGCGCGGCCCCGAGGAGTGGATCCGCGGCTTCGGCCTCTCCTTCGACCTCTTCGTCGGCGGCGAGCTGACGAACGCCCCCTTCGCCGAGGCCTTCGGCGGACGCCCCGGTTATCTGCTGCTGTTCGACGGGCACGCGATCATCGCGAGCCCGCGCGCCCTCGAACTCGCCGGCATCGACGGCCCGCGCGACTTCGGCAACAACGCGTCCATCGAGGTCGACGCGGCGGGCCGCCCGACCGGCTATCTCGTCGAGTCCGACGCCGAGATGCTCGTCACGGAGCTCTACCCGCGCATGCCGTTCGAGGAGCGGGTCGCGGCGGTGCGCAACAAGCTCGCCGAGTTCGCGGCGAGCGGGTACACCTCGCTGCACCAGCTCAACATGGAACCCGGCGACCTCGACGTGCTGCGCGCCATCGAGGCGGCGGGCGAGCTCCCGGTGCGCGTGCGGGTCTCGCCGATCTGGCGGGCCACCGATCCCTGGGAGCAGACGTTCCGCAGTCTCGTCGAGCTGCAGGGCGTGGGCGGGCGGCGCTGGCAGGTCGAGGGCGTGAAGTTCATGCTCGACGGCAGCATCGACAACGGCTCGGCCTGGCTGTTCGACGCCGACACCGCCGGCGGCGGACTGCAGCCGTACTGGGTGCCGTCCGAGACCTTCACCCGCGCGCTGCACGCGCTCGCCGAGCGCGGGGTGCCGACCGCGACGCACGCGATCGGCGATCGCGCGGTCGAGTTCGTGCTCGACGCCGTCGCCGCCATCCCGGCGCATGCGCCGCGGGTCACGCACCGCATCGAGCACCTCGAGACGATCCCCGACCGGCTCCTGCCCCGCTTCGCGGAGCTCGGCGTGCCGGCGAGCGTGCAACCCATCCACGCGTTCGCGCAGCGGCCCGACGGCCAGGACATGTGGACGACGCTCCTCGGTCGCGGCACGGAGCGCGCCGCGCACGGCTGGCGGATCGCCGACCTCGACGCCGCCGGCGCGCTCGTCGTGCTCGGCTCCGACTGGCCCGTCGAGGAGTTCGACGGACGCCGCGTGTTCGCCGCGAACGTGACCCGGCGCCGGCACGGCTCCGACCGGCCCGCCGTCGACCCGCATCAGGCGCTCTCCCCGGCGCGGACGCTCGTCGCCATGACCCGCAACGCCTGGACCTCGATCGACCGCCCGGGCGACGGCGCCGTCGTCCCGGGCGCGATCGCCGACCTCGCGGTGTTCCGCGACGATCCGCTCACGAGCGAGCCCGAGCGCTTCGCCGAGACGGAGGTGCTACTCACCGTCGTCGGCGGGCGGGTGAGCCACCGCTCGGGCGGAGATACCGCGAGCGGCGGGCGGCCGGCGTGACGGGAGCCGCGGCGGTCACGCAGCTCCGCTCGGTGCGACTGCTCGGCCGCCCGGAGCTGCTCGACGTGACCCTCCACGCCGGCGGACGCCCAGGCGAGGCCCGGATCGCCGCCGTCACCCCTGCCGACAGCACGCCCGCGACGGCCGACTCGATCGACGCGGAGGGCCGCTTCCTCACCTCCGGGCTCTGGGACGAGCACGTGCACTTCGGGC
>NZ_BMRJ01000001.1:197265-232576 GCF_014648575.1 Agromyces mediolanus | reverse complement strand
TTCCTCGACCTCGGCGAGCTCGCCGACGCGCGGCGCGCCCTCGACCGGGTGTCGGCGGCGGCCGCCGACACCGACGCCCGCAGCGCGACGGACGGGATCGTCGCGATGCGCGCCCGCGGCGACGACTGGACCGGGCGGATGTCGCGGCAGCTCCTCGACGAGGCCGCCGGCTCGACCCCGGTCGTGCTGATCACCGCCGATCTGCACGGCGCCTGGCTGAACTCCGCGGCCCTCCGCCGGCACGGCCTGCCCGTCACGGGCGACGGACACCTCGTCGAGGACGCCTGCTTCGCCCTCCTGCGCCAGCTCGACTCCGGCAGCGACGCGGAGCTCGACGGCCGGGTCGTCGACGCCGGCACCGCGGCCGCCCGCCGCGGCGTCGTCGGCGTCGTCGACTTCGAGATGCGCTGGGGCGTCTCGGACTGGGCGCGGCGCGAGGCATCCGGATTCCGCTCCCTCCGCGTCGAGACGGCGATCTACCCGCACGAACTCGAACGGGCGATCACGCTCGGCCTGCGCAGCGGCGACCCGATCGGTTCGGCCGGGCGGATCACGGTCGGTCCGCTGAAGGTCATCACCGACGGCTCGCTCGGCACCGCCACCGCCTGGTGCTGCGAGCCGTACCCCGACGGCGGGCACGGCCGCGCCCTGTGGCCCGCGGCCGAGCTCGAGGCGCTGCTCCGCCGCGCGAGCACGGCCGGACTCGACCTCGCCGTGCACGCGATCGGCGACCGGGCGAACACCGAGGTGCTCGACGCCTTCGAGCGCACCGGCACCACCGGGCGGATCGAGCACGCCCAACTGCTCGCCGACGCCGACCTCGAGCGCTTCGCCCGCCTCGGCGTCACCGCGAGCGTGCAGCCCGCGCACCTCCTCGACGACCGCGAGAACGCCGGCCGGCTCTGGGCGGGCCGCGAGCACCGCGCCTACCGCTTCGCCTCGCTGCACCGGGCAGGGGGCCGGCTCGTGCTCGGCTCGGATGCCCCGGTCGCGCCCCTCGATCCGTGGCTCGCCGTGCAGGCGGCGGTGCTGCGCGGCCGCCCCGGCGAGCCGCCGTGGTCGCCGGAGGAGCGGCTCCCCGTCGAGCTCGCCCTCGCCGCCTCGATGCGCGGCCCGCTGCGCCCGGGGCCGGGCGACCCGGCCGACCTCGTGCTGCTCGACGCCGACCCGCTCGTGATCGAGCCCGACGCCCTCGCCGGGATCACGGTCGCAGCGACCCTCGTGGGCGGTGTGCCGACCCATCTCGCGCGCTGAGCCGCTGGTTCGCTGCTGGTGCGCTGAGCCTGTCGAAGCGCGGCGCCGTTCCCTTCGACAAGCTCAGGGAACCAAGAGTGGTCCGCTGAGCCTGTCGAAGCGCGGCGCCGATCCCTTCGACAAGCTCAGGGAACCAAGAGTGGCCCGCTGAGCCTGTCGAAGCGCGGCGCCGATCCCTTCGACAAGCTCAGGGAACCAAGAGTGGCCCGCTGAGCCCGTCGAAGCGCGGCGCCGTTCCCTTCGACAAGCTCAGGGAACCAGGGCGCCGTTCCCTTCGACAAGCTCAGGGAACCAGGGCCCCGTTCCCTTCGACAAGCTCAGGGAACCTTGCCGCACACCGCAATACGGCGTCATCCGACGACACCGTGGCGGTGCGCCGGCCGTCATATCCCGTCATCGGCATACCTTCGCCGTAACCTGCGTACTCCGGGCGACTCGCCGGCGCGAGGCATCCGCCGGTGGCCATAGCGTCGCTGGTCATGCACCAGTTCCGCACCGCTCCCACCCTCCGATCGGGGCGCCGTCATGGCTGAACCCGACTGGCTCGCGCTCGCCGCCACGGGCGTCGTCGCCGCGCTCTTCGCCGGCCTGTTCCTGCTGCGCCGGCGCGGGGCGGGCTTCACCCTGCTGACGGTCGTCGCGCTCGTCGTCGGGGTCGCGGCCGGGCTGCTGTTCCAGGGCCACCTCGCGTACGTCGACGTGATCGGCACGATCTACATCAACGTCATCACGGCCTTCGTGGCCCCGCTCATCATCGTGTCGGTGCTGTCGAGCGTGACCTCGCTCGGCAGCATCGCGAAGCTGCGCACGATCGGGCTCAGCTCGGTGTTCTGGCTGCTGCTCACGAACCTGCTGGCGATCCTGCTCACCCTCGGGCTCGCGCTCGCGACGGGGGTCGGCCGCGGGGCGCAGCTCGAGCTCTCCGGGGTGGACGGCGGCTCGCTCACGGGCCTGCTCCGCCCCCTCGACCAGGTCATCGTCGGACTCTTCCCCTCGAACCTCTCGAACGATCTCGGCGCGAACAACCTCATCGGCCTCATCCTGTTCACCATCCTGATCGCCGTCTCCTACCTGCTCGTCGCGGACCGCAAGCCGGAGAAGGTGCGGGCCTTCAAGGACGTCGTGGATGCCTCGCGCCGCGTGTTCTTCAAGGCGGTGGGCTTCATCATCGCGCTCACCCCGTACGCGGTGCTCGCGCTCGTCGCCTCGACCACCTCGACCGCGGTCGCCCGCCTCGAGACCGCCGCCTCGCTCCTCGGCGTGCTCGTGGTCGCGCTCGTCGCCTGCTTCGTGGACGCGTACCTCGTGAACGGCGTGCTCGTGCGCGTGTTCGCCGACCTCAACCCGTTCCGCTTCTTCCGGCTGATCACGCCGCCCCAGTACACCGCGTTCACCACGCAGTCGAGCATCGGCACCCTGCCGCTGACGATCGCGACCCTCACCCGCCGGGTGGGCGTCTCGCCGGAGGTCGCCGGCTTCACCGCGCCCATCGGGACGACGATCGGGATGCCGGGATGCGCGGGCATCTGGCCGACGCTCGTCGCGGTGTTCAGCGTGCACGCGCTCGGCATCCAGTACACGCCGCTCGACTACGTCGTGCTCGTCGTGCTCGGGCTCCTCGTGTCGCTCGGCACCGCCGGCGTGCCCGGCACCGCGATCATCACCGCGACGGCCGTGCTCACCGCGGTGGGACTGCCGATCGAGGTGCTCGTGCTCCTCATCCCGATCAGCGCCGTGGCCGGCACCGCCAGCACGATGGCGAACGTCACCGCGGCCGCGACGGCCTCGGCGATCGTCGCCCGCCGGGCCGGTGCCCTCGACGACGAGGTCTTCGCGGGCCGCCGCGAGGTCGCCGACGACGGCGACCGGGACACGGCCGCCGACCCCGCCACCGCAGCGGCGTCCGCCGCATCCACCCGCCGCCTCGACGGCCCGACCTCCGAAGGACTCGCCCGATGACCCACCGCCGCCGCCCCAGCCGGCTCCGCAGCCTCGCCGCCGCGATCGCGCTCGCGATCTCGGTGCCCACGTTCCTGCTGGTGTGGGCCTCGCCCGCGAACGCCGCGGGAGACGTCTGCGACCTGTGCTCCATCAACTTCGACCTGACCGCCTGCGAGGGGCTCGGCGGCTACCCGTACGACAGCACCCAGGAGGACCCGCCGCCCGCGATCTCCGGCGGCGGCAGCGGCCCGGCGCCGAAGCCGGAGCCGCAGCCCCAGCCCCAGCAGCCGGCGCCGGCCGCGCCGGCGCCCTCGGGCGGTTCGTCGGGCGGCAGCTCGGGCGGATCGTCCGGTGAGACCTCCAGCGAGGGCAGCGGCGACGGCGTCGCCCCGGTGGACGGCGGCGCGCAGCAGCCCGCCGCCGTGGTCGCCACGGCCCCCGTGGCCCCGGCCGCCCCGAAGCTCGCCGCGAAGGGCACCTCGCTCACGGTCAGTTGGACGGCGCCGGCCGACGGCGGCTCGCCGCTCACCGGGTACCGGATCTCCCTGAACGGCGGGACCGCGATCCCCCTCACCGGGACCGAGACGAGCTACACCTTTGCGAAGCTCGCCCCCGGCAAGTACACCGCGACCGTCGTGGCTGTGAACGCGATCGGGTCGGGCACCGCCTCGGCGAGCTCGAAGCCCGTCGTCATCGAGGAGCCGGCCGCGGCGACGGCGACCGCGAAGGCCACGGCGACGGCGAACACGAGCGACGGGGTCCCGGGCTGGCTCGCCGGGGCCGGCCTCCTGGTCGTGCTCGTCGGCGTCGGCGCCCTCGCCCTCCTCGTCCGCAGGCTGCGCTCGCGGCCCGCTGCCGCGACGAGCGCCGCATCGACGAACGCCGCCGGGCCCGAGCGCGCCGAGGCATCCGCTTCCGACGGCCCCGCCGACGCCGCCCGCTGACCCGCCCGCTCCACTCCGCATCCCACCCCCACGAAAGGACCTCCCAATGCTCCAGCACAGCCGACGACGACCGCGTCTCGCGGCCGTCGCCGCGACCATCGCCCTCGCGGGAGCCGGCCTCGTCAGCACGGCCGTCGTCGCCGCTCCCGCCGCCGCGGCCCCGGCGAGCGGCGGCGCCGCGATCGACACCGTCGACTACCTCGCCGACACCTACGGGCTCGAGGACACCCCCATCGAGACGGTGACCTTCGAGCGCTTCGAGTGGCTGCTGAACCAGCCCGGCCGCTTCGCGTTCCTCATCGGCGGCCCCGGCGACGCCCGCACCACGGAGACGATCGCCTCCATCGACGCAGCGGCGAAGGCGGCCGGCGTCGAGCGCGTCTACGCCTTCGACCCGAGGCTCGACGGCGACGCGCTCGACGTGCGCACCACGACGAACCCGGACGTCGCCCCGCTCTGGTCCCGGCTCGTGTCGCAGTACCTCGGGAAGGACGTGCAGACGCCGTTCGGCGGGGCCGCCGACCCGTACTTCTTCGTCTACGACCGCGCGCACACCGACGGCGGCGCCGAGGACCGCATCGTGAGCGCGCTCACCGCCCCTGTGGCGGCCGGCGCGCTCGCCGACCCCTCGGCACGCGCCGCGTACCAGGCGGAGGTCGCGGCGGTGATCGGCGACGGGAGCGCGATCGACGCGCTCAGCCAGTTCGCGTTCTACGACGACGTCGTCGACGCGAAGCACCTCGCCCAGTACCGCGGCGGCGAGGCCTACGGCCCGAACACGATCATCGACGAGGCCGACGCCGACTGGCGCATCCAGAACATCACCTACCCGGAGCTCGTGCACCTGCTCGACAGCGACGGCGACTACGTGCTGTTCTTCGGCGGGACGTGGTGCCACAACACCCGCGCCGTCGTGAAGGACGTCAACCGCCAGGCCGTCGTGAACGGGGTCGAGCGGGTCTACTTCTTCGACCTGCGACTCGACGGGGCCTCGGCGAACGACCTGCACATCCGCGACACGAACTCGGAGTACGCGCACCTCTACGGCGACCTCGTGACCACGTACCTGCCGAACCTCAAGACGCAGTACGTGCCCGGAGTGAGCGGGCAGGTCGACTACCGTCCGGGCGGCGACGCCGCCGCGGGGCTCGTCACCGCGAAGAAGCTCCAGGTCCCGTACGTATTCGAGTACCAGCGCGGGCGCACGGTCGACGGGCAGGTCGCCCCGGTCGTGCGGGAGTGGATCCGCGACAACGGCGACGGCAGCTTCAAGGAGTACATGACCGAGTGGTGGTACGTGAACGACCGCGAGGGCCGCTTCGCCACCTCGCCCGACCCGGTGAAGCTCGCCGAGCAGCTCGCCTTCGCCGACGAGGCGATCGCCCAGCTCGACGCGTTCTTCGCGAAGGTCGGCACGGGCGACGGCACCGGCGGCCCGGGCCCGGTCGACCCCGAGCCCACCGACCCGACGACGGTGAAGGGCACCGTCGCCGTCACCGGGCAGCTGCGCCCGGGCGGCACCGTGTCCGTCGTGGGCTCCGGCCTCGCGACCGGCACCGCGGGCTTCTCGGTCGAGCTGCACTCGGAGCCGCAGCAGCTCGGCACCGTCTCGACCGACGCGAGCGGGGCGTTCCGTCTCGCCGCGACGATCCCGGCGTCGACCCCGGCGGGTGCGCACACCGTCGTGGTGCTGATCAACGGCGTCACGGTCGCCTCGGCACCCGTCACGATCGCCGCGGCGGGCACCGGCGGCGGCACCGGTGGCGGGAGCGGTGCGGGCACCGGCGGCGACGGGAGCGGCTCGGTGCCGGCCGGGGCGGATGCCTCGGGGCTCGCCTCGACCGGCACCGGGCTCGTCGACGTGCTCGGCTGGTCGGCCCTCGGACTGCTCGCGGCGGGCGTCGCGACGTTCCTCATCGCGCGCCGCCGCAGGGACCGGGCGGGCCTGGTCCGCTGATCCCCCCGGCGCACGTCGCTCTCCTTTCGACGAGCTCAGTGAACCCCGGTTCGCTGAGCTCGTCGAAGCGCGTCCGGGCGCATCGCCTCCCTTCGACCGGCTCAGGGAACCACCTGGTCCGCTGAGCTCGTCGAAGCGCGTCCGGGCGCATCGCCTCCCCTTCGACCGGCTCAGGGAACCACCTGGTCCGCTGAGCTCGTCGAAGCGCGTCCGCGCGCATCGCCTCCCCTTCGACCGGCTCAGGGAACCACCTCGTTCGCTGAGCTCGTCGAAGCGCGTCCGCGCGCATCGCCTCCCTTCGACCGGCTCAGGGAACCAGGAAGTGACGTCTTCGCGGAGCCGGGGTAGGCTCGCCCACAGTGACACGGGGTGCCGCACGACCGCGGCTGAGAACACACCCGTCGAACCTGATCTAGTTCGGACTAGCGAAGGGATGTCGCGATGCAGACGCACGCCGCCATCGACCCTGCCCACCTCATCGACACGAGCGGCGAGCTGCTCGACCTCGTGCGATCGACGACGCCGCTGGTGCACTGCATCACGAACGCCGTCGTCACGAACTTCACGGCGAACGCCCTGCTCGCGATCGGCGCGGCCCCGGCCATGGTCGACCTCGTCGGCGAAGCCGGGCCGTTCGCGACGGTCGCGAGCGGCCTGCTCGTGAACCTCGGCACGCCGCAGCCCGAGCAGCGCGCCGCCGCGCGGGAGGCGGTCGCCGCCGCCCGCCAGGCCGGCACCCCCTGGGTGCTCGACCCGGTGGCGATCGGCGCGCTGCCGATCCGCACGGAGCTCGCGCACGACCTCGCCGAGCTGCGCCCGGCCGCGATCCGCGGCAACGCCTCCGAGATCCTCGCCCTCGCCGGAGTCGGCGCGGGCGGACGCGGCGTCGACGCCGCCGACGAGACGGATGCCGCGGCCGGGCCGGCCGCGGCGCTGGCCCGCCGCACGGGCGCCGTCGTCGCCGTCTCGGGCCCGGTGGACCTCCTGACCGACGGGACGACGACCGTACGCCTCGCGAACGGCGACGCGCTCCTCACCCGCGTCACGGGCGGCGGCTGCGCCCTCGGCGCCGTCGTCGCGGCGTTCCTCGGTGCCGCGCGCGGGACCGCGACCGGCGCCCTCGAGGCCGTCGTCGCCGCGCACCTCGCGTACACGGTCGCCGCCGAGCGCGCCGCCGACGGCGCTGCCGGTCCGGGCAGCTTCGCCGTGCGGTTCCTCGACGCGCTCGCCGCGGTCGAGGCATCCGAGCTCCGCGCGCTCGCCCGCGTCTCGACGGGCGCGCTGCTCGGGGCCGCCGCGTGAGCGCCCGGCGCGCCCTCGACCTCTCGCTGTACCTCGTGACCGACGCCGCGCTCTGCGGCGAGCGCGGGGTCGCTGCGACCGTCGAGGCGGCCGTCGCGGGAGGGGCGACGATCGTGCAGCTGCGCGACAAGCACGCGAGCGACGAGGAGCTGCTCGCCCTGCTCGGCCGGCTCGACGAGGCGATCGCGGGCCGGGTGCCGCTCGTCGTGAACGACCGGCTCGAGCTCGTGCTGCGGGCGCGCGCCGCGGGGCTCCGCGTCGACGGCGTGCACCTCGGGCAGGGCGACGCGGCCGTGCTGCGCGCGCGGGCCGAGCTCGGCCCGGACGCGATCGTCGGGCTCACCGCGAACACGCCTGCGCATCTCGCCGCGGTCGCCGCCCTGCCCGCGGGCACGGTGGACTACCTCGGCGTGGGCGTGCTGCGCCCGACCTCGACGAAGCCGGACCATCCCCCGGCCCTCGGCATCGCGGGCTTCGCGGGCCTGCAGGCAGCGGCGCGGGATGCCGCGGGCGCGCCGGTGCCCTGCGTCGCGATCGGCGGCGTCCGTGTAGAGGATGCCGCACCGCTCCGGGCCGTCGGCGCGGCCGGGCTCGCAATCGTGTCGGCGATCTGCGCGGCGCCCGACGCTCGACGGGCCGCGGCCGACTTCGCCGCCGCGTGGCGCGACGGGGCGACGCCGCACGCCGCGCACGGGCCGCACGACGTCCGGCGGCCGAGCCCGCCGCGCGTACTGAGCATCGCGGGGAGCGACCCGTCCGGCGGCGCCGGCATCCAGGCCGATCTGAAGTCGATCGCGGCCGTCGGCGGCTACGGGATGGCCGCGATCACGGCGCTCACCGCGCAGAACACCCGTGGGGTGCGCAGCGTGCACGTGCCGCCCGCCGCCTCGCTGCTGGCCCAGCTCGACGCGCTCTCCGACGACATCGACGTCGACGCCGTCAAGCTCGGCATGCTCGCGAACGCGGAGCTCATCCGCACCGTCGCGGAGTGGCTCGACCGGGTGCGCCCGCCCCTCGTCGTGCTCGATCCCGTAATGGTCTCGACGAGCGGCGACCGCCTGCTCGACCCCGAGGCGGAGGCCGCCCTGCGCGAGCTGCTGCCGCTCGCCGACCTCGTGACGCCCAACCTCGCAGAGCTCGCCGTGCTCGCGGGCGCCGACGGCCCCGCCGCCGATTGGCCGAGCGCCCTGGAGCAGGCGACCGCGCTGTCCGCCCGGACCGGGGTGCTCGTGCTCGCGAAGGGCGGCCACCTCGGCGGCGCCGATGCCCCCGACGCGCTCGTCGACGCCCGGGCGGGCGCGGCGCTCGCGGAGATCGTCGAGTTCTCCGGCGAGCGCATCGCGACGCGCGCGACGCACGGCACCGGCTGCTCGCTCTCCTCGGCGATCGCGACGCTGCGCGCGCGCCACGGGGCCTGGGAGCCCGCCGTCGCCGAGGCGCGACGATGGCTGCGCGAGTCCCTGCGGCACGGGGAGTCGGTGGCGGTGGGCGGCGGGCACGGCCCGGTGCACCACTTCGCCGGGCTCTGGTCCCGCGGTGGCCTCGACACCGCACCCACGCCCGCCGAGCTCGAGACCGAGTGGTGGGCCGGCATCGCCGAGCTGCGCCGGTCGATCGACGAGCTGCCGTTCATCCGCCGCCTCGCCGACGGCAGCCTGCCGCGCGCCGCGTTCGGCGAGTACCTCGCGCAGGACGCCCACTACCTGCGCGAGTACGCCCGCGCGCTCGCCGAGGCGGCACGGCTCGCCCCGGATGCCTCGGCCCAGGCGTTCTGGGCCGCCGGCTCCCGCGAGTGCCTGACTGGCGAGCTCGCCCGGCACGAGCGGGATCTGGCCGGAGGGCCGGGCACCGCGCCCACGCTGGTCGAGCCGAACGCCGTCAACCTCGGCTACCTCGATCACCTGCTCGCGAGCGGGGCGCGCGGCGGCTACCCCGAGCTCGTCGCGGCGGTGCTGCCCTGCTACTGGATCTACGACGACCTCGGCCGTCGGCTGCTCGCCGGGGCGTTCGGCCCGGAGCCCGGCTCGCCGGAGCACCCCTACGCGGATTGGCTCGCGATGTACGCGGAGCCGTCGTTCGCCGTGTCGACGCGGCGGGCGATCGAGCTCGTCACCGGGGTCGCGGCGGCCGCGACCCCGGAGGTGCGGGAACGGATGCGTCGGGCGTTCCGCCGCTCGGCGGAGTTCGAGCTGGCGTTCTTCGCGGCCCCGCTCGAGGCGTCGTCGGATGACGCTCCGGCACCCCCAGGATGCGGGACACGCGGCCTTTCTGCCACGATCGGAGCATGACCGACCCGAACACCGCGCCCGCCGGCTGGTACGACGACGGCTCCGGCCGTCTTCGCTACTGGGACGGCGCAGCCTGGACCGAGCACTTCGCCCCGCTGCCCGAGCCCGCCACCGCCGACTCGCCCGCCGAGTCCTCCGCGGGTTCCGCGGACTCCGCGGGCACTGCTGCCGAGACGGCACCCGAGGCGGCCGAGGCCGCGCCGGCCGAGGCATCCGCTGCGACGACCGAGGTGATCGCGCCGCAGCCGGCCGAGGCGAGCGCGCCGGAGTCGGCGGCGGTCCCGCCGGTCGAGGCGACCCCGGCCGGGGCGCAGCCGACGGCCGTGTACCCGGTCGAGGCCAATCCGGCGTTCCCGGGCGCGCAGCCCGCCTACGGGCAGCAGCCGTACGGCGCCCAGCAGGCATACGGCCAGCAGGCATACGGCCAGCAGGCGTACGGACAGCAGCCCTACGGCCAGCAGCCCTACGGTCAGCAGGCGTACGGACAGCAGCCCTACGGCGCGCAGCCCGCCCCGTACGGGAGCTACACCCCGGTCGCCCCGAAGAAGGCGAACGTGCTCGGGCTCGTCGCCCTCGGCGTCTCCGTGCTCGGCGTCATCGGCGTCTGCATCCCCTTCGTGACGCTCATCGGCGTGGTGCTGCTCGTGATCGCGTTCATCCTCTCGATCGTGTCGTTCTTCATGTCGGGGCAGCAGAAGTGGCCGGGCTTCGTCGCCCTGGGCCTGTCGGTGCTCGGCGGGATCATCGCGGGCGTCGTGCTGCTCGTGTCGCTCTTCACGGGCCTCGTGACCAGCGACCCGTACGTGTCGGATCCGTCCTGGCCCGAATCGAGCGAGGAGGAGTACCTGCCCTCCGAACCACCGGCCGACGTAAGCGGCTTCGGCGAGACCTTCGTCTACGACGACGGCGTCGAGCTCACGGTCTCGACGCCGGCGCCGTACACGCCGACCGAGCTGGCCGCGGGGGCCACGTACCCCGACAACGTGTACTTCACCGTCACGCTGAAGAACACGTCCAGCGCGCCCGTCGACGTCTTCGCCTTCGGCGAGCTGGTGTCGGCCGGCGAGTACGGCAGCTCGATCTTCGACTTCGACGGCCCGCAGGGCGAGATCAGCCTGCCGCCGACCGAGACGCTCGAGCCGGGCGCGACGCTCACGTGGACCGAGGCCTGGTCGGTGGCCGACCCGAGCTCGCTCACGTACACGATCTCCCCGGGCTTCGACTACGACGACGCGGTGTTCACGACCGAGTAGTCGCGCCGCACGCGCGGAACGGGCCGGACCTCCACGAGGAGATCCGGCCCGTTCTGCGCTCCGGCTCCGGCTCCGGCTCCGGCTCCGGCTCCGGCGAAGTCGGACGCGCACCGAGCGGGCTCCACACCGGTCGATACGCATCCGGCCTCGCCCGGGACGCGCGCGCGGGAAGGTCGCGCGCGGCCCGGGAAGCCGGTGGGGGCGAGGTCGTCATCCCCGCCCCGCGGGCTCAGGCGCCGGCGAGCAGCCCGAGCGAGTCGACGACGCGGTTGGAGAAGCCCCACTCGTTGTCGTACCAGGCGACGACCTTCACGTGGCGGCCGTGCACCCGGGTGAGGGCCGAGTCGAAGATCGAGGAGTGCGGGTTGCCCTCGATGTCGCTCGACACGATCGGGTCCTCGGTGTACTCGAGGATGCCGCGCAGCGGCCCCTCGGCGGCCGCGCGGTAGGCGGCGAGCACCTCGTCGAGGGTGACGTCCTTCGCGACGGTCGTGTTCAGCTCGACGATGGAGCCGACGGGCACGGGCACCCGGATCGAGTCGCCCTGCAGCTTGCCGTCGAGGCCGGGCAGCACGAGGCCGATGGCCTTCGCGGCGCCGGTCGAGGTCGGCACGATGTTCACGCCGGCGGCGCGGGCGCGGCGCAGGTCGCGGTGCGGGCCGTCCTGCAGGTTCTGCTCCTGCGTGTAGGCGTGCACGGTGGTCATGAAGCCGTGCTCGATGCCGGCGAGCTCGTCGAGCACGTGCGCGAGGGGCGCGAGGGCGTTCGTCGTGCACGAGGCGTTCGAGACGATCGTGTGCGACGCCGGGTCGTAGTCGGTGTGGTTGACGCCGAAGGCGATCGTCGCGTCGGCCCCGTCGGAGGGCGCCGAGACGAGCACGCGCTTCGCGCCGGCCTCGAGGTGGGCGCGGGCGGCGTCGGCGGAGGTGAAGCGGCCGGTCGACTCGAGCACGAGCTCGACGTCCAGCTCGCCCCAGGGCAGCTTCGCGGGCTCGCGCTCGGCGAGCACCCGGATGCGGGCGCCGTCGACGACGAGCGCCTCGCCCTCGACGGACACCTCGCGGTCGAAGCGGCCGAGGGTGCTGTCGTACTTCAGCAGGTGCGCGAGCGTGGCCGGCGCGGTGAGGTCGTTGATCGCGACGACCTCGAAGTCGGCGCCGCGCTCGACGATCGCGCGCAGCACGTTGCGGCCGATCCGGCCGAATCCGTTGATGGCGATGCGAGTGGTCATGCCTCCAGCATCGTCGCGGGATGCCCCGCGCAGCAGTGGCTCGCAAGCCAGTGTGCGAAAGGATCGCGCCAGGCCGCGCCCACCCGCTCACTCCCCTCGGGCGAACGTCTCCCGGTACCCGCTCGGCGAGGTGCCGAGGATGCGCTGGAAGTGCAGCCGCAGGTTCGCCCCGGTTCCCAGGCCCACCTGCGCGGCCACCTGCTCCACCCCGAGCTCGGTGCGTTCGAGCAGCTCGCGCGCGACGTCCACGCGCGCCCGCAGCACCCACTGCATCGGCGTGTAGCCGGTGTCCTCGACGAAGCGGCGCGAGAAGGTGCGCGGCGACACGTTCGCGTTGCGGGCGAGATCGCCGAGCGTCAGGGGTTCGCCGAGCCGCTCCAGCGCCCACTGCCGGGTCGCGGCGAAGACCGGCCCGAGCTCCTCGGGGAGGCTCCGCGGCACGTACTGCGCCTGCCCGCCGCTGCGGTAGGGCGCGGCGACGAGGCGGCGGGCCGCGTGGTTCGCGACGCCGACGCCGAGATCCCGCCGCACGAGGTGCAGGCACAGGTCGATGCCGCTCGCCGCGCCCGCCGAGGTGAGCACGCTGCCCTCGTCGACGAACAGCACGTTCGCGTCCACCCGGACGAGCGGATGCCCCGCCCGCAGCGCCTGCGTGTAGTGCCAGTGCGTCGTGGCCCGGCGGCCGTCGAGCAGGCCCGTCGCGGCGAGCGCGAACGCCCCCGTCGAGATCGCGGCGAGCCGGGCGCCGCGCTCGTGCGCGGCGCGCAGCGCCTCGACGACGACGGCGGGCGGCGGCTCGCGGTCGGGGTGCCGGTAGCCGGGGATGAACACCGTGTCGGCCCACTCGAGCGCCTCGAGACCGTGCGCCACGTGGTACGAGAGCCCGTCGCCGCCGGTGACGAGCCCCGGCGCCGCGCCGCAGACGTGCACCTCGTACGGCATGCTCGCCCGGGTCGTGAAGACCTGCGCGGGGATGCCGACGTCGAGGGGCTTCGCGCCCTCGAGCACGAGCACCGCGATCCGGTGCAGGGAAGTGGTCACCTGGCTAGGATGCCACGGACCGCAAGCCGATCGCCGCGACGACGGCGTGCGGCATCCTCAGCGCCCGTCCTCCCCGAGCGGGGCGAGCCGGAGCACCGTGTGCTGGTTCTCGAGCCCTTCGACCATCACGAGCGTGCAGGCGAGCACTCGTCCGCGCCACACCTCGGCCGCTTCGAGCTCGGCGAGCGGCTCGAAGGGGTAGCGGTTCGCGACGAAGCTGTTGCCGCCGTTGCCGCCGATCGAGGCGTGCGCGTGGTTCATGTACCGGATGCCGGTGTCGAGGTCGTGCAGCACGGGCACCGTGTACGCCTGGGAGTCGCCGACGCCGCGGCGCTTGCGCTCGGGGCGGGGGTCGGCGAACCGGGTGAGCTCCACGATGTGCCCGACCGGAATGGCCGCCGGATAGTTCACCGCGATGCTGCGCTCCATCGCCTCAGCCTATCCGCCGCCCCCGGTGATCCGGCGGTCACGGGGGACCGCCGGACTCGCGGAACACCCTGGCCGCCGCCTACGTTCTTCTCTGTGGGCCCGTGCGACCGCGAGCCCACGAGAACGAAGGAGCGGACATGACCGACACCGGCGCCATCACCACCATCCCCGGCACCGAGACCGCGGTGCTCGCCGGCGGCTGCTTCTGGGGCATGCAGGACCTCATCCGCCGCCGCCCCGGCGTCATCAGCACCCGCGTCGGCTACACGGGCGGGCAGAACGACCACGCGACGTACCGCAACCACCCGGGCCACGCCGAGGCGATCGAGATCGTCTACGACCCGGCGAAGACGAGCTTCCGCGAGCAGCTGGAGTTCTTCTTCCAGATCCACGACCCGACGACCCTGAACCGCCAGGGCAACGACCTCGGCACGAGCTACCGCTCGGCCATCTTCCCGACGAGCCCCGAGCAGGAGCGCGTCGCCAGGGAGACGATCGCCGACGTGGATGCCTCGGGCCTCTGGCCTGGCGACGCGGTCACGACGATCGAGCCGAGCGGCCCCTTCTGGGAGGCCGAGCCCGAGCACCAGGAC
This sequence comes from Agromyces mediolanus, assembly GCF_014648575.1. Taxonomy (GTDB): domain Bacteria; phylum Actinomycetota; class Actinomycetes; order Actinomycetales; family Microbacteriaceae; genus Agromyces; species Agromyces mediolanus. The sequence goes on along the minus strand of NZ_BMRJ01000001.1, from coordinate 218,343 downwards.
TACCTGGAGCGCATCCCCAACGGCTACACCTGCCACTTCGCGCGCCCGGGCTGGGTGCTGCCGAAGCGCGAGCAGGCGAGCGCGGCGGAGTAACCGGTTCAGGCGGTGCGGTCGAGCGCGGCTTCGAGCCGGCCGACCGTGCCGCCGAGGTTCCACTCGGCGCCGAGCTGCTCGAGCCGCTCGCGCGCGGCGGCGCCGAGCGGCCGGAGCTTCGCCGCGTCCGGCCCGAAGCCGAGCGGCAGCTCGCGGCGCACCCGCACCACCTCGGGCGCCACGGCGAGGTAGTCGGCCGCGGCGGCGAGCTTCGCCCGCACCCCGGCCGACATGCCGGGCTCCCCCGCCTCCGCCGCCGCGAGCACCCCGTCGAGGGTGCCGAAGGTCTGCAGCAGGCCCGCGGCGGTCTTCTCGCCGACGCCGGCGACGCCCGGCAGCCCGTCCGAGGCGTCCCCGCGCAGCGTCGCGAAGTCCGCGTACTGCTGCGGCAGCACCCCGTACTTGCCGACCACCGTCGCCTCGGTGACGAGCTCGAGCTTGCTCATGCCGCGCGCGGTGTTGATGAGCCGAACGCCGGCGGCGTCGTCGACGAGCTGGAAGAGGTCGCGGTCGCCCGTGACGATGTCGACGGGCATGGGCGCGCCCGTCGCGAGCGTGCCGATGACGTCATCCGCCTCGGCCTCCGGCGCGCCGACCACGGCGATGCCGAGCACGTCGAGGAGCTCACGGATCCGCGGGATCTGCGCGACGAGCCCCGGCGGAGTCTCCTCGACGTCGACGCCGTCCGGCACCGCCTCGACCACCCGGTGCGCCTTGTAGCTCGGGATGCGCTCGACCCGCCAGGCGGGCCGCCAGTCGTCGTCCCAGCACGCGACGAGGTGCGTCGCCTCGTAGTCCGTCGTGAGCCGCGCGATCATGTCGCCGAGGCCGCGCACGGCGTTCACCGGGGTGCCGTCGGGCGAGACGATCGAGTCGGGCACGCCGAAGAAGGCGCGGAAGTAGAGCGACGCGGTGTCGAGGAGCATCATGCGGTCGGCCATGCGCCGATCCTGCCACGCCTCGCTACCTTTGACGCATGGAGAAACGACTTCCGCCTGTTCAGCGCTGGGTGTTCTGGCCCGCGGCGGTCGTGATCGTCGCCTTCGTGGTGTTCGCCCTCGTCGCCCCCGACGCCGCCGAGACGGTGTTCGGCGCCATCCAGTCGGGCATCGTGAACACCTTCAACTGGTACTACGTGCTCATCGCCGCGTTCTTCGTCGCGGTCAGCCTGTTCTTCGGCTTCAGCCGCTTCGGCGACATCAAGCTCGGCCGGGACGACGACGAGCCGGAGTTCTCCTTCCCGGCGTGGCTGTCGCTGCTCTTCGCCGCGGGCATGGGCATCGGCCTCGTCTTCTACGGCGTGAGCGAGCCGCTCAGCCATTTCGTCTCGCCGCGGCCGGGCGTCACCGGCACCCCGGAGCAGCTCGCCCAGTCGGCGCTCAGCCAGACGTACCTGCACTGGGGCATCCACGCCTGGGCGATCTACGTCGTGATCGGGCTGGCGCTCGCGTACGCCATCCACCGGCGCCGCCGGCCGATCTCGATCCGGTGGACGCTCGAGCCGCTCCTCGGCAAGCGCGTCGAGGGCGGCTGGGGGCACACGATCGACGTGATCGCCCTCGTCGGCACCCTCTTCGGCGTCGCGACCTCGCTCGGCCTCGGCGTGCTGCAGATCAGCGCGGGGCTGCACGCGGCGGGCTTCGCCGAGCCGGACGAGTTCACCCAGGTGATCATCATCCTGGTGATCTCGGTGTTCGTGCTGTTCTCGGTGCTGTCGGGCGTCACGAAGGGCATGAAGTGGCTGTCGACGGCGAACCTCGTGCTCGCCGGGCTGCTCGTGCTGTACCTGCTCGTGTTCGGGCAGAGCGAGTTCCTGCTGCGCGAGTTCGTGCAGTCCATCGGCAACTACATCCAGAACTTCGTCGGCCTCTCGTTCAACACGAGCGCGTTCCAGGGCGAGGCGGGCGAGCAGTGGCAGGCGTCGTGGACGTCGTTCTACTGGGGCTGGTGGATCTCCTGGGCGCCGTTCGTCGGCATCTTCATCGCGCGCGTCTCGAAGGGCCGCACCGTGCGCGAGTTCGTGATGGGCGTCATCATCGTGCCGACGCTGCTCGGCATCCTGTGGTTCGCGGTGCTCGGCGGCTCGGCGCTCGCGATCGAGCTGCAGACCCCGGGCGCGCTGACCCGGCCCGACGGCACGGTCGACGTGCAGGGGGCGCTGTTCCAGTTGCTCGAGTACGTGCCGGGCACGCAGGTGGTGACGATCGGCGTGATCATCCTGATCGCGATCTTCTTCGTGACCTCGGCCGATTCGGGCGCGCTCGTGATGGGCATGATCGCGACCGGCGGGTAGCTGAACCCGAAGCGCTGGATCCGCACCTTCTTCACCGCGATCACGGCGCTGCTCGCGATCGCGCTGCTGCTGAGCGGCGGGCTCACCGCGCTGCAGACCGCGGCGATCATCATCGCGCTGCCGTTCAGCATCGTGATGCTGCTGATCTGCTGGTCGACGATCATCGCGTTCCGCCGGGAGCGTCGGGCGTACGAGCGGGCGCAGCGCGCGGCCTTCATCGATCGCATCGGCGAGGTGTACGGGCTCGAGGCGGAGCCCGGCGAGGGCGCGCCGCTCGGCGCGCAGCCGCGCTGGGTGCGCTCGCTGCGGCGGCGCTTCGGCCTGGCGGATGCTCCGGCGTCGGAGCGGCGGCTCTCGGCGACCGCGCTCGAGGCGGAGCGGCGCGACGATCTCGGCGTGCCGGGCGCCGACGTCGACGAGCTCGTCGACCACGACGAGCTGGCGGTGCTCGACGATCCGGAGATCCCCGAGCACGGCGAGGACGAGCCGCGGGGCACGCCGCAGTAGCGTGGTCGCATGGGCATGACCGCCGTCTTCCGGGCCGCGAAGCGGGCGTCGCTGCTGCAGGTGGCGAAGTCGGCGGTGGCGACGATCGCCGCCTGGCTCGTGGCGGGCTGGATCGTGCAGGGGCAGCTGCCCGTGTTCGCCGCGATCGCGGCGCTGCTCGTGGTGCAGCCGAGCGTGAACCAGTCGTTCGCGAAGGCGATCGAGCGCAGCATCGGGGTCATCGCGGGCGTCGTGATCGCCTCGGCGCTCGGCCTCGTGTTCGGCTCGGCGAGCTGGGTGGTGCTCGTCGCGATCGTGGTGGCGATGCTCGTCGCCTGGGCGCTGAAGGTGACGCCGGGCACCGGCAATCAGGTCGCCATCAGCGCGATGCTCGTGCTGGCGCTCGGCTCGTCGAGTCCGGAGTACGCGATCGACCGCATCTTCGAGACCCTGATCGGAGCGGCGATCGGCATCGTCGTGAACGCGCTCATCGTGCCGCCGGTGCTCGTCGGCCCGGCGCGCCGCGACCTCGCCCTCCTCGGCGGGGAGCTCGCGGCGAGCCTCAGCCGCCTCGCGGCGGCCCTCGAGTCGCCGCAGTCGTCGCACGCGATGCAGCAGCTCATGCTCGAGGCGCGGCTCATGCGACCGATGCGGGATGCCGCGGAGGCATCCATCGCGGCCGGCGAGGAGTCGCTCACCCTGAACCCGCGGCGCTCGGCCCACCGCGACGAACTGCGCGAGCTGCGGGCGCTGATCGAGAAGCTGAGCCCGATCGTGACGCAGGTGATCGGGATGACCCGGGCGACGCTCGACCACTACGACCCGGCGCTCTCGGAGGAGCCGACGGTGCAGGCGATCGCGGAGCAGCTGCGCCGTGCCGCGCACGACGTTCGGCTCGCGGTGCACCTCGCGGAGATCGAGCCGGAGCCGGCTCCGATGACCTCGGCGGTGCCGGCACTCACCGCTCCGCTCGTCGTGACGGCGCCGCGCTCGGGGCATTGGATCCTCATCGGCTCGCTCATGGAGGATCTGCGCCGCATCCACGCGGAGCTGCTCGACGAGGGCTGAGCGCCCATCCCGCGCCCCCGATCCCGCCCCAGCCCGCACGAAGTCAGTATTTGCGGGTCGGCGCGGCCCCGCACCCGCAAATACTGACGTCATGCTCTGCCTCAGAGGGCGAGCGTAGGCTGACGGGGTGACCGGGGCCGTTCGAACGGCGCGACGCCGCGACGCGGCGCTCGCGGGACTCGTCGCGGTCGGAGCGGGCCTCGGCTCAGGCGAGCTCGTCGCCGCGTTCGTCGCCCCGAGCGGCGGGCCCATCACCGACGTCGGCAGCCTCGCGGTGGATCTCGCCCCGGCCTGGGCGAAGGATGCCGCGATCGCCCTCTTCGGCACGGCCGACAAGCTCGCGCTCATCGTCGGCATCGCGCTCGTGCTCGTGCTGCTCGCCGCCGCCGCGGGCGTGCTCGAGGCGATCCGTCCTCCGATCGGCACGCTGCTCGTCGTCGCGGCGGGTGCCGCCGGCGTCGTCGCGACCGCGACCCGCGCGCAGTTCTCACCGCTCGACCTCGCGCCACCGTTCGTCAGCGCGCTCGTCGCCGTCCTGCTGCTGCGGCGGCTCGTGCGCCTCGCGGCGCGCGCGGCCCCGGCAGTGCCCGCGGCCCCGGCGGTTCCGGCAAGCGACGGCGAGACCGCGGATGCCGAGGCGTCCGCCCTGCCGACCGGGCCCGACCGCCGCCGTTTCCTCGCCTGGGCCGCCGGATCCGCAGCGCTCGGCGTGCTCGCCGGGATCGGCGGCTGGACGCTACGGGCCGGCGCGAGGGTCGCGAGCGCCGCGCGCGACGCGATCCGGCTGCCCGCGCCGGCGACGCCCGCCCCGGCGATCCCCGCCGGCGCCGCCTTCGACGTCGACGGACTCACTCCGCTGATCACCCCGAACGAGGACTTCTACCGGATCGACACGGCGCTGCAGGTGCCGATCATCGATCCCGCCGACTGGCAGCTGCGGGTGCACGGGCTGGTCGACCGCGACGTGACGCTCGGCTGGGACGAGCTGCTCGCCCTGCCGCTCGAGGAACACGCGGTCACGCTCGCGTGCGTGTCGAACGAAGTCGGCGGCTCGCTCATCGGCAACGCCACCTGGCTGGGGTACCCGATCGCCGCGCTGCTCGACCGCGTCGGCGTCTCGGCGGACGCCGACATGGTGCTCTCCCGCAGCATCGACGGGTTCACGGCGGGCACCCCGCTCGAGGTGCTGCGCGACGGGCGTGCCGCGCTGCTCGCGATCGGGATGAACGGCGAGCCGCTGCCCGCCGAGCACGGCTTCCCCGTGCGCCTCGTCGTGCCCGGACTCTACGGCTACGTCTCCGCGACGAAGTGGGTGACCGAGCTCGAAGTGACGCGCTTCGACCGGGCTCGGGCGTACTGGACCGACCGCGGCTGGAGCGAGCGCGGCCCGGTGAAGCTGTCCAGCCGCATCGACGTGCCTCGCGAGCCGGTCGCGGCCGGCACCGTCGTCGTGGCGGGCGTGGCCTGGTACCAGCACGTCGGCGTCGAGCGGGTCGAGGTGCGCGTCGACGGCGGCGCCTGGCAGGAGGCCGAGCTCGCGAGCGCCATCTCGGACGACACCTGGGTGCAGTGGCGCTGGGCCTGGGATGCCTCACCGGGATCCCACGAGCTGCAGGTGCGCGCGGTCGGATCGGACGGCACCGTGCAGACCGCCGAGCGCCGCCCGCCCGCCCCCGACGGCGCGACCGGTCTCGACCGCCGCACCGTCGAAGTGCGCTGACACGCGAGGTGCGCTGAACCGCCGAGGTGCACTGAACCGCCGCGGTGCGCCGGCCGCGCCCCTCGGGGTGCGGCCTCAGGCCAGCAGTTCTCGGACGGCGAGGCCCCACTCGAAGCCGCACTCGCGGCAGTCGAAGATGGGCGCGTCGTCGAAGGTGAAGCCGTCGAGCCCCGTGTCGGGGTCGGCGGCGGCCTCGACCTCGAGGTCGAGCGGGCCGTAGAGGATCACGTGCACCGCGTGCGAGTCGCACCGCGGGCAGCGCTCGTCGACGGCCCGGGCGGGCGCGGTGCCGGCGGCGGGGTCGGATTCGAGGCTCATCGTGCGGTTCGTCATGGCACACACGGTACGCGCGGCCTCCGACATCCTCCGGAGCACATCGGCGCGTCGCCGCCGGAGCCCTAGGCTGGCAGCGTGCCCGCATCGACGCCCGCTCCCGCCGCCGGCCGGCCGACCCCGGAGTCGCCGACGAGCCGCATCCTGCGCGCGAGCTTCGCCACCGAGGAGGCCGTCTACGGCGTCATCCTCGTCGCCGGCCTGATCGCCGTGTCCGGGGTGCACGGGGCGACCTCGTTCACCGTCTTCGCGACCGTCATGATCACGGTCGTCGTGTTCTGGCTCGCCCACCTCTACGCCGGCACGGTCGCCGGGCACGGCCTCGCGCACGACCGCATCGTCGGCATCCGGGAGTCGTTCCGCGCCGCGTTCCGGCGTTCGCTCGGCCTGCTGCTGTCGGCCCTCATCCCCTCGAGCATCCTGCTGCTCGGCACCGCCCGCGTCATCGACGACCGGGCCACGATCTGGGTCGCCCTGTGGACGTGCGTCGCGGTACTCGCCGTGCTCGGCTTCATCGCCTTCCAGCGCCGGGGCGCCCCGTGGCCCATCCGCGTGCTCGGTTCGCTCACGACCGCCGCGTTCGGCGTCGTGATCATCGTCGCGAAAGCCCTCATCCACTGACATGGAACGGACGAACGACCCCATGCCCGACGCGCCCCGCGGCTTCGACTTCTTCAGCGCCGGCGAACTCCCCGCCCCGAACCTGCCCGCCGCCGAGGTCGCGGCCATCGCCCGGGAGCACTGGGGGCTCGAGCTCGCACTCGAGCCGCTCGGCAGCCAGCAGGACCAGAACTTCCTCGCCCGCGCCGCCGGCGACGGCTCGACGGATGCCTCGACCGGCACCCCGATCGGCGTCGTGAAGATCACGAACCCCGCCTTCGGCGCGGAGGAGCTCGCCGCCCAGGACGCGGCCGCGGCCCGGATCGCCGAGGCATCCCCGGCCCTCCGCATCGCGACGACGCTGCGCAACGCGGAGGGCGCTCCGCTGCACGTCCGCGCCGAGACGAGCGAGGGCGCCCTCGATCTCCGCCTGCTGCGCTTCCTCGAGGGCGGCACGCTCACGGGTGACGCGTACCTCTCCCCCGCGGTCGTCGCCGGGCTCGGCGAACTCGCCGCGAGTTCGGTGCTCGCCCTCGCGGACTTCGACCACCCCGGCCTCGACCGGGTGCTGCAGTGGGACCCGCGGGTCGCGGATCGCGTCGTCGCGCTCCTCGCGGCCCACCACCCGGATGCCTCGCGGCGCGCCCTCGTCGACGACGCGACCGCGGAGGCCTGGGCGGCGCTCGCGCCGCTCGCCGACGCGCTGCCGATGCAGGCCGTGCATCTCGACCTCACCGACGACAACGTCGTGTGCCGCACCGAGCGCGGCATCCGCCGCCCCGACGGCATGATCGACTTCGGCGACGTGACCCGCAGCTGGGCGGTCGCCGAGCTCGCGATCTCGATCTCCTCGGTGCTGCACCACGACGGGGCGGAGCCCGTGTCGGTGCTGCCCGCCGTGCGCGCCTTCCACGCCCGCCGCCCGCTCAGCGAGGCCGAGATCGCCGCGATCTGGCCGATCGTGGTGCTGCGGGCCGCGGTGCTCGTCGTGAGCGGCGAGCACCAGGTGCAGCTCGACGGCGGCGAGAACGCGTACGCGGCCGCAGGCATCGCCCGGGAGTGGCGCATCTTCGAGCGGGCGAGCTCGGTGCCCCTCGCGGTCATGACGGCCGTCATCGCCGACGCCCTCGCCGAGGACGGCGGCGGCGCGGCCGCCACGGCGACCGCGGTGACCGCGGTGACCGCGGCGAGCGAGCGCCCCGGCGTCGCGCGGCTCCACGTCTCCGTGTTCGCCGACGACGTCGACGGCGGCGCCTGGCTCGACGGTGCGGAGCTCGAGGAGCGGCTCGCCGCCCGCGCCCTCGACGCCGGGGCGTCCGCCGCCTGGCTGCCGCGCGCCGTCCCGCGGCTGACCGCGAGCACCCGCCGCTCGGCGGAGTCGGCCGCGACGATCCCGCTCGGCGTCGACGTCTGGTTCGCCGAGCAGACCCGCCTCGAGGCATCCGAGCATCTGATCCTCGACGGTGCGCTGCAGGAGGCCGACGGCGAGTGGATCGCGCCCGCGCGCACCCGCGTGCGCGCCCGCCTCGGCCGCCCCGACGCGCCGCACCTCGTGCGCCCCGAGTACGCCACGGGCTGGCTCGCCGTCACCGACGACCCCGCGCCGATGCTCGGGCTCGCCGACCCGGCCGCTCCGTCCGCGACCGCACCGGGCGCACGCACCGCCCCGTCCCTGCTCGCCCGCCGCGAGGCCTCCTTCGCCGAGGTGCAGGAGCACTACTACGACGCCCCGCCGCAGATCGAACGCGGCTGGCGCGAACACCTCGTCGGCACCGACGGCCGCGTCTACCTCGACATGGTGAACAACGTCACGCCGCTCGGGCACGGGCACCCGGGCGTCGCCGACGCCGTCGCCCGGCAGCTCCGCCGGCTGAACACGAACTCGCGCTTCCACTACGCGGCGGTCGTGGAGTTCTCCGAACGGCTCGCCGCGCTCCTCCCCGAGCCGCTCGACACCGTGTTCCTCGTGAACTCGGGATCCGAGGCCGCCGACCTCGCCATCCGCGTCGCCCTCGCCGCGACCGGCCGGCGCGACGTCGTGAGCGTCCTCGAGTCGTACCACGGCTGGACGTACGGCTCGGATGCCGTCTCGACCTCGATCGCCGACAACCCGAACGCGCTCGCCACCCGCCCGGACTGGGTGCACCCGATCGAGGCGCCGAACCCCTACCGCGGGCGCTACCGCGGCGCCGACGCCGCCCGCTACGCCCCGGAGGCCGCCGCCGCGATCCGCGAGCTCGCCGCCGCGGGCCGCCCGCCCGCCGCGTTCATCGCCGAGACTTTCACCGGCAACGCCGGCGGTATCCCGCTGCCCGACGGCTACCTCGCCGAGGTCTACGCCGCCGTGCGCGCCGAGGGCGGCCTCGCGATCGCCGACGAGGTGCAGGCCGGCTACGGGCGGCTCGGCGAGTGGTTCTGGGGCTTCGAGCAGCAGGGCGTGGTGCCCGACGTCGTCGCCGTCGCGAAGGCGATGGGCAACGGCCACCCCCTCGGCGCCGTCATCACGAGCCGCGAGATCGCGGCGCGGTTCCGCACGCAGGGCTACTTCTTCAGCTCCACGGGCGGCAGCCCGGCGTCCTCGGTCGCCGGCCTCGCCGTGCTCGACGGCTACGCCGAGGAGGGGCTGCAGCAGCACGCGGCCGAGACCGGCGCGTACCTCAAGGGGCTCCTCGAGGAGTTGCAGACCCGGCATCCGCTCATCGGCACCGTGCACGGGCTCGGCCTCTACCTCGGCGTCGAGTTCGTGCGCGACCGCGAGACCCTCGAGCCCGCGACCGAGGAGACCGCGGCGATCTGCGACCGCCTGCTCGAGCTCGGCGTCGTGATGCAGCCGACCGGCGACCACCAGAACGTGCTGAAGACGAAGCCGCCGCTCGTCATCACCAGGGAGAGCTGCGACTTCTTCGTCGCGATGCTCGACCGGGTGCTCGCGGAGGGTTGGTGACGCGCCGCGACGTCGCCCGACCCGCGTCATCCCTAGACTGAGCCCGTGCTGCCCCTCGTCGTCTCCGTCGCGCTCGTGCCGGCGATCGTCATCCTGGCGTTCGGCGTCGCGGTGCGACTGGTCTCCAGGCAGCCGGCGGTCTCGCCGGTCGTGCAGTACCTGCCCGACCGCGCGTCGACGGTGCTCCGCGACGCGCTCCTCGCCGACGCCGACCGCCGCGCGGTGCCGGCGGCACTGATCGATCTGGCGGTTCGGCGCAAGATCCGGCTGGTGGCGGATGCCTCGGCCGGCGACCGGGCGCCGATCGGCGTCGTCATCGTGCCCGGCGCCCGCTTCACGCCCGAGGAGTACGCCGTGCTCGAGGCGCTCGTCGGCCCCGACCACGTGCCGGGACGGCTGCGCCGGTTCTCCGCCGAGCGCCGCGCCCTCGGCCTGCGGATCAAGGCGCTGCTGCGCTTCACGGAGGACTCGCTCGCCCGCGAGGGGCTCGTCGCCACCCGCCGCATCAGCTGGCCGGGCACGACGCTCACGGTGCTCGCCTACCTCGGAATGCTCTCCGAGGCGGTGCTCATCGTCTTCACCCTCGTCGCGAACGACTGGCTCGCGCTCTGCGTGACGCTCGTCGCGACGACGGCGACGATCCTCACCGTGATCATCACCCCCGCGTCGTGGCGGAAGTACCTGCCCGCTGCGCGTCCGAAGCGGGAGCACCTCGACGGGCTGCGCCAGTACCTCCGGGCCGTGGAGACGGATCGCCTGCGGGAGCTGCAGTCGCCGCGCGGCGCGCCGCTCGTGCCGGAGTCGGCGGACGGCGCCCCGGCGGCGGCACCTGCGGCGGGCGGCGAGCTGAACGCCCCCGGCGGCGACGCCCTGGTGCGCTTCCACCTGCACGAACGACTCCTGCCGTACGCCGTCGTGTTCGGCGTCGAGCGGGAGTGGGCGGCGAAGCTGAAGCTCGAGGCCGCCGAGGCCGCGAACGCGCCGGGCGCTTCGAACGGCGAGACGCTGGCCGCGCTCGGCGAGCTCACGGCCGAGCTCGCCCAGCTCATCGAGCTCGCGGGCGGCGCCGGCGAACTGCTCGCCTCCCTCGGCGAGCTGCGCGACGCCGGCGGCGAGGTGATCGCGGACGCGGGCGCCTTCTTCGACGCGCTCAACCCGTGAGCCCCATGACCGTCCCCGCACCGCGAGAGGAGCCGAGATGACCGAGCAGGAGCCCGAGCCGGGGCCGCAGTCGACCGAGACCTCCGTCGCCGAGCACGAACTGCGGATCGACGTCGACGGGACCCCGGTCACGGCGGTCGCGACGCGACCGGACGACGCGCTCGCCACGGTCGTCGTCGCGCACGGCGCCGGCGCCGGCATGGCGCATCCGTTCATGTCGGGCTTCACCCGGGCGCTCACCCGCCTCGGCTTCGCGACCCTGCGCTTCAACTTCGCGTACGTCGAGGCCGGACGGCGGATGCCCGGACGGCCCGCCGCGGCGATCGCCGCATGGCGGGCGGCGGTCGACACGGCGCGCGAGCTCGCCGCCGAGGCCGGTGCCGCCGAGGAGCGGATCTGGGCGGCCGGCAAGTCGTACGGCGGCCGCATGGCCTCGATGGCGGTCGCCGAGGGGATGCCGGTCGACGGGCTCGTCTACCTCGGCTATCCGTTGCACGCGCCGGGCAAGGCGGGCCAGCTCCGCGACGCGCATCTGTACGGCGTGACGACGCCGATGCTGTTCCTGCAGGGCACGAACGACCCCTTCGCGACGCCGAACTCCGAGCTCGACGAGGTCGTCGCCCGCATCGGCCCGACGGCCGTGCTCGAGTGGCTCGACGGCGCCGGGCACTCCTTCGAGGTGAAGGGCAGGAAGCGCGCGCCAGCCGAGATCGCGGCGGAACTCGCCCCGCTCGTCGCCGACTTCGTCCGCCCGCGGCTCGCCTGAGCTGCGCGGTCGCGCGAACGGCGCGCGCCGGTGCCGGGCGGTGGCGATTCGCGCGACGTCGCGAGCGGACCGGGCGCGCTACGGCACGAGGATGAGCTTGCCGCGCACGTGCCCGGTCTCGCTGAGCCGGTGCGCCTCGGCGGCCTCCGAGAGGGGCAGCAGCTGCGCGATCTCGACGTCGAAGCGCCCGGCGGCGAGCAGCAGCGCGGCGAGCGGCACGGCGTCCGCGCGCAGGCCGAGCTCCTCCGGCGTGAGCGGGATCGGGCTGCCGCCGCTCCAGGCCCGGATGCCGAGTTCCGCCGCCTGGGGCCCGAGCACGATGGTGCCGATGCGGTCCGGGTCGCCCACGAAGCGCTTCGAGACGGCGATCGCCTCGTCGGTGCCGACGAGGTCGAGGGCGGCGTCGACGCCACCGGGGGCGAGCGCCTGGACGCGCTCGGCGAGCCCGTCGCCGTACGTCACGGGTTCGGCCCCCAGCTCGCGCAGCCGCTCGTGATTGCGTTCGCTCGCCGTCGCGATGACCCGGGCGCCGACCCGGCGGGCGAGCTGGATGGCGGCCTGGCCGACCGCTCCCGCGCCGGCGTGCACGAGCACGGTCTCGCCGGCGGAGACGTCGAGGGAGACGAGCGCCTGGTGGGCGGTTCCGACCGGGATGCCGAGCGCCGCAGCCTGCTCGAAGGAGATCTCGGCGGGCTTCGGCGTGAGCAGGGCGGCGTGCACGGCGACCTCGCTCGCGTAGGTGCGGGCGGCCCAGGCGACGATGACCTCGTCGCCCGGCTGCCAGGCGGCCACGCCCTCGCCGACGGCGGTGATGACGCCCGAGGCATCCGCCCCCGGCCGGCGCGGCGTCGTGATCGGCCCGCTCGGCCGGAACGCGCGGCGCACCTTGGCGTCGATCGGGTTCACCCCGATCGCGCGCACGGAGACGACCACCTCGCCGGGACCCGCTTCGACCGCCGGGACCTCCCGGTACCGCAGCACCTCGGGTCCGCCGAACTCCTCGTACTCGATCGCGAAAGCCATGCGCCCAGCCTAGGCAGGCCGGGCGCACGGCGGTCGCGGATGACGCCGGGCTACCCGGCCGCTACCCCGCCAGACGCGGGGTGCGCGGCGGCTCGGTGCGGCGGTCGCCCGTCGCCTCGAAGGCCGCGGCGAGCGCGAGCAGCGCGGTGTCGTCGTAGGCGCGCCCGGCGAGGGTGAGGCCGACCGGCATGCCGATGTCGGCCATGCTGCCCATCGGCACGGTCACCGTCGGGATGCCGAGGTGGCGCGGCACGAGATTGCCGTTCGCGACCCAGACGCCGTTGCGCCAGCCCAGCTCGGCCGAGGCCTCGTTCACGTCCATGTCGGCGGGGCCGACGTCGGCGACCGCCGGGAACGCGACCGCATCGAGGCCGAGGCCGTCCATCCACTCCTCGAGGTCGATGCGGCGGGTCTCCTCGAGCCCGCGGACGCCCGACTCGAGCTCGGGGATCTCCGTGAACGACGCGTACGGGTGCTCGCGCACCTGCTCGGGGTACGCCGCGATGTCGTCGTCGAAGCCGTCGACCCGGTCGGGCAGCGCACCCTCGGGGTGCGGGAAGATCTGCGCGCCGTCGACGATGGTGAGCGTGGAGAGGGCGGGGTCGCCGTTCGCCTGCAGGAAGTCCTCCCAGGCCCAGGCGGAGAGGTCGAGGATCTCGCGCTGGAGGAACGCCTCGGAGACGAGACCGCGGGTCTTCACGGTCGGTGCGCCGGGCCGGTCGCCCTCGTAGTTCGTGACGACGGGGAAGTCGACGAGCACGACCTCGGCGCCGGCGGCCTCGAGGTCGCGGCGCGCGGCCTCCCACAGCTCCATCACCGAGGCGCGCGTCTCGATGCGCTGGCCGGTCGGTCCGCCGATGCCGCCGTCGGGGTTCGTGCCCGCCTCGGGGTCGGCGTTGACGTACATGCGGGGCACGCCGATACGCGTGCCGGCGAGCCCGGCGCGGGCGGCCTCCGCGTCGCTCGGCAGGAGGGCGGGGTACGACGCGGGACGCACCTCGGACGCCGCCGGAATGCGCACCCACGGCTGCGCGCGCCAGAAGTCGCCGCGCGTGTCGGGGTCGTCGGCGACGATCACGTCGAGCAGCTCGAAGAGGTCGGCCATGGTGCGGGTGTGCGGCACGACGACGTCCATCGTCGGCACGAGCGGCCAGTTGCCGCGCACCGAGATCACGCCGCGGGAGGGCGTGTACGCGCAGAGGGCGTTGTTCGTCGCCGGCCCCCGGCCGCTCGACCAGGTCTCCTCGCCGAGGCCGAACGCCCCGAAGGAGGCCGCGGTCGCCGTGCCCGAGCCGTTGGACGAGCCCGAGCCGAAGGCGGCGGTCAGGAACTCGGCGTTGTACGGGCTCTCGGCGCGGCCGTAGACGCCGCGCTGCATGCCGCCGTTCGCCATCGGCGGCATGTTCGTCAGGCCGATCAGCACCGCGCCGGCGTCGCGCAGCCGCTGGATGGTGAACGCGTCGCGCTGCGCGACGAGGTGCTCGAAGGCCGGGCTGCCCGCCGCGGCGGTGAGCCCCTGCGCGAGGTAGCTGTCCTTCGCGGTGTACGGGATGCCGTCGAGCGGACTGAGCGTCTCGCCGCGGGCGCGGCGGGCGTCGGATGCCTCGGCGTCGGCACGGGCGGCCGGGTTCATCACGACGAGCGCGTTGAGCGCCGTCGGGGTGCCGGGGGCGTCGTAGGCGGCGATGCGGGCGAGGTAGGCGTCGAGCAGCTCGACCGAGGTGGTCTCGCCGGACTCGAGGGCGGCGCGGAGGCGGGCGATCGGCGCCTCGACGACGTCGAAGCCGCTCATCGGGCGACCCCCTCGACCGTGGGCTGCTGCTGCGTGATGCAGTGGATGCCGCCGCCGCGGGCGAAGATCGGCCGCGAGTCGACGGTGACGGCCCGGCGGCCCGGGTAGGCCGCCTCGAGGATCTCGCGGGCGCGGGCGTCGGCCGCCTCCTCGCCGAAGCCGCACGCGATGATGCCGTCGTTCACGACGAGGTGGTTGACGTAGCTGTAGTCGACGAAGCCCTCGTCGTCGCGCAGCGTGTCGGGCGCCGGGAGGTCGACGACCTCGAAGCCGCGGCCCGAGGCATCCGTCGCCGCTTCGAGCACCTGGCGGATCTCGCGCGAGACCTCGAAGTCGGGGTGCTCGGGGTTCTGCTGCGCGTGGAGCAGCACGGTGCCCGGCGCCGTGATCGTCGCGACGATGTCGACGTGGCCGTTGGTGCCGAACTCGTCGTAGTCGCGGGTGAGGCCGCGGGGCAGCCAGACGACCTTCGTCGCCCCGATCGTGCGGGCGAGCTCGGCCTCGACGCGGGCCCGGTCGGCGAAGGGGTTGCGGCGCGGGTCGAGCTGCACGGTCTCGGTGACGAGCACGGTGCCCTCGCCGTCGACGTGGATGCCGCCGCCCTCGTTCACGAGCACGGAGCTGACGAGCTCGGCGCCGGCGTGCGCCGCGGCGAAGCGCGCGATCTCGGCCGACTTCTGCCACTCGGCCCACTCGGGCGCGCCCCAGCCGTTGAAGATCCAGTCGACGGCGCCGAGGACGCCCGGGCGCTCGTCGTCGACGACGAAGGTGGGGCCGAAGTCGCGCATCCAGAACTCGTCGAGCGGCGCCTCGAGGAGCTCGATCTCGGAGCTCAGCATGCGGCGAGCGCGCGCGATCTCGCTCGGGTCGACGACCATCGTGACCGGCTCGAACTCCGCGACGGCGTGCGCGACGGCCGTCCACGCGTCGTACCCCGTCTGGCGGAAGGCCTCGCCCTCGCCGAGGGTGAGCCCCTCGCGCGGGAACGCCATCCAGGTACGGTCGTGCGGTGCGGTCTCAGAGGGCATGCGCCAGCTCATCGGGGAGCCTCCACTTCGAGGTTCGGGACGCCTCGGGAGCCGCGGCATCACGTCTAGGTTCGCAGATTCTATTGACCAAATGGTCAATATCTGCGCCGAGGCTATCTAGGATGGGGGATCATGTCAACGCCGACGCGTCAGCGCGCCCCCAGGATGTCCCCGGCGGAGCGGGCGCTCTCCATCGCGAACGCCGCACGCTCGCTCGCGCTCGAGGAGGGCCTCTCCGCCGTCACGCTGCGCGCCGTCGCGGCCCGCGCCGGCGTCGCCCCTGCGCTCGTCGCGCACTACGTGCCGAGCATGGACGTGCTCATCGCCCGCACCTTCGCCTCGGTCGTCTCGGCCGAGGTCGCCGAGATCGAGACGCTGCTCGACGCACTGCCCGGGCCGCGCGCGCAGCTCGGCGTGCTCGTCCGCACGATCCTCGACGGCAGCCGCGACGACGTGACGCTCGTCTGGGTCGAGGCGTGGGCGCTCGGCCGCCGCAACGAGACGCTCGCCGCCGAGGTGCGCGCGCAGATGGATGCCTGGCAGGGGGTGATCCAGGACGTCATCGGGGCCGGGGTCGCCGCCGGCGAGTTCGAGACCGAGGATCCGGCCGCGGTGGCCTGGCAGCTCCTCGGCATGGTCGACGGACTGAACGCGCAGGCGCTCGTACGCTGGGGCGACACGAGCGACCGGGGCTCGCTCATCAGCCACGCCGTCGAGGGGATGCTCGGGCTCGACCGCGGCGCCCTCGACGCGCCCGGAGCGTAGGCGGCGCTCAGTCCGGGTGGGCGTCGAGCCACTCGCGGCCGAGCCTCGGCGGCGCCATCAGCAGCCAGGCCTCCTCGACGAGCTCCTCGAGGCGCCGATCGGAGATGCGGTCGAGCCGCGCGAGGATCGCCGACCAGCCGTCGAAGTGATGGATCGTGAAGAACACCGCGGGGTCCTCCTCGACCAGGGCGAGCTTCACCGCCTCGTCCTCGACCCTCGCGCCCAGGATCGGGCCCGGCTGCTCGTCGAGCCCGAGCTCCGCCAGGTCGGTCTTGCGCAGCGGACGCTCCCAGACGAAGCCCTTGCCGTGCACCCGCCAGTGCGCCGATCCCCAGCTCGTGCCCTCGCTCGTGTCGGGCAGGGCGAGGGCGAGACGGCGGAGCTGCTCCCAGTCGGCCATGCGGCACACCCTACGCCGATGCCGTGTCGGACGCACCGGCTAGCGTGGAGGCATCCCGAACGAAGGAGCCCGATGTACCTGCTGAACGGCTCCGTGGTGACGAGCGCGAGCGACCTCAAGAAGGCGAGCGACTGCGAGTTCGCCTTCCTGCGCGAGCTCGACCAGAAGCTCGGCCGCGACGCGCTGTTCGCCCCGCTCGACGACCCCATGCTGCGCCGCGCCGGCGAGCTGGGCGACGCGCACGAGCTGCGCGTGCTCGAGCGCTACCGGGCCGAGTTCGGCGACGGGGTCGTCGAGATCGAGCGCCCCGACGTGCGCGACCTCGAGCAGGTGGCCGCCGCCGTCGCCGCGACGAACGCCGCGTTCGCCGCCGGGGCGCCCGTCGTGTTCCAGGCGACCTTCGCCGAGCCCGACTTCATCGGCTTCGCCGACTTCATCGTGCGCCGGCCCGACGGCGGCTACCGCGTGCAGGACTCCAAGCTCGCCCGGCACGCCAGGGTCACCGCACTGCTGCAGCTCGGGGCCTACGCCGAGCAGCTCGCCCGCCTCGGCGTCCCGCTCGACGACACCGTCGAGCTCCTCCTCGGCGACGGCTCGGTGAGCGCGCACTCGCTCGCCGACATCGTGCCGGTGTACCGCGAGCGGCTCGCCCGCATGCGCCGCATCGTCGCCGAGCGCGAAGCCGACACCGCCCCCGTCGCCTGGGGCGATCCGCGCTACACCCACGACGGGCGCTGCCCCACCTGCGAACTCGAGGTGCAGGCCAACCGCGACGTGCTGATGGTCGGCGGCCTCCGCACCACGCAGCGCGAGCCCCTCGCAGCCGCGGGCATCACGACGATCGACGCGCTCGCCGCGTCGACCGGCCCCGTGCCGCACCTCGCCGAGGCGACGCTCGAGAACCTGCGCGCCCAGGCCCGGCTACAGTTGCGCGCCGAGTCCGAGGCGAGCGCCGCCGAGGCGTCCGGGGCCTGGCGCGAGGGCGACCCGCCGCTCGCCCCGCCCGTCGAGCTCCGCGAGGCGCGCGCGATCGCCGCCATACCCGAGCCGAGTCCCGGCGACCTGTTCTTCGACTTCGAGGGCGACCCGCTCTACACCGAGGGCGACGGCACGAAGTGGAACCTCGACTACCTCTGGGGCATGGTCGACACCGCCGAGCAGTACACGGCGTTCTGGGCGCACTCCTTCGCCGAAGAGCGCGAGGCGCTCGTGCGATTCCTCGAGCTCGTGAAGCTGCGCCGCCAGGCGCACCCGGGGCTGCACATCTTCCACTACGCGAGCTACGAGCGCACGCACCTCACGGCCATCGCCGCCCGGCACGGCGCGGGCGAGGCCGAGGTCGACCAGCTCCTCGCCGACGGCGTGCTCGTCGACCTCTACCCGATCGTGAAGCGCGCGGTGCGGGTGGGCAGCCGCTCCTACTCCATCAAGAAGCTCGAGCCGCTCTACATGGGCGCCGAGCTGCGCGAGGCCGACGTCAAGTCGGGCGCCGACTCCATCACCGAGTACGTGCGGGCGAGCGAGCTGCAGGCGGCGGCGCAGCTCGGGGGCGATGCGGATGCCGCGGCCGAGGCCGCCCGCATCCTCGCCGACCTCGCCGACTACAACCGTTACGACTGCGTCTCCACGCTGCGGCTGCGGGACTGGCTGCTCGAACTGGGCCGCGGGGCCGGCGTCGCCCCCGTGCCGGGCGCGCTGCTCGCCGACCGGGCACCCGGCCGCATCTACGAGGCCTCGCCCCTCGCGCTGCGTCTGCGCGCGATGGTGCAGCAGCGCGAGGCGGCCCGCCCGACCCTCGACGGCGTCCGGCGCGACGCCGACACCGAGGCGCTCGCGCTCGCCTCCGCCGCGATCGACTACCACGCCCGCGAGGCGAAGAGCTTCTGGTGGTGGCACTACCTGCGCTGCGACCAGCCCGTCGAGAGCTGGGAGGACCACCGCGACGTGCTCATCGTCGATCCGGCGCGGTCGCGTGCGCTCGGCAACTGGTACGAGGAGCCGCGCTGGCAGAGCGCCCGCCGCGAGCTGCTGCTCGACGGGCACATCGCACCCGGTTCGCGCTTCAGCCCGGGGGCCGAGGTGTTCCTCCTCTACGACTGGCCGGCGCCGTTCGACGCCCAGTCCGCCCGCCCCGGGCAGCGGGCCTGGTCGAACGCCGTCGTGGTCGAGGCCGGCGACGCCGGGGTGCGGGTCGAGGAGCGCGGCCAGCCGGGGCGCACCTGGCGCGACCTCCCGGTCGCGATCGCGCCCGGCGCTCCCCCGCGGGCCGACGCCCTGCGCGACGCCATCGCCGAGTGGGCGGCGGCGATCCCGACGCTCGACCCCGTGCTCCCCCGCAATCCCGCGATGGACGTGTTGCGGCGGCGCCCGCCGCGCACCACCGGCTCGCTCGCGCCGGTCGGCGCCGAGCACGACTACCTCGCCGCCGTCGTCGACTCGGTGCGCCGGCTCGAGTACTCCTACCTCGCCGTGCAGGGCCCGCCGGGCACCGGCAAGACCTACCTCGCCGCCCACGTCATCGCCAGGCTCGTGCGCGAGCACGGCTGGCGCGTCGGCGTCGTCGCGCAGTCGCACACCGTCGTCGAGCACCTGCTCGAGGCGATCGTCGGCGCGGGGCTCGACGCCGGGCTCGTCGGCAAGGCGGTGAAAGATCCGGCCGAGGCGGGGCTGCGCGCGTTCACGGCGTTCGCCCGCAAGGACGAACTCACCGCGTTCGTCTCCGAGCGGCCCGACGGCCACGTCATCGGCGGCACCGCGTGGGACTTCTGCAACGTGCGCCGGGTGCCGCGCGGCTCGCTCGACCTGCTCGTCGTCGACGAGGCGGGCCAGTTCTCGCTGGCCTCGACCATCGCGGTCTCGGTGTCGGCCCGCAATCTGCTGCTGCTGGGCGACCCGCAGCAGCTTCCGCAGGTGAGCCAGGCGCTGCACCCGGAGCCGGTGGACGCCTCGGCCCTCGGCTGGGTCGCCGACGGCCACGACGTGCTGCCGGCCGAGTTCGGCTACTTCCTCGCCGAGAGCCGGCGCATGCACCCGGCCGTCGCGGCCCCCGTGTCGCGGCTCTCCTACGAGGGCGAGCTGCAGTCGCACCCCGTCGCCGCGAGCCGCTCGCTCGACGGCGTCGCGCCCGGCCTCACGCCCATCCCCGTCGAGCACGAGGGCAACTCGACGCACTCGCCGGAAGAGGCGCGCGCGGTCGTCGAGCTCGCCCGCTCGCTGCTCGGGCGCGAGTGGCACGACGCGCACGACTCCGCCGACGGTCCGGTCCGCGCCGCGCCCCGGCCGCTCGAGCCCGCCGACCTGATCGTCGTCACCCCGTACAACGCGCAGCTCGGCGTCGTGCGGGAGGCGCTCGACGCCGCCGGCCTGCACGAGGTGCCGGTGGGCACGGTCGACAAGTTCCAGGGGCAGGAGGCGGTGATCGCGATCGTGTCGCTCGCGGCGTCCTCCGCCCGTTCGGCCCCGCGCGGCTTGGAGTTCCTCCTGCTCAAGAACCGGCTGAACGTGGCGATCTCGCGAGCGAAGTGGGCGGCGTACCTCGTCTACTCGCCCGGGCTGCTCGACGGGCTCCCGCACAGAGCCGAGGGGGTGGCGCAGCTCAGCGGCTTCCTGCGTCTCGTCGGCCGCGCCTGAGCCGGCAGCGACGCAGCGGCGTCGGCACGGCTCGGTCGGTGCAGCAGCGTCGGCCGCGCCTGAGCGAGGTGCCCGGCCGGGCTCAGCCCCCGACGAGCTTCGCCACCGCGGCGTCGATGCGGCGCTGCCGGGTCTCCGCCGCCTTGGCCTGCTCGATGGCGGTGACGTGCGCCTTCTTGTGGCTGGGCGCCAGCGCTTCGAACGCCGCCACGGCACCCGGGGCCGCTTCGAGCGCGGCCTGGAAGTCCGCGGGCACCTCGACGGTGCGCGGCGCCGTGTCCAGCTCCATCTCGACCTCGATGGGGTCGCCGCCGCCGATGCCGGTCTCCCTCCGCTTGTCCGAGCTGAACGGGATGAGCGAGCGCCCGCCCATCACTCCGACCGTGCTGCGGTACTCATAGCCGTTCACCCGCACGAGCACGGGCGGCCGCTTGCCGCCGCCGAGCGCCTCGATCACCTCGGGCGGCACCTCGATGCCCGTGTTGTTGCCCAGCTGGGACATCGTCGTCTCGAATCGCATGCTCCCCAGTCTGACCGCCGGGCGACGTTCGGGAATACCCCAGCCAGGTAATGCGTACAGTATCGATGTGACTGCTACTGCTGCGAACCCCGACCGGATCACCATGTACGGCGCCGCCTGGTGCGGCGACTGCCGTCGCTCGAAGGCCCTCCTCGACCGGCGCGGCGTCGACTACGAGTACGTCGACCTCGAGGTGCACGTCGAGGCGGCCGAGACGGCGAAGTCGATCTCCGGTCGCACGAACATCCCCGTCGTCGTCTTCCCGGACGGCACCCACTTCACCGAGCCCACCGACGCCGAGCTCGGCGCGAAGCTCGACGCCGTCGGCGCGTAGCCGAGGCCCTCAGCGCAGCGCGGGGATGACCTCGCGCTCGAAGAGCTCCAGCCCGCTGCGGTCGTAGGCCGCCTCCGGGAAGTAGTGGATCGCGTAGCCGAGGCCGCGCTCGCGCATGTCCC
>NZ_BMRJ01000001.1:195896-197135 GCF_014648575.1 Agromyces mediolanus | reverse complement strand
CCGCCTCGCCCGCCGAGCCGGCGAGACGCGCGTGCACGGCGTCGAGGCGGCGCTCCACGTCGGCCTCGTCGACGCCGACGACGGTGTTGAAGTTCGCCGAGCGGGTGATCTCCTCGAAGGGGCGGCCGAGCCGCTCGCAGTGCCCGCGCAGCACCTCGCTCTTGTGGCTGAACTCCTCGGGGCTGCCGTAGAAGTTCGTCGCGCTCGCGTACTTCGCCGCGATGCGGAGCGTCACCTTCTCACCGCCGCCGGCGATCCACATGGGGATGCCGCCCTCCTGCAGGGGCTGCGGCTGCACGATCGCGCCGTCCACCTGGTAGTGCTCGCCGTCGAGCGTCGCGCTGCCCGTCGTCCACGCCTGGTGCAGGATCTCGACCCCCTCGCGGAGCCGAGCGAGTCGCTCGGGCACCTCGGGGAAGCCGTAGCCGTACGCGCGCCACTCGTGCTCGTACCAGCCGGCGCCGATGCCCATCTCGACGCGTCCGCCCGAGACGAGGTCGACGGTCGCCGCGACCTTCGCGAGATAGGCGGGGTTCCGGTAGCTCATGCAGGTGCACATCTGACCGAGCCGTACGCGCGAGGTCGACGCCGCGAAGGCGGCCATCAGCGACCACGCCTCGTGCGTCGCCTCGTGCTCGCTCGGCACCGGCACGGTGTGGAAGTGGTCGTAGACCCAGATCGCCTCCCACGGCGACCCCTCGCGGTCGGCGAACTCGGCGAGCGAGCGCATCACCCCCCACTGCTCGCGGGGGTCGATGCCGACGAGGTCGTGACGCCAGCCCTGGGGGACGAACATTCCGAAGCGCATGGTCACGATCGTACGCGGGCGACCCCACCCTGAGACCGGTTCAGCGCTCACCCTGAGGCCGCGCCGCCTCGGCCGGCGCTACCGTCTGCGGCATGACCCGGCCCACCTCCCCCGTGCTGTTCTGCGACTACCGCGCGGCCCGCTTCCGGGCGACGGCCGTGCGCTCCTGCGGCTCGCGCCTGATCCGCATCGCCGGTTCGGGGCTCTGCCCGAGCCCCGGCTGGACCCTCGAGCTCGTCGCGGCAAACGGCGGCGTCGTGCCGCACCCGGACTCGCTGCGGCTGGCCGTGCGCGAGACCCCGCCCGACGACGCGGTCCTCCGTGCCGACACCGTCACCTGGGTGGAGGCCTTCGTCGAGGACTCCGCCGCGACCGAGATCGTCATCCAGCTCCCCGGGCGGGAACCGCTCGCCGTGGCCGTCGCCGAGCCT
>NZ_BMRJ01000001.1:175527-195781 GCF_014648575.1 Agromyces mediolanus | reverse complement strand
CCGAGCCACCCCGCCGTTCCGCGCGGTGCGCGAGGTGCGTGCTCAGGCGAGGGCGAAGCGCAGCTCCGCCATCGCGGGCGCCGACCAGACGCCGCCGTCGAGCTCGCTGGCCCGAACGGTGACGACCTTGCCGCCCTTCGCGACGACGAGCAGGGCGAGCTGCGGCAGCAGATCGCCCGCCGGGGTGCCGTCGGCCAGCGCCTCGCCGGCCCCGTGGTCGGTGGCGAACTCGATCGCGCCGGACTCCCGGTCGAGGGTGCCGTTGACCGAGGTGGTGAAGTCGAACCAGAAGGTCTCGACGGCGCCGTCGGCCGCCTCCCTCGCGATCGCCGCGAGGTCGCGCTCGACCCGTCCGGCACTGCCCTCGGCGAGCGCGCGGAGCGCCCGCTCGGCTTCGCGCACATTGAGCCGGCCGAGTTCGCGGCGGAGGATCTCGTCGAGCTCGGCCGCGCCGAGCCGGTCGGGCGAGCCGGGCACGGCGACGACGCGGCGCGAGTTCCTGGTGTTCTGCAGGAAGAGGCTGAGCAGCGGCTCGGCCGCGAACACGAACACCGGCACCCGCTCGTCGGGGTCGCGTTCGAGGAGTTCGCGCCGGGCGACCTCGATCACGCGCTTCGTGTACAGGTCGAGGAGGGTCTTGCGGCCCTCGTCGCCGAGCAGGCGGCTGGCGCCGCCGAACTGGCTCGCCGTGCCGCGATTCGAGCCCCGGGGCTTGTCCTCGCCGGGCTCGCGGTTGGTGGCCTCGTCGAGGTTCGCGGTGCCCTGCTGGTCGATCGGCAGCTTCACGGCGCGGTCGGTCGGGGTCGCGTGCCAGAGCGCCCACTCGCTCGCCGAGATGGTGATCGCGAAGGCCTCCTGGTCCTGGCTCGGGGCGCGCAGCAGCTGCCCGAGCGTGAAGTGGGAGCCGACGTGCACGGCGTCGTCGAGGCGGTTCGGCAGCACGAACACCTCGCTCACGTCCGGCGAGACGAACAGCGCGAGCGAGCGGGCGAGGCCGCCCCAGAGCTGCTGGTCGCCGAGGATCCGGTCGCGCTCGGCGCGGATCGCGTCGAGCTCGGCGGTGTCGGCGCCGGCGCCCTTCAGATGCTCGAGCGCCTCGTCGAAGCCGCTCTTGACCGCCACCTCGGCGCGTTCGCGCTCGCTCACCACGGGTGAGGTCGAGGCGTAGATCGTGACCGCCGGGTGATGCGCCCCCGCCAGCACCGAGAAATCCGCGGCCGTGGGCAGTTCGTAGTGGACCGTCATCCGTACCCCCTCGAGGATCGTGAGCGACGGCGATGTCGCTCCCTCCCCACCATAGGAAGGCGCACCGTTCGGCAACACCCCCAGCTGCGGCATCCGGATGGCATGTTCAGGATCGACGCTGGAATAGCGGCCGCCGCTCCCGGCGTTGGCACGAGTGATGACCACGACGCCGAAGCTCTCCGTCCTCGACCTCATTCCCGTCCGCGACGGCCAGACGAGTACGGAGGCGGTGCGCGCCTCGATCGCGCTCGCCCGGCTCGCGGACCGCGCCGGCTACGAGCGGTACTGGTTCGCGGAGCACCACAACATGCCCTCGGTGGCCTCGACGACGCCGCCCGTGCTGATCGCGGCGGCCGCGGCGAGCACCGAGCGCATCCGGGTGGGCTCCGGCGGCGTGATGCTGCCGAACCATGCGCCGCTCGTCGTCGCCGAGCAGTTCGCCGCGCTCGAGGCGCTCGCCCCGGGCCGCATCGACCTCGGCATCGGCCGCGCGCCCGGCAGCGATCCGGTGATCACGCAGCTGCTGCGCATCTCGGGCCCGACGGCCGACGTCGACCGATTCCCCGACCACATCGCGGACATCCTCGCGCTGCTCTCCCCCGACGGCGCGACGCTGCGGCTCACGAGCGGGCGGGAGTACGCGATCCAGGCGACGCCGGCGGCGACCGAGGTGCCGACGCTGTGGCTGCTCGGCTCGAGCGACTACTCGGCGAAGCTCGCGGCCGAGCTCGGGCTGCCGTACGTGTTCGCGAACCACTTCTCGGGCGAGGGGCTGGAGCGGGCGCTCGAGCTGTACCGCAGCGGCTACCGGCCGAGCGAGGCGCACCCGGAGCCCGTGACGTTCCTCACGGCGAACGTGGTCGTCGCGCCGACGGCCGAGGAGGCCGCCGAGCGGGCGCTCCCCCAACTGCGAGCGATGGCGCGGCTCCGGCTGAACCGGCCGATGCGCCCGCTCGAGACCGTCGACCAGGCGCTCGCAGCTCCCCGCGACTCCGACGCCGAGCAGCTCATCGACGCGATGCGGCACCGCTGGATCATCGGCGACGCGGATGCCGCGGCCGCCGAGCTGCGCACGCTCGCCACCCGGCACGGGGTCGAGGAGATCATGGTGTCGCCCGTGGCGGGCGCCCGTGCGGACGAGCCGCGCGACGCCGCCCCCGGCCGGGAGCAGTCGCTCACCCTGCTGGCGGAGGCGCTCGCGGCGTAGCCGGCCGGGGCCTGCCGCTCAGGCGGCGGGGAAGCGCAACTCCACCTCGAGGCCGCCGCCGTCGCGGGCGGCGAGCCCGAGCTCGGCGTCGTGCCGCTCGGCGATCGCCGCGACGATCGAGAGGCCGAGCCCACGGCCCTGCACGCCGCCGGTGGCGACCCGCCCCGGCGCGCGGAAGAACGGCTCGGTGAGGGCCGCGACGGCCTCCGGGGGCACGACGGGGCCGGTGTTCGCGACGCGCAGCCGCGCCGGCGAGGCATCCGCCGGTCCCGTTTCGACGACGACCTCGCCGCCCGGCTCGTTGTGGCGGATCGCGTTCTGCACGAGGTTCAGCGCGAGCTGGCGCAGGAGCGGCGCGGAGGCGACGGCCGTCGCCGGGGCGAGCTCGCTGCGCACGCGGATGCCGGCGGCCTCGGCTTCCGGGGCGAGCTCGGCGAGCACCTCGGACACGAGCCGGTCGAGCCGCACGGGGGCGGTCTCGATGGGGCCGCCGCGTTCGAGCTGCGAGAGGTCGAGCAGCGCCTCGACGGCGGCGATGCTGCGCTCGTTCACGAGCCGGAGGCGTTCGAGCAGCGCCCGCTCCGCGCCGTCGGGGCGGGCGCCGAGCGCGACGTCGAGCATCGTCCGGGTGGTCGCGAGCGGGGTCTGCAGTTCGTGCGAGGCGTTCGCGGCGAAGCGCCGGTGCGCGTGGAAGGCGCTCTGCAGTTCGCCGAGCATGTCGTCGAAGGTGTCGGCGAGGTCGGTGACCTCGTCCCGGGGGCCCGTGAGCGCCAGCCGGTGGTCGAAGCGGCCGCGGGCGGCCCGGCGGGCGGCGACCCCGATGTCGTGCAGCGGCTGCAGCACCCGACCGGCGAGGGCCCAGCCCGCCCAGCTCCCGCCCGCCGCGAGCAGCACGAGCATGCCGGCCGCGACCCAGAGGTAGAGCTGCTGCAGGTCGTCGCGCGACGCGACCACGATGCCGGGCGTCGACGCGGTCGCGGCAAAGCCCGCGTCGTAGCTGACGTCGTCGGCCCACAGCCAGTCGGGCTGCGCCGGCTCGAGCGGTGCCACCTGCATCATCGTGCCGTCGATCAGGGCGACCGAGGCGGAGGAGAAGGCGTAGCTCGGCAGCACGCCGAGCGCGAAGTAGATGAAGCCGAGCAGGAGCGCGCTCGACCCGACGAGGAGCCCCGAGTAGGTGAGCGCGAGCCGCGCCCGGATGGTGAGCCGGAACGGCCGCACCTCAGCCACGGCGATCGGCCTCGACCGGCTCGCCGATCACGTATCCGACGCCGGGCACCGTGCGGATGGCCCAGGGCTCGCCGAGCTTGCGGCGGAGCGTGCTGATCGTGACCTTCACGGAGTTCGTGAAGGGGTTGGCGTGCTCGTCCCACGCCTTCTCCAGCAGGTACTCGGCGCTGCGCACCGTGCCCGGCTCGCGCAGCAGCACCTCGAGCACGGCGAACTCCTTGCGGGACAGCCGCACGACGCGCGGTCCGCGGAACACCTCGTGCCGCACCGGGTCGAGGCGTACGTCGCCGGCGCGCAGCACGGGCGGCCGCGCCTCGAAGCGCCGCCGGGTGAGCGCGCGGAGCCTCGCGACGAGCTCGGGGAACTCGAACGGCTTCAGCAGGTAGTCGTCGGCGCCGAGCGCGAGGCCGTCGACCCGTTCCTCGAGGCGGCGGGCGGCGGTGAGCATGAGGATCGCGGGCCGGTTCGTGCGTCCGGCGAGCTCGGCGCAGACCTCGTCGCCGTGCAGCACGGGCAGGTCCCGGTCGAGCACGACGGCGTCGTAGTCGTTCACCTCGATCGCGGCGAGCGCCGCCTCGCCGTCGCCGGCGAGGTCCGCGGCGATGGCGTGCTGCGCCAGTCCCGCCCGGATCGCTTCGGCGAGCATCGTCTCGTCTTCGGCCACCAGTACGCGCATCGAATCATCCCTCCGGCGACCATCGAAGCAGCCGGGAGGTATGGAAAACGTCAGCGGAGTCCTTGACGCCGCTATGACCGGGCTTCGGATCAGCTGGGTATGCCCGCGATCCGGCGGGCCACGACCGGGAGGACCCCGACATGCCCACCGCACCCACCGCCCTGCGCCTGCTCGGCGCCGCGTCCCTCGTCGGCTTCGCGGCGCTGCTCAGCGCCTGCAGCGCCGCGCCCGGCGGCGGCGCAGCCGAGAACGGCGGCGCACTGGAGAACAGCACGTTCGAGCAGCAGTACGACGACTGGCGCCTGAAGTACGACGCCTGCATGAAGAAGGCCGGCGTCGAGCTGCCGAAGCCGGCCGAGGCCGGGGAGGGCGAAACCATGACGCTC
This sequence comes from Agromyces mediolanus, assembly GCF_014648575.1. Taxonomy (GTDB): domain Bacteria; phylum Actinomycetota; class Actinomycetes; order Actinomycetales; family Microbacteriaceae; genus Agromyces; species Agromyces mediolanus. The sequence goes on along the minus strand of NZ_BMRJ01000001.1, from coordinate 191,037 downwards.
GACGCGGGGACCATCGACTTCGACGCGTTCCAGGCGGCCGACGAGGACTGCCGGGGCGAGGTCGGCGACCCGCCGGTCGACCCGGACGCCCCGACCGCCCAGGAGCTGTACGAGCAGCAGCTCGTCTTCGCGAAGTGCATGCGCGACGCCGGCTACGACTACGCCGACCCCGAGCCGCCGAGCGAGAACGGCATGTCGGCCATGTCGATGAGCGCCGCGACCGACTTCGACGAGGCCGACCTCGACCGCTGCAGCGAGGCCGCCGGATTCGGATCGGGCGAATGAGACGCCGCTGGCTGCTGCCGGTCGCGGGCGTCGCGGCCGCCGCGGTCGTCGCGGCGGGGATCTGGATGCTCCGCCCCGACCCGCAGGCGGAGGCGGACGCCGGCGCGGACGCCCCGGCGCCGGAGTCGGCCGAGGTCACCGTCGGCGACCTCGTCGAGACCGCCCGGGTCACCGGCGAGCTCGGCTACGGCGGCTCGCGCAAGCTCGCCTCGACGCTGCCGGGCACGGTGACCTCGCTGCCGAAAGTCGGCGACGTGATCGGCCGCGGCGGTGTGCTGCTGCGCGTCGACGACACCCCGGTCGTGCTGTTCCAGGGCGCGCTGCCAGCCTGGCGGGCCTTCGGCGAGGGCATGAGCGACGGCGCGGACGTGCGCCAGCTCGAGGAGAACCTCGCCGCCCTCGGCTTCTTCGACCGCGAGCCCGACGAGGAGTTCACCTGGCGCACCGCCTCCGCGATCGAGGACTGGCAGGAGTCGCTCGGGCTCGAGGAGACCGGCTCGATCGAGCTCGGCCGCGTGGTGTTCTCGGACAGCGACGTCCGGGTGCGTGCGCTCGAGGCATCCGTCGGCGGGCCGTCCGGCGGGAGCGCGCTCGAGGTGACCGGCACGGCGCGCGAGGTCGCCCTCGACCTCGACCCGACGCTGTCGAGCACCGCGCCCGTCGGCGGCACGGTGGAGCTCCGGCTCCCGGGCGGGGCGACGACCACGGCGACCGTGCAGTCCGTCGGCTCCCCCGTGCAGCGCGACGACGGCATGGGCGGCAGCGCGATGAAGCTGCCGGTGCGGCTGAGTCTCGACGACCCCGCCGCGGCCGCCGAGTTCGGCGAGGTGAAGGTGACCGCGACGTTCAGCCACGTCCTCGCGAGCGAGGTGATGCTGGTGCCCGTGACCGCGCTGCTCGCAGTGCCGGGCGGGGGCTCCGCGGTCGACGTCGTCACCGCGAAGGGGCTGAAGCGCGTCGAGGTGGAGCTCGGCTCCTTCGCGAGCGGCATGGTCGAGGTGGTCTCGGGCGAGCTCGAGGCCGGCGACCGGGTGGCGGTGAGCGCATGAGCGCCCCGGTCCTGGAACTCGTCGGCGCGAGCCGGGAGTACGGTTCGCCGCCGACCCTCGCGCTCGACCGGGTCGACCTCGTCATCCGCCGCGGCGAGCTCGCCGCGATCGTCGGGCCGAGCGGCTCGGGCAAGTCGACGCTGCTGAACCTGATGGGCACGCTGGACCGCCCGACCGCGGGGACCGTGCGGGTGGACGGCATCGACGTCGGCGAGCTGGGGGATGCCGCGTTGAGCGCGCTGCGGGCGCGCACGATCGGCTTCGTGTTCCAGCAGTTCCACCTCGCCGACGGGGTGACCGCGCTCGAGAACGTCGCGACGGGGCTGCTGTACTCCGGAGTGCGCGCGAGCGTCCGCCGGGAGCGCGCCGCCGAGGCGCTCGACCGCGTGGGCCTCTCGCATCGCGCCCGGCATCTGCCGCGGCAGCTGTCCGGCGGCGAGCGCCAGCGCGTCGCGATCGCCCGCGCGATCGTCGGCGACCCGGCGGTGCTGCTCGCCGACGAGCCGACGGGCAGCCTCGACAGCCGCTCCGGTGCGACGGTCGTCGGCATCCTGCGCGAGCTGCACGCGGCCGGCACGACCGTGGTCGTGATCACGCACGACCGGGAGCTCGCCGCCGGGCTGCCGCGTCGCATCGGCATCCGCGACGGCCGGCTCGACGAGGCCTCCATCGGCGCTCGCGCGGACTCCGCGGATCGCACGGACTCCGCGGATCGCACGGACTCGGGGGCGGCGGCGTGAGCGCGCCCAGGTCCCGGCTCCGCACCGCCGACCTCGTCGCGCTCGGCGCGCACGGCGTGCGCGCGCACCCGCTGCGGGCGGCGCTCTCGGCGCTCGGCATCGCGATCGGCATCGCGGCGATGGTCGCCGTCGTCGGGCTCTCGGCGTCGAGCCGCGCGCTCGTGCAGCAGCAGCTCGCCGCGCTCGGCACGAACCTGCTCACGGTCACCGCGGGCGACGACCTGTTCGGCAAGGCGAGCGAGCTGCCCGCGGAGGCCACCGGGCGGATCCTCCGCCTCGACGGGGTGGAGTCCGCCGCGTGGACGGCGACGCTCGACAAGGTGCACGTCTACCGCAGCGCGCTGATCCCGCGCGGCGAGACCGGGGGCCTGTCGGTGGCGGCGGCGGACGCCGCGCTCCTGGAGGCCACGGGCAGCTCGCTCGCGCACGGGCGCTGGCTCGCCGAGGTGCCCGCCTCGCTCGACACCGTGGTGCTGGGCGCGAAAGCGGCGGAGCGGCTCGGGGTGCACAGCGCGGGCACGCAGCTCTGGCTCGGCGGGCGGGAGTTCACCGTCGTCGGCATCCTCGATCCGTCGCCGCTCACGCCGGAGCTCGACACCGCCGCACTCGTGACCGGGGAGCGCGCGGCGGCGCTGTTCGGATTCACGGGCGCGCCGACGACCATCTACGAGCGTTCGGCCGAGGACGCCGTCGCCGAGGTGCGCGCGCTCCTCCCCGCGACCGCGAACCCGGAGGCGCCCGAGGAGGTGAAGGTGAGCCGCCCGTCCGACGCGCTCGCCGCGAAGCAGCTCATCGACCAGGCCTTCACCGGCCTGCTCATCGGCGTCGGGTCGATCGCGCTGCTCGTCGGCGGCATCGGCGTCGCGAACACGATGGTCATCACGGTGCTGGAGCGGCGCCGGGAGATCGGGCTGCGCCGCGCGCTGGGCGCGACGCGGGGGCACATCCGCGCGCAGTTCCTCGTGGAGGCCATGCTGCTCGCGGCGCTCGGCGGCGTGCTCGGCGTCGGCCTCGGCTGGCTGGTGACGGCGGTCGTCGCCCGCTCGAACGGATGGCTCGTCGCGATGCCGCTGGAGGTGCCACTCGCCGGGGTCGTCGTGACCGTCGCGGTCGGGGCGCTCGCGGGCGTGCTGCCGGCGCTCAGAGCGGCGCGCACCTCGCCGACGGCCGCGCTCGGCCACTAGGCCTCGGGTCCGGCCCCCGCGCCGGCCCGACCTGCGCCGGCCCGGCCCCGCCGGCTCCGTGGGAGGTGATTGTCGTCAGGGGAGGACGATTTCGGAGGAAGCATCCTCCCCCGCGGTCGATCTCCTCCCGCGCGGGGGAAGGAAGGGGACAGAAGGGGGAAGGAAGGGGAGAAACAGGGGGATGGGAGTCCGGCCCGGCCAGGGGGTGGCCGGGCCGGACGGGCCGGCTCAGGCCGCGAGGCCGAGCCGGCGCAGATCGTCGCTCGAGGGCCGGTACTCGGTCCCCTCGGCGACGGACGTGTCACGGGGGACGCGGGCGCCGTTGTGCACCTTCGCGTCCGGGCCCACCGTCGCGTACGGGCCGACGACCGCGCTGCGGCCGACGACGGCTCCGTGCCCGATGCGGGCGTTCACTCCGATGACCGCGCGCTCGGCGACGATCGCATCGGCCTCGACCCAGCCGCCGTGCTCGATCGAGGCGCCGCGCTGCACGACGGCCCCCGGATCGACGTAGGCGGTCGGATCGACGTAGGCCGTCGGGTCGACCTTCGCGGTGGTCGCGACCAGGCCGCGTCCGTTCGCGTGCTTGCGGTAGCGGCGCAGAACCCCGTGCTCGTCTTCGAATTCGACGTAGCTGATGCCCACGTTCCGCCTCCTTCACTGCCAGGACGGACTCTCCGCCCCGAACATAGACACAACACCGGTAGGCGGCGGGGTATTCCCGGCCTGACCGGGCTCTCGGCATCCGCCCGGCCCACGAGGTTAGGCTTGCCTCATGCCCGACGCCCCGCTGCTGCAGCTCGAGGGCGTCCGCATCCGGCACGAGGGCGCCGAGCGCGCGACGCCCGACGGCGTCGACCTCGTGGTGCGGCCCGGCGAGGTGGTGCTGCTGCTCGGCCCCTCGGGGTGCGGCAAGTCGACGCTCGCGCTCGCCCTGAACGGGCTCGTGCCGCACTCGGTGCCGGCCGAGCTCGACGGCCGGGTGCTCGTCGGCGGCCTCGACACCCGGGAGCACCGCGTGGGCGAGCTGTCCGAGCGGGTCGCGATGGTCTTCCAGGACCCGGACGCCCAGGTCGTCACGAACACCCTGCTCGACGAGGTCTGCTTCGGCCCCGAGAACCTGCGCCTGCCGGTCGACGAGGTGCTCGAGCGCGCCGAGCGGGCGCTGAAGCTCGTCGGTCTCTGGGAGCGGCGCGCCGACGATCCGGCGCGGCTCTCCGGCGGCGGGCGGCAGCGGCTCGCGATCGCGGCGGCCCTCGCGATGGGCTCCCCCGTGCTGGTGCTCGACGAGCCCACGGCGAACCTCGACCCCGCGGGCATCGACGAGGTGTACGCGGTGCTGCGCGAGCTCGCCTCCGACCGCGACCACGCGATCGTGCTCGTCGAGCACAACCTCGACGCCGCCGCCGACCTCGTCGACCGGGTCGTCGTGCTCGACGCCGACGGCCGGCTGGTCGCCGACGGCCCCACCCGCGAGGTGCTCACCGGCCGTGCCGAGGAGCTCGCCGCGCTGGGCGTGTGGCTGCCGGTCTCCACGCTCGCCGCGCTGCGCCTGCGCGAGGCCGGCGTCGCGATCGAGCCGCTGCCGATCACCCCGGCCGAGCTCGGCGCCGCCCTCGACGCCGCGCCGACGCTGCCGGCGCCGCGCGACCCGGCGCCGGCGCCCGCGGCAGCCGGAGCGCCGGCCGTTCCGCCCGTGGTCACGGCCGGCGGCGTCTCGGTGCGCCGGGGCGGGCGGCGCGGCGCGCTCGTCGTGCACGAGGTCGAGCTCGAGGTGCCCGCGGGCGACTTCCTCGCCGTCGTCGGCGTGAACGGCGCCGGCAAGTCGAGCCTGCTGCAGGCGCTCGCCGGGGTGCTCGCGCCCGCGGCGGGGCGCATCGAGGCGGCCGGCATCGATCCGGCGACGGCGGATGCCGCGAGCCGCAGCCGCGCGATCGGCTACGTCTTCCAGAACCCCGAGCACCAGTTCGTCGCCGGGACCGTCGCGGGCGAACTGGAGCAGGCGCTCGAGCTCCAGGGCGTGCCCGCCTCGGAGCGGGCGGCGTCGGTCGCGTCGATGCTCGAGCGGTTCGGCCTCGCCGAGGCCGCGACGAGGCATCCGTTCCTGCTCTCCGGCGGGCAGAAGCGCCGCCTCTCCGTCGGCACCGCCCTCATCGCCGGTGCGCCGCTACTCGTGCTCGACGAGCCGACCTTCGGCCAGGACCGCGAGCGGGCGGGCGAGCTCGTCGCGCTGCTGCGCGAGCTGAACGACGCCGGCACGACCGTGATCGCCGCGACCCACGACCTGCAGCTCGTGGCCGACCACGCGAGCCGCGTCGCCGTCATGGCGGAGGGGCGGCTGCTCGGCGTCGGGCCGACCGCCGAGGTGCTCGCCGGTCCTCTGATCGAGCAGGCCGGCCTCCGGCATCCGCCGCTCGCCCGCGCCACCCGCGGGCTCGCGAACCACCCGGAGTGGCGCGCCGTCACCCGCTGGGCGCAGCTCCCCGCCCCGGGCGGCCGCGCATGAGCGCGCTCGGCGAGACGACGGTCGCGCGCGGCGGCCCGCTGCGCTCGCTCAACGCGCTCGCGAAGCTCGCGGGCCCGGTGCCCGTCATGATCGCGCTCGTCCTCACCCGCGGCGTGCCGCTGCCGCTCGCCTTCGCGGTGTTCGCGGCGCTCGTGCTGCTCGTCGGGGCGCGGCTCGGCCTGCGCTGGATCCTCGTGATCCTGCTCGGCGTGCCGGCGTTCGCGGCGGTGCTGGGTGTGAGCTTCGGCATCTGGGTCGATCCGGCCACGCTGCCGGCGGATGCGGCCGGCTCCGAGCTCGTGCTCGCCCAGCTCGGCGAGTGGCGCTTCACCGGGGCGATGTACCTCGTCGGGCTCGCGACGGCGCTGCGGATCGCCGCGATCATCCTGCTCGCGTTCGTCTCCGGGCTCACGACGACGGGCGCCGAGCTCGTGCGGGCGCTCGTGCAGCAGCTGCGGGTGCCGTACCGGCTCGGCTACACGGCGCTCGCGGCGATGCGCTTCGTGCCGCGCTTCGGCCACGAGCTCGAGGTGATCCGCGCGGCCCGCCGGGTGCGCGGGGTCGATCGCGGGCGCGGGCCGATCGCCTGGCTGCGCGGCACCGTCGGCCTCGCCGTCCCGCTGCTCGCGAGCGCCATCCGGCACGCCGAGCGCGTCGCCCTCGCGATGGACGCCCGCGCCTTCGGCGCCCACGACTCGCGCACCGAGCGCACGATCAGCCGCTGGCGCCGCCGCGACACGGTGTTCGTGCTGGGCTTCTGGCTCGTCTCGGCGCTCCTCTGGTGGGCGGTCGAGACGGCGGTGGCCTGAACCGCTGACACGACTGAGGCCCGGGCGACGCGCCCGGGCCTCAGCCGTCGAAACTCAGCGGCGCGGGATCAGCCCGCCGAGGCGGTGTCGACGATCTCGACGACGAAGACGAGGGTGCGGCCGGCGAGCTCGTTCGAGTCGCTCGGCTCCGCGCCGTAGCCGAGGGCAGGCGGGATCGTCACGATGAGCTTCGTGCCGACCTTCTGCCCGACGAGCGCCGCGCCGAAGCCCGGGATCACGCCCGAGGTGGAGAACGTCGCCGGCTCGCCGCGCGAGTAGCTGTCGTCGAAGACCTGGCCGTCGTCCCAGGTGAGACCCGCGTACTGCACGGTCACCTGGTCGCCGTCGGCCACCGTCTTGCCGTCGCCGGGCTCGAGCACCTTCAGCTCGAGCTCGGTCGAGGCATCCGTCTTCGGGATGACGACCGTCGGCGTCTTGTCGCCGTTGAAGGTGACCTCGGGCACGTTCGTGGTCCACTCGGCCGGGGTCGGCAGCGGCTCGGGGGTCGGCTCGACGTACTCCTCGACGACGTCGGCGACGATCACGACGGTGTCGTCCGCGGCGACGCCGAGCGACTCGTTGCCGGTCTCGCCGTAGAGCGAGGCGGCGGGCGCCACGGTGACGGTGCGGGTACCGTACGGCTGGCAGTCGATGGCCGAGCGGAACGCCTCGAGCAGGCTCGTGTCGCCCATCGCGAGCGGCACCTCCTGCGAGACGATCTGCTCGCCGCTCGTGCCGTTGAACATGGTGAGCATGACGTTCGCGCTCACGCCCGACTCGGTCTTGTCGCCGTCGCCCTTGATCGCGACGCTGGTCTGCAGCTCCTCGGCGGCGAGCGGGGTGGTGAACTCCGCGGTCGGCGTGGCGCCGAAGTCGCCCGAAACCTTCACGGCGTCGCTCTCGGCGCCCGGCTTCGCTTCGAAGCAGGCGGCCGCGGTGGCGGCGGGATCGCTCGACGAGGCCGGGGCGTCGGCGCTGCCGGCGCATCCGGCGAGCACGAGGGCGGAGGCGGCGGCGAGCGCGATGGGCGCGGTGCGGCGCAGGGCGCGGTTCATGAGGTCTCGATTCGTGATGCGGGATCGGAGCGCGGCCTCCAGGCGGTGCGGGCCTGCGGGCGCTGTCGCCCAGTCTGCCGCATGCGCCTTTCGATTCGCTGAGACGGACGCGCTCCCGGGGCGGGGCATTGCGCCTGAGGCCCCGATGGGGGCCAGAATAGTCGGATGGGGGACGAGCAGCAGCAACCCGACGCCGTCCGGCGCTTCGTCAGGCACGCCGACGCCGTCCTCGCGATCGATGACGAGCTCTGGCAGCCGATCTCGCTGTCCGCGATCGCGCGCAGTGCGCCGCAGTTCGGCGAGACCGTGCTCGACGCCTGCTGCGGCACCGGCGCCTCCGCCGTGCCGACCGCCGAGCTCGTCGGCCCCGAGGGGGTCGTCGACGCGGTCGACGCCGCCGCTCCGATGATCGAGCTCGCGCGCGCCCGCGCCGAAGCTGCGGGCGGGCTGCCGCGGCTGCGGCTGCACGTCGGCGATGTGCGGGAGTGGGAGCCGGCCGGCTACGACCTCGTGCAGTGCGTGCTCGGGGTGTTCTTCTTCGACGAGCTCGACGACGGCACGCGCGCCCTGATCGAGCGGGCGCGCCCGGGCGGGCGGGTCGCGATCACGGTGTGGCAGCACGGCGCCTTCCACTCGTTCCGGCAAGCGCTCGCGGATGCCGTCGCGGAGGTCGGCGGCGGCTCGCCCGACGCGCCGCAGGAGGCGGACCGCACGCCCGGCACGACCGGCGCGGTGGCGGGTTGGCTGCACGAGCTCGGGCTGGAGCGGGTGCGCGCCGACGCGGTGCCGCGTCATCTCGCCCTCGACGACGACCTCGCCTGGCGGCTCGTGCTCGGCACGGGGCGGCGGAACCTCCTCGACGGTCTCGGCAAGAAGGCCAGGCGCCGGGTGCGCGAGCGCTTCACCGCGCTGCTCGCGGAGCGCGGCATCGACCGGGTGGATGCCTCGACGATCACGGCCGTGGGGGTCCGCCCGGCCTGACTGGTGGCATACCTACCTCTAGGTATGGCATGCTCGGGGCATGACCGCCGAAGCACGACGCATCCTCATCGAGGCCGCGCAGGAGCTGTACGCGGCGAACGGCGTCGCCGCGACGACCCCGCGCGAGGTGCTCGCCCGCAGCGGCGTCGGGCAGGGCAGCCTGTACCACCACTTCCCGTCGAAGCGGGATCTCGCCGCCGCCGCCGTCGCGCAGACCGTCGACGACACGCTCGGCTCGGCCGCCGCGACGCTCGACGGCGCCGACGAGCCCGAGCGGCGCATCGCCGACTACCTCGAACGGCCGCGCGCGGCGACCGCCGGCTGCCGCGTCGGCCGGCTCACGGCGGACCCCGTCGTCATGGGCGACGAGACGCTGCGGGGCGAGGTGTCCCGCTACTTCGCGGAGCTCATCGAGCTCGTCGCGCGGGCGTTCACGGAGCAGGGGCTCGACGCCGCCGCGGCCCGCGACCGGGCGACCACGGCGGTCGCGGTCATCCAGGGCGGCTACGTGCTGTCCCGCGCGCTCGGCGACGACGCAGCGATGCGCGCCGCCGTGCGCGGGCTCCTCGAGCTGCTGGAGCCCGCACCGACCGGGCCCGACGAAAGGAGCAGGCATGAGTGACTACGAGGTGCTCGAGATCGGCGCGCTCGAGGCGTGGCGGTCGCATTACGGCGGCTTCGACGCCGCACGATCCCGCGACGGGCGCCGCATCGTCGACCACGAACTGGCCATGCAATACCTGGGCCTCTCGGCGAACGCGCTCGAACCTGGCGAGGAGGCGGGCTACTGGCACACCCACGCCCGCATCGAGGAGCTCTACGTGTTCCTCGCCGGCACCGGCCAGATGGGACTCGACGACGACGTCGTCGACGTCGGCCCCGGCAGCGTCGTCCGCGTCGGCCAGGACGTGTGGCGCACCTGGCGGGCGCACCCCGACAGCGAGGGCGAGCTGCGCTGGCTCTGCATCCGCGGCGGCGGCGAACCGCTCCCCCGCACCCCCGACGACGGACGGCGCGACCCCGACCGCCCCTCGCCGTGGTGAGTCGGGCGGTGCTCGGTAGCATGCGGGAGTGACCGCGATCCGAATTGGGCGAGGCCGGCTGAGGCTGCTGGTCGCGCTGGTCATCACCGCAGCGCTGCTGGCGGTTCTCGGACAGCTCACTGCCCAGTACTCCCTGTGGCACGAGAATCAGGGCTGCTTCCCGGTTGCTGCGGATCCGGCTGTGGGCGTTCAGGTCGGTGAGCAGGCTCCCGTTCAGACGGACGTCTGGATTCCGGTGGGCGTCTCCTGCGAATGGGAGCTTCCGACAGGATCAGTCGTCGCTCACCGAGTGTTCCCGGTGCCGAACACGCTGTTCGTGCTCGCCCTCGCCAGCCTTGCGGCAGCGGTGCTGGTGGGTGCGCTGTCGGGCAGAAGGCCCACCACCACACCGCCTGCGGACGAGATCGGCGATCGCCCTGGTGAGCCGGGCGGTGCTCGGTAGCATGCGGGAGTGACCGCGATCCGACTCGGCCTGCCCGTTCCCGCCGACGCCCCGCACGCCGCGCTGAGCGCGAGCCGGCTGCTCGGTCCGGAGCTGCTCGTCACGTCGTGGGTCGAGGGGCGGGCGACGGTCCGCTTCGGTGTGCTCGATCTCCGCGACGGCTCGTGGCGGATCGGTCGAGGGCTTCGGGGCCTCCTCCGCGACGCGCTGCTGCTGCCGAGCCCGCGGCACGCACTGCTGCTCGGCGACAGGGGCCTCGTCGAGGTGGAGCTCGACACGCTGCGGGTGACCCGCACGCTGACGGCGGGCCTCGGCCGGGACCACGCCTGGCTCGCGCCGGTCGACGACGACACCGTCACCGTCGGCTCGGCGGGCCGCGCGATGGAGACGCTCGTCTCGCTCGCTCGCTTCGCCGTCGTCGGGCGACGGAAGCGCAGCGGGATGCCGGTTCCCGACGCCCGGGAGCGGGGCGCCGGGCTCGCCCGAGTGCTGGACCACGGCGACGGGCTCACCGTCGGCGCGAGCGAGGAGCGGGCCACCGCGCCGCAGCGACTCCTGCTGCTGCGCGACGGCGAGCAGACGGCGCGGCCGCTCGCGGACCTGCCGCAGGGGCTCGTCGACGCGCTGCTCGTCGCCGACGGCGTGCTGGCCTCGGCATCCGACCTCGGCGCGGCGCGCTCGCTCACCGCCGTCCCCGGACTTCGCGCGACGCCGCCCGGCCTGCTGCCGCTCGCGGAGCTCGCCGCCGCGGCGAGCGCCTCGGCCGAGGCGCTGCTGCGGCCGGCCCGCGGCCGCCCGGCGCCGCGCACGGTGCACCGCGACCGCCGGCTCGAACCGGGCGAGTCGATCGAGGGGATCGTCGCCGAGCGCGTGACGCTCGAGGGCTGGCGCGTCTCCCGCGCCGAACGGAAGCAGAAGCGGCCGGGCCTTCGCGGCATCCGGGTCCGTGACCTCGACGTCCGGGCGTCGACGCTCGACGGGATGGTGCTGGAGGATGTCACCATCGACGGCCTGCGCCTCGACGACTCCGGCTTCCTCTTCGGCTGCGAGTTCCGCCGCGTGACCCTGGCCGGCCGAGTCAGGGGACTCGTCCTGAACCCGACGCTCCAGGACCCGGACGAGACGGTGACGGCCCGCTACGCCGGGTGGCATCGCGAACGCCTCGACGACGCCGAGTGGATGCTCGACCTCACCCGCGCGACGGGCGACATCACGATCCGCGGCTACCCCTCCCGCTTCATCCGGCGCAATCCCGAACTGCACGCGGTCGTCACCGCGGCGGCCGTCTCGGACGGCGCGTGGCGCGAGATCGACCACGGGCGGTCCGCGCTGCGGGTGCCGCTGCTGGAGCTCGCCCGCTCGGGCTGGGAGGACGTCACCCTCGTCGCGGACCCGCACGGCCGGCGCGCCGAGGACGACCTGCGCTACCTCGACGCGCTGCGCACGGCGGGGATCGCCGAACCCGACTAGACCGGTTCGTCCCCCGTCGCGACGGGCCGAGCCGGGTCGTTCGACCACTGGCTCCAGGAGCCCGGGTAGAGCGCGGCGGCGACGCCGGCGAGCGCGAGCGCCGCGACGCCGTGCGAGGCGGTGACCCCGGAGCCGCAGTACACCGCGACGGGCCGCTCGCCGTCGGCGCCGAGCGCGGCGAAGCGCTCGCGGAGCGCTTCGGGCGGCAGGAACCGCCCGTCGGCGTCGAGGTTGCCGGCGCTCGGCGCGGAGCGCGCGCCGGGGATGTGGCCCGCAGCCGGGTCGATCGGCTCGACCTCGCCCCGGTACCGTTCGGCGGCGCGCGCGTCGAGGAGCACCCCGTGCTCGGGGAGGGCGGCCGCGGCATCCGCGTCGATGACCGGCATCGCCCCGAAGTGCGCCGTCGCGTCGCCCGGCTCAGGCTCGACGTCGCCGGTCTCGAGCGTTCCGCCCGCGGCGCGCCACGCGGCGAGGCCGCCGTCGAGCATGCGGACGTCGGCGACGCCGGCATGCCGCAGCAGCCACCAGGCGCGGGCGGCGGACTGGTTGCCGAGCTCGTCCATGACGACCACGGCGTCGCCCTCGCGCAGGCCCCAGCGGCGCATGGCCGCGGTGAAGGCGGCCTCGTCGGGGAGCGGATGCCGCCCGGCGGCGGGCGAGGGCGGGGCGGTCAGCTCGGTCTCGAGGTCGACGTAGACCGCGCCCGGCACGTGGCCGGCTCGGTAAGCGGGGCGGCCGTCGGGGGCGGCGAGGCTCCAGCGCACGTCCAGCACGACGGGGCGGGATGCCTCGTCGGCGAGCCGTTCGGCGAGCTCCTCGGCGGTGATGAGGATCGACATGCCTCCAGCTTGCCCGGTCAGTCGGCCTTGCGGGGGCGGCGCTGCACCTCGGGCACCACGAGCTCGGGCATGGCGCGCTTCATGAACGCGTCGAAGTCGGGCGCGGTGAACGCCGCGTAGCCGTGCTCGGGCGTGTAGAGCAGCCCGAGGTCGATGAGCTCGGCGCGCGTCGGGCCGACCTGGGTCGACTCGCGGTGCATGACCCGGGCGACGTCGCCCGCCTTCTGCGGCTCGGGCCCGAGCTCGGCCATCGCCCGGAGGTAGGCGGTCTGCAGCGGCGTCGCCCGGTCGAGCCGCACCCGGAAGAAGGCGCCGTCGAGCTTCGCCTCGTACGCCTCCCGGGCGAGCGCGACGTCGGCGCGGCGCACCTGCGGCGCCTCGGCGACGCTCCAGACCTGCGCGCCGAGCTCCTGCAGGAAGCAGGGGTAGCCGTGGGTCAGCTCGAGGGCGAGATCGAGGGCGTCCTCGTCGAACTCGACGCCCTCGAGGCGGGCGGGCTCGGCGAGCGCCCGGCGGGCGTCGTCGCCGCCGAGCGCGCCGAGGTGCGAGAAGCTGAACAGCCGCTCGGCGTACGCTTTGACGTCGCCGGCGAGCTCGACGGTCTGCGGCAGACCGGCGCCGACGAAGGCGACCGGCAGCTTGCGCTGCACCGTCTTGTGCACCGCCTGGATGAGGGCTTCGAGCTGCGTGCGGGCGAGGAACTGCACCTCGTCGACGAGCAGCACGATGCCGTGCCCCTGCTCGTCGGCGGCCTCGCCGAAGGCCAGCAGCACGTCGGTGAGGTCCATGCCGAGGTCGCCGTGGTCGCCGGCGCCCTCGGCGGGCGTCACGTCCCAGGAGAGCCCGAACGCGCCGTGCTTCACGACGGGCAGAGCGAAGGCGCTCAGCACCTCGGCGGCGCGCCGGCCGCACGCCGTCCAGCGTGCGCGCGGCGAGAGGCGGAGCAGCGTGGACTTCAGCTGGGAGAACATCAGCTGACGGAAGCGGGTCTCGTCGTGGCGGCTGGCCTCGAACTCGACGACCTCCCAGTGCGCCGCGCGGGCGAGTTCGCCGAAGCGGCCGAGCAGGACGGTCTTGCCGACGCCGCGGAGCCCCGTGATGATCATCGACTGCTCGGTGCGATGCCGTTCGAGCCGCTGGAGGAGCACCCGGAACGCCTCGAGTTGCTCGTCGCGGCCGACCATGACCTCGGGCGCCGCCCCCGCATTCGGAGTGTACGGATTGCTGACGCTGTCCATGGAGGCATCTTAGTGAGTTTGGGCCGGTTTATCCAGAATGAATAAAACTGGATAAACCTCGGAGCCATCAGGTACGCTGGAGCCCGGACGATTGCGACGTGAGGAGGGTGAATGCTCTTCAGCCTCGTCGTGTTCGGCGCCCTCTCCCTGCTGACGCCCCTGTTGACGAGGCTGATCGGCCGGCGGGTCTTCCTCGTCATCGCCCTGCTCCCCGCCGCCGTGTTCGGCTGGCTGCTCACCCTGCTCCCCGAGATCGTCGCCGGGGGCGTCGTCACCGAGCGGGTCGAGTGGATCCAGGCGCTCGACGTCTCCCTGGCCTTCCGCCTCGACGGGCTCGCCCTGCTGCTCTCGCTCGTCGTCACCGGCGTCGGCGCGCTCGTGCTGGCGTACTGCACCTGGTACTTCCGCGACGACGAGCCCGCGCTCGGTCGCTTCGCCGCCCTGCTCCTCGCCTTCGCCGGCGTCATGCTCGGCCTCGTCACCTCCGACGACGTCTACGTGATGTTCATGTTCTGGGAGGCGACGAGCGTCCTCTCCTACCTGCTCATCGGCCACTACACCGGCCGCCGCGAGAGCCGCGGTGCCGCGCTGCAGGCGCTCACCGTGACGACCTTCGGCGGACTCGCCATGCTCGTCGGCCTCGTGCTGCTGACCGTCGAGGGCGGCACCACCTCGATCGCCGAGCTCGTCGCGAACCCGGTCACCGGGGTCGCCGGCGAGTGGGGCATCGCCCTCGTCCTCATCGGGGCCATCTCGAAGAGCGCGCTCGTGCCGTTCAACTTCTGGCTGCCCGCGGCGATGGCCGCGCCCACCCCGGTCTCGGCCTACCTGCACGCCGCGGCGATGGTGAAGGCCGGCGTCTACCTCGTCGCCCGCCTCGCGCCCGGCTACGCAGACCTCGAGGTGTGGCATCCGATCGTCATCGCCCTCGGCGGCCTCACCATGCTCGTCGGCGGCTGGCGCGCGCTGCGGCAGTACGACCTCAAGCTGCTGCTCGCGCACGGGACCGTGAGCCAGCTCGGCTTCCTCGTGCTCGTCACCGGCTTCGGCACCCGCGACGCGGCCCTCGCCGGCGTCGCGCTGCTCACCGCGCACGCGCTGTTCAAGTCGGCGCTGTTCCTCGTCGTCGGCATCGTCGATCACGCGGCCGGCACCCGCGACTGGCGCAAGCTCTCCGGGCTCGGCCGGCGGATGCCGGTGGTCGCGACGATCGGCTTCGTCGCCGCAGCCTCGATGGCCGGGGTGCCGCCGCTGCTCGGCTTCGTCGCGAAGGAGGGCGTGTTCACCTCGCTGCTCGAGGCGGGCACCGCGACCGCCGACGGCGGCCCCGCGGCCGGCTGGGGCTGGCTCGCCCTCGTGCTCGCCTTCCTCGGCTCGGTGCTCACCGTCGCCTACAGCGTGCGCTTCGTCTGGGGCGCGTTCTGGACCCGGCCGAACTGCGCACCGACGCCGCTGCACCGCGAGCCCGCGATGGTCGCGGCGAGCCCCGCGGTGCTCGCCGCCGCGAGCCTCGTCGCCGCCTTCACGATCACGCTCATCGAGCCGCTCTACACGAGCTACGCCGACGAGCTCCCCGGCCCGGAGGAGTACCACCTCGCGCTCTGGCACGGTCTCGAGCCGGCGCTCTGGCTCTCGCTCGCCGTCTTCGCGCTCGGCGCGCTCCTCGTCTGGGGCCGGGCCAAGGTCGCCCGCATGCAGGCCTCGCTGCCCCCGCTCATCGACTCCGGCCGCGGCTACCTGGGCGTCGTCTCGGCGATCGACCGATTCGCGGCCGCCGTCACGACCGCCATCCAGTACCGGGGCCTGCCCGGCTACCTCGGCATGATCGTGCTCGTGTTCATCGGCGGGCTCGGCGTCTCGGCGCTCGTC
>NZ_BMRJ01000001.1:155732-175428 GCF_014648575.1 Agromyces mediolanus | reverse complement strand
CGCCGCGGCGATCGTGAAGCAGCGCATGACGGCGGTGCTGCTCGTGAGCGTCACCGGCTACGGGCTCGTGCTCATCTTCGGCATGTCGGGCGCCCCCGACCTCGCGCTCACGCAGGCGCTCGTCGAGACGATCGTGCTCGTCGTGTTCGTGCTCGTCATGCGGCGCCTGCCGAAGCAGATCGCGACGACGCATCCGCCCGTCCACCGCCTCGGCCGCGCCCTCATCGGCGCGCTCGCCGGCACGGTCATGGGCGTCATCGGCTTCATCGCGCTCGGCGCGCGCACCGCGCCCGACATCGTCGACGGCCTCGCCGAGCGGGCGCTCGAGGCGCACGGCACGAACATCGTGAACGTCATGCTCGTCGACCTGCGCGCCTGGGACACGCTCGGCGAGATCTCGGTGCTCGTCGCGGTCGCCACGGGCGTCGCGAGCCTCATCTTCGTCTCCGGCCGCACGGGCGGCGCGCCCCGCCTCGACGAGCGGCCCGACCGCCGCAACCGGCTCCGCCCGGTCCCCGAGACGGCGTCGAGCATCGGCGGCGCGCGTCCGCGCCTCGCCGACGTCGAAGGCGAGTCGGATGCCGCGGCCGAAGCCGCGGCCACCCGCCAGACCTGGCTGCTGGCCGGCCGCACGCTGTCGCCGCGACGGCGCTCGATCCTCATCGAGGTGCTCGTGCGGCTGCTCTTCCACCCGGCGATCGTCGTCTCGGTGTTCCTGCTGTTCGTGGGCCACAACGCACCCGGCGGCGGCTTCGCGGGCGGCCTGCTCGCCGGCCTCGCGCTCGTCGCCCGGTACCTCGCGGGCGGGCGGTACGAGCTCGGCGAAGCGGCGCCGGTCGACGCGGGCCACCTGCTCGGCACCGGCCTGCTGCTCGCGGCCGGCACCGCGACCTCCTCGCTCTTCTTCGGGCTCGCCGTCTTCGAGTCGAGCTGGTTCGAGACCGAGGTGCCGCTGCTCGGCACCATCTCGATCGGCACCTCGACGCTCTTCGACATCGGCGTCTACCTCGTCGTCGTCGGGCTCGTGCTCGACATCCTGCGCTCGCTGGGCGCCGAGGTCGACCGTCAGCAGGAGGAGAACGAACTCGAGCAGAACGGCGCCGAGACGGAGGTGCGCGCATGACCGCCTCGCTGACCCTCGTGGTGCTGATGGCCGTGCTCTTCGGCGCCGGCATCACGATCATGCTCGAGCGCAGCCTCACCCGCGTGCTCATCGGCTTCCTGCTCGTCGGCAACGCCGTGAACATCCTCATCTTCCTGATGAGCGGCGCGCCCGGCCTCGCGCCCCTCCTGTCCGACGACGTCACCGCCGACGACATCTCCGACCCGGTGCCGCAGGCCTTCGTGCTCACCGCGATCGTGATCAACCTCGGCATCACGGCGTTCATGCTCGCGCTCATCTACCGCTCCTGGTGGCTGGCCCGGCTGGGCGAGAAGGGCGACCTGGTCGACGACGAGGACGACCTCGAAGAGGAGGTCGAGGAGGCCGAGGGCCTCATCCGCAGTTCCGCGGCCGACGACCTCGCCATCCAGGAGCTCATCGACGCGAGCGACGAGGAGTTCGAGCAGTCCCCCGAACGACCCGATGAGGAGGTGCGCCCGTGAACCCCGCGATCCTCGTGCCCCTCGTCGTGCTGCTGCCGCTGCTCGGCGCCGCTGTCACCCTCGTGCTCGGCCGGCACCGGCGCGCCCAGATGGCCGTCTCGGCGAGCGTGCTCGCCGCCGTCGCCGTCATCTCGGCGGTGCTGCTCGCCACGGTCGACGCGAGCGGAGCCGGCGTCGTCGTGCAGGTCGGCGGCTGGGAGCCGCCCTTCGGCATCTCGCTCGTCGTCGACCGGCTCGCCGCGATCATGCTGCTCATCTCGGCGATCGTGCTGCTCGGCGTGCTCGTGTACGCGGTGAGCCAGGGCGTCGCCGACCGCCATCGCGAGACCCCGGTGTCGATCTTCCACCCGGCCTACCTGATCCTGTCGGCGGGCGTCTTCAACGCCTTCATCGCGGGCGACCTGTTCAACCTCTACGTCGGCTTCGAGATCCTGCTGTCGGCGAGCTACGTGCTGCTCACCCTCGGCGGCACCGGCGAGCGCATCCGCGCGGGCGTCACCTACATCCTCGTCAGCCTCGTCTCCTCGCTGTTCTTCCTCTCGGCCATCGCGCTCATCTACGGCGCGACCGGTACGGCGAACATCGCCCAGCTCTCGGTGCGCATCGCCGAGCTGCCCGACAGCGTGCAGCTCATCCTGCACCTGCTGCTGCTGCTCGCCTTCGGCATCAAGGCGGCGGTGTTCCCCCTGTCGTTCTGGCTGCCCGACTCGTACCCGACCGCGCCGGCGCCCGTCACCGCCGTGTTCGCGGGCCTGCTCACGAAGGTCGGCGTCTACGCGATCATCCGCACCGAGACGGTGATCTTCCAGGAGAGCGACGTCTCGACGCTCCTGCTCGTCATCGGCGGGCTCACCATGCTCGTCGGCATCCTCGGCGCGCTCACCCAGGCCGACATCAAACGCCTGCTCTCCTTCACCCTGGTCAGCCACATCGGCTACATGATCTTCGGCATCGGGCTCGCGACCGAGCTCGGCCTCGCCGCCACCATCTACTACGTCGTGCACCACATCACCGTGCAGACGGCGCTGTTCCTCACCACCGGGCTCATCGAGCGCTTCGGCGGCTCCACCTCCATCAACCGCCTCGCGGGCCTCCTCAAGGCCTCGCCGCTGCTCGCGATCCTGTTCTTCATCCCGGCGCTGAACCTCGGCGGCATCCCGCCGTTCTCCGGCTTCCTCGGCAAGCTCGGCCTGTTCATCGCGGGCGCCGAGGGCGCGCCGGAGTCCGTCGGCGGGCCGGCCTGGCTCACCTGGACGGTGATCGCCGCGGGCGCCGCGACCTCGCTCATCACGCTCTACGCGCTCACCCGCTTCTGGAACATGGCGTTCTGGCGCGACCGCGACGAGGTCGAGGGCTACGACTCGCCCCTGCTGAACTCGGTGCTCGAGTGGGAGGGCAGCGGCGACACGGCCGTCGCCACCCGCACCATCCCGGTGCCGATGGTCGTCGTCACGACCGCGCTCGTCGCCATCACCGTGCTGCTCACCGTCTTCGCCGGTCCGCTCTTCGACCTCGCCGGACGCACCGCGGCCGACCTCGTCGACCCGAGCGTGTACATCGGCCTCGTGTTCCCGGGAGGCGTGCGATGAGCCAGGCCCACGACGTGTCGCGCTGGGGCGCGGTCTGGCGGCAGCTGCCGCTGCTCATCGCGCTCGTGCTGCTCTGGGTCATGCTCTGGGACCACATCGACGTGCTCACCGTCGTGAGCGGCGTCGTGCTCGCCATCACCGTCACGCGCGCGCTGTACCTGCCCCCGGTGCTGCTCTCGGGCCGCTTCAACCCGTGGCGCGGGCTGCTGCTGGGCCTCCGCATGATGTTCGACGTCGTGTTCGCCTCGCTGCAGGTCGCGTTCCTCGCGGTCGCCCCGTGGTGGAAGCCGTCGAACGCGATCATCGCCGTGCAGCTGCTCACCCGCAGCGACCTCGTCACCACGCTCACCGCCGAGGCGATCTCCGTCGTGCCCGGCACCGTCGTCGTCGACATCGACCGCGAGCGCGGCCTGCTCTACCTGCACGCGCTCGGCACCCGCACCCACGACGACGTCGAGCGCGTGAAGCGCCAGGTGCTCGGCACCGAGGAGCGCATCGTGCTCGCGATGGGCACGCACCAGCAGGCCGTCGACGTGCGCCTGGCCCGCAAGGCCCGCCGGGCCGAGCGCGCCGGGCACGCCTCGGCCGAACCGCCGCACGACCACACCCCGAAGGAGGACGCATGACCTTCCTCACCATCGTCTCCATCATCGCCGGGCTGATGTTCGGCATCGGCGCCATCGCGGCGGTCTACCGGATCATCCGCGGTCCCTCGATCCTCGACCGGGCCCTCGCGACCGACGTGCTGCTCGCGATCGCGATCTGCGCGCTCGGCGCCGAGATGGCGATCAACCGGCACACCGACACGCTCGTGGTGCTCCTCGTGCTCGCGATGTTCGCGGTCGTCGGCTCGATCTCGATCGCCCGCTTCATGGCGAAGCAGGACGCCTCGTGAACGCCGCGGACGTCGCCGTCGGCCTGCTCGTGCTCGTGAGCGCGTTCCTGTCGATGGCGGCCGGCATCGGCATCGTCCGCTTCCCCGACGTGCTCACGCGGCTGCACGCCGCCACGAAGCCGCAGGTGTTCGGCCTCGCCGCGGTGCTGCTCGCGATCGTGCTGCGGGTGCCGACCTGGGGCGTGCTCACGACCGTCATCCTGATCATGACCTTCCAGCTGCTCACCCAGCCGATGACGGCGCACATGCTCGGCCGCAGCGCCTACCGCACCGACCACGTGCGCCGCGACGTGCTCATCGAGGACGAGCTCGGCCGCGACATCGAGGAGCACGCGAAGGACTGAGCGCGCCGGCGCGCGCGCGCCGCGCGGGGCGGCCCCTAGTTCGCGAGACCGCCCTCCGGCGCGCCCACGCGCCCTCGCGCCGCGCGCCCTCCGGCCACCAACCACGAGAGGGTCACTTTGCGACATCCCGCTGGGCGAGTGGCCGTGCGGATGCCGGAAAGCGACCCCCTCGGCGATTGGGAGCGGGGCGCAGGGCGCAAGGAGCAAGGAGCAAGGAGCAAGGAGCGGGGCGCCCCGGCCATCGAGGGGGTCGCTTTGCGACATCCCGTCGGGTGATTCCCCATTCGGACGCCGGAAAGCGACCCTCTCGGTGGGCCGGAGGCCGCGGGGCGGCCCGCTAGTTCGCGAGACCGCCCTGCGTGTAGCCCTCGATGAAGCGGCGCTGCAGCAGCAGGAACACCACGATCACCGGCGCGGCCATGATGAGCCCGGCCGCGCTCACGAGCGACCAGTCGACGGCGTACGACTGCTGGAACGAGTACAGCGAGAGCGACACCGGCAGCAGCTGGCTGTCCTGGATGAACGTCACCGCGAGCAGGAACTCGTTGTACGCCTGCAGCCCGGCGACGAGGGCGACGGTCAGCATGCCCGGCCAGATCATCGGCACCATCACCCGGGTGAACAGGCGCCACTCGCCCGCGCCGTCGAGGCGGGCGGCCTCCTCGTACTCCTTCGGGATGGTGAGCAGGAACGAGCGCAGCAGCATCGTCGCGAACGGCGAGTACACCGCCCAGTAGATGACGATGAGGCCGAACTGGGTGTTGTAGAGCCCGAGCGTCGACCACCAGGAGAGCAGCGGCACGAGGAACAGCTGGATCGGCACCGAGGTGGACACCAGGATGTAGAGGATCCAGGCGCTCTTGCCGGGCAGGTCGAGCCGGGTCATCGCGTACGCCGCCATGCTCGCGATCACGCAGACGCCGAGCGCCGTGCTGACCGCGATGATCGCGCTGTTCAGCAGCCCCTGGCCCATGTTCGCGTCCTCGAAGGCGGTGGCGAAGTTCTCCCAGCGCCACTCGCTCGGCAGGCCGATCGGTGAGCGGCTGATCTCGGCGGGCGACTTCAGGGAGTTGAAGACGAACACGGCGAGCGGTCCCGTCGCGTAGAACGCGAGCACCACGAGGATGAGCACGCTGAACGGCCGTCGGGGGCGGTGGTCCGGGCGGAAGCCGGCGCGGCGCGGGGGCCGCGCCGCGGCGCGAGCCGCACGCCGCGAGGCGGCGGGGGCGGTGAGGGTGTCGGTCTGCACGCGGATCACACGTCCCAATCGAGCTTCTTGCGGAGGATGAGGTAGCCGGCGACCACGACCGCGCTGATCGAGGAGAGCAGCATGGCCATCGCCGAGGCGTAGCCCGCGCGCTGCTCCGAGAACGCCGTGCGGTAGAGCACCGTCGCGAGTACGTCGCTCGAGCCGGCCGGGCCGCCCTGGGTCAGGATGTAGACGTAGTCGAAGACGAGGAACGACCAGATCACGGTCATCAGCACGAGGAACATCAGGGTGGGCCGGATGCCGGGCAGCGTGATGTGCCAGAACTCCCGCCACGCGTTCGCGCCGTCGAGCCGGGCCGCCTCGTAGAGCGCCGGGTTGACCCCCTGCATCGCGGCGAGGAACAGCACGAGCAGGAAGCCCCACCACTGCCAGTTGTTCACGAACGCGACGGAGCCGAGCGCGAGGCTCGGGTCGCCGAGGAAGTTCACGCCGGCGAGGCCGTCGAAGCCGAGGTTCGCGAGCGCGGCGCCGATGCCGGCATCCGGGCTCAGGATCTGCCGCCAGACCGTGGCCGAGACGATCGTCGCGAGCACGTACGGGATGAAGTACAGCGTGCGGAACAGCACCTGGCCGCGGCGGAGCCGCGAGAGCAGGAACGCCCCGAGCAGGGCCATGCTGATCGGCACGATCAGGAAGAAGAGCGTCCAGAGCAGGTTGTGCCAGATCGCGGCCAGCACGTTCGGGCTCTGGAAGAGTTCGACGTAGTTGTCGATGCCGACGAAGTTGGCCTGGCCGAGGCCGTCCCAGTCGGTGAAGGAGAACAGCAGGGAGGAGAGCCCCGGACCGCCGATCACGAGCAGATTGACGATCGCGAGCGGCGCGATGAAGAGCCACGCCACGAGGCGACGCCGGCGGCGGGGCCGGCGCACGGCCGGCCCCGCCCCGATCCTGGCGGTCGCGGAGGTCACGCGCCCGGAACCGGCTCGAAGGGGGTGATCACCTTGCCGGCGGCGAGCTCGCCGTCGAAGACCTTCTGCAGCCCCTCCAGGTAGGCCTGCGGGGTGAGGTCGCCCGTGATGATCTTGTCGAACTCCGACCACAGGTAGGTGTCGGTCGCCGCGGGGAAGAACGTCCAGCTCGCGTAGCCGAGGTTCCCGCTCTCGGGCGCCTCGGTGTAGAGCCGGGCGGAGCGCTCGTCGACGGTGTCGGGCATCGACGCGAGGTCGCTGAGCGGCGGCGGGTTCTGGCCGGTCGCGGCGAGGTAGTCGTAGGAGCGCGCCGGGTCGTCGATCACGAAGTCGATGTACTCGGCCGCGGCATCCGCCTGCTTCGACGCGGAGTTCACCGAGAGCGAGGTGCCGATCGCCATGGGGTAGACGCCGGGGGCGACGTCGTCGCTCAGCGACGGCAGCGGCGCCCAGTCCCACTCGGCGTCGTTGCCGGCAGCCTCGCCGAAGTAGCGGCCCGCGTCGCCGAACGACCAGGTGCCGGTGATGTACATCGCCACGGTGCCGTCGGCGAGGCCGGTGAACAGGTCGGTGTCGGTGTTCGTGAACCAGCGGTCCTTGCCGCCGCCCCACCACTTCTTGTCGATCTGCTGCTGGAACAGGGTGATCGCGTCGACGAACTCGGGGTCGGTGAACTTCGCCTCGCCGGTGAGCGCCTGGTAGAGCTTCTCGGGCCCGACGGCCATGTTCAGGAAGGCCGAGAGGTACCACTCGCTCTGCGCCTGGTAGCCGCTGTTGCCCGCGCCGACCGGCATCATGCCGGCGGCCTGCGCCTCGGTGGCGACCTTCTCGAACTCGGCGAGCGTGGTCGGCACGGTCCAGCCGTGCTCCTCGAAGACGCCGGGGTTGTAGTACATGACGATCGAGCCGTACTCGACCGGCACCGAGTAGAGGGTGCCGTCGACCTGGCTCGCCTGGTAGGCCCAGGGCTGGAGCTTGTCGGCCCAGCCGTACTCGGCGGCGTAGTCGTCGAGCGCGTCGATGCGCTTCGCCGAGGCGAAGCCGAGGGCGCTCGAGGGACCCGCCGAGTAGACGACGTCGGCGCCGCGACCGGCGGAGACGGCGGTGTCGGTGAGCGAGCCCAGGTTCTGCAGCTGCTTCACCTCCATCTTCACCTTGGCGTCGTCGGACTGCTCGTTGAACGCGTCGACGTAGTGCTCCTGGTAGTAGCGCTCGGTGTCCTTCGAGACGAAGGCCGACCAGTAGGTGACGTCGCCGGACGAGCCGGACGAGGCGCAGCCGGCGAGGAGGCCGCCGGCGGCGATGAGGGCCACTGCGGCGCCCCAACGCTTCGACTTCTGGTGCATTGCTTACCTTTCCTGGGGGATGGGGGAGGTCGTGGAGTCGCGCACGACGAGCCGCGTCGACAGCGTGATGTGCTGCGTCGGGGCGTCGTCGCCGTCGCCGGCGAGCCGGGTGAGCAGGAGTCGGGCGGCGGTGCGGCCGATCTCGCGGGCGGGGTTCTCCACGGTGGTGAGACTGGGGTGCACGAGCGCGGCGGCGTCGATGTCGTCGTAGCCGGTGACGGCGACGTCGTCGGGGATGCTGAGGCCGCGCCGGCGCAGTTCGTCCATCGCGCCGATCGCGATGAGGTCGTTCGCGCAGACGATCGCGTCCCAATCGGTGCGGCGCTCGTAGAGGGCGGCGACGCCGTCGCGGCCGCCGTCGCGGGTGAAGCTCGTGAAGACGGTCGACGCGTCGTCGTAGTCGAGCCCGGCGCCGGCGAACGCCTGGCGGAGGCCGCCGAGGCGCAGGCGCGAGGGGTCGGACTCCTCCTCGCCGCCGATGAAGCCGATGCGGCGGCGGCCGGTGCCGAGCAGGTGTTCGCCGAGCTTCGCGAAGCCGCCGGCGTCGTCGGACTCGACGTAGTCACTGCCCTCGATGCCGATGTCCCGGCCGAGGGCGACGACGCGGGTGCCCGACTCGGCGAGCCGCGCCCGGTCGGCGTCGGACAGCCCGTCGATGTGCAGCGCGATGCCGTCGAAGCGGCGCTCGAGCACGTGGCCGAGCAGGCGCCCGGTGCCCGACTGGCTGCCGGCGTCGAGGATGGAGAGCAGGTAGCCGGCGGGCAGCAGCACGTCCTGCATGCCGACGGCGACGAGCGGGTAGAAGGGGTTCGTAATGTCGGGCACGAGCAGGGCGATCGACTCGGTGCGACGGCTGCGCAGGCTGCGGGCCCCGGGGTGCGGCGTGTAGCCGAGCTCGGCGATCGCGGCGTTCACCTTGGCGCGCGTCGCCTCGCTCACGGGGCGGTTGCCGCTCAGCACCTGCGAGACGGTGGACACGCTGACCCCGGCGGTCTCGGCGACCGCGGCGATGCCGGACTTCTGCGTCACGTGCCGACCTCCCTGTCCGCATAACGTTTTGCGTGTTTGACGAGAGCAAGCATCCGTCATCTTCGCCAGCTTGTCAATGCGCCCGGGAAATCCGGGACTAGACAGCGCGAGCCGGTCGCCTATAGTGGCCAGCATGCACGCAAAACGATGTGGAAACGGATGAGCCGCGATCGAGCTCGCGGGGCGCTCATCGGTCTCGCCATCGGCGATGCCATGGGCGCACCCACCGAGGGCATGACCATCGAGGAGATCGCCCGGCGCTTCGGCCGGGTCACCGGGCTGCTGCCCGACGCCGCCGGCACCGACGACACCGAGTACGCGGTGCTCACCGGCCAGTCGCTCCTCGCGCGCGGCTTCGAACTCACCGCCGACGACGTCGCCGCCACCTGGACGGCCGCCGTCGCCGAGCAGCAGGGCGGCTTCGCGGGCGCGGGCTTCAGCGAGATGGTCGCGATCGCGAACCTCGCCGCGGGCCTCCGCCCGCCGGCCACGGGCCTGCGCAACTACGAGCGGTGGAGCGACGGCGCCGCCATGCGCGTCGCACCCATCGGCATCCTCGCCGCCGGCGACCCCGCCGAGGCGCGCCGCCTCGCCCGCATCGACGCGAGCGTCAGCCACGCCGTCGACGGCGTCTACGCCGCCGAGGCCGTCGCCGCCGGCGTCGCCACCGCGCTCGTCGCCGACTCGCACCGCGAGGTCGTCGACGCGGTCGTCGCGGCACTGCCCGCCGACTCGTGGACCGGACGCCTCGTCGCCCGCGCGCTCGCCATCGGCGCCCGCTACGACCGAGCCGAGGATGCCGCGCCGGAGCTCTACCGCGAGATCTCGCTCTTCCATTACCCCTGGGCCGACGCCGCCCCCGAGGCGCTCGCCCTCGCGATGGGCCTCTACGAGGCGGCGAAGGGCGACTTCGTCGACGCCGTCATCGCCTCCGTGAACATCGGCCGCGACTCGGACACGATCGCCGCCATGAACGGGGCGCTGGCCGGTGCGATGTGCGGCTTCGAGGCGATGCCCGTCGAGTGGCGAGAGCAGGTCGTGCGCGTGCACGGCCGCTGCATCCTCGCGACCGCGGGCACCGAGCTGCTCGAGCTCGCCGACGGGCTCTTCGAACGCTCCCCCGCCGCTGCCGCCCCTGCTGCTGCCGCCCCTGCTGACGAAAGGACCACCAGTGTCGGCTGACCGCGCAGACCGCATCCACGGCGCCCTCCTCGGACTCGCCGTCGGCGACGCCCTCGGGCTCGCCGCCGACTACCACCGCGCCGTGCGCTCGCCCTGGGTGCGCGGCCGGCTCTGGGCGGGCTCGGCCGAGCTCGACGAGGCCCGGGTCGCCAAGCCCCTGCTCCCCTTCGACGCGACGACGGTCGACGGCGCGCGGCTGGCTCCCACCGACGACACCGAGACCGCCGTGCTCGCCGCCCGCGTCGCGCTCACGACGGCCGGGACGGCGGATGCCTCGACGCGCCGCTTCGCCGAGTGGCGCCGCCTGACGGCGGGCGACGACGTCTGGACCGGCATCGCCGAGCGCTCGGCCATCATCAACGCCGAGCGCGGACTCGTCCCCCCGGTGACCGGCAACGACGGTCCGGCGGATGCCTCGGACAGCGCGGTCGCCGCCGGCGTCGTCTGGGGCCTGTTCCACGCGGGCGACCCGGCCGCCTCGGCCGAGGCCGCGACCGAGTGGGCCTCGATCACGCACGCCCGCGACGGGGTGTGGGCCGCGGCCTGCATGGCCTCCGCGGTCTCGGCGCTCGCCGTCGGCGCGCCGATCGCGCAGGCGCTCGACGACGCCGAAGCGCTCGTACCGGCGGACTCCTGGCTCGCCGAGGGCTTCCGCGCCGCCGCCCGGATCGCCCCGGCCTCGGTGATCCTGGAGCTGCCGCGCCTGCTCGCCGAGCTGAACCCGCGCCGCTACAGCCAGCCGGGCACCGCGCCCGAGACGCTGCCGATCGCCTTCCTGCTGCTGCGCGCCGACGGCGAGCGACCCGAGCAGGCGCTCGCGAACGCGACGCTGTTCGCCCGCGAGTCCGACAGCGTGCCGGCCTTCGTCGGCGCCCTGCTCGGCGCGGCGCACGGAGCCGAGGTGTTCGGCGAGGCGTGGCCCGCCGCGGTGGACCGCGTCGAGGGCGTCTGCTACCCGGCCCTCGCCGGGGAGCGGGTGTCGGCCGTGGCCGCGGAGCTCGAGGCATCCGTCGCCGACCGCGCCACGCGCTGACCCGCCAGGCGTGCGCCCGGCCCGGGCAGGCCGTCAGGCGCGGCCGGTGAACTCCGGGCGGCGCTTCTGCTGGAACGCAGCGAAGCCCTCCCGGTAGTCGGCGGTGTCGCAGAGCGCCGCCTGCGCCCGGTTCTCCTCGGCCATCGAGGCCCACAGCCCGAGCCGCTCGTCGCGGAGGGCGGCGATGAGCCGCTTCGACGCGACGAACGCGAGGGTCGCCCCGGATGCCGCGGCGCGGGCGGCCTCGCGGGTCGCACCGAGCACCTCCTCGGCCGGGAACACCCGCGAGAAGAGGCCGGCGGCGACCGCCTCCTCCCCCGTCATCAGGCGGCCGGTGACGATGAGGTCCATGGTGCGGTGCGCGCCGAGCCGTTCGAAGAACAGCGCGTGCCCGCCGGAGTCGAGCGTCGCACCGAGCGCGGCGAACGGCGAGCCGATCTTCGCGGTGTCGGCGACGTAGACGATGTCGCTCGCGATCAGCAGGCCGAGCCCGACGCCGAGGCACGCACCGTGCGCGACGGCGAACGTCGGCACCGGCAGCCCGGCGAGTCGCTGCAGCAGCGGTTCGACGAGCCCGCCGAGGTAGCCCTCGACGTCGTCCTCGCGGGGGTCGACGCGGGAGATGTCGCGCCCGGCGCAGAACGCCCGGCCCTCGCCGCGCAGCACGAGCGCGCGCAGCTCCCCCGCGTCGGCGAGCCGCTCGGCCTCGGCGAGCGCCGCCGCGAACTCGCCGAGCGCGCCCTCGTCGAGCGCGTTGAGCTTGTCGGGGGCGTCGAGCACGAGCTCGGCCACCCCGCCGTCGACCTCGAAGCGGATCATCCGTCCCCCCTCACTCGGCGAGCGCAGAGCGCGCCGGCCGCGCCGGCCGGCTCACACGTCATAGTCCACCGTCACCCGCTCGCCCTTCACATGCGACTGGCACGTGAGCACGTAGCCGCGCTCGAGCTCCTCGGGCTCGAGCGCATAGTTCTCGGTCATCTGCACGCTGCCATCGACGACCCGGGCGCGGCACGTGCCGCAGACGCCGCCCGCGCACGCGAACGGCACGTCCGGCCGCACCCGGAGTGCCGCGTTCAGGATGCTCTCGTTCGCGGCGACCGGGCTCTCGACCGTCGACGACTGCCCGTCGAGGGTGAACTCGATCGTGATCGTCTGCTCGCCGGCGACGATCTCGACCGGGCGTCCGCTGCGCGGCTCCGCCCCGCGGTCGGCGTCGGTGGTGAACAGCTCGTACCGCACCCGCGCGGCCGGCACGCCCTTCGCCTCGAGCGCGTCCCGTGCGAGCTGCACGAGTTCGAGCGGCCCGCAGAGGAACCACTCGTCGACCGTCTCCGGCCGGATCAGGTGCTCGAGCATCGCGTCGAGCTTCTCGGCGTCGATGCGGCCGGACAGCAGCGGCGCGGTGCGCTGCTCACGGGAGAGCACGTGGTGCAGCGCGAGGCGCGCGGGGTAGCGGTCCTTCAGCTCCGCGAGCTCCTCGAGGAACATCACGTCGAGCGTCGAGCGGTTCGTGTAGACGAGCTCGAACGTCGCGTCGGCCGAGCGCGCGAGCACGGCGTGCGCGAGCGCCATCAGCGGGGTGATGCCGCTGCCCGCGGCGATGCCGACGATGTGCTTGCCGTCGAGCTCCGCGAGCGTCGAGGTGAAGGTGCCCTGGGGGCTCATCACGTCGAGCTCGTCGCCCGCCGCGAGCTCGGTGGTGGCCCAGCTCGAGAAGATGCCGCCGAGGTCGCGCTTGATCGCCACCGAGATGCTGGTGCCGCCCCCGTCGGGCGCGGGCTCCGGCGGACGGCAGAGCGAGTAGCTGCGGCGGCGCTCGTAGCCGCCGAGCTCCTTGCGCAGCGCGACGTACTGGCCGGGGAGGTAGTCGTACTCCGCGGCGAGCTCGGCCGGCACCGCGAAGGTCACCTCGACGGCATCCGCCGTGAGCCGGCGCACCTCGGCGACCGTGAGGCGGTGGAAGCGGGCGCGCGGGCGCTTCGTGGGCGCCTCGCCGCCGACGGCCGAGCGCAGCAGCGCCGACGCCGTCGCGAGGTCCTGGCCGGGCGCCGTCGTGGCGGCGGTCGCCTGGGTCGTCGATCCGAGGTTGCGCGCGGCCATCAGAGCACCTTGAAGTAGTCGAAGGGCTCGAGGCAGTCCAGGCACTCGTAGAGCGCCTTGCACGAGGTCGAGCCGAAGCGGGCGAGCTCGCGGGTGTGCAGCGAGTCGCAGCGGGGGCACTTCACGGCGAGCGCGAGCCGCACCGGTCCGGCGTCGCGCGCGGCGGCGCGGCCGGAGGGGGGCTGGATGCCGTAGCGGCGCAGCTTCTCGCGGCCGGCGTCGCTCATCCAGTCGGTGGTCCAGGCGGGGGCGAGCACGAGCTCGACGCGCACCTCGGCGTAGCCCGCCGCGGTCAGGGCGAGCAGCACGTCGTCGCGCATGGCGTCGAGGGCGGGGCATCCGCTGTAGGTGGGGGTGAGCCGCACCTCGACCGCCCCGTCGGCGGCGAGCTCCACCGAGCGGAGCACGCCGAGGTCCTCGATCGTGAGCACCGGGATCTCGGGGTCGGTAACGGTCGCGGCGACCGCCCACGCCCGGCGCGCCGCCGGGTCGCTCGGCACCGGCCGGGCGACGGCCTCCGCGGTCACCACGACGCCCCCGGGTGCTGGCGGGCGAGCACCTGCAGCTCGGCGAGGAGCGGGCCGAGCTGCTCGGTGTGCTTCCCCTGTCGGCCGCCGCCCGAGGCGGTGAACGCGGTGCGCCCGGCGGGCGGCTCGAGCTCCGCCTCGGCGAAGACCTGCGCGATCGCCGCCTCCGCGCCGGCCCGCAGCGAGGAGGGCAGCACGGCGACGCCGTCGGCGGCGAGCCGGGTGACGAGCTCGTCGTCCTCGAACAGCTCGTCGAGGTAGGGCCAGACGTCGGCCACGCCCTGGATCATGCGGCGGCGCGACTCCTCGGTGCCGCCCGCGAGCCGCAGCGTCCACTGCGCCGCATGGTCGCGGTGGTAGTCGACCTCCTTGACGGCCTTCGCGCCGACGGCGGCGAGGGTCGGATCGGTGGATGCCGAGAGCGCCGTGTAGAGCTCGAACCAGTAGCACGAGGCGAGCAGCTGCCGCGCGATCGTGCACGCGAAGTCGCCGTTCGGCTGCTCGAACAGCCAGGCGTTGCGCCACTCCGGCTCGTCGCGCCAGTAGGCGAGGTCGTCCTCGCTGCGGCCCGTCGCGGTGCCGGCGTAGTGCAGCAGCGAGCGGGCGTGGCCGATCAGGTCGAGCGCGATGTTGCCGAGCGCGACGTCCTCCTCGAGCTCGGGGGCGCGGGTGATCCAGTCGCCGAGCCGCTGCGCGAGCACGAGGGCGTCGTCGCCGAGCCGGAGCGCGTACTCGGCCGTCTCGGGCGGCGCGATTCGAGCGTCGTCGCCGGGACCGGACGCCGAGCCGGTGCCGGCCAGCTCCTCGGCGAGCGCGAGCCGCTCGACCGAGACGTCCGCCGTTCCCTGAGCCGGTCGAAGGGCGCCATCCTGCGCAGGCGTCACAGGTGCTTCACCCCCTCGCTCTTCGTGTAGTACACGGCGTGCCGGTAGTTCTTGCCCGCGGGGCTCTCGAAGAAGGCGCCCTTCGCGTCGGGGTCGCTCGTCGTGACGGCGTCGGCGGGCACGACCCAGATCGAGACGCCCTCGCCGCGGCGGGTGTAGAGGTCGCGGGCGTTCCGCACGGCGAGCTCGGCGTCGGGCGCGTGCAGCGAGCCGACGTGCACGTGGCTGAGCCCGCGTCCGGCGCGGACGAAGACCTCCCAGAGCGGCCACTGGTCCGCTGCGCCCGTCGAAGCGCCCGCCTGGCCCGCTGAGCGCGCCTGGCCCGCTGAGCCCGTCGAAGCGCCGACCTGGCCCGCTGCGCCCGTCGAAGCGCCCGGCGTCGACATCACGCCACCGCCCCGGCGAGCTCGGCGGCGCGGTCCGCCTGCTTGCGCGCGTACTCGGCCGCGGCCTCGCGCACCCAGGCGCCCGCCTCGTGCGCCTCGCGGCGGCGGCGCAGCCGCTCGGCGTTCGCGGGCCCGCGGCCGGCGAGCACCTCGTGGAACTCGGTCCAGTCGATCTCGCTCATGTCGTAGGCCTGGCGCTCCTCGTTCCAGGCCAGCTCGGGGTCGGGCAGGGTGACGCCGAGCACCTCGGCCTGCGGCACGAGCATGCCGACGAAGCGCTGGCGCAGTTCGTCGTTGGAGAAGCGCTTGATGTTCCACGCCATGGACTGGGCGGAGTTCGGCGACTCGTCGTCGGGCGGCCCGAACATCATGAGGCTCGGCCAGTACCAGCGGTTCACGGCGTCCTGCGCCATCTCGCGCTGCGCCTCGGTGCCCTGCATGAGCTCGAGCAGGATCTCGAAGCCCTGCCGCTGGTGGAACGACTCCTCCTTGCAGATGCGCACCATCGCCCGGCCGTAGGGCCCGTAGGAGGCGCGGCAGAGCGGCACCTGGTTGCAGATCGCGGCACCGTCGACGAGCCAGCCGATGGCTCCCATGTCGGCCCAGGTGGGCGTCGGGTAGTTGAAGATCGAGGAGTAGCGGGCGCGTCCCTCGATGAGCTGGCGCATCATCTCCTCGCGGCCGATGCCGAGGGTCTGCGCAGCCGAGTAGAGGTAGAGGCCGTGGCCCGCTTCGTCCTGCACCTTGGCCATCAGGATCGCCTTGCGCTTCAGGCTCGGCGCCCGGCTGATCCAGTTCGACTCGGGCTGCATGCCGATGATCTCGGAGTGCGCGTGCTGGCTGATCTGCCGGATGAGCGTCTTGCGGTACGCCTCGGGCATCCAGTCGCGGGGCTCGATGCGGGAGTCGGCGGCGATGAGCTCGTCGAAGGCGGCCTGGCCGGCGAGCTCGTCGGCGGTGGGCTGGGCCGGTTCGCTCGCTCGGCGGAGCTCTGCTGGTGCGGTCATCGTCGACTCCTGTGTCTCTGCGGACGGCCGGGTGCGGGTGGCCGTGGAGCGCGGGCGCTCGTGGCATCCGATATTACCAACCGATCGTTCAGTTAGTATATAGTCGATCCAGACGCCGCAGCAACGGCGCGCTGAACTCGACGAGGAGTGCCAGATGACGGATGCCGCGACGGAGCCCGCGATCAACCGCGAGATGATGCAGCGCGACCGGGCGGCCGCCTGGCTCGGCCTCGTCGTCGAGCGCGACGACCCCGGCCACGCGGTCGTCAGCATGGTCGTGCGCGAGGAGATGACGAACGGCTTCGGCATCACGCACGGCGGCATCGTGTTCGCCCTCGCCGACACGGCCTTCGCCATCTCCTGCAACGAGGACGAGCGGGTCACGGTCGCCGCCGGCGCCGACATCGCCTTCCTGAAGTCCACCGTGCCGGGCCAGACGCTCACCGCCACCGCGGTGCGCCGCACCCGCTCGGGCCGCACGGGGCTCTACGACGTGTCGGTCGTCGACGAGCACGGCGAGGCCGTCGCGGAGTTCCGCGGCCGCTCCATCTCGACCAACCGGACGTTCTGAGCCCGGCCCGCCGGACCCGCCACCGCATCCAGCATCCGCACCTCCCACCCTCAGGAGCCACCCAGTGTCGACGACGACCTTCCCCCGCCCCACCTCAGTCTCCGGGCTGCACGCCCCCGCCGCCGAGGAACTCGACCCCGAGGAGCGGCTCGACCGCGCCGGCATCGAGGCCCTGCAGCTCGAGCGGCTGCAGCGCACCGTCGCGCACGCGTACGAGCGGGTGCCGCTCTACACGCGCAAGTTCGACGAGGCCGGCGTGCACCCGCGCGACATCCGCTCGCTCGCCGACGTCGCCCGCCTGCCCTTCACCACGAAGGCCGATCTGCGCGAGACCTACCCCTTCGGCATGTTCGCCGTGCCGATGGCCGACGTCGCCCGCATCCACGCCTCGAGCGGCACCACCGGGCGACCGACCGTCGTCGGCTACACGAAGGGCGACCTCGAACGCTGGGGCTCGCTCGTCGCCCGCTCGCTGCGGGCGAGCGGCATCCGCCCCGGCATGAAGGTGCACAACGCGTACGGCTACGGGCTCTTCACCGGCGGGCTCGGCGCGCACGCCGGCATCGAGGCGCTCGGCGCGACCGTGATCCCGATGTCGGGCGGGCAGACCGCGCGCCAGGTGCGGCTCATCGTGGACTTCGAGCCCGACGCCATCCTCTGCACGCCGAGCTACCTGCTCACCATCGCCGACTGCATGGCCGAGCAGGGCATCGACCCGCGCGAGACCTCGCTCAAGGTCGCCGTGCTCGGCGCCGAGCCGTGGACGAACGAGATGCGGCACGAGCTCGAGCAGCGCCTCGGCCTCGACGCGCTCGACATCTACGGGCTCAGCGAGGTGATGGGCCCCGGCGTCGGCAACGAGTGCCTGGAGACGAAGGACGGCCCGCACCTCTGGGAGGACCACTTCCTGCCCGAGATCATCGACGGCGACACGGGCGCGCCGCTGCCCGACGGCGAGCGCGGCGAGCTGGTGTTCACCTCGCTCACGAAAGAGGCGTTCCCCGTCATCCGCTACCGCACGCGCGACCTCACCCGGCTGCTGCCCGGCACCGCGCGCCCCGGCATGCGGCGGATGGAGAAGATCACCGGCCGCAACGACGACATGATCATCCTGCGCGGGGTGAACCTGTTCCCGACGCAGATCGAAGAGCTCGTGCTCGGCATCGAGCAGCTCACGCCGCACTTCGTGCTCGAGCTGAGCCGGGAGGGGCGCATGGACGCCCTCACGGTGCGCATCGAACGGCACCCCGCGCTGTCGGTCGAGACGTGCGAGGCGGCCACGGTCGTGCTCGCCGAGCGGATCAAGGTGCACATCGGCTCGACGGTGGCCGTGCGGCTCGAGGAGCCCGGCGCGCTGCCCCGCAGCGAGGGCAAGTACCAGCGGGTCTACGACCTGCGCTGAGTGCGGATGCCGCGGGGCGGCGCCCTGGTGAGAGACTGATGCCGATGACCGAGAACCAGAGCATGCGTCGCGGGCGCCCGGGGTACGACCGGCAGGGCATCCTCGACGTCGCCGTCACCGCGTTCAACGAGTACGGCTACGACGCCACCTCGATGGGCGTGCTCGCCGAGCGGCTCGGACTCTCGAAGTCGGCGATCTACCACCACTTCGCGTCGAAGGACGAGATCCTCGAGCAGGCGCTCGACACCGCCCTCAGCGGGCTCGAGGCCGTCGTGGCCGACGCCGCCCTCACCGCCGATCGCGCCGCCGACCGGCTCGACCGGGTGCTGCGCGGCGCCGTGCACGTGCTCGTCGAGCAACTGCCCTCGGTGACGCTGCTGCTGCGGGTGCGCGGCAACACCGAGGTCGAGCGGCGCGCCCTCGCCCGTCGGCGCGACTTCGACAAGCGGGTGACGGCGCTCGTGGCCGAGGCCCAGCGCGAGGGCTCGCTGCGCAGCGACATCGACGCGAGCGTCGTCTCGCGGCTCGCCTTCGGCATGATCAACTCGATCGTCGAGTGGTACCGGCCCGGCGGCCGCGAGAACGCCGACGGCCTCGCCGACGACGTCATCGCGATCGCGCTCGACGGCCTGCGCATGCCCACCTCGAACCGCGTCGAGGAACTGCTCGGCTGAGCCCGACCCGCCCGCCCCGGCCTTCTCCGGCCGGCACGACGTCAGTATCGGCGGGTGCGGGACCGCCGCCACCCGCACATACTGACGTCATGCGCCGAGGGCGCGTCGGGCCGGGTGGCGCCGCAGCCAGCCGCGCCGAGGCCGGGCGGCCCCGCCGGCGACGGGCTGCTGCCCCGGCTGCGCCTCGGCCTGCCGCTCGGCGACCACCCGG
This sequence comes from Agromyces mediolanus, assembly GCF_014648575.1. Taxonomy (GTDB): domain Bacteria; phylum Actinomycetota; class Actinomycetes; order Actinomycetales; family Microbacteriaceae; genus Agromyces; species Agromyces mediolanus. The sequence goes on along the minus strand of NZ_BMRJ01000001.1, from coordinate 156,465 downwards.
CGCTGTTCGAGTTCACGGACCATCCGCTCGTCCGCCGCCGCCACGAGGTGCGGGAACACCGTCTCCGAGATGTGCATGTCGACTCCTTGTTCGTCGACACTCAGCCTCGGCGCTGAGGTGGGCACCCGGCATCGGAGGATCGCCCTATTCCTGCGGCGCAGGCGCCTCAGATGGTCGGGCGCTCTCAGGCGGATGCCTCAGACGGATGCCTCAGACGGATGCCTCGGACGGGGCATCCGCACCGCCGGCCGGAACGGCCTTCGCCGCGACGATGCCCTTCCGCAGCGCCATCATGAGCAGCACCAGTCCCGCCGTGACGACGATGTGCCCGAGCCCGGCGACGCCGGCGATCGCGGCGTTCGACTCCTGGCCGAGCACGGTCAGCGAGCCGTGCCAGACCATCATCGCGCTCGTGAGCAGCACCCCGGCGTTGTAGACCCAGAAGAACCAGCCGAACAGCGGCGAGGCGCTCAGCGTGAACGCCTTCTCCAGGGCGAGCACGATGAGCATCGCGAGGAAGCCGAGCGTCAGCAGGTGCGTGTGCACCACCGAGAGCTGCGTCGCGCCGCCCTCGACGAAGTCGTTGGCCTTCGTGAACTCGCGGTAGAACAGCCCGGAGCCGAGCCCGAGCACGAGGTAGACGACGGCGGCGGTGAAGAGGCGGTTCATGGGGCGTCCTTCCGGTTCGCGATCGGACCCGTCGCTGGCGGGCCCACGAGCAGTCTGCTCCGGT
>NZ_BMRJ01000001.1:86713-155644 GCF_014648575.1 Agromyces mediolanus | reverse complement strand
AGTTGCCCGACTTTCATGAAAGTCGGGCAACTCGGGTTCACGGCCGAGCCGCTTACGCGCTGCGGCGACGGCGCAGGATGCCTCCGACGAGGAGCGCGAGGCCGACGAGCACCGCGAGACCGCCGCCGAAGATCGCGGCGCCGACCCCGTCGACGCCCGTCGAGGCGAGATCCGCCTCGACGCCGGTGCGCTCGAGCGTGTTCGTCAGCACGATCTCGGCGACCGTGCCGTCACCGATCACGACCGAGTCGGCGCTGAAGCGGGCGCTCGTCCACTCGGCGCCGTCCACCGCGGTCGGGGTCACCTCGCTGAGGCTCACCCGGGCGCCGTACGGGATCGGCTCGCTCGTCGCGACGCCCCCGGCCGTGACGGTCAGCACGCCCGATCCGGCCTCGAAGCCCGGTCCGGCGGGGTAGCTGTACCGCACGGTGAACTCGGTGCCGCCGGGCAGCAGCCCGGCGCCGGAGCCGTCGACCTGCTTGCGCACGGCGAAGGAGCCGGCGTTCAGCTCGAGCGTGTTCACCACGAGCACCTCGGTCGAGGCGTCCTTCCCGACCGTCACCACGTTCGACTCCGAGAAGCGCGGCGCGCCCCAGCTGCCGCCCTCGACGGCCTCGGGCTCGAGCTCGCGGATCGTCACGACGGCCCCCGCCGGGAGGTCGTCGATCCTGACCGCGCTGCCGTCGCCGGGCACGGCGAGCTCGGTCGGCCCGACCGCGTCCCAGGCCGCGCCCGCCGGGTACTCGTAGGTGAAGCGGTACTCGCGGTCCGCGGACACGAGGTGCGCGCCGGTGCCCTCGAGCTGCTTGCGGAGCTCGATCGATCCGACATCCCGGGTGATCGTGTTCGTCAGGCTCACCTCGACCGTCGTGCCGTCGCCGATGGTGACGGTCTCGGGTGAGAAGACGGCCCCCTCGGCCCAGGTGGCGCCGACGACGGGCGCCGGCTCCAGCTCGGTGAGCCGCAGGACGGCGCCGTAGGGCAGCGGACCGCTCGTGACGGCCTGTCCGTCGGCGCGCACGACGAGCTCGCCGGAGCCCGCGCCGAAGCCGATGCCCGCGTCGTACTCGTAGCGCACCGTGAACGCGTCGGTCGCGGGCACGAGCCCCGCGCCGCTGCCCTCGAGGCGCTTCACGACCGAGAACTCGCCGGTGTTCAGCGCGAGCTCGTTGTCGAGGTCGACCGAGATGCGGGTGCCCTTCACGATCGTGAACGTCTGCTGGCTGAAGACGGGCTCCCGCCAGGTGCCGCCCTCGACCGGGTCGAGCAGCTCCTCGAGGGTGACCACGGCGCCCGCGGGCAGCCCCTCGACGGCGACGGGCTCGCCGCCGGCGGTCACCTCGACCGTGCCGCTGCCGGCCTCGTACACGCCGCGCTCGGGATCGGCCGGGTACAACCACTGCACCGTGAAGCTCGGGTCGTCGACGAGGCCCGAGCCGGCGCCGCCGAGGCGCTTCCGGAGGTCGAAGGAGCCGAGGTCGCGGGTGAGCGTGTTCGTCACCTGCACCTGCACGTCGGCCGAGTCCGGGCCGACGGTGACGCGGGCGGGCTCGACGACCGGCTCCTGCCAGCTGGCCCCGGGCACGGCCGCGGGCGCCGATTCGGTGAAGTCCACGACCGCGCCGAGCGGCAGACCGGGGATCTCGACCCGGCTGCCGTCGAGCGGCAGCTGCACCGCGCCGCCGCCGGCGGGGATGCCGAGCGCCGCGTTCGCAGCCCAGCGGTAGTTCAGCGTGAAGCTCGTGCCGTCGGGGATGCGCATGCCGTCGGGGTTCACGACCGTCTTCGCGGCGCCGAGCGAGGCGCGCTGCAGGGTCGCGGCGTTCTCGAGCCGGATGTCGGTGATCTGCCCGAGCTTGCCCTGGGTGCCGTCGAACGCGAGCTCGACGCGGTCGGTGCGGGTGCCGTCGGGCAGCACGAACACGGGGTCGGCCCAGTCGACGTTCGCGGGCTCGGCGGGCTTCAGTTCGTCGAGCGTGATCGTCGTGCCGCGGAACAACTCGTCGCTCAGGAACGACTCGCCCGCGTGGATCGTGATCGGCTTCTGCTCGGTGACGACGCCGTCGAGTTCGCTCGTGTAGTTCACGGTGAAGGCCGGTGCGAGCGAGGTGTCGCCCGCGAGCTCCTTGGTGAGCCGGAACTTGCCGAAGTTCGTGCCGACGACGGTGCCGGAGCCCGAGTAACGGGTCGCGGTGCCGGTCGTGGTGCCGCTGCGCTCGCCCTCGATCTCCCAGTTCGCCACGTTCGTGTAGTGCTTGGCCTTGCCGAGGTCGAGCACCTTCACGGTCCAGACGACCTCGTAGACCGAGCCGGTGATGCCCTGCTGGCCCTCGGGGGCGTCGGCGCCGAGGCCGGCGACGGAGGTGAACTCGACGCGCAGTCCGTCGCCCGAGACGGTGTACTCCGAGGCCGGCTTCCACGCGAACTGGGGCGACTGGCGGCCGAGGGAGTCGTAGGCGAGCGAGCGGGCCTCGAGCACGCGGGGCTCGCCGACGAGCTCGAACACCGTCGGGTCGAGCACGTCCTCGACGGCGACGCGCTGCCCGGCGGGGATGCCGTCGGGACCGCTGGGCACGCCGACCCACCAGCTGATGGTGTCCTCGAGGTTCTGGTACGAGCCGCTCTTCCAGGCGTCCCATCCGCCGAACTCGCAGTTCTCGGTGCAGCGGTTCGGGTTCGGGTCGACGGTCACGGGCGTCTGCACCGTGCCGAACTCGAAGACGTGCTCGACGGTCTCGATGTTCTCGAGCCACACGTCGGCGAGGAAGGTGAACGAGCCCCGCATCTCGAGCTCGTGACCCTCGACGTACGCCGGATCGACGGTGCAGGTGATCCGCTCGGCGTCGACGACGCACTCGCCCGCGGCCGCGCCGTCCGGGTCGAGCATCGGGAAGCGGTCGGCGAAGCCGCGCAGGCCGTCGGGCAGGTCCACGACGACCGCGACCGGGTTGGATGCCTCGCCGGGCACGCTCCAGTCGACGGTGAGCTCCTGACGGCTGCCGTCCGGGATCTTGGAGGTCTCGAATCGGACGTTGTCGATGGAGATGGGGGTGCCGCTCGCGGCGTTCGCCGCGGGAACCGCGACGAAGACGTTCGCCGCGACGGCGAGGAGGAGGCTGAGCACAGCCGCGATGGCTGTCCTCGCTCCGCGGTGGCGGCCGGGGCTGGCCGCACGCACGAGGCTCGACAAGACTGCATTCCTTCCTTCGGGTACGTCCGACCGAGCGGTCCGGGGACGACCGATCGGCGACCCGTCGGGAGGGTGCACTGAAGGAGCGCGTGCGAAACACGCGCCTGCGTGCGGACGTGCCGGGCACGTCCGCACGCAATGCGAGCGCCGGTTCGCGTTCGGGCGCGGACCGGGCGTCCTGTCGGGTCAGGACGGGCGGCCGTCAGTGCCGCCACTTGAGAGATGGCGGACCGGCCGAATCATGACGCCGGTTCGGCTGAACATTTTTCCCGGCGCTTCGACGAGCTCAGCGAACCATGCGGGGGGGGGACCGCTTCGACGAGCTCAGCGAACCAGTGGTCCGCTGAGCCTGTCGAAGCGCCGCCCTTGGTCCGCTGAGCCTGTCGAAGCGCCGTCCTTGGTCCGCTGAGCCTGTCGAAGCGCCGTCCTTGGTCCGCTGAGCCTGTCGAAGCGCCGTCCTTGGTCCGCTGAGCCCGTCGAAGCGCCGTCCCTGGTCCGCTGAGCCTGTCGAAGCGCCGTCCTTGGTCCGCTGAGCTCGTCGAAGCGGTCCCGATGTCGAAGCGCCCCCCTCAGCCGAACTCGCGGCTCGCGGCGGCGGGGACGACGACCGGGACGGCCGCGATATCCACCCGGCGCACGCCGCACTCGGCGCAGCGCACGTACTGCACGATCCCCTCGGAGGTGCGGTGCGCGGACTCGACGAGCCAGCCGTGCTCGTGCGCGATCACCGGCGCGGGGGCCGATCGAGTGGCGGGGCTTCCGGTCATGTTCCCACGATGATGTAATGCCGTTATGCATCTCAACCCTTACGGCGAGTACGCGGTCCTGCTCGCGGCCTCGCTCGCCGACGACTGGCCCGACGACCGGGCGGGCATCGAGGCGCGGACGCGCGAGTTCGGCATGACGATGACGTTCCCGGTGCACGCCGACGACCACGCCGGCACCCGCCGCGTCATCGGCGGCTGGCTCGAGGTCGTGGACGCCACGAGCGATCCCGAGCGCGCCGCCATCCTGAACGCCCGGATGGCGGCCGTCGCCGCCTACCCCCGCCTCACCGACCACGACGGCGAGGGCTGGCACCTGCACTACCGCGACGACCTGCAGACCCTGCCCGATGTGCTCGCCGCGGTGATCTCGGTCGGCACGGCCCTGCACCTCACGACGCGGGGCATGGACCGGCTCGGCCGCTGCGCCGCGTCCCCGTGCGCGAACGTCGTCGTCGACGTCACCCGCAACGGGCGCCAGCGCTACTGCTCGGTGCGCTGCGCGAACCGTGCGGCCGTGCGCCGGCACCGCGAGCGGAACGCCGCTCGCTGAACGGCTCGCCCGGCGGGGCGGCCCGCCGGGCCCGGTGCACGACGTCGCGCGAATCGCTCACGGCGGCCGGGGCATCCAGCCGTTCGCGCGACTTCACATCATGGAGTCGCGCAAACGTACCGATCCCCGCCGCGCGGCGCGCGATTCGCGCGACGTCGCGACACGCGCACGGGCGCCCGCGTGCGCCCTACGCGGCTGCCGGCTCCTTCGCGACGAGGGTCAGCACGTCGTAACTCGCGACGAGCTCGTCGCGCTGGTTGCGCAGCACGGCGTCCCAGCGCACCTCGCCGTACTCGTCGGTCTCCCGCGGCGTGATCTGCTTCGCCGTGAGCTCGACGCGGATCTCGTCGCCCGGCGACACCGGCGTCACGAAGCGCAGGTTCTCGAGCCCCGAGTTCGCGAGCACCGGACCCGGCTCGGGGTCCACGAACAGGCCGGCCGCCCACGACACGAGCAGGTAGCCGTGCGCGACCCGCCCCGGGAAGAACGGGTTCGCCGCCGCCGAGGTTTCGTCCATGTGGGCGTAGAAGGTGTCGCCCGTGAACGCCGCGAACGTCTCGATGTCGTCGAGGGTGACCGTGCGCGCGGGGCTCTGCACCTGGTCGCCGATGCGCAGCTCCGCGAGCGACTTGCGGAACGGGTGCCGCTCGCCGCTCGCCGCGTACGGCCGGGCGGATGCCCCGGCGTGCCAGACGCCCGTGAGGGCGGTGAGCATCTCGGGCGAGCCCTGCACGGCGGTGCGCTGCATGTGGTGCAGCACGGCGCGGATGCCGCCGAGCTCCTCGCCGCCGCCGGCCCGCCCGGGGCCGCCGTGCACGAGGTTCGGCAGCGGCGAGCCGTGCCCCGTCGAGGTGCGGGCGTCGTCGCGATCCAGGAACAGCAGCCGCCCGTTGTAGGCCGCGACCGTGCCGGCGAGCGCGACCGCGACCTCCGGGTCGTGCGTCGCGACGCTCGTCACGAGCGAGCCGCCGCCGCGCGCGACGAGCTCGGCCGCCTCGGCGAGCGAGCGGTAGCCGACGATCGAGGACACCGGCCCGAAGGCCTCGACCTCGTGCAGCGCGGGACTGTCGGCGTCGGCGAAGCGCAGCAGCGTGGGCACGACGAAGGCGCCCTCCGGCAGGGTGCCGCGCGTGCCGTCGGCGCGCAGCACCTCGGGCTCCCCCGGTTCGCCGATGACGCGCTCGCCGCCCGCCGCCTCGAGCTTGGCGAGCTGCCGCAGCACCTCGTCGCGCTGCTCGGTCGAGGCGAGCGGACCCATCGTGACGCCCTCGGCACGCGGGTCGCCGACGACGACGCGCTCCGCGATGCGCTCGCGCACCGCGGCGATGACGTCGTCGACGGATGCCTCGGGCACGATCGCCCGCCGGATGGCGGTGCACTTCTGCCCCGCCTTGGTGGTGAGTTCGACGACGAGCTGCTTGACGTAGGCGTCGAACTCGGGCGTGCCGGCGGAGGCGTCGGTGCCGAGCACGGAGGCGTTGATCGAGTCGGTCTCGCTCGTGAAGCGCACCCCGCCCGTCTGCACGGAGTCGTGGGCGCGCAGCTGCTCCGCCGTCGAGGCGGAGCCGGTGAACGCGACGAGGTCGCCGAGCCGCAGCTCGTCGAAGAGCCCGGGCACGCTGCCGGCCACGAGCTGCAGCGAGCCGGCCGGCAGCAGGCCGGACTCCACGAGGATGCGCACCATCGCGACGGCGAGGTAGCCGCTCGGCGTCGCGGGCTTCACGAGCGTCGGCACCCCGGCGAGGAAGGCGGGCGCGAACTTCTCGAGGGAGCCCCACACCGGGAAGTTGAAGGCGTTGATCTGCACGGCCACGCCGGGGAGCCGGGTGTACACATGCCGCCCGAGGAATGTGCCGTCCTTCGAGAGCTGCTCGACCGCGCCGTCGACGTAGACCTTCGCGTTCGGCATCTCGCGCCGGCCCTTGCTCGAGTAGGTGAAGAGCACCCCGATGCCGCCGTCGATGTCGACCCAGGAATCCTGCTTCGTGGCGCCGGTGCGGCTCGAGAGCTCGTACAGCTCGGCCTTGCGCTCGGTGAGCGCGAGCGCCATGCGCTTCAGCAGCACCGCGCGCTGGTGGAAGGTGAGTTCGCCGAGGCTGGTCTGCCCCACCGTGCGGGCGTGCTCGAGCGCACCGGCGAGGTCGAGCCCCTCGGTCGAGACGCGGGCGACGAGCTCGCCGGTCGCGGCGTCGCGCACCTCGCTCGTCGCGGCCGAGGCATCCGGGCTCCACCAGGCATCCCGCACGTAGCTCGGCAGTGCCGCGTCCGTCAGGGTCTCGCTCATCGTGTTCCTCTCGCTCGTCTGCGCGCTCACGGCGCATCCCACAGGTAGAAGCCCTCGCCGCTCTTGCGGCCGAGGCGGCCCTCGGCGACCATCCGCCGCAGCAGGGCCGGCGGTTCGAAGCGCTCGCCGAGCGTGCTCGCGAGGTACTCGGCGATGCCGAGGCGCACGTCGAGCCCGACGAGGTCGGTGAGCCGGAGCGGGCCGACCGGATGCTTGTAGCCGAGCGTCATGGCCCGGTCGATGTCCTCGGCGGAGGCGACCCCGGCCTCGAGCATGCGGATCGCTTCCAGCCCCAGCGCGACGCCGAGACGGGAGGACGCGAAGCCCGGCGCGTCGGCGACGACGATCGGGGTCTTGCCGATCGCCTGCACCCAGGACTGCGCCTCGACGGCGAGCGTGGCGTCGGTCGAGTGGCCGCGCACGAGTTCGACGAGCGCCGACGCCGGCACCGGGTTGAAGAAGTGCATGCCGAGGAAGCGATGCGGGCGGTCGAGCAGCGCCGCGAGCTCGTCGATCGAGATCGAGGAGGTGTTCGTCGCGAGGGCCGCGTCGGGCGCCAGCACGGCCTCGACGCGGGTGAGGGCGTCGGCCTTCAGGGCGAGCTCCTCCGGGACCGCCTCGACGACGAGCTCGCACGCGGCGAAGTCGCCCACCTCGGTGCTCGTCGCGAAGCGCGCGTCGTACGCGCCGGCGGTCTCGTCGGCGGTGCCGCGTTCGATCGAGACGGCGACGGCGTCGCGCACCCGTCGGCCGGCGGCATCCGCGGCGTCGGCGTCGCGCTCGACGACCGTGACCCGGGACCCGGCGAGCAGGAAGGCGTGCGCGATCCCCGCGCCCATCCGGCCGCCGCCGAGCACTCCGACCGCGGCGGGGGCGCCGCCCACGCCGCCTTCCCGCACGTGTGGTGCCTCCGGCACCCGTTCCGCCGCGCTCATCCGTTCCGCCGTTCCAAGAACTCGGTCATCCGCCGGAACTTCTCCGGACTCTCGAACAGTGCCGCCTGCTCCTCGAGGTCGACGTCGGGGTGCGCCGCGCGCGGCGCGCGGAACACGCGCTTCGTCGCGATCGTCGCCGCCCGGTCGTTGCGGGCGATGCGGTCGGCGAGCGCGTGCGCGGCGGGCAGCAGCTCGTCGGGCGGATGCACCGCCGTGATCAGGCCGATCGCGAGGGCCTCCTCGGCGCCGACGGCGCGGCCGGTGAGCAGCAGCTCCATGGCGCGCGCGTCCCCGACGATCTCGCGCAGCCGCCAGCTCGCGCCGGCCGCCGCGAGGATGCCGAGCCCCGTCTCGGGGTTGCCGATCTTCAGGGCCGGGGTGCCGAGCCGCAGATCGGCGGCGTAGGCCAGCTCGGCCCCGCCGCCGAGGGCGTAGCCGTCGAGGGCGGCGATGACGGGCATCGGCAGCTCGGCGACGCGGATGAAGGCGTGCGCGTTGATGCCCTTCCTGGCGTCGTCGGCGCGGCGCTCGCGCAGCTCGGCGATGTCGGCGCCCGAGGCGAAGACGCCGCCCGCGCCGGTCAGGATGAGGATGCGCGGCTCGGCCTCCAGCTCGGCGCAGAGCTCGTGCAGCTCGTCGATCATGGCCTGGTCGATCGCGTTGCGCTTCTCGGGGCGGTCGAGGGTCGCGACCACCCGGTCGTCGAGGCGCTCGATGCGGAGCACGCGGCCGCCGGCGGCGCTCATCGCACCGACTCCAGGATGACCGCGGTGCCCTGGCCGACGCCCACGCACATGGTGGCCAGGCCGTAGCGGGAGCCCTCGCGCTCCATCCGGCCGAGGAGCGTGACGAGCAGGCGCGAGCCGGAGGAGCCGAGCGGATGGCCGAGCGCGATCGCGCCGCCGTCGGCATTCACGCGCGCCTCGTCGAGGCCGAGCCTGCGGATGCACGCGATCGACTGGGTCGCGAACGCCTCGTTGAGCTCGATCGAGCCGATCTCGTCGAGGTCGATCCCGGAGCGCTCGAGCGCCTTCTCGGTCGCGGGTACGGGGCCGAGGCCCATGATCTCGGGAGCGAGCCCGGCGCTCGTGCCGACGACGATGCGGGCGCGCGGCACGAGCCCGTAGCGTTCGACGGCGGCACCGCTCGCCACGACGATCGCCGAGGCGCCGTCGTTCAGCGAGCTCGAGTTTCCCGCGGTGACGACCGAGCCGCCGGCGACGACGGGGCGCAGCCCGGCCAATGCCTCGAGGGTGGTCTCGGGCCGCGGCCCCTCGTCGACGAGCACCTCGCCGGCGCGGGTGGCGACGCCGACGATCTCGGCCTCGAAGCGTCCGGCGGCGATGGCCGCGGCGGCGCGCTGCTGCGAACGGAGGGCGAAGGCATCCGCCTCCTCCCGGGTGATGCCGTCGACGCGCGCGACCTCCTCGGCCGTCTCGGGCATCGCGTAGGTGGCCTTGTCGCGGGCAAGCAGTTCGGGGTTCGGGAAGCGCCAGCCGATCGAAGTGTCGTAGGCGGCGCCGGGCTTCGCCCAGGCGCGCTCGGGCTTCTGCTGCACCCAGGGGGCGCGGGTCATCGACTCGACGCCGCCGGCGACGATGAGCTCGGCGTCGCCCGCCCGGATCGCCTGCGCGGCCATCGTGACCGCCGACATGCCGGAGGCGCACAGGCGGTTCACGGTGATGCCGGGGACCTCGTCGGGGAGGCCCGCGAGCAGCACGGCCATCCTGGCGACGTTGCGGTTGTCCTCGCCGGCCTGGTTGGCGGCGCCGAGGATGACCTCGTCGAGCTCACCCGCCTGATCGGCGCCGATGCCGGCCCGGGCGACCGCTTCGCGGACGACGAGGGCGGCGAGGTCGTCGGGGCGGACGCCGGCCAGCGCGCCGCCGTAGCGTCCGACGGGCGTGCGCACGCCTCCGACGAGGTAGGCCTCGGCCATGCGGGTCTCCTGACTGCGTTGTCTGCGACGGCGGTTCGCCCAGCTTATTTCCTGACCGAGCGTTCGGAAAGTAATTATGGCATGCCCGCCGCCGGCCCGCACGCCCACCCTCAAAACAGACTTGCCCGACTTTCATGAAAGTCGGGCAAGTCGGTGGGAGCGTCAGTCGAGCAGGTCGACGCCCTTCGTCTCCTTCACGAGGGAGACGCCGATGAGCGAGATGACCGCCGCGATCGCGATGTAGAGGCCGATCGTCCACGAGGCGTGGAAGGCGTTCATCAGCGCCTCGGCGATCATGGGCGCGAACGCGCCGCCCAGGATGGCTCCCAGCGCGTAGCCGATCGAGACGCCCGAGTACCGCACGTTCGCCGGAAACATCTCGGCGTAGAGCGCCGCCTGCGGGCCGTACGAGAGCCCGAGCCCGAACGTCATCACGAACAGGGCGACGAAGTACCAGACGATGTTGCCGGTGTCGATCAGGAACCACATCGGCACCGCCCACAGCGCGAGGAACACGTAGCCGATCTGGAACGTGCGCACCCGCCCGAGCCGGTCGGACAGGCGACCGCCCCAGAGGGTGAAGATCAGCCAGCCGAACGAGGCGAGCGTCGTGGCGAGCAGCACGGTGGGACGGTCCATGCCGAGCGCCGCGACGGCGTAGGTCGCGAAGTACGCGATGAGGAGGTACCCCGCGGCGTTGTTCGCGATGAAGATGACCGCCGTGAGCAGCACCTGCTTGGTGTTGCGGCGGAAGAGCTGTCCGAGCGGCGCCGAGGACTCCTTGCGGCGGCGCAGCAGCTCCTCGAAGACGGGGCTCTCCTCGACGGCGCGGCGGATGACGTAGCCGACGATGATGAGCACGATCGAGAGCAGGAACGGCACGCGCCAGCCCCACTCGAGGAACGCCTCGGGCGACATCGAGCTCGTCAGCAGCCAGAGCGTGAAGGTCGCGAGGATCATGCCGACGGGCACGCCGATCTGCGGGAACGCGCCGAAGAAGCCGCGCTTGCCGTTCGGGGCGTGCTCGACGGCCATGAGCGCGGCGCCGCCCCACTCGCCGCCGGCGGAGAAGCCCTGCAGGATGCGCAGCAGGATGAGCAGGATCGGCGCCGCGATGCCGATCGCCGCGTACGTCGGCAGCACGCCGATGAGCGAGGTCGACAGGCCCATCATGATGAGCGTGAAGACGAGCATCTTCTTGCGGCCGAGCTTGTCGCCGAGGTAGCCGGCGACGATGGCCCCGAGCGGGCGGAAGAGGAACGAGATGCCGATGGTCGCGAAGGAGAGCACCTGGGCGAGGCCCGGGTTCGACTCCGCGACCGGGGCGAGGAAGAGCGGCGCGAGCACGAGGCCGGCCGCCTGGGCGTAGATGAAGAAGTCGTACCACTCGATCGAGGTGCCGACGAGGGTGCCCGCGAGCACCTTCCGCTCCTCGGGGGACATCCGCTCGGCGCGAGCGGGATCGGTGACAGCTGTCGACATGCGAACTCCGTTGTTCGTTCGGGCGGGGCCGGCACGGGGGATGCCGGGCAGGGACCCCTGGCATGATCATGGGGACATTTCCTGACCGATTGTTCGGTTAGGAATCCCGAGCGTAGCGCATCCGTCCCGGTTCCTGGAAGGCCATCCCTCGGGCGTTCGGGACGCCCCTGAGCGTGACGGCGGTATTTGCGGGTCGCGGCGGCCGGGCACCCGCAAATACCGACCGCACTCGCCCCTGGCGCCGCCGGCTGAATCGGCTGTCAGCGGGATCGGGCAGGCTGGATGCTATGACCGAACTGCGCTCCGCCGCCCTCGACGCCCTCCGCGAGCTCGTCGGCCGCGACGACGTCGACTTCCACGACGGCCAGTTCGAGGCCATCCGCGCCCTCGTCGAGGAGCGCCGCCGCGCGCTCGTCGTGCAGCGCACCGGCTGGGGCAAGTCCGCCGTGTACTTCGTCTCGACGCTGCTGCTTCGCCGCGCCGGCGCGGGCCCCACCCTGCTCGTCTCGCCGCTCATCGCCCTCATGCGCGACCAGATCGCCGCGGCCGAGCGCGCCGGGGTGCGCGCGGTCGCCATCAACTCCACCAACGCGCACGAGTGGCGCGAGGTCGAGCAGCGCCTCGCCGCCGACGAGGTCGACGTGCTGCTCGTCTCCCCCGAGCGGCTCAACAACCCGGCCTTCCGCGAGACGCAGCTGCCGCGGCTCGTCGAGCGCATCGGTCTGCTCGTCATCGACGAGGCGCACTGCATCAGCGACTGGGGGCACGACTTCCGGCCCGACTACCGACGCCTGCGCGAGCTCATCGCCCGCATGCCCGCGGGCGTGCCGGTGCTCGCGACCACCGCCACCGCGAACAGCCGCGTCGTCGCCGACGTCGCCGAGCAGCTCGGCGCGACGGTCGCCGACGACTCGGGCCGGCTCACGACGGGCGGGGCGGATGCCTCGGCCGAGGTGCTGACCATCCGCGGGCCGCTCGCCCGGGCCTCGCTGCGCCTCGGGGTGCTCGAACTGCCCGACTCGCCGAGCCGGCTCGCCTGGCTGCTCGGCCACCTCGACGAGCTGCCGGGCTCGGGCATCATCTACACGCTCACGGTCGCCGCGGCCGTCGACACCGCCCGGCTGCTGCGCGAGCACGGCCACGAGGTCCGCGCGTACACCGGCCAGACCGACCCCGACGAACGGGCCGAGTCCGAGGGCATGCTGAAGCGCAACGAGGTCAAGGCCCTCGTGGCCACGAGCGCGCTCGGCATGGGATTCGACAAGCCCGACCTCGGCTTCGTGCTGCACCTCGGCGCGCCCTCCTCGCCCGTGGCCTACTACCAGCAGGTGGGCCGCGCGGGCCGTGCGACCGACAATGCCGACGTGCTGCTCCTCCCAGGGGTCGAAGACCGCGACATCTGGCACTACTTCGCCACCGCCTCCATGCCCGACGAAGAGCGCGCGAGCCGCGTCATCGCCGCCCTCGGCGAGCAGCCCGTGTCGACGCCGGCGCTCGAGGCGATGGTCGACATCCGCCGCACGCCGCTCGAGCTGCTGCTCAAGGTGCTCGACGTCGACGGGGCGGTGCGGCGGGTGCAGGGTGGCTGGGTCGCGACCGGCGAGCCCTGGGTCTACGACGCCGAGCGCTACCGCCGCATCGCGGCCGAGCGGATCGCCGAGCAGCAGCACATGCTCGAGTACGAGCGCACGACCGAGTGCCGCATGGCCTACCTGCAGCGCAGCCTCGACGACGACACCGCGACCCCGTGCGGGCGATGCGACACCTGCGCCGGGCCCTGGTACCCCGCCGCGATCGGCGAGGAGGCGACGACCGCCGCCCGCGGCGCGCTCGACCGGGTGGGCGTCCCCATCGAGCCGCGCGCGCAGTGGCCCACGGGCGCCGACTCCCTCGGCGTGCCGGTGAAGGGGCGCATCCCCGTCGAAGCCAGGGCGGCCGAGGGGCGGGCGCTCGCCCGCCTCACCGACCTCGGCTGGGGCGGCGTGCTGCGCGAACTCTTCGCCGCGGGCGCCCCCGACCAGCCCGTACCGCCGCGCGTGCTCGACGCCTGCGTGCGCGTGCTCGCGGGCTGGGGCTGGGCCGAGCGCCCGGCGGCCGTCGTCGCAATGCCCTCGCGCTCGCGCCCGCAGCTCGTCGACTCGCTCGCCCGCGGGCTCGCCGAGATCGGCCGACTGCCCTACCTCGGCGCGCTGCAGCCCGTCGGCGGCGGCCCGAGCGGCGAGCCCGGCGGCAACAGCGCGTTCCGGCTGGCCGGCGTGTGGGGGCGGTTCTCCGCCGACGGCCTCGAACTGCCCGACGGGCCCGTACTGCTCGTCGACGACCAGGCGGACAGCCGGTGGACCCTCACGGTCGCCGCCCGCACGCTGCGCGAGGCCGGCGCCGGCGAGGTGCTCCCCTTCGTGCTCGCACTCCGCGGCTGAGTCCCGACTGCGCACGCCCGGGTGGCGGCGCGTCAGCGAGGCTCTTCGGGCGCCGGCTCAGCGGATCTGCTCGAGCACCGCTTCCGCGACGGCGGCGGCGCCGTCGTGGCTCTGCACCCGGTACACCGAATCGCCGACCTTGAGCAGCACCGTCGATGCCGGGCCGTCGGTGACTCGCACCACGTAGGCCGCATCCCCGTCCGCGAAGCTCGGCGAGCCGCTCAGATCGAGCGGCTCGTACACGCCGGAGAGGTCGGCCTCCGACATGAGCTCGAACTGCTCGCCTGCACCGATGACCGCGTCGATCGTCGGACCGGGGATGCCGTCGACGGTGTACTCGCAGCGGTACGCCCGAGAGGCCGCCGCGACCGCGTCGCGGAAGCTGGTCGGCGCCGACGAGGTCGGATCGACGGCGCTCGCCTCGATCGAGCCCGCCCCGAGGGCCATCCCGATGCCCTGGGGATCGAGACCGCCGGTGCAGACCGCATCGCTCTGCCGCTGTCCGGCGGCGCGCGGCCAGTCGAGCTGCTCGGCGCTCGCCCCGGCGAGCACGGGGAACGCCGCCTCACCCACGGAGACGAGCCGCCCGTTCATCTGCTCGGCGTCGTACTCGCCGTAGACGGACCCGCCCGTCACCAGCCCCGGCGCGGTGAGCCGGATCGTCGTCCAGGTGTCACCCACCGGCGCGGTCAGCTCCCACCCGGTCTCCCCCGCGCCCCGCGAGGCGGTGACGCCCGCGACCTCGACGGTGTCGGTCGAGGGCGAATCCCCGAACCAGGCGGGCTGCCACTGCCCGGCAGCGCCGGGCAGCACCTCGACGCTCAAGTACGCGACCTCGCCGCTGCCGCCGAAAATGTCACTCGGGGCGGGGCCAATGCGCCAGGAGCAGCCGAGTCCGCCGGCCGCCGCCAACTCGATGGCACCGAGTGCGGCATTGCCCTGGATCGCCGCCTCGGGCTGCGGCGTCCCGTCGCCCGCCGGGCTCATCGCCGCAGCGACGACATCGGCGGGCACGAGCGCATCGCAGTCGAGGGGGCCCGCGATGGTCGTCGGCTCGGGCGTTTCGCTCGGGGCCGAGGTGGTCGGCGTCGGCGCGGGCGCCGCGCATCCGGCGAGGAGGAGGGCGACGGCCGCGACGGCCGGGAGCACGACAACTGAGCGCATGTCGCCACGGTAGCGGCCCGCGCGCCCGGAGCGGGTCAGGGGCGTCCCCGGAAACGGAAGAATCCGCCCGGCGCCCCGGTGGGCGACGGACGGATTCTCTCGATGCGGGGTCGCGGGCGCGACCGTCGCGACTACTCGGCGGCGCTCGCCACCGGCTCGGCGTCGGCGGACTGCTCGGCGTCCGCGTCGGATGCCTCCGCAGCAGCAGCCTCGACCGGCGCCGCGACCTCGACGGGCCCGAGGTCGAAGAGCAGCTCGTCGCCGAGGCGCACGTCCTCGAAGTCGACCTCGATCTCGGCGCGGTCGAGCAGCTCGTTCATGCGACGCTGGCGGTTGCGCGGGATGAGGGTCACGACCCGGCCGGTGCGACCGGCGCGGCCGGTGCGGCCCGAGCGGTGCAGATAGGTCTTGTACTCGTCGGGCGCGTCGGCCTGGATGACCAGGTCGATGTCGTCGACGTGGATGCCTCGGGCCGCGACGTCCGTCGCAACGAGCACGTCGACGCGGCCGCTCGTGAGCTGCTGCAGGTTGCGGGTGCGGCGCGACTGGTTCAGGTCGCCGTGCAGGGCGACGGCGCGCACGCCGGCATCCTCGAGGTGCTCGGTGAGGTCCTCGGCGAACGCACGGGTGCGCGAGAACACGAGGGTCTTGCCGTCGCGGTCGGCGAGCTGGGCGACGATGTCGCGCTTGTCGCGGTTGTCGATCACGAAGACGCGGTGCTCGATGGTGCCGGAGGCCTGGTCCTCGCCCGCGACCTCGTGCACGGCCGGGTCGACGAGGAACTCCTCGACGAGCGCGGCCACCCCGGTGTCGAGGGTCGCCGAGAAGAGCAGCTTCTGACCGCCGTCGCGGGTCTCGCGGAGGATGCGCTGCACCGGCTCGAGGAAGCCGAGGTCGCACATGTGGTCGGCCTCGTCGAGCACCGTGATGCGGATGTCCGAGAGGTCGAGGTGCCCCTGCGCGAGCAGGTCCTCGATGCGGCCGGGGGTGCCGATGACGATGTCGACGCCCCGGCGGAGCGCGCCCACCTGGCGGGCCTGCGGCACGCCGCCGTAGACCTGCGTGGTGAAGAGCCCGACCGACTGGGCGATCGGCTGCACGGTGCGGTCGATCTGGAGCGCGAGCTCACGAGTCGGCGCGAGGATCAGGGCGCGGGGCGCGCGACCCATCTGGCGCTTGCGGCGGCCGTCGGGGCCGTTCTCGACGTCGCGCTGCTGCTCGGCCCAGAGCTGCATGAGCCGCTCGACCGTCGGCGCGCCGAAGGCGATCGTCTTGCCGGAGCCGGTGCGGCCTCGGCCGAGCACGTCGCGCCCCTCGAGCACGACGGGGATCGTCGCCGCCTGGATCGGGAACGGCGACTCGGCGCCGAGCTCCTTCAGGGCGCGGACGATGTTGCCGCCGAGGCCGAGCTCCCCGAAGCCGATGCCGTCGACCGCGTCGGCCTGGATGGCCTGGGCCTCGAGACGCTCGAGCACGACGTCGTCCTCGGGGGTGAAGCGGCTGCGCTCGTCCTTCGCCGGGTAGAACGCCGAAGGGCGGCGCTCCGAGTCGCGGAAGCCGGGACGGTCGAAGTCGCGGCGCGAACCGCGCTCGTCACGGTCGAAGGAACGACCTGGGCCGCGCTGGTTCGCTGAGCCCGTCGAAGCGCCATCACGCTCGAAACGACGCGGTCCGCGCTGGTTCGCTGAGCCCGTCGAAGCGCCGTCCCGATCGAACGAACGACGGGGGGCACGGTCATCACGGTCGAACGAGCGAGCCGGACGGTCGTCCCGATCGAACGAACGACGCGGACGCTCGTCCCGATCGAACGAACGACGGGGGGCACGGTCGTCACGCTCGAAGCGACGCGGCGCCCGGTCATCCCGATCGAAGTCGCGACGCGGGCCACGCTGGTTCGCTGAGCCCGTCGAAGCGCCATCACGCTCGAAGCGACGCGGCGCCCGGTCATCCCGATCGAAGTCGCGACGCGGCGCCCGGTCATCCCGATCGAACGAACGACGAGGCGCGCGGTCGTCACGATCGAAGCGACGAGGAGCACGATCATCCCGATCGTACGACCGAGCCGGACGGTCATCCCGATCGAACGAACGACGCGGCGCACGATCATCCCGATCGAACGAGCGAGCCGGCCGGTCATCCCGACGCGGACGGTCGTCACGGTCGAAGCGACGCGGCGCACGCTCATCCCGATCGTAGGAACGAGCCGGACGATCGTCGCGGCCGTCCCGCACGGAGCGGTGCGGGGCGCGGCCGCTCGCGGTGCGCTCGTCGCGCGACCAGCGCGGCTTGCGCTCGGAGGTCTCCTCGGGGCGGTAGCCGCGGTGGCCGGGGCTGCGCGAGCCGGGCTTGCCGCTGCCGGCCGGGCGACCGGCGCGGCTGCTCTTCGCGTACGAGGGGTCGAAGTCGTGGGCTCGTCCGCCCGCGGGCTTCTTGTTCTTCGGCATATGGTGCTTCCTGGGTTGTATTCGAGTACATGGCGGTGCCGCCGCGAGGCGCGGCGCACCGAGAACCCGGGAGCATCGTCGACCGGGGCCGTTCACATACGGTGACTATCCGCAGCCTGATGCTGCGGAACCGGCCCTCAGGACTCACAAACCCATCCGCGCACAGCGCGGTGTCCAGAACCGACCCGCCAACGATACCCGATCGCCGCTGGGAAAGCGCCGGGCATCCGCACCGGGCGCCGAAATCCCGCGGAAACACGCGCCGCGTAGCCTCGCCGCGTGACCAGCGCCGTGACCGTCCGCATCGAACCGCCCCGCCAGCCTGAGGTCGAGCGCCTCCTCGCCGGCAGCAGCGAGTACTCCTTCTCGCTCGGCTACCCGCCCGAGGCGTGCTTCCTGCTCGACGTGGGGCAGCTCGAGCAGCCGGGCATCCGGCTCTTCGTCGCCCGCGACGAGTCGGGTGCCGCGCTCGGCATCGCCGCGCTCGTCGTTGGCGGTCACGCGGACGACGAGCACGCGGCCGACTTCGCCGGGCGGGGCGAGCTCAAGCGTATGTTCGTCGACGAGCGCGCCAGGGGGCTCGGCGTCGCCGGTCGCCTGCTCGAGGCGGTCGAGGCGGATGCCGCGAGCCGAGGCGTGCGGGAGATCGTGCTCGAGACCGGCACCCGGCACCTGCCCGCGCAGGCGCTGTACGCGAAGCACGGCTACCGGCCCGTGCCGCTGTTCGGTCCCTACATCGGCGAGGAGTACAGCGTCTGCATGGCGAAGGCGCTGACTTCGCGTTCGGCCCACGCAGAGGTAGCATCGCTGCACCCCTGAACCCGGAGCCCCCGTGACCCGCACTCGTTCCTCCGGCGGTCGCGGCGGGCGCACGCGCCTGGTGCTGGTCGCCGCTGCCGCCCTCGCCTGCATCGCCGTGACGGGCGTGCTCTCCGGCTTCCACCTGCCGCTGCAGCCCATCGACCCCGACGCCGCGGAGTCCCGCAGCGAGCTCGCGAGCGTCGTGCCGATCGGCATCCGCACCTTCGAGGCGCCGAGCGATCTCGTCGTCGACGAGGACCTCCCGTACGGCGCGCGCGAGGACGGCACGCTGCTCACGCTCGACGTGTGCCGCCCCGCGAGCACGGCCGCGACGACTGACGACGGAACGGATGGCGCGGCGGGCGCGCTGCCCGCGGTCGTCTCGATCCACGGCGGCAGCTGGGCGCGCGGCGACAAGGCGAACGCGGACTGGCGCAACGTCTGCCTCTGGCTCGCGAGCGAGGGCTTCGTGGCCGTCTCGGTGAACTACCGGCTCGTGCCCGACGCGGTGTTCCCCGCGCAGCTCGATGACGTGGCGCTCGCGGTGGAGTGGCTGCGCGAGCCCGAGCAGCTCGCGGAGTACGGCATCGACCCAGGCCGCATCGGCGCCTTCGGCGGTTCGGCCGGCGGCAGCCTGGCCGCCCTGCTCGGCACCCGCGGCGACGGGCCGCTCGACACCGGCTCGCGAGTGGCGGCCGTCGCCGAGCTGTCCGGCCCGCTCGGACTCACCGGGCGCGCGCTCGACGCCGACGGCGCGTCCCCGTGGCTGCGCTCCGTCGTGAGCGACTACCTCGGCTGCGATCCCGGCGACGCCTCGTGCGGGGCGGCGGTCGAGGCATCCGCGGCGACGCATGTGGATGCGAGCGATCCGCCCGTGTTCCTCGCCCAGTCGGATGCGGAGGTCATCCCGCTCGGGCAGCAGACCTCGTTCGTCGCCGCGTTGCAGGCGGCCGGGGTTCCCGTCGAATCGCTCGTGGTGCCGGGGTCGGCGCACTCGATCGGCATCCTCGACGCGTCGATGCGCGCGCGGGTGGCGGCGTTCCTGCACGCGGCGCTGGGGCCGGCGGCTCGCTGAGCCCGGTGGACCGCTGAGCCTGTCGAAGCGGCGCGGGCGGGCTGGTTCGCTGAGCCCGTCGAAGCGGCGCGGGCGGACTGGACCGCTGAGCCTGTCGAAGCGGCGCGGGCTAGTCCGCTGAGCCCGTCGAAGCGGCGCGGGCTGGTCCGCTGAGCCCGTCGAAGCGGCGGCAGATGGACTGGTCCGCTGAGCCCGTCGAAGCGGACTCCTCGCTTCGACAAGCTCAGCGAACCAAGCGGACTCCTCGCTTCGACGAGCTCAGCGAGCCAAGCGGCTCCTCGCTTCGACGAGCTCAGCGAACCAGGACGCTCAGCGAACCAGAGCCCTACTCGCCGCCGATCATCGCCGCCCAGGGGTAGTTGAGCTGCACGGCGGCGGTCGGCGCCCCGGTCAGGCCCTTCCCGAGGAACACCGCGTTGTACGGGGTGTAGATCGGCAGCCACGTCGGGTCGTCGATCTCGATCGACTGGGCCGCGATGAGCGAGGCGGCCCGCTCGGCGTCGTCCGAGCTCGCCCGCGAGGCGTCGATCGCCTGGTCGAACTCCGCGTCCGACCATCCCGAGAGGTTGAAGAAGTTGTCGCTCTCGAGGTACTGGTAGATCTGCGTCGGGTCCGGGAAGTCGGTCTGCCAGAGCGAGAAGATCAGGTCGATGCCGTCGCGGGCGGCCGGGTCGCTGTACAGCGCGTTGTAGCCGTCGGCGGGCAGCGAGGTGAGTTCCGCCTCGAGCCCGATCGCCTGCGCGGCGCGCTGCACCTCGGCGCCGATGATCGGCATCTCCGCCTGCGAGTTCGTCACCGCGATGGTGAGCGTCTCGCTCGGCACGCCGGCCTCGGCGACGAGCGCCTTCGCCTCCTCGAGGCCGCCGCTCGCGTCCGCGATCTCCTGGTAGGCCTGCTCGAACTCCTCGCGGGCGAAGCCCCAGGTACCGGGCGAGGCGGGCGCGTCGAGCGGGTCGGCCGCGCCGGCGACGGCGGCGGCGATGATCCCCTCCCGGTCGATGCTCATCGCGAGCGCCTGCCTGATCCGCGGATCGGCGAGCGCGCCGTCGAGCGAGGTCACCATCGCGACGTAGCTGCCGGAGGTGCGGCCGAAGGCGAGCGTACCCTGCCCGCCGCCCTGCAGCCGGGCGAAGCCCGAGGCGGGGACGCCCCAGGTGCCGTCGACCTCGCCGGACAGCAGCGCGTTCACCCGCGCGGCGGGGTCGCGCACGAAGGAGAAGTCGACCTCGGCCACGAGCGAGGGCAGCGAGTCGTCCCAGTAGTCGTCGAAGCGCTCGAGGGTGATCGCCTCGCCGGCCCGCCAGGAGGCGAGCGTGTACGGGCCGGTGCAGTCGATGTCGGAGCCGGGGGTGCCGAAGTCGGTGCCCTGCGCCTCGGTCGACGCCCGGTTCACGATGCGGCCGGCGCCGGTCGCGAGCGCCTGCGACAGCGTCTGGTCGGGTGCCGTGAGCGTGATCGTCACCTGGTTCGGGGCGGTCGCGACGATGTCGGCGACGTTCGCGTACACGGCGGTGTGGAACGAGCCGAGCTCGTCGCTGCGCGAGCGGTTCAGGCTGTAGACGACGTCGTCCGCGGTGAGCGGCGCCCCGCTGTGGAACGTCACCCCGTCGCGGAGCGTGTAGACGAGCGTCAGCGGGTCGGGCTGCTCGAACGACTCGGCGAGCGCGGGCTCGATCGTGAAGTCCGGCGCGATGCGCATGAGGCTCTCGCAGACGTTCGAGAGCACCTCCATCGGCGGGAAGTCGTTCGGGTAGATGGGGTCGAGCGAGGACGGTTCGGCGTAGAGCGCCCAGTCGAGGCGCTCGACCTCGGTGCTCGGGGCGGGCAGCGACTCGGTGAGCTCGGGGGCGGTGCCCTTGGCGGGGGACGGGCCGGCGGCGGTGCAGCCGGCGAGGAGCACGGCGGCGGCGAGGGCGGCGGCGCCCCCGGCCAGTCGCGGCGTGCGGCGGGACATCGACATTGATCTCTCCTTGCGGGGGATGCGGGACGGACGGGCCGTCACGCGAGCTGACGGAGGAAGGTGCGGCGATCCCGGGAGACCTGATCGGGGTCCCATCCGGGGCGGGGCACGCTGCTGAGGAGCAGGCGCGTGTACGGGTGCTGCGGGTCGCGCAGCACCCGGCTCGTCTCGCCCGATTCGACCACCTCGCCGCGGAACATCACGATGAGCTCCTCGGTGATCGAGCGGACGACCTCGAGGTCGTGGCTGACGAAGACGATGGCGACGCCGGTGTCGGCGCGGATGCGCGCGAGCAGCCGGAGGATCTGCGCCTGCACCGAGACGTCGAGCGCGCTCGTCGCCTCGTCGAGGAGCAGGAGGCGCGGGGATGCCGCGAGCGCCCGGGCGATCGCGACGCGCTGCCGCTGCCCGCCGGAGAGGTCGCGGGGCAGGGCGCGGCGGGCCCGCTCGGGCAGGTCGACCTGGTCGAGCACCTCGCGGCGGCGGGCGGTGCGGGCGGCGCCGCGGAGTCCGCCGTGCAGCGTGATGATCTCGTCGATCGCCTCCTCGGGGGTCTGCCGCGGGTCGAGGCTCTGGTACGGATCCTGGAAGACCATCTGCATGATGCCGGCGCGCTCGTGCCGGGCCCGCCGTGAGGTGCGGGCCTCGAGCTCGGTGCCGGCGACGACGATGCGGCCGGAGTCGGGCTGCTCGATGCCCGTGATGAGCCGGGAGAGCGTCGTCTTGCCGGAGCCTGATTCGCCGACGACGCCGAGGGTGCCGCCCTGGGCGAGCTCGAAGGAGACGTCGGTGACGGCCTGCACGCGGCCGTGGTCGTAGCTCTTGCTCAGCCCGTCGACGGTGAGGATGCTCATGCGGCGCCTCCGATCGGCGTCGGCGCCTCGGCGTCGAGCCGGGAGGGCATCGCGTCGAGGAGCTTGCGGGTGTAGGGGTGCTCGGGCCGCTCGAAGACGTCGAGGGCGGGGCCCTGCTCGACGACGACGCCGGACTGCATGACGTGGATGCGGTCGCAGCTCGCCGCGGCGAGGTCGAGGTCGTGGGTGACGAAGACGATCGCGAGGCCGCGCTCCTCCCGGAGGCGGCGCAGCAGGCCCATGATCTCGGCCTGCGTGGTGACGTCGAGCGCGGTGGTCGCCTCGTCGGCGAGGAGCAGCCGGGGCTCGGTGGAGAGCGCCGAGGCGATCATCACGCGCTGCAGCATGCCGCCCGAGAGCTCGTGCGGGTAGCGATCGGCGAGCGTCTCCGGGTCGGGCAGGCCGACCTCGTCGAGGAGCGACACGACCTGCTGCGCGGCGCGGGCGCGGCCCCAGCCGCGGGTGCGGCGCAGGCCGTCGGCGACGAACGCCCCGATGCGCTGGTACGGGTTCACGTGGGCGCGGGGGTCCTGGAAGATCATCGCGGCGACCTCGCGCCGCACGCGCAGCACCTCGCGCCGGCCCGCCCCGACGAGCTCCCGCCCGGCGACCCGCACCGAGCCGGTGAGCCGGGCCCCCTTGGGCGCGAGGCCGACGGCGGTGCGGAGGGTCATCGACTTTCCCGAGCCGGATTCGCCGACGAGGCCGACGATCTCGCCGGCGGCGCAGCTGAGGCCGACGCCGTCGAGGATCCGCACGGCGGTCTCGCCCGTGCCGACGTCGAGGCGCAGCTGCTCGATCGCGAGCACCGGGCCATCCACCATCTGCGTCGAACCGCTCATGCGCTCGTCCTCCTCACGCGCTCCGCGATGCCCTCGCCCAGCAGGCTGAAGCTGACGACGGCGATGACGATGACCGCGCCGGGCGCGAGCGCCGGGGCGGGCGAACCCTGGATCAGGGCGGCCTGGCCGGCCGCGACCATGGCGCCCCAGTCCGCCTCGGGCGGCTGCACGCCGAAGCCGAGGAAGGAGAGGCCGGCGAGGTCGATCATGGCGTAGCCGAAGCACAGCGTCGCCTGGGCGAGCACGAACGGGGCGATGTTCGGCACGAGGTGCAGCGAGGTGATCCGCCAGGCCGACATGCCCTGCAGCTCGAGCGCCCGGATGTAGGGCGTCTGCCGCTCGGCGAGCGCGACGCTGCGGGTCGTGCGCGCCATGTACGGGATGTACGCGACGGCGAGGGCGACGACGGTCGAGGCGAGCCCCGGGCCGAAGACGGCGACGATCAGGATGGCGAGCAGCACGCCGGGGAAGGCGAAGAGGATCTCGACGAAGCGCGAGGCGGTCGCGTCGACCCAGCCGCCGCGCCACGCCGACAGCACGCCGACGGTGACGCCGATGAGGGTCGAGCCGAGCACGACGCCGAGCGGGCCGAGCAGGGAGATCCGCGCGCCCCAGATGACCCGGGAGAGCACGTCGCGGCCGGCCTCGTCGGTGCCGAGCAGGTGTGCCGCCGAGGGCGGCTGCAGCGCGTCGATGAGGGAGACCTGGTTGGGGTCGTACGGCGCGATGACGGGCGCGAGGATCGCGACGAGCACGAGCACGCCGAGCGCGATGACGGCGGCGAGCGTGAGCGCGTTGCCACGGTGGCGGATGGCGAGCCAGGAGCGCCGCGTGAGCAGGTGCGTCGAGCGCGTCTCGGTGGTGGGGAGCGTCATCGCGCGCCTCCCTTCGCCCGGGCGCGGGGTTCGAGCACCGGGTAGAGCAGGTCGACGACGAGGTTCGAGAGCACGAACACGGCGACGATGATGAGGATGACGGCCTGCACGACGGGGAAGTCCTTCACGTTGACGGCCTGCACGAGCAGCGAGCCGATGCCGTTCAGGCCGAACACCGTCTCGACGATCGTGGTCGTCACGAGCAGGCCCGAGATGACGAGGCCGGCGAGGGTCACGACGGGCACGATGCCGCCGCGGAACGCCTGCCCCCACACCACGCGCGAGGAGGAGAAGCCGCGCACCCTGGCGGTCTCGACGTACTCCTTGCCGAGGGCGCCGATCATCGAGGTGCGCGTGGTTCTCAGCACGAGCGCGGCGGAGGAGAGCGCGAGCGCGACCGCCGGCAGGGTCAGGTGCCAGAGCCGGTCGCCGAAGCCCTCCCCCGCCCCGAACGCCGGGAACCAGCCGAGGGTCACCGCGAACAGCGAGGTGAGCGCCATCGCGACGACGAACGACGGAGTGGCCATCGCGACCGTGCTGACCACGATCGCCGTGCCGTCGACGCCGCCGCGCTTGACCGCGGCGAGGACGCCGACGAGCACGCCGACCACGAGGATCAGCACCGCGGCGTAGCCGACGAGCAGGGCCGTCGTCGGCACCCGGCTCGCGATGAGCTCGGAGACCGGCTGGCGGAACTGGATGGAGAGGCCGAAGTCGCCCTGCACGACGCCGCCGAGCCACAGCACGTACTGCGAGAGGAACGGCTCGTCGAGGTGGTACTGGTCGCGGATGGCCTGCAGCGTCTCCTGCGTCACCGAGTTGCCGCGCACGAGGAAGGACTCGGGCGAGCCGGGCGCGAGGTACATGGCGCCGAAGACGATGAAGGAGGTCGCGAGGAGCACGAGGGCGAGGGAGCCGACGCGCCGCGCGAGCGGGAGCAGCCAGGCGCTCATCCGGCGGCCCCGATCATCGCCGCCCACGGCGAGTGCAGCTGCACGTACGAGGCCGGGGCCCCGGTGGCGCGGGCGTTCAGGAACATCGTGTTGTAGGGCGCGTAGAGCGGGATCCAGAGCGACTCGTCGACGACGATCCGCTGCGCCTCGATGATGGATGCCGCGCGCTCGGCGGGGTCGGACTGGGTGCCCGCCTGCGCGATGAGCGCGTCGTAGCCGGGGTTCGAGAAGCCGAAGAAGTTGTAGAAGTTGCCCGTCTCGAAGTAGCGGTACATCTGCAGCGGGTCGGCGAAGTCGGTGCCCCAGGCGGTGAGGTAGAGGTCGATGCCCTTGCGCGCTTCGGCGTCGGTGTAGACGGCGTAGTACTGGTCGACGGGGACCGAGCTGATCTCGACGTCGAGGCCGATCTTCGCCGCGGCGGACTGGATCTCGGCGCCGATCACGGGCGTCTGCGCCTCGGCGCTCGTCGTGGCGAGCACGATGGGCTCGGTGGGCGCCGTGGTGGTGGCCAGGAGTTCCTTCGCGGCATCCAGGTCGAGGGTCGCGGAGTCGATGTCGTCCCAGGCGGCCTGGAAGGCGTCGCGCTCGTAGCCCCAGGTGCCGGGCACGGCGGGGGCGCGCTGCTCCTGGCCGGCCCCGGCGATGGCGACGTCGATGATGGCCTGCCGGTCGATGACCATGGAGAGCGCTTCGCGCACGACGGGGTCGGCGAGCGGGCCGGTCGGGTCCATCACGATGGCGTTGTAGCCCTGCGTGCTCGGCCCGTAGTAGACGGTGCCGACGCCGCTGCCCGAGAGCCGGGTGATCGCGGAGGGCGCGACCTCCCAGGTGCCGTCGAGCGAGCCGGAGAGCAGGCCGTTCACGACCGCGGCGGGGTCGCGCACGATGGCGAACTCGACGGTCTCGGTCTTCGCCCGCAGCTCGGGGTCGAAGTAGTCGTCGTCGCGGACGAGGGTGATCGTCTGCCCGGAGTCCCAACTGTCGAACTCGTACGGGCCGATGCAGTTCACGCCGCCCTGCGGGGTGCCGTAGCGCTCGCCGAGCTCCTGCACGGTCGCGGCACGCTCGACGATGCCGGCCGGGCTCGACAGGTAGGCGTTGAACAGCTCGTCGGGGGCGCTCAGCGTGACGGTGACCTCGAGCGGCCCGCTCGCGGTGATCGAGTCGACGTTCGCGAACGCGCCCGACCAGAACGAGCCGGCGGCGGGGTCGAGGTGGCGCCGCAGGCTGAACACGACGTCCTCGGCGGTGAGCGGCGAGCCGTCGTGGAACGTCGCCCCGTCGCGGAGCGTGTAGACCCAGGTGGTCGGGTCGGGGTGCGCGAAGGACTCGGCGAGCGCGGGCTCGAGCGAGAGGTCGGGGGCGAGCCGGAGCAGGCCCTCGCAGACGTTCGCGAGGATCGAGCCGGTCGTGTTGTCGGCGTTGTAGATCCAGTCGAGCGAGGCGGGCTCGCTCGACACGGCCCAGGTGATGCGGTCGAGCTCGCCGGCGGGGGCCGGGGTGAGCTCGACGACCTCGACGGCCGCGTCGCCGCGTTCGGGTGCCGCGGGCGACGCGCACCCGGCGAGCACCACGACGGCCGCGGCGCCTCCCGCGATCATGGCCCGTCGTGCGGCCTTGGCTGTGCGCCTCATCACTGCTCCTCACTTCGTCGTGGGTACGTGCGATCGACGGCGTTGCGGTTGCGGTCGGGGGGGTTCCGCCTGCGGTGGCCGATGGGGGCCGTCTGCCGATGAGTAAACACGGCGGCCTGGATCGCTGTCAAGCGAATGGAACGTTCTTTTTTTTGAATGTAACGTTCCTTTTCGCCTCGGCATCGGCTACCGTGAGGTCCGGCGACGACGTGGTCCGGTGGCTTCCGGCACGTCGAATCCGTGATGCGAAGGAGCGAGACGTGAGCCAACCGTGGATCCTGATCACCGGCAACGGCGGGTTCGGCGACACCGCCGAACGAGCCGACCTGCGCTACCCGGTCAACCCGAGTTCCGAGCTCGCCGCCGAGCTCGACGGGGAGACCGTGGCGGGGCACCTGCTGGTCGGCCGGAGCCTCGCCTGGCACCGCCACCCCGCCGAGGCCCTCGCCCCGATCCTCGACGAGGCCGCCACGCCGCCCGCCGTCATCTTGTCCACCGGGGTCTTCTCCGGCCGCAGCACCGTCTCGATCGAGCGCCTCGCCGCGAACGTGCAGGACTTCCAATTCGCGGACGACGACGGCTACCGCCCCGCCGGCGACCCCGTCTACGCCGACGGCCCCACGGCCTACCTCGCGACGGTGCCGATCAAGGCCATCACGCACGCGATCCGCGAGCGCGGCATCCCCGCGCTGCTCTCCAACTCGGCGTCCACGCACGGCTGCAACGCCGTCATGTACACCGCCCTGCACCTCGTGGCCGAGCGCGGCCTCGGCAGCCGCGCCGGATTCATCCATCTGCCCGACACCCCCGGCCACGTCGCCAGCCTCGGCAGCAACGGGCCGAGCATGGACCTCCGCCTCCAGGCCGAGGCCGTGCGCATCGCCGCCGCGGCCGCGGTCGCGAACCCCGGCGCCGACCTCGACGTCCCGGCGAACGAGTGGGAGTGGTGAGCGGCATGCCGACGAACGCCCCAGCCCTCCTCGTCACCGGTGCCGCCCTGCACGGTCGGCCCGGCCCCCACGACGTGCTGCTCCGCGACGGCGCGGTCGCCGCGATCGAGCCGAGCGGTTCCATCGGCGCCGACGCCCTCGCCGAGTGGGCCGACCGCGCCGGCGCCGAGCGGCTCGACGCCCGCGGCGGCCTGCTCGCCCGCGCCTTCGTCGAACCGCACCTGCACCCCGACAAGTCCTTCAGCCTCTCCGAGCTCGACCCCGCCGAGGCATCCGGGCTCGACCACTTCGCCCGCTCCAGCCGCATCAAGGCCGGCTTCACGCCGGAGCGGGTCGCCCGCCGGGCCCGCCGGGCGTTCGAGCTCGCCGTCGCGAACGGCGTCACCCGGCTCCGGGCGAACATCGACATCGACTCCATCGCCGGGCTCCGCGGCTTCGAGGGCGTGCTGCAGGCGCGCGAAGAGGTGCGCGGCATCCTCGACGTCGACCTCGTGGCGTTCCCGCAGGAGGGGCTCGGCCGCGACCCCGGCGCGCTCCCGCTGCTCCGCGAGGCGCTCCGTTCGGGGGCGGACCTCATCGGCGGCTGGCCCAACGTCGAGGAGGGGGAGGCCGAGCAGCGCGCCCACGTGCGCACCGTGTTCGAGCTCGCCGAGGAGTTCGACGTCGACGTCGACATCCACGCCGACTGCTGGCTCGACGAGCGCGAGCGGATGCTCGAGGTCGTCGCCGACGAGACCATCGCCCGCGGCTACCAGGGCCGCGTGCTCGCGAGCCACTGCTGCGGCATCGAGCGCTACTCGGAGGAGGACGCCCGCCGCGTCGCCGCCCGGGTCGCCGAGGCCGACGTGCGCGTCGCGATCATCCCGCTGAACCTCGTCGACGGCGGCCCCCGGGGGCTCTCCCGCCCGCACGAGCTGCGCCGCGCCGGCGCCGAGCTCGTCGTCGGCAGCGACAACCTCAACGACGGCTGGTACCCGCTCGGCACGCTGAGCCCGCTCGACCGCGCCTACATGACCCTCGTCGGCGGCGGCTACGGAGACGACGACGTCGACCTCGTCTGGCACATGGTCGCCGCGGGCGCGGCGCACGCGCTCGACGATCGCGGCCGGGCGGATGCCGAGGCCTGGCGCACCCCGGACGTGACGACGGGCATGCCCGCCGACCTCGTGCTGCTGGGCGCCCGCGACCGGCTCGAGGCGCTCCGCCGCCCCGGCGGCCCGCTCACGACGA
This sequence comes from Agromyces mediolanus, assembly GCF_014648575.1. Classification (GTDB taxonomy): domain Bacteria; phylum Actinomycetota; class Actinomycetes; order Actinomycetales; family Microbacteriaceae; genus Agromyces; species Agromyces mediolanus. Next base: position 127,295 of record NZ_BMRJ01000001.1, on the reverse strand, counting down.
TCAAGGCCGGGCGGGTCGTCGCCCGGCGGAGCGTCGACGAGGCCGTGGCCGGCGCCGAGGCCGACGCGCCGATCGCGGCGGGAGCCGGCGCATGAGCCGCGCCGAGCTCGCGGTCGTCGGCGAGCGGGTGCTCCTCGGCGACGAGCTCGTGCCCGCCACGGTGTTCGTCGAGGCCGGCCGGATCGCGGCCGTGCGCCGCGGGGCCGACCGCGAGGTCGACGCCGAGCGCGTCTTCGACGCCGGCGACGACGTCGTCTCCCCCGGCTTCGTCGACCTGCACGTGCACTTCGACAACCCCGGCGACGACCTCGCCGCCGACTACCGCATCGGCACGGCGAACGCCGCGCTCGGCGGCTGCACCTTCGTCATCGAGCACCCCTTCACGACCCCGCCGACGACCACGGCCGCGCGCTACGCGGCGAAGTCCGAGCTCGGCGCACACGGGGCCATCGTCGACTTCGGCCTGTGGGGCGCGCTCACCGGACCCGGCCTCGGCGAGCTCGGCGGGCAGCGCGAGCTCGGCGCCCCCGGCTTCAAGGCCTTCCTGCCCGAGAACGACATGGACTACCCCTCGGCGAGCGACGACGACCTCCGCCAGGGGCTCGCCGAGACCGCCCGCCACGGCGGGCTCGTGCTCGTGCACGCCGAGGACCGCGAGGGGCTGAGCGCCGCGATCGCCGCCGAGCGCGCCGCCGGCCGTACTGACTACGGCGCCGCGCTCGCGGCCCGCAGCCCGGAGCTCGAGCTCGAGGCCGTGCGCCGCGTGCTCGAGATCGCCGAGAAGACCGGCGGGGCCGTGCACTTCGTGCACCTCTCGCTGCCCGCAGCGGTCGACCTCGTCACCGCGGCACGGGAGCGCGGCGTCGCCGCGAGCTGCGAGGTCACCGCCCACCACCTGCTGCTCGACGCCGAGGACTTCCTGCGGCTCGGCTGGACCGCGCTCTGCGCACCGCCGCTGCGCGCCCGGCCCGAGGTCGAGGGGATGTGGCAGCGGCTCCGCGACGGGGCGATCGACGCCGTCGTCTCGGATCACTGCGTCTACTCCGTCGCGGACAAGGCCGTGGCCGAGCACGACGCGCTCGGCGGCCCGTTCGGCATCCAGAGCGCCCGCGAGTTCGCCCCGCTCTTCCTCGACGAGGCGCTGCGGCGCGGCTGGGCACTGCCCGAAGCGCTCGCCCTCGTGACCAGCCGCCCGGCCGAGCGCTGCGGCGCGGCGCCCGCGAAGGGCCGCATCGCGCCCGGCGCGGACGCCGACCTCGCGGTGCTGCAGCTCGGCGAGCCCCGGCCGGTACAGGCGTCCGGCCAGTTCGGACCCCACCGCTGGTCGCCCTACGAGGGCCGGCCGAGCACCGTCCGGGTGCGTGCGACCGTCGCCCGCGGCGAGTTCGTCGTGCTCGACGGCGGGCTCGTCACCGACCACGGCCCCGGCGCCTTCGTGCCGCTCGCCATCCCCGCGCCCGCGCCCGCGAAGAGCTCCGCGTGAGCGGGCCGGCCGCGAGCAGCGCCGCGACCGGGCTCCGGCGCCCGAGCGCGTTGCCGCCCGTCAGCGACGCGGACCTCGACCGCGGGGCGCGCGAGCTCATCGACACCTGCCTCGCCGTCGGCGCGAGCGACCGGGTGCTCGTCCTCGCCGACGAGGCGACCCGCGGGCTCGCCGAGCGCATCGTCACCGCGGCGGCCCGCGTCGCCGACGACGCCAGGCTGCACCTCGTGCCCGGGCTCGACGACGACTACCCCGCCGCCTTCGCCGAGATCGAGCGGGCGATCGCCGGGCACCGGCCCACCGTGACGGCGTTCGCCGCACGCGACGGCGACGACCGCCTGGCCTGGGACGAGCGCTTCTGGGCGCTGCTCGACGGTGTGGGTGCCCGGCACGCCCAGCTCACCGCGCTCGACCGGCCGAGCCTCGGCATCGGCCTCGCCGCCGACTACCGCGAGGTCGCCCGCTTCAGCGAGCTCGTCCGCGATCGGCTCGCCGGGGCGACGACGGCCGAGGTGCGCAACGCCCTCGGCACCGAGATCCGCTTCACCCTCGACCCGGCCCGGCCCTGGACCGCGTTCACCGGGCTCTACCACGCGCCGAGCGAGGGCGGCCGACTGCCACAGGGCGAGGTGTTCTGCTCGCCGATCGGCGCCGACGGCGTCATCGCGGCGAGCGTGCTCGGCTACCCTTTCAACGCCTCGACCGGCCTGCTCGCCGAGCCCGTGCGCTTCGAGGTGCGGGGCGGCCGGCTCGTCGGGCTCGAGCACCCCGACGCCGAGCTCGCCGCACGCCTGCGCGCCTGGTTCGACCGCGACGAGCACGCCGGCCGCATCGGCGAGTTCGCCGTCGGCACCAACCGCGCCTGCACGGCGCTCAGCGGCACCCTCCTCTTCGACGAGAACGTGCCCGGCTGCCACATCGCCCTCGGCCATCCCTTCGGCGACTACACCGGCGCGCACTGGCACTCCGAGGTGCACGTCGACCTCGTCGTCGAACGCCCCACCATCACCGTCGACGGCGCGCCGCTCCTCGTCGACGGCCGCTACCCCGACCCCCTTCCGGCCGATTGGAGCCCCGAATGACGAGCTACCGCAACGACTACCTGAGCGCGAGCCGCGGCCGCGTCGGCGACCGCTACTACCTGATGACGCCCGACACGATGGTCGAGAACACGCTGCCCGGCCTGCCGCCGTACGCCGCGACCGTGCTCGCCGCCCCGCAGGGCAGCCCCGCCCGCTTCGGCCAGTACCTGCTGCAGCTCGAGGCCGGCGCCGCGAGCACGCTGCCGCAGGGCGCGGGCTTCGAGAACTTCCTCATCGCGCTCGACGGCGCGCTCCGCGTGCGGTCCGCCGGCGAGGAGTGGCTGCTCGAGGACGGCGGCTACCTCTTCCTCCCCGAGGGACGCAGCTTCGAGCTCGAGGCCGCCACGGCCTCCCGCGTCCTGTGGGTGAAGAAGCGGTACCTCGCCGTCGAGGGCGTCGAGGCGCCGCCCGTCGTGGCCGGCCGGCTCGGCGACGTCGTCGGGATCGACGACGACGGCATCGACGGCAGCTACGGGCAGCTGCTGCCCGACGACGAGCGCTTCGACCTCGCGATGAACGTGATGCGCTTCCAGGGCGGCGCCCGATTCCGCATGGTCGAGATCCACCATCAGGAGCACGGCCTCTACCTCCTCGAGGGCGGCGGCGTGTACCACCTCGACGGCGAGCACGTCGACGTGCAGCAGGGCGACTTCATCTACATGGCGCCGTACTGCACGCAGGCCTTCACGGCGACCGGCCCCGAGGCATCCGCCTACCTGCTCTACAAGGACGTGAACCGCGATGGCTTCTGAGACCGCCCAGCTCATCGTGCGCGGCGCCCGGCTCGACCGGGACGCCGCGGGCGCCGGCGCGCCGGCCGGCGCGCTCGTGGACGTCGTCGTCCGCGACGGCGCGATCGCCGCCATCGGACCGGATGCCGCGGCCGGCACGACCGCCGACGAGGTGATCGACGCCGGCGGAGGCCTCGTGACCACCCCGTTCGTCGAGCCGCACAGCCACCCCGACAAGGTCTACAGCCGGCAGCGGATCGCCGAGCTCGGCCTCGTCGCCCACGGCCCGCGCCCCGTGCTCATGCAGCGCCAGCGCGACCTCAAGGCGGCGTTCACCGTCGACGACGTCGCCGAACGCGCCGGCCGCTTCCTGCGCGCCTCGGCGCTCGAGGGCGTCGGGCTCCTCGCCGGGCAGGCCGACATCGACTCGGTGACCGGGCTCGCCTCGGTCGAGGGGGTGCTGCGCGCCAGGGCCGAGTGCGACGGCGTCATCGAGACCGTCGTCACGGCGTTCCCGCAGGAGGGGATGGTCGGCGACGCGCGCGCCTACGGGCTCGTCGCCGAGGCCCTCGCGATGGGCGCGGACCGCGTCGGCGGCTGGCCCAACAACGAGGCCGACGACGAGGCGCGGCTCACGCACCTGCGGCTCGTCTTCGAGCTCGCCGAGCGGTTCGGCCGCCCGATCGACATCAACGTCGACTACTTCACCGATCCGAGCGAGCGCCTGCTCGAACCGCTCGCCGAGCTCACCGTCGCGTACGGCATGCAGGGGCTCGTCAACGCGAACCACGTCGGCGCCCTCGAGACCTACCCCGACGACGACGCGGCCCGCGTGATCGAGAAGGTCGCCGCAGCCGGCATCGCCATCACCGTCTGCCCCTCGAACCTGCAGAGCTCGTACCCGTACCGCGGCGTCTCGCGGCCGAACGAGCTGCTCGACGCCGGGGTCACCGTGACGATCGGCACCGGCAACCACGAGGACAACTGGGAGTCGCTCGGCACCCTCGACCCGCTCGAACGCGCCCGCTTCGCCTGGCACGCGCTGCCCCTCGCCGACCGCGCGGGCGAGGGCATGGACGACGCCTGGCGGATGGTGACGAGCTCCGCCCGCACCGCCGTCGGCCGACCGGCGCCGCGGCTCGAGGCGGGCGCGGAGGCCTCCTTCGTCGTGCTCGCCGCGGGCGACCGCCTGCACGCGCTGCGCAACGAGGCGGGATCGCGCTGGACGGTGCGCCGCGGCGCGCTCGTCGCGTCGCGCCGCGTCAGCACCGAGCTCGTCTACAGTTGATGGCGTTCCCCGCGCCTGGTGCCGACGGAGAGGTCGAGGTCCATGACGGAGCGTGATCAGCCGGCGACGAAACGCGTCACCATCCACGACGTCGCCCGCGAGCTCGGCCTGTCCACGAGCACGGTCTCGGCCGCGCTCAACGGCAGCGGCAAGCTCCGCCAGTCGACCAGGGACCGGGTGCAGCGCACCGCGGACGAGCTCGGCTACCGGCCGAGCCGCGCGGCGCTCGCCTTCCGCCTCGGCCGCACCGGCACGATCGCGTTCGCCCTGCCCTCGGTCGACGAGGGCGCGGTGCCGATGCTCGACCTCGACTTCTACATGACCGCGGCGCGCGCGGCGGCGACGAAGGCCTTCGAGGCCGGGTACGCGCTCACGCTCACACCGCCGACGGTGACGAGCGAGGACGGCTGGCGTCTCATCGGCGCCGACGGGGTCGTGCTCTGCGACCCCGTGCGCAACGACGAGCGGCTCGCCGCGCTCGAACGGCTCGGCACGCCGGTCGTCACGGTCGAGCGGGATGCCGCGCGCCCCGAGTGGCCCTACGCGGTCACGAGCGACCACGGCGAGAACATGCGGACGCTGCTCGACCACCTGCACGAGCAGGGCGCCCGGCGGATCGCGCTGATCAGCGCCGACGCGAGCTGGTCGTGGGCGGAGGAGAGCGCGGCGGCGTACCGCGACTGGGCGGCCGAGCACGAGATGCCGGAGCTCGTGCGGCTGATCCCCCTCGACCACGCCCACAACGACCCCTACGAGTCGACGCTCGCCCTGCTTCGCGGCGCCGACCGCCCCGACGCCGTCATCGCGACCGCGGAGCAGTACCGCGAGGGCGTGCTGCGGGCGGCCCGGGACGCCGAGGTGCGCATCCCCGAGGACGTGCTCGTCGCCGTCGGCATCGACAGCCCGGGCTCAGAGCGGCACGACCCGCCGCTGACCGCGATCGACCTGCAGCCCGACCGGCAGGCGGAGCTCGCCGTCGGCATGCTGCTGCGCCGCATCGAGGGCGAGCCGGTCGACGGCCCGCTGCTCTCCGACGCGGTGCTCCGCGTGCGCGGCAGTACGGTGCGCCCGGTTCGCTGAGCTCGGTTGGTTCGCTGAGCCCGAGCTGGTTCGCTGAGCCTGTCGAAGCGAACTCCACCTTGGCTCGCTGAGCCCGTCGAAGCGAACTCCACCTTGGCTCGCTGAGCCCGTCGAAGCGAACACCACGTTGGTTCGCTGAGCCCGTCGAAGCGAACACCACGTTGGTTCGCTGAGCCTGTCGAAGCGACCTCCACGTTGGTTCGCTGAGCCTGTCGAAGCGAACTCGACCCGCTTCGACAAGCTCAGCGAACCAACCGAACTCAGCGAACTCGACTCGCTTCGACAAGCTCAGCGAACCAACCGAGCTCAGCGAACCACCGCTTCGACAAGCTCAGCGAACCACCGCTACACGCAGCGGCCGGCCTCGGCGATCTGCTGGTCGCTCGGCCGCCCGTACGCCTCGATGCCGGAGCCGGGCACGTCGTAGCCCGCGGCGATCGCCCACGCGGTCGCCCACATCTCGTCGTCGCCGCGGAACACCTCGCTCTCGAAGATCGGCGTGCACTCGGGCCGCACGACCTGCGTGTGCCCGACCTCGTGCACGACGACCGCCTTGGCGTTCACGTCGTCGGCGTAGCTCCAGTCGATCGAGTAGCTGAGGTTGATCTTCGCCCAGCCTCCGTCGGCGTACCAGTACTGCGCCGTGCCCGAGTACCACTCGTCGCTCGAGAGCCCGTTGACGACGTGGTCCCACGCGAAGTCGAGGTGCACGCCGTGCGCGATGGAGCGGGCGAATTCCTCGATCGGCCCGCGGCTCGCGTACTCGGGTGCCGCCCGCCGCGCGGCCTCCGCCGTCTGCGACGCCTGCACGGCCGCCACGGCCGCGGCGAGCTGCTGGTACCCCTCGGCGCTGTCGTCCTGCTCGACGTACCAGGAGTCGCCGTCCTGCGCGATAGCGTGCATCGCCGGAACGCGCGACTCGTAGCTCGCGACGGGGCTCGCGTCGAGCACGGCCTGCGCATCGGCGGCCGCGTCGGCGTAGAGTGCGGCGCGTGCCTCGGCGAGCTGCGCCTCGACGTCCTCGAGCCCGCCGAGACCCGACTCGGCCTCCCGCTGCAGTTCGACGAGCCGCCCGGTGCGCTCCTGCGTCGCGACGGCCTCGGCGAGGCTCGTCCAGATCGGCGTGAGCGGTCCCCGGTCGTAGGCGGGCTGCTCGGGCAGCTCGAGTTCGGCGGCGTCGATGAGCTCGCGGGCGGATGCGACGTCCGCCGTCAGCGCCTCGGCGAGCGCCGGATCGCCGAGGCCGTCCACGAGCGCGCCGGCGAGCGCCTCGCCCTCCAGCGCCTGCCCTTCCGCGAGCGTCGTCGCGCCGCGCAGATCGCCGAGCGCCGCCTCGGCGCGGGACTCGGCGGCCGCCCCGGCGACCACGGTCTGCGCGCTGACGGCGTCGGCGAGCGCGGTCGTGCCGAGCACGAGCCCGATCGTGCCGAGGGCCGCGGCCCCGAGCACCGGGAGGCCCCACTTGATGCCGTCGTTCACGCGTCTCCCCGCCTCGTTCCGCCATCCCCCACGATCGCGCCTGGATGCAGCGTAGCGAGCCGCCCGGCTCCGCGGGGGCGCCCCTCCCGTGGAGCGTCGCACGGGTCTAGACTCCGAGCGACATCTCTGGGGGGAGGGTGCATGTTCGAAGCCGATGTGGCGGACGTCGCCCAGCACGCATCGACCGGTGGGCTCCCGGCCCGGCTCGGCGAGACGGTGGCGGCCGCGCACCGCCGCTACGCCGGGCTCGACGAGGGGGTCGTCGCCGACTACATCCCGATCCTCGCCGAGGCGGATCCGGCGCACTTCGGTCTCGTCGTCGCGCAGGTCGACGGCGCGGTGCACCGGGCGGGCGACGCCGGGGTGGCGTTCTCGATCCAGTCGATCTCGAAGGCGTTCGTGTTCGCGCTCGTCTGCGAGGCGATCGGGCACGAGGCCGTGCACGAGATCGTGGGCGTGAACAACACGGGGCTGCCGTTCAACTCGGTCATGGCGATCGAGCTGAACGGCGGCAGCCCGATGAACCCGATGGTGAACGCGGGGGCGATTGCGACAACCGCCCTCGTGCCCGCGGCGACGCCCGCCGAGCAGTGGGAGCTCGTGCGCACCGGGCTGTCCCGTTTCGCGGGCCGCGAGCTCGCGCTCGACGGCGAGGTGTACCGCTCAGAGGTCCTGACGAACCAGCGCAACCAGGCGATCGGACGGCTGCTGCAGAGCTACGGACGGCTGGATGCCGACCCGCTCGCCGTCGTCGACGTGTACACGAAGCAGTGCGCCCTCTCGGTGACGGCCGAGGATCTCGCCGTGATGGGGGCGACCCTCGCCGACGGCGGCGTGAACCCGGTGACGGGCGAGCGCGTCGTCTCCGCGGAGGTGTGTCGCGACACGCTCGCGCTGCTCGCCTCGTGCGGCATGTACGAGCGCTCGGGCGAGTGGCTGTTCGAGATCGGACTGCCGGCGAAGTCGGGCGTGGCGGGCGGCATCGTCGCCGTCGCCCCGGGCAAGGGCGCCGTGGGCGCCTACTCGCCCCGCCTGGACCCGGCCGGCAACAGCGTGCGCGGGCAGCGCGCCTGCGCCTACCTCTCCCGCGCGCTCGGCCTGAACCTCTTCGCCTCGACGCCCGCGCCCGCCGCGGCATCCGCACCGCCCGAGGCATCCGCGACGCCCGAGGCATCCGCACCGCCCACCGAAGGGAGCCGCGCATGACCGCGCAGACCGCCGCACCCCGCACCGAGGAGCGCCGCTCCTGGGCGCCCATGGTCGGGCTGTTCCTCGCCCAGGTGCTGATGTCGTTCAACGTCGCCGCGCTGCCGATCTCGCTGGGCGGCATGGTCGAGGACTTCGGCGTGCCGCCCACCGTCGCGAGCTCGACGATCGTCGTCTACGGGCTCGCCGTGGCGGCCCTCGTGATGACCGGCGCGAAGCTCGGCCAGCGGGTCGGCTGGGTGCTCATCTTCCGCTGCGTCGTCGTCGTGTTCGGCGTGTCCTCGGTGCTGATGATCCTGTCGCCGACGATCGGCTGGGCGATCACGGGCCAGGTGCTGGCCGGGGCATCCGCCGCCATCATCGTGCCGTCCCTCGTCGCCCTCATCGCCGAGAACTACCGCGGCGCCCAGCAGGCGACGGCAGTCGGCTCGCTCGGCTCGGCGCGCGCCTTCTCGGGCATCAGCGCGTTCCTCATCGGCGGCACGCTCGGCACCCTCGTCGGCTGGCGGCCGGTGTTCATGATCACCTTCGGCCTCGCGGTCGCGGTCTTCGCGCTGAGCTTCGGGCTGCGCTCGGACAAGGGGGATGCCTCGGTCCGCATCGACCTCGTCGCGTCCGCCCTCATCGGCGGGGCGATCGTGCTGCTCACGCTCGGCTTCAACAACCTGAACGCCTGGGGCATCGTGCTCGCCGAGCCCGGCGCGCCGTTCGACGTGCTCGGCCTCTCGCCCGCCCCGGTCTTCGTGGTGCTGGGTCTCGTGCTCGGGCAGGCGTTCTTCCTGTGGACGAGGCGCCGGATGCGGCTCGGCCGAGTGCCGCTCGTCGACCTCTCGGTGCTCGGCAGCGCCCGCGAGCGCGCCGCCGTGTACGCGATGTTCATCATCGTCGCGATGGAGGCGGCGGTGAACTTCACGGTGCCGACGTACATCCAGGTGGTGCAGGGGCGCACGCCCTTCGACACCTCGCTCGCGATGATGCCGTTCAATCTGACGGTGTTCGTCACGGCGACGCTCATCGTGCGGTTCTACCGCCGCTACAGTCCGCGCGTGATCGGCCTGTTCTCCTTCGGCCTGACGACGGTCGCGCTCGTCTGGCTCGCCTTCGTCGTGACGAACAACTGGGAGACGCTGCCGACGATCCTCGGCCTCGTCGTGTTCGGCATCGGGCAGGGGGCGCTCGTCACGCTCGTGTTCAACGTGCTCGTGACGGCCGCGCCGAAGGAGCTCGCGGGCGACGTCGGCTCGATCCGCGGTACGACGCAGAACCTGGCCTCCGCGGTCGGCACGGCCGTGATGGGCGCGCTGCTCGTCACGATGCTGAGCCTGAACTTCACGCAGGCCGTGACGGAGCATCCGGAGCTGCCGGACGAGCTCGTCGCCCAGGTCGACCTCGATCAGGTGAACTTCATCAGCAACGACGAGCTGCGCGAGAAGTTCGCCGAGACCGACGCGAGCCCCGAGCAGATCGATGCGGCCGTCGCGATCAACGAGGAGGAGCGGCTGCGCACGCTGCGGATGGGCTTCCTCGTGCTCGCGGGGCTCAGCCTGGCGGCGGCGCTGCCGGCCTCGCGGCTGCCGCGGTACAAGCCGGAGGAGATCCCCGACCCCTCGCCCGCGAGCGAGTAGCCGGGAACCGCGCCGTCAGTGCTGGTGCAGCTCCCCGTGCGGGACGGCGAGCTCGCCCGGCTCGGTGCCGGCGAGGGCCGGGGTCGCGAGGGCGGCGACGAGCGCGGCGCCCGCGACGAGTCCGAGGGTGGCTGCCACGGGATGCCGCGTCCGGGTGGCCGCTGGTGCGGCCGGGGATGCGGATGCCGGCGCGGCATCCCGGGTCTCATCGGGCCCCTGGCCCGGAGCGTGTGCCCCGCGCAGCCGCGCCGCCGCCCCGACCGCGACGACGAGCGCGAAGCCCGCCGCCGCGATCGTCGGCAGCCCGGCGAGACCGAGCTGCGGCGCCGCGCCCGCCCCCACGACGAGCGCGAGCCCGACGACGACCGTCAGGCCGACGGCGAGCGTCGTGCGCGGCAGCACCGGGCCGCCCGCCCGGAGCGCAGCGAACGCCCAGGCGAGCGCCGCAAGTCCCGCCGCGGCGAGCACGCCGACGGCAAGCGGGCCGGTCGCCCCCGCGGCGAGCGCCGCGAGGACGAGCCCGGCGCCGAGCGCGGCGAGCGCCGGCCAGCTGCGGAGCGCGGCGGGGAGCACGGCGGCCTCAGGCCGTCGCCAGCCGGCCGCCGCGCTCGGCCCCGAGGCCGACGCCGAGCAGCACGAGCGCGCTCGCGAGGTGCAGGAAGTGGTCGGGCGTGTTCAGCGCGAGGATGTTCGCCGCGGTGCCCGCGAGGAAGAATCCGACGATGCCGAGCAGCAGGTAGGCGGCGCCCACGATCGTGTTCACCGTCTTCGCGGCCCGCGCGCTCATGAGGCCGGCGACGAGCAGCGCCGCGCCGATCAGGAGGTGCGCGATGTTGTGCAGCGGGTTGACCGCGAAGATGCCGAGCAGCAGCCCGCCCTCGGTCGCGACGAACGAGACGCCGCCCGTGACCGCGAAGCCGAGCAGTCCGACGAGCAGATAGACCGCGCCGAACACCGTGGCGACGATGCGGTTCGGTGAGTTTCGCATGGTTCCTCCTTGATCACGGGCCCGTGCGGGCCGTCATGGGGGATTCGGAACCGTCGCGGCACCGGATTGGAGGAGATTCGGATGCCTCGGCGCTCAGGCCGGCAGCGCCTCGGCGCCCGGCTGCGGCGCCGCGATGACCTCGGCGATCTGCCCGAGGTGCGCGGCCATCGCCTCGTGGGCGGCGGCGGGGTCGCCCGCCCGGATGGCGTCGGCGATGCGGCCGTGCGCCCGGTGCGAGCGCAGCATCCGTTCGAGGCTCTGCAGCGTCTCGTCGCGCGAGGGCGCGGTCCACTCGTTCACGACGTCGATGAGCTCGACGAGCATCGCGTTCTGCGCGAGCGTCGCGACCGTGGTGTGGAACTCCAGGTCGAGGGCGACGAGGCGGGCGGCGGAGGGCTCGGGCCGGCCGAGCTCCTCCTCCGCGGCGGCGAGCACCCGGTCGAGCGCGGCGAGGCCCGAGGCATCCGCCCGGAGCGCCGCCCGCTCGGCGAGCGGCGGCTCGACCACCCCGCGGAGGTCCATCACCTCGGCGAGCAGCCGCTCGCTGGGCGGCAGCACGCCGCGCAGCGAGTCGGCGAGCTTGGGCCGGGCGACGGCCTCGACGACGCTGCCCCGCCCGGGTCGGCGACTCACGAGCCCGCGCATCTCGAGCGCCGAGAGCGCCTCGCGCACGGTGCTGCGGGCGACGCCGCCGAGCTCGGCGAGCTCGCGCTCGCTCGGCAGCTTGTCGCCCGGCTTCAGCTCACCGGACTCGATGAGTTCGAGCAGCCGGTTGGCGAGCTTCTCCGGCGCGCCGGCGTCGCGCGAGACCTTGAGATCCACCTCGGCCTCCCGTCGCGCGCCCCTCCCGAGTGCTACGACTTTATCTCCACGGTGACCCAGTTCTCGAAGGAGGATCCGCCGGCGAGGCTCGTCACGCCGATCGTCGCCCGGCCGCCGAGGCCGGCGACGGGGCCGAACACCTCGGCGAAGAGGTCGCTGTAGCCCGAGGAGACGCGGTGCACCTCGGTGAACTCGGGCGTCGACACGACGAAGCAGAGCGAGCGGACGACGGCCTCGACGCGGTCGAGGGAGCCGAGGGCGAGGCGGATGCCGCCGAGGCAGTTGAGCGCGGTGAGCCGTGCGGCCTCGTAGCCCTCCTCGACGGTGAGGGTGTCGCCGAGGCGGCCCGGGTAGCGCACCGTGCCGTCGGGCTGGTCGGGGGTGTGACCGCTCAGGAAGAGGATGTTCCCCGAGATGTGGTGCGGCTTCATCGAGCCGTAGACGTCGGCGCCGTAGTACCCCTCCTTGGCGAAGTCGGGGATCTCGAGCCCGAGCCGCGCGACGCGCTGCTCCGGGGTCTCGGCTGCGGCGGCGGCCTGGTCCTGCGTGTCCGTCATGTGACCTCCTTGTCCGGTTTCGCCGGATTCCCGGCGCTGCGCGGATCAGTATTGCACTGGTCCGACCATCAGACCATACTAGTTCCGATCCCCCAACTGGTCTGACCATCAGACCCCGACGTCCGGAGGAGCTCGATGACGACTCAACTCCCTGCTCTCGCCCCGCTCGACGTGCAGCACCACGACGACCCCAAGGTCGTCAAGGAGGCTGCCACCGAGGACTACACGACCCACGTCGTGCCGCTCTCCTGGCGGATGCCCCGGCCATCCCTCGCGATGTCCTTCTACGCCCTCGTGAGCGGCATGTTCTACCTCGTGACCGCCGCCACGCTCGCGGCGACGGTCGGCACGACCGATGCGCTCATCGGCATCGTGCTGGCCTGCGCCGCCTTCGGCGCACTCGGCTACGCGTTCAGCCGCTACGCCGCGCGCACGGGCCTCACCGTCGCCCTCATGTCGCAGCGCATCTTCGGCACCTCCGGCTCGCTGCTCGGCGCCCTCGTGCTCGCCGCCACGGCCATCTACTACGCGGTGTTCGAGTCCTCGATGATCGCGAACGCCTTCCACGTCGCGTTCCCGCAGCTCTCGCTCGCGCTCTGGAGCGCCATCGCGGTCGCGATCAACCTGCCGCTCGTGATGGGCGGCATCCGCCGCTGGATGGACAAGTACAACGCCATCCTGCTGCCCGTCTACTGGATCGGCCTCATGGTCGTCGTCGTCATGCTCGCCATGCGCAACGACTCCTCGGGCTGGCTCGCGCACCCGCCGCAGGAGGGCGCGGACTTCGCCGCCCCGGGCTGGCTGTACGCCTTCTTCGTCTACCTCGGCGTGCTCGTGCTCATGATGTTCACCGTCGACTTCGCCCGCTTCGGCAAGCCCGAGCAGGCGCGCTCGAACGGCATCGCCGTGTTCGGCCCGGTCTTCTACGCCTTCGTGTACCTGGCGAACGGCCTCATCGGCATCTTCATCGCCTACAGCGCGGGCCTCGACGGCGCCGTCTCCTCCGAGCTCGTCGGCAACACCATGGTGAGCCTGCTCGGCGGCTGGGGGCTCTTCCTCGTCTGGGTGACCCAGGCGCGCATCAACACGGCGAACTTCTACGTCGCCTCGACGAACATGGAGGCGCTCGTCTTCCGGCTGTTCCGGGTGCGCGTGCCGCGCGTCGTCGCGGTGCTGTTCTGCGGCGCGATCACCTACGTGTTCATGCTCACCGACGTCGTCAGCTACCTGCTCGTCGCCCTCGCTTGGCAGGGCGCCTTCATCGCCTCGTGGGTCGGCGTGGCGCTCGTGCACCTCGTGCGCACCTGGAACACGCGCGACATCGAGGAGTTCCGCGCCGGGCGCGTCCGCCGCTTCACCTGGAACGGCGCCGTCTGGGTCGCGACCTCGCTGCTCGGCATCCTGCTGTACCAGTTCGGCGGGGCCTTCGGCGCCGCGTGGTCGACGCCCATCACGCTCGTGCTCGCGGTCGTGCTCGCCGCCGTCGTCGACCGCACCGGTCGCGGCGCGCTGCTTCGCCGGGCGCACGACCCCCGCAGCGAGGTCGACGACCCCTGGGAGGCGCGCGTGCGCTGCCACGTCTGCGACCACAGCTACGTCGCCGTCGAGATGGACCGCGACCCCAGCGCCGAGGGGCAGCCGCCGATCTGCGCCGCGTGCGGTGTGCTGAGCACGGCGTACCTGCAGGCGAGCCGGCGCGAGCACGCCGCGCTCACGGCCGCGGGCTAGACGCCCGAGCATCCGCCGTCACGACGTCGCGCGAACGGTCCCTCCCCGGGGGCTGTTCGCGCGATTCGTGCGACTCCACCAGGCGGAGTCGCGCGAACGACGGATGCCGCGGCCGCGAGCCGGCCGACTGCGCGAGCTCGCGAGGTCAGCCCCGGGCCGTACCCGGACGGCCGGTCAGCCGACGGCGCGGCGGACGAGCTCGGTGACCTCGCGCTCGACGGCGTCCGTCCACGCGCGGACCGCGAAGCCGACGGGCCAGACGTCGCCGTCGTCGAGCTTCGCCCGATCCTCGAAGCCGATCGTCGCGTAGCGGGTCTTGAACTTCTTCGCCGGCTGCAGGAAGACGACGATCTTGCCCTCGCCGTTCGCGTAGCCGGGCATGCCGTAGTACGTCTTCGGCACGAGCTCCGGCGCGACCTCGTGCACGACACGGTCGAGCCCCTCGGCCAGCTCCCGGTCCTCGGGCTCGAGCGCGGCGATCGCCTCGCGCACCGCCGCCTCGCCGGCGGCGCGGCTCTTGCCCGCCTTCTCCTGCTCGCGCAGCTCCTTCGCACGCTGCTTGACCGCCGCGCGCTCCTCGGCGCTCAGTCCGGATGCCTCGTCCTTCGCCATCAGCGGCACTCCTCCCCGCGGGCCCCCGCCCGCGCGTCCGAGGCTACTCCTGGCAGATCCCGAGCGATGGTGTACTACCGGTACATACTGTTAGTACACTTTGGCCCATGACCCGCACGGCGCTCCTGCACCTCATCATCCGCGTCCTCGGCACCGCCCTCGTCGTGGTGCTGCTCAGCGCGCCGCTCTGGGTGCCCGGCTGGGGGCCCGGCCTGATCGGCGAGATCGCCGTCGTCCCCTTCCCCGGGAACGCGGCGATCATCGGGGGCTTCCTCGCGCTCGTCGCGCTCTACTGCCTCACGCTGCAGCGGCTCGTCCGCCGGGCGGGCGCCGGCTCCGGGGCATCCGTCTGGTGGATGTTCGCGATCCCGGCGAACTTCGTCGAGGACTTCTTCATCATCCATCGGGTGGCCGCCGCCGTCGCCCCACGCACCGGCACCGCGGCGCTGCGCTGGTGGCGCCTGCTCGGCTACGGCTGGTGCGCGCTCCAGATCGTCTCGCTGCTGCCCGGCGAGGCAGGACAGGCCGGGGGTGCGCTCGCCATCCTGCTGTGGTTGGCTCAGTGGGTGCTCACGCTCTCGATCTCCCGGCGGCTGCGCTGATGCCGCTGCCGAGATTCCAGCGACTCGCCCCGGCCGATCAGGCCCGCATCCTCGGCGTGGCCCGCGCCCACTTCGCGCGCGACGGGCACGACGGCGCCTCGTACAACCGCATCATCGCCGATGCCGGCATCTCGAAGGCGTCCGCCTACCACTACTTCGATGGCAAGGCGGACCTCTACGACGCGGTCGTCGCGGATGCCTCGGCCCGCATCGCCGCAGCACTCGGGCCGTGGCTCCCGCAGCCCGAGGCAGGCGCGTTCTGGCGCGAGCTCGCTGCGGCGAATGAACGCCTCCTCGGCCATCTGGCCGCGCATCCCGACGACCGCTCCCTGCTCTCCTCCGCGAGCGGAGGGTCGGAGCCCGACCCCTGGACCGCCGAGGTCGTCGCGGACGCCCGACGGCTCGAACTCGTGACCGTCCCGGACGAACCGCAACTGCTGCTCGCCGCGACGCAGGGGCTGCTCGACGCCCTCGACCGCTACGCGCTCGCCGAACCCGGCCGGGCTCGCGTCGCCGCCGAGCACATGCCCGCGCTGCTCGCCCGGCTCTGGGGTTCGCCCGGCTCTCCCGGTTCACCCGGCGCGATCGGCTGAACGGCTTCCGCCGCCGATCCGCGGCCGACTACCTCCGACGCTTCCGCGGCGCAGGCTCCTCCGGCGTCGTGACGGCCTGCACGACCGTGTGCGCGGCGGCGCTCTTCGCCCACTTGCGCACCCGGTCGGCCTGCTTACGCCGCTGCTTCAGCAGGGCGGCCCGGCGCTTCGCCGCGGCGGCGGCATCCGTGATCGCGGCCCCCGGCTCGGCCGCCGCGCCCCGGCGCGCCGTCGAGGGCACGACCCGGCGCGACCAGGCATCCAGTCCGGCCGTCGCCCGCGCCGCAGTCCGCGCCGCCCGACGCGGGGCGCGCGTGCGGTCCGCCTTCGCCGCGCGTCGCGTCGCCCGGGACTGCGCCACGATCGCCTCCAGACGCTGCTTCGCCCGCCCCGGCGGCAGTCCGTCGGCCAGGCGCTTCGCCTCCTTCTCGGCGGACTTCGCGTGCGCGAGCGCCGCCTTCGCGCGCCGCCGGTCGCGGCGCTCGGTGACCGTCGCCATCCTCAGCCCTCCGCGTCGATCAGCTCGAGCAGCGCCCGGGCGGCGTCGCGGATGTCGTCGTGGTCGTACTGCCCCGCGCGGCTCTCGAGCGAGATGACCGCGCAGCGGTGCACCCGGCGGAAGTCGCCGTAGGGGAAGGAGTACGCCCCCTTCGTCTCGTCGTTCTCGTCGTCGTCCACGCCGAGGTGCCAGTGCCGGTACTCCGTCCATCCCTCGCGCTCGACGAAGGCGTTCTCCTCGTCGGCGCTCGGCGCGTCCTCGCTCCAGGCGTCGCGTTCGTCGCGCACCACCTGACCGTCGCGCACGAGCGAGCGGGCGTGGCGCAGGGCCGTCTCGTTCAACCGGATCGTCATGAATGGGTCCTCCTCCCCGGTCACCTTCTGTCTACGTGCTCCGGGAGGCCTCAGCAAGGGGGTTGCGGCCGAACGACCGAGCCAGCAGGACCCCGGCGGCGGCGCCGGCGGTGTTCGTGATCACGTCCGTGGCGTCCGTGCTGCCGACCGCGAGCGCGAACTGCGCGAGCTCCAGGCTCGCGCTCACCGCCGCCGCCAGCGACGCGATGCGCCACCAGGCCCACCCCGGCCGCAGCAGCGCGAATCCGAGCCCGAACGGCACGAAGACGACGACGTTGCCCGCGACCTCGCGCACCGCGCTCGCGCCGTAGCCCTCGGCGGCGACGAAGGGCACGAGCTTCAGGCTCCGCTGCACCTGGAACGCCTCCCAGGGCAGCTGCAGCTTCCACAGCACGAGCCAGACGAGGAGCACGAGGTACACCCCGAAGAGCACGCCGAGCACCGGGGCGGCCCCTCCTCGTCGGGCCGTGGGCGTCGTCGTGGTGGTCATGCTCCCACTCCACGCGCGGGCGTGTTGCGCCGGCGTATGCCGTTCCGCATACGCCGGCGATACGGCCCGCCTCGTACCATCGGTGTCATGCGCGTGCTGATCGTCGAGGACGAACCCCTGATGGCCGAGGCCATCCGCACGGGGCTCCGCCGGGAGGCGATCGCCGCCGACGTGGCCGGCGACGGCGACACCGCCCTCGAGCTGCTGTCGATCAACAGCTACGACATCGCCGTGCTCGACCGCGACATCCCCGGCCCGAGCGGCGACGAGGTCGCGGCGAGCATCGTCGCCTCGGGCGTCGGCATGCCGATCCTCATGCTCACCGCCGCCGATCGCATCGACGACAAGGCCTCGGGGTTCGAGCTCGGCGCCGACGACTACCTGACGAAGCCGTTCGAGCTGCGCGAGCTGGTGCTGCGTTTGCGGGCCCTCGACCGGCGGCGCAGCCAGGTGCGCCCGCCCGTGCGGGAGCTCGCGGGGCTCCGGCTCGACCCGTTCCGCCGGGAGGTCTACCGGGACGGCCGCTACGTGGCGCTCACCCGCAAGCAGTTCGCGGTGCTCGAGGTGCTCGTCGCCGCCGAGGGCGGCGTGATCAGCGCCGAGGAACTGCTCGAACGCGCGTGGGACGAGAACGCCGACCCGTTCACCAACGCGGTGCGCATCACGGTGTCCGCACTGCGCAAGCGCCTCGGAACCCCCTGGGTGATCGCCACGGTGCCTGGCGTCGGCTACCGCATCGACACCGGCGAGGGCGGCGCGGACCGCGAGCGAGCGGATGCCGGGGGCGCGGGTGGCTAGGCGGCCGGGCCTCTCCGTCCGCTGGAAGCTGACCCTCAGCTACGCCGGCTTCCTGCTGCTCGCGATGCTGCTGCTGCTCGCCGTCGTCTGGCTGTTCCTGCTGCGCTACGTTCCCGCGCAGGCCGCGGTGACGATGGACGGCTTCACGCCCGGTCGCGACGACCTCGTGCGCGCCTTCACCCCGGCGGCGGCCTGGGCGCTGCTGTTCCTGCTGGGCTTCGGCCTGCTGGGCGGCTGGTTCCTCGCCGGCCGGATGCTCGCTCCGCTCACCCGCATCACGAACGCGACCCGCAAGACCGCGGAGGGCTCGCTCTCGCACCGGATCGAGTTGGAGGGCCGGAGCGACGAGTTCCGCGAGCTCGCCGACAGCTTCGACGCGATGCTGGCCCGGCTCGAGGCGCACATCGCCGAGCAGCAGCGCTTCGCCGCGAACGCCTCGCACGAGCTGCGCACGCCGCTCGCGATCACGCAGACGATGCTCGAGGTCGCCCGCGACGATCCCCGCTCCGACCAGGCGCTCGTCGAACGGCTCCGGCTCGTGAACGGCCGGGCGATCGAGCTCACCGAGGCGCTGCTGCTGCTCAGCCGGGCCGACCGGCGGGCGTTCCACCGCGAGCCGGTCGACCTCTCGCTGCTCGCCGAGGAGTCGGTCGAGACGCTGCTGCCGCTGGCCGAGCGGCGGGGGGTCGCCGTCGAGGCATCCGGCGAGGTCGTCGCCGCCCTCGGCTCGCCCGCCCTGCTGCTGCAGCTCACCACGAACCTCGTGCACAACGCGATCGTGCACAACCTGCCCGAGGGCGGCGAGGTCACGCTCACGACGGTCGCGGCGCCGGGCCGTGCCGTGCTCGTCGTCGAGAACACCGGGCCCGCGCTCGCGCCCCACGTCGTCGCGACGCTGACCG
This sequence comes from Agromyces mediolanus, assembly GCF_014648575.1. Taxonomy (GTDB): domain Bacteria; phylum Actinomycetota; class Actinomycetes; order Actinomycetales; family Microbacteriaceae; genus Agromyces; species Agromyces mediolanus. Next base: position 108,377 of record NZ_BMRJ01000001.1, on the reverse strand, counting down.
AGCCCTTCCAGCGCGGCGCGGAGCGGATCCGCGGCGATCACGCCGGGGTGGGACTCGGGCTCGCGATCGTGCAGAGCATCGTGAGCGCGCACGACGGCGTGCTCGTCGTCGAGCCCGGCCCGCGCGGCGGCCTGCGGGTGAGCGTGCGGCTGCCGGCCGCGGTCAGCTCGCCGCCCGGTTCGTAGACGTCGAGCACCTCGTCCGCTAGGTTCGACCCACCTGGAGGTGGGGCGATGGCGAGGCGGGGTTCGGGATTCCGGCGGGTCGTCCGCGCCCTGTTCGCGAGCCTGGCCGCCGCGCTCGACGGGCTCGGCGGGCTGCCGCCGGCCCGACCCGAGGTCCCCGACTCCGCGCGGCGCGAGGAGTACCGCCCGTAGCCGCCGTGTCGGACGCGGATGGCACGCTGGGCGCATGATCGCCCTCGTCGCAGCCCCGAGCAGTCTCGGCCTCCGTCCGCCGCGGCCGGGGGCGATGCCCGGGGCGTGGCGGGCGCCCGCCGCGCTGCGCGAGGCGGGGCTCGTCGATCGCCTCGTCGCAGCCGGCGGCCGCGACGCCGGCGAGGTCCGCCCGCAGCCCTACGTCGACGACGACGCGATCCGAGCGGCCGGTCACGTGCGCAACGAGCACGCCCTGATCGAGCACTCGCGGCGGCTCGCACAGCGCCTCGACGAGGTGCTCGACGCGGGTGACGCGCCCCTGGTCATCGGCGGCGACTGCAGCATCCTCCTCGGCGCGGGGCTCGCACTGGCGCGCCGCGGCGGCACCGGACTCGTCCACCTCGACGGGCACACCGACTTCCGGCATCCCGGAAACAGCGAGGCGTGCGCCAGCGTGGCCGGAGAAGACCTCGCCGCCGCGGTCGGACTGCACCGGCCCGCGATCGCCGACCTCGACGGCGCCGGCCCGTACTTCGACGCGGCTCGCACCGTGCACCTCGGCCACCGCGACGACGACGAGCACGCTGACGAGGCCCGTCGCACGCTCGGGCTCGTCGTGTCCGCCGCCGACGCGCTCGCCCGGCCGGTGTCGCGGCTCGCCGAGCGCATCCTGGCGACCGCCGGCGCCGGGTACTGGCTGCAGCTCGACGTCGATCTGCTCGACCCGAGCGTCATGCCGGCGGTCGACAGCCCCGACCCCGGCGGGCTCGACGTCGCGACGCTGACCGCGCTGCTCGCCGAGCTCGCCCCCGCCGCGATCGGCGCCTCCGTGACGGTGTTCGACCCCGAGCTCGACCCCGACGGGCGCTACGCGCGACTCCTGGCCGACGTGGTGGTCGAGGGGTTCGGCGGGCTCGGCTCCGCCCTGCGGCACTGACGCCACCATATCGAGTTCGATTATTATCGAATATCGGTATGCTGCTGCCATGCGAACGAACATCACCCCCAACACGGCCCACGCCATCAAGCTCGCCGACGCGGTGAGTCTCTGGCTCTTCGCGGCGGCCGGGGCGGTCATCGCGGCCTGGGTCACCTCGTCGGCCGTCGGGCGCATCATCGAAGTGCTGCCGAACCGGGACGTCGCCGTGCTGGCGACCTTCGCGGGCACCCCCGCCGAAGCTCCCATCGGCCCCGACGGCGCACCCGTGACCGTCGCCCTGGATCAGGCCGTGCTCACGGTTCCCGCGCTCCCGGCCGCGTCGCAGTGGGCCATCGTCGTCCAGCAGCTCGTGCTGATGGTCGCGGTCATCGTCGGCGTCGCCGCCCTGGTCTGGCTCATTCGGAACGTCGCCCGCGGCGTCGTCTTCTGCCGCACCAACACCGTGCTGGTCGTCACCGCGGGGTTCGTCGGCCTCGGCGGCTTCGTCGCCGTGCCCTTCTTCGGCAACATGGCGGCGAACGGCGGGTTCGCCGTGCTCAGCGACCGCACCTTCGACAACGTGATCATGAGCGTCAACCCCTTCGCCCTCGTGCTGTGGGCGTTCGCCGTGGCCCTCCTCGGCACCGTCTTCTCGATCGGCGAACGCCTGCAGCGCGACACCGAGGGCCTCGTCTGATGGCACCGGCCGAGATCGAGGACAGCACGGACGTGCACTGCCGGCTCGACGAGCTGCTCGAGGAGCGCGGGCTGACCCTCACCAGGCTCGCCGAGATCGTCGGCGTGACGGTCGTGAACCTCAGCGTGCTGAAGAACGATCGGGCCCGGGCCATCCGCTTCTCGACGCTGCAGGCGATCTGCCAAGCGCTCGACTGCGAGATCGGGGAGCTGCTGGTGCTGCGGCCGCGGGAGTGAGCGGTCGATCGGAGCCGCCCCTACTTGACGAGGTCGGCACCCCAGGCGGCGAGGGGCAGGAGCCAGACCAGGGACATGTTGACGATCACGGCCCCGGTGAGCAGGACGGCGACGCTTCCGAGCGCCACCACCCCGGAGACGCGGAGCGTGCCCTGGAGGAATCCGGTGGACCGGTTCGTGCCCACCTGGATGCGGGGGATGGATGACGTCGCGCTCATGTGCTGCCTGGCCTCTCAGCTGGTCGACGCGGGCGGCGCCCGCATCGCGCGGACCGGCTCGACACGTGCGGACCCGGTCCCGCCCCTCCAGACTCCACCGAACGGCGGCCCCGGTCGTCCGCCGCCCGGATGAACCGCATCGTCCCTGGGATGTAGTCCCGCCGGGCCTGCTCGCGCACGAAACGACCCCGAAACCTCCCCCGGCTACACTCGCTGACGGCCACGCGACCGTCACGAGCGGTTCGTCGTCGCCCGCGCCGCCAGCGGCGCGCCACGAGAACTCACCACACCGCGGTGGCGGCGAACGGTGGGGTGCCGGTCTTCGCGAGCCCTTCGCACATCCCATCCCATGGGAGCAGTTCGAGGACGAGCTGCCCGATCGCGGCGACGGCGACTTGCACACCGAGGGGCATAACAACGACGTCAGTGCCGTGCATACGATCAGCATGACGATGCTGCGCTTGCTGGGTGCGGGACGCACCTTTGCCAGTCGACGTTGACGCCACGATTCCCCCGTTGGCCGTGGGCAACACGTGGTCCGCGGTCAGCTTGCCAAGGAACGCGACTTGCCTGCGTCTCTAGCCATGCATGAGGCTGCCCATTCATAAACAGAGTCCGCAGCGGTGACTTCATTACGCGAGGCTCGTACCGCTGACGAACTATGCCTCTAGCGTTCAAGGATCTCTCGCAGGTGTGAGGTGAGGTCGACGAGGTCGCCGGGTTGGACGCCCAGGTCACCTCGGTAGATCTCGTGGTGATCGCTTGCGGTGATCGCCCACGTTCCATGTACCGGTACGCGTTCCGCTTCGGGGATGACGAGGACGAGCTCGTCGTCATCGAAGACGTACACCTCCTCGGGTCGCAAGTCGCCGATGTCGAGCGTCAGGTCAACGGATTCGGAGTTGTTCCACTCGAGGGGGGAGACATACGAGCTCCGGGCAAACTCCGTCAAGTAGGGCGGCTCGCCGCCGAATGTGAACAAGATCGGCTGGGGCTCCCACTCCTGCGGTGGTTCGGGCAGCTTGAGGGTACTGGTGGTGGCCGCAAGGTCGGTGTTCCGCCAGCTGATGCCGCGGACTGCTCCTTCGAGGTGGATCTTCAGCTGGACGCCGCGGAAGTAGGTTCGGGTGCGGTTGATGACGCGAATGGGCACCCCTGCCAGGACCCGCCCTGCGAGCTCGTCGATGGCGTCGGCCCATGCCGCGTGCACACGTTCCTCCCACTCGGTGATCGAGGCGCGATACTCCTCTTCGGTTCGACGTTCCGGGTTGCTCCCCGACACGAAGCTGCCGACGGTGTAGCTGCTCAGCCGACGCAACCCGTCGGCTGACTTGGCACGGTCTTGCGGATCGATTCTTGGCAGGCGGCTGAGCAGGCGCGCCCTGGTCAACCCGATGTACCAGTTCAGTGTCGTGGACTCGTCGATGCGGATCGGGTGCGCGGCACCCTCGATGGTGACGCCGAAGTCCACCACGGGTGCAGTGCTCCGGCGCCCACGCTCGAGGAGGAGGTCGAGCTCACCCGATTTCGCCTCGCGGGTCTCTCCGTCCGCACGGATGTAGATACGCCCGTCGATGAGTCCGTCGCCCTCGCGCCGGCACGGGAACGGGTCTTGCCCGTCTTCGGGTGGGTCGACGAGGATCACGAGTACTTCGTTGTCGCTGCTCGCGACCGGTACTCGGACCACATCCCAGTGCGGGCCGGCAGCACCGAGATACTGGGCGACGACCTTGTCGATGTCGAGCACCTCAATCGGGGGGAGTCCACCGATCCGTCCGGGTGCGACGCCGAGAATCATCACGCCGTACCCGCCGAATGCGGCGGCTGCGACGGCGGGGAGCCGGTTCGCGGCCCCGAGGATGAACTTCGCGACCTTCGCCAGGTCGTTCTTCCTGGTGAGATCGAGGTCGCTCTTCACCTCGAGGTAGTGCCGTTCGACCCGGTCGTCGCTTGCGGCAACGGCTTCCACCAACGCGGACGCCGCTCGCACGCCCAGTGGGGCACGCCCGATATCGATGCTCGGTTTCACGTCGTCGGCCGCCATCGCCCCCATGCGGGGATTATGCCATCGACGGGTCGAGTGTCGCTGATCGTCACCAACCGATTCGAGAACACGGTCACGCCAATCGACGTGCCGCGCCGATGAGGTCGAGTCAGTCGACGCGCATCGCCGTGTCACGCCAAAGATGGAAGAGGTCGAGGTCTGACTGAGGAGTGGAATCGATGAGTGCTTGCACGCGTTTGCTCAGCCTGCCGCGCTTCTTGATCCCGGGGACGTTGGTGAACGCAAGCGCCGTCTTGATGTAGCGATGCAGGCGTTTCGGGTGGCATATGAGGTCCATGAGGTGCACCTCGAGTTCGATGACGGCTTGCAGCGCAGCATTCGCCTGCTCGAGGGTTGGTTCGTAGCCGGCGTGCGCAACCCTGTTCCGGACTTTCGCGGTGTCGCGATGCCAGGTCGAGACGGGATCCGCACCGTCGAGCGCCCACTTTCCGCCGAGGCGGGGCCCGTAGTCTCGTCTGACGCGAGTCGCCAGCGTGGAGGAGCTAAAGTGCGCTGCCGCGTCCTCGGCGGAGACGCCTTCTTCCCACAGCAGGTGCCGTAGCAGGGTGTCAAGGATCACTTCCGCCGCGGTTGCCGCGGTGATGACAGCTGCGGCGTAGTCACCGCGGAGCCAGAGCGCGACGTACGCTTCGCGTCGCAGGTTCGCGTACGGCCAGAACGGGTTGCCGGGGTTCATACGGAGGACAGCCGCCATCGTCTGACGGCGGTCGTCGCTGAGCGGTGCCGGTTGCACGGAACGACGCAAGGACGCGTGATGGGTGAGGTAGATGCCGGGTTCAAGGCCCTGCCCGTGGTTTTGGAGGAAGAACAGCATCGTGGGCAGCTGTTCTCGCGCGACCAGCGTGATGGGGTCCTGGGTAGCGAGGTAGTAGGAGCGTTGCACGTCCCGGATCAGCTCGAGCCCCCGGTCGAACTCGTCGGAGAGCGCGAGAGCATCGGGCGGGTCACCGTCGTAGACGGCGGTGAGTTCGACTACTGTGACCTGCCCGGACGCCGAGGTGGGGAGCTCCTGCTCGACTGGGACATCGAAGGTATCGTGGAGGTGCCCGGCGACGAGAGTCATGACATGCATCGCCTCGTCGAGCGGGTTCGGCCCGGTTACCGTCACGGGGGTCAGCTTCAGCTTCGCGGGGCCGGAGCGTTCCGGGGTTGGAAGCGGTGCACCGCCGGGAAGCGGGAGCGGTTCGGCGAGGGGCACGTACCAGTGATAGGCGTGCAGCATACGACCATCATGGGGTACCCGGGTGGTGTTCCGGCCGCTCACCCCGTCGGATGACCGCGTCCACCCAATCGCGAACGTCGCGGCGAACTGACCCGATGCCCTGTTGTACTCCCAGGCGTGCCCGGCGGCGTTCGGGTACTCGACGAGATGACGAGCTCGGGGTGCCGGCCTCGAAGAGGATCTCGCACGCAAGCACCAGGCACGTGAACGCCGAAAGCCACGCACCGGACGGCTCTCGTCGTATCTCCTCAGAGACGACAACGCGAGCGAGCTCGCCACGGTCGGCAGCACCGGATAGCCCGAACTCACAGCTCACCGCTACGAAATGATTTGGCGCGCCCGAGACCTTCCAGGAGACCGTCGCTGCGGCCAACACCAGGGTCTGCAGCGTCCGAACGCGCGGAAACACCCTCGCAACCTGCCGCGATTACACTCACCTACGGCCCCGACCAGCCAGTCACCAACGAAACGGTCAAAGATCCCTGCGTTTCGCGAACACTCTTCGCGCGCGCCACGAGAACTCACCACCCCCGAGGTCCCATGTCAGAGCCCATCACCGTGTCGATCCGCCGCGAGGTCGACCCCGCCCGCATCTCCGAGGCCACCGCCTGGGTGCAGACCGGCGTGAACCTCGCGAACAAGCATCCCGGCTTCCTCGGCTCCGGCTGGGTCCGCGCCGGCGGGGACTCCCAGGTCTGGCACATGCTCTACCGCTTCACGAGCGAGGAGACGCTCGAGGCGTGGGAACGCTCGCCCGAGCGGGCCTGGTGGCTCTCGATGGGCGAAGGCTTCGTGCGCAGCGAACGCTCGAAGCGCCGCACCGGGATCGAAGGATGGTTCGACGAGCCCGCCACCGGATCCATCCCCGCCGTCGACGCGGAACCGATGGAGGCGCCGCCCGCCCCGCCGCGCTGGAAGCAGGCCGTGACGATCTGGCTCGGCTTCTTCCCCGTGAACCTGGTGTTCTCGTACCTGATGACGCCGGTGCCCGGCTGGGGTGAGCTGCCGCTCTGGCTGCGGGTGCTCGTGACGACGCTCGTGCTCACGCCGATCATGACCTACTGGGTGCTGCCCTTCGTCACCCGTTCGCTGCGCCGCTGGCTCACGCCCCGGGGCTGATCCGAAGCACGCGCTGGTGCGCGCACGAAAAGGGGCCCGGCTCGCGCCGGACCCCTCATCGGGCGGATGCCGCTACGCGCGCTTGCGACGCAGGATCAACTGCACGGCGAGCGCCAGGGCGCCGGCCAGCACGAGGCCGCCCGCGATCGCGATCGCCGGGCCGCCGGCGAAGCCGGTGCTCGCGAGGCCCTGCCCGTCACCTGCGGCGACGGGGGTGCCCGGCGTGCCGGCGGGCTTCGACGCGGGGCCGCAGCCGACGACGGCCGGCGGGTACTCGAGGTCGATCGAGAGCTCGGGGTTCACCTCGATGTACGCCGAGGTGAGCGAGTGCGTCCAGCCGAAGTTCTCCTCGGTGACGACCCAGCGGCCGTTCGGCAGCTGCTTCCAGCCCGGCCACGCGGTCGGGTTGCCGGCCTCGTCGATCGCGGCGCCGGGCCACAGCACGCGCCCGTCGACCGAGCCGTCCTCGCCGAGCGGGCCGAGCTCGACCTTCTCGGTGTTCGTGCCGTCGCTCAGCACGAGGTACGCGGTGTGCCCGGTCGACTGCTGGTCGGGGTCGGTGAGCACGACGTCGAAGTCGATCCACGGCACGTTGGCGACGCAGAGCGCCGCGGCGGTCGAGCCGGCGAGCGTCGGCGGCACGCACTCCGTCTGGTCGAACTCGAAGACGAATCGCTCGGTGCTCTCGCCGCTCTCGAAGACGTGTCCCTCGGCGGCGGTCGCCACGGCGACGGCCGAGCCGGTCGCGGCGTCGCCCTCGATGGCCCAGCTCACGGTGTCGGTGTCGGCGGGCAGCACGATCCGGTCGTCGTCGACGCCGCAGAGGTCGACGGCGGCGGGCTTCACCGGCAGGGGCAGCTCGATCGGGCACGGGTCATTCGTGAACGTGAGCGGGAAGCGGCGCTCGGTGGTGCCGTCCTCGAAGACGTGGGTGCCCTTCGTCACGGCGACGGCGGTGACGGAACCGCTCGAGGGCTCGCCCTCGAGGTGCCAGACCAGCTGCTCGGTCTCCTCGGGCAGCAGCACCTCGTCGCGGTCCACATCGCAGAGGTCGACGATCTCCGGCTTGACCGGCTCGGGCACGATCACGGGGCAGGGCTCGTTCGTGAAGGTGTAGTCGTAGCGGTGCTCGGTCGCGCCGCCGGGGAAGGCGTAGCCCTTCGCCGCCGTCGCGACGGCGGTCGCCGTGCCGGCCTTCGGGTCGCCCTCGAGCTTCCAGCTCACAGTGTCGCTGTCCTCGGGCAGCAGGACCGCGTCGCCGTCGACGCCGCAGGCCTCGGTGGCGGCGGGCTTCGGCGGCACGGGGATCTCGACGATGCAGGGCACGTTCGTGAATTCGAAGTCCCAGCTCTTCACGATCTTGCCGTCGCTGAACACGTAGCCGGGCTTCGCGGTCGCGGTGGCCTTCGCCTTGCCCGCGACGACCGGCGAGATCGACCAGGTGACGCCTTCGGTGGCACGAGGCTCGACGACGTAGTCGCCCGAGGTGCCGCAGGCGTCCACGATGGACGGCTGCACGGGCACCGGGATCTGCTTGGGCTCGGGGGCCGTGCAGTCGCCCTTCAGCCCCTCGATGCGGCCGTCGGAGCCCTGGCCGTAGCCGTCGGTCCAGCTCGTGTAGGCGTAGACCCAGGGGCCGCCGCCCTTCGTGGTGCCGGGCAGGCTCTCGGTGCCGAGCGTCAGGGTCGTGTTGCCCTGCGAGGTGATCGGCCCGCGGTCCATGCCGTTGGCGTTCTTCGGCGTGCCCTGGAAGGAGGGGGTGCCGACGCGCCACTTCGTGGTGCCGGTCAGGGTGCTGCCGACGTTCGTGAGCTTCAGCGTGTACGTCACGTCGTACTGGCCGGTGGCGGTGTTGCACACGGCCTTCGCGAGCAGGTCGCCGGTGTGCGCGCTGGCGGGTGCGGCAGCGCCGACGACGGCGAGGCCGGCGCCGAGTGCGAAGGCGGCGATCGCCGCGAGGAGGCGGCGCATGGGGCGTTGACGGGATGTGGGCAGCGCGGAGCGCGCACCGGTTCTCTTCATCGGGTCGGGATCTCCATCGGGTCCTCGGCGTGAGGCGGACCCGATTCGGAAGCGCGCGGGTACGGCTTCGCACGGCCCTGCCGCGCGGGTCAGGCGCGACGGGACCGGGGAGGTTCGGGTGGATCGGGTACTGCGTTCGGGTCCGCAACGTGCCCGTGGGCACGAAGACCAAGCATGATGGCTTCATCCGTTTCATGTCCACCCTTTGGAGGACCGGATGCGGCGTTTGCCCCTCGAACGGGGGTCAGGCGTCGGTGGTGATCCGCTTCACGCGCCGGGCCTCGCGGATGCGGCGCACGATGAGCACGACGAGCGCCGCCGCGATGGCCGTGTACACCACGAGGTCCAGGTACTCGAGCCACTGCTCGAGGAGCTGATGCTGCGTGCCGAGCGCCGCGCCCACCCCGATCAGCAGCGTGTTCCAGAGACCGGACCCGAGCACGGTGAACAGCGAGAAGACCACGAGCGGCATGCGGTCCGCGCCCGCCGGAAGCGAGATGAGGCTGCGTACGCCGGGGATCAGTCGCCCGACGAGCACCGACCACTTGCCGAAGCGATGGAACCACTCGGCGCCGCGCTCCAGGTCGGAGAGGCTCACGAGCCGCGTCCACGCGATCCAGCGGATGGCCCGCTCGAGGCCGATCGCGGCGCCGAGGCCGTACAGCACGAGCGCACCGGCGAGCGAGGCCGCCGTGCTCCAGACGATGAGCCAGCCGAGGTTCAGCTCGCCGGCCTGGCTCAGGTAGCCCGCGAACGGCAGGATCACCTCGCTCGGGATCGGCGGGATCAGCACCTCGAGGAAGACGAGCACGCCGACGCCGACGTCGCCGAGGGCGTTCAGCACATCGGCGGCGAACCCGGTGAGTCCGGTGAATCCGTGGTCGGTGGTCGTCAGGGCGGTCATGGCGGCTCCCGTCGTCGTGATCGTGCCCGGCGTTGGGCCACGCTACGCGACGCGCATGAACGCGAGCTGAGATCGGGGTCCGGATGCCGCGTCAGCACCCGCGGGCCGCACCGATCCGCCGGCCGAGCTCGTCGGCGGCCGCGCGCACCGCGCCCGCGATCTCCGCCGCGGGCAGCGTGCGTGGCGAGTCATCCGGATAGGTCACCGCGATGGCCGCCGCGGGCCAGCCGACGTGATCGAGCACCGCGACGCCGACCGAGGCGAGCCCCGGGGTGACCTCGCCGGCCTCGGCCGCCCAGCCGGTCTCGCGCACCTCGTGCAGCAGCTGCTTCAGCCGCGAGGCGCGCCACTCCCCCGCAGCGTCCGGGTCGCCGCGCCAGGCGAAGGCGGCGCGGTCCGGGTAGAGCGCGCGGAGCTGCGCGGGCGGCAGGGCGGCGAGCATCGCCCGCCCGGTGGCGGTGAGGTAGGCGGGCAGCCGCACGCCCACGTCGGTGACGAGCGAGGGTCGGCGCGGGGCGCGCTCCTCGACGAGGTAGAGCACGTCGCGCCCGTGCAGCACCGCGAGGTGCCCGCTCTCGCCGAGTCGGTCGACGAGGCCGGCGACGAGCGGGCCGCCGAGGCGCGCGAGCGGCTGCTGCCGGCTGAACCCGCTGGAGAGCTCGAAGGCGGCGACGCCGAGCCCGTAGCGGCGTTCCTCGGGCAGGTGCACGACGAAGCCGCGCTCCTGCATGACCGCGAGCAGGTGGTAGACCGTCGAGCGGGGCAGCTCGAGCGCGGCGGCGATCGTCGCGGCCGGCACCGGGCCGCGCTGGTGCGCGAGGTGACTGAGCATCGCGAGCGTCTGATCCGCCGCGGGCACTTTCGCCTTCGCCATCCGTTCTCCTTCCGCCGCCCACATCTCGACGTGCCCGACTTCCATGAAAGTCGGGCACGTCGGGGTTCGGAGGCGAGCGTAGCGCGCTTCGTCTGGGATCGCAGACGGATGCCTCGTCCAGCCGCTCCCGCCGAGGCGCCCGAGCCGCTGGAATCGAAGCATGAGCACGAGCGCGCCCTCCACCAGCACGGTCACCGTCGGCATCCCCGGCCTCTCGATCGAGGAGGTCGTCGCCGTCGCCCGCCACGGCGCCCCCGTCGCGCTCGACCCCGTCGCGCTCGAGGAGGTCGAGCGCAGCCGAGCCATCGTCGACGGCCTCGCCGCCGACCCGAACCCGCACTACGGCATCTCCACGGGCTTCGGCGCCCTCGCGACGACGTTCATCGCCGCCGACCGCCGCGCACAGCTGCAGGCGAGCCTGGTCCGCTCGCACGCCGCCGGCTCGGGCGCCGAGGTCGAGCGCGAGGTCGTGCGCGCGCTCATGCTGCTTCGCCTCTCCACGCTGATGACCGGCCGCACCGGCGTCTGCCGCGCGACCGTCGAGACCTACGCCGCGATCCTGAACGCCGGGATCACCCCTGTCGTGCGCGAGTACGGTTCGCTCGGCTGCTCCGGCGACCTCGCGCCGCTCGCGCACTGCGCGCTCGTCGCCATGGGCGAGGGCGAGGTGCGCACGGCGGACGGCGAGCTGGTGGATGCCGGGGCCGCCCTCGCCGCGGAGGGCATCAGCCCCCTCCAGCTCGGCGAGAAGGAGGGCCTCGCGCTCATCAACGGCACCGACGGCATGCTCGGCATGCTCGCCCTCGCCATCACCGACCTGCGGCTGCTCCTGACCACCGCCGACCTCGCCGCCTCGATGAGCGTCGAGGGCCTCATGGGCACCGACGCCGTGTTCGCCGCCGATCTGCAGGCGCTCCGCCCGCAGCGGGGGCAGGCGCTCGCGGCGGCGAACTTCCGGACCGCGCTCGCCGGCTCGCCGATCGTCGCCAGCCACGCCGGCCCCGAGGACGGCCGCGTGCAGGACGCCTACTCGCTGCGCTGCGCGCCGCAGGTGCACGGCGCCGCCCGCGACACCGTCGCGCACGCGGAATCTGTCGCCGACGCCGAGCTCGCGAGCGCCGTCGACAACCCGGTGCTCACGACGGACGGCCGGGTCGAGTCCAATGGCAACTTCCACGGCGCGCCCGTCGCGTACGTGCTCGACTTCCTCGCGATCGCCGCGGCGGACGTGGCCTCGATGAGCGAGCGCCGCACCGACCGCTTCCTCGATCGGGCTCGCAACCAGGGGCTGCCGCCGTTCCTCGCGCACGAGGTTGGCGTCGATTCGGGCCTCATGATCGCGCAGTATACGGCGGCGGGCATCGTGTCGGAGCTGAAGCGGCTGGCCGTGCCGGCCTCGGTCGACTCGATCCCCTCCTCCGCCATGCAGGAGGACCACGTGTCGATGGGCTGGGCCGCGGCGCGCAAGCTGCGGCGCGCGATCGACGGCCTCACCCGAGTGCTCGCGATCGAGATCATGACGGCCGGGCGCGGGCTGCAACTGCGGGCGCCACTGCAGCCCGGACCCGTCACGGGCGCGATCGTGGAGCTCATCGCGGCCGAGGGGTCGGTGCCCGGCGAGGACCGCTTCCTCGCTCCGGAGATCGAGCGCCTGACCGAGCTCGTGGCCTCCGGCGAGGTGCTCGCGCGGGCCTCCGCGGCGGCGGAGACGCCGCTGCGCTGAGGCCGGCGGCGCGCGTCCGACACGCCGGAGGAGGGGCGAAAACCGCCCCGAAAAGGTGACAATGGCTCACTGAATGAACGTTGTGCCCGCAGGGATGCGGTGCCAGACTGAGCGCGTCGGTACCCGAAACCGACACCCTTGGAATGTCGATGAAGCCAACACTGGACGAAGCGCCGCACCCTGGACGCCGGGCCCTGAGCCCCCGGCGCGCCGGACTCGCTGCGGCCACCGCCGTGACTGCCGTACTGCTCGGCGTCACCGGCACCACCTCGGCCTATGCCGACGATGGCGCCCCGGTCGCCGACCCAGGCACCGACCCCGCCGCGGTCTCCGCGCCCGCCCCGGCCGCGGACGCGGACGCGAGCACGCTGAGCGAGCCCGCGCCGAGCGACCCCCCGCCGAGCGACCCCCCGCCGGACCCCGGCGCGACGGAGCCGCCCGACCCCGGCACAGATCCGGGCACCGACCCGGGTACGGACCCCGGAACAGACCCGGGTACGGACCCCGGCACAGACCCGGGAACGGACCCCGGCACCGACCCCGGAACAGACCCGGGCACCGACCCCGGCACGGGAACCCCGCCGACGACCCCGCCGGTCACGACCCCGCCGCCGACGACCCCGCCGCCGACGACCCCGCCCGTCGTCGCGCCGCCGGCGGCACCGCCGAGGGCCTCGACCCCCGGGCCGCGGCCGCTCAGGATCAGCGGCGACATCCTCGAGACCGGATCCCGCGTCTCGGCGGCGATCCTGCAGGCCCAGCGCGTGCTCGCCGAGGCCACGACCGCGCTCCGCGCCGCGGAGAACGAACTGGCCGCCGCACGGGACACGCGCGAGGCCGCCCGGTCGACCGCGATGGAGCTCGACGAACTCGCCGAGACCGCGCGCGCCAAGGCCGACGAGGCGGCGCGACTGTACATCGGCGCCGTCCGCGGCGACGGTGACGCCCTCGGTTCGATCGACGCCGCCCTGAAGCCGGGCGGCGACCTGCTCGCGGGACTCGGCAGCATGCAGCGGGTCTCCGAGCTGACCGGCGACGTGCAGGGGCTGCGCGAGACGGCCGATCGCTTCGATGCCGACGCCACCGCCGCCGAGGCTCGCGCCGCGGCCGCCTGGGCGGAGGTCGACGCGGTGCCGGTGGAAACGCTCCAGCAGAAGGTGGACGACGCGGAGGACGCCGTGGCGGAGGCGCGCGCCGCGCTCGCCGCCGCGCAGACGCAGCTCGCGGCCTCGAGCGTCACCGTCATCGAGAACCTGCCGACCGACTCCGGCCAGCTGAGCGACCAGGGCTGGTCGCTGCCGGTGAGCGGCCGCCTCACCGACGGCTTCGGCCCCCGACCGAACAAGCCCGTCGCCGGGGTGAACGACTTCCACCGCGGCACCGACCTCGCGGCGTCGTGCGGCTCGCCCGTGTTCGCCGCGACCGGCGGCACCGTGATCGAGGCCGGCCGCAGCGGCAGCTACGGCAACTGGATCCTCATCGACCACGGCGACGGCGTCTCCACCGGCTACGCCCACCTCGTGGACGGCGGCATCCTCGTCTCCGTCGGCGACGCGGTCCAGGCCGGCGGGCTGATCGGCGCGGTCGGTTCGACGGGCGCGTCGACGGGCTGCCACCTGCACTACGAGGTGCGCCTCGGCGGCGTCGCCGTGGATGCGATCCCGTTCATGGCGGCGCGCGGCATCCAGCTCGGCTGAGCTCCACCGAACGACCGAGTTGCCCGACGTTCATGAACGTCGGGCAACTCGCTCGTCGGGCGCCTACTTCTGCAGGTTGATCCCGGGTGCGACGGGCTTCACGCCGTACTTCGCGAACAGCTCCTCGGTCGTGCCGTCCTCGTAGAGGGTGGTCATCGCGGCGAGCACGGCGTCGATGAGCTCCGGCTTCGCGGTGTTCATCATGCTGCCGACGTAGAAGCCGCCGTCGAACGGCTCGGCCACGATCTCGCGGTTCGCCCCCTGCTCGATCGCGTACGCGGCGCCCGCCTCGCTCTGGATGCCGAGCGCCGTGCGCCCCGACTCGAGCGCAAGCTCGGCGTCCTGCTGGGTCGGGTACTCGGTGACCTGCATGCCCGGCTTGCCCGCCTCCTCGCACTCGGAGGTGAGCGCCTCGGCGTAGCTCACGTCGGTCGTGCCGCGGATCGTCGCGATCGTCTGCCCGCAGGCGTCGAGGCGCGTGGCATAGGCGCCGCCGTTCCCGGCCGTCGTGATGAGCGTCGCCTGCTCGGTCATGAAGTCGACGAAGGTGCCCGCCTGCTGTCGCTCGAGGGTGTCGTAGAGGCTGCCGCCGTAGATGTCGTAGCGGCCGGCGGCGACGCCCGTGATGCCGCCCTCCCACGCGACCGGAATGAACTCGATCTCGAGGCCGAGTTCGGCGGCGACCGCGTCGAGCAGGTCCTTCGTGATGCCGGACTGCGGCACGTTGTCGGCGTCGGGGATCATGTACGGCGCGTCGGGCAGGGTCACGCCCACGCTCAGCACGCCGGGCTTCACGAGCCCGTCGAGGCCGGCCGCGGCGCCGTCGGACGCACCGGCCTCGCTGCCGGGCGCGTCGAAGGTGCAGGCCGCGAGGGCCAGGGCCGTGGCGGCGGCGAGGGCGGCCGGCAACAGGCGTCGTCGGATGTTGCGGGTCATCGGGGGATCCTTCCGGTCGGTGGCTGCCGGCACCGCCGGCTCCCCCGACGGTAGGAGCGGCGTCGGGCGGCCTCCAGGGATCGGTCGCGGCATCCGTTGCACTTTCCGCGGATGCCGCGATCGAGGCATCCCCCTCAGGCCGCGATGCCGAGCTGCGCGCGCCGGAACGCGGTCGGCGTGAGCCCGCACTCGCGCCGGAAGAAGCGCGAGAAGTAGGACGCGTCGTCGAAGCCGAGCCGCGCGGCGATCTGCGCGCAGCTGAGCTCCGTGCGGGCGAGCAGTCGTTGCGCCTCGCGCACGACCTCGGCGCGGATGAGCTCGCCCGGGCTCCGGCCGGCCTGCTGCCCGACCGTCTCCGCGAGGTGCCCGGGGGTGATGCCGAGCGCCTTCGCGCACTCGGCGACGGTGAGGGTCGCCGAGGCGCGCTCCCGCACGAGCCGTTCGAACGCGGCGGAGAGCCCGCGGCTCGGCCCGGCGGTCGGGTCGGGGGCGAGGCGGCGCAGCTGCAGGAGCAGCAGCGACAGCAGGGTGCGGATGGCCCGGGCCTGCAGCGCGTCGGGCAGGGCGAGTTCGGCGCGGAGCTCGGCGAACACGCGCTCGAGGCGGCGGCGCTGGGCGTCGGTCGGCCGCAGTCGGGCGTTCGTCCAGCCGGGCAGGCCGGCCTCGGGGCCGCCCTCTCCGGTGAGGAAGTCCTCGCCGAAGAGCACGATCGTGCCGGTCACGGGTGCCGTCTCCTCCCAGTGGTGCAGCTGCCCGGGGGCGATCAGGAACAGCTGCGGCGCGGCGATCGCGATCGACTCGGTGTCGATGTGGTGGAAGCCGGCGCCGCCCGTGACGAGCACGAGCTCGACGAAGTCGTGCCGGTGCGGGCGGCCCGCCCACGGCCCCGGCCCCAGGGTCTCGAGCGGGCCGATCAGGAAGTCGCCATCGAGGCTCGCGGGCGACACGTTGATGCGGTGGGTGGGCGGGGCGGCGGGGCGCACGCTCATGAGATCGCCGCCTCGGCATCCGAGTCGGCATCCTGCGCCTCACCGCTGTGCGCCTCGCCGCCGGAGCGCCGCAGGAACGCCGCCGTCCGCGGCGAGCGCGGCGCCCCGAAGAGCTGCGCCGGCGGGCCCTGCTCGACGACGACCCCGCCCTCCATGAAGACGACCGTGTCGGCGACCTCGCGGGCGAAGCCCATCTCGTGGGTGACGACGACCATCGTGGTGCCGCCGGCGGCGAGCGACTTCATGACCGCGAGCACCTCGCCGACGAGCTCCGGGTCGAGCGCGCTCGTGGGTTCGTCGAAGAGCAGGATCGCGGGTTCCATCGCGAGCGCGCGGGCGATCGCCACGCGCTGCTGCTGCCCGCCCGAGAGCTGCGAGGGGTACTTGCCCGCGTGCTCGGCGAGGCCGACCGAGGCGAGCAGCTCGCGGGCCCGGCGTTCGGCCTCGGCCTTGCGCCGGCCGAGCACCTTCACTGGCCCGGTGGCGACGTTCTGCACCGCGGTGAGGTGGCCGAAGAGGTTGAACTGCTGGAACACCATGCCGAGGTTGCGCCGCACCCGGCTCGTCTCGCGGTCGCTCGCCTCGGTGAGGTGCCCGGCGTGCGCGGTGTAGCCGACGAGTTCGCCGTCGACCGCGACGACCCCGCCGTCGAGCGACTCGAGCTGGTTGATGCAGCGCAGCAGCGTCGACTTGCCGCCGCCCGAGGGGCCGATGAGGCAGACCACCTCGCCGGGGGCGACGTCGAGGTCGATGCCGCGCAGGATCTCGGTGCCGTGGTACGACTTGCGCACGCCGCGGAGGGCGAGCGAGCCGCGGGCGCCGGCCGTCGCGGCCGAGGCATCCGTCGCGCCGGGCGCGCTCATCGGCCCGCCTCCGCCTTGAGCACGCGCCGCCTGCTGCGGTCGAGGCCGCGCTCCAGGAAGTGCTGCCCGATCGTCGCGAGCGTGACGAGCGCGAGGTACCAGAGGGAGGCGACCACGAGCATCGCGATCACCTGGTAGTTCTGCCCGTAGATCTGCTGGGCGATGGTCATCAGGTCGCCGCCGCCGATGACGGAGACGATGGCGGTCGCCTTCAGGATGTCGATGAACTGGTTGCCGAGGGGCGGCAGGATGACCCGCACCGCCTGCGGGATGACGATGAGCCGCTGCGCCTCGAGGCTCGTCATGCCGATCGCCTTCGCCGCGTCGGTCTGCCCGGGCGGGACGGCGAGGAAGCCGCCGCGCACGACCTCCGCCATGTACGCCGCCGTGTGCAGCACGAGCCCGATGAGCGCCGCGAGGAACGGCGTCACGAGCTCGTTGGTGCTGCCGCCGATGGTGAGCCCGAGCGCCGGGATGCGCACGCCGATGACCGGGAAGATCAGGGCGAGGTTGAACCAGAACACGAGCTGCACGAGCAGCGGCGTGCCGCGGAACAGCCAGATGTAGCCGTCGACGATCACGCGCAGCACGGGGTTGCCGGACTGGCGCATGACCTCGAGCACGATGCCGAGCAGCAGTCCGAGGGCGAAGGTCAGCACCGTGAACAGCAGCGTCGTGCCGACGCCGGCGAGGATGCGCGGGCTGAACAGGTACTCTGCCACGACCGGCCAGTTCATGGCCGGGGCGGAGACGAAGGCCCAGCCGATCGCGGCGGCGAGCGCGCCGACGACGACCGCGGGGACCCAGCGGCTGAGGATGCGGGATCGGGAGCGCAGCGGGAGGGCCGCGAGCCGGGCGAGCGGGTCGCCGCCGCCGGCGGCGGTGCCGGGCGGGTCGGTGAGGAGCTGGGAGGAGGTCATGGGGTTCATTCCAGGAATCGGGGGTGCGGCCGGCAAGGCTTCGGCCGGCTCTGCTATCCGGTATCCCAGACCTGGCCGCTTCGATGAGCGATCGTGCGCGCTGGAGCAAGGCGGGGGCGTTCCCGGTCAATGCGCGCGGCCGCCTGCCGCCCACGCGGCGCACCCGCCGCACCCGAGAGGAGTCACAGCATCCCCGCCGCGCGTCCATCGACGCCCCGTCGCGGCATCCGTAGCGTCGCCAGCGGCCGGCGCACCGTCGGCCGACCGACGACGATCTGGAGGATGGCCGATGGCCGGAAAGTACGAGCACCTCTTCGTGCGACACATGGGCGACTCGAGCGCCGACCTCGTGAACGAGGGCGCCGTGGCGACGGGCGTGCCGCGCCCCGCGCACATCGGCGACGCGTTCGCGCTGATGCGGGCCGAGGACGTGCCCGAGTCGAAGATCCACATGACCTACTCGTGGATCGGGCCGACCGACGAGCCCTCGCACTGGGTGAACGAGCACGAGCACGACTACGACGAGGTGCTCATCTGGACGGGCTCCGACCCGGAGAACCCGCACGACCTCGGGGGCGAGATCCTCATCGACATCGAGGGCGAGACGTACAGCGTGACGACTTCGGGCGCGCTGTACATCCCGGCGGGGCTCCGGCACTGCCCGCTGGACTTCAAGCGCGTGACCCGGCCGATCCGCTTCAGCGCGCTCTCGCTCTCGGGCGACGGCGCCTACTCCTCGGACGAGGACGTCCCCCGCGACGCCTCCGCCTGAGCGCGCCCCGCGCCGCGCGCGCGAGGAGTTCGATCTCGACTTGCCCGACTTTCATGAAAGTCGGGCAAGTCGCGTTTCGGGGCGGGCAGGTCGCGTTTCGGGCGGGCGGATGCCTCGGGCCGCATGTCCGGGATCGCAGACACCCGCCCCGCGGCATCCGTTGTCCGCGCCGCCCCGCTGCGCGAACCTGGGGACATGACCGATGCACCCTCCACCGAAGCGCGCGGCGCCCGCACCGTCCGCGCCGCCCGCGGCTCGAAGCTGAGCGCGAAGAGCTGGCAGACCGAGGCGCCCCTGCGCATGCTCATGAACAACCTCGACCCCGAGGTCGCCGAGCGCCCCGAGGACCTCATCGTCTACGGCGGCACGGGCAAGGCCGCCCGCAACTGGGAGTCCTTCGACGCGATCGTCGCGACGCTCGAGCGCCTCGAGGACGACGAGACCCTGCTGGTGCAGTCGGGCAAGCCGGTCGGCGTGTTCCGCACGCACGCCTGGGCGCCCCGCGTGCTCATCGCGAACTCGAACCTCGTCGGCGACTGGGCGACCTGGCCCGAGTTCCGCCGGCTCGAGTCGCTCGGCCTCACCATGTACGGGCAGATGACCGCCGGCTCGTGGATCTACATCGGCTCGCAGGGCATCCTGCAGGGTACCTACGAGACCTTCGGCGCCGTCGCCCGGGTGCTCGCCGAGCGCCACGGCCGCAGCGCCGAGGAGGTCGCCCAGGCGAGCCTCGCCGGCACCCTCACCCTCACCGGCGGCTGCGGCGGCATGGGCGGCGCGCAGCCTCTCGCCGTCACCATGAACGGCGGCGCCGTGCTCATCGTCGACGTCGACGAGACCCGCCTCGCCCGCCGCGTCCAGCACGGCTACCTCGACGAGTACCACCCCGATCTCGAGACCGCCCTCGCCCGCGCCGTCGAGGCCAAGGACGCCGGCATCGCCCGCAGCGTCGGCGTCGTCGGCAACGCCGCCACGATCTTCGCGGAGCTCCTCGACCGCGAGGCGCCGATCGACGTCGTCACCGACCAGACGAGCGCGCACGACCCGCTCTCCTACCTGCCCGAGGGCGTCTCCGTCGCCGAGTGGCACGAGCTCGCCGCGAGCGACGCCGAGGAGTTCACCCGGCTCGCCCGCGCCTCGATGGCCAAGCAGGTCGAGGCGATGGTCGGCTTCCAGTCGCGCGGGGCCGAGGTGTTCGACTACGGCAACTCGATCCGCCGCGAGGCGGAGCTCGGCGGCTACGCGCACGCCTTCGACTTCCCCGGCTTCGTGCCCGCGTACATCCGGCCGCTCTTCGCCGAGGGCAAGGGGCCGTTCCGCTGGGCGGCGCTCTCGGGCGACCCGGCCGACATCGCGGCCACCGACCGGGCCATCCTCGAGCTGTTCCCAGACGACGAGCACCTCCGCCGCTGGATCACCCAGGCCGGCGAGAAGGTGCACTTCGAGGGCCTGCCCGCGCGCATCTGCTGGCTCGGCTACCAGGAGCGCCACCTCGCCGGACTGAAGTTCAACGAGATGGTCGCCTCCGGCGAGCTCAGCGCGCCCGTCGTCATCGGCCGCGACCACCTCGACTCGGGCAGCGTCGCGAGCCCCTACCGCGAGACCGAGTCGATGGCCGACGGCTCCGACGCGATCGCCGACTGGCCGCTGCTGAACGCCCTGCTCAACACCGCGTCCGGCGCGAGCTGGGTGTCGATCCACCACGGCGGCGGCGTCGGCATCGGCCGCTCGATCCACGCGGGGCAGGTCGTCGTCGCCGACGGCACCGAGCTCGCCGCGGAGAAGATCGCCCGCGTGCTCGTCAACGACCCCGGCACGGGCGTCATGCGGCACGTCGACGCGGGCTACGAGCGGGCGATCGAGGTGGCGCGCGAGCGCGGCCTCGACGTGCCGATGGCCTGAACGGAGGACGGCGGATGCCTCGGACGACCCTCTTCACGAACATCGGCGAGCTGACCACGAACGACCCGGCGCCCGATCGCGCGGACGGCCCGCTCGGGATCGTCCGCGATGCCGCGCTGCTCACCGTCGACGGACGGGTCGCCTGGGTCGGGCCCGCCGCGGCCGTGGCCTCCGCTGCCCCGGCCGCGGCGCTCGAGCCCGACGAGCACGTCGATCTCGGCGGCCGCGCCGTCATCCCGGGCTTCGTCGACTCGCACTCGCACCTCGTGTTCGGCGGCGACCGGGCCGAGGAGTTCGCCGCCCGCATGGCCGGTCGGCCGTACGAGGCGGGAGGCATCCGCTCCACCGTGCAGGCGACCCGCGCGGCGAGCGACGAGGAGCTGCGCGCCCGCCTCGCCGCCTTCGTCGAGGAGCTGCACCGGCAGGGCACGACGACGTTCGAGATCAAGTCGGGCTACGGGCTCTCCGTCGAGGCCGAGGAGCGCCTGGTGCGCCTCGCGCGCGAGGTCACCGACGAGGTCACCTTCCTCGGCGCGCACGTCGTGCCGTTCGAGTACCGCGAGCCCGACGGCCCCGGCGCCGACGCGTACGTCGAACTCGTCACGGGCGAGATGCTCGCCGCGTGCGCACCGCACGCGAAGTGGGTCGACGCGTTCTGCGAGCGCGGGGCGTTCACGGCGGAGCAGTCCCGGCGGGTGCTCGAGGCCGGCCGGGCCGCCGGCCTCGGCGTGCGCGTGCACGGCAACCAGCTCGGGCCGGGCGAGGGGGTGCGGCTCGCGGTGGAGCTCGGCTCGGCATCCGTCGACCACTGCACCTACCTGAGCGACGAGGACGTCGCGGCGCTCGCCGCCTCGGACACGGTCGCGACCCTGCTGCCGGGGGTCGAGTTCTCGACCCGCCAGCCGTACCCCGACGCCCGGCGGCTGCTCGACGCGGGCGCCACCGTCGCGATCGCGAGCGACTGCAACCCGGGCTCGAGCTTCACGAGCTCGATGCCGTTCTGCATCGCCGTCGCGGTGCGCGACATGCGGATGACGCCGGCCGAAGCCGTCTGGGCGGCGACCGCGGGCGGTGCTCGGGCGCTGCGCCGCGAGGACGTCGGCGCGCTGCGCCCGGGGATGTCGGCCGACCTCGTCGAGCTCGACGCGCCGAGCCACGTGCACCTCGCCTACCGGCCGGGCGTGCCGCTCGTGCGCCGGGTGTACCGCG
>NZ_BMRJ01000001.1:71027-86596 GCF_014648575.1 Agromyces mediolanus | reverse complement strand
GGGCAACTCGGGGTGGGGGGTGGGGCGCCGTCGGCGGCG
Source organism: Agromyces mediolanus (assembly GCF_014648575.1). Lineage (GTDB taxonomy): Bacteria > Actinomycetota > Actinomycetes > Actinomycetales > Microbacteriaceae > Agromyces > Agromyces mediolanus. Next base: position 86,557 of record NZ_BMRJ01000001.1, on the reverse strand, counting down.
TCAGTCGCGCGGCGTGCGCACGAGCTCGAGCCGGCCGCTGCCCTCGATCAGCTCGGCCCAGGAGCCGACGTCGACCGCGCACGCCACGACCGCGCACGTCGGCAGCTCGACGAACTCCCCGGTGAGCTCGGCGACCGCGTCGCTCATGCCGGGATTGTGGCCGACGAGCATCGCGACGGATGCCTCGTCGGGCAGCGCGGCGGCGGCCGCGAGGATGGTCCGGGCCGACGCCGCGTAGAGCTCCGGCCGCTCGACGAGCCCCGCGCCGAACGCGGCCGCGTACTCGCGCGCGGTCGTGATGGCCCGGAGCGCCGGGCTCGACACGACGAGCTGCACGGCGGCACCGTCGTCCACGAGCCGGCGCGCCATGACGGGGGCGTCGCGCAGCCCCCGCGCGTTCAGCGGGCGGTCGAAGTCGGCCAGTCCCGGGTCGCCCCAGTCGGACTTCGCGTGCCGGGCGAGGAGGAGGGTCTTCATGCCCCCAGCCTCGCACCGCTCGCGCGTCGGCGCGAGGGCGCGCGCACCTCGGCCGCACGTGCGGAGCGGAGCGTCAGCCGCGCCCCGGCCTGCTCGCGACGCCGGCGAGCACCTCCAGCACGCAGAGGGCGGCGAGCCGCACGGTGCGCCCGTCCGGGGCATCCGCCGTCGCGTCCACCTCCGCGAGGTCGACGCTCGCCACGCGCGGGTCGCTCGCCGCGGCGCGCGCGAAGGCCCGCAGCTCCCACGCGGCGAGGCCGCCGGGCATCGAGGCGGGGCAGCCGGGCACCACGGAGCGGTCGCAGACGTCGACGTCGAGGTCGAGGTGCACGGGCCCGCCCGCGGCACCCGCGATGGCGAGCGCCTCGGCCATGACCTCGGCCGGCGCGCGACCGTGCAGCTCGTCGCGGTGGATGACGGTGATGCCGAGCTCGCGCGCCCGGCGCGCGTACTCGGCCGAGTTCGCGAAGTCGGCGATGCCGATCTGCACGATGCGCGCCGGGTCGAGCCCGGCCTCGACGAGCCGCCGCACCGGGGAGCCGTTCGAGACGCCGTCGCGCAGGTCGTAGTGGGCGTCGAGGGTGACGAGTCCGGCGCGGTCGAGCCCCTCGCCCCATGCGCCGAGCGCGGTGGCGACCGTCACGGAGTTGTCGCCGCCGATCGCGAGCACCACCTCGGCCAGCCCGCTGAGGCGCGCGACCTCGGCCCGGGTGCGCGCCTCGCCCTCCGGGCCGTCGGGTTCCTCGATGTCGCCTGCGTCGACGACCGCGAGCGGTGCGGACCCGGCGAGGTCGAGCTCGCGGGCGCTCCCCCGCCTGTCGGGCACGAGTGCGGCGCTGTAGCGTTGCAGCGCCTCACGCACGGCGAGCGGGGTGGCATGCGCCCCGGTCGGCGAGAGCGAGGTGCGCCACGCGGGCACGCCGAGCACGACGAGCGCCGCGCGCTCCCCCCCTGCAAGGGCGTCGGGGGCGGGCCAGGCTCCGGCGCGCGGCCAGAGGGGATCGTGCGAGAGCGCCATGCGCCCACGCTAGGCGGTCGGGCTCGCGAGCGCAGCGGGCGCGGATGCCTCGTCGTCTGCGATCCCGGACGGAGGCCGCCGCTCGCGTATCGTGGCTCGCATGCCCGAGCCCGAACGCCGCCCCGGACGTCCGCCCGCGGCATCCGGCCCGGCGCTCGCCGGCCTCGCCGTCGTGCTCGCCGCGTTCGCGGTCGCCGTGGTCCCGCTCGGCCGGCAGGCGCAGATCGCCCTGATGCACGGCATCGGCCCGGCCCAGCTCGGCGCGGTCGGCGCGATGGCGCTCGGCACCGTACTGCTCGTGATCGGCGCGGTCGCCGTGCGCGGCCGCACCCTCATCGGGGTCGCCGGGGGCGTGGCGGCCGTGCACTTCCTGCTGCTCGCCGCGGCGACGGTCACGCGACTCGGCCTCGGCGGCGGCCCCGGCGGCACGGTCGCCGACGTCGGCGGACTGCTCGCGCTCGCCCTCGCCGCCACCGCCGCCGGACTCGCGCTCGTCGGCGCGCGGGCGGTCGCACCGGCCGCGCAGCTCGGCATCCGCCGGGTCGCGCTCGTGCTCGCCGTCGGCGCGGCCGCGGTGCTCGCACTGTCCGAGCTCCCGGGGCTCGTCGCCGCACTCGGCTACGGCGCCGCCTCGGCGCTCTCGACGCTCGTGGTGTGGACCCGGGTGCTCGCGATGGTGCTGGCCGTGCTGCTCGTCGCCCGCGCGTCCCGGGGCGGGCGCGGCGCGCGGCCCCTCGCGGTCGTCGCCGCACTGCTCGCGGCCGCGCTCGCCGTCGAGGCCGCACTCGGCGTGCGGGAGTGGAGCGGCCTCGCCTTCGCCGCCGCCGTCGTCGCGGCGCTCTGTTGGGCAGCGGTCGCGGTCATCGCGGTTCGGCTCGCGATCGTCGCCGGGCCGGCCCCCGGTGGCCGCGCCCGCTCCTGAGCGGCATCCCGCCGCACCCCACCCGCTCCCGCCCGCTCCCCCGCTCCCCCGCTCCCCTATCGAGGGGGTCGAATTGCGACATCCGCTTCGTTCCAGGACGCGACGGATGTCGGAATTCGACCCCTTCGTGGAAGGTGGGCCGAGAAGGGCGGGCCGGGCGGGAGGAGCCGTCCTAGCCGCGGGACGCCCGCAGCAGCGCCACGAGCTCGCGCTCCCGCTCGGCCGTGAGCCCGGCGCGCCGCTCGCGATCGAGTCCCTGCTCGCGTTCCCACGCCAGCAGGTCGGCGAGGGTCTGCTCGATCGGGCGCGGCGCGAAGCCCTCGCGCTTGGCGGCCGCGTTCGAGTGGTCCTGGAACGCGTGCCAGCCAGGCTCGGCGATCCAGAGCGGGAGGGATGACTCGCCCGCCCACTCGGCGACGCCCTGCCCGAGGAGCCAGTCGGGATCCGCCTCGAGCTGCTCGCCCGCGAAGCCGCCGACCGCTACGGAGGCATCGAGCACCGCGCCGAAGGTCGAGCGGTCGCCGACGAGGTCGAACGCGCCGCCGAGGCCGCGCTCGATCGCGTCGAGCGTCCACGCGACCAGGTCGCGCACGTCGACGAACTGGGCGGCGGCGTCGCGGATGGCGGGCACGAGCATCGGCTCGTCGTCGCGTGCCGCGCGGGCGACCCAGTACCCGCTCCGGCCGGAGGCGTCGCCGGGACCGCCGATGAGCCCCGGCCGCACGACGAGGGCGCGGTCGCCGAACGCCTCGCGGTAGGCGAGCTCGATCGCGGACTTCGCCTCGCCGTACGTCTCGGGATCGGACTCGTCGGACTCGAGGGGCGGCAGCAGCTCCGCCGATTCGTCGGCGCCGGGCTCGTCGTGGCGCGCGTAGACGTTGCCGGACGAGATCGCGACCGCCCGATCGGCCGCCCCGGCGAGCGCGGCGGCCGCCCGTCGGGCGAAGCCGGGCTGCCGGGTGACGTCGATCACGGCATCCCAGCGCCGGTCGGCGACGGCGTCGTAGGCGTCGGCGCGCGAGCGGTCGGCGACGACGAGCCGGGCTCCGTCGGCGACGCCGCCGACCTCGCCGCGGGCGAGGCACGTGACCAGGTGGTCGCGGCGCAGGGCCTCGCGGGCGAGCTCACGGCCGAGCCACTGGGTGCCGCCGAGGATCAGGATCTCCATCCCGCCATCACAGCACCCTTCGACAAGCTCAGGGAACCAGCTGGTTCCCTGAGCCCGTCGAAGGGACCCCGTCGAAGCGCGCCAGCTGGCTCGCTGAGCTTGTCGAAGCGCGACAGCTGGCTCGCTGAGCCTGTCGAAGCGCGCCCTTCGACAAGCTCAGGGAACCATGCGTCGAAGCGCGGCCCTTCGACAGGCTCAGGGAACCATGCGTCGAAGCGCGGCCCTTCGACAGGCTCAGGGAACCATGCGTCGAAGCGCGGCCCGGGAATAGCCTCGTGAGCGACGCAGTTCCACTTGCAGGTACCCCAGAGGGGTATTAACCTGGCGAGAGGACACAGGAGGGCACGATGAACGCGAGCCAGCACGACCCGCACACCGGCCACCAGGCATCCGGCCACGACCCGCACGCCGCGCACACTCAGCACGACGAGCACCGCGCGCACGCCGGGCACGACATGACCGGGCACGCCGGGCACGACATGAGCGGGCACGGCGGCCACGGTAGCCACGGCGGGCACGGCGACCACGTCGGTCAGTTCCGCCGGCTGTTCTGGATCATGCTCGTCATCGCGGTGCCGACCGTCGTGCTCAGCCCGATGTTCGCCGGGCTGATCGGCTACCAGCTGCCCGACACGGGCATCGTGCCCTGGATCTCGCCGGTCCTCGGCACCGTCATGTACTTCTGGGGCGGCAAGCCCTTCCTCACCGGCGCCTGGTCGGAGCTGAAGTCCCGCAAGCCCGGCATGATGCTGCTGATCGGCCTCGCCATCACGGTCGCGTACTTCGCGAGCCTCGCCGCGAGCTTCGGCCTCGTCAGCCACCACCTCGACTTCTGGTGGGAGCTCGCGCTCCTGATCGTCATCATGCTGCTCGGCCACTGGATCGAGATGAAGTCGATCGCCCAGGCCTCCAGCGCCCTCGACGCGCTGGCCGCGCTGCTGCCCGACGAGGCCGAGCGCATCGTCGACGGCCCCGACGGGCAGACCGTCGAGACGGTCACGCCCGCCGAGCTCGCCCTCGGCGACGTCGTCATCGTGCGGCCCGGCGGCCGCGTCCCCGCCGACGGCGAGGTCGTCGACGGCACGGCCGACGTCGACGAGTCCATGATCACGGGCGAGTCGCGCCCCGTCCGCCGCGGCCCCGGCGATCATGTCGTCGCGGGCACCGTCGCGACGGACACGGCGATCCGCGTCCGAGTCGGCGCAGTCGGCGACGACACGGCGCTCGCCGGCATCCAGCGGCTCGTCGCGCAGGCGCAGGCCTCGAGCTCCCACGCGCAGCGCCTCGCCGACCGCGCGGCCGGCTGGCTGTTCTGGTTCGCCCTCGGCGCGGCCGTGCTCACCGCCATCGCCTGGACCGTGCTCGGCAACCCGGACGACGCCGTCGTCCGCACGATCACCGTGCTCGTGATCGCCTGCCCGCACGCGCTCGGCCTCGCCATCCCGCTCGTCGTGCAGATCGCGACCGAGCGCGCAGCCAAGGGCGGCGTGCTCATCACCGACCGGCTCGCGCTCGAGACGATGCGCACCGTCGGCGCCGTGCTCTTCGACAAGACCGGCACGCTCACCAAGGGCGAGCCCGCCGTGACGGATGCCGCGGCGGCCCCGGGCCACGAGCTCGACGAGGTGCTCGCGCTCGCGGCATCCGCCGAGTCCGACTCGGAGCACCCGCTCGCGAAGGCCATCGTCGCGGATGCCGAGCGCCGCGGTCTGCGCCGCAGCGAGACGAGCGAGTTCGAGGCCTCGGCCGCGATCGGCGTGCGCGCCGTCGTCGGCGGCCGCGTCGTGCAGGTCGGCGGCCCCGGGCTGTTGCAGCGCGAGGGCGTCGAGGCGCTCCCGGCCTCCGCGCCGTGGGCGGACGGCGGCTCGACCGTGCTGCACGTGCTCGTCGACGGGCAGGTCGCCGGGGCGCTCGCGCTGGACGACGAGATCCGGCCCGAGTCCCGCGAGGCGGTCGACGCGCTGCACGCGCTCGACATCCAGGTCGTCATGATCACGGGCGACGCCGAACCCGTCGCCCGTCGCGTCGCCGGCGAGCTCGGCATCGACCGGGTGTTCGCGGGCGTGCGGCCCGAGGACAAGGCGGCGAAGGTGCAGGAGCTCCAGCGCGAGCGGCTCAGCGTCGCGATGGTCGGCGACGGCGTGAACGACGCGCCCGCGCTCGCCCAGGCGGACGTCGGCATCGCGATCGGTGCGGGCACGGATGTCGCGATCGCCTCCGCGGGCGTGGTGCTCGCCTCGAGCGACCCGCGCTCGGTGCTGTCCGTGATCGAGCTGTCGCGGGCGAGCTACCGCAAGATGTCGCAGAACCTCTGGTGGGCGGCCGGCTACAACCTGATCTCGGTGCCGCTCGCGGCGGGCGTGCTCGCGCCGATCGGGTTCGTGCTGCCGATGTCGATCGGCGCCATCCTGATGAGCCTGTCGACCGTCATCGTGGCGCTCAACGCGCAGCTGCTGCGCCGGCTCGACCTGCGGCCCGAGGCCTCGGCGAAGGCGGTGCTCGAGCGGCGCTGATTCGGGATGCCGAGCGGCCGGCCTGCGTGCGGGCCGGCCGCTCGGCGCCGCTCGACTCTCATGTCGGGGGCCCCGCCTACACTGGCGCCAGGGAGGCCGAGATGCCGTTGGAGCGGTTCGCCTCGCACGCGACCGACGTCGACCGGGCCGAGCGCGAGATGCAGCAGATCTGGCCGACGACGCGGCTCGGGCGCGATCCCGACCACCGTTTCGTGTACGAGCAGACGGTGCTGAGCGACGCCTCGGCGAGCTTCATCCGGCTCCACATCGGCACCCGCCTCGAACGCGCATCCACCCGTCTCGACGACGCCTTCATGATCGGGCGCCGCAGCGGCGGCGGGTACGTCTATCGCACCGACGGCAAGGCGGGCAGCCGCAGCGCGGTGATGCTGTTCCACCCGGGCTCCGTGCAGGCCGACATCCACGATCTCAAGATCGATCTGGTCTCCCTCTCGCGCAGCGAGGCGCAGCGGGTCGCCGCAGGCCTCGTCGGCGCCGACTCGGCCACGCTGCGGTTCGGCGGCGTCGGCGCCCGCAACGCCAAGCTCGAGCGGTACTGGGCGGCGCTGCACGAGCACGTGCTGCGCGAGGTGCTCGCCGACGACGAGCTCGCCTCGAACGATCTGATCCGGGGCCAGGCGGTGCGGTCCCTGCTCGTCGCGGCCTTCGCGGCGTTCCCGATCGAGATCCTCGGCGACGCGGGCTACGCCGACGGCGCCCTGCCCGCCGCGGTGCGCCGCGCCGTCGACTACGCGGAGTCGCACGCCGCCGAGCCGGTCACCGTCGACGACCTCGCTGCGGCGGCGCGCCTGACCAGTCGCGGACTGCAGGCCGCCTTCCGCCGGCACCTCGACACGACGCCGAGCGAGTATCTCCGCCGGGTGCGGCTCGCCCGGGCCCACGAGGAGCTCCGCGGGGCCGACCCCACCGCCGGCGACACCGTGCGCGGCATCGCGCGGCGTTGGGGCTTCAGCAACGACGCCCGCTTCGCGCGCGCCTACCGCGAGGCGTACGGCGTGACACCGGTCGCCACGTTGCGCGGCTGAGACGGCGCGCGCCCTCGCCGCCCGCATAACGGCAGTATTTGCGGGTGCGCGGGCGCGAACACCCGCAAATACTGCCGTTTTGCGGGGGCGCGTGGCAGGTGGGACCGGGCAGGGGCGGGCGGGAGCGGCGGCGGCGGGGCCGCCCGCTCAGTCGAGCGAGCGCACCTCGATCGGGCTCGCGGCGGTGGTGCCCGCCTCGTCGCCCGTGAATCCGGCGGCGGCGTTGTCGATGCGGAACGTCGCGAACTCCGAGCGGTAGCGCGCCTCGGCGTACTCGACCGCACGCCCGTGCACGTCACGGGAGAGCCGGCGTTCGCGGAGCAGCGCCGCGCCGGACGGCACGCCGAGCGCCTCCCCGTCGAGCGGGTTCGCCGCGACGGCGTCGATCGTGTGGCGCGCCTGCACGAGCCCGAAGCCGTGACGGGCGAGCTCGGCCGAGACCGAGGCGTGATCGAGGTCGAGGCCGATCAGCACGCGGCCGACGTCCGGCACGAAACTCGCGCGCTCGATCATGATCGGCACCTCGTCGAGGAGCCGCACCCGGATCAGTTCGACGACGACGGCGCCCTCGTCGAGCTCGAGCAGGCCGGCGACGGCGGATGCCGCGTGCCGACGTTCGAGGGAGAGCGTCCTCGTGCCCGGGGTCTTGCCCTCGGCCCGGGCCCAGTCGGTGAAGGAGCGGAAGGTCGCGAGCGACTGGGCCGGCACGACCTTGCCCACGACCGGCGGCTTGCCGCGACCGCCGACGATGAACCCCTCGGCGCGGAGTGCGGCGAGGGCCCGGCGCACCGGTCCCCGCGAGGTGCCGAACTCCCGGCACAGCGCGGCCTCGCTCGGCAGGGCCATCCCGGCCGACCAGACGCCGCGCTCGATGCGGGTTCGCAGCTCGGCCCGCACTCGGAGCGAGACGGGGGACCGACGGCCCGACGGTGCGCTGATGACCATGCTCCGACGATAGGGAGCGCGGTGTCCCCCGAACCGGGCACCCGGCGACGCCCGGGTGAACACTGCGTGAACTCGGCGGCGGGGCGCTCGGGGTCGGCCCGCGACCCGGCCCCGGGCCCGCGCACCGCGCGGGCCCGGCAGCCGGTCTGCTACTGCCCCAGCATCTCGCGCATCTCGGCGATCTCCTCGGTCTGGTCCGCGATGACGGCCTCCGCGAGCGCGAGCACGTCGGCGTTCTCGCCCTCGGCCAGCACGTCCTCGGCCATCGCGACCGCGCCCTCGTGGTGCACGATCATCTGCTCGAGGAACAGCGGCCCGGCCTCGGCTCCGCTCGCCGCCTCCAGCGCGGCGAGGTCGTCGGCGGACATCATCGTGCTGTGGTCCATCCCGGCCATGCCGCCGCCGGACTGGCCCCAGTCCTCGAGCCAGCCCTCCATGCGGTCGATCTCGGGCTGCTGAGCGGCCTTGATCCGCTCGGCGAGCGCCGCGACCTCGGGGTCGAGCCCCTCCTTCGCGAGCACGAGGTCGGCCATCTCGATGGCCTGCTGGTGGTGCATGATCATGCCCGCCGTGAAGGCGACGTCGGCCTCGTTGGCTGCGGCGAGCTCGCTCGCCGACTGGCTCGGGTCGCCGCCGGTGCCGGAGTGGTCCATCCCGTCCATCCCGCCCATCCCGCCGCCGGCGGCGCAGCCGCTGAGGACGAGGAGGCCGGCGGATGCCGCGGCGATCGTGGCGAGACGCACGGCGGCGCGGGGGGTCAACTGAATCTTCATGGTGTGCTCTTCCGTTCGTGATCGGCGCGCCGCCGGTCGACGGCGCGCGTGGCGCAGGCGCCGCGCGAGGGCGACGCGAGCGCGGATCACGTCCGGCTGATGGAGAGCTGCAGCAAGGAGGGCGCCGGACGGCGTCCCTCGCTCGCGAGCCGACGGGCGACGGCGACGAGCCGCATCGCGCCGGGCAGGCGCAGCGGCGCCGCGGCCGCGCCGAGCAGGAGCACGGCGAGCAGCGCGAGGATGCAGATGAGCGCGGCGATGCCGCCGTCGCCGGGTTCGGCCGTCACGTCGGCACGGTCGCCGGACGACGCGCCGGCGGAGGTCGCGGCGCCGGCGGAGGTCGCGGCGTGGGCGGATGCCTCGTCGCTCGCGAGATGCCCGGCTGCCGCACCGGAGCCTTCCGCCGCGTGGGCGACGGGCAGCGCGTGCCCGCCCTCGTGCCCGCCCGCGCCGCCGAGGGCGTGCATGGCGAGCAGTCCGAGCAGGATGGCGGGCACGGCGAGCAGCGCGAGGAGCGCCCGCCGAATACCCATACCCCCTACTCTAGGACGTCGTCGCCTCCGACGCACCCGCCGACGACGCGTCCGCCGACGTACCGTCCGAGGCAGACGACGCGCCGCCCGAGGCATCCACCCCGTCGTCGGCGCGAGCCGCGCGCTTGGCCCGCCGTCGCTCCCGGCCGCCCTCGACGAGGTCGTAGAGCACCGGGAGCACGACGAGCGTCAGCGCCGTCGAGGAGATCAGGCCGCCGATCACGACGATCGCGAGCGGCTGCGAGATGAAGCCCGAGTGCCCGGTGATGCCGAGCGCCATCGGCAGCAGCGCGAAGATCGTCGCCAGCGCGGTCATGAGGATCGGCCGCAGTCGCCTCGAGGCGCCGTGCAGCAGGGCCTCGCGCACACTCATCCCCCGGTCGCGGTACTGGTTGACGAGGTCGACGAGCACGATCGCGTTCGTCACGACGATGCCGACGAGCATGAGCACGCCCACGAGCGAGGCGACGCCGAGCGGGATGCCGCTGAGGATCTGCAGCGCGATCGCCCCCGTCGCCGCGAACGGCACCGAGACGAGCAGCAGCAGCGGCTGCAGCAGCGAGCGGAAGGTCGCCACCATCACCACGTAGACGATGAGGATCGCCGCGAGCAGCGCGAGCCCGAGCTGCGAGAACGACTCGGTCTGGTCCGCGGTGACCCCGCCGACGGAGGCGGCGGTGCCGTCGGGCAGCTCGACCTCGGCGAGCGCCTGCGAGACGGCCGCGCTCGCGGTGCCGAGGTCGTCGCCCGCGGGCGTCGCCGAGACGGTCGCGCTGCGCAGCCCCTGCACGGTCGTGACCGTGGCCGGGCCGTCGACCTGCGCGACGGTCGCGAGCGAGTCGAGGCGCACCGGGCCGGCGGCGGTCGGCACCGGCAGCTCCTGGAGCGCGGCGATCGTCGTGGGCGGCTCCTCGGAGTCCAGGTAGATGGTGAGCGTCTTCTCGTCGATCACGATCGAGCCCGCGCTCTGCGGCTGCATCGCCGCCGAGACGAAGCCGCCGAGGGCGACCTCCGAGTACCCCGCCTCCGCGGCCGCCGAGCGGTTCACCTCGACGGCGATGTAGGGCCGCCCCTCGGAGAGGTTCGAGGTGACCTGGGCGAGGGAGTCGATGCCGTCGAGCTCCTGCACGACGGCGTCGGTCGCGGTGCGCAGGTCCTCGGCGTTCGAGGCGGTGATGTCGACCTCGATGTCGTTCGAGGCGCCGAAGCCGCTCGCCGCGGAGAGAGTGACCTCGCCGACGTCCTGGAGGTCGTCGAGCTCGCCGCGCACGGTGGCCTGCAGCGCGTCCTGATCGGCCGACTCGTCGGTCGTCACCGAGTAGGTGACGGTCGCCGCGCCGCCGCCGAGCAGGGCCGAGAGGCCGCGCCCGCCGGAGCCGATCGAGGTCTGCACGGTGTCGACGCCCTCCGTGTCGAGCAGCGTCTGCTCGACGGGCTTCGAGGCCGCGTCGAGCGCGTCGAGGCTCGTGCCGACCGGAAGCTCCTGCGTGACCTGGAAGGTGTTCTGCCCCGAGGAGCCGAGGAAGTTCGTCTTCATGAGCGGCGTCAGCGCGATCGTGCCGCCGAGCACGAGCACGGCGAGCAGGATGGTCGTGACGCCGTGCTTCAGCGTCCAGTGGATGATCGGCAGGTAGCCGCGCTGCAGCCGCGAGGGGTGCTCCAGCTCGTCGGCGCCCGCGGCCCCGCCGGTCGCGGATGCCTCGTCGATGAATGCCGCGGCCGAGGCATCCGAGCCGTCGTGCTTGTGCACCTTCGCGGGCTTCAGGAACCAGTACGCGAGCACCGGCACGATCGTGAGCGCGACGAGCAGCGAGGCCAGCAGCGCGATCGTGACGGTGAGCGAGAACGGCCGGAACAGCTCGCCCGTGACGCCCTCGACGAGCGCCATCGGCAGGAACACCGCGACCGTCGTGATCGTCGACGCGGTGATCGCGCCGGCGACCTCGCGCACGGCGCGCACGATGGTCGCGGCCTTGTCGACGCCGGCGACGAGGTGCCGCTTGATGTTCTCGATGACGACGATCGAGTCGTCGACGACGCGGCCGATCGCGATGGTGAGCGCGCCGAGCGTCAGGATGTTCAGCGTGTAGTCGGCGGCCTGCAGCCCGATGAAGGTGATCAGCACCGAGGTCGGGATGGAGATCGCGGTGACGAGCGTCGCCCGCACCGAGAGCAGGAAGACGAGGATCACGATCACGGCGAACACGAGGCCGAGGAGGCCCTCGGTCGCGAGCGACTCGATCGACTGCTCGATGTACGGCGCCTGGTCGAAGACGACGGTGAACGTCGCGCCGGGGTTCGTCGTGTCGAGCGAGGACTCCAGGTCGGGCAGCAGCGCCTTGACCGCGTTCGACACCTCCACGGTGTTCGCCGCGGGCAGCTTCGTGACGGAGATCGTGAGGGCCGGCTCGCCGTTCACCCGGGAGATGCTCGTCACGGGGTTCTCGCCGAGCGCCACCGTCGCGACATCGCCGATGGTGGGCGGAGTCGTGCCGGGCTGGCCGACGAGGGGCAGGGCCGCGACGTCGTCGACACTGCCGAGCCGGGCGCCCGACTGCACGGCGAAGGTGCGGTCGTCCTCCGTGATCGTGCCCGCGGGCACGAGCACGCCGTTCTGCGACAGCGCGTCGCGGATCGCCTGCACGGTGAGGCCGCGCGCGGCGAGGGCGGCGGGGTCCGGGGTGATGTTGACGCGCTGGCCGACGTCGCCGACGAGGGTCGCGTCGCGCACGCCGTCGACGTCGGTGATCTCGCCGAGGGTGGTGCGGCTGATCTCGTCGGAGAGGGCGGCCGTGTCGTCCACGCCGGTGACGGCGAGCTGCACCACGGGGAAGTCGTCGAGCGAGAGCGCGACGACCTGCGGGTCGACGTCGTCGGGCAGCGACTGCTGGATGCGGTTCACCGCGGAGAGCAGCTTCTGCTCGGCGAAGGCGAGGTCGGTGCCGTAGGTGAAGCTCGCGGTCACCCGGGAGAGCCCGGTCGAGCTCGTCGTCGAGGTCGACTCGAGGCCGGTGATGCCCTGGATCGCGGTCTCGATCGGGGTCGACACGTCGGCGTCGACGACGTCGGGCGAGGCGCCGGGGTAGCTCGTCACGATCGAGAGCTGCGGGAACGCGATGGAGGGCGCGAGCTCCTGCTTGAGGCTCGTGAGCGAGAGGGCGCCGAAGATCGCCACGACGATCGTGACGAGGGCGATGAGCGCACGGTTGCGCATGCTGAGCTTCGCGAGCAGGTGCATGGGCACGATTCTCGCAGTCCGATTCGTTCGGAAAGGTCACGGTTCGCTGAACGCCGGTCCCGCCGGCGCGCCGGGCGGTCGCTCGACGCAGTCGCGGCACCCGTCCGAGGGTGATTCCGGACGCCTCAGGGGGCATGCTGTCCCCCGGATGGGGGTTGCCTGAGGCATCCTCAAGGCGTATCTTCGGCAGCACCGGGGGGTGATCGGAATGACCGATCTGATCGTTGCACGGCGAACGCCGCTGCAGCGCCCTGCCCTCCGAATCGCCCTCGCGGGCGCGGCCGTCTCGGCCGCCTGGCTCGCGATCTCGCTCTTCACCGGCGCGTCCGGCGCCTCCGCGGAAGAAGCGGCGCCGCCGCCCGGCAGCGGTTCGTCGAGCTCCAGCGGCTCCGGGCTGCTCGGCGCCGTCGGCTCGGTGCTCGGCACCGTCGGCAGCGTCACCGGCGCAGTGGGCGACACGCTCGACGGCGTCGTCGGCGCCGTCACGGCACCCGTGAACCAGGTGCTCGAACCCGTCGTCGAGGTCGCCCCGGCGCCCGTCGCTGAAGTCGTCGAGGAGGTTCCGGCCGTCGTGGACACGGTGACGGATGCCGCGAACGGAGCCGTCGACACCGTCGACGAGGCCGTCACCGGCACCGTCGGCGCAGTCGGCGGCGCGGTCTCCGGCATCGCCGGCGGCGGAGCCGTCGGAGGGGTCGTGACGCCCGTCACGGACGCGGTGGATCACCTGGTCGGCACCCTCCCCGTCGTGGGTGGCCTGCTCGGCCCGACCCCCGTCGGCGCCATCCTGAACCCCGTCGCCGGCGCCGTCGACGACACCCTCGGCGGGGTGGTCGGCTCGCTCGGCCCGCTGCCCGACGGCGGCGTGCTGCCGCAGCTGCCGACCGTGCCGCTGCTGCCCGGAGGGCCGGGCGGCCCTGGCGGTCCCGCCGAGCCCGGCGGCCCCGGCACGGTGCCGATCCCGCCGTCGTCGCTCCCTTCGGCGACGGCCGCTGAGCCCGCGCCCGCCGCCGCGGCGATCGGCCCACCCGCCCGCGCCGGCACGGACGTGCGCTCGGCGGGCGATGCGGCGCTTGGCGCCCAGTTGCGCGCGCCGCACGACACCGCGCCGCCGAACGCCCCGAACACGCCGTTCCCCGGCGCCCCGTTCTCGCCCGCCCTCGGCGGCGCCGCAGGCGGGACCGCGGCGGGCTCCGGCTCGGCCGGGGCATCCACCAGCTCCGACGCGGCCCTCGCCGCCGTCGGCCACGAGGCGAACGCCTCCCTCGCGCTCAGCACGGTGAACGACGAGCTGCCCTCGTCGCCCGTGTTCGAGACCGACACCACTCCTGACTGACGGGAACCGCCGTCCGTCGACGCGCTCACGCGCGCGCTCGGACACACGGTCACTCCGCTCCGGCATGCGCCGGCGCGTCGATTCCCACACAGTCAGGAGAACTGATCATGAATCTCAAGCAGCTCGCCGTGAGGGCGCTCTACGCGACCCTCGTCACCGGGGGGCTCACGCTCCTCGGCGCCGGCGTCGCGCACGCTGCGGACACCAGCGGCGACGACGGCATCCTGTCCGGCTCCCAGGCCGGCATCTCGATCGACCTCCCGATCACACTCGGCGGCAACGCCGTCAGCGTGCTCGGCGACTCGAGCTCCAGCGACGCGAGCACGGAGACGGCGCCCGCCGCCCCGGCCGCCCCCGCCGAGGAGGCCACCACCTCCGGCGACGACGGGGTCGGCTCGGGCACGCAGGCGCTCATCGACGTGAACGTGCCGATCACCGTCGGCGGGAACGCGATCAGCGTGCTCGGCGACAGCAGCACGAGCGAGCCGACGACCGAGGTCGCCCCGGCCGCCGAGACCCCGGCGGACGCGGGCAGCGCTCCGGCCGAGACCAGCGGCAGCGACGGCGTCCTCGGCGGCACGCAGGGGCTCGTCGACGTCGCCGTGCCGGTCACGGTCGGCGGCAACGCCATCTCGGTGCTCGGCGACAGCTCGTCCGACGGCGCCGGCACGACAGTCGCGGAGGGTGCGGGCAGCGCACCGGCCGCGGGCGGCTCCACCTCCGGCGACGACTCGATCCTCGGCGGCACCCAGGTGCTCGGCGGGGTCGGCGCGCCGGTCACGGTCGGCGGCAACGCGATCAGCGTCGTCGGCGACAGCGAGTCGACGGATGCCTCCACCGAGGTGACGGGCGGCACGGGCAGCGGCTCCGGCAGCGGGGCTGAGACCAACGGCGACGACGGCATCCTGGGCGGCACGCAGCTGCTGCCCTCGCTCGGCGTCCCGGTCACGGTCGGCGGCAACGCCATCTCGGCGGTCGGCGACAGCACGTCGACGGACGCCTCCACCGAGGTGACCGGCGGCACGGGCAGCGGCTCCGGCAGCGGGGCCGAGACCAGCGGCCTCGGCGGACTGCTCGGCGGGACGCAGCTCGTGCCCGGCCTCTCGCTGCCGATCACGGTCGGCGGCAACGCCATCTCGGTGATCGGGGACAGCGAGACGGACGGCCCGACGACGATCGTCGACCCGACGGATCCCACGGACCCGACGGACCCGACCGACCCGACGGACCCGACCGGCCCGACCGATCCCACGACGCCGACCACCCCGACCACGCCGACCGCCCCGTCGACGCCGGCCGGGAACGGCGGGAGCGGCGGAGGCGCGACGATGGTCGCCGCCGAGGGCACGACCGGGCTCGCCAGCACCGGCGTCGACGGCTCCATCTTGTGGGCCGCGCTCGCGCTGCTCGCACTCGGCCTGGTGCTCGTCGGACGGCGTCGCATCGCCCGCAACTGAACCCTTGGGGCCCGGGCTCCGGCCCGGGCCCCGAAACCCCTGAACTCCCGGTCGCCTCCGCGGTGGACCGGGCGGCCGGATCCGTCCGGCCGGGGTCGGGGCGG
>NZ_BMRJ01000001.1:49262-70937 GCF_014648575.1 Agromyces mediolanus | reverse complement strand
GTTGCCCGACTTTCATGAAAGTCGGGCAACTCGGGAGGGAGAGCGAGCGCGGATGTCGCGGCTCAGACCTCGCCGCGACGACGACGCGCGACGAGGAGCGCGGCGCCGCCGCCGAGCACGACGAGGAGCGCGGCACCGGCCAGCCAGCCGCCGTCGAAGCCCGTGTGCGCGAGCGCGCCGTCGCCGGAACCCTTCGCCCCGCCGGCGGAACCGTCGATGCCGCCGGTCCCGTCCGCCGCCGTCACCGTCAGCTCGGCCGCGACCTCGCTGCCGTCCGCCGCGATCGCGACGAGGCGGTGCGCACCGGGCGCGGTCGTCGCGGGGATCCTCGCCGTGAAGCGCAGCGCCCCGGCCTCGTCGACCTCGACCGAACCGAGCGCGACCGGCGTGCTGCGCAGCTCGAAGCGCACGGTGCCGCCGGGCACGAAGCCGGCACCCGTGACGCTCACGGTGCCGCCCGCGGCGACCGTCGAAGTGCCGAGCACGAGGCTCGCCTGGCCCGGCTGGGGCTCCTCGTCGTCCGGGAAGACCTCGTCGGCCTGGCCGAGGCGCAGGAACACCGTCTCGCCCGTGGCATCCTTCAGGCCGTCGTTGTCGGTCACCGCGTACAGCGCACCGTCGGCCGCCGTCGCGAAGCCCTCGAGCTTCTCCTGCGTCCAGCCGCCGGTGGCGCGGAGCGCCGGCAGCACGTCGACCGCCGTGGACTTCTCGAGCATCGGCAGTGCACCGGCGAGGCCGGCGAGGCCCGAGGCATCCGCCGGCACGTCCACCCGGGTGATCCGCTTGACCTGCGCGGCCGGGCCGTTCAGCTTGTCCCGCTCGATGATCGCGAAGGTGTCGTCGTCGATCGCGGTGATCTCCGAGAGGCCGAGCCAGTCGCCCGCGACCGCCGTGTGCTCGAGGCGGTAGCCGAACCAGCTCCACTCCCCCGTCGCCGGGTCGAGCCGGCCGATGCGCGCCACGTCGTCACCCTCCACGGCGCCCGCGGCGGGGTTCGCCGGGTCGGTCCACAGCGGCCGCTGCAGTACCGCCCAGACGCGGAGGTCCGCACCGGCGCCGGTCGTCGTGACGCCCTCGAAGCCCCACTTGCCGACGTGCGCCGCGATCTCGGCGGGCAGCGGGAAGCTGTCGACGACGGCACCCGAGGCATCCGTGCGCTTCAGCACGTTTCCCGCGCCCGTCGCGCCCTCGACGGCGAGCCAGAAGCCGCCGTCCTCGGCGACGGCCAGGCCCTCGACGTCGAGCGCGGCGGGCGCGCCGCCCTCGGTGATCGCGAGCGAGCCCGTGATCCGGGCCGGCGTATGCGCGACGTCCACCGTGAACACCGTCGCGGGCGAGAGCACCGAGTCGCTCGCCGCGTACACGCGGGCGGCGTCCGTGGGGTGGCCGGCCAGGGCGCCGAGCGCCGACCAGCCGATCGGCGCGCCGCCGACGACGTCCGAGACGATGCTGGGCTGCGCGGCGGCGCCGACGGGCGCCTGCGCGGTCGCGTCGCCGAAGGCGTACAGGTTCACCGAGGCGCGCACGCCGACCGCGGCGGCGTCGGTCTCGCTCGAGACGACGAGCAGATCGCGCTCCGGCACGGGCAGGATGCCCTCCGGCCCGTTGGTCGAGAACAGCAGCTGCCGGAAGGCGGGGGATGCCGGGTCGCTCACGTCGTACACGGCGACGAAGTTCGAGCGCTCGCTCGCGACGAAGGCGTAGGGCACGCCGTCGAACTCGGCGACCGCGATGCCCTCAGGCTCCGCGCCCTTCTTCGCGGCGCGGTCCTCGTTGTGCAGGCCGTGCTGGACGGCGAGGTTCGCGAAGGTGTTGCCGGCGTCCCAGACCACGGCGCCAGTCGCCGCGTCGAAGACGGTCCAGCCGCGGGTGCCGCCCTTCCAATCGCCCTCGTTCGCGGTCGCGAGGCGGTCGTCGCCGATCCAGGCGATGGCGTCGGGTTCGCGCGGCGTCGCGGGGATCGAGCCCGAGAGGTCGATGCGGCCGTCCTTCGCGACATCGATGCCGCTGACCGCGACCGAGCCGGCGGAGAAGGCGCGGGTGACCTCGAGCGTCGGCAGGTCGATGATCGCGACGCCGTTGTTCTCCTGCAGGGTGACGGCGAGCTCGTTGCGCGAGTTGATCGTGACGTATTCGGGCTCGGGGTCCTGCGGGGTGTCGAGGCCGGCGGCCGCCAGCACCGGGATCGGGGCACCGGTCTCGTCGACGAAGGGCACGGCGTCGACCGTCCACGCGGCGGGGTCGGCCGGGTCGACGAGGCCGAGCACCTGCACAAAGCCGGCGGGAAGCTGCGGCAGGTCGCCCTTCTTGCCGCCGGCGGGCTTGAACTCCTCGTCGCGCTGGTTCTCCATCGCGATCGCGGCGTACGCGCCGTCCTTCGAGATCGCGATCGAGTCGGGCTGCCCGCCGAGGTCGATCGAGCGCACCAGGCTGCGGTCGCTCGCGCGGAGCACGTCGACGCGCCCCTTGGGGTTCACGAAGTCGCCGCCCGTCTCGTCGATGACGACGAGGACGAAGTCGCCGTAGGCGGCGACGGAGGTCGGCTGGTCGTCGGCGTGGCCGAGCTCGGCGAGCTCGACGGTGCCCGTGCCGACCGGGTTCGCCGGGTCGCTGACGTCGAGGAAGCCGATGCGCTTGCCGAGGGCGTCGGTGTACACGACGGTGCCGTCGTCGGTGATCGTCGAGATCTCGGCGACGGTGGCGGCGGCCGGGTCGACGCCCGCCGGCACGTTCTGGAAGACGGGATACGTCGCGGTGCGGACGAAGGCGCCGGAGGCCGCGGGCTCGGCGGCGGCAGCGATCGCGCCGCCCGACACGAGCCCGGCGGCGGCCAGGCAGGCCACGGCGAGCGCGGCGGCGGACAGGGGACGACGAGCGGGCATGCGGGCACTCCGGTGGGTCGCGGCGGGCGGGGTTCGGCGCCAGCGTGCTGGCGCCCGGTGGCGCGGGAGTGCCCGCCGGGTGTCGCGCGGGCGTCCGGCCGGTGTCCGCTCGGTGAACCGGTGCGGCGCATCGGTTCACCGGGTGCCGAGCGGCTTCGCGCCCGCCGTGTGACTTCGGGCGACCAGATTCGAGCGATTTGCCCCCCATTTCATGAGCGCAATCGGTCGCTTCTGCTGCTACCGTCGATGCTTGGGCTACCACAGCGGCTCGCGCCGATTGCGAGCCGATACCCGACAGGAGGACGGCGATGTACGACGAGACGGCAACTCCACGGCCAGCCGGGCGAGCCGGCAAGCGAATCCGCCGAGCGCTGCTCGCCGCCGCCCTCGGCGTCGCGATGTGGTTCGGCGCCGGCGAAGCGGCACTCGCGGCCTCCGCTCCGGCTGCCGATACCACGTACACCGTCGACCCGGACGGCATCACCGACCCGGCGATCGTCGCGGCCGTCGTCGCCGCGCAGCAGGTTCCCGACGGGATGGTGCTCCACTCGATCGGCATCTACCCGAGGCCCGACGATCCCACTCGGTACACCACCAGGGTGTGCTACGGGAGTGGACGGTTGTTCGGCTGCCTCACCGGCACCTGGGCGAACCCGGACGCCGTGGATCCCGGAGGCCCGGTGGACCCGGTGGATCCGGTGGACCCCGTCGATCCGGTGGACCCCGTCGACCCTGTCGATCCGGTCGACCCCGTCGACCCTGTCGATCCCGTCGACCCGGTCGATCCCGTCGATCCCGTGGACCCCGTCGACCCCGTCGACCCGGGCACGCCGGCCTCGCCGGAGGCCCCCGCGACTCCGAACGACCCCGTCCCCGTCGCCCCCGCCGAGGCCGCGACGCCCGCCGTCGACCCGCCGTCCCCGAACGCCGCCTCCGCGGGCGCGGAGCCGGCTCGACTGGCCGAGACCGGCGGCGAGTTCGCCTGGGCCGCCCTCGGCGCGATCGCCGCACTCCTCGCGGGCGGCTCGCTGCTCGGCCTCCGCACGCCCCGCGCGCGTCGCGGCGGATCCCGCTGAGCCGCGGTGACTGGGAACCGCACCCCGGCGCCGGGAGGCCGCAGGCGCATCGGGCGGCTCCTCGCCGGCGCGGCCGCGGCGCTCACGCTCGGCGGCGTGCTCGGCGGCTGCGCACCGAGCGGGCCCGACGCGGGCGCCGAGCAGGCCGCGGCCGGCTACCTCGCCGAGCTCGGCGAGTGGTCTGCGGAGCTCACGCTGGCCGCACCGAGGGCGAAGACCTGGACGCAGGGCGAGATCGACGCGGCCGACGGATCGGGCGCGGAGCTCGCAGACGAGACCGGGCTGGGCGACGTGCTCGAACTGGCCCCCGAGCTCGAGCAGTTCGACGCCGACACGGTCGAGCGCACCCCGAGCTACCGCGACGCTGCGGCCGTCGCCGAGCGGGTCGGGGCGGTGCTCGATGAGCTCCGCAGCCTCGAGCCCGCGGCGGTCAAACAGCTCCGCGCCGCCGGAGCCGCGACCTCCCTCGTCGCCTTCGACCTCTACAGCGAGACGTACGGCGGACCGGCGACCCGGCGGCTCGAGGCCTACTCGGCCGCGCTCGACGCCGGCATCATCAGCGAGGAGGGCCGGGCCATCCAGCGCGAGGCCGACGCCGCGTTCGCGCGCGAGCGCATCGGCTTCCTCGACACCGCGATCGAGGCGATGCGCGGCACCCCGGAGGGCGCCGACGAGCCGCTCATCCCGGACGCCCCGATCGGCCGCTCGGTCGGAGCCTTCGTCGTCGACTGGTACGAGGAGGACCGGGCGTTCGAAGAGCGCGCCCTCGCCCAGACCGAGCAGTGGACGCGCACGCCCGGGATGTACGGCGAACTCTGGGGGTTCGAAGACCTGTCCTCCGCGTTCCGCGTGGCGGTCGAGCACGCGGGCGAGCTCCGCCCGCGGTATGCGGAGATCATCGCGACGCTCGTCGACGACGCCGAGGCCGGCCGCGCGCCGACCGCGGCCGCCGGCGACGCCTACCGCGCGCTGCTCATCGACGGATACCTGCCCTGGGGCGATGCGGCGGAGGGCCCGAATCACGCGATCGACCGGCTGTGGATGCTGTGGCGCATCCGCGAGCTCGACGGCACGTCCGAGGAGGCCTACGCCGCGGCGCGCGCCGCGCTGCTCGAGGAGCTGAACCGGGGCATCCCCGAGGGCACCGTCCGGGATCACCGGCCAGGCGGGACCCGCGCACTCGTCGCGGTCGGTGCGATCGTCGACCAGACCGAGGCGAGTCCCGACGACGCCGACGCGGACTGGGAGCCGATGCTCGGCCGCATCGCGGAGCTGCTCGCCTTCGCCGCGCACCTCCGCGAGGAGCCCATGATGGCCGAGGTCGCGGCGGACTACGACGCGATGGTGGCGGAGCTGGAGGCGGCCCGCGACGAGCTGGCCGCCCTGCGCGAGCATCCCGACCCCGATGCGGGCGAGCTCGCAGCAGACTTCGAGGTGAGCGTGGCGTTCATCCGGTTGAACGGCGAGCTGCAGGAACGCCTCGTCCCACTGCTCAGCCCGAGCCTGTCGCTCCTCGACGACGACGCCCGCTTCTCGGCTCGGCTCGCGGAGCTCATCGAGGCCACCGCCCCCGAGGCATCCGCCGCGTCGGACTCCTAGACGACCTCGGCGAGCAGCCCCGCCTCCGGCGCAGCCGTGCCGGGCAGGGCGAGCCAGGCCCGCGACAGCGCCTGCACCGCCTCGTCGATGGTGTCGGGCGTCAGGCAGATCGGCAGCCGCAGGTAGCGCTCGAACGCGCCGTCGATGCCGAAGCGGGGGCCGGCCGCGATGAGCAGGCCCTGCGCCCGGGCGGCGAGCGCGAGCTGCGAGCTGACCGGCGCGCCGAGCCCGATCCAGGTCGCGATGCCGCCGTCGACGTGCGGTACGTGCCAGCCCGGGAACGCCTCGGCCAGCCTCGCCTCGAGGAGGTCGCGGCCCTGACGGAGCTCGGCGCGGCGGAATGCGAGGATCTCGTCCATGCCGCGCACCAGCCGGGTCGCGATGAGCTGCTCGAGGATGGGCGTGCCGAGGTCGCCCGGGGCGCGGATGGCCACGAGCCGGCGGATGAGCGCGGGCTCGGCGCGGATCCAGCCGACGCGGATGCCGCCCCACGCCGTCTTGCCGAGCGAGCCGACGAGCACGGCGGAGCCGACGGGGCCGTAGGCCGCGAACGGGCGGAGAGCGACCTCGCGGTCGAGGTCGAGCTCGGCGGTCGTCTCGTCGGCGATGATCACGGCCCCCTGGCGGGCGGCCGCATCGAGCACTCGCGCGCGGCCGTCCTCGTCGAGGGAGCGGCCGGTCGGGTTCTGGAAGTCGGGCATGAGGTACGCCGTCGAGGGATTGGCATGGCCGAAGGCGCGGACGAGCGCACCCACCTCGTCGTCGACGTCGAGCCCGCCGGAATCGTGCGGGGCGACTGGCACCGGAACGAGCCGGGCGCCGGCGGCGCGCAGGGCCTCGTAGGCGTGCGGGTACGTCGGCGCCTCGATGACGGCGCGGTCGCCGCGGCCGACGAGCACCTTCGAGAGCAGCCCGATCGCGTGCTGCGCGCCGATCGTCACCATCACCTGCTCGGGTGCGGTCGGCAGCCCGCGCGCGGTGTACCGCTCGGCGATCGCGAGGCGCAGCTCGGGCAGTCCGACCGGGTCGAAGCCCGAGCCGGCGAGCTGCGCGGGCAGCTCCTCGACGGCGTCGCGGGCCACGTCGGCGAGCCAGGGCAGGGCCGGCGGGGCGGCCTTCGACAGGTCGAGGTGCTCGGCGGCGGGCGGCGCGGGCAGCACCGCGGGCGCACCGGGAAGGCGCGTGACGCTGCCGGAGCCGCGGATGCTGCGCAGCAGGTCCTGCTCGCGCAGCCGCCGGTACGCGGCGGCGACCGTGGTGCGGCTCGCACCGAGCCGCTCGGCCAGCTCGCGCTCGGCCGGCAGCCGCGTGCCGACGCTCACCCGGCCGTCGAGCACGAGCAGGCGCACCCGGTCGGCGAGGGCGGCGTACGCGGGACCGCTCGGCCCCGTGCCGGCGTCGCGCCAGTCGCCGAGCAGGGTCACGAGCGCGCGTGCGCTGATCGAGGCATCCGCCATGCGATCCACTTTAGGAGAATTGGCCTCTTGTCGACAGTCCAATTCTGGAATTGGATGGCTCTCATGCTCCGCCGGATCCCTCAGCTGCTCATCGGCCTCGTCCTCTACGGCATCGCCGACGCCATGATGATCCGCGCGGCCCTCGGCGTGGACCCCTGGACCGTCTTCGCCCAGGGCCTCTCCCACCTCACCGGCATCGGCATCGGCTGGCTGACGAACATCGTCGGCCTGCTGGTGCTGCTGCTGTGGATCCCGCTGCGGCAGCGCCCCGGGATCGGCACGGTGCTGAACATCCTGCTGATCGGGCCGAGCATCGAGCTCGGGCTCTGGCTCATCCAGACTCCGCCGGAGCTCTGGCAGCGCATCCTGCTCTTCACGGGCGGCCTGCTGCTGCTCGCCGTCGCGAGCGGCCTCTACATCGGCAGCCGCTTCGGCCCCGGCCCGCGCGACGGCCTGATGACCGGCATCCACGCGCGCACCGGCTGGCCGATCTGGGTCGGCCGCACCATCGTCGAGGTCACCGTGCTCGGCATCGGCTGGCTGCTCGGCGGCGACGTCGGCTTCGGCACCGTCGCGTTCGCGATCCTCATCGGCCCGCTCTGCGGGGTCACGCTGCCGCTCCTCGCCGTGCCCGAGCGCCGCCCGGCGGGCGCCTCGCCGACGGCAGCGCCGCCGACGGATGCCTCGCCGGAGGATGCCTCGCTTCAGGCGGCTGCGCCGACGCATCCCACCGCCGCCGCGCCGCACTGAGCGGCGCCCACCGACCGCTGCGGCCCCCAGGCCGGGACACCTCGGGGGCCGCAGCGCACCCGCTCCCGCACTCCAGATGCACGAGTTGCCCGACTTTGATGAAAGTCGGGCAACTCGGAGCGAAACCAGCGCGAGCTCAGAGCTCGCGCTCGGCGTAGGCGCGCAGCGCGTCGCGGACGAACTCCGCGCCGGCATGGCCGCCGTAGTTCGCGCCGAAGCGCGGGTCGGCGACGTACATCTCGCCGAGGCCGAGCACGTAGCCCTTGACGTCGCCGCCGGGCACCGCCGCGGGCGTGCCGGGCACGCCCGTCAGCCACTCGACGTGGCGCTTCGCGAGCGCCTGCGCCTCGGCGCCGTCCGGGGCGAGCCCGGATTCGGCCGCCGCGGTCCAGTCGCGGGAGAGCTCCGCCGTGCGGGCCTTCCATTCGCGCTGGCCGGTCTCGCCGAGTCCGCGCCACCAGCGGTCGCCCGCCGCGTACGCCTCGGCGCCCCAGCGCTCCTCCACTTCCGCGCGGTGCACGGTGTGGTCGAAGCCGTCGAACATCTCGTCTGCCATCAGTCGTTCACCTCCTTCCAATGCCGTGATGGTCCTCTCGACCGACGCGATCTGCCGCGCCAGCCGGCCTTGCTCCTGCCGCAGCCAGCCGAGATGGGCCCCGAGTGCGCGCGCCTCGTCGGCGTCGCCCTCGAGCACCTCGGCGATGGCGGGCAGGCCGAGCCCGAGCTCGCGCAGCAGCAGGATCCGTTGCAGCCGCACGAGCGCGCGCTCGTCGTAGTGGCGGTAGCCGTTGCCGGCGACCCTCGTGGGCGCGAGCAGGCCGATGTCGTCGTAGTGCCGCAGGGTGCGGCTCGTCGTCCCGGCGAGCTTCGCGATCTCTTGAATCGACCAGTCCACGTCTCAACCTCCGAGATTCACGGTAGAACTTGACGTTACGTCAAGGTCAAGCAGTGCTGCCTGAGTTTTCCCCGACACCCCTTGCACCAGCCCGAGACGCGATATATCGTGTCGTACGTAAACGCGATATATCGCGTCATCGTCCAGCAAGGAGTCGTAATGTCCATCGAGAAGTGGGTGATCGCCCCCGGCGAGTCCCGGATCATCGACCTCGAGCTCGTCCGCAAGCTCAAGGTGAGCCTCATCGGCGGCAAGGTCGACGTCATCGCGCACGACGAGCCCGGCGCCCGCGTCGAGGTCTCGACGGTCACGGGCAAGGAGCTCGCCGTCTCCATCGACGGCGACGTGCTCGAGATCGACCACCCCCAGCTGCGCTGGGACAACTTCATCGAGGCCTTCAAGGGCTGGGCGGGCAACGCCAAGGCCGAGGTCTCGATCCTCGCCCCGCGCCACGTCGCGCTGCAGCTCGGCGTCGTCTCCGGCGACGCCCTCGTGTCCGGCTTCGACGGCGACGCGAAGCTCAGCACCGTCTCCGGCGAGCTCGTCATCGACAACCACGACGGCGACCTCGAGCTGTCCGGCGTCTCCGGCGAGATCTCGGTCGGCAACCACGTCGGCCGCATCACCGCCCACACGGTGTCGGGCGACATCATCGCCACGGGCGAGATCACGAGCTTCAACGCCGACTCCGTCTCGGGCAACATGATCGTCGACGCGCACGGCACCCCCGACCGCATCGACACGAACACCGTCTCGGGCGACCTCACGGTGCGCTTCGCCGGCGGCGCCGGCGCCCGCTACCGCATCAACACCGTCGCCGGCACGCTCGTGCTCGACGACATCACGGTGAAGGGCATGCGCGGCAAGGGCTTCGAACGCGTCGTCGGCGAGCTCGCCGGCACCTGGCTCGACCTCGGCGCCAACAGCGTCTCGGGCAATATCTCGGTTCTGCGCCGCACGGTCGCGGAGACCGCGGATGCCTCGTCAGCGGCATCCTCCGACGAGGCATCCCGATGACCCCGCCGGTCTTCGCGCACGGCAGCCTGCGCCTGTACCTGCTCGCCCTCCTCGAGGAGCGTCCGCGGCACGGCTACGAGCTCATCCAGGCCCTGTCGGAGCGTTTCGGCGGCACCTACTCCCCGAGCGCCGGAACCATCTACCCGCGCCTCGCGAAGCTCGAGGAGGAGGGGCTCGTCACGAAGACGAGCGACGGCCGCAAGTCGATCTACGAGATCACCGACGCCGGCCGTGCGGAGCTCGACGCCCGGCGGCACGAGCTCGACGACATCGAGAACGACGTCACCGACTCCGTGCGCCGGCTCGCGCAGGACGTGCGGCAGAACGTCGACGACGCGATGCGCTCGCTCCGCGCCGAGCTCGCGAGCGCCGCCCGCGAGGCGAAGCGCTCCGCGACGAGCGTGCGGAGCGAGACCATCAACCTGCACGCCGACTCGAACCGCGCCGTGCACGAGGCCGACGTGGTGCTGAACGAGTTCCGCCAGCAACTGCGCACCGAGCTGCGGCGGCAGGCGAGCCGTGGGCGGGTCGCCCCCGCCACCGTGGACCTGCTGCGGGCCCGGCTCGCCGAGGTCCGCGCCGAGGTGCTCGGCACCTTCGCCGAGCGCTGATCCGGCAGGGCGGCGCTACCCTCGACACGTGCGCAACATCCTCGCGGTCGCCGTCGGCGGGCTCCTCGGCACCGGACTGCGCCTCGTCTTCGACCTCGCGTTCCCGCACGCCGACCACGAGTTCCCGCTGGAGACGCTGCTCGTCAACCTCGCGGGGGCGTTCGCGCTGGGCTGGCTCGCCGGCGGGCTCTGGCGCCGCCCCTCGACGCCCGCCTGGCTGAAGGCCGGCGTCGGCTCGGGCGTGCTCGGCTCCTTCACGACGCTGTCGGCCGTGATGGCCTCGCTCGTCGTGCTGGAGCGCGAGGGCGAGCACCTCACCGCGGCGCTCTACCTCGTGATCTCCGTGCTCGCCGGCCTCGCGGCCGCGGCGGCGGGACTGTGGCTCGGCTCGCGGATCGGCCGCCGCCGCATGCCGGACACGATCACCGACTCCGGGGAGACGCTGTGACCGCCCTCAGCCCGCTCGTCATCGCGACCGTGCTCGTCGCGGGCAGCCTCGGCGCCGTCATCCGCTATCTCCTATCGCGGCGCTTCCCGGTGCGACCGGGACACCTGCCCGGCGGCATCCTGATCGTGAACGTCGTCGGCTCGGCGGTCGCCGGCGTCGTGCTCGGGCTCGCGGAGCGCGCCGCGGTCTCGGCCGATTGGCGGCTCATCCTCGTGACCGGGTTCTGCGGCGGGCTCACCACGTTCAGCACCTGGAGCGTCGAGACGATCGAGCTCCTCGACGGCGGCCGCTGGCGGGCCGCCCTCCTCAACGTCTTCGTGACCCTCGTGCTCGGCTTCGCGGCCGCCGGCGCCGGGTACCTCCTCGCCCGCTGACCGCCCGCTGCGCCATCCCGTCCCGGCGGTCCGGCATCCCGGCCGTGCGAGTCGCACGACGATCCGGCCGAGGCGCCGGCTGAGGTGGCGCGCCGGCGCATCCGTCGTGCAACTCGCCCGCCAGAGACCCGCCACCCCCTCGAGTTGCCCGACGTTCATGAAAGTCGGGCAACTCGAGGGAGGAGTGCAGGGACGGCTCAGGCCTCGGGGCCGCGGCGACGGGCGCGCGCGAAGACGACGATCGCGGCGGCGAGGGCGGCGACGCCCAGGATGCCGCCCGCGATGCCGGCGATCGCCCAGCCGTCGGGGCCGGCGGAGGCCTCGTCGTGCTCGGCCGCGGCCGCGTCGTCGTGCCCGTCGTCGCTCGCGGCTGCGTCGTCGTGCGGCGCCTCCTCGGTCCAGATACCGGTCGCCCCGGCCCCGACGCCGAAGTCGATCGTGCCGTCGATGACGTGCCCGTCGCTCGACACGGCGCGCCAGCGGACCTGGTACTCGCCGGAGAGGTCGGCCGGCAGGGTCGCGGTCACGTCGGGGCCGGCGACGGCGGCCTCGCCCGACTCGATCGCCTCGCCGTGGTGGTCGACGACCTCGATCGCGGTGCCGACGGGGATGATGTCGTCCGAGAAGGTCAGCTTCACCTCGGCGGGCGAGGCGTCGAGCACCTGACCGGGCTCCGGGCTGGAGGCGATCAGCTCGTCGTGCGCCGAGGCCGACTGGGTGTTGGCGAGGCCGAGCCAGGCGGTGGCGGCGAGCGCGACGGCGCCGAGGGCGAGCAGCCGGCGGGGTGAGGCGGTGCGCGCGGTGGCAGTGGTGGTGGCAGTGCGGTGCATGGGGAATTCCCGTCTTCGTGCGTCCGGGCGCAGGGGCCCGCGGACGCGAGTGGTGGCCGCGGTGCGGCCGGGTTCAGGCGAAGGCGGGGTGGCGCGGCGGGCCGCGGTGCCGGAGCTGGGCGAGGAGCTGACGGCCGCGCAGGCGCGCGCGGTCGCGGGCGAGCGGTCGCACGAGCGGGCCGGCGGGGACGGGGATGGCGGCGAGCGCGGATGCCTCGTCGACGGCGCGCACGAGCACGGCCCGGGCGGCGCGGCGCAGCGAGCGCCAGGCGGCGGCCTCGACGGCGAGCAGGTAGGCGACGGTGGCGAGCCAGGCGAGCACGTGGCCGAGGAGCATCGCGGCATCCGTGTGCCCGTGCCCGACGACGGCCGCACCGGAGGTGAGCGACCCCGCCGAGGCATCCGGCAGCATCGTCACGGTCGGGTGGTGCGCGTCCCCCGAGACGCGGAGCAGCGCGCCGCCACCGGCGCCCGCGCCGACGGAGAAGAGCAGGTGGAAGACGAGCTGGCTCGCCGCGGTCGCGAGCACCACGCGGAGGGGCGAGCTGCGCCGCCCGACGAGGGTGACCGACACGGCGAGCGCGACGAACGCGGAGAGCGCGAGCCCTGGCCAGCCGGGCGCCTCGCCCGCGGCGACGCCGTGCGAGAACGCCGCGAGGAACAGGGCCACCGCTGCGGCGGCGGCTCCGCGCGCGAGCTGCGTCGCACGGTTCACGTCTCGGTCCGATCTCGGCGTCTCGACCCGCCGGGAATCGGGCGGGATCCCCGCCGTCCGGCGGGATCGCGCTCAAGGGTAGCAAGCCGACTTGACAGCCGCCCCAGCGGGTGTAGTGTCGTCCGCCGTGACGAATGAGGCGGAGGAACCGCCTGCAGAACTGAAGTCGCCGAAGCACTGGATCATCGGCGACCCGTTGCCCACGGAGCGACTCGAGGGGCAACTGCTCCCGAAGCGCGTGGCGCTGCCCGTGTTCGCGAGCGACGCGCTCTCCTCGGTGGCCTACGCGCCGCAGGAGCTCCTCATGGTGCTCACGGCCGGCGGGCTCGCGTTCCTGGCCTTCGCGCCCTGGGTCGCGGCGGTCGTCGTGCTGCTGCTCGCGACGGTGGCGCTCAGCTACCGGCAGCTGATCCGCGCGTACCCCTCGGGCGGCGGCGACTACGAGGTGGCGCACAAGAACCTCGGCGAGAAGGCCGGCGTGCTCGTGGCCTCCGCCCTGCTCGTCGACTACGTGATGACGGTCGTCGTCTCGGTCGCGTCCGGCGTCGACAACATCATCTCCGCGTTCCCCGAGCTGAACCCGTGGCGGGTGGAGCTCGCGGTGCTCTTCGTGGTGCTGCTCGCGGCGGTGAACCTCCGCGGCGTGAGCGAGTCCGGCAAGGCGTTCGCCGTGCCGACCTACCTCTTCGCGGGGAGCGTGCTGCTGCTCATCGGCTCGGGCCTCGTGCAGATCCTGATGGGCAACCCGCCCGTCGCGGAGTCCGCGGCGTACCAGGTCGAGGGCGAGCAGCTCGCGCAGGCGGCCTTCGTCCTCCTGCTGCTGCGCTCCTTCGCGAGCGGATGCTCCGCCCTCACCGGTGTCGAGGCGGTCGCGAACGGC
Source organism: Agromyces mediolanus (assembly GCF_014648575.1). Lineage (GTDB taxonomy): Bacteria > Actinomycetota > Actinomycetes > Actinomycetales > Microbacteriaceae > Agromyces > Agromyces mediolanus. The sequence continues at coordinate 57,403 of NZ_BMRJ01000001.1, read as the reverse complement.
GTGCCCGCGTTCCGCCGGCCGAAGGTGCGCAATGCGCAGAAGACGCTGATGCTGATGGCGGGCCTCGCGATCGTGCTCTTCGTCGGCCTCACGACCCTCGCGCTCGTCTCCGGCGTGCACTACGCCGAGGACCCGTGCAGCCTGATCGGCTGGGACGAGTGCGCGACCGCGCCGCAGCCGAGCCTCATCGCGCAGATCGCGGCGGCGGTCTTCGGCAACGGCTCGATCCTGTTCTTCGTGATCCAGGCGGCCGCCGCCCTCGTGCTGCTCCTCGCCGCGAACACCGCCTTCAACGGCTTCCCGCTGCTCGGCTCGGTGCTCGCCCGCGACGGCTACGCGCCGAAGTCGCTGTCGACGCGCGGCGACCGGCTGATCTACTCGAACGGCGTCATCATCCTCGCGACGGCGGCGGCGATCATCCTGGTCATCTTCCAGGCCAACCTGACCCTGCTGATCCAGCTCTACATCATCGGGGTGTTCGTGTCGTTCACGCTCGGCCAGTCGGGCATGGTGCGGCACTGGCTCCGGCTGCTGCGCCAGCCCCCGGCGAGCCATCGGAAGCGGGGCCGACCGGGGCCCGCGGCCGACGACGAGCGGCCGATGACGCGCGGAGCGATGATCCGCTCGCTGTGCATCAACGCCTTCGGCGCGAGCCTGACCGCGGTCGTGCTCATCGTCGTGACGATCACGAAGTTCACGCACGGCGCGTGGATGGTCTTCCTGATGATGCCGATCCTGTTCCTGCTGATGCTCGGCGTGCACCGCTACTACCGCGACGTCGAGAAGGAGATCGAGGTCGACGCGACGACGACGTTCGGCTCGGCGGGCGATCACGCGATCGTGCTCGTCGGGCGGATGCAGAAGCCGACCCTGAAGGCCCTGGACTACGCGATCGCCGCGAAGCACGACAGCATCGAGGCGGTGCACGTCTCGATCGACGAGGAGCAGACGAAGCAGCTGAAGCGCGACTGGGTGAAGCAGAACATCCACGTGAAGCTGCGCATCCTCGCCTCGCCGTACCGCGACCTCAGCTACCCGCTGATCAAGTACATCAAGCAGCACCGCGAGGAGCACGGCTCCGAGGTCGTCACGGTGTACATGCCGCAGTACATCGTGGGCCACTGGTGGGAGAACATCCTGCACAACCACAAGGCGCGGCGCATCCGGCAGAAGCTCATGCTCGTGCACGGGGTCACCGTCGCGCTCGTGCCGTGGCTGCTCGACTCGAGCGATATGATCTACGGCCGCCGCTCCCGGCCGCTGCCCGGTCAGGACCGGCGCGGCGAGCCGGTGCGCCCGGTGCCCAGGCGTCCCGTGCCGGGCGCCGACGCGAACCGCCGGCGGTAGGCTCGCGAGCATGACGCTGGATGCCTCGGTGCGCGAGTTCCTCGACGGCGTGACGCACCCCGTGCGGCGCCGCGACGCCGAGACCCTGCTGGCGCTGATGTCCCGCGTGACGGGCGAGCCCGCGCGCATGTGGGGTCCGTCGATCGTCGCCTTCGGGGAGTACCACTACCGCTACCCGAGCGGCCGCGAGGGCGATGCGCCCGCGGCCGCGTTCTCGCCGCGGAAGCCCGCGACGACCGTCTACCTCGCCGACGGCGTCGGCGCGTACGAGGCGGAGCTCGCGACGCTCGGCCCGCACACCACGGGCGTTGGATGCCTCTACCTGAAAGACCTGGAGCAGCTCGACCTGGGAGTGCTCGAGCGCGTCGTCGCCGCCTCGTACGCGGTGGTCACGGCGGGCGACTTCGGCGGCCTCGCCCGCGACGGCGGCGCGTGACCGTGAGGCCGGCGGCGCGCGGCGGGGCCGTCGCCGCGACGTCCCTCGTCGTGCTCGGGCTCGCCTGCCAGGAGGTCGGCGCGGCGATCGCCGTCATCCTCTTCCCGAGCGTCGGACCGCTCGGCATGGTGAGCCTCCGCCTGGTGTTCTCGGCCGTCATCCTGCTCGCGATCGCCCGGCCGCGGCTGCGCGGCCGCAGCGGCGCCGACTGGCTGACCGTCGCGGGCTTCGGGCTCGTGCTCGCGCTCATGAACGCGCTGTTCTACCTCTCGCTGGAGCGGATCCCCCTCGGCGCGGCCGTCACGATCGAGGTGCTCGGGCCGCTCGCCCTCTCGGTGATCACGGGGCGGCGCGCCTCCTCGTGGCTGTGGGCGGGGCTCGCCGCGGTCGGTGTCGTGCTGCTCGGCCAGGGCAGCTTCGGCCACCTCGACCCGATCGGCGTCGCCTTCGCGGCCGGGGCCGGGGCGACGTGGGCGGGGTACATCCTGCTGTCGGCGCGCACCGGGCAGCGCTTCCCGCGCTTCGAGGGGCTCGCGCTGGCGATGGCCGTCGGGGCCGTCGCGGTGCTGCCGTTCGGCATCGCGAGCTCGGGAGCCGTGCTGCTGCGTCCGGAGGTGCTCGGCCTCGGTGCGGCGGTCGCGATCCTCTCCTCCACGATCCCGTACGCGCTGGAGCTGATCGCGCTGCGCCGGCTCCGCGCGGGCACCTTCGCGGTGCTGATGAGCCTGGCCCCGGCGATCGCGACCCTCACGGGCCTCCTGCTGCTCGGCCAGCGCTTCACCTGGGTCGGCGGGCTCGCCGTCGCGCTCGTCATCGCGGCCTCGGTCGGCGCGGTACGTCAGGCGCAGGCCCCGCCCGCGCCGCCCGCCGCAACGGGCTGAGCCGCTACAGCATCGCCATGATCTGCCGGGCGATCATGCGCCCGGCCCGGTTCGCGCCGATCGTGGAGGCCTGCGGCCCGTAGCCGGCGAGGAACACCCGGGGGTCGCCCCACGTCGCGCCCTGGCCGACCGTGACGCCGCCCGACTTCTCGCGCAGCTTCAGCGGGGCGAGGTGCCGCAGCTCGGGCCGGAAGCCCGTCGCCCAGATGATGACGTCGGCGCGCGCCTCCGTGCCGTCGTCCCACACCACACGATCCGCTTCGATGCGGTCGAACATCGGCTTCGCGACGAGCAGCCCGCGCTCGATGCCCGCGGCGATGCGGCGGTTCTTCGGCACGCCCGTGCCGCTCACGATGGAGGGCAGTGCTCGACCCGAGCGCGCCGCCTCGTCCTGCGCGGCGACGGCGGCCGAGGCGCCCTCGAGGTCGAGCTCCTGCCGGTCGAGCCAGTCGATCGGACGGCGGGAGACCCAGGTCAGGGATGCCGCGACGTCTTCGAGCTCGAGCATGAAGCCGATCGCCGAGGTGCCGCCGCCGACGACCACGACGTGCTGATCGCGCAGCGACTCGGCGTCGGTGTAGTCGGAGGTGTGCAGATGCCGGCCGCGGAAATCGGTCATGCCCGGGTAGTAGGGCACGAACGGCGAGCCCCAGGTGCCGGTCGCGTTCACCAGGATCTGCGTGTCGAGGGTGCCGCCCGGCTGCACGGGCGCGGCCGGCACGGCGAAGGTCTTGCGGCGACGGCCGAAGAAGCCGCGCACCTGCTGCTCCTCGGGGGCGGGTGCGGGCTCGTCGGGCGTGCGCAGGTCGCGGTAGGCGATGCGCAGGTCGGCGCCCTCGTTCGAGACGCGGCGCACCTCGATGGGCCGGTGCACCCGCAGCTCGTAGTGCTCCTCGAAGCGGCGGTAGTAGTCGGCGACGATCTCGCGGGCGGGCTGCGCGCGATCGGCGGTCTCGAAGCTGAGCCCCATCTCGGCCATGCCGGGCAGGTCGTTGACCTTGTGCGCGGTGCCGAGCTTCAGCGACGACCAGCGGTGCTGCCAGGCGCCGCCGGGGCCCGGCGCACGGTCGAGCACGACGAAATCCTCGTCGGCGACGAGCTCGAAGCGGCGCAGGTAGTACGCCACCGAGAGCCCCGCCTGACCCGCGCCGACGACCGCGACTTTGACGCGGGCGGGCGGGGAAGACATCACCCCTCCATCTCAGCATGAATCCGGCGGTCCGTGCAGCAGCATCAGGGGGTTCGCAGCCGAGAAGGCGAGCGTTCGTCGGTGCTAAACTTACGGCACGAACTATTTCCGCCAAGAACGAGCCGGGCGAAGCACATTCCGCCCGGCCAGAAGCCGTAAGGGGGTCACGCATGGGGCGCGGCCGTCAGAAAGCCAAGCACACCAAGGTCGCACGGGAGCTGAAGTACTTCAGCCCCGACACCGACTACAACGCGCTTGAGCGCGAGCTCGCGGGCTCGGACGATGACAAGTACGAAGACGATCTGTCGAAGTGGTCGGAGTATGCCGACGACGGCAGTGACCACTACGTCCCCGGCGACGGCTCCCAGCGGGCCTGAGACCGGTTCCCTCGCGACGCGCGGCTGACGTTCCGACGCTCGGCTGACACCCCGGCATCGCCGGGGTCTTCTGCGTGCGCGGGCACTGCCCCTGTCCTTCCGACTTGCCCGACTTTCATGAAAGTCGGGCAAGTCGGAAGGACGGGGGACTCCGCTCAGACGAGGCGGAAGACGCGGATGACGACGTGCCCGGGCTCGGGCCGCGCGTAGCCGACGAACTGCGACTCGACGAGCCATCCGAGTTCCGGATGCTCGGTGCGGAACCGGAACGCCGTGCGGTAGTAGAGCTCGCGCTCGCCCACCTCCTCGCCGGCGACGAGGCGTGCGTAGTTCGCCTCGTCGGTGCGCCAGACGCCGCGGTTGACGACCTCGACGCCGGCCGTGCCGTCGGCCACCTCCGCCTCGATCACGTAGCGGGCGTCGAGTTCGACCGTGAGCCCGCGCGCGACCCACCAGTCGCCGCCGCTGTTCAGCACCCGGCCCCGGAGCCTCGGCCCGTCGAAGTCGCCGCCGGAGACGCGGGCGAAGTGCAGGCCCTCCTCCGGCTCCGAACCGCCGAGCGGGATCGCCTCGTCGACGCGGCACCGCAGTTCGAAGCAGTACTCGAAGGCGGGTTCCATCAGGGGATCGTTCCGTTCGCTCATGGGCGTGCCCGCGCCGCCGCCGAGGCCCTGCTCGCCTCGCTCTGAGCCTCGACGAGCTCGCGCAGCCGCTCGAGCACCGGGACCGCGGCGACCAGAGCACGGCGCTCGTCGCCTTCGAGCCCCGCCGCCGCCTCGGCCACGAGCTCCCCGCTCGCCCGGTCGAAGCGCTCGAGCAGGTCGAGCGCGCGCTCGGTCGCCCGCACCGCGACCCGGCGGCCATCGCTGCCGCTCGCAGCCCGCTCGACGAGCCCGGCCTGTTCAAGCAGCTTCAGCAGATTGCTGACGGTCGAGCGCCCGAGCCCGAGCTCGGCGGCGAGCTCCCCCGGCGACTTCTGCACGCCGCGGGGCACGGCGCGCAGCAGCTCGATCTGGGCGTCGGGGATGTCGGGGAGCTCCGCCGCGGCGCGCGCGCCCTTGAGCAGCGCGCGCCGCAGCGGCGAGACGAGGAGGTTTAACCGGGCCAGCTCGGCCGAGCCATCCGCCGATCCCCCGTGCGCTGCTGCCATGCCCTCAGTGTGCCAGCCCCGCGAGCGCCGCGATCACGGCTCGACGCTCGCCGGCGTGAGCGAGGCTCGCTCGGTGAGCGCGGCGGGGTGGAAGCCGGCGGCGCGTTTGTACGCGTCGGCGATCTCGCGCAGCTCCGCCTCGGGGATGACGTCGTGGATGTCGGCGAAGCCCTCCGGCGCGCGCTCGTAAGCGAGCTGCATGACCCTCTCGGGCCCGAGCTGCCGGGTCATCGCGAGCAGCGCCGCGGTCGCCGGGCGGCGGTCGGCCTCGTAGGCGTCGAGCGCCGCGCGCACCGCGGCCGCGGTCTCGACGGCCCCCGCGGACGAGCCGAGCCCGCGCACCGCGCCGGCGAGGTGGAACGCGAGCGTGCGGGCGTCGAGGATGGCCTGCGAAGAGCCGTTCGAGCCGTTCGGGTACATGGCGTGCGCGGCGTCGCCGAGCAGCGTCGAGCTGCCCGCGCGCCAGTGCGGCAGGGGCTCGCGGTCGACCATGGGGTACTCGAGGATCTCGTCGGCCGCCGCGATGGTGGCCGGCACGTCGAGCCAGTCGAAGCGCCACTCGGCGAAGCGCTCGACGATGGGCGCCGGGTCGATCGGCACGTTCCAGTCGGCGAGCTCGCTCGCGCCCTCCGGCGCCCGCCGCTCGGCGATGAAGTTGACGCGCGTCATCCCGGTCTCCGCGGTCTCGCCGGCGAGCGGGTAGGCGACGAACTTCTGCTCGCCGTCGCCCGCCATGATCATCGTGCGCCCGTCGAGGTACGTGGGGATCGTCGCGGTGCCGCGCCAGAGGATGAGGCCGTTCCAGACGGGCCCGCCGTCGTCGGGGTGCTCCTGCGCGCGCAGCGCGGAGTGGATGCCGTCGGCACCGACGACGAGCTCGGCCTCGACCTCGTGGGCGGTGCCGTCGGGCCGCTCGAAGCGGGCCCGCTCCGAGTGCTCGCCGTGCTCGACCGACACCAGCCGGTGACCGGTGCGAATGGCCTCCGGCCCGAGCCGGCGGGCGACCTCGGCGGCGAGCAGCAGCTGGAACTCGCCGCGGTGCACCGAGAGCTGGGGCCAGGCGTAGCCGGCGTCGAGCCCGCGCGGCTCCGACCAGATGAGCTGCCCGAGGCGGTTGAAGTACGAGAGCCGGCTGGGCGCCACGCCGAGCTCGGCGACCGCATCGCCGAGCCCGAGCTCCGTGAGCTCGCGCACGGCGTGCGGCAGCAGGTTGATGCCGACGCCGAGGGGCCGCAGCTCCGCGGCCCGTTCGTACACCGCGATGTCGCGGAATCCTGCCTGGTGCAGGCTCAGGGCGGCGACGAGCCCCCCGATGCCGGCGCCCGCGATGACGATCTTCATCGTGTCCTCCTCGTCAGATGAACGTCCGAGCAGACAGTTTTGTCACAAAATTATCTCGCGTCAACTCCCCCCACCTCGACTTGCCCGACTTTCATGAAAGTTGGGCAAGTCGGCAGGGGTGGCCCGACTGACCCCCCATCTGAGTTGCCCGACTTTCATGAAAGTCGGGCAAGCCGGTGAGTGGGAGGTGGGGCTCAGGCGAGCCGGCCCTGTCCGGGCACCGCGGCGTTCCGCTCCGCGGCATCGCGGGCGGCCTCCAGCGCGGCCCCGGGGCCGTGGCCCGCGTCGAGCGCCGCGAGCAGCGCGCCGAAGAACGCGTCGCCGCTGCCCGCCGGGAACCGGCCGGCGGCCCGGGGCGCAGCGACCGCGAACCCGACCCCGCCGAGCAGCGCCGCGGCACCGCGCACGCCGTCCGTGACGACGGAGTCCGTACCGAAGCGCTCGGCGAGCGCCGCGCAGGCCGCCGCCGCGTCCGGCGGCGCCGCGCCGAGCAGTTCGGCGGCCTCGCCGAGGTTCACCTTCACGAGGTCCGCGATCCCGGCGAGCGCCGCGAGCGGCGCACCCGAGCTGTCGACGGCGAGGCGGGCGCCCGACGCGGCCCGCACCTCGCGCAGCAGCTCCCCCAGCTCGTCGAGCTGGATCCCGGCGGGCACCGAGCCGGACAGGGCGAGCCAGCGCGGTGCTGCGTCGGCCCCCTCGGCCCGGATCGCCTCGGCGAGCGCACGCCACTCCCCCTCGACGAACGGCGCGGATGCCTCGTACAGATCCGTGCTCGTCGGTCGATCGCCGTCCTCGACGATCGCCAGGCAGCTGCGGGTCTCGCCGGAGACCTCGACGAGCCGGGCCCCGACGCCCTCCTCGGCGAGCAGCGCGGCGACCCGTCTCCCCGTCGCGCCGCCGAGGGGAGCGACGAGACGCGCCGCGCCGCCGAGGGCCATCGCGACGCGGGCGGCGTTCAGCGCCTTGCCGCCGGGCACCGCGGTGACTCGGCGCGGGCGGGTGACGCCCCCGCGTTCGAGGCGGTCGACCTCGTACGTGAGGTCGAGGCTCGGCGACGCCGCCAGGAACAGGATCACGGCCGATCCGCCCAGGGCCGCAGCTCGCCGAGCGTGCGACCGGCGCCGTCGTGGAGCACGGCGAGCGCGGCGTCGGAGATCTCCTCCGGGGTGTGCCAGCGGGCGGCGCCGACGCCGGGCGCCCAGCCGAGCTGCAGCGTCCACGGACCGGGCTCCGGCGCGGGCGCGTCGGGCTCCTCGGGCGACGGGGCGGCCTCGGCGCTCGTGCGCACGAGTACCACCGGGCCGTCGACCGCGGCGCGCAGCACCGGCAGCGAGGCATCCGTCACCGCGGGGGCGTAGACGACGGCGCACGCCCAGCGCCGCGCCCCGAGCGCCCGGCGGAGGGCCGCGGCATCCCGCGC
>NZ_BMRJ01000001.1:7289-49144 GCF_014648575.1 Agromyces mediolanus | reverse complement strand
CGCCGCCCGCCGCGAGCTGCGCGGCGGCCGGGGCCAGGATGCCGGAGGCGCCGACGACGAGCACGCCCGCGTCCGTCATCAGAACGCCTGCGGACCGACCGCGGCGCCGGAGCGCCCCTGCAGGAAGTCGAGATCGAGCCCCTCGTCGGCCTGGGTGACGTGCTCGATGTAGAGGCGGGTCCAGCCGCGCTCGCTGCCCGGCACCGTCGGCGGCTGCCAGTCCGCCCGGCGCGCCTCGAGCTCCTCGTCGGAGACGTGCACGTGCAGCGAACGCCCGGCCACGTCGAGGGTGATCGTGTCGCCCGTGCGCACGAAGGCGAGCGGTCCGCCCGCGGCGGCCTCGGGCACGACGTGCAGCACGACGGTGCCGTACGAGGTGCCGCTCATCCGCGCGTCGGAGATGCGCACCATGTCGGTGACGCCCGTCTCGAGGATCTTCCGCGGCAGGGCGAGGTTGCCGACCTCCGGCATGCCCGGGTACCCCTTCGGCCCGACGTTGCGCACGACGAGGATGTCGTCGGGCGCGACGTCGAGCTCGGGGTCCTCGGCGTCGGCGAGGTAGGCCTGCAGCGTGTCCCAGACCAGCGCGCGCCCGGTGTGCTGCATCAGCCGCGGGTCGGCGGCCGACTGCTTGATGACCGCGCCGCGGGGAGCCAGGTTGCCGCGCAGCACGGCGATGCCGGAGCCGACGGGCTTGACCGGGTGGTCGAGGGGGCGGATCACCTCCCGGTTGAAGACCTCCGCGCCGGCGTAGTTCTCGCCGAGCGTCGCGCCGGTGACGGTGAGCGCGTCGCGGTGCAGCAGCTCGCCGAGCGTTTCGGCGAAGCCCGCCGTGCCGCCGGCGTACTCGAAGTCCTCCATGAGGAAGCGCCCGCTCGGCATGAGGTCGGCGAGCACCGGCACGTCCCGCACGAGCGTGTCGAAGTCGTCGAGGGTGAGCTCGACTCCGACCCGGCGGGCGAGCGCGAGCAGGTGGATGACGGCGTTCGTCGAGCCGCCGAGCGCGGCGTTCGCGCGAACTCCGTTCTCGAAGGCCCGTCTGGTGAGGATCTTCGAGGGCCGCAGGTCCTCGGCGACCATCTCGACGATGCGCCGGCCGGCCAGGTGCGCGGCGGCCTGCCGCCGCGAGTCGTTCGCGGGCAGCGAGGCCGTGCCCGGAAGCTGCATCCCCATGAACTCCGAGACGCAGGCCATCGTCGAAGCGGTGCCCATGGTCTGGCAGTGCCCCTGGCTGCGGGCCATGCAGCCCTCGGCCTCGGTGATCGCGGTGTCGTCGATGAGCCCGGCACGGTGCGCCTCGGTGAACTTCCACACCGAGGTGCCGGAGCCGATGTCGGTGCCGCGATGCTTGCCGTTCAGCATGGCGCCGCCGGTGATGAGCAGGGCCGGCAGGTCGACGGAGGCGGCGCCCATGAGGTAGGCCGGGGTGGTCTTGTCGCAGCCCGCGAGCAGCACGACGCCGTCGAGGGGGTTCGAGCGCAGCGTCTCCTCGAGGTCCATGGCCATGAGGTTGCGCAGCAGCATCGCCGTCGGGCGCACGATCGGCTCCCCCGCCGAGGTCGTGGGGAACTCGAACGGCACGCCGCCGGCCTGCCAGATGCCGCGCTTCACGTATTCGGCGAGGCCGCGCAGGTGCAGATTGCAGCTCGTGAGCTCGCTCCAGGAGTTCGCGATGCCGATGATCGGCCGGCCGCGGAAGCTGTCGTCGGGCAGCCCTTCGCTGCGCAGCCACGAGCGGTGCATGAACCCGGTCTTGCCCTCGGCGCCGAACCACTGCTGGCTGCGCAGCCCGTCGCCCCACTCGTGGGTGGGCACACCGCCGCGCGCGGCGAAGGCGGTCTCGTCCGCGGCGCCGGCCGCCTCGGCGCCGGCCGCCTCGGCGGCGGCGAGCTCGGCGGCCTCGCGCTCCTCCTTACCGAGGTTGCGGGCGGTCATGCGAACCTCGGCAGGTGCGCCGCCTGGGCCGCGATGAGCTCGTCAGCGAGGGCCGCGGCGCGGTCGGCGTCGGTCACCGCGCCGTCGGCGATCATCGCCTCGACGACGAGGCCGCGATCGCCGGTGAGGGCGGCCTCGACCGCGAGGTCGACGGAGCTGAGCCGGCGAGCGAGGATCGCGGTGAGCGGCCTGCCGAGGTCGGGCACCGAGACGGGGCGGATGCCTCGCGCCGTCGCGACGCCGGGGATCTCGACGGCCGACCACTCGGGCAGGCCTGGCACCATGCCTCGGTTCACGACGTTGCAGCTGAACATCTCGCGGCGGTCGAAGGTGATCGAGCGGATGATCGCGATGAGCTGCTCCTGCTCGCCGCCCGAGCGTTCGAAGATCGACTGGTCGAGCGGCTCCTCGCCGAGCGCCTGGCGCTTCATGCCCTGGTAGCGGTTCTCGCCCCACTCCAGGATCTCCGGCAGGCTGAACGCGTCGATGCCGAGCTGCTTGCCGTAGTAGTCGCCCGAGGCGAAGCGCTCGGGGAAGAACTCGACGACGTGCCGGTCGCCCGCGGCGGCGAAGGCCCCGTAGCGCTCGAACAGCTCCCAGGCGAACGGGTTGTGCCAGGCGGTCGGCGTCTCGTAGAAGATGTTGCCGATGTCGGCCGGGTCGGGTGCCTCGGCGAGCTCGCGGCGCACCCGCTCGCGGATCAGCGGCCAGGCGTCGCGGCCGTTCCAGCGGAAGTCGTAGATGAAGGTGAGGTGGTTGATGCCGGCGTAGAGCGTCGACGTCTCCTCGAAGGGGGCGTCGATGAGCTGGGCGAGCTCGCGCTGGATGTGGTGCATGCCGTGGCAGAGCCCGACGACGTCGAGGCCGGTCTGCTGGTGGATGGCCTGCACGTTCGCGGTCATCGGGTTCGAGTAGTTGAAGAAGAACGCCTCGGGCGCGAGCTCGGCGATGTCGCGCGCGATGTCGACGAGCACCGGGGTGGTGCGGAGCAGCCGCGAGATGCCGCCCGGCATGATCGAGTCGCCGACCGGCTGGAAGACGCCGTGCTTCTGCACGATCTCGTGGTCGAGCTGCCAGGCGGGCCGGCCGCCGACGCCGACGCAGGTGACGATGAAGTCGGCGCCGGGCAGCACCTGCCGCCGCTCGGTGGAGCGGACCACGCGGATCGTCTCGCCCACCCCGCGCGCCGCGACCATCGACTCGGCGAGGTCGGCGGCGACGTCGAGCGCGACCGGGTCGACGTCGACGAGGCGGATCTCCCACGCGCCGAGGTCCTCGGCGCCGATGAGGTCGGCCAGCAGGCCGCGGGTGAACACGGCGGATCCTGCGCCGATCAGGACGAGTACTCGACGGTCGATGCTCATGGTGCTCCTTCGCAGTCCTTCCAGGGTGCTACGCGGCGAGCCGCGAGCGGTAGACGAAGCGGTTGCGCAGTTCGCCGATGCCCTCGACGCCGGCGGTGACGACCTGCCCGTGCTGGAGGTAGCGCGGCGGGGTGCGGAAGCCGCCCGCCCCGGCGGGGGTGCCGGTGAGGATGAGGTCGCCGGGCTCGAGCGTGACGCCGTCGCTGACGAAGGCGAGGATGGTCGGCACGTCGAAGATCATCTCGGCGGTGTCGTCCTCCTGCAGGAGCTCGCCGTCGACCTCGGCGTAGATGCGGTGGCCGCCGGGCTCGCCGAATTCGTCGGGCGTGACGAGCCAGGGCCCGAGCGGGGTGAAGGTGTCGAAGGACTTGCCGCGGGTCCACTGCACGTCGCCGAACTGCACGTCGCGCGCCGAGACGTCGTTCGCGACGGTGTAGGCGGCGACGTCAGCGAGCGTCGCCGGGGTCGCGCCGCCGCAGCGGCGGCCGATGAGGAGGGTGAGCTCGGCCTCGAAGTCGACGCCCTGGGTGAGGTGGTCGGGCACGATCACGTCGCTCGCCGGGCCGGTGAGCGACGTCGCGTACTTCGCGAAGGTGAGCGGGCGCTCGGGCTGGGCGAGCCCGGTCTCGGCGGTGTGGTCGACGTAGTTCAGGCCGACGGCGATGAGCTTGCCGGCGTCGGCGACCGGGGCGAGGAACTCGAGGCCCTCGACGTCGAGCTCGGCCCAGTCGGCGGTGCCGCCGGCGGCTGCGGCGGCGATGGCCTGGAGGGCGTCGTCGGCGTGCCCGGCGGGGGCGACGCGCGTCGAGCGCTCGTCACGCACGACGAGGCGGGGCTGTCCGTCGACGAGGACGCGGGCGATTCTCATTGCTCTCCTTCGGGATGACGTTGCGCCCATCGTGTCACAAATAGGCACATATGAGCAAGAATAAGCAGATGCATTCAGAAATGACCGAGATCGTCGGGGCAGACCGTGCCACCGCCGGACCCGCTTCCATCGCGCAGGGCGTGTACGGCGCCCGGGGAAACCTCGAACTCCTCGCCTGCGACGCGGTGGACGGGCTCTGGGTGTTCTGGTTCAACGCGGACCACGACGACGACCCGCTGCAGACCCCCGAGGTGCCGCCCGGCCGCTGGAGCGCGGGCCTGCACTTCGCCGCGGGTGCGCGCTACGTCGACGCCCAGATCGTGCAGTCGCCGCTCGGCCCGAACCACCTGGAGGTGCTCGCCCTCGACGCCGAGGGGGGCCTGCAGAGCTGGTACTGGTCGCCCGAGGCCGCCTTCACCCGGCGCGGGACGGATGCCGCGAGCGACGTCGCCCGCTTCCGCCTCGGCGAGCCGGACGACGAGGGGGCGCTCCGGGCGACGACCCTCGGCGGCGACGGCCGCATCCGGGGGTTCGCGTCCGCCCCGCTCCCCTACCCGGAGCGCAGCTGGCACCCCGCGAGCGCGGGGCCGGCGCTCGACGACGAGCGGGCCGTGCGCCGGCTCGGAGAACTCGGCGTTCTGCATCGGGTCGTGCCCGGCACCGCGCGCTCGGCGGACTCGACCCGGCACGGCGGCACCGTCGAGCTGGTCTGGCGCGAGCACGACGGCCTGCTGCGCCACCGCGGCGTGCCGGTCTGACCGAGCGGGCGCCGCACGAGGGGCGGCCGAGCGGCGCCCGGGCGGACGCGAACGGCGGGCACAGCGAGGGGCCGGCCACCGGCCCGGCCCCTCGCTCCGCTAGTTGATGCGGTGGATCATCGTGTTGGCGAACTGGTAGCGGTAGCCGGCATCCCGCACCACCTGATCGTGGCGCGGGCTCTGCCCATACGACGAGCCGTGCAGCCAGACGAACGCCGGCGCCTCCTGCCCGGTGACCGCCTCCAGCTGGCGCTTCGACTCGACGACCTCGCGTTCGAGGTCGGCGTCGGAGAAGACGCCGTCGAAGCCCTCGTGGTGCGCCGTGTGCGGGAAGACGACGTGCCGCTTCGAGATCTCGGCCACCTCGTCCCAGTTCATCGCGATGCGACCGCCCTTCGTGTCCTCCTCGACGAGCGAGATCCAGTGCGCCCGGGCGAAGGCCTCCTGGTGCTCCGGATCGCAGTCGACGAAGGAGGTGGCGATCGGGAACCAGCCGGTGAGGCCGAGCTCGTCGCAGAGCGGGGCCGCGACCGTCACCGAGTTGCGGTAGCCCTCGTAGAAGACGGGGATGACGCCCGGCTTGTCCTTGTGCCAGGTGCCGGTCTCGAACAGCCGGTCGAGGTCGTCGAGGGTCACCGGGGCGTAGTCGCGGGCGAAGCCGGCGAGCTCGCTCGCGAGCTCCGCGCGGGCCCCGCGCGGGGTCGAGTGGTAGTTCACGACGCGGATGAAGTGGCCGCGCTGCAGCTGCTCGCGCTGGGCGTCGAACGAGGGCCTGGTCATGCGTGGGGTCCTTCCGTGACGGACGCGGCGTCCGTGATCGGCGCCGCACCGGGCGCGAAGTGGGTGTAGGCGAGCACCTGCATCGCGGTGATGACGGCGCCCTCGTCGTCGGCGCGCGCCCACGGCACGAGCTCGGCCGAGTAGCGGTCGAAGACCTCGGCGAAGGCGCGGCCCTCGGCGAGCTGGGCCGGGGTCGCCGCCTCGGGGATGCTGCCGCGCTCGTCGGCGAGGCCGAGCACCATGGGGATGCCCTCGCGCTCGAGCCGGCGGTCGTGGCAGGCCCGCATGAGGCCGAGGATGTCGCCGGCCGCGAGGAGCTCGGCCGCGCTCGGCTCGCCCTCGTGGGCGCTCGGCCCGGACACGGTTGCTGACATGGGTGGTCCTAACTCTGGGGATCGATGGGGGAGGAGACGACGGCGAGCAGCTGGGCGACCCGCTCGGCGATCGCCTCGCGGGCCGCGGCGAGCGCCGCCCGCGGGTCGGTGCTGGAGCCGAGCGTCGCGCGGAGGGCATCGGAATAGGCGGCCGACAGCTGCGTGCCGACGTTGACCTTGCGGATGCCGGCGGCCACCGCCGAGCGGATGCCCGCGTCGGCGACGCCGGAGGAGCCGTGCAGCACGAGCGGCACCGGCACGGCCGCCGCGAGCCGGGCGATGAGCGCGTCGTCGGGGCGGGCCGTGCGGTCGGTCATCGCGTGCGAGGTGCCGACCGCGACCGCGAGGCCGTCGACGCCGGTCGCGGCGACGAAGGCGGCCGCCTCGGCGGGGTCGGTGCGGACGCCCGGGGCGTGCGCGCCGTCCTTGCCGCCGATCTCGCCGAGCTCGGCCTCGACCCACAGCCCGGCGCCGCGGCCGAACTCGGCCACCCGGGCGGTCTCGGCGACGTTCTGCTCGTAGGGCAGCCGGGAGGCGTCGAACATGGCCGAGCCGAAGCCGAGCTCCGCGGACTCGCGCACGAGCGCCTCCGACTCGCAGTGGTCGAGGTGCAGGGCCACCGGCACCTCGGCGTCCTCGGCGAGCCGGCGGCAGGCCGCCGCGATCGGCGCGAGGCCGCCGTGGAAGCGCACCGCGTTGTGGCTCACCGAGAGCAGCACGGGCAACCCCGCGCGCTCGGCGCCGGCGACGATGCCCTCGGCGTACTCGAGGGTGATGACGTTGAAGGCCGCGATCGAGGGCAGGCTCGCGCCCAGCCCCGCGACCAGGCGGGAGGTCGGGGTCAGCATGTCTCGACGGTCACCCCGGCTTCGCGCAGACGCTCCAGCACCTCGGCATCCGCGCCGTCGTCGACGATGAGACGCGAGATGCCGCTCGTCGGCACGAGCTTCGCGGGCCCGCGCTTCGCGAGCTTCGAGTGGTCGGCGAGCACCGTGAGCCGCACCGCCGAGGAGGCGAGGGAGCGGTCGGTCTGCGTCTCCGAGAGGTTCGTGCCCGTCACGCCCATCTCCGGGTCGACGCCGAACGCGCCGGTGAACGCCTGGTCGATGCCGAACTCGTCGAGGCCCGAGATCGTGAGGTGACCGAGGAGGCTCATCTCCTGCCGCCGCAGCAGCCCGCCGAGCACGATGATGTCGATGTCGGGGAACTGCGCGAGCCGGCTCACCACGGTCAGGCTGTTCGTGAGCACGGTGAGCCCGGGCACGGAGCCGAGGAACGGCAGCATTGCCTCGGTCGTGGTGCCGCCCGTGATGAGGACCGTGGAGTTCGGCTGCACGTGCGCGGCCGCGGCCCGGCCGATGCGCTGCTTCTCCTCCGCGTAGGCGGTCTCGCGGAGCGGCCGGAGCGGCTCCACGTCGTCCTCGACCTGCGCCGCGCCGCCGTGGACGCGCTCGATGAGTCCGCGGTCCTGCAGCTCGTTCAGGTCGCGCCGCACCGTGGAGGTGCTGACGCCGAGCAGCTTCGCCATCTCGTTGACGGAGCCCGCGCCGTAGGTGCGGATGTAGTTGAGCAGCTCGCGCTGTCGCTTCGGCCCGATCAGGGGCTCAGTAACCGGCTGCACGGTCCACCTCATTCACCAGCGGCCGTCGCTCGGCCAGTCGAGTCACGTTCTCGACCACGAGATCGAGCGTTTGTGCATGGTACTGCGGCGCGAGTCCCGCGACGTGCGGTGTGATCAGCGCGCCGGGTTCCGACCACCAGAGCGAGTCGGGGCCGAGCGGCTCCTCGTCGAAGACGTCGAGCGCGACGCCGGCGATGCGCCCGGCACGCAGGCCCGCGAGCAGCGCGGTCTCGTCGACGATGCCGCCGCGGGCGATGTTCACGACGTAGGCCCCCTCCGGCAGCAGCGCGAGCTCGCGCTCGCCGATCAGTCCGCGGGTCTCCTCGGTGAGGGGCACGACGACGACCAGGAAGTCGCTCTGCGCGAGCACCTCGTCGAGCCGGCCGATCGGGAACAGCTCGGCCGGATCGTCGGCGGCCGCGCGGCGCCCGGTGTCGAACTTCTCGCCGCCCTGCCGCCGCGCGCCCGAACGGCTGACGCCGAGCACCCGCATGCCGAGCACCTCCGCGAGGCGCGAGATCTCGCGTCCGATGCGGCCGTAGCCGACGATGCCGACCGTGGCGCCGGCCAGCTGCCGCGGCGTCAGCGTCGCGAGCCGCTCGGCGTTCGACGGCCAGCTGCGCTCGGCGCGATGCCGTTCGATGCGAGGCATCCGGTGCGCGAGCTCGAGGATCGCCATCGTCGCGTACTCCGCCATCGGCACCGGCGCGATGCCGCCGAGCGTCGCGATCGGCACGCCGCTCGCCCAGAGCGGGGTGCCGCGCACGTGATCGACGCCCGAGGTGTCGAGCTGCACGCCGCGCAGCGCCGGCACGGCGGCGGGCTCGGGGAACCAGTCGCCCGTGTGCAGCAGTTCGATGCGGCCGAGCGTCTCGGCCGGCACCTCGGCCCCGGTCTCGGCCCGCACGATCTCGATGCCGGGCACGCGCCGGGCGAGCTCGTCGAACCAGTGGTCCGGCAGCGGCAGCGTGCAGAGATAGCTGATGGTCACTTGATTCCACTCCTCGCGAAGCCCTGGACGAAGTATCGCTGGAAGAACACGAACAGCAGCACCATCGGCAGCACCGCGATGAGCGAGAGCGCCATGATCGCGTTGTAGTCCGGCGAGGTCTGGTTCTTCAGGTACAGCAGACCGATCGGCAGGGTGAATAGCTCGTTGTCCTTCAGCGCGATGAGCGGCCAGGCGAAGTCGTTCCAGCTGCCGAGCAGGGTGAGCAGGGTCAGCACCGCGATGAGCGGCTTGCAGAGCGGCAGCACCACCTGCAGGAAGATGCGCAGCTGGCCGGCGCCGTCGATCCGGGCCGCCTCGATCACCTCGTCGGGGATGGAGAGGAAGAACTGCCTGGCGAGGAAGATGCCGAAGGCGGCGGCCGCGCCGGGCAGGATGACGCCCCAGTAGCTGCCGTAGATGCCGAGGCCGGAGACGAGCTTGAACTGCGCCACCATGATCGCCTGCACGGGGATCATCATGGTCGCGAGCCCGAGCAGGAAGATGCCGTTGCGACCGCGGAAGCGGAGCCGGGCGAAGGCGTAGCCGGCGAGCAGGTTCACGATGACCGTCAGCGCGGTCACGAAGGCGCCGATCACGACCGAGTTGCCGAACCAGTCGAGCACCGGCACCCGGTCGAACACCTTCGCGAAGTTCTCGAGCGTCAACGTGCTCGGCCAGAGCCGCAGGCCCGGCTCGAAGACCTCGCCGCGCGGCGAGAAGGCCACGACGAGCATCCAGTACAGGGGGAAGACGACGATCAGGGCGACGAGCGCGACGAGGATCGTGCGCCACACGATGCCCTTGCGTTCGCTCGAGTATCGGCGGCGGCGCTGCACGCGGGCGGCGCCGCGCGGGCCGAGCAGTTCGGCGTCGGCGATCTCGAGCACCGAGGTGGTCTGTGCCACGATGCGCTCCTATTCCACGAGGTCTCGGGTGCGGTTCGTCTTCCACTGGATGAAGGTGAAGACGAGGGTGATGAGCAGGATGACGATGCCGATCGCGGCACCGTAGCCCTGCTCGCGGATCTGGAAGCCGTTCCGGTACGCGTAGGTGACGAGCACCGAGGTCGCGTTGCCGGGGCCGCCGCCGGTCATCACGAAGATGAGGTCGAAGACCTGGAAGGAGGCGATGACGTTCATGATCAGCAGGAAGAAGGTGGAGGGGCCGACGAGCGGCACCGTCACCGAGCGGAACTGCTGCCACTTGCTCGCCCCGTCGATACGGGCGGCCTCGTAGAGCTCGGGCGAGATGGACTGGAGTCCGGCCAGGTAGATGATCATGTTGAAGCCGAGCCGCAGCCAGATCGCGGCGATCACGACGGAGACCATCGCCGGGGTGCCCTGCGACTGCCAGCCGATGGCGTCGAGCCCGAGCGCCTGCAGCACCTTGTTCACGAGGCCGTTCGACTCGTAGAACAGGATGACCGCGATCATGCCCGATGCGACGCCCGAGATCACCATGGGCAGCACGATGATCGTGCGGAAGAGGCCCCGCGCCGGGATCACCGAGTTCAGCAGCACGGCGAGGCCGAGCCCGCCGGCGAGCTCGATCGGCACGGTCGCGACCGTGAAGACGAGCGTGTTCGCGAGGCTCTGCCAGAACACCGGGTCGGCGAGCAGCTTCGCGTAGTTCGCGGCGCCGACCCACTCGGGATCGCCGAAGCCCTTCGTCTCCTGGAAGGAGAGGATGAGCGCCCAGACGATCGGGATGAAGAGGAAGAGCGACATCAGCACGAGGTTCGGCGCGACGAACCCCCAGCCGACGAGCGACTCCTTGAACCGGGCGGCGCGACGCGCCGCCCGCGGCCGGGGCGACGCGCTCGCGCGCTCCCGGCCACGGGCGGTCAGAGCGGTCATTACTTCGCCGCCTCCTCGATCGCGGCCGAGAGGTTCGCGAGCGTGTCCGCCGTCGACTGACCGCCGATGAAGGCCGCCTCGAGCTGGTCCTGCAGGGCGGTGTTGATGGCCGCCATCGCCGGGGAGGTGAGCTGCTTCACGTCGCCCGGCTCGATCGTCGCGGCCTGGTCGACGAAGACCGGCATGACGTCGGGGCGGATCTTGAACTGCACGGCGTCGCCCTCGAGGTCGAGGCGGGTCGGCAGCTCGTTCGTGTTGGCGCAGAACTCCGACATGGCGTCGGCCGAGACCATGAACTTCAGGAACTCGGCGGCGAGCTCGGGGTTCTTCGTGCCCTTCGTCGCGACGAGGGCGTTGCCGCCGAGGTCGGTCGCGCCGCGCTCGTCGCGGGGCATCGGGATGGCCGTCCAGTCGAACTTCGCGAGGCTGTCGATGTCGGGCACAAGGAAGGAGCCGACGAAGGCCATCGCCGCGGTGCCCTCGGTGAAGAGCGAGTCCGCGTAGACGGTGCCCTTGGTCGAGCTCGTCGGCGGCACCCACTGCTGCTCGAAGAAGCTCTTCGTGAAGTCGAGCGCCTTGGCCCCCTCGGGCGAGTCGATCGTGGCGGTGTCGCCGTCGAGGAAGGTGCCGTCGGCCTGGAAGAGCCAGCTCAGCCAGCGCGGCGCGCCGCCCAACTGCCAGTTGTAGACGAAGGGGTACTTGTCGGCGGGCAGCGCGGAGCGCAGCTCGCCGGCGACCGCCGCGAACTCGTCCCAGGTCCAGGCGTCGTCCTGCGTGGTCGGCAGCGAGGCCGGGTCGATGCCGGCATCCTTCACCATCTGCGTGTTCACGAGGAGGGCGGAGACGTCGGTCTGGTGCGGTACGCCGTAGGGCACGCCCTCGTAGGAGACGGCCTCCCACATCGCCGGGGTGAACTCGGCGATCTCGTCGTCGCTGAACGAATCGCTGAGGTCGAGGAGCTGGTCCTGGCTCGAGTAGACGCCGAGGTTGCCGTAGTCGACGCGGAAGATGTCGGGGGCGTCGCCGGAGGCGAGCTGCGCGTCGATGTTGGAGAACATCTGGTCGTAGGGCACGACGTTCAGCTTGATGTCGGTGCCCTCGTGCTCGGCCTCGAACTGGGCGATGAGGTCCTTGAACGTGGTCTCCTCGGACTCGCTGCCCCAGGTGGTGAAGGTCAGCGTCTGATCGCCGCCGCCACCGGAGCCGCCTCCGCCGAAGCCCGCGCATCCGGACAGCACCAGGGTGCTCGCGGCCACCAGGCCGACTGCGCCGAAGAGGCGCCCTGAGCTCAGTTTCACGCTTCGATCTCCTTCGTTGTGATCGGATGCCTCGTCGATGCGGCATCCCGGCGCAGCTTCAATGCTGGCCCATCTGTGATCGGACGCGGCCTCGATGCTGCGCTGCGTCTCTCGGTCCTGGCAGTATTCAACAATAGCCTCAATTCGTCAATAGCTTTCATTCTTTGCTCATTTCTGATTGACTTTGCTCGAATTGCCGCGACCGACGGCGACGAACCAGGAAGCACGCGAGATGAACGAACCCATCGCCGAGCCGGCCGCGATCACCCGGGCGGAGCTCACGAGCCAGCCCGAGATGTGGGCCCGCGCCATCGAACTCGACCCGCAGCACCGAGCCCTGCTGCCCGGGCCCGACGAGAAGGTCCTCGTCGTCGGCTGCGGCACCTCGTACTACGTCGGCGATGCCTACGCCTACCTCCGCAACGACGCGGGGCTGCCCCGCACCCGCGCCGCGATCCCCAGCGAGCTCCCCTGGATCGAGGACGACGAGCACCTCGTCGTGATCTCCCGCTCAGGCACCACGGCCGACGTCGTCGAGTTCGTCGAGCGCTACCGCGACACCCACACGATCACCGCGATCCTCGGCGACACCGACACCCCGCTCGGGCGCCTCTGCGCCGACCGCACCGTGCACCTCGGCTTCGCCGACGAGCAGTCGATCGTGCAGACGCGCTTCGCGACCACCGGGCTCACCGCCCTGCGCGCCTCGATCGGGCTCGCCGACGAGCAGCTCGTCGCCGACGGCCGCGCCGCCCTCGCCGCCGAGCTGCCGATGGCGCCGGCCGACATCGAGCACATCGTCTTCCTCGGCCACCGCTGGAGCGTCGGGATCGCGCAGGAGGCCGCCCTCAAGGTGCGCGAGTCGGCCGGCTTCTGGACCGAGGCGTACTCGATGTGGGAGTACCAGCACGGGCCCATCTCCTGCGCCGGCCCGAACACCCTCGTCTGGTTCCTCGGCGAGGCCCCGGAGGTCATCGTCGACGACGTGCGCGCGACGGGCGCCACGAGCTACGTGAACGGCCTCGACCCGCAGGGGAACCTGCCGCTCGTGCACCGGCTCGCGGTCGAGCTCGCAACGCTGCGCGGGCGCAACCCCGACACGCCCCCGTTCCTCAACCGCTCGGTCCTGGTCACCGACTGATGCCCGTCGTCACCGTCGCGAGCCGCGAGCACCCGCGGCTGCGCGAGCTGCTCCTCGCGGTCGCCGACGCGGTCGCCGGGGCGCTCGGGCTCGGCGCCGGCCAGGTGATCGCGCTCGCGACCCCCGCGCCGCTGTCCGTCGCGAGCGGCGACACGGCCTCCGCAACGGAGGCATCCGGACCCCGCCCGAGCGGCGGCTGGGCCGTCGTCACCGTGCACGGCTCCGACCGTGGCGAGCCGGCGACGACGCGCGCCTGCGACGCGGCGGCCCGGGCTGCCGCAGACTGGAGCCGGAGCGCCGGCGTCGAGTTCGAAGGAGTGTGGTGCGAATGGCAGCGGCCGAGGTGACCGGAGGGCGGCTGCTCGTCGTCGGCGAACTGTGCGTCGACCTCATCATCGACGTCGACGGCGAGCTGCGCTTCGGCCAGCACGAGCAGCTCGTCCGCGCGACGACGCTCACCATGGGCAGCTCCTCGGCGATCACCGCGTGCGGCGCGGCCGCGCTCGGCATCCCGACCGCCCTGCTCAGCGTGCGCGGCGACGACGCCTTCGGCCGCTTCCTCGACGAGGAGCTCGGCCGGCGCGGCGTGACGACCGATCGCGTCCGCGTGGACCCGAGCCTGCCGACCGGCGCTTCGACGCACCTCACCCGGCCCGACGGCGACCGGGCTATCCTCACCTCGATGGGCTCGATCGGCACGGTCGCCGCCGAGGAGGTCGACGACGAGCTGCTCGCCGGCGTCGGCCACCTGCACGTCGGCAGCTATTTCCTGCAGCACGCGCTGCACCCGGGAGCCTCGGCGCTGTTCGCCCGCGCCCGCGCGCTCGGCGTGCAGACCTCGGTCGACGGCAACTTCGACCCCGCCGAGGAGTGGGACTCGGGCATCCTCGCGCTCCTCGCGCACTGCGACGTGTACTTCGGCAACGCCGAGGAGCTCTGCAGCATCACCGGCCGCGACCGCTTCGACGACGCCGTCGAGGGGGTGCTCGACGTCATGCCGGCGGGCGGGGTCGTCATCGGCAAGCTCGGCGCCGAGGGCGCGGTCGCCGCGCGCCGTCGCGACGGCGCGACCGAACGGATCGTCGCCTCGACGCCCGCCGTCGACGGTCCGCTCGTCGATACGGTCGGCGCGGGCGACACCCTCGCCGCGGGCTACCTCGCCGCGCGGCTCCGCGGCCTCCCTCCCGAGCCCGCCCTCGCCCTCGCGGTCGCCTGCGGCACCGCGTCCACGCGGGGCGCGGGCGGGGTCGGCGCGCAACCCGACTTCGCGACGGCGAGCGCGCTCGCCGAACGAGTGGCGGTCACCCGCTCCTAGCCACGACGTGCCCGACGTTCATGAACGTCGGGCACGTCGGAATCGTGGGCTATATTCAGAGAATGGTGAATATAACGGGATCGCTCGTCCGCCCGGGTGCCGAGCTCGGCTACGAGCTCGCCGAGGGCGACGGCACGGACCGGATCCCCGTCGTGCTCACCCACGGCGCCGGCATGGACCGCGGCATGTACGACGCGCAGTTCGCGGCGCTCGCGGCGGCCGGGCACCGTACCGTGCGCTGGGACCTCCGCGGGCACGGCGCATCCCGGCTCGACGCCGGCACGCGCTTCACCGCGGCCGACGCCCTCGACGACCTCGCCGCGCTCATCGACGCGCTCCGGCTCGACCGCCCCGCGCTCGTCGGCCACTCGCTCGGCGGCAACCTCTCGCAGGCCTTCGTGCGCGCGCACCCCGACCGCGCCGCCGGGCTCGTCGTGCTCGATTCCACCTGGAACGCCGGGCCGCTGAGCGCCGGCGAGCGGTTCGCGCTGCGGCTCGCGGCGCCGATGCTCGGGCTCGTCCCCGCCGAGCGGCTGCCCGGCCTGATGGCGCGGGCGTCCGCGGTCACCCCGGAGGCGATCGCCCGCACCAAGGCGATGTTCGCCCGGATGCCGAAGGCGGTGTTCCTCGACGTCTGGCGCGCGACCGTCTCGCTCGTCTCCCCCGAGCCCGGCTTCCGCAGCCTGGTGCCACTCGCGCTCGTGCGCGGCGCCGAGGACCGCACCGGCAACATCGCCACCGCGATGCCCCGCTGGGCGGCGGCCGAGGGCGTCGCCGAGCGCGTCGTCCCACGGGCCGGGCACATCGTCACGCTCGACGCGCCCGACGCGGTGAACGAGCTCCTGCTCCAGCTGCTGGCAGCATGGCACGGCCGGCCGCCGAGCGCAGGAGGGACCGCCGCATGAACGATGCCGAGGAGCAGCGCTTCATCGACGTGATGGGCGAGACGCTCGCCTCGTGGCAGCTCGCCCGGGCCACCGGCCGCGTCTACGGATATCTGCTGCTGCGGGCCGAGCCCTCCTCGTCGGAGCAGCTGCGCGAGGCGCTCGGCCTCAGCGCCGGCGCCGTGAGCCAGGCCACCCGCGAGCTCGCCGCGTGGGGGCTCGCCCGCACGATCCCCCAGCCGGGCAGCCGCCGCCTCCTGGTCGAGGCCGCGGGCGGCTTCGAACAGCTCCTCGCCGCGAGCCACGAGCGGTCCCGGGCGTTCATCCGCGCCCTCGAGGCGGCGGAGCCGCTCACCGACGACGCGCACGCCGCCGAACGCCTGCGCGCGGTCACCGGCCTCTTCAGCGCCTACGTCGACGCCGGCGAGCAGATGCTGCGCTCCCGCCGTTGACGCGGGCGGCGCGCTTCGCTAAGCAGAGGGGGACCGACGCGCGCCGGCCAACGAATGCTGGGCCCGGCGTCGCGACTGCGACGCGTCGGACGGGGGGAAGCTCATGTCTGGGATCCGGGGCGGCCGCACGGCCGGAGCCGCACTCGCGGCCGTCATGCTCGTCACGATGCTCGGCGGCTGCGCCGGAGGCGGCGGCCCCGACCCGGTGGGCACCTGGGGCGATCCCGACGGCGCCTACCTGGAGCTCGAGAGCGGCGGGGCCTTCACCGGCAGCGACGGCTGCAACCGCCTCACCGGCAGCTGGACGATGGAGGACGACAACATCTCCTTCGACGACGTCGCCTCGACGCGCATGGCGTGTCCGGACACCGAGGCGCTGCTCGAAGGCCTCGACACGGCGAACGTGTCGGGCGACACCATGACGGTCTACGCCGACGACGAGGCGCAGATCGCGACGCTCGATCGCGCCCCCGTCAACTCCTGACGGGTGCCGCGACCTCGACCTCGAGGCGCGCGCCGCCGAGCGACGACGGCGCGAGCTCGACGCGGCCGCCGCGCAGTCCGAGCCGTTCGGAGGTGCGGGCGAGCCCGTTCCAGCGGGGCGAGTCGGGCAGGCCGACGCCGTCGTCCTCGACCGTCGCGCGGACGCGCGGCGCGCCGGCGCCGTCGACGTCGCTGACGCCGACCATCACCCGGATCGTCGTCGCCGCACCGTGCCGGAGCGCGTTCGTGATGCCCTCCTCGATGCCGCGCACGACGGCGATGCGCTGCGCGACGGCGTCGTCGCCGCGGTCGAGCGCGAGGTCCGCCTCGGGGTCGACCTCGGCGGTGATGTCGATCTCCGCCGGCACCCGGCGCACGAGCGCCCGGATGGCGTGGGCGAGGCTCACGTCGACGCCGACCGGATAGAGCAGGTTGCTGAGCTCGCGCACGTCGTGCTCCCGCATCCGCTCGAGGTCGCGGCGCAGCCCGGCGAGCTGCGCGAGCGCGGCCTCGCTCCAGCCCTCCTCGACCCCGCGGCGCTGGATCGCGTCGATCGCGGCCTGGCTCAGCACCAGCCGCCCCTGCAACGTGCCGTGCAAGCCGTCGGCCACCTCGCGGCGCACCCGCATCTCCTCCGCGGCCAGCTCGGCGAGCGCCGTCGACGCCCGCAGCCGGTGCTCGGCCTCGGCGCGCTCGTGCTCGCGCAGCCGCACGCGGGTGCGCACCTGCGCGAGCGCGAGGCCCAGCGCGACCGCGATCACCACGGCGACCGAGCACACCTCGACGAGGCTGACGTCGAGCTCGGGGGCGACGTAGATGCCGAGCAGCAGCTGCAGCCCGTGCCGGGCCAGGGCGACCGGGAGGGCGATCGCGAGCACCGCGCCCGCCGCGGCGAGGGGCCGCCGCTCTTCGAGCCGCACGAAGGCGGCGAGCAGCAGCGCGATCGCGACGGTGACGAGGTTCGTCATCAGCCGGTCGGGCAGCTGCGGGGCCTCGGCGATGAGCTCCGAGGTGGCGACCCGCTCCGGGCGGTAGATGAAGATCGTCTGCAACGTCGAGCCGATCGCGAACGCCGTGAGCAGCACGCCCGCCGTGAACAGCAGCACCCGCCGGTCGTCCGCCCGGTCGCGCGCCTCGAGCGCGCTGCTCGCGACCGTCGGCGTCGAGGCCGTCGGCGCCGCGCTGCGGGCGCGCGGGCTCATGCCCCGGCCCCGCCGGGGGCGCCGTCGCGCACGAGGTGCAGGGCCGCGGCGACCCGGCTGTTGAGGTCGCCGTCGTCGCGCACGCCCAGCGTCGAGTAGACGGCATTCAGCAGGTTGTCGACGGAGTGGTTCGAGATGCCCATGTCGCGGGCGATGGCCGCGTTCGACAGCCCCTCGGCGAGCAGGCGCAGCGCGTGCAGCTGCCGCGGGGTGAGGCCGGCGAGCGCGCTGCCGCGGCGTGGGCGCAGGCGGCCCAGGAGTTCCGGGTCGAGCATGCTCGCGCCCCTGGCGCTCACCCGCAGGGCCCGCAGCAGCGTCTCCCGGGAGGTGGAGGAGACCTTCGAGAGGTAGCTCCAGCCGGCGCGTTCGCGGTCGGGCAGGGCGAGCAGCAGCTCCATCAGGTCGTGGCTGGAGAGCAGCACGACGCCGAGCCCGGGGCGCGCGCGCCGCAGCTCGCGGCCGAACTGGAAGCCGTTGCCGTCGGGCAGCTCGATGTCGAGCAGCACCACGTCGGCCTCGGCATCCGCCGCAAGAGCCCGCGCTTCGGCGATGCCGGCGGCCGCGGCGACGAGCTCGAACCCGGGCTCCGCACGCACGAGGTCGCTCAGCAGGGAACGGAACAGCGCCTGGTCCTCGACGAGGATGACTCGGATGGCTGGTTCGGCGCTCATGACTCGTCGAGAGTCTAGCGGGGCGGGGCATGGCGATCGGGGCGGAGGATGCACCTCCGCCCCGATCGCCAAGACGGGTGGTCGGCTCAGAGCTGCGCGCGACCCTCGCCTCGGCGCCTTCGGGTGATGACGCTGATCCAGATGCCGGCGAGCAGGAGCAACAGGGCCCCGCCGCCGGTGAGTGCGACGGCCTCGATCGACACGTCCCGGCCGGTGGCGGCGAGGTCGTCCGCCGACACCACGGTGAGCCCGGTCACGATGCTGCGGAGGCCGCCCTCGGGCGAGAGGCCGTTGATCTGCAGCGTCTCGGCGCCGAGCCGCAGGCCCGTGGGCAGGGTCAGCGTCGCGGTGAAGGAGCCGTCGGCGGCCGCGGTGGTCTCGCCGAGGCCGAGCTCCGCGCCCAGCAGCCAGAAGTCGAGCGCGCTGCCGCCCTGGAAGCCGGAGCCGCTGATGCGCAGCGCGCCGCCCGCGGGCACCGCGAGGGTGCCGTTCACGAGCGCCACAGGCTTGCCGTCGGGCCCGACCGCCTGCACGCGCACCGCGAAACCGTCGCCCGAGATCACGAAGGCGTCGCCGTCGGTGCGCGTCGTCACGGGCTCGTCGACGCCGCTCAGGCTCGAGGCGGCCTTGCCCGCGGCGAGCTTCGGCAGGGCACCCGAGGAGCTGCGGACGGGCTGCAGCACCGGCGTGGCGGTCTGGGCCGGGGATGCCGCGCCGGGCCCGGCCTCGGTCACCGCGCGCACCGACACCTGGCGGGGCACGCCGTTGCCGAGCCCCTCGATGACGATCGGGCTCGTCGTGGTGCCGGCGGGGATCCAGGTCTTGCCGCCGTCGATCGAGTACTCGTAGTCGCTGATCGGCGAGCCGCCGTCGCTCGCGGGCGGGGTGAACGCCACGGTGAGGGTGCGGTTGCCCGGCGTGATCGAGTCGATCGTCACGGCGTCGGCGGGGCGGCGGGGCGTGGCCGAGGCATCCGCCGCCGGTCCGCTGCCGGCCTCGTTCAGGGCCGAGACCCGGAACGCGACCGGGGTGCCGTTCGCGAGCCCCGTGACGGTGGTGCTCGTCGCGGTGCTGCCGGTGTCGGCGACGACCGTCGTCCACGTGGTGCCGCCGTCGAGCGACTGCTCGACGCGGTAGCCGGTGACGGGCGCGCCGCCGGTGTCGGCCGGGGCCGTCCAGCTGAGCTCGACGCGCGCGTCGTCGGGCGTCGCGACGAGCGGGGCGGGGGCGCCGGGCGTGGTGCGCGGCGTCGTCAGCGCCGTCTCGGCGTGCACGCCGGTGCCGGCGGCGTTGATCGCCGAGACCCGGAACGCGACCGGCTCGCCGTTGCGCAGGCCGGTGGCCGTGTAGCTCGTGGCCGGGGTCGGCGCGAGCAGGGCGGACGGGCGCAGGGCCTGGCCGCGCAGCAGCGTCGGCAGCGGGGTGCCGGTGTCGGCGACGATCGTCGCCCAGGTGAGGCCGCCGTCGATGGACCGCTCGATGCGGTAGCCGGTGACCGGCGACCAGCCGTCGGCGACGGGGGCGGTCCAGGCGAGCTCGACCGTGGTGTCGCCGGGCGTCGCGGTGACGGGGGCCGGCGCGGCCGGCTTCGTGTACGGCACGGCCTCGTTGCTGATGGCCGCCCACGGGCCCTGTCCGTTGGCGTTCAGGCCGGCGACGCGGAACACGTGCGGCGTGCCCGCGGTCAGGCCGAGCACGGTGGTGCTCGTCGCGGCGGAGCCGGTGTCGTCGGTCGCGGTCGTCCACGACTCGCCGCCGTCGGTCGACCACTCCACGGCGTAGCCGGTGATCGCGGCGCCGCCCTCCCAGACCGGGGCGGTCCAGCTGACGACGGCGCGCTCGAACCCGGCGACGGCGCTCGTGGCGGTGCCCGCGCCGGGGCCGGTCGCGGCGACCTCGAGGCTGACGGTGAGCGACTGCCGCGCGGTCTTGGCGGGGTGCGGGCCGCCCGGCGAGCGGTCCTCGGCCGAGATCTCGAACTCGAAGCGCTCGCTGTCGTCGCGCTGGCGGGCGTCGGCGGCCGCGGCATCCGGCACGAAGGCGTACGCCCCGGTCGCGCCGTCGAGGTAGAGCGTGCCGTAGCTGCCGCGCTTGCGCTGCGTGTAGGTGACGCCGTCGATCGTCGTGGTGGCCGGCTCGCCGCCGACGATGGCGCTCGTGATGGGGCTGTCGGGGTCGGTGGCGTCGAGCGTGCCGGTGGTCGTGGGGTAGCTCTGCGCGCCGTCCTGGTTGACGAGCGTGATCGGCGCGACCGGCCCGAACGAGGGCTCGTCGTCGACGGCGGTGATCGCGATCGCGACGCTGCCGGCCGCGGAGACCTGGCCGTCGGCGTCGGCGGCGGTGATCTTGATCGTGCGGCTGGCCGCGGGGTCGTCCGAAGCGTTGTGGTACTGCAGCTTGTCGCTGATCGAGGCGGCGACCGCGTCGGTGACCTTCGTGCCGAAGACGCGCACGTTGTCGATGAGCAGGGTCGCGCCCGCGGCCCGGCCGCAGGTCTTGTCCTGGGTGCCGCCGACGAACACGAAGCGGTACTCGCCCGAGGCGGGGATCACCGTCTCCTTGGTGACGAAGGCGTTGACCTCGTTGCCGCCGGTGGCGTCGAGCACCGGGGTCTGCGCGCCGGTCGCGGTGTTCAGGATGTAGCCGTAGACGTGGAAGTCGTCGGAGCCCTGGAACGCGCGCCAGTCGAAGGAGATCTTGTCGTTCGCCGCGGCCTCGAAGGGGTTGCTGTACACGGCCGGGCCGTGCACGACATCGCAGCCCTCGGCCGTCTGCATGTCGCTCGTGAGCTCGAGACTCGTGGCGCCGTGGCTCGCGTCCACGGTGCTGAGTCGCACCGTGTAGCTCGCCGACACGGGCGCCGCGTCGTCGTCGAGCGGGGCGTTGGCGCCGCCCGAGAGGCCCGCGTAGGTGCTCTGATCGATGGTGCGGACGCCGGCGATGGTGGTGACGCCGAGGTCGACGCGGTCCTGGATGACGGTCCAGCCGCCGATGCTGTCGTCGTCCTCGAAGCTCGGGTTGTCGAAGGGGCTCGCGAACACGATGCGCAGCGCGCCGTTCGCCCCGGCGCGGTCGGATGCCACGGCGCCGATCAGGTCCGCACCGGTGCCGTTGCCGAGGTACACGCTCGTGCCGGCGATGCTGACGACCCCGGCCGTCGTATCGGCCGTCTCCGCGGTGAGCAGCGAGAGGGTCTCGTCGGCGGTGCCGCCGTCGACCGCGAAGTCGAGGTAGCCGCCGCCGTAGCCCGAGCCGCCGGCGAAGCTGACCTGCTCGCCGACGGAGACGGGCGGGGCCTGCTCGACGTAGGCGACGGGCTCGCTCGGGCCGGTGACGCTCGGCGGCGCGGCGACCGCGGCCATCGGCTGCGCGGCGAGCGCGAGCGAGGCGGCGACGCCGCAGGCGGCGAATCGGATGAGGTGGCGGGAGCGCGCCGGGCGCGCGGTCGGGGTGGCGGCAGCAGCCTGCGAAGTCATGTAGGGACGCCTTCGGGTCTGGCGCCCTGCCTCGGCGGCGCCCCGGTTGAGCCGGAACGTCTGGTGCGCGGACGCGCACAGGCGGCAGGACGCGATCAGCCTAGGAACGGGCCCCGCGCGGGCCACAGGGAGAAAACTCCTCGCGCGCACCCCCAGCTCGGGTGGATTCGGGCCCCAAGCCGAGGCGCTCGCTGCGCCCGCTCGGCTCGCTCGGGCCGCTCAGCTCACTCGGCTCGCTCAGCTCCCGCGGATGCGGGCGTACGCGGCGAGCGCGCGCTCCCGGGTGAAGGGCAGCTCGACGATCGGCATCCGGCCGGCGCTGTCGGGCGCCCAGCGGCCGACGTAGCGGCCCTCGGGGTCGAACTTCTTCTCCTGCAGCAGCGGGTTGAAGATGCGGAAGTAGGGCGCGGCGTCGGCCCCGCAGCCCGCCACCCACTGCCAGTTGAACGGGTTGCTCGCCTGGTCGGCGTCGACGAGGGTGTCCCAGAACCAGCGCTCGCCGACGCGCCAGTCGGTGAGCAGGTTCTTCGTGAGGAACGAGGCGGTCACCATCCGCACGCGGTTGTGCATGGCTCCGGTGCGCCAGAGCTCGCGCATGCCGGCGTCGACGAGCGGGAAGCCGGTCTCGCCGCGCTGCCACGCGCCGACGAGCTCCGCGTCGGGCTCGGCCCACTCGAAGGCGTCGAAGCGGCGGTCGAGGTTGCGCTCGGCGAGATCCGGGGCGTGGAACAGCGTGTGCCAGGCGAACTCGCGCCAGCCGAGCTCGCCGAGGAACGCGGCGGAGGCGCGGCCGGGCTCGGTGGCGCGGTGCCACACGGTGCGCGGGCTGAGCTCGCCCCAGCGCAGGTGCGGCGAGAGGTTCGAGGTGGCGTCGATGGCGGGCACGTCACGGTCGTCGGCGTAGTCGTCGACGCGCTCGTCGAGGAAGGTCTCGAGCCGCTCGAGGGCGGCGGCCTCCCCCGGCTGCCAGGTCTCGGCGAGCCCGCCGGCCCAGTCCGGACGGGTGGGCAGCAGCTCCCAGTCGTCGAGGCGGTCGGAGCGCACCTCGCCGGCCGCGTCGCGGAGCGAGTCGGGCGCCTCGAGCGGGCGCGCGGGCGGCGGGGCGGCGAGGCACGCGCGCCAGAACGGCGAGTAGACGCGGTACGGGCCGCCCTCTTTCGTGGTGATCGTCCACGGCTCGTGCAGCAGGCCGCCCGGCAGGGAGTCGGCGGCCAGGCCCGCCTCGCGCAGCTCGCGTTTCAGCGCGGCATCCACCTCGCGTTCCGCGCCGCCGTAGCGGCGGTTCCAGAGCACGCGGTCGGCGCCCGCCTCGGCGACGACGCGCGGCACCTCCTCGCCGGCCGGGCCGCGGCGCAGCACGAGGGTCGCGCCGAGCTCGGCGAGCGAGGCGGCGAGCGCGGTGAGCGAGTGGTGGAGCCACCAGCGGGCGGCACCGCCGAGCGGGCGGATGCCGGCGGATGCCTCGTCGAGCACGTACACGCAGACGACGCCGCCCGGGTCGTCGGCGGCGGCCGCGAGCGCGGGGTGGTCGGCGATCCGCAGGTCGTCGCGGAACCAGACGACGGTGGTCACGAGCTCGCTCCCGCGTGCTCGCGCGCGCCGGCCTCGGCCTCGGCGGTGATGCGGTTCGCCATGCCGGCGAAGATGATGCCGTGGAAGGGGAGAATGGCCCACCAGTACAGCCGTCCCGCGAGCCCCTTCGGGAAGTACACGGCGCGCTGGTGGTAGCGGGAGCCGCCGCCGGGCGCCTCCTCCGCCGAGAGCTCGAGCCAGGCCCGGCCCGGCACCCGCATCTCGGCGCGCAGCCGCAGCGAGCGCCCGCGCTCCAGCGACTCGACCCGCCAGAAGTCGACGACCTCGCCCTCGTGCAGCTCGTGCGGGTCGCGGCGACCACGCACGAGGCCGACGCCGCCGACGAGCTTGTCGATCCAGCCGCGCACCGCCCAGGCGAGCGGGAACGAGTACCAGCCGTTCTCGCCGCCGACGCCCTCGATGACGCGCCACAGCTCGGCGGCGGGGGCCGCGCAGGCGCGGGTGCGCTCGTCGGTGAAGACGGTGTGGCCCGCCCAGTCCGGGTCGCTCGGCAGCGGGTCGCTCGGCGCGCCGGGGGCGGCGGCGTTGCGCCAGCTCGTCTCGACCTCGCCTGCGCGCTCCCGTTCGAGGGCGAGGCGCACGGCGGTGCGGTAGGGCAGCAGGCCCTCGGCGGGCGGCGGGATGACCGCGTCGATGTCGTGGTCGTGCATGACGCAGTCGTACTGCAGCGACTCGATGATGGGCACGGCGAGCCGGCGCGGGATGGGGGTGACGAGGTTCACCCACTGCCCCGCGAGCCACGGGGTCAGCACGGGCAGTGCGGCGATGGGCCGCTGCGGCAGGCCCGCCTCGACCGCGTAGCCGTTCATGAGCTGCCCGTAGCGCAGCACGTCGGGCCCGCCGATGTCGAAGGCGCGATTCACCTCGGGCGGCGCGTCGAGCGCCCCGATCAGGTAGTGCAGCACGTCGCGCACCGCGATCGGCTGGATGAAGGAGCGCACCCAGCGCGGCGCGGGCATGTAGGGCAGCACCTCGGTGAGGTGGCGGATCATCTCGAAGGAGGTCGAGCCGGAGCCGATCACGACGCCCGCCTGCAGCACGATCGTCGGCACGCCCGAGCGCAGCAGGATCTCGCCGACCTCCGCCCGCGAGCGCAGGTGGCGCGACAGCGGCACGCCCGGCGGGTGCAGGCCGCCGAGGTAGACGATGCGGCGCACGCCGTGCTCGCGCGCCGAGGCGGCGAACTGCTCGGTCATGGCGCGCTCGCTGGCCTCGAAATCGCCGGGCGCGCCCATGGAGTGCACGAGCCAGTACGCGGCATCCGCACCGGTCATCGCCTCGTCCACCGCCCGGCGGTCGGTGAGGTCGCCCTCGACGATCTCGACGTCGCCGGCCCAGGGGGCCTCGGCGAGCCGGGAGGGATGCCTCGCGATGAGCCGCACCTCGTGGCCGGCCGCGAGCAGCCTCGGGACGAGCCGTCCCCCGAGGTAGCCGGTCGCGCCGGTCACGAGCACCTTCATGGCGTCGGCAGCCACTCCGCGGTGCGCTCGACGAAGCGTTCGAGCTCGTCGAGGGACCCGCTCGGGGTGATCGCGCGCAGCACGAGCTCGTCGACGTGGCCGTCGTAGGCGGCGAGCCGCTCGGCATCCGCGATGGTCGTGTCGAGGGCGCCGAAGCCGAGCCGGGCGAAGTTCGCCGCGTAGGCGGGGAACGACTGGTAGCGCGCGGACTCCTCTTCGAGCGGCGGGCGGGCGGCGGGCTCGACGATGGTGCGGGCGTAGAGCACGGCGCGCACCTCGCGGCCGGCGGCCTGCCGGTGCAGCTCCTCGCGGGCGGCCTCGCCCGCGTCGGGGGTGAGCCAGTTCAGCAGCACGGCGTCGGCCTCGTGCGCGGCGAGCTCGCGCATCTTCGGGCCGAGCGCGCCGACCGCGAGCGAGGCCGAGGTGCGGGCGCGGAGCTCGGCGAGGCCGTCGCGCACGAGCCCGAGCGGCTTGTCCGCGCGCCCCGAGCCGATGCCGACGACGGTGCGCTCGGCGGGCAGGCCGTCGAGGTCGAGGGAGGCCGCGGGCCGGCGGTCGAGCGGGATGACGCCCGTCGCGAGGCCGAGCCCGCTCGTGACGGCGGCCGCTTCGCGGAGGCCGGCGAGCGAGTCGCCGCCGGGCACGTCGTTCAGCCAGAGGGCGTGGAAGCCGAGCCGTTCGATGCGCGGCGCGAGGGCCCGCACGTGCTCGGCCGGCGTGGTGCCGATGAGTCCGATCGAGTACGCGGTGGCCATGTCGGTCTCAGCTCGCGTAGCCACCCACGAGGCGCACGGCGCCGCCGTCGACGCCCTTGGCGCCCTGCTCCCAGCCGTCGCCCGGGGGCGTGCCGTGGGCGACGGTGCCGAGTCGCCAGGACGGCAGGCCCAGCCGGTCGAGCTCGGCGACGACCGCGTCGGCGGCCTGCTCGGCGACGACGGCGAAGAAGCCGACACCGAGGTTCCAGGTGCCCTCGGTCGATTCGAGCGTGGTGCCGGCGAGCTCGTTCAGCACCCGGAACACGGGGGCCGGCGACCAGGTGGTGCGGTCGAGCTCGGCATAGGAGCCCTTCGGCAGCACCCGGGCGAGGTTC
The DNA here is from genome assembly GCF_014648575.1 of Agromyces mediolanus. Classification (GTDB taxonomy): domain Bacteria; phylum Actinomycetota; class Actinomycetes; order Actinomycetales; family Microbacteriaceae; genus Agromyces; species Agromyces mediolanus. The sequence continues at coordinate 23,532 of NZ_BMRJ01000001.1, read as the reverse complement.
GCGGCGAGGCCGCCGCCGGTGACGTGCGAGAGGGCGTGCACCGCGTCGCCGTGCTCGCCCTCGAGCAGCTCGACGAGCTGGCCCGAGTAGAGGCGGGTGGGTTCGAGCAGGGCCTCGCCCCAGCTCGTGCCGAGCTCGGCGGCGTGATCGCCGTAGCCGATGCCGGCGTCGCGGAGGATGGCGCGAACGAGTGAGAAGCCGTTGGAGTGCAGGCCGCTCGAGGAGATCGCGATGACGGCGTCGCCGTCGCGCACCTTCTCGGCGCCGAGGGCGCGGTCGGCCTCGACGATGCCGACCGCGGCGCCCGCGACGTCGTAGTCGTCGGCACCCATGAGGCCCGGGTGCTCGGCGGTCTCGCCGCCGACGAGGGCGGTGCCGGTGTCGGCGCAGGCGCGGGCGATGCCGGTGACGATGGTGGCGATGCGCTCGGGCACGACCTTGCCGCAGGCGATGTAGTCGGTCATGAAGAGCGGCTTCGCGCCGACCACGACGATGTCGTCGACGACCATGCCGACGAGGTCTTGCCCGATGGTGTCGTGCTTGTCGAGCGCCTGGGCGATGGCGATCTTCGTGCCGACGCCGTCGGTCGAGGTCGCCAGCAGCGGGCGGGCGTAGTCCTTCGCGAAGGAGAGGTCGAAGAGGCCGGCGAAGCCGCCCACCCCGCCGAGCACCTGCGGCCCGTGGGTGGCGGCGACCTGCGCCTTCATCAGTTCGACGGCGAGGTCGCCGGCGGCGGTGTCGACTCCAGCCGCGGCGTAGGACGAGTTGGCGCTCACCCTCCAAGGGTAGCGGCGGTTGGGCGACTAGAATTCAGTCATGCATGCGGGGGCGACGCCGTCGTGGGTGATCCGTGAGAATGCGGGTCGCGGAATCCTGCTCGCGCTCTATCTCCGCGAGGTGCTCGCGGTCGGGGCGCCCGCCGAGCTGCCCCGGCTGCGCGACATCGGCGCGGTCGGCAACCGAGCCCCCGACGACGGCCGGCTCGAACGCCAGTGGCGCTCGTGGTGGGACATGACCGTCGAGCCGGAGGAGCATCCGTCTCCCGTGCCGCTCGAACTCGTCGAGGCCTACGGCACCGCCATCGCCCTGCCCCGCAGCGGCGCCGAGGAACTGGCGCGTGCCGTCGTGCCGCACGCGGGCGCGGCGCTCGCGTGGGTGGAGTGGGCCGAGGAGAGCTACCGCACCGCCTCGAAGTCGCGCCGCGGCGACTCGTACCGGGCCTACGCCGGCACCATCGCCGAGCACGAGCGCGAGGTCGGCCGCCGCGCGCACTCCTTCGAGCTGAACGTCGAGGTGCTGCCGCTCGCCGAGGTCGGCGTCTGGTGGATCGGCCGCAAGACCGTCGCCGTCACCGACTCGCTGCGCAGCGACGCCGCCGCCTTCGACGACGCCATCCACCCGATCATCGCCGAGCTGGCGTAGCGCGGCTTTGCCCGCTCAGCGGCTTCAAGTATGGCTCGATGTGCTGGAGCGGTCACCTCCCAGATCGCCAACAATCTGGATCACGTTCTGAGTGAAAAGTAGGGAGGTTCCGATTTGACGCTGATCTTGCCAAAATCGCCCGCAAGCACGTACGACCCATCGACCTGCGCGAATTGATCAACCGACCCGAGGTCTGGTTCGCCGGTGGCGTCGAACGCTGCTCGGACCAAGCGATCACTCTCCCATCGAAGGGAACGGACGAGTTCAAACACGATTTCGCCTCGCCGGTAGCAGTGTTGTTCGTCCGCGTTCGGTGCCTCGTAGCCCGGATGAGCTTGAGTGAGAACTGCGTCGATGTGGACTACGAGTCGATCACCTATCCGACATATTTTCAGGACCCAACTGTCCTCCAGGTAGAGACCTTGGAGTTGCGGGAGCTCCGAATAGTCCAATTGCATATTCCTCACCAGTCCCAGACGATCGGAGTGTGATTGCCCGGGCTACGCCGCGTCACGAGGTTGCCATGCACGTCAACTCGAAATCCGAGCGGGTTGCGCATCTCGACGTGGGGCAGTTCGCTGCCTGGGGTCCTCTCACTCCCTCTCTTGATCGTAAGACGCACGACTCCATTGGAATCAGTGAATTTCACTGGCCCGTTCTGGGCCTGCGACCTTGACCATCCCTGGGCCGTTCCAAAATCGTCAAGCTCTGAGGCTTTCGCTGCAGCGCAGCAGTAGTCGATTCTCGGCACCACTCACGCGCATCCCGGCGTTGCCCAGCCATGCCTGGGTGACTGAATGGCCGTCAACCTGACGCCGCCACACGTTCCACACTTTGAGCGACGCATTCGGCCTGACACTCCGGAGGGAGACAACCACGTTGCGCGGTGCCGTATCGGTGCACAACACCAGGCCGTGGATGCCTTGCTCCTCAGCTACATCGAAGGCGCCACCACGAATTTTCAGCCGAAGGCCCTGCACGAGTGCCTGCGCGGCGCGCACGAACGTGACTGCCAGCGAACGCGGAACCCGTTCGAACTCGTAGACGCCATGAACCAGTTCGCCGTCGTACTGAATCGTCGTGGAACGACGCTCCGCAAACAGCTCAGCGAGCTCAACCTTTGATTCCCCTCAGTAGTCAGGATGAGGGTACTGGTCGACTGCGGCATGGTCCTGAGGCCAGCGCGGAATCCCCCGCCCACGGCGAGGCCTCAGATGGACCTGCGTCGCCATCCACCAGGGCCCACATAGGGCTCCCCGCGCCACACGTACTTCCACTGCCCGTCCCGCTCTCCGATTTCAATCGCTCGCTGCCACCCGCTCACGGTCAGCGGGAACTCGAGGTACGGGTCAGATTGGAGCTGTTCGAACGAAGCTCCGCGGGTCGCCGACCAAATCGCGTGCATCGCAGCGGGGTCGGTCCCGTCGATCTCCCGGTTCTGAACGTAGTCAATGACGTCCACCCAGCCCGAGTAGACGAGCTCAGAGGCGATCCCCAACGCGATCATGCGCATCAGCTCGTCTTCATCGCTCCCCGTGCGCAACATCGCGATTCTCGTGAGTCCAGCCATGCTGACGTAGCTCTCGCTCGCTTCGAGCAGCGCCTGCTCAACGAGCGGGAGCCGAAGCTCCGCCTCACCCATCCGACCACCTCCATCTCTCACTCGACGTGGACTTTCTCCTGGACCTTCGTTCCTGGGAACGTGAACTCGATGGTCTCGCCGCCTGATTTTGAACCTTCTCGCCATTGCACACGAGTCCCGTCCGGCAGACGATACTGCTCGATCTTGTACTTCGGGCCTTCGACAACGCGGTCCTTTTTCGCACCTTGCGTCCAACGGAGAAAGAGCGCCTTGAGTTCCTTCTCCGAGTTCACCACATACCCTGTCGTTCTACCGGGGGTCAACGAATAGAGGTCGGCACGGATCGACTGTGCTGTCGCCTCCCCACCGGTCATCCCTCGATTTCCCGCAAGCGCGCGCATGCCCAGTCCGGCCAGGAGACTCAAGACGCCAACCTCAATGGCGTCCTGAGAGGATTCGCGTAGCGCTTGGTCAAGGGGGAGTGGAGCCGTAGCCCCCTCGTCAGCTGGGAGATCAACGGTTGGCACGATTCCACGCGCCGCCACATACGCATCGGTGACCGCGGCTTGGTCGGCTGCCTTTGCCTGCTTCTGCCGATCTTGCTTGGCTCGGTAGCCGGGCGAGTGGAAGTCCGCATCAGCGCTGGGCTCGGACACCCGCAGCCCGCTTGGGTCGCTCATGCTGGTCGGGTTGTTGTTCGCGTACGCGTACCCGTTCCACTGCTGCGGATCCGCGAGATCCAGCAACGGGTCCACGCTCAAGAACCGGCCCAACGTCTCGTCGTAATAGCGGGCGCCGAGCAACGTCAACCCCGACCCATCACGCGTCAACCCGAGGAACTGCCGATCCCCCGGCACCGTCCCCGCCCCCGACCCGCCACGGGCCGCACCGAACGGATCCGTGTACATCCGATCAACCTTCGTCGTATCCGGCCGCTTCGTGTTCGGCACCGACGCGACCGGCGTGCCATGCGCATCCGACACCAACGACGACACCCCAGCAAGGCCAACACCCACGCGCACCGCGACCGTCGCCCCACCGAACCCGTAATAGCGGGCCGCCGACACCGCACCCGAGGCGCTGATCGACACCTCCTGCCCACCGGGCAGGTACACCGTCACCCCCGACGCATCCGAACGCACCACCCGGTCACCATCCGCCGAATACACGAACGACGACCCGGACCCGCCCGACGCACCAGACCCGCCCGACTGCAACGACACCAGCTCGGACTCCGCATCCCAGCCCAACTGCGACGACACCCCAGCCTCAGTGCGCGACACCATCCGGCCCGCCCCGTCGTACCCGTACGACGACGACACCCCCACACCACCATCAACCGACACCGACGCACCGGTCACCGCATGCACCCCGGCACCACCGCCACCGTGCGTGTACGACGTCTCAACGACCCCCGATGAGCCATCCGCGGCATGCACCGACTTGCCCGTACGGTTGCCCACCGGATCGAACTCGTACTCCACCCAATACGGTGCAGCCCCACCCACCAGGTTCGGGGCCACCTGATCCGCCCGACGGTCGCAATTCGCGTCCACCGCCGTCCACGCCAGATCTAGGCGGCGCAGCCCGTCGTAGCCGAAGCACTGATTGTCATGCTTCGCCGCACCCGTCAGCGCGGTGTTCGTCGGCCGATCCAGGATCGCCGTGACATTGCCCGCCGGGTCGTACCGGTACTCGAGGTCGAGCTCCGTACCGTTCACCCGCTCACGATCGAGCGCGACCCCCACGAGCCGGTTCGTGCCGTCCTCGTAGTCGTACGTCACCGCCGTGCCGAAGGTGTTGCCCAGATCCGTCGCCAGCAGGCGGCCGTCCGAGCCGTAGCGGGAGTCCGCGACGTACACGCCCCAGCCGAAGCCGCCGCCCATCCACGACGGCCGCGACGCAGCGTCGAAGTTGGTCGTGACGATCTCGGAACCGAGCACGGGCTTCGCGACGCCCTGCTCGCTCACGCTCGGCAGCCGGGTCTGCGCGGGCTGCCCGTCGGCGGTGTACGCGTAGCTCGTCGTGAACGTCGTCGTCGCCAGGCTCGTGTACGGCGCCACCTCGGGCAGCACCGTCGCGACCTCGAGCGGACGGTACGCCGCGTCGTACACGCGGGTCTCGTTCGTGAACCGCAGCCCGGCGGGCGTCACGCGGGTCGCCGACGACACCGGCCCGATGAGGGCGCGCCCCGACTCGTCGACGGCCTGGTCGTACTGCCACTCGGCCCGCACCGCACCAGTGACCGAGCCGTCGCGCATGCTCGTGCGCCGCCCGAGCGGGTCGTAGGTGTACGCGAGGGTCTCGCCGGCACCGTTCGTCGTGGTCACGACCCGGCCGAGCGCGTCGTACGTGCTCGTCGTCGTGCCGCTGTCGGGGTCGCTCGCGGCCGTGCGCTGACCGGCCCAGTCGTAGGCGTACGTCCAGACGTTGTCCTCGGCGTCGGTCATCTTCACGAGCTGCCCCGCGGGGTCGTACTCGTACGTCGTCGTCTGCTGCGTGAGCGCCCGGACCTGCGCCGCGCTCGTCGCGGTGCTCGTCTCGGGGTCCCGCTCGTACTGGGTGAGGCTCACCGTCTTGCCGCGGGCGTCGACCCGCGACTCGGTAGGCACGGCGCCCAGCGGCGGGATGACGAGGGTGCGCGAGCCGTCGTATACCGTGCTGGTGCGCCACTTCTCGTAGTCGGGGTTCGAGGAGGTGCCGACCCAGAAGATCTCGTCGGTCGTGCGCCCGGCACCGTCGTACTCGAACGTCGTGCTCGACGGCGGTACGGCGATCGGCACGAGCGCCTTCGCCGCGGGCACACCCGTGGCGAGCCACTGGCCGGTCGACGAGTCCACCCGGCCCGCGGAGTCGTAGTACGTGTGCGTCACCATGCGACCGCGCGCGGCGGCATCGGCGCGGTCGTTCGCCCCGGCATCCGACCCCTCGGCCTGCGTCTGGAACGGGCGCAGCAGCCCGTCGTAGAGCACGACCGCGGCATGCTGGCTCGTGCCGTCGGCGCCGAGGGTGCGGGTGAGCACCGCGTTCAGCCCGTTCGTCGCGACCGTGTACTCGTACACGACCGACGCCGGGCCGGGAGCAGGATGCTGCGGGTACCGCACCGCGGTGCGCCGGCCGAGCGCGTCGTAGCTGGCGCTCGTGATGCGTCCGTTCGCGTCGGTCGAGGAGGAGACCGTGCCCGTCAGCGGGTTCAGCGCCGTCGCCGTCGTCGCCCCGCCCAGCGGGCCGGGCCCGTCGACGTCGGGCGTTGTCACCGAGGTGTGGGCGAGGAGCCCGCCGGGCGAATGCTGGTACGCGGTCGTCGTGAGCTGCCCCGCGGCATCCGCTACGACGAGGGCGCGACCGCGCTCGTCGTAGGAGCGCACCTCGCTCTTGAGCTCGAACGTCGCGCCCTGCGCGTCGTCCGGATCGAGCGCGAAGGCGCGCAGCAGCCGTCCGGCGCCGTCGTACTCGAAGCGCTCGCTGCCGACGAGGTCGGCCGGCCGCGACACCGGCTGGCCGCACGCGACCGAGACCCGCTCCCTCTTCGACGGCAGCGCCACCCGGTGCGCCGTCACGAACGTCGGATTCGTGTCGTGCGCGTACTCCGTCGTGGTGCACACGTCGTCGGTGGCGAGTGCCAGATCGCCGCGGTCGTCGACCGTGCGCAGCTGCGAGTTCGCGTCGAACGTCGACGCCACTCGGGTGTGCCGATCGAGCGCGCCGGATGCGTCGTAGACGAAGCCGTCGACCGTGGTCGAGGGCACGCGCGTCGCCTCGCGGCCGCCCGAGCCCGTCGCGACGACGACGGGCGCGCCGTGCGTCGTCACCTGTTCCGAGACGAGCCGTTCGCCGTCCTTCGACACCGAGGAGAACACCTCGCCGCGGTAGCGCTCGTGGTCGTCCGTCGTCACCCGCGCGCCGCTCGGGCCGGCCGCGAGCGTGCCGCCGAGGCCCCGGTAGTAGCTCGCCTGGGAGACGGATGCCTCGTCGCCGGTGCCGACCGTGGTCGTCACCGTCGGGAAGCCGCGGAACTCCGAGTACGTCAGGTCCTCGGCGATGAGCGTCGCGCCGCTCGGCTTCGCCCAACCCGCCCCGCCCGAGTAGGCGTACGCGGTCGTCTTCGAGAGCGACCCCGTGATGAGCTCGCCCGGCGACCCGCCCGTCGGCGGCACGCCGTCCTCGACGATCGTGTTCACGACGTACTTGTGGAAGTAGTCGATGCGGGGGTTCGCCTCGCCGTCGGGGTGCCAGCGCACCGGGAAGCACAGCCGGTCGTTCGTGCGCTGCGCCGTCTCACCGGTGCCGGGCACATCGCCCGGCGCGCAGCTCGTGCGGTAGTCGACGCTGATCGACGCACCGGACTCGGTGCGCACGTTCGTCATACGGTGGCGTTCCATCGCCGGGTAGCCGTCGTTCGCGGCATCCACCCGGTTCTTCAACGCCGTATACGAGAAGCGGTTCGGCGGCAGCTGCACGTCGTCGGCCGTGCTGTCGGTGCCGCCGTGGCCGGTGTGCCGGATCGACTCGAGCCGCAGCATGACCCCCGTCGCGTAATCGATGCCGATGCCGTCGCCCTGCGCGACGAAGCGCTGGCCGAGCTCCCAAGAGTCCACCGGGCGGTAGCCCGAGCCGTCGTGCGCGAACGTCGCGATCTTCGCGAGCCGGTGCCGGTCGAAGAACACCGGCGCGGGCGTGCGGCAGTCCTCGCCGACCTCGCACTCGAGGTCGGTCGGGGTGTCGGGCCAGGTCTTCGAGTCCGGGGCCGCCTGGCCGGGCGCGCAGAGGCCCGCGGGGTTCGACACGTCCAGCACGCAGCGCGGTGCGTTCGTGAACTCGACCTTCGCGGGCGCCGGAGTCGTGCGCTCCTCGCCCGCGCGGGTGCCGTACTCGATGCGCGAGAGGCTGCCACCCGAGGTGTACGCGACGGTCTGCGCCGTCGGGTTCGCCGTGTAGTCGTACACGTAGCGGTTCGTCTCGGTGGAGTAGAAGTAGGTCATCGAGTTGCCGGAGGCATCGACGACGTAGTCGAGGTTCCACCGCCAGACCTGATCGCAACGCGAGTCGGCGAAGGCGGCCTGGTTGCAGCGGTCGGCAGGGTGGTTGCCGTACACCGGCACCGTCCACGCGGAGTTCAGCTCGACGTCGTCGGCCGAGCGCTTGCCCCGGCCGAAGAAGTACTGCGTGCCGTCGACCGTGGTGACCTTCCAGTACTCCTTCGCCTCGCCGCCGTTCCACGCGCCGGTGAGCAGCTCGACCCGGGTGCCGTCGTCCTGCTTCGGCAGCCAGCGGCCGCCCTCGCCCTTGATCAGCTCGACCGCGGCGCCCTTGAACACGAGCGTCGCGTTCTCGGGACCCCAGCAGAGGTCACCGCCCTCACGGCCGGCGTTGTTCGCCGCGCCGCCGTCGTCCTTCGTGCAGGCGCGGTAGCCGCGCTCGACGAAGCCGCCGGGCACGTCGAAGCCCTCGCCGACCCAGCCGGACTGGTTGTTGGCCGAGGGCACGCGCCCGTCGGAGGTCGCCGAGGAGTACCCGATCGCGAGCTGCGGGCTCGGGCCGGCCGGCACCGCGGGCACCCGCATCGGGTACGACCAGGCGAAGCCGCCGGTCGAGCCGGAGGCGCTCCACGTCGAGGTCGGCGACAGGCTCGTCGCCGACCAGTCGCCGCCCGGACCGGCGACGCCCGCCACGACCGCGAGCCGTGCCGGCCCTCCCGTCGCGGAGAGCGTCGCAGAACGGGCGGCGGATGCTTCGCCGCGCTCGGCCGCGCGGGCGGCGAGCTCCCCGCCGCCGTCGGGGGCCTCGCTCGTCGGGGCGTCGCTCCCGGGAGCGTCGCTGGCCGGCGCCTCGGGCGTCTCGGTGGCGGGCGCGTCGGTGGCCGGGGCCTCCGTCGCGGGAGCGTCCGTGGCCGGCGTCTCCGTGCCGGGCGCCTCCGTGGCCGGCGACTCCGGCGCGGGCTCGCTCGGCGGCGCGACGACGGCGGGTCCCACGACCGGGACCTCGGCCGAGATCGTCTGGGTCACCGGGTCGTTCACCGTTTTCAGCGGGATCGGCGCGCACTCCGGCGCCTCCGCCGCCTCGGGCGGACAGTCCGGCAGCTGCAGGAACTGCAGCCGCGAGGCCCAGTCGCCGCCGCCGGCTCCGCCGAACGCGGCGTAGGAGAGCTTCAGCGATACCGAGGCATCCGCCGAGGCGGCTCCGCCCGCCGCATCCTCGATCTCGAGCAGGAGCCCGTCGACCCCGGCGGCCGCCGCGCCCGCGGCGTCCGCGACGCGCACCGTGACCGAATCTGGCGAGCTGCCGTCCTCGGCCGGCGCGACGATCGCGCTCATGCCGCCCAGGTCGATCTCCACCCCGGCGTTCGCCGCCGAGAATGCGCTCACGCCGGTGAGCTGCACCGTCTCCTCGTCGGCCTCGGGCAGTGTCGTCGGCCCGACGGCGAGCGCCGGCGCCTCCGGCTCGCCCCAGTCGCCGCCGAGCTCGGCGCCGTCGACCGGCGCGGACTGCTGCAGCCGCTCGAACGCGGCCTGCAGGTTCTCCTCGCGCGTCTCGCCCGCCGCGGAGGGTGCGGCGCCCGCCGCCAGCCATGGCGCGAGCGGCATCACCATCGACGGGTCGAAGCCGACGACCAGCGCGAGCGCCGCCGCGACGGTCAGCACCGCCTGCCGCGACCTCGACGCCCCGTTGCGCTGGCCCATGACACCCGCCTTCCGCATCCGCAGATTCCGTCGCCGGGCGCCCGCACCCGTTCCCCCGCGCATCACTCGCCCACCGTCGGGTCGACCGCGTTCACGTCGCCGCCGAAGTCGCTCGGCTCGGCGCCCTGGCACATGCGGCGGATCTTCGCCTCCGAGAGCACCTGCCCCGAGAACACGCGGACGTCGTCGATGGCGCCCGGCCAGTAGTCGAGCGGCTGGCCGTTGTACTGAGAACGCCCCACAGTGAACGGCCCGGACGCCTGCCAGGGGGTCGCGGCCCGCGAGGTCTGCGACTTCTTCGGCACCGCGGTAGTGGGGCGTTCCGGGGTTCCGACCGGACAGGACCAGATCGCCGTCTTCTTCGTCGTCGCATTGTGCTCGGCGACGAGCAGCACCCATTCGTCGACACGCACGGCCTCCGACGAGGACACGACGACGCTCCCCGGATTCGCGAGGACGTCGGCGTTCATCATGCTGAAGCGCCAGCATCCCCTGCCGTCGATGCCGTTCGGCGTGGGGCACGACGAGGGGTGGTACTGCACGTGGAAGCCGGAGTTCTTCAGCCCGTCTTGCCCGAGCGCCGTATAGGCCTTCCCCGAGTTGAGCGCCGCAGCATCCAGCCGCACGAACGCCGAGACCGTGAACGACTTGCGGGTGTCGACGACGGGTCCCGCCGTCGCCGCGAAGTCGTTCACCCCGTCGAAGACGAGGGCGCCATCGCCGGCACGTGAGCCGAACAGCTCCCGCGGCCCGGTCGTCCACTGCGCTTCACCGGCGAGCAGGAGCGGGTTCTTCTTCGCGACCCCCGACGAGTCGGTGGCCGTGCCGTCCTGCGTGGCGTCGTCGAAGGTCCAGACGCCGTCCTCCTCCGGGAAGGCGACGTCGAAGGTGTACGTCGTCGTCGCCGACACGTTGCCCGCGCGGTCGATCGCGACGACGTAGAGCGAGACGGGTCCGGTCTTCGTCGGCGTGTACGTCACCGTGGCGGTCGCCCCGGTCACAGCCGTCGTCGGCGGATTGGTGCCGAAGCCGTACTTGTAGGACGCCACGTCGCTCGCCGTCGAGCTGAGGGTGAACGCGCCGCCGATGCCGACACCGCCGCGTTCCACCCCGCTCGCGTAGACGGCGGGCTGCCCCGTCGCCACCGGCACTACCTTTGGCGCCGCCGGCTTGCTCGTGTCGATGGAGAACTCGCACACCGCGGTCGACCATCCCGACCATTTCGAGCCGTCCGTCACGGTGACGCGATACTGGTAGGCCTTCCCGTTCAGAAGCTTGCCGGTGGGGACCGCCATCGTGAACGTCGACCCCGAGGCCTTCGCCGCGATCGGGCGGCTGTTCCAGACCTCGTTCGTGGTGCCCTGATCCACCACCGAGAACTCGGCTTGCACGTTGCCGCCGTCAGGATCGGTCGCCACCGCCGAGATGGTCGGCGTCGTCGTGGCGATCATCGGTCGGCCGGCTCCGGCCACGCACGCGCTCGCGGGCGAGGCGAGCTTCACGTTCGTCGCTTTGTTCGGTGCCCGGTTGTAGCTCACCGCGAGCGTGGCATCGTGCGCGAAGCGCTTCCACCCCGCCATGGACGACTCGTCGCTCGCCTTGAGTCCCAGCGTGATCGCGGTCCAGTTCTGGTCGGCGAGTTGCCGGATCGCCGCCGTGGCGTCGAACTCCTTCCACCCCGCGGTTCCGCAGCTGCTCCGCTGCGAGCCGGTGACCGAGCCGGAGTACAGGCCGACACCGAGCGACCCCCACGTGGTCGAGGAGTTGATCCACCCGGACACGAACAGGTCCGTCGTCGCCGCGTTGCAGTTGTACGAGTGCACCCCGTTCACACGGAACTGCGCATTGATCACGTCGCCGCCGACCATCGCGCCGATCGTCTCCATGCCGGTGAACTGCCAGGCCAGTCGAGCGGTGAAGTTCGCGTTGCACGACGAGTCGGTGCAACGCCCGTTGCCTCCGTCGATCGGATCGGTCCACTTGTAGATCGAGCTCGAGAAGCCGCCGGTCCGCACCAGGATCCAGTCGGCCGGCCCCTTCCCGCTGAAGCTGGGGTCGATCCGCACGGGCCACACGGTCGCCGGATCGGCGAGCATCACCGGGTCGGGGCTTACGATGACCCGCCCGTCGACGGCGGTGACCGGCATGGTCGCGACGCGATCGCCCGGCATGGGGTTCAGGCCGCGCTCGGCCGCTGCGAGCTCCGGGTCGCCGAGCCCGCTCTCACGGTCGGGCCCGTTCGTCGCGGCGGCGCCGCCGTCGGCCGGCTCGTCGCCCGAGGCATCCCACATCACCGAGGGCGGCGACGAGAATCGCACCTCGTCGCGCTCGTCGAGCACCTCGATCCCGCCCTCCGCGGTGGTGGCGACGCGGAGCCCCTCGGAGACGACCGTTCGGAACGCGACGTCGATCCCCTCGCCGGCGTCGCCGCTCGCCTCGCGAGCGGCGACGAGCGCCGCCTCGAACCGCGCGGCTGCCGCCGGGGAGTCGAGCACGACGATCGGGGTGAAGCCCGTGGCGTCCGGGCTGACCGTCACCTCGAGTCGGACACCCGCTTCGAGCTGGTACGTCGCCCGGGCCCCATCGAGCTCCGGCTCGGGCAGCTCGAGCGGGAACCACACCTCGAGGCGTTCGCCGCCGTACTCGATGACGCCGAGCGGTCGAGGCTCGCGCGCCGGCTCGTCGCCCGCGCTCAGCGAGAGATCGTAGACGGGCGCGGCGACCTCGATCGACTCGCCGCCCTCCGCGACGACGAGGGTGCGGTCGAGGTCGACCCACTCGCCGTCGCGCTGCACCTGGTTCGGCATGACCGAGAAGTCGGTCCGGGCGGCCCCGTCCGCCGTCGCCCAGGTGCGCTCCCACGGCGTCCGCGCGTCGGCGACCTCGACGTCGATGCCGCAGGCGTCGGCGAGTGCCGCCGCCGCGTCGACGGTCTCGGCCGACGGCACCGAGCAATCGGCGCCGCCGGCCTCATCGTCCGTCCCGCGCTGCAGGCCCAGCGAGACGACGACCGTCCCGGACACGACGACCGCGAACGCGGTCGCGCCCGCGACCCACCACTTCATCCGCCGTGCACGACGGCGCCCCCCAGCACGCAAACGCGTTGCCCCTCCGAGTCGAGATGGAACGAACCGCGGTGCCCGCGGCCCCACACCTTCACATCCACCCGGTAGGTCCCCCGATGCTGAGCATGTACGCGCAACCGAACCAGAACGCGCGGTACGCAAACAAGACCCCCGAAAGGGGGGTCACCTCTCCGCTTCTCCGATCGAATCGGCATAGGCGACCATTCCGGCCCGCGTTTCGCGAGCGCATCCCCGCCCCGGCGCCCCGGACGCGGGCGTCGCACATTCGAGCGGCCCAGATGGGATTCCAGTTCTCCGGCGGCAATGCATGAATCCCATCCAGTCACCAGCCCGTGCGAGACTCGAACGCATGAGCATCTGGTTCGGCGAGCCCTCCCTTGAGTGGGCCAACTCCCGCAGCGACGGCACCGCGATCAGGAGCCTCGGCATCGAGATGACCGAGCTCACCGAGGACTCGCTGAAGGGGCGCATGCCGGTCGACGGCCGCACGCGCCAGCCCGGCGGGGTGCTGCACGGCGGGGCATCCGTCGCCCTCGCCGAGACGCTCGCGAGCTGGGGCGCCAGCATGACCGTCGACCCCGAGCAGTTCTACTGCGTCGGCATGGAGATCAATGCGAACCACGTGCGCCCCGTCGCCGACGGCTGGGTCTACGGGGAAGCGCGGCCGCTCACGCGCGGCCGCACCACCCAGGTCTGGGATATCCGCATCACCGACGAGCAGGGCCGGCCGGTCTGCATCTCGCGCTGCACCATGGCGGTGCTGCCCATTCCGTCGAAGTACTGATCCGAGGCCGGCCTCAGCCGGCGAAGACCTCCCGCAGTCCGGGCCAGGCGGCGGCGCGCACGTAGACCGGCACCCGGTCGATCGGCACCTCGACCTCGAACACCCGGTCGCCGGCCACCGGTTCGCCTGTCCAGGCATCCACCCAGTCCCCCGGCGGCAGCGCCACCTCGTGGCGCGACTCGCCCTCCGTCACGACCGGCGAGACGAACAGCTCACGACCGAGGAACCACTGCAGCGGATGCGTCCACGCGCTCTCGAGCCCGGGGTGGTCGAAGTACACCGGCCGCATGAGCGGCACCGAGCTGCGGATCGACTCGCGCGCCTCCGCGGCGAGGTATGGCACCAGCCGCTCGCGCAGCTGCGCGAGCTCGCGGAACACGGGCAGGACCCGCTCGTCGCCGGACTGCTCGGCGATGTTCCACGGCGTGCGGTCGCGCGACGGCGCCCGATGGTGGTTGAACTCCGAGTGGTATTGCATGATCGGCACGAACACCGAGGCGGCCGTCGCCCGCAGGTACAGCTCCGCGCCCGGCACCGGGCCCGAGAAGCCCGCGAGGTCCCAGCCCCAGTAGAGGATGCCGCTCGCCGCCGAGGACAGCCCCGCGAACATCGACCAGCGGAACGCCTCCCACGTCGAGTTCTCGTCGCCCGCCCAGAACGCGCCGTGCGCCTGCGAGCCCGTGAAGCCGGCGCGGCTGAAGGTCACCGGCGACTTGCCGGCCGAGCGCAGCAGCTCCCCGTACGCCGCCGCGTAGGCGACGGGGAAGCGGTTGTTCGCCTCGTCGCCGCGGCTGCCGTCGAGGGAGACGAGCTCGCGACCCCAGGCGTGCTCGCCGCCGTCGGTCTTGAAGCCGTCGATGCCGAGCTCTTCGACGAGGTAGCGGCGTTTCTCGGTCCACCAGCGGGCGGCGCGCGGATCGGCGAGGTCGGGCATCAGCGACAGCGGGAACCACCAGCCCCGGTTGCGGTACGGACGCAGTCCGCCGCGCCCGTCGGGCTCGCGCAGCAGCACGCCCTCGCGGATCGCCGCCTCGGCGTCGGCCTTCGCCTGCCCCTCGGGGTGCGGGCGCAGCTTCATCAGCGGGATCTGCCAGAGGTGCACCCGGATGCCTCGGGCGTGCAGCTCGTCGACCATGCCCTTCGGGTCGGGCCAGGCGCCCTCGGCGGGGAACTCGAAGTCCGCGAGCCGGTGCGGCGCACCGTCGGCGCGCACCTCGTAGCGCGCGTCGCGGAACGCGGTGAAGGTGCGCTCGTCGCTCCACGCCTCGATGACCACGGAGCCGACGGGCACGTCGTGCTCGCGGTGCAGATCGAGCTGGCGCATCACCTCGGCCTGCGTGTTCCACTCGTTGCCGCTCGCCCAGAGCCGGAACACCCAGTCGGGCAGCTCCTCCGGGCGGCCGACCTCGTCGAGGAACGCGCCCAGCACCTCGGCGGGCGCGCCGTCGTACACGGCGAGCTCGACGACCGGCTCCTGCGCACTCCCGGCCGGGGCGTCCGCCGCGTCCACCTCGACCTCGACGACGAGGCGATCGGCCCGGGACTCGCCGAGGTCGTACCAGCTGCGCCGCGAGGTGCGCACGTGGAAGCCCCAGCCGGCGCCGCCCACGACGTGCGCGAACGGCATCGGCAGATACGTCTTCCGCTCGGCGCCCTGGCTCTTGTACTGCTCGAAGACGACCGCGTCGAGGCTGCGCCCGCGGTGGTCGAGCGCGTCGAAGCGCTCGCCGAAGCCGGTGACGTGCTCGCCCGGTTCCAGCGGCAGGTCGAAGCGCACCCGGTGCACCCGTTCGCCGTCGGCGAGGAGGCGCACGCTGCCGGGCACGAGCCGGTCGTGGCCGAGCACCCGGACGAGTGCGTCGGGGGCGGCCCGCCAGCTCGCCGGGGCGACGTCGAACCAGCGGGTGCGCTGCGCCCGCCCCGCGGCATCCAGCCCGGTGAAGCGGTAGCGCAGGCGCGAACCGGCCGGCGGCGCCGCGATCGTCGTCGCCCAGCCGCCGGCCGCGCGGGCGAGCCGGGCCTGGGCGGAGGCGAGGTGGCCGCCGTCGACGAGCTGGCCGCGCGAGCTCCGCGGCACCCGGCCGAGGGCGATGGCCTCGGCGGACTCGACGCCGTCGGCGTCGGTCACGACGAGCTCGAGCTCGACCGACTCGATCTCGGCGCTCGCGCGCACGCCCAGGGCGAGCGGCTCGCCCGCGAGCGGCAGCGCCGGGCGGCGCTGCTCGGTGTCCTCGGAGTACGGATGCCCCGAGCCGAACGGGCGGTGCCGGATCACGCGCGCACCCCCTCGTCGTCGCCGAGCTCGACCGCGAGCCGCAGCAGCATCGCGTGGCTCCACAGCAGGGGCCGCGCCACCGGCCCCCAGCGTTCGACCCACTCGGCCACCCGCTCGGGGGCGAGCAGGTGCTGCCCCACCTGCTCGGGCATCGCGCCGTCGGCGTCCGCCGTCGAAGCGGCCCAGGCGAGCAGCTCGCGGGCCCGCGCGAGCTCGCCCGCACGGGCATGCGCGATCCCGAGGAAGCACGACAGCAGCGGCCACTGCCCGCCGCCGTAGAAGGTGTCGTCGAGATAGCGGTGCACGCCGTCGCCGACCGTGAGCTCCCGTTCGAGGCGCTCGATCGTGGCCCGGCCGAGCGGGGAGCCCGCCGGCACCACGTCGAGCAGGCCCACGACCGCGCCGAGGCTCGCA
>NZ_BMRJ01000001.1:0-7174 GCF_014648575.1 Agromyces mediolanus | reverse complement strand
AGCCGGGCGAGCGCCGAGGCCTCGACGGCGGCCGCCGCCTCGCCGCGCGCCGGCTCGAGCACGCCGAGCGAGACCGCCTCGCGCAGGCCAGCCGCGATGCAGCCGAGCGTCGAGACGTGCACGTGCTGCGCGTGCTCCTCCCACCAGTCGAAGCACGGCCGGTCCCACGAGGCCACGAGGTAGTCGACCGAGAGCTCGACCGCGCGGCGCCAGCGCGAGGCATCCGCCCCGTGCCGGCGCACGTGCTCGCCGAGCGCCCAGAGCCAGGTGCCGTAGCCGTCGAGCTGGAAGTCCCACCACTCGTCGTCGCCCTCGCGGCCGTCGAAGGTGAAGCGGGTGGCGAGCATCTCGGCGTCGGGCACCGGAGCCTCCTGTTCGGCCGCGGCGACGATCTCGGCGATCCGGTCCGCCCGAGCCTCCAGCACCCCGGCGCACCAGTCGAAGAAGCGCTCGGCCGACTCCGCGCGGCCGGCCGCCGACATCCCGTCGGCGATGAACGCGCCGTCGCGGAACCAGCTGTACCCGGCGTAGGCGGAGAAGGTCGGGCTCGCCGGGTACGCGCCGCCGGGCTGCTGCAGGGCGGCGATCAGATCGGCGCTCCGCTCGGCGAGCTCTGGGATCGACGGTCGACGGTCGGTCACGGGAAGGGTCATGCGTCGTGCTGCTTTCGTATCGGGGGTGGGTGGAGCGTCAGCCGATCGCGGCGTCGATGCGCTCGCTCGCGGAGGCCAGCGCCTCCTCGACGGTCTTGCGGCCGGCCTGGGCCTCGACGAGCTCCTCGGTCATGATGTCCTGCATCTCCTGCTGGCCCTTCGCGACGACGGGCGGCAGCGCGACCTGGTCGAGCGAGTCGAAGACCGCCTGGCGGTTGGCGGGGTCGCCGAGGGTGAGGTAGCTCTCGAGCGCGGCCTCGTCGGAGATCACCGGCAGCTCCCAGCCCGCGTCGAGGCGGGTCTCGACCATCACGTCGCTCGAGGTGAGGAAGCGGGCGAACTCGGCCGCGGCATCCTGGTGCTTCGATCCCGAGGAGACGCCGACCGCGTTCGAGAAGAGCGCGCTGGCCTGCTGGGTGTTGCCCGGCTCGACCGCGATGTCCCAGCCGAACGGCACGTCGGCGAAGGCGCCGAACATCCAGATGCCGGTGTGCAGCATCGCGAGCTTGCCGTCGGAGAACAGGTTCGTGTCGAAGTCGGGCGTGCCCTGCCCCTGCTCGACCGTCGGCATGACGGTTCCGCTCTTGCCGACGAGCCACTCGGCCGCCTCGACGCCCTCCGGGGTGTTGAACGCGGTCTTCGTGCCCGACTCGTCGAGGAACTCGCCGCCGTTCTGCGCGAGCACCTTGTAGAACTCGTAGAAGCTGACCGGCTGATGATCGCCCCAGACGCCCGCGGCCTGGTCGGTGAGCTGCTCGGCGGCGGCCTGCTCGTCGGCCCAGGTCCAGTCGCTCGTGGGGTACTCGAGCCCCGCCGCGTCGAAGAGGTCCGAGTTGTAGAAGAGCACCACGGTCGAGAACGAGCTCGGCAGCGCGTACTGCTTGCCGTCCGTCGCGTAGGCCTCGAGCACGCTCTCGCGGTAGACGCTCGGGTCCTCGACCGGGATCTCGGCGAGCACGCCGTTCGCCTGGTACTGCGCGTAGTTCGCGTACTCGAGGTCGAACACGTCGGAGACGGTGCCCGCGGCGAGATCGGTCTGCAGCGCGGTGCCGTAGTCGGCGTAGGGCAGGGTGGTCACCTCGACGGAGATGTCGGGGTGCTCCTCCTCGAAGGCGGCGACGATCTTCTGCAGGTTCTCCTCGTTGCCGTCGTTCGAGATGAAGTTGGTGTACGTGATCGTGACGGGGCCGTCGGCCTGACCGCCGTCGGCGGTGCACGCGGTCATCACGAGGGCGGCCGCGGCGGCGATGCCGGCGGCGGCGAGTGCGGTGGTCCTCATTCGGGAATCTCCTTCGATCGTGTGAGGGATGGTGCGGGGGAATCGCTGGGGTGGTGCAGACGCGCCGCGACCGGACTACTTCAGCCCGGTGTTGGCGACGCCCTGGATGACGTACTTCTGTGCGAACAGGTAGATGGCGAGCATCGGCAGGATGCTCACGATGGAGCCGGCCATGACGACGTCCCACTGGGTGGTGAACTGCCCCTGGAGCCCGGCGAGCGCGACGGGCAGGGTCTGCACCTCCGGCGAGCGCAGCACGACGAGCGGCCAGAGGAAGCTGTTCCAGCTGCCCATGAAGGCGAACACCGCGAGGGTCGCGAGCGCGGGCCGGATGTTCGGCAGCATCACGGTCCAGAAGATGCGGAAGTGCCCGGCGCCGTCGAGGGCGGCGGCCTCGTCGAGCTCGGTCGGCACCTGGTTCATCGCCTGCCGGAGCAGGAAGATGCCGAAGGCGCTCGCGAAGGTCGGCAGCAGCGCGCCGAGGTAGGTGTCGACGAGGCCGAAGGCCTTGAGCTCGGCGAACAGCGGCACGACGAGCACCTGCAGCGGCACCATCATCGTCGCGAGGTAGATCCCGAACACGACCGTGCGCCCGCGGAACGGCAGCCGGCTGAACGCATACGCGGCGGTCGCGCTCGTGAAGAGCTGTACGAGCGTCGTGACGACCGCGAGCAGCAGGCTGTTGCCGATCACCCGGGCGAAGGGCAGCCGGGTGAAGAGCGTCGCATAGGCCTCGAGGCTCGGGTCCGCCGGCCACAGCGTCGGCGCGGAGTCGAGCCGGCTGTCGGCGTTCAGCGAGGTGACGAGCGTCCAGTAGAAGGGGAAGAACATCGCCACGGCCCCGAGCGCGATGACGAGGTGGAGCAGGATGCTCCGCCACGGCACGGGGCGCGGCCGGGCGGTCCGGATCGCGAGCGTCTCAGCCATAGTTCACCCACTTGCGCTGGCCGCGGATCTGCACGACGGTGACCGCGAGGATGACGACGAAGAGCATCCAGGACAGGGCGGATGCCTCGCCGGCCCGCCCGTAGCGGAACGTCAGGTCGTAGATCTGCTGCACGACGACCTGGGTCGCGCCGCCGGGGCCGCCGCCCGTCATCGCGTACACCTGGTCGAACACCTGGAAGCCGTTGATGAGCGAGATCACGATCACGAAGAAGGTGGCGGGCGAGAGCAACGGCATGATGATGGAGACGAGCCGCCGCCACCAGCCGGCGCCGTCGACGCGCGCGGCTTCGAGCAGCGCCGGGTCGATGGCCTGCAGCCCGGCGAGGAGGATCACCATGACGAAGCCGAGGTCCTTCCACGCCGAGGCGAGGATGATCGAGGGCATCGCCCAGGCGGGGTCGGTCCACCAGCCGGGACCGTCGATGCCGAACCAGGCGAGCACCGTGTTGACGACGCCGTTGGCCGGGTTCAGCAGCCAGCGCCATACGAGGGCGACGACGATCCAGCTGGTCACGACGGGCAGGAAGTAGACGCCGCGGAGCAGCGTCCGGCCGCGGAGGGCGGTGTTCAGGCCGAGCGCGATGGCGAGCCCGCCGAGGTACACGAGGGGCAGGTACCCCGCGATGTAGGCGAGGGTGTGCAGGAAGACGTCGCCCGTCTTCGGGTCGGTGAGGAGCTTCGCGTAGTTGTCGAAGCCGACCCAGTTCGCGGGGGCGAGCAGGTTCCAGTCGGTGAGGCTGATCCACGCGGCGGCGACCATCGGCCCGAGCACGAACATCGCGAGCGGCACGGCGCTCGGCAGCAGGAAGGCGAGCACGGTGAGCGCGTAGCGGCGGCGGGCGGCGGGGGTG
This sequence comes from Agromyces mediolanus, assembly GCF_014648575.1. Lineage (GTDB taxonomy): Bacteria > Actinomycetota > Actinomycetes > Actinomycetales > Microbacteriaceae > Agromyces > Agromyces mediolanus. The sequence goes on along the minus strand of NZ_BMRJ01000001.1, from coordinate 3,443 downwards.
CGGCCGCCCGACGGCGCGCGCCGCACGGCCGGAGGCGCGGCGCGCCCCGGGCGGCTCAGCGTCGCGGTCATGACCGGCCGGCCTGCTCGACGAGCCGGGCGCGGATGAGTCGGGCCTGGTCGCCGGCCGCGTCCGCATCGAAGGGGGTGGCGAGCACGAGGGCGGCGGCGCCCTGCGCCCAGCTCTCGTCCTGCCAGGTCTCGACCTCCACCGGGATGCCGCGGAGGTGGCGCAGGAGGTGGGAGCGGAACGCCGGCTCGAATCCGTACGACCAGTGCCGCCAGGCATCCGTGCCCTCGCCGAGCACGACGATGAAGGCCGGGGCGATGGTGTGCACGACGCCCGCGAGCGTGCGGCCGAGCACCGCGCCGGCGTCGCCGAAGACGCGGCTCGCCCGCTCGTCGCCCGCGTCGGCCGCCGCCCGCAGCGCGTCGATGCCCGCGGTGGCGGAGATGATCCCCTCGGCGCGGGCCCGGGCGACGAGGGCCGCCTCGCCGATGAGCGCTTCGAGGCATCCGTCGTTGCCGCAGTGGCAGCGCGGCCCCTCGGCGACGGGGATGTGCCCGATCTCGCCGGCACCGCCGTTCGCGGCGCGGAGCACGGCGCCGTCGACGACGATGCCGGCGCCGATGCCCGTGCCGATGGTGACGACGAGGAAGTGGTCGTGGCTGCGGCCGAGCCCGAACAGCCGTTCGGCGACGGCGAGGGCGTTCACGTTGTTCTCGACGATGACGGGCAGGCCGAGCGCCCGGCGGAGGGCGTCGCCGAGTTCGACCTTGCTCCAGTCCAGGGCGGGGGCGTCGACCACGCCGCTGCCGGGCTGGTCGACGCTGCCGGGGACGCCCACCCCGATGCCGAGGAGCGGCGCGCCCCCGCCGCCGTCGAGGAAGTGCCGGATGCGGTCGACGAGCTCGGTGAGGTAGGTGCTCGCCATGGCGCCGAAGGGTTCGCTCGCCGAGCGCAGCACGCGGCCGTCGATGCCGACCTCGACGAAGGCGACGTGATCGGCGACGACCTTGACCCCGATCGCCCGACCGGCGGAGGCCACGAGTCCGAGCATGCGCGCGGGCCGCCCGCCGCTCGAGGGCGCCTGCTCGAGCTCGGCGATGAGGCCGTCGGCGAGCAGGTCCTTCGTGAGCTGGGTGACGAGCGCGGGCGAGACGGAGAGCGACCGGGCCAGGTCGGCGCGCGACGCCGGGCCGTTGGCGCCGAGCTGCGCGAGGATCGCCGAACGCGTGACGTCGGTGCGGGGGCTGGTGCGGTGCGCCATCTGAGCCTCTCTGCTGTGTGGCGGGCGGTGGTGTTAATTTAGAACTAAATAAAGCCGAATAGCAAGTCCCGCGTCGTGCGCATCCGAGCACCCCGCAGCGCGGGCCGTGCTCGCCCGCGCGTGTGGGAGAATCGACGGGTCCACCTCGGACGCCCCTTCACCCCCAAGGAGCCATCGCTCGCATGTGCGGCATCGTCGGCATCGTCTCCACCGAGCCGGTCAACCAGCAGATCTACGACAGCCTGCTGCTCCTGCAGCACCGCGGCCAGGATTCGACGGGCATCGCGACCGCCGACGGACCTGTGTTCCACATGATCCGCTCGCGCGGGCAGGTGCGGGAGGGCTTCCGAACCCGCGACATGCGGTCGCTCATCGGCAACATGGGCCTCGGGCACGTGCGGTACACGACGAAGGGCGCCGCCGAGCGTGAAGAGGAGGCGCAGCCGTTCTACGTGAACGCCCCCTACGGCATCGTCCTCGTGCACAACGGCAACCTCACGAACACCCGCGAGCTCTCGCGCGAGCTGTTCTCGATCGACCGCCGGCACGTGAACTCGACGAGCGACACCGAGATGCTGCTGAACGTGCTCGCCACCGAGCTGCAGAGCCAGATCACCGGGCTCGAGCTCGACCCCGACCAGGTCTTCGCCGCCGTCGAGGCCGTGCACCAGCGCGTCGAGGGCTCCTACGCCGTCATCTCGATGATCGCCGGCTACGGCCTGCTCGCGTTCCGCGACCCCTTCGGCATCCGTCCGCTGATCCTCGGCCGCCGCCTCACCGACGCCGGCAAGGAGGAGTGGATCGTCGCGAGCGAGTCCCTCGTGCTTGAGAACGGCGACTACGAGATCGTGCGCGACGTCGAGCCCGGCGAGGCGATCTTCATCGCCCTCGACGGCACCATGGTCTCGCGGCAGTGCGCGACGAACCCGCGCCTCGTGCCGTGCTCCTTCGAGTACGTCTACCTCGCCCGCCCCGACTCGGTGATGAACGGCATCTCCGTCTACGAGGCGCGGCTGCGCATGGGCAACCGCCTCGCCGACACCATCGCCACGCACATGCCGCTCGGCGACATCGACGTCGTCATGCCCATCCCCGACTCCTCCCGGCCCGCGGCGATGCAGGTGGCGCAGAAGCTCGGCATCGAGTACCGCGAGGGCTTCTACAAGAACCGCTACGTCGGCCGCACCTTCATCATGCCGGGGCAGGCCGAGCGCAAGCGCTCCGTGCGGCAGAAGCTCAACGCGATGGGCACCGAGTTCAAGGGCAAGAACATCCTCATCGTCGACGACTCGATCGTGCGCGGCACCACCTCGCAGCAGATCGTGCAGATGGCCCGCGACGCCGGCGCCAACAAGGTGACGTTCACCTCGGCGGCCCCGCCCGTGCGATACCCGCACGTCTACGGCATCAACATGCCGAGCCGACAGGAGCTCATCGCGCACGGCCGCAAGATCCCCGAGATCGCCGCCGAGCTGGGTGCCGACCACATGATCTTCCAGGAGGTCGCCGACCTGCAGGCCGCGATCACCGAGGGCACCCCGATCACCGAGCTCGACCTCTCCTGCTTCACGGGCGAGTACGTCACGGGCACGGTCACCCCCGAGTACCTCGACTGGGTCGAGCGCACGCAGCTCAGCTGAGCCGTCTCACCTCTCGACTTGCCCGACTTTCATGAACGTCGGGCAAGTCGTCGAGAGCGTGCGGGAGCTCCGTCAGTCGTCGACGCGGTGCGTCTCGTCGCGCTCGGCGACGACCCGCTTCGTGCGGCGCGCGAGCGCGCGGTCGACGATGAGCGCGGTGAGCGCGCCGAGCGCGGCCCCGATCGCGACCCCGCCGAGCAGCAGGAAGCCGAACACCTGGCCCGGGTCGTACGTGAAGTCCTGCGCGACGCGGTCGGGGTCGGGCGTGAAGGCGAGCGAGAGCACGAGCGCGACGAGCGCGCCCACGACCGCACCGACGAGCAGGAAGGCGCCGTAGCGCGGGGCCCGGCGCACGACGACCTCGTCGCGGCTCGTCTCGGTCTCGACGACGGGCTCGACGGGCGCGGATGCCTCGGGCTGGACGGATGCCTCGGGCCGGACCGGCGCGGATGCCTTCGCCGGCGGCGCGCTCGTCAGGATGAGCTCGTTCGACACCGTCTCGGCCATGCCGATACCGATACCGAGCATCACGA